>CAVXRF010000005.1:0-742918 GCA_963764185.1 uncultured Solirubrobacteraceae bacterium | reverse complement strand
TCAACAGCTCGGACCCGAGCCTGCCCCCATGGGCCTGCGGCTGCGACTGAACGCGGGCTTCAGCCTGGCCGGCTACCACGGCGAGGCGCTCGTGGTGCTGCGGGCGCTCAAGCGCTACGGGCTGATCGTCGCTGACAATGGCTCGTCCTGGTACATCACCGGCGCGCCCGACCCGCGCTGGAACAACGAAGACCTGAACCAGCTGAAGAGCGTGCCCGGGTCGGCCTTCCAGGCGGTTCAGACCGGCCCGATCCTTCACCGCGGCTGAGCGGGCAGCAGGCGATTCGCGCCGGCGACAGGCCGACGCGGCGGGACGGCGGACGGGTGGGCGGCTCTAAGCGTGCTGCTGGGGCTCGACCGGGGCCGCCTCGGCGGGCGCCGGCTGTGCGACGGGGGCCGGCTGCGCGACGGCGGGGGCCGGCGCCGCCACGGGGGCGGCCGGCTGTGCGACGGGGGTCTCAGCGGGCGCCGGCGCCTGCGCGGCCGTGAGCACCGGCTGCTGCGCCGCTTGCTCAGGGGCCTGCGTCTCACCTGTGACGGACTGCTTGAACTCCCGCATCCCCGTTCCGAGCGAGCGGCCGAGCTCCGGGAGCCGCTTGGCTCCGAACACCAGCAGCAGGATCAGGACCAGAAAGGCGATGTGGATTGGATTGTCGAGTCCCATTTGCTCCTCTGAGTCTAGGCCATCCTAGGTGATCTTCGCGGTCGTGCGCAAGCGCGGCGCATGCCCCTGCCCGGCGGCACAATCCATCCAGCTGCCCCCGCGCCCGTTGCGGCGCCGTGGTTCGCGCTCGCTCAGGCGTCCTCCGGCCGCGAGGCGCTCGCGCGCGGCCCGCCGTCGCGGAGCACCCTGCGCACGAGCTGTGCCGCCACGATCACGAGCAGCACGGCGAAGGCGTCGCGCAGCACTGTGCCCGACAGGGCGTTGGCGAGCGCCACGCCCGCACCGGCGCCGGCCAGCGAGAGCACGCCCAACAGCAGCGCGTCGGCGCGGCGCACGTTGCCGTAGCGATCCTGCGTGTAGGTCCCGACGATCGCCACGGGGACGATCGCAAGCAGCGAGGTCGCCTCCGCCTGGTGCTGGCCGAGGCCGAGCAGGAGCACGAGGCCCGGCACGAACAGAACGCCGCCGCCGACTCCGAGCAGGCCGGCGACGATGCCCGCGGCCACCCCGATCGCGATCGCGCCGATCATCGCAGGAGGAGCTCGACCGCGCTCGCCACGAGCACGCCGGCGAACAGGACCGAGATCCAGCGCATCGGCAGGCGCTGCTGAAGCCAGGTGCCGATCACCACGCCGCCCACGGCCGGCACCCCGACGAGCGCCGCGTCGAGCACATTGACGTTGCCGTAAAGGCCCTGTGCGGCCGCCCCGAAGGCGGCGATGAACGCGATCGCCGCAAGCGACGTGGCCGTCGCCGAGCGCTCGTCGTAGGCGAGCCACAGGATCAGCAGGGGCACGATCACGCTTCCGCCGCCGACGCCGAACAGGCCGCTGAACAGGCCGGCGAGCGTGCCGATCACCATCAGCTTGAGCGGCCGCCCGGTTGCCTTCTCAGCGGCCACGTGCACGAGAGAACGGGTCGGCCACCTTGCGCGCCATACTAGAGGTCGTGTCCCCCGCTGCCACGCTCGTGGAGGCGCTCGAGCCTATCCGCTCCGATCCCGCCCGCGCAGCGGTGCTGCTCGACATCGACGGCACCCTGGCACCGATCGTCCGGCACGCCGCCGATGCGCATGTTCCCGAGGCGACGCGCACGCTGCTGATCGAGATCTCCAAGCGCTACCGCATCGTCGGCTGCGTGAGCGGTCGCCGTGCCGCCACCGCGCGCCAGATCGTCGCGATCGGAACGATCGCCTACATCGGCAACCACGGCGGAGAGCTGCTGCGCCCCGGGGCGACCCGCCCGGAGGTCGACCCCGACGTCGCCGCGTGGACGGCGCGCGTGCGCGCGTTCGCGGCCCGCGCATACACCGGCGAGCACCAGCGGGTGCGCGTGCGCAGCGAGGACAAGGACGCGATCGCCGCGTTTCACTGGCGCGGCGCCCCCGACGAGGAGGCGCGCGGCCGCGGCCGTGCAGCGACATCGCCCGGCTCGCGCAGGATGAGGGCTTCGCGACGCACTGGGGACGCAAGGTGCTCGAGGTGCGCCCACCGGTCCCGCTCGACAAGGGCCTCGGCATCGCCAAACTGCTGCGCGGAGCACCCGTTGCCGCAGCGCTGTATGTCGGCGACGACAGCACCGACCTCGATGCCTTTCGCGCACTGCGCGCGCTCGCCCAGTCGGAGGCGCTTCAGAGCACGCTGTGCGTGGCCGTCCGCTCTGATGAAGCGCCTCCGGAGCTGGCGCGCGAGGCCGACCTGACGGTCGACGGGACCGGCGGCGTGCGCGAACTGCTCGAGGCGCTGCTGTAGGCGCCTCTGCACCGTGCGGTTCGTCGACTTCCTCAAGACCACCGTGCTGCTGAGCGCCGGCGCGGCCACGGCGCTTGCCGCGGTGACCGTGCTCGCGGCCGGAGAGCACGGCGAAGAACACATCGTTCCCTTCGCGGTCGGCTGGTGGGTGATCGCGGCGCTGATCGGCCTGCTCCTGAGTAGGCGCGCCGAGACCAACCCGCCGATCGCCCGCCTCCTGGCAAGCGCCAAGGCGAGCACGACCCTGCCCGAGCACCATCCGAGCGCGATCCTCATCAACCGGCTGTGGCCGCTGTTGGTGTTCACGCTGGCGGCCGGCGGGCTGGCCTTCCTGGCCCCCCAGGTGCCGGGCATCGCCGCCGGGTTCGCGATCATCTGGGCGCTCGCCTGGCGGCGGCAGGACGCGGCGGTGGCGGCGATCGAGGAGCGCGATGGAGCCACCTTCTGGGTGCGCCGCACCTCCTCCGTGCGCCCGATGGAGCTCATGCGCACGCCCGGCTTCAAGGCGCTGCGCCCGGAGCGCGCCAACGGCGCCATAACCTGAGATGGGCGCGCCGGCGACGGTTGACGTCCTGCTCGTCTCGCTGGGCTCCACCGCCGGTCTGCGCACCGCGGACGCGCAGCTGGCCGATTCGATGCGGCGCGCCGGCGCCAGCGTGGTCCTCGCCGGCGCCAGTCCGCCGCAGCGGCGGCTGCGCACGCTGGCGCTGGTCGATCTGCACTGGGCGCGCGCGGCTCGCCGCGCCGCTCTGGGCGAGCTCGCCCGGCAGGCGCCGAGGGCGATCATCTATTCGACGACGACCGCCTCGCTGCTGTGGCCCCGCCCCGGAGCGATTCGCTTCGACGCCCCGTCGGCCGGCAACCGGCCCGGGCGTCACGGGCTGTGGCAGCGGCCCGTCGAGCGGCGGCGACTCGAGCGCTCGCCGCTGTTGCTCCCCTGCAGCGAGGGCGGCCTGCGCGAGGCGCCGCCGCCGGCGCGGCGGGGGGATCGCGCCGTGGTGGTCCCGATCGCGGTCGAAACGTCTTCACCGCCCTCGGCCGGAGGCGGGCCCGGCTCGGAGCCCCGGCTCGGAGCCGCGACATCGCCGCGATCACCTATGCCGCCAACCCCTCGAAGAAGGGCCTTGACCGCGTGCTGTCGGCCTGGCGGCGCGTTCGCACGGGCTCGGAGGAGCTCGTCGTGGCCGGTGCGCCGGCCGAGCAGCTCGAGCGCGCCGGGCTCCCCGCGGCAGGTGAGGATGGCGTCCGCGTGGTCGGCGCGCTCGACGTGCAGGCCTATCGCGCGCTCGTTCGCCGCGCCCGCGTGTTCGTGTGCGCCCCGCGCCGCGAGGATTACGGCAGCGCGCAGCTCGAGGCGCTCGCCGACGGCTGCCTGCTCGTCACCACCGCCGCGCCCGGGCCCTACGTGGCGCTTCCAATAGCCCGTGCGCTCGATCAGCGGCTGGTGGGCGATGATCTTGCGGGGGCGCTGCGCACGGCTCTCGATGACCCGCTCGCCGACTACGCGGTTCGCGCCCGCGAGGCGCTCGCGCCGTTCTCCCCGCAGGTGGTGGACAGGCTCGTGGCCGAGGAGCTACTGCCGCGACTGCTTGCGTAGCCTCTGCAGGGCTGGCCATGGGCGAGTGTTCACGACGTCCTCGGAACGCAGCCACGCGCGCCGCGCGGTGAGCACCCCCCAGCGCATGTTCTCGAGCGTCTGCGTGCGGTGGGCGTCCGAGTTGATCACGATGCGCACACCGGCGCGGACGGCGGCGCGGGCGTTGATGTCAGACAGGTCGCGGCGGTCGGGGTTGGCGTTGATCTCGAGCATCGTTCCCGTCCGGGCGGCCGCCGCGAACACCGCCGCGAGGTCGATCGCGTACGGCGCCCGGCGCTCGATCAGCCGGCCTGTGGGATGGCCGATCGCATCCACGAGCGGATGCTCGAGCGCCGCGATCATCCGCTCGGTCATCGCCTGTTCGCTCGTGCCGAACGCGGTGTGCACGCTCGCGATCACCCAGTCGAGCTCTGCCAGCAGCTCGTCCTCGTAGTCGAGCGAGCCGTCCGGCAGGATGTTGACCTCGCTGCCCGCCAGCAGCTGTATGCCCTCCAGACGGTCGTTGGCCTCGTGCACGAGCTCGATCTGGCGCCGCAGCTGCTCGGCTGAGACGTCGTTGCCGAAGCCATGCGTCGCCGAGTGGTCGGTGATCGCCAGGTACTCATAGCCGCGCTCGCGCGCGGCGCCGGCCATCTCGGCGATCGTGGCGTGCCCGTCGGAGGCCACCGTGTGGCTGTGCAGATCACCGCGGATGTCCGCCAGGCTCGACGAGGCTCGGCAGACCGGCGCCGCCGTCGAGTCGTGCCGCCTCGCAGCTCGCCGCGGTTCTCGCGCAGCTCCGGCTCGATGTAGGCGAGGCCCAGGAGCCCATACACCTCCGCCTCCTCGGCGCAGGTGCGGGTCCGGCCGATGGCGTCGTCGAGCAGCCCGTACTCGGAGACGTGCAGCCCCCTGCGCACCGCCGCCTCGCGCAACGCGGCATTGTGCTCGCCGGAGCCCGTGAAGTGCTGCAGCAGGTTGCCGAGCTGCGTGGGCTTGGCGATCCGCAGGTCGACTCCCACGCCCGCATGCGTCCGTCCCCGCGCCCCGGCTCTGCCGGCCGAGCTCACGCTCTCGATCTGCTCGAGTCTTGCGAGGCTCTTCGCCAGCGTGGTCGGGCGGGTCGTCACCGCGATCAGGTCGAGGTCCTTGACGCTGTCGGCGCCTCGGCGCGCCGAGCCCGCCAGGCGCACCTCGGTACCCGGGCCGCCCTGCGCGGTCAGACCCGCGACGAGCGCTTCCCCGGCCGCGATCGCCTTGGGCAGCAGCAGGCGCGCAGCTGCGCGCTCACCGGCGCCATCGGCGATCGCCGACAGCACGCTGGTCCTCGAGCTTCGGGCCGAGCCCTCGCACGGTGCGCAGTCGCTGCTGCTGCGCCGCCTCGGCGCAGCTCCTCGAGCGAATCGATGCCGAGCTCCGAGTGAAGCAGCCGCGCGCGCTTCGGCCCGATGCCCGGCAGACGCGTGATCGCGATCAGGCCCGGCGGAAACTTCGCGCGCAGCCGCTCCGCCGCCGGGATCGTGCCGGTATCGACGAGCGCGACGATCTTTTCCTGCAGTGTGTCGCCGATGGCGGGCAGCTCGGTCGCGCGGCCCGCGCGCGCCAGCTCCGCGACCGACACGGGCGCCTCGCGCACGGTCTTCGCGGCCGCGCGGTAGGCCAGCACGCGATGCACGATGGCTCCGTCGAGCTCGTACAGGTCGCCCAGTTCCTCCAGGGCGTCCGCGATCGCGGCGTTGGACAGCTGGGGCTGGGCCACGAGCATCAGGGTAGGCCAGCGCGCCCCGGGGGCCATGCCGCGGGCGCCAGGCGGCACGCTCCCGCTGCTCACGCTCTAGGGTACGCCGACCGATGTCCGGCGAGCCCTGGCTGATACTGCCCACCTACAACGAGGCCGAGAACATCGAGGCGATCGTCGCCGCCGCCGGTGCGGTGCTGGCCCGTGCGCTCGCGCTCGGGCTATCGCGTGCTCGTCGTCGACGACGGCTCGCCCGATGGCACCGGCGAGATCGCCGATCGGCTCGCCGCCGAGCACGACTGGGTCGAGGTTCTCCATCGCGCCGAGAAGAGCGGGATCGGGCCCGCCTACCTCGCCGGCTTCCGCCACGCGCTCGAGCACGACGCGGCCTACGTGATGGAGATGGACTCCGACTTCTCCCACGACCCGGCCGACCTCGCGCGCCTGCTGCAGGCGATCTACGAGCGGCGCCGACCTGGCGCTCGGCTCGCGCTACGTGCCGGGCGGCGGCGTGCGCGACTGGAGCCTGTTGCGACGCTTCATCAGCGAGGGCGGCTCGACCTACGCGCGCTGGGTGCTCGGCCTGCCGGTGCGCGACCTGACGGGGGGTTTCAAGTGCTTCCGCCGCGAGGTGCTCGAGGCGATCCACTTCGACAGCGTCCGCTCGCGCGGCTATGCCTTCCAGGTCGAGCTGACCTATCGCGCGGTGCGGGCCGGCTTCCAGCGTGGTCGAGGTGCCGATCGTCTTCCGCGACCGCCAGCAGGGGCAGAGCAAGATGTCCTGGCGGATCGCCGCCGAGGCGATGTGGCTGGTCCCGAGCGCTTGCGCTTCAGGTAGCGCCCCGCCGGCCGATGCAGAGGCGATGGATGCCTCGGCCTATGCGTTCGCCCACGGTGTGCGCCATACCCGCACGACGCTTCGCAGCTGGCAGCGCACCCCGGCTGCGGTCCTCGGCAAGTGGGTCGCCGGCTCGGCCGTGGCCGCCTCCGGCCTGCTCCGGCCGTGTGGATCGTCGCCTCGCTCGATCAGGGCTATCAGCAGATCCTCACCCTGGAACCGCCCTTCGCCGTCGGCGACCTCGGCAGCGTGCTCAACGTGCTCGAGAGCAACATGCTCGTGCTCGCCCTGCACGCGATGGCCTGCGTCGCCGGGTTCATCGCGGGCAGCTCGCTGTCCATTGCAGGCTCGCCACCACCACGGGCGTCTCACGCTGGGTACACGAACACGGCGGGCGCATCGCGATCGGCTTCGTCGTCTGCGCCACGACCTTCTCGCTGAGCGCGCAGGCCTACCTGATCGGGCACAGCCTGGCCGGGGTGTCGCATTTCCTGCGCGTCTCGCCCGGGCTGCTGCTGCTGGGCCTGCTGCCGCACGCGCTACCCGAGCTGATCGCCCTGTTCCTGCCGCTGGCGGCCTGGATCATCGCCAGCCGGCGCGGTGAGTGGGAGCAGCTGCTGGCCGCCACCGTGGTGACCGTCGCGGTTGCCGTGCCGGTGCTCGTGATCGCGGCGTTCATCGAGGTCTACGTCTCACCGCACCTGTTCGTTGCGCTGACCCACATCCACCCGCCGATCGTGCGCAATCAGAAGGCTGGCTCGTCACGACTTCGCTGATCGGCCCACCGCCGCTGAGGAACACGGCGGGCCCCACTGGACACCCTTCCTTCACTTTGTATAGTGGTAGGAAAGCGAACAAGGAGAGCGCAATGGCAGGCACCCTGAATCAAGTCACAGACACCAACTTCGACGCCGAGGTGATCGAGGCCGAGGGCCCCGTTCTGGTCGACTTCTGGGCGCCCTGGTGCGGTCCCTGCCGCGTCGTCGCTCCGGTGCTCGAGGAGATCGCCTCAGAGCGCCCCGACCTCACGATCGTGAAGCTGGACATCGACGAGAACCCGCAGACCGCGGCTCGCTTCCAGGTCCTCTCGATTCCGACGATGATCCTCTTCAAAGGCGGTGAGCCGGTCAAGACGGTGATCGGCGCCTATCCCAAGAAGAAGCTCGAGCAGGAGCTGGACCCCGCCCTCACCGCCGCGTAGGTCGCTCAGCGCGCCGCGCGGTGCAGCGCGATGCTGAGGGGCAGGCCATCGATGTGGGCCTGCGCCGAGTGCTCCATCGAGCTCTGAGCCGCGACGGCGTTCTCGCCGAGCAGGAGCTCGAGCGCGAGCGTCTCGCCGGCGATGTAGTCGCGCTGGGCGTCCGCCGCCTGCACCAGCACGAGGTCGCCGTGCGAGGGCCAGCTCGATGCGGTCCTCGACCTGCAGGCCGGCGCTCTTGCGGGCGTTCTGGACGGCGTGGACGATCTCGCGCGCGTATCCCTCCTCGCGCAGCTCATCGTCGATCGCGAGGTCGAGCGCGACCGCGTGGGCGCCCTCGCGCTCGACGCTGTAGCCATCGGGAGGGCGCATCGTGAGGATCACATCCTCGGCTGAGAGCGTGTGCTCGCGCCCGTCGACGCTGATCCCGATGGTGCCTGCGCGATCGCCGTCGCCGCGCACCGCCGTGGCCACCCGCGCCGGGTCGAGCGCCGCGATCGCATCCGCCGCGAGCGGCATCGCTTTGCCGAAGATCGGGCCGAGCGTGCGGTAGTTGGGCTTGACCTCATAGCTGCCCAGCTCCTCGGCGGCGGCGACGAAGCGAACGCGCTTGACGTTCAGCTCCTCGCGCACGATGTCGACGAGCCGCTCGATCGCCTCGCGCTCGCGCCCGTCGGCGACCACGATCGCCTCCCGCAGCGGCTGGCGCACCTTGATCTTGGCCTTCCCGCGCGCGCCGAGACCGAGGCGCACCGTCTCGCGCGCAAGCGCCATGGCCTGCTCGAGATCGATGTCGCGCGCCAGCAGCCATCGCCCGCGAGCCGGCGGCCGGGAAGTCGCACAGATGCACGCTCGCCAGCGTGCCGTCGAGGTTGTCGTAGATCTCATCGGCGATGAACGGGCAGAACGGCGCCAGCAGCCTGGCGACCGTCAGCAGGCACGTGCGCAGCGTCTGGAACGCCGTCGCGTCGCCGTCCCAGAAGCGCGGCCGCGAGCGCCGCACATACCAGTTGGAGAGATCCTCGACGAGCTCCGCGATCGCGCGGCCCGCGGAGGTCGCGTCGTAGGCGTCCAGTCGCTCGGCCACGAGCTCGCGCCGTCCCGGCCGTGCGCGACAGCGCCCAGCGATCGAGATTGCCCGCCGGCGGCTCCCCGCGCGGTGGCGGAGGCGCTCAGCTCCCCGGCGGATGCGCGTGCGTACAGCGACGTAGAAGAAGTAGGTGCTCCACAGCTGCTTGAGGAACAGGCGCACGCCCTCGCCGATCGTGTCGGCCGAGAAGCGATAGCCGTCCCACGGCTGCTTGGAGGTGAAGAAGTACCAGCGAAAGGCATCCGCGCCGTAGGTGTCGAGCACCTGCCAGGGCTCGACCGCGTTGCCCTTCGACTTGGACATCTTCTGCCCGTCCTCGTCGAGGATCAGGCCGAGGCAGACGACGTTGCGATAGGGCGGCGGGCTCGGACAGCAGCGTCGCGACGGCCAGCAGCGAGTAGAACCAGCCGCGCGTCTGGTCCTGCGCCTCGCAGATGAAGTCCGCCGGATAGCGCTCGGCGAAGCGCTCCGCGTGCTCGAACGGGAAGTGGTGCTGGGCGAACGGCATCGCGCCCGAGTCGAACCACACGTCGATCACCTCCGGAACGCGCCGCATCTCAGAGCCGCAGGCTCCGGCGCATCCTCGCCCTCGTGCGGGCAGGCGAACACGATGTCGTCCACGAACGGGCGATGGTGGTCTGACAGCTCTGCGCCGGAGCGCTCCTGCGAGCTCCTCGAAGGAGCAGATCACGTGGACGTGGCCGCGCTCGCAGCGCCACACCGGCAGGGGCGTTCCCCAGTAGCGCTCGCGCGAGAGCGCCCAGTCGACGTTGTTGGCGAGCCAGTCGCCGAAGCGCCCGTGCTTGACGTGCGGCGGGTGCCATGCGACGGTCTCGTTGGCCGCCAGCAGCTCTGAGCGAAGCCTCGTCGTGGCGATGTACCACGACGGTTTCGCGTAGTAGAGCAGCGGCGTCCCGCAGCGCCAGCAGTGCGGGTAGGAGTGCTCGTAGGGCTGCACGCGCAGCAGCAGCCCGCGCGCGTCGCAGATCCTCGATCAGCTCGCCGGTCAGCACCGGGTCCTTGACGAAGCGCCCGGCATACGCTCTTCCCTCGCGGTCGCGCACGCGATCGTCGTAGGTGCCGTCCGGGCTTGACCGGGTTGTACAGCGTGCGCGGCTCATCGCCGCGGAAGATGCCGGCGGCGGCGCGCACGCGGTAGTCGTCCTCGCCGAAGGCCGGCGCGAGATGCACGATGCCGGTGCCGTCCTCGGTCGTGACGAAGCCATCGGCCAGGATCGGCAGCGGGCCCGCCTCGCGGTCGGTCGCGGCGAAGATCGGACCCTCATAGGAGCCGTATCGCTCGAGCAGCTGCGAGCCCGTGAACCGCTCGAGGATCTCGAGGCCTCCCCGAGCACCGGGACGACGCGCTCCTCGGCGAGCACGAACATCTCATCACCGACCCGCACCTTGGCGTAGGAGGCCTCCGGCGCCACCGCCACCGCCACGTTGCCGGGGAGCGTCCACGGCGTCGTCGTCCACACGAGCAGCCGCTCCTCGGCGCCCGAGCACTGGAAGCTTCAGATAGACGCTCTCATCGACGACGTCCTCATAGCCGAGCGCGACCTCGTGCGAGGACAGCGTCGTCTCGCAGCGCGGGCAGTAGGGGACGACCTTGTGGCCCTCATAGAGCAGCCCCGCGGCGATCGATCTGCGAGAGCGCCCACCAGACCGACTCGATGTAGCTCTCATCCAGCGTGCGGTAGGCGTCGTCCAGGTCCAGCCAGAAGCCGATCCGCTCGGTCAGCCGGTTCCACTCCTCGAGATAGGAGAACACCGACTCCCGGCAGCGCTCGTTGAACTCCCTGATCCCGTACGCCTCGATCTCCGCCTTCGATTGGATGCCGAGCTCCTGTTCGACGGCGATCTCGACGGGCAGCCCGTGGCAGTCCCAGCCGCCCTTGCGCTCCACCAGGTAGCCGCGCATCGTCTGAAAGCGCGGGTAGATGTCCTTGAAGACGCGCGAGAGCACGTGGTGTGCGCCCGGCGGCCCGTTCGCGGTCGGAGGGCCCTCGTAGAAGACCCACCGCTCGGCGCCCTCGCGCATGCGCAGCGACTCGGCGAACACGTCGCGCTCGCGCCAGCGCTCGAGCACCTCGTTGCTCGAGCGCTGGCAGCTCCTGGCGAGGATCGACCTCGCGACGCGGAATCAGCGTGTTTCGTTCAGATGCCGTCACGGGGCGGCCCATTGTAGGTGGGGCCTCCAGCGGGGACGGGGGCGGTCCCGGCGCCGCCTGCGGTTTGGCGCTCCTAGGATGCAGCCATGAGGCTTCGCCTCTACCACCACCCGGACGGTGCGCGCGTCGCCTACCGCGAGATCGGCGCCGGCCCGCCGCTCGCGCTGTTCCACTCCGCCTTTCTGTCGCACAAGGAGTGGGAGCCGGCCGTCGAGCAGCTCGCCGACCGCTTTCGCGTGGTGCTCCCGGACCTGCCGCTGCACGGCGACTCCGAGGACCGCTGGCGCCATCCATACACGCTCGACTGGCTGGCGGAGGTGCTCGGGCGGGTTCAGCGCAGAGGTGCTCGGGCCGCGGCCCTTCCTCGCCGGCCACGATGCCGGCGCGGAGATCCTCCTGCACGCCGTGCTCACCGGTCGCGTGCGGCCCGAGCGGCTGGTGTTGATGGGAACCCGCCTGCACGCCCCGCCCCGGCGCCCGCGCCGGCGCGCGGCGCTGGCGGCTCGTCACGCGCATGGGGGCGGTGCCGGGCCTCGACCGCCTGCTCTCCCATGGCACCCGCGTGGTGTTCACGCCGCGAGCGCGGCCTGCGCTCTGTCCGCGCGCCAGAACCCGGCCGCAGCCGACCTGATGCGCCACGCCTTCGCCGACGTCGCCGGCAACTCGAGCCTCGCACGCTCGTGGGCGAAGTGCGCCCGCTCATGGCCGCGCGGGGCGCAGAGCGAGCTGCTCGACGCCTACCCGCGGCTTGAGATGCCGGTGCTGCTGCTGTGGGCCGATGAGGATCCGCTGCACCCGCTGCTCGCCGCCGAAGAGGCGCTTCGGCTGCTGCCCGACGGCCAGCTGCGGATCCTGCGCAGCACCGGATTCCTGATGGCCTATGACGATCCCGTCGGCCTCGCGCGGGAGCTCGCGGCGTTCTGCGGATAGGGTCTCTGCTCGCCGGCCGAGAAAAAAGGAGAAGCGAATGCCGAATCAGCGACAACTGTGGGGCGCGGAGACGACGAAGGCCGTCGAGAACTTCCCGATCTCCGGCGAGACGGTGCCGCTCGGGGTGATCCACTGGCTGGCCCGCATAAAGGGCGCCGCCGCCGCCGTCAACGGCGAACTCGGGCTGCTCTCCAAACGCAGCGCCGCCGCGCATCGAGAAGGCCGCCGCCGCGATCGCCGCCGGCGCCTACGACGATCAGTTCCCCATCGACGTCTTCCAGACCGGCTCGGGCACCTCGACCAACACCAACGCCAACGAGGTCATCGTCGCGGCTGGCCGGCGACGGTGTCCACGCCAATGACCACGTCAACATGGGGCAGTCCTCCAACGACGTCTTCCCGTCGGCCGTGCATCTCGCCGCGCTGGATGTCGCCCAGAACGAGCTGCTGCCCGCGCTGAAACAGCTCGAGCGCTCCTTCGCGCGCAAGGCGAGCAGCTTCAAGAACGTCGTCAAGGCCGGCCGCACCCACCTGATGGACGCCGTGCCGGTCACCCTCGGCCAGGAGTTCGCGGGCTACGCCGCGCAGATCGCGCTCGCCTCTGAGCGCGTGCAGTCGGCGCTCGTCCACGTCGGGCAGATCCCGCTCGGCGGGACCGCCACCGGCACCGGCCTGAACACCCATCCGCGCTTCGCCGAGAAGGTGCGCGCGCGCCTGAAGCGCGAATCCAACCTCAGGCAGATCGCCGCTCCGCTCGACCCGTTCGAGGCCCAGGCCAACCGCGACGCGCTGGTCGAGCTCTCGGGCGCGCTGAAGGTGCTCGCCGTGTCCCTGACCAAGATCGCCGGCGACCTCGCCCTGATGGGCTCCGGTCCGCGCGCCGGCATCGGCGAGATCCTCCTGCCCGAGCTGCAGAAGGGCTCCTCGATCATGCCCGGCAAGGTCAACCCGGTGATCTGCGAGGTGGTGCTCCAGGTCTCAGCCCAGGTGATCGGCAACGACGGCGCGATCACCGTCGGCGGGATGCAGGGCCAGTTCGAGCTGAACGTCCGCATCCCGCTGATCGCGCGCAACCTCATGCAGTCGCTGAACCTCTTGTCCTCGACGGCGCGCGTGTTCGCCGAGAAGTGCGTGGACGGCATTCAGGCCAACAGGGCCGGAACGGACGCCTCGGCGGGTGCCACGCTGGCCGTGGCGACCGCCCTGAACGGAGCGATCGGCTACGACAAGGGCACGGTGATCGTGCAGAAGGCGACCGCCTCCGGGCGCCCGCTGCGCGAGGTGGCGCTCGAGGAGGGGGTCGACGCGAAGCTTTACGACGAGACGATCGACCTGCGCAGGATCGCGCGCGGAAACAAGGCCTAGTAGGCGCGCAGGCTCATCCGGCCGGCAGGGCCCCGAACAGCCGTGCCACGACGCCGACCGCCGGCTTGGCAGCTCCGCCGTATGTGAACAGGCCCTTCTGGTTGATGCCTTCGATCAGGCGCAGTTTGGGCAGCTCACTGTGGATCGAGCCGCCCGCGAAGGTCGGGTTGAGGGGATAGTCGCGCAGGTCCCAGATGAGCATTCCGCTGAGATAGGGGTCGGCCTCGTAGACGGCGATGTGGTTTGCGAGCAGGCGTGATTGGAAGCCATAGCTGCCCGGGCTGCCGGGTGCGTTGAGCGTGTTCGATTCGGCGCCGAACTCGCTGATCACGAGCACCTTGCCGGCGAACGTGCGGTGCATCGCGGCCAGGCGCGTGCGCATCGTCGCGCGCTGCTGGGCGAGGGTTGAGTGGGGCTGGTCATACCAGCCGGTGTAGTCGGTCTCCGCGACGGCATCCACGCCGTTGTAGATGGTGCCGGCGTGCGCCGGTGGATGGTCTCCCCACACATCCACGGCGACCATGCGGCCCGGGTCGCGGGCGTGCAGCCAGTGCGTCAGCGACTGCACGTACTGCACCTCGGCGCTGTCGCGGCCGTTCCCCGCGATCTCATCGGCGAGGTTCCACGCGATGATCGACGGGTGCAGCTCGGCCGCGAGCGCCGCGGTGCGCGCCTGCTGCTCTGCTTCTGCGAGCAGCCGCGGGGTGTAGGAGTACCAGTTGCCGGCCCCTTCGACAGGACCGACGCCCTGCCAGACGAGGAATCCGGCGGCGTCGAGGCGTTCGAGCAGGGCGGGGTCCAGCGGGTGCTGGGAGCGGACGGCGTTTGCACCGATGGCCCGCAGCTCGGCGACGAGCGCGTCCTGATCGCCGGGCGTGAGGGCGTCGCCGTGCCCGCGCGCGTCCTCCTGTATCGAGGCGCCATGGAGCAGCAGGCGCTGGCCGTTCAGGTAGACGCGCCCCTGACTCCAGGTCAGCTGACGCAGGCCGACGCGGGCGGAGAAGCTCGACTCGCTGCCGACCGCGAGTGACAGCGTGTAGAGATTGGGACTCCGCGGCGACCACAGCGCCGGTTCTGCGACCGTCACGGTCGTGCTCGCGGTCGCGCTCTGGCCGTGTGCGAGCGTCTGCGCGGGAAAGCTCAGGGGGATCGTCTGGCTGCCGTGCACGAGCGAGCCCTCTGGCTGGATCGTCCTCTGTGAGGAGTCGTTGCGCACTTCCACGCTCACCGTCACCGCGGCGCTTGGGGAGTTCGGGGCGTTCGGCTGGAGCGTCGTCGTGAGCGCCGGATTCGACAGCTCGCTCTCCCCGATGGGGCGCACGTCCACCTCGCCGTCGAGCCCGCCCCAGTTGAACCAGGTGCGGTGGAACCCTTCCCTGGACTGCTGTGCGGGGTCCTTCCAGTCGACGCGCACCACCACCGTGTGCCTGCCGGCGGCGACCCTCGCTCGCACTTCAAAGGGAAGGTAGGAGCCCCTGTGTGAGCCGAGTTCGTGCCCGTCGACCCACACGGTCGCCCTGTAGTTCGCAGACTGGAAGCTGAGCGCATACAGGCCGGCTGCGGGCGCCTGAAAGCTCGTCTCATACCACGCCACCGAGCCTTCGTAGTTGACCGCGCCGGCCTTCCCGCTGTAGGGCGCCGGGTGCACGACGTTCGGCAGGCTCACGGTCGCGCCGCCGAAGCCGCCGTTGCGCCAGCCGCGCGCGAGACCGCGGTTCGCCGGATCGCTGCGCAGCCTCCACTGCGTCAGGGGGGTGCGCCCGCCCGGACCTTCGAAGATCACCGACTGCGTGGGCGGCCCCTGCGCGGCCGCGACGCCGGCCGTGAGGACGGCGCACGCCGACAGTGCGGTGCACAGAGTGATGTTCTTGAGGGAAGCCATCAGCAGTTCAGGAGCCGTCAGCCGTTCAATTTGACGGCGCGCCTCCTACGCCTTCAACAACGGTGCACCCGCTTCAGAGCGGAGCTCTGAGGCGGGCGCCGACGGCGCGGCGAGCATTCGCTCGAGCAACAGCCGTGCGCCCGCCTTTGACAGCGGCTCGTTGAGGTTGCCGCACTTCGGAGACTGCACGCACGAGGGGCAGCCGCTCGAGCACGGGCACTCGGCGATCAGCGCATGCGCATCGTGGCAGAGCTCCTCGAAGCGGGCGAAGGCGGTGCGGACGATTCCGATGCCCCCGGGGTGACCGTCGTAGATGAAGATCGTCGCGGCGCCGGTCTGCGGATGGAAGTTGGTGGACAGCCCGCCGATGTCCCAGCGGTCGCACATGGCGATCAGCGGCAGCACCGCGATCTGGGCGTGCTCGGTCGCATGCAGCGCGCCGAGCAGCACCTCCAGCGGGATCGTCTCGGCCAGGGCGCCGGCGTCCAGCTCGAACCACAGCGCCTGTGTGTCGAAGCTCGTGGGGGGCAGATCGAGCGCGACGAGGTCGAGCGAGGAGTGATCGGCGACGCGTCTGCGCTGGTAGGCGAGCACCGTGTCGGTGACGCTCACCTCGCCGAAGGACAGCTTCACGCCGAGCGCCTCGCGGCGGTCGAGCAGGCTGACGATCGCCGTATCGGTCTCGCGCTTGGGCTGGGTGTACCAGTCGCCGTCGAAGGGCGCCACGAGCGCGCGCCGGCGATCGAGGTCGAGCTCGCGGACCGAGTAGGACTGGCCGAGATGCAGGTAGATCGCGCCCTCGTGCACGGTCGAGTGGGCGCGCGTGGACTCGGTCGAGCCGAGCAGCTCTCCCGAGGAGACGTCGACGATCGCAAAGCGCTCCGCCGAGGCCGAGCGCAGCGAGACGTCCGCCGCGGGATAGCCGCCGTGCTGCCTGGGGACGTATGTGCTTGCGCTCAGGCCTGTGCGGGTTGGGTTGGATTGATTTTCGCGACCGCCCCGGCGGTCCTCGACAGCGGGCCTTCTGCGTAGCTGACCCGCGCTCTGAAGGAGCTCGGCGTGGGCCTCCCAGCGCGGGCCGAGGAACTCGGCGTCGCCTCCTGACAGGGGGCCCTCGTGCGCCGCGCAGAGCAGGTGCTGGCGAAAGATCAGCGGGCTCTCGTGGTCGAGGATCGCGGCCTCGACGGGCCGCTCGAGGAACTCCCGCGGATGGCGGGCGAAGAACTGGTCAAGCGCGTCCTCCCCTGCGACGTACAGAGCCAGTCCTCGCTCGCGCCGCGGGATCGACGATCGCCCGGCCCGTCCCCACATCTGGCGAAGCGAGGCGACGGTGCCCGGAAACGTGACGACCACGGCGGCGTCCAGCTCGCCGACGTCGATGCCGAGCTCCAGCGCGTCGGTGGTGATCACGGCGCGCAGCTCTCCGCTCGTGAGGCGTCCCTCCAGCTCGCGCCGCTGCTGGGGGGTGTAGCCGCCGCGGTAGGGGGCGACGAGCTCCGCCAGCTCGGGATGGGTGCCCTCGAGGTCCCGCTTGATCAGCCGGCTCAACAGCTCGACGCCCTTGCGCGACTTCATGAAGCAGATCGTGCGCGCGCCGTCGCGGGTGAGCCGGGCCAGGAGCTCCGCCGCCTCGGCGAGCGTCGAGCGTCGAGTGCCCAGCGCGGTGTCGGTCAGCGGAGGGTTCCACACGGCGATCCGCCTCCCCGGCGCGGGCGATCCGTCCTCGTCGATCACCGCGACCTCCTCGAGGCCCGTCAGGCGCTCGGCCAGCTCGACCGGGTTGGCGATCGTGGCCGAGGTCAGCAGAAAGCGCGGCTCGGTGCCATACGCCGCCGCGATCCGGCGCAGCCGGCGCAGCACGTTGGCGACGTGCGAGCCGAAAACGCCGCGGTAGACGTGCGCCTCGTCGATCACCACCACGGCGAGGTTGGCGAACAGCTCAGCCCAGGCGGCGTGGTTGGGCAAGATGCCGACGTGCAGCATGTCCGGATTGGTGAGCACCACGTTGGCGTTGCGGCGGATCTCCGCGCGCGCCTCGCGGGGGGTGTCGCCGTCGTAGATCGCCGGGCGCACCCGCTTGGTCAGCCCGAAGCTCGAAAGCGCCCGCGCCTGGTCCTGGGCGAGCGCCTTGGTCGGATACAGATACAGCGCTCGTGCGCGCGCATCGCGGCAGAGGACGTCGAGCGTGGGCAGGTTGAAGCACATCGACTTGCCCGAGGCCGTCCCGGTCGTGATGATCGTGGGCCCCTGCCAGGCCGAATGCACGGCCTCGGCCTGATGGGAGTACAGGCATTCGACCCCCAGCTTTCCGAGCGCGGCCAGCACTTCGGGGTGAAGCTCCGGCGGGGGATTGACGAGCCTCGCCCGCCCGGGCCCTTCGTGCGCTTCGCAGACGAGCCTCTCGTCCTTCAGGCCCTCGTCGAGCATCGCGCTCCAGGGGTCGGTTCTGCGCTCTCGAGCCACGGCTTGCGATAGTAGAGGCGATGCCCGGCTCGACCGTCCCTCGCCGCGATAAAGCAGGCAACGACCGTGTTTCGCTTCGCTCCTTCCATCACTCCGACTACTCGGTCGCGCGCATCGCCGCCGAGCGGGCCGAGCGCGGTCTGGGGGTGTCGGTGTGCCTGCCGGCGCGCGACTGCGCGGCGACGGTCGGAGACATAGTCGCCTCTCTCGGCGAGCTGCGCAGGGCGGGGGCGATCGATGAGATCGTGGTCGTCGACGCCGCCTCGGAGGATGGCACTGCAGCGGTGGCCGAGCACGCCGGGGCGGTCGTCTTCCAGGAGGCTGAGCTGATGCCCGCCTACGGCCCGGTGCTCGGCAAGGGGGATGCGATGTGGCGTGCCCTGTCGGTGCTCGAGGGCGAGCTGGTCTGCTTTCTGGATGCGGACACCGAGGGCTTCTCCGAGCACTTCCTCACTGGCCTGCTCGGCCCGCTCGTGTGCGAGCCGGGGGTGTCGTACGTCAAGGCGTTCTACCGTCGGCCGCTCGTCGCTCACGGGTCATCCGGCGAGCAGCAGCCGCCCGCGAACGGAGAGGGCGGCGGTCGCGTCAATCATCTGCTCGCGCGTCCCGCGCTCGAGCTGTTCTACCCGGAGCTGGCCCAGGTGCGCCAGCCGCTCGCCGGCGAGGTGGCGGTGAGCCGCGAGCTGCTCGAGCGGGTGCCCTTCGCCACCGGCTACGGCGTGGAGATTGCGATGCTGATCGACGTTTGGCGCCAGATCGGCCTGGACGGGATCGCCCAGGTGGACCTCGAGGAGCACCACAACCGTCACCAGCCGCTGTCGGCGCTCACGCCGATGGCGGTGACGGTGCTGGCCACAATCGCCGCCAGGCTCGAACGCGAAGGCCGCCTGATCGGACCCCAGGAGGACGGCCTGCGCGACAGCGGCGGCGCTTCCGCGCACGCCCCCCTGGAGCGTCCGCCATTTGCGAGCGTGAGGGTGGCGTGAGCGCCCGCTGCGTGTATATCGACCTCGATGGCACCCTGCTCGGCCGCGGTGCCTCGCTGCTGCACGACGGAGAGGGAGCGGTGTCGATCGCGGGCGTGCGGGCCGTTCAGAGCTGCCTGCGCGCGGACGTCGAGGTCGTCCTCATGTCGGGACGCCGGCGCGCACAGGTCTTCGAGGACGCTCGGCTGCTCGGCCAGAGCTCGTTCATCTACGAGGCCGGCTCCTGCGTGGTGCTGGATGGCGAGGAGCACTGGCTGACCGGCGAGCTGCTCCCGGGCGAGCTGACGATCGCGGAGCAGATCGAGCGCTCCGGCGCCCCGGCGCTGCTGCTCGAGCACTACAGCGGGCGGCTCGAGTACCACGAGCCATGGCATGTCCAGCGCGACGTCTCCCACCTGTTCCGCGGTCTTGTCGACGCCGAGGAGGCCGACCTGCTGCTGGCCGAGCACGGCCACGGGAATCTGCGGCTGCTCGACAATGGCGTGGTCAGCCGCCGCTCTGAGGCGCTCGCCGGTCTGCCGCATGTGCGCGGCTACCACCTTCTCCCCGCGGGCGCCTCAAAGGCCGGCGGTGTGGCCTTCCATCGCCGCGCGCGCGGCTATTCGCGAGAGGACACCTTCGCCGTCGGCGACTCCCGCGAGGATCTCGCCTGCGCCCCGCAGGTGGACGTCTTCTGGCTGGTCGCCAACGCGGTGGAGCGCGACCCCTCGATGCGCGAGGCCGTCGCCGCCCACGCCAACGTGCGCGTCACGGAAGCCGGTTACGGGGCAGGGGTGTATGAGGCGGTGGTCAGCACGCTGATGGGCGGTGCTGAGGGTGGCTGACACCGACATTGAGCGTCGCCTGCGGGAGGTGGGCAGCGAGTTCATCGAGTCGCACCGGCACGCCGAAGCGGCGATCTCAGACGCTGCGGAAGTCGGGATGCCTCCCGATGCCATCGCCCATCTCACCGGCCTCTCGCCCGAGACGGTCGCAGCCTTTTTACGGGCAGCTCGTCCAGACGCCTGAGCAAGGCGCTGGGAGCGGTTATCTCCCCGACAGCCGCCACCACGCGCGGCGCCAGAAGCCGGGCTGCGGCCGGCGACGCCAGCGCGCGGGGGGCGGGACGGTGGCGCGCACCAGCGCCACCCACTCGTCCAGCGGCAGCTCGCCGGAGATCAATCTGCCGAGGGCGCCGGTGACGGGCGCGGCGACGCCGGCGCGCTCGAGCGCGCGGCCCAGCAGGGGCACCGACTCGAGGGCCTCGACCGCCTGGCCGACGACCGCTCCTATCTCCGCGGCGGGAACGCCGTCGGCGAGCAGCTCGCCGGCACGACGGTTGCGGCTCGTGCGCGCCAGCGCCGTGGCCACCAGGTCGCCGGCGCCGGCGAGCCCGATCATCGACTCCGGTCGCGCACCCAATCCCTCGGCGTAACGCCAGACCTCGGCAAAGATGTGCCCGGCCGCCGCTCCGGCGGCGTTGAGTCCCTGCGCCTCGGTGGCCCCGGCCGCGAGCGCGGCGGCGTTCTTGGCCGAACCCGCCAGCTCGACCCCGAGCGGGTCGTTGGACTGCTCGCAGACGATGCCCGCGCGGGTGAAGACCTGGGACAGCGAATGCGCGAGCTCCTCCTGGCTACAGGCCGCCACCAGTGCGGCACCCGCGCCCACCATCTCCCGCGCGTGTGCCGGACCGCCCAGGCAGGCGACGCGATGCGCGCCGAACCTCGAGCTGAGCACCGTCGTCGGCGGCAGGCCGTCCGGCGGGACGAGGCCCTTGGCCACGGACACGAGAGCCGTGCGCCGGCCGAGGCCGGCCGCATCGAGCGTCGCGATCACCTCGCCCAGCGCGCCGGAGGGCACGGCGAGGAACACGTAGTCGGCGCGCGCCACGCCGGCGGAGGCCGACTCGATGCGCAGGTGGGCCGGCAGCTCGACATCCGGGAGGTAGGAGTGGTTCTCGCGCTCCTCCTCAAGGCGCTTGGCCTGCTCCTCGGTGCGCGCCTGCAGTGTCGTGCGCAGGCCGCCCCGCGCCAGCAGCACCGCGAGCGCTGTGCCGAACGAGCCCGCCCCGATCACGGTCGCGCGCCTTGAGCCCGGCACCGTGCGTGGCCGTGCCCGAGAGCTGCGGACGGCGGGGAGCGCGGGCGCTGCGGGGGTGCTCGCAGGGTGCTCGGCCTCGGCCATCTCTGTGACCGAGCCTATCGGTCGTCCCGCCCCGGCGGGCCTACACCAGCTCAGCCAGCCGTCGTGCGGCCGCCTCGAGCGCACGCGCGCTCGACGGCCTCGAGGATCAGCTGCAGATCGAGGATGCGCGCATCGAAGGCGTCGAGCGTGCTCTTGGCGGTCAGCGCGTAGGCCGGCACCCCGGCCTGGCGGGCTCGCGTGGCGATCTCGAACGCCAGGCTGCCCGCCAGCGTGCGCTCGTGCAGGCGCCACTGCGCGATGATCACGCAACGCGCCCTGCGCATGCGCGCGTCGAAGTCGACGTCCCCGAGCAGCGCTCGCACCTCAGCCGGGAGATCGCCCTCGGTCTCGAGCGGACATTGATCGGTTGAGAATCCGCTTCCAGCCAGGCCGCGGGAGATTGCCGCCGCGACGCGCTGCGCGCTCAGCCCGCCGAATGCGCTCGAGGCGACGAGCAGGGTCCGGGGAATCATGATCGGGCATCCTTCCAGCAATGCCCGCAAAGAAAGCTGAGCCCGCGATTGTGGATGTCTGCGGGCACGAGGTCCGCGTGAGCAGCCCCGGCAAGGTGTTCTTCCCCGAGCGCGGGCTGAGCAAGCTCGACCTCGTCAACTACTACGTGGAGTGCGAGCAGGCGGCGGTGCGCCACCTGCGCGAGCGCCCGACCGTGATGAAGCGCTGGGTGGACGGCGTCGAGGGCGAGCCGTTCTTTCAGAAGCGCGTGCCCGACAGCGCCCCCGAGTGGCTGCAGACCGCGACCGTCACCTTCCCCAGCGGCCGGCACGCCCGCGAGCTGGTTCCCAACGACGCCGCCCACCTGGTGTGGGGGGTCAACCTGGGGGTGATCGACTGGAACCCGTGGCCCGTGCGCCGCTCCGATCTGGACCATCCCGACGAGCTGCGCGTCGACCTCGACCCCGGCCCCGAGGTGCCGTTCAGCGAGGTTCGCGAGGTTGCCCTGGGTGTGCGGGAGGTGCTCGAGGAGCACGGCCTGCCCGGTTTCCCCAAGACATCGGGCTCGCGCGGTATGCACATCTACGTGCGGATCGTGCCCGAGCACGGCTTTGAAGAAGTGCGCCGGGCGGCCCTTGCGCTGGCCCGGGAGGTCGAGCGGCGAATGCCTCACCGGGCGACGAGTCGCTGGTGGAAGGAGGAACGCGAGGGCGTGTTCATCGACTACAACCAGAATGCGCGCGACCGCACGGTCGCCTCGGCCTACTCGGTTCGCGCGGTGCCCGACGCACGCGTCTCCTGCCCTCTTGGCTGGGAGGAGGTGCCGGACGTCGATCCGGCAGAGCTGACCCTGCAGACGGTGCCCGCGCGCCTGCGCGAGCGCGGTGACCCCTCGGCCGGTATCGACGAGCGGCCGGTGAGCATCGAGCCGCTGCTCGAGCTGGCGGCTCGCGACGAGCGCGAGGGCCTCGGCGACGCGCCCTGGCCGCCGCACTTCCGAAAGCACAAGGGTGAGCCGCCACGGGTGCAGCCGAGCCGGGCCCGGCGATGAGCCTTCCGCTGTCGCCACCGCTGAAGCCGCAGCTCGCGCTCTCGCGCAAGGAGCTGCCGACCGGCGAGGAGTACTCCTATGAGGTCAAGCTCGACGGCTTTCGCTGCCTTGCGTTCGTGGACGGCGAGGAGATCTTTCTGCAGTCACGGGCCGGCAAGCCGCTCGGGCGCTACTTTCCAGAGCTCGAGCTCCCGCTCGGGCGCTATGTTCTCGACGGGGAGATCGTCGTGCGCTCCTCGAACGGGCGGGAGGACTTCGACGCGCTCGGCCAGCGCATCCACCCGGCCGCGTCGCGCGTGGAGCGCCTGTCGGTGGAGACGCCCGCGCGCTACGTGGCGTTCGACCTGCTCGCCCGCGATCAGGAGGCCCTGCTCGAGCGGCCCTTCGCAGAGCGTCGCGCGGCCCTTGAGCAGCTGCTCGCGGGCGAGGAGTTCTCGCAAGCGCCCGTCGAGCTGATGCAGGCGTCGAGGGCCGTGGGCGACGCCCGCGAGTGGCTCGTTCACGCCGAGGGGGCGATCGCGAAGGAGCTCGCGGCCCCCTACCGGCCGGGCGAGCGCAAGGGGATGGCGAAGATCAAGCGCGTGCGCACGATCGACGCGGTCGTGGCCGGCTGGCGCCCGGGCAAGGAGCCCGAGACTGTCGGAGCACTGATCCTCGCCCTGTATGCCGACGCGCGGGCGGACGCCGAGCTGCGCGTGGTCGGGCACTGCTCGGGCTTCAGCGCGCAGGAGAAGCGACGCCTCGTCGATTTCCTCGCACCCTTCCAGACCGGCGAGCGCGGCACCGCCGACCCCAGTCGCTGGAGCGCCGGCCGAGACCTCGAGTGGGTGGCGCTCCGCCCGGAGCTGGTCGTGGAGATCGACTTCGACCACGTCTCGGCCGGGCGCATCCGTCACGGCGCCAAGCTGCGGCGCTGGCGCGAGGACAAGGACCCGCACGAGTGCACCTTCGATCAGCTGTCCGCCTGAGGCTCTCTCCCTGCTGAACCGCCCGGCTGTCGGTGCACAGACGTGGTCTAGGATCATTCCCATGAGCGCTGCGAGCGTGACCGTCGCCGAGGAGGAGTACCTGCAGATCCTGTTCTGGCTTCAGGAGGCCGGCCTGCCGATGACCGGTGCCAACATCGTGCGCGCGATGCAGCTGTCGGCGCCGACCGTCCACGAGATGGTTCAGCGCCTGGAGCGCGACGGCTACATCACCCGAGACGCGGACAGGACGATCGCGTTCACGCCCTCCGGCGCCGAGCAGGCCGAGGAGATCGTGCGCAGGCACCGTCTGATCGAGCGCTTTCTCACCGACGTCCTGGGCATCCCCTGGGACGAGGTGCATGAGGAGGCCGAGCGCCTGGAGCACGCCATGTCACCGGTGCTCGAGGAGCGCATGCGTGCGGCGATAGGCGACGCCAAGACATGCCCGCACGGGCACCCCATCGTCGCCGGCGCCCGCCCGGCCGGCGTGCCGCTGGCGGACGTCGAGGTCGGCGCCTCGGTGCGTGTGCTGCGCTTCGAGAACGAGGCCGAGGATCTCCTTCACTACCTGAAGGCCTCTGGCCTCGAGCCCGGACTGGAGGGAATGCTCGCCGCGCGCGATGAGGAGGAGGTGGTGCTCGAGGCGCCGGACGGGCGTTGCTGCATCGTCACCCCAAGCGTCGCCGAGACGGTCTCAGTGGTGGCCGATCCGTCGCCGCCGGCGCGCACCGCGCTGCCCGAACAGCTCATCCTCGGCCAGCGCTACGGACGCTGACTCAGGCCAGCGAGCGAAAGGCCGCCGCCAGGCGCGAGACGCCCTCGTCGATCTGCTCCGGGGTGACGCCCGAGTAGGCCAGGCGCAACGTGTTCTCGCCACCCTCCAGCAGGAAGTCGGTTCCCTTGACGAACGACACCCCGCGCTCTGCGGCCGCCTGAAACAGGGCATGCACGTCGGTGCCGTGGGGAAGGGTCACCCACATGAAGTAGCCGCCGTCGGGCGCGACGAACTCGGCCTCGGCAAGTTCGCGGCGAAGGGCGTTGGCGAGCGTCTCGGCGCGCTCGGCGAGCGCCGCCTTGACGGTCTCGATCGAACGCTCGATCGCGCCTGATGCACAGAACTCATAGACGATCGCCTGCGCCACCATGTCCGGCGAGATGTAGGTGTTGGTGGCGAGTTTCGCGATCGCGTCGATCAGCTCCGGCGGGCCGATGAGGTACCCGACGCGGATGCCCGGGCAGATGGTCTTCGAGAATGAGGACGCGTAGACCACCCGCTCGGGGTCCATCGAGAGCATCGTGGGCAGCGACTCGCCGCTGAAGCGGAGCGCCACGTAGGGGTCGTCCTCGAACACCACGAACCCGTAGGCCGCGGCGAGCTCGAGCAGCGCCTCGCGCCTTGGCAGCGACAGCGTGTAGCCGGCGGGGTTCTGGAAGTTGGGGATGATGTGGGCGAGCGTCGGTCGGGCTCCCGCCACTCCGCCCAACAGCCGGGCGAGCGCCTCGGTGTCGATGCCGTCCGGGAGCAGCTCGACGGCGTGCAGGCGCGCTCCGCGCTTTTTCAGCGACAGCAGCGTGCGGTCGTAGGTGGGACGCTCGACGACCACCTCGTCGCCGGACTTCACGAGGTGCTCGAACAGGAAGGCGTCCGCCTGCATCGAGCCGTTCGTGACGAGCACGCGCTCGGGCTCCACACCGTGGCGGTCGGCGATCCAGGAGCGAAGCCGCGGATAGCCGACCGAGGTGCCATAGGCGGTTGCGCCGCCGGGGTCGCTCTCGAAGGCCCGCACTGCGGCGTCGCTCAACCCCTCGACGTCGATGATGTCAAGCGATGGTGCGCCGCGGGCGAAGGAGATGGTGGGGCCGGTGTGCGTTGGCATGGCGGCGAAGCTTAGGCGGCCCAGCAGCTCGTCGTAGTCGTGGGTGAGCTCGCGCGCGGTGCGCTCGAGGCGATCGCGAAATTGAAGCAGCTCGGCGGTGCTCGGTGGCCGCGGGAAGGCAGGCGCCTGAGTCTGCGCGGACCTCGGCTCAGGCATCAGCCTGGGCGGCTGCGCGCGCGCCGGCGGCTGCGCGGGAGCGCTCGCCGCGATCGGCGCCGGCGGCGCGCTGGCACGAGCCGTCGTGGACTGTGGAACGTCGGCCACGGCGGGCCCGCCGCGCTCCACTTTCTCATCGACGAGCCGGGTCCAGGTTGGCTGCTCGAGGGAGTCCCGGCGCGGGGGAGCCACGCCCGCGGGCTCCTCGTCGTGCCCGATCGTCGTCAGCGTGCGCTCGAGCTCCAAGAGCTTGCGCTCGAGCTCGCCCAGCGTCTTTGCCACGTCCTGGTCCACGGCGCAAGCCTAGCGCCCGCGGCTCAAGGCGCGGGATCAGTGAGCGGTGATGGACGCTTCTCCGAGGACCTGTACGGCGATCTCGGCGACCTCGGTGGGGGTGCGCCCGACGCGCACGCCCCTGGCCTCCAGCGCCTTCGCCTTTGCCGCCGCAGTTCCGGCGGTGCCCGAGATGATCGCTCCGGCGTGGCCCATCTGCTTGCCCGCGGGCGCCGTGAACCCGGCGATGTAGGCGACCACCGGCTTCGTGACGTGACCGGCTATGTACTCGGCGGCCTCCTCCTCGGCGGAGCCTCCGATCTCTCCTGAGAGAACGATCAGCTCGGTCTGATCGTCGCCCTGGAAGAGCTCGAGCACGTCGACGAACGACGAGCCGGGCACGGGGTCGCCGCCGATGCCGACGATGGAGCTGCAGCCGAAGCCGGCCTGGGCGATCTCGTTTCCGATCTGATAGGTGAGCGTGCCCGAGCGCGACACCACGCCGACGTTGCCCTCCTTGAAGAAGGACGCCGGAATGATCCCCACGTTGGCCTTGCCCGGTGACAGGATGCCGGGGCAGTTCGGGCCGATCAGGCGCGTTTTCGGGTGGTCGCGCTTGAGCAGGTTGTAGACGCGCAGCTCGTCGTGCGCGGGGATGCCCTCGGTGATCGTGACCACGAGCTCCACGCCGGCCGCGGCCGCCTCGAGGATCGCAGTCGGCCGCGAACCGAGGAGGCACGAAGATCATCGCGGTGTTCGGCTTGACCTCCTGCACGGCCTCCGCCCAGCTGTCGAACACGGGGATTCCCTCGACGTCCTGGCCGCCCTTGCCGGGCGTGACGCCGCCGACGACGTTGGTGCCGTAGCGGCGGTTGTTGAGCGTATGGAAGGAGCCCTCACGGCCGGTGATGCCCGCGACCGCGAGCCGCGTGCGCTCGTCGACGAGCACCGACATCAGCCGCGCGCTCCCACGCTCTCACCGGCGGCGAGTGCGACGACCTTCTCGGCGGCCTCGTTCATGGTGCGGGCGGCGTACACGTTCTCGAGCGCGGCCTCCTGCAGGAGCTCACGGCCGGCGACGTCGTTCGTGCCGTCGAGGCGCACGACGAAGGGGACCTCCGGATGGATGTCGTCAAACGCGGCGATCAGCCCCCTGGCGACCTCGTCGCAGCGGGTGATGCCCCCGAAGATGTTGAACAGAACCGCCTTCACGGACTCGTTGGCGAGGATCAGCTGCGACCGCCTGCTTGATCTTCTCGGCATCCGAGCCGCCGCCGGCATCGAGAAAGTTCGCCGGGGAGCCGCCGGCCTGGGCGACCACGTCGAGCGTCGACATGACCAGGCCGGCGCCGTTGCCGAGGATGCCGATGTCGCCATCGAGCTTGACGTACTGGACGCCCTCCTCCTTGGCCCGGCGCTCGATCGGGTCTTCGTTCTCGGAGTCCGAGAGCGCCTGGTTCTCGGGGTGGCGATAGAGCGCGTTGCCGTCGAGGGAGACCTTCGCGTCGAGCGCCCTCACCTCCCTCTGCGGCGTGACGATCAGGGGGTTGATCTCGGCGAGCGTGGCATCCTCCTGCAGCCAGACCTCATACAGCGCCACGAGCGCGTCGGCCACGCCCTCCACCACGTCGGCGTCGGCTCCGCCTTCGGTCGCGATCTCCACGGCCTCCGCGCGGGACAGCCCGGCGAGCGGATCGACGTGGTGGCGGATCAGCTTCTCCGGAGTCTTCTCGGCGACCTCTTCGATGTCCACTCCGCCCTCGACGCTGAACATCACCAGCGGTTGCTTGGCCGAGCGGTCCAGCAGCACCGAGGCGTAGTACTCGGTGGCGATATCCGAGGCGTGCTCGATCCACAGCGTGCGCACGACGTGGCCGTGGATGTCCATCCCCAGGATGTTCTCGGCGTGCTCGCGCGCCTCCTGCTTCGTTGCCGGCGAGCTTTACACCGCCGGCCTTGCCCCGCCCGCCGATCAGCACCTGCGCCTTGATCACCACCGGGTAGCCGATCTCGCCGGCCGCTCGCACGGCGTCCTCGACGGTGGTGACCGCCTCGCCGGGCGGACACCTTCAATCCGTGGCGGGCAAACAGCTGCTTGCCCTGGTACTCCAAGCAGGTCCATTTGCGGCGCGGGACTCTAACGGAAGACAGGTGAGCGCGCGCGGGCGGCTCGGCCGGGTCATAATGGCCGCGCGATGCCAATACCGAAAAACGTAACCTTCGTCACATTCGACGTTTACGGCACGCTGATCGACTGGGAGACCGGGATCTACGAGGCCTTCGCCAAAGAGGCCGCAGCGCGACGGCTTCGAGATCGACCGCAACGTGCTGATCCCGCTGTTCCACGAGATCTCGCGGGAAATCGAGGGCGGCTCCTACGAGCTCTACGCGGAGGTGCTGCAGGCGGACCGCGATCGAGGTGGCCAAACGCATGGAGTGGGCGCTCGAGCCCTCGCGCTCGGGCTTCCTGCCCGACTCGGTCCAGCGCTGGGCGCCGTTCAAGGAAACCAACCCCCAGCTGCAGAAGCTCGCCAAGAAGTACAAACTCGGCCTGCTGTGAACATCGACGACAAGCTGCTCGGCCAGACGCGCCGGCACATCCCGACCGACTTCGACCTGGTCGTGACCGCCCAGCAGGTCCGCTCCTACAAGCCCGAACCGGCCCACTTCACCGAGTGCGCCAGGCGCATGGGCGGCAAGCGCGGCTGGGTGCACGTCGCCGCGAGCCACTACCACGACGTGGCGCCGTGCGTGAAACAGCGTGTGCCGGTCATCTGGGTCAACCGCAACAAGGAGACGCTCGACTCCTCGCAGAAAAAGCCGACGGCCGAGGTGAGCAACCTGCGCGAGGCGGCCAAGCTGCTCGGCATCTCCTGAGGCGCCAGGTGCGGGCCATTGCGCTCCACGCGCGACGTGCTCGTCGTCACCAGCGCGATCCTTCAGGTCAACTGCGTGATCGTCCGCGGCGCTGCCGCGGCAGCCGACGCCGGCGACGGGCGACCGAGCTCGCGGACGAGCGCCGAGCGCCGCTCGGAGGCCGCCGGTGAGAGCTTCGTGATCGACTCGCCGGTCCTGCCCGATGAGCTGGACGCGCTGCCGGCGCTGCTCGAGCAGGCCCGCTTCCCGGCGCCCAGCGGGCTGCTCGCCACGCACGGCGACTGGGACCACCTGCTCGGGCGGCTCGCGTTCCCGGGCGTCGCGCTCGGCTGCGCGGAGAGCACGGCCGAGCGCCTGCGGGCATCGCCGGGAGAAGCCCAGCGGGAGCTGCGCGCCTTCGACGAAGGCCTGCTGATCGAGCGCACCCGTCCGCTCGCGCTCGGGCTCGGTCCAGGCGCTGCCGGTGCCCGGGCCGCTGCGCGGTCGGCGAGCGCGAGCTCGAGCTGCACGCCGCCGGCGGGCACACCCCGGACGGCATGGCGGTGCTGATCCCGTGGGCGGGCGTGCTGGTCGCCGGCGACTACCTCTCGCCGATCGAGCTGCCCGACGCTCAACGACGGCGGGACCTGCGAGGCCTATCTCGCGACGCTGGAGCGCCTGCGCGCGCTCGTCGCCAACGCCGAGCACGTCGTCCCGGGCCACGGGCCGTGATGGACGGCGACGCGGCGCTGACGGTGCTCGAGGAGGACGCGGCCTATCTGCAGGCGCTGCCGAGCGCGGAGCGCGAGGCCGAGCTGCCGGACGGCCGTCGCGGCGCCGCCCAGCGACGATCGCACCGCGCGAACGTGGCGGCGCTCTAGTCCGCCTCGCCGAGCTCTTGATCGTCGCGATCGGCGCGCCGGCCTGGATCGGCGGCGCCCTCGGCGATCGGCAGCTCGACGATCGTGCCGGCCTTGTGGGCGGTGATCTCGTTCTCCATCTTCATCGCCTCGATGATGCACAGCAGCTGGCCCTCCTCGACGGTGTCGCCCTGCTTGACGAGCACCTTCCACATGTTGCCCTGCAGCGGCGAGGGCAGCGTGTCCGGACCGCCGCCGCTGGATGACTTGCGCTCGCCGCGCTTGGGCGGCCTGCGCGCCGCGGCCCGCCGCCGCGCCGTTGCTCGCTCCGCCGCCGGCGGGCGCCGCCGCCGCGCCGGCGAACGGCGGGCCCGAGCACGCGCACGTCGAAGCGCCGGCCGGAGACCTCGACGGTGTAGGTCTGCTCGACCGTCTCCCCTCGCGCCTCCTCGTCGGCGCCGGCGGGTCGCCGGGCGGCGCGAAGGCGAGCGTCTTCAGCCACTTGCGTGTCCTCGAGCAGGTCCCGGCAGGTCTCCCCCCTGCGCCCACTGCTCGGTCGCCAGCAGCGCCTGGTGGAAGGGGATCAGCGTCTTCAGCCCCTCGATCTCGAATTCGCCGAGCGCACGCAGCATGCGCTTGGTGGCCTGCTCGCGGTCGGCGTCCCAGACGATCAGCTTGGCCACCATCGGGTCGTACATCGGCGAGACCTCGCCGCCCGCTCGCACGCCCGAGTCCACGCGCACGCCCGGGCCGCGCGGGCTCGCGGTAGCCGCCGATCCTGCCCGGGCGCGGGAGCGAAGTTCTTCGATGCGTCCTCGGCGTTGATGCGGCACTCGATCGCGTGGCCGCGCAGCACGACGTCCTCCTGGGCGTAGGACAGCGCCTCGCCGGCGGCCGCACGGATGCCCTCCTTGACGATGTCGATGCCGGTGGTCATCTCGGTGACGCAGTGCTCGACCTGCACGCGCGTGTTCATCTCCAGGAAGAAGTACTCGGGCTCGTCGCCCTCGCCGGCCGAGAACAGCCCCTCGATCGTGCCCGCGCCGACGTAGTCGACCGCCCGCGCCGCGTCCACGCCGATCTGGCCGATGCGCTCGCGCATCTGCGGATCGACGACCCATTCCGGCGCCGGGGACTCCTCGATCAGCTTCTGGTGGCGGCGCTGGATCGAGCAGTCGCGCTCGCCGAGGTGGATCACGTTGCCGTGGCGGTCGGCCAGCACCTGGACCTCGACGTGGCGGGGGTCGGGCAGGTAGCGCTCCAGGTAGACGGTCGCGTCGGAGAAGAACTTCTCGCCTTCGCGGCTGGAGCCCTCGAAGGCGCCCGCGAGCTCATCCTCGGAGAGCGCCACGCGGAAGCCCTTGCCGCCGCCACCGCCGGCGGCCTTGACCGCGACCGGGAAGCCGATCTCCTCCTTGGCGATCCGCAGCGCGTCGGCGACCGTGTCGACCGGCTCGGTCGTGCCCGGCACGATCGGCACGCCGGCCTCCTTCATCAGCTCGCGCGCGCGCGTCTTTGAGCCCATCGCCTCGATCGCGCTGGCCGGCGGCCCGATGAAGACGATGCCGGCCTCCTCGCAGGCCTGCGCGAAGGGGGCGTTCTCGGCGAGGAAGCCGTAGCCCGGGTGGATCGCCTCGGCGCCCGAGCGCGCCGCCACGTCGAGGATCTTCTCGATGCTCAGGTAGTTCTCGGCCGCCGGTCCGTCGCCGAGGTTGTAGGCCTCGCCGGCCCGTGCGACGTGCGGCGCGTCGCGGTCGAGCTCGGAGTACACGGCGACGCTCGCCACGCCGAGCTCCTCCAGCGCGCGCTCGATGCGGACGGCGATCTCCCCGCGGTTGGCGACCAGTACCTTCTGAACATCGGGCGGGAAGCTTAGCTGAACCCGGCGGCCAGGCAGTCGGAGATCATCCCCGCGCCGACGGTGCCGTTGCTCGGCCTCGTCGATCAGGATGAAGCTGCCGGTGCGGCGGTTGCTCGTGTAGGGGTCGAACACGAGCGGGGAGCTGGTGCGCAGGCGCACGCGGCCGATGTCGTTGAGCGTCGAGCTCGGCTCGGTGGCGCGGCCGCGCTCGAGCGTATGCACATCGACGCAGATCCTCGATCTCCTCGATGATCGCGGTCGCGCTGCGCGGTGGTCTGCTTGAGCAGGTAGCGCCCGCCGGCGCGCAGCGGCTGCTCGGCCATCCAGCACATGTCGGCCTCGAGCTCGCGAGCGACGAGCGGCGGCTCGCTCGGGATGGCAGATCAGCTCGCCGCGGGAGACGTCGAGCTCATCCTCGCAGGCGCAGCGTCGACGGACATCGGCGCCACCGCCTCCTCGAGCTCGCCCTCGTAGCTGTCGATCGCGGCGATCCGCGTGCGCTGCGCCGCCCGGCAGCACCGTCGACCTCCTCGCCCGGCGCAGCGCCCCGCTGGCGAGCTGGCCGGCGTAGCCGCGGTAGTCGCGCTGGCGGGGTCATCGGAGGAGGGCCGGATCACCCACTGCACGGGGAAGCGCGCGGGCCGGTCGTGGGGATGGTCGTAGGCGACCTCGACCCGCTCGAGGATGCTCGAGCAGCGTGCGGGTCGCGATCGTCCCACCAGTCCATCCCCTGCAGAGGGCTCGACGACGTTGTCGCCGTTGAGCGCCGAGATCGGGATGTAGATGATCTCGTACTGATGGCCGGCTCTGCGCCGTCGCGGCGCAGGATGCGCGCGAACGCCTCGAATTCCTCGACCACCTCCTCGAAGCGCTCCTGGGAGTAGTCGACGAGGTCCATCTTGTTGACCGCCACGACCAGCTTGGGGATGCCCAGCAGCGCGCTGATGAAGGCATGGCGCTTGGACTGCTCGAGCACGCCCTTGCGGGCGTCGATCAGGACGACCGCGAGGTCCGCCGTCGAGGCGCCGGTGACCATGTTGCGCGTGTACTGCCGGTGGCCGGGGCAGTCGGCGATGATGAACCGCCGCCGCGGCGGTCGCGAAGTAGCGGTAGGCGACGTCGATCGTGATGCCCTGCTCGCGCTCGGCGCGCAGCCCGTCGGTCAGCAGCGCGAGGTCCAGCGCGCCCTCGCCGCCGCGGCGCTCTGAGGCCTCGTCGACGTGCTCGAGCTGGTCCTCGAAGATCTGCTTGGAGTCATACAGCAGGCGCCCGATCAGCGTGCTCTTGCCGTCGTCGACCGAGCCCGCGGTGCGTGAAGCGCAGCAGATCGAGCGTCATCGCGCGGCTGGTCTGATTGCAGAACTCAGCCGGCGAGCCGCCGCGCCCGTCTGCGCGAACGGCGCGGAGGCATCAGAAGTAGCCCGCCTTCTTGCGGTCCTCCATGGCGGCCTCGGACACGCGGTCGTCGGCGCGCGTCTCGCCGCGCTCGGTGATCCGCGTGGCGGCGATCTCCAGCGACGACCTCCTCGAGCGTGGTCGCCTGCGAGCGCACGCCGCCGGTGCAGCTCATGTCGCCGACGGTCCGGTAGCGGACGGTCTCGGCGAGCACCTCCTCGCCGTCGATCAGCTCGGTGCCCTCGCGCCAGGCGTAGAGCATCCCGTCGCGCTCGAACACCTCGCGCTCGTGGGCGAAGTAGATCGACGGCACCTCGAGCCCTCCTGGTCGATGTACTCCCACACGTCGAGCTCGGTCCAGTTGGACAGCGGGAACACGCGCACGTGCTCGCCCTTGTGGATGCGCCCGTTGTAGAGGTTCCACAGCTCGGGCCGCTGGTTCTTCGGGTCCCACTGGCCGAAGTCGTCGCGGAAGGAGAACATGCGCTCCTTCGCCCGCGCGCGCTCCTCGTCGCGCCGCGCGCCGCCGAACGCCGCGTCGAAGCCGTGCTCGGCGATCGCGTCCAGCAGCGTCACCGTCTGCAGCCGGTTGCGCGACGCGCGCGGGCCCGGTCTCCTCGACCACGCGGCCGCTGTCGATCGAGTCCTGGACGCTGGCCACGATCAGCCGCTCGCCCAGCTCGGCCACGCGGCGGTCGCGGAACTCGATCACCTCGGGGAAGTTGTGGCCCGTGTCGACGTGCATCAGCGGGAACGGGAACGGCGCCGGGCGAAACGCCTTCTCGGCCAGGCGCAGCAGCACGATCGAGTCCTTGCCGCCGCTGAACAGCAGCACCGGCCGCTCGAATTCGGCCGCCACCTCGCGCATCACGTGGATCGCCTCGGACTCCAGCGCGCGCAGGTGGCTCAGCTGGGGGCGGCGCCGCGACGCTCATGAGTCACCGACGGGTCTCTACGTGCAGGCCGCACTCGGTCTTGTCGGTGCCCGCCCAGCGGCCCTCGCGGCCGCTGCCCGGCTGGGTGCAGGGCGCGCAGCCGATCGACTCGTAGCCGCGGTCGTGGAGCGGGTTGTAGGGAAGGTCGCGCTCGTGGATCCGCCGCCACAGGTCCTTGTCGGTCCAGTGGGCGAGCGGGTTGTACTTCCACAGCCCGCGCGCGCTCGTCGCGTTCGATCAGCTCGGTCGCCGGCCCGCGTCGGGCCCTGCTCGCGGCGGATGCCCGGTGATCCAGCCCTCGGCGTCCGCAGAGCGCGCGCTCCAGCGCCGCCACCTTGGCGGCCGAGCAGCAGTGCTCCGGGCCGCTCCACGGCTCGTCCGGGTTGCTGGCGTCCTGCGACCTCGATCTTGACGCCGAAGCGCTCCTCGAACGCCCGCCACGTCTGCAGCGTCTCCTCGAACAGCACGCCGGTGTCGATCGTCACGATCCGCACGGCCTCGGCGGTGCCCGTCGTCGAGCCGCAGCAGCTCGTCGATCAGCACCGACTCCTCCTTCTGGAAGGAGCACAGCAGCACCGCCGCTCGCCGTGGCGCGCGGCCTCGCGCAGCGTGTGCGTGAGGCTGAGCCGGTCGACTGGATCGCTGGCGCATGTGGTCGTCGTGGTGCATCGGATCGATCGTCTCGTTTCTGATCGACGTCTAGACCGCGCACTCGCCCTCGCCGCGGATCACTTCGAAGGGCACGTTGCGGTTCCAGTCGATGAACTGGTTCATCGTCTCCAGGCCGAACTCGACCGGCATCGACAGATCCTTGACGAGCCCCTCGAGCTCGCCGGTGCCGACGCGCTCCACGAAGTCGTTCCACTCCTCGCCGTCCTGGCGGTTGGCCTCGTAGTGGCGGATCCAGCGCTCGATCGCCGTCGGGCACGCGCTTGGAGGGCAGGCGCAGCTTCAGGCGCTGTGCCGAACTTGACCTCGCCGCCTTCGAAGACGCCGCCGACGTGCGGGATGTAGGCGGGGATCGTGTGCTCGCCGACTTTGATCGACGCGCCGTGAAGCCGATGCTGGCGACGTGGTGCTGGCCGCAGCCGTTCGGGCAGCCGCTGATCTTGATGTTGATCTTGCGGGTCAGCGCGTCGGTGATGTCCATCGCCTCGATCCGCTCCTGGACGGCCTCGTTGAGGCCCATCGAGCTCGTGATCCCGAGCTTGCAGGAGTCCGTGCCGGGGCAGGAGACGACGTCGTTGATCTCGCGCGAGCCCGCGTCGCCGAGGCCGAGCTCCGACAGCGCCCGCCAGAGGTCGTAGACGCACTCCTCGCGCACCCAGCGCAGCACGCAGGTTCTGCTGCACGGTCGTGCGCGCGTAGCCGCCGGCGTAGGCGCGCATGATCTCCGCCAGGCCGCGGAACTGCTCGGGCGTGAGGTCGCCGCGGGTGACCTTGACCTCGACCGTCACGAAGCCCTCCTGCTTCTGCTCGCGCACGTTGGCGGCGCGGAAGCGCTCGAACTCGGAGAGGTCGCCGTTGGGGCTGCCGTAGCTCGGCGGCGGCGCGGGCGCGCTCTCGCGCTCGTCGTCGATCGAACAGGCGGTGCTCGATCGAGAAGTCGCGTTCGGCGACCCAGTCGCCCTGCAGCTCCTCCTCGACCTGGCTGCGCAGCTCGTCGATGCCGTACTTGTCGACGAACACCTTGATGCGGGCGCGGGCGCGGTTGGCGCGCAGCCACTCCTGGCGGTCGAAGATCCGGAACACCGCCTCGGCGACCTTCAGGTAGTCGCCGTTGTCGAGCTCCACGAACTCGTAGAGCGCCTGGCGCCACGCGCGGCATGATCGAGGTGCCGCCGCCGACCAGCATCTCGACGCCGCGCACCTCGCCGCGGCCGTCGATTCTCGCGACGCGAGCGCGGAAGGCGACGTCGTGGATGCCGCTGATCGCGCGGTCGCGCGGGCCGCCGTCGAAGGCCGTCTTGACCTTGCGCGGCATCGCCTGGGTGGTCGGGTGGCGCACGAAGTAGCGCACGTAGGCGCCGGCGTAGGGCGTCAGGTCGAACAGCTCGTCCTTGGCCACGCCCGCCCACGGGTCGCCGGTGACGTTGCGGACCGTGTTGCCGCAGCCCTCGCGGCTGGACAGCCCGGCCTCGCCGAGCTCGCGGATCGCCTTCTCGGCGTCCGGCAGCGGGATGTGGTGCATCTGGATGTTCTGGCGCGTCGTGATGTGGCCCTTGTTCAGCGGCACGTACTTCTCGACCACGTCGGCGAACGCTCTCCATCTGCTCGGGCGTGATGCCGCCGAAGGGCAGCTTCACGCGGATCATCTGCACGTCCGGCTGGCGCTGGCCGTAGACGCCCTGCTTGAGGCGGAACTTGATGAACTCGTCTTCCGGCATCTCGCCGGCGAGGAACTTCGTGGCCTCGGTCTTGAAGTCGTCGAACTCCCGCTCGAGGATCGGGATCACGTGCCCGGGCACGTTCTGCAGGACCTCGGGGTCCTCGAGCGTGCCGCGCTGGGCGGAGATGGAACCTGGCTCCATTGGCGAAGACCTCCTGGTCCGGGCACTCGGCCCGGACTGCGTTCGACGGCATGCGCGCCGGCGAGAGAGTTATTGCGCTAAAGCCTAGCGGCTTTCAGGTATTTATCCAGGGGTCGCGGAAGTCACGCCCCGGTGCCGCGTTCGACACGCCTTCGAGGATCGCCGCGCGGCCGCCACGGTCGTGGGCGCCTGGCGGCGTCGGCGCGGCGGGGGGCGCCGTGCGCGCGGATGAAGCGCTCGAGCGCCGCCACGATCGCGGCCGCCTCCTCGGGAGAGGCGGAGGGGGCGATCAGCGGCGGATTGCCATGGTGCGTTGAGCACGGGTCGGTCCTGCCGGCTACAGCGGGATGTTGCCGTGCTTGCGCTTCGGGCCCGGGTTCGCGCTTGCTCTGCAGCGTGCGCAGCGCGGCGATCAGCTTCGGGCGGGTCTCGTGCGGGACGATCACGTCGTCGATGTAGCCGCGCTCGGCGGCCGTGTAGGGGTTGGCGAAGCGCGCCTTGTAGTCGTCCATCAGCTTCTTGCGCCGCTCCTCGGGCGTCGGGCTGCCGGCGATGTCGCGCCGGTAGATGATGTTGACGGCGCCCTCCGGCCCCATCACCGCGACCTCGGAGGTCGGCCAGGCGAAGTTGAAGTCGGCCAGCAGGTGCTTGGAGGACATCACGTCGTAGGCGCCGCCGTAGGCCTTGCGCGTGATGACGGTGAGCTTGGGCACGGTCGCCTCGGCGAACGCGTACAGCAGCTTGGCGCCGTGGCGGATGATCCCGCCCCACTCCTGCGCGGTGCCGGGCAGGAAGCCGGGCACGTCGCAGAACGTCAGCAGCGGGATGTTGAACGCGTCGCAGGTGCGCACGAAGCGGGCGGCCTTGGCGGAGGCGTCGATGTCGAGCACGCCCGCCAGCTGCGCCGGCTGGTTGCCGACGACGCCGATCGGGAAGCCGTCCAGGCGCGCGAAGCCGCAGATGATGTTCTTGCGCGTAGTGCTCGTGCACCTCGAAGAACTCCCCGTCGTCGACGATCAGGCGCGACGACGTCGCGCATGTCGTAGGGCTTGTTGGGGTTGTCCGGGACGACCTGGTCGAGCTCCGGGTCCATCCGCTGCGGGTCGTCGGTGGGCTGCACGCGCGGCGCGCGTCTGCAGGTTGTTCTGCGGCAGGAAGCTGAGCAGGTAGCGGCAGTCCTCCAGGCACGCGTCCTCGTCCTCGGAGGCGAAGTGGGCGACGCCCGACTTGGTGTTGTGCGACATCGCGCCGCCGAGCTCCTCGAAGCCGACCTCCTCGCCGGTGACCGTCTTGATCACGTCGGGCCCGGTGATGAACATGTGCGAGGTCTCCTTGACCATGAAGATGAAGTCGGTGATCGCGGGCGAGTAGACGGCGCCGCCGGCGCACGGCCCCATGATCAGGCTGATCTGCGGGATCACGCCCGAGCAGCTTGACGTTGCGGACGAACACGTCGCCGTAGGCGCCGAGCGAGACGACGCCCTCCTGGATGCGCGCGCCGCCGGAGTCGTTGATGCCGATCACCGGGCAGCCGATCTTGGCCGCCAGATCCATGATCTTGCACATCTTCTCGCCCATCACCTCGCCCAGCGAGCCGCCGAAGACGGTGAAGTCCTGGCTGAACACGCACACCGTGCGCCCGTCGATCGTGCCGTGGCCGGTCACGACGGCGTCGCCCCAGGGCCGGTTCTTCTGCATGTCGAAGTCGTAGGTGCGGTGGCGCACGAACGTGTCGAGCTCCTGGAAGGAGCCCGGGTCGAGCAGCTTCTCGACCCGCTCGCGCGCCGTGTACTTGCCGCGCGCGTGCTGCTTCTCCTCGGCCTCGGGCGCGGAGTGCAGCGCCGCCTCGCGCAGCTCCTGCAGCTGGGCGAGCTTCTCCTCGTAGGTTTCGGGCGCCTTCTGGCGCGGCGGTTTGCGGTGCCCGCTGCGGGAAGCCGCGAGCAGCGCGGCGTCGGTCTGGCGGTCGTGTGGGCTTGCTGGCCATCGGACGGCGGATCCTATCCCGCCGCCCGAGCCGACATCTAGCCTCGCGAGAATGGCCGGTGGTGGGCCGCGCCCAGACGGTCCAGCACCGCCGTGAGGATCGCCGTCACCTCGCTCGGCGGCAGCCGCCTCGGCCGTCCTCAGCTCGTGCCGCGATCTCCTGAGCGCGAAGAATCCACGCTCTCGGCCGGCTGCTCGAGCTCGGCGGCGTGCCCGGCGGGCTCCGGCTCGGCGGGTTGCGGCTCGCACGGTCGCGATGGGCTCGTAGCGCTCGTCAGGCTCGGGCTCCAGGCTCGCGACGTGCTCATCGGGCTCGACGGCGGTCGGCCTGCAAGCGTCGCGATCGGCTCATGGGCTCGGTGGGCTCGGGCTCCAGGCTCGCGACGGGCTCATCGGCGCTCGGCAGGCTCGGGCTCCAAGCTCGCGACGGGCTCGTCGGGCTCGACAGGCGTCGGGCTGTCGCGGCGGCCTCCCGGGCGGCGCCGACCGAACAGCCGCGAAAAGAAGCCGCGACGCGGCACGAGCTCGGGCTCCGGCTCGGCCGTCATCTGCCACGCGGGCTCAGGCTCAGCCTCGGGAAGGGGAGGGGCAACATCCCACACGCCCGGCCCAGGTCCGGCATCGATGGTCGGCCCGGCCTCGGGTTGCGGGGCGGGCTCGGTTTCGACCTCCGCAGCGGGCTCCGGCTCAGTTTCGCCCGGTGGGTTCGATCTCGTGCGGTGGGTTCAGGCTCAATCTCCGCGGTGGCCTCGAATTCGCTGTCCGCAGCTGGTTCAACCTCCCCCGTCGGCTCGGGCTCGCCAGCGTGGCCCGCCTCGGCGGACGGGTCCTCGTGGGCGGCGACTCGGCCGCTGGCAGTCTCCCGCGTCACCGTCAGGGTCACCTTCGTGCCCCATCCGGAGGGCTTGATGAGCACGGTGCCGCGTGGCGTCGTCCGCCTCCCATTCGACGGCCTGCTCGGGCTCGATGCGGGTGATGCGGATCTCCCCGAGCTCGCCGAGGTGGCGGGCCAGGGAGGCCGGGTCACTCGAGCTCCGCCCACAGCTCAGGTGGGGACTTGACGAGGGTGCGCTGCACCTCGGAGGAGATCATCGCCCAACCTTTCGAGCGATCTCGCGCTACTCCTGCCGCGCTGGGGCTGTCAGCGCGGGGCCGAGACGGTGCGCCGCTGCGCCGCGATCAGCCCGCGCTCGTGCAGCAGCTCGGCCAGCTGGACCGCGTTCGTGGCGGCGCCCTTGCGCAGGTTGTCGGCGACGATCCACAGGTCGAGCGCGCGCTCGTGACCGGGGTCGCGGCGAATGCGCCCGACGAACACGTCGTCCTTGCCCGCGGCTTCGATCGCCAGCGGGTAGAGAGCGGCGTCAGGGTCGTCGATGACCGTTACACCGGGCGCTGCGCCGAGCAGCTCGCGCGCGCGCTCGGGCGAGAGCGCCTCTTCGGTCTGCACGTTGACGGCCTCGGAATGGCCGGTGATGACCGGCACGCGCACGCAGGTGGCGCTGATGCGGATCGACTCATCGCCGAGGATCTTGCGCGTCTCGTTCATCAGCTTGCGCTCCTCGTCGGTGTGGTCCTCGCCCGCCGCGAAGCTGCCGGCGTGAGGTAGGGCGTTGAACGCGATCTGATGCGCGTACTCCTCGGGCGGCGCGATCTGGCGCTCGTGCAGCAGTGCGTGAGACTGATCGAGCAGCTCGTCCACGGCGCGCTCTGCCGGTACCGGATACGGCCTGATAGGTGGAGATGACGAGCCGCTCGATGCCGGCCTCGTCGTGCAGCGGCTTCAGCGCCACCACCATCTGCATCGTCGAGCAGTTCGGGTTGGCGATGATCCCGTGATGGCCCTGCAGCGCCTCGGGGTTGACCTCGGAGACCACGAGCGGAACGTCCTCCTGCATACGCCAGCGCGATGAGTTGTCTATCGACCGTCGCTCCGGCCTGCGCGAACCGCGGCGCCCACTCGCCCGAGGTCGAGCCGCCCGCCGAGAAGAGCGCCAGATCGAAGCCCTGGATGTCGTCCTCGCTCAGCTCTCGCACGATGAGGCCGCCCTCGAGCTCGCGACCGGCGGAGCGCGCCGACGCGAACGGGACGATCTCGCCCGCCGGAAACTCGCGCTCGCGCAGCAGCTCGAGCATCAGCGTGCCCACCTGTCCGGTGGCGCCCACCACGGCAACTCGATAGCCATTGCGCATGCTTCTCAGAGTACCGAGTGCCGCGAGCGCGGCGAGCTGCCGCTCGGCCGACCCGCCTACTACGCGCCGGTGTGCGTTGCCATGAAGTAGACCGTGACGAGCACCAGCAGGCTTATCAGCGAGCCGACCGTCGCCAGGCGACGGGTGAGCGCGCGGTACTCGGCGCTGAGGCTGATCGTCTCCGCGCCGCCTGCCGCGAGATCTCGCTTGGCGAGCTCCTCCGCGCGCTTGGCCGTGGGGATCATGACCGCCCCGATGACCGCCCCGATCACGACGACGGCAGCCAGTCCCCACTGCACGTAGAACGCGCTCCACACATGCAGCTTGCTCGCCAGATAGATCCCCGCGAGCAGCACGACAAGCAGGCCGGGGTTGATCAGCCGCCGCTCGATGGAGTACTCGATGCGGTGAAGCAGTGGGAGGCTTCGCGGATCCTGCCGTGCCCCGACCGAGAACATGATCGGGTAGGCGAAGGTCACACCGAACGCGATGATCACGGCCATGATGTGAACGGCGAGGACAACTTCGAAGAACGCGACGGCCGGGATGGTGAGCATCGGCGCACCCTAGCCAGTGAGGCGGGCGAAAGCGAGGCCGAAGCGATCTCGCGATCTCAGCATGGGCGTACTCAGAACGTTGGCGCGTATCTTCCGAACACGTCCCGCATCGCTCCGCAGACCTCCCCCAGCGAACAGCGGTCCTTGAGTGCTTCGCGAATCGGCGGAAGGAGGTTCTCGGTGCCTGCGGCGGCTCCGCGCAGCTCATCTAGGCGCTTGGCCACGAGCGCCGGGTCGCGGTTGGCCTTGAACTCCTTCAACCGCTCCAGCTGCAGTCGCTCGGAGTCCGGGTCCACCCGCAGGAGGTCCGGAACCTCGATGTCCTCCTCCTTGTATGCGTTCACGCCGACGACGATGTCCTGGCCGATTCGGTAGCGCTCCTGGTAGCCCCAGGCGGACTCGTCGATCTCGCCGGTGATGAACTCGATCGCGTTCACCGAGCCTCCCAGCGCGTCCACCTTCTCGATCAGCTCCTGCGCGCGCAGTTCGATCTCGTCGGTGAGCGACTCCACGAAGTAGGAGCCGGCGAACGGGTCGACCGTGTCGGTCACCCCGGACTCGTGGGCGAGGATCTGCTGGGTCCGAAGCGCGATTTTCGCGGCCCGCTCTGTCGGGAGCGCGAGTGCCTCGTCGAAGCCGTTGGTGTGAAGCGACTGTGTGCCCCCGCACACGGCCGCAAAGCCCTGCAGCGCGACGCGCACGATGTTGTTCTCCGGCTGCTGGGCGGTGAGCGTGACGCCGCCGGTCTGTGTGTGGAAGCGGAGCATCTTGGCCTTCGGGTTCGTGGCACCGAAGCGCTCGGCCATGATGTTCGCCCACATGCGCCGCGCGGCGCGGAACTTGGCGACCTCCTGAAAGACGTTGTTGTGGCCGTTGAAGAAGAAGGCCAGCCGCGGTGCGAACTCGTCCACCGACAGGCCCTTGTCGATCGCGGCCTGGACGTAGGCGATGCCCGAGCAGAGCGTGAAGGCGACCTCCTGGACTGCCGAGCAGCCCTTCTCGCGGAAGTGATAGCCAGAGATGGAGATCGTGTTCCAGCGGGGGATCCGTTCCTGGCAGTACTGAAAGATGTCGGTCGTAAGGCGCATCGTGGGGATCGGCGGGTAGATGTAGTTGCCGCGCGCGATGTACTCCTTGAGCACGTCGTTCTGCGTGGTTCCGCGCAGCTTCTCCGATGCGACGCCCTGCTCGGCTCCGACAAGCTCGTACAGCAGCAGCAGGCAGGCTGCCGGCGCGTTGATCGTCATCGACGTGGAGACCTCATCGAGCGGGATGGAGTCGAACGCGGTGCGCATGTCGTCGATCGTGTCGATCGCCACGCCTGTGCGTCCAACCTCGCCGAGGCAGCGCTGATCGTCGGAGTCGAGGCCCAGCTGGGTGGGCAAATCGAACGCCATCGACAGCCCGGTCGAGCCCTTGGACAGCAGGTAGCGGTAGCGTTCGTTTGACTCCTTCGCGGACGCATACCCGGCGTACTGGCGCATCGTCCAGGGCTGCTTGCGGTACATCTCACGGTGGACTCCGCGCGTGTAGGGAAACGCTCCCGGCTCGCCGAGTTCCAGCTGCTCGGGCAGGTCCTCCTCGCTGTACAGCTCCGAGATCTCGATCCCCGAGTCGGTGAAACGCCGTGGATCCTCAGGCCCCACGATCGGAGCCACGGTCAGGCGCTCCTCTTCGTCTGGAGCGAAGTCGTGGCCTGCGGCATCCGAAATGGCCATGCACTGATCATATGGACCCCGCCGAGATGAAACGGTCGATCGCGGGTATCCTGTGCGGCCGTGTCCACCTGTCTGGTCACCGGCGGCGCCGGTTTCCTGGGTTCGCATCTGTGCGATGAGCTTTTGGCCCGGGGGAACCGTGTGATCTGTGCCGACAACTTCGAGACGGGTTCGCTCGCGAACATCGAGCACATCCGCGATGCCGAGCGGTTCGTGCACGTGGGGGTCGACATCATCGAGCCCTATTTCATCGAGGAGCCGGTGGATTTCGTCTACCACCTGGCGTCGCCGGCCTCGCCGATCGACTACCTGCGACTGCCGCTGCACACCCTCAAGGTGGGCTCCTACGGAACGCATCACACGCTGGGCCTGGCGAAGGCCAAGCGGGCACGTTTCCTGATCGCATCGACCAGCGAGGTGTATGGCGATCCCCAGGAGCACCCTCAGTCCGAGAGCTACTGGGGGCACGTCAACCCGATCGGTCCGCGAGGCGTCTACGACGAGGCCAAGCGCTACGCGGAGGCCCTCACGATGGCCTATCACCGCCAGCAGGGCGTGGACACCGCGATCGTGAGGATCTTCAACACCTATGGAAGCCGCATGCGGCCCCACGATGGCCGCGCGATTCCGACGTTCCTTCGCCAGGCGCTGGCCAACCGGCCGATGACCGTGTTCGGCGATGGCAGCCAGACGCGGTCGTTCTGCTACGTCAGCGATCTGCTGCGCGGCATCATCGGCCTGGCGGAGTCCGGTTGGCACAACCCCGTCAACATCGGCAACCCGGACGAGTTTACGCTGCTCGAACTGGCCGAGATCATCAAGACGCTGACGGAATCGAGCTCGGAGATCGTCTATGAGGCGCTGCCCGTCGATGACCCCAGGCAGCGCAAGCCGGATATCACGCTCGCCCGCGAGCTCCTCGGATGGTCGCCGGAGGTGTCGCTGCGGGAGGGGCTCGAGCGCACAATCGAGCACTCGGGGGCCGAGCTGCTGATCGGCGGTGGAGCCGACTGAGCGCTATTGGCCAGCCGCAGGAAGCATCGCACGCCCCCGGGCCGACCGCTACATCTGCGACTCTCACGCGTTGTGAGTAGTGAGATGGGACCACGCCTGACCCGAATGTCCTCTCCGGCCACTCCACCGCGCGAGTCTTCTCAACACTCCCCCGCGCGGACGTCCAGACTTGTGCGCGGGTCATCGCCGTGGCGCTCAGCGCCGGCGCGGTCGGTCCTTTCCGAGGCCACGGCACGAAAGGAGCATTCCGATCGCGACATGCGCAGCAAGCGCCCTCCGGCGCTGTCGCTCCTGCTTCGCATGTCCACCGCCCGCCGGCTGGCGCGGGTGTTCTCGCTGCTCGCGCTGGACTTCGCAGGAGTGGCCCTGGCCATCTTCTCCGCGCTGATGGTGAAGGCGGCGGTATTGGGCGGCGTCCATGTGAGTCAGGCCCTGCATGAAACCGAACGCATTCTGGCCTTCGCGTATTTGCTGACCGTCCTGCTGTTCGCCCGCTCGGGCCTTTACTCCGACCGGGCTCAGCGCCCGGGCCTCTCGCGGATCGTCGGATCCCTCTTCCAGGTCGCCTTCGTCGCGCTGGTCTTTGCCGTGGTCAGCGGCGAACACTTCTCGAGCTACTACCTCTTCTACGGCTCGCTCGCATTCGCGCTGCTGTACGTATCGTCGCTGCGCGCCGGCTATGAGTGGCTGACCGGCCTGATGCTGCGCGCGGCGGGGTATCGGCGCCGGGCGGTCCTGGTCGGTACCGGCAAGCACATCCGCGACGTCGCACATGCGCTCGGTGACGCGCCTCACTCGCCAATCGAGGTTGTCGGATTTCTCTCGCCGACCGCACTCCCCGCGAACGGGCTGCGAGCGCTCGGGTCATTGCGCGACCTGGACGGTGTCCTTGGATCGGAGCGGATCGACGAGGTGATCATCGCGGATCCCGACTTCCCGCAGGTGGAGGCCGTCGAGCTGGTCGACCGCTGCCATCAGCGCGGCGTTCGCGTGCGGCTCGCGCCGTCGACCATGGAGATCCTGATCCATCGCGCCGAGTTCGTACCGGGGCAGTCGGTGCCGCTGTTCGAGCTCGGTCCCCCCGTCTTCGAGGGCGTGGACTTCGCGCTGAAGCGCACCTTCGACATCGTGGGCGCGTTGCTGTTCCTGGTTCTGCTCAGCCCCCTGCTGCTCGCGATCGTGATCGCGGTGCGGCTGTCCTCGCGTGGCCCGATCGTGTTCCGCTCGATTCGCCGCGGCATCGGCCAGCGCCCGTTCCAGTGTCTGAAGTTCCGCACCATGTACACCGACGCCGAGGAGCATCAGGCGGACCTCGAAGAGCTCAACGAGGCGACCGGCGCCCTGTTCAAGATCCGCGAGGATCCGCGCCTCACCCGCGTGGGGCGGGTGCTGCGCCGATTCTCACTCGACGAGCTGCCGCAGCTGGTGAACGTGCTCCGCGGTGAGATGTCGCTCGTCGGCCCGCGTCCCCTGCCCCAGCGTGACTACGACATGCTCGAGGACTGGCATCGCAAGCGCTATCTCGTGCTTCCCGGCATCACGGGGCTGTGGCAGGTCTCAGGACGTTCAGAGCTTGACTTCGACGATCTCGTGCATTTGGACTTCATCTATCTGGAGCACTGGTCGCTGGCGCTCGACTTGACGATCCTGCTGAAGACGATTCCCGCCGTGCTCTCCCAGCGCGGAGCCTACTGAGAGCCCGTAACAGCTCGCCCGCTTCCGTCCGGCGAAGCGCGGCGCAGGCTGCGAAAGGCGATACGCGGCGAATCCGTCTGGGTCGCGGCCTGCTCATACACGTCCCAGGTGGCGCGCGCGGCGTCCTGCCAGGTCCAGGGCGGAGGCGGCGGCGCCGGGCGCCGAGTGGCCTCGGCTGTGGCGATCAGCGCTCTGAGATCGCCCGCGTCCACGAAGCTGGCCCTTGCATCGAGCACCTCTCGCAGCGCCGGCACCTCACAGGCGACGACCGGGGTGCCACAGGCCAGCGCCTCGACGGCGGGCAGGCCGAAGCCCTCGTGTTCGGAGGCCACGACAAGTGCGTGCGCGCCGCTGTAGATGGCAGCCAGGTGCTCGTCGGAGACCTGTCCGGTCAGCGTGACATTGGGGAGCTCATGCGCCCACGGGCGGGTCGCGCCGACGAGCACCAGGGGTAGCTCGCGTGGGGTCGCGGCGAGCTCGGCGACGTGCTTGCCTGGGTCGGGATGCTGAAGGCCCCCCACCCACACCAGATAGCGCTCGGGCAGTCCGAACCTCATCCTCGCCTCGGCTATCTGATACGACGAGCGCGGATACATGATCCCGTCGGGCGCCTCTGGGATGACGACGACGCGCTCGGGATGGAGCCCGAGTCCCGTGAAGGCATCCTGTGCGAGCGCCTGCGTGGCGACGATCACGCGCACCGCGCGTTGCACGGCCAGCTGGCGCAGGCGCATGCGCACGCCGGTGCGAAGCTGCTCGCTGCGGCGCTTGAGCGCGGCGAGGTCGTGAAGTGTGACCACCATCGGACACGGGCTGTGGAGCATCGCGCCCGCCATCCATGGTGCGTGAAAGACGTCGGCGCGGCGGGGGCGATGGGTCTGAAGGATCTCGGCGTGCGGGGCGGCCGTTTCGCGAAGCGCCCGCAGCAGACAGCGGGAGTAACGCCCCACCCCGCGAGGATCAGTGAAGGGGCGACTGTCAAAGGCCACTTTCACAGCTCACCGACCGCTTTCATCTCACCGGTAGCTTGAGCACAGGCTGGAACATAGTCCACTTTGCATAGGTTTGTGCAGCGATGCTGGATTACTTGCGCAATCAATTGATGCGGCTGCCCGTGTCCAGCCTGACCGGGAAACGGCCTTGAGTGACTACCACGAGAGCCTCTGGCAAGCGCTGCCTGAAGGGTTGGACCCCCCATACCTGAACACGCGGCTCGCGTTCCTACTGGAGCGCGCCGGCTCGGTTGGCGCACCTGCTCAGTCGGCGGTCCGGGTGCTCGATATTGGTTGCGGTGAGGGTCAGTTCACCGCCGAGCTCGCACGGGCGGGCTTCTCAGTCGTGGGGGCGGATGTCGCGCAGGAGCCTCTACGGCGTGCTCACGCGAGGGACCCGGACCTCGACCTTCGCGTCGTGCCGCTTGACGGCCCGTGGCCGCTGGCGGACGCGAGCTTCGACGTGGTGTGGGCGGGTGAGACGATCGAGCACGTCGCCGACACCGCCGGCTGGCTCTCGGAGGTACGGCGTGTCCTGCGCTCGGGCGGGATCCTGCTTCTCGAGCACCCCTGCGCACGGGCGGCTTGCGATGTTCAGGCTCGCACTGTCTCATCGCTCCTTCGATGAGCACTTCGATCCCCGCAGCGATCATCTGCGCTTCTACACGCCGCGCACGCTCGAACGGCTGCTCGAGGACTTCGGCTTCGAGGACATCGACGTGCGGGGCGCGGCCGGTCCACCCGCTGCGCGGCGGGTGCTGCTGGCATCGGCGCGGAGGTCGCGCTTCTAGCGTTTGGATGCGCGCAGCGCTTCGACGTAGTCGTTCTGGATGGTGATCGCTTCGGGATTGCCATCCGCAATCGCTTCCGGGGCGATCGACTGGGGGTTCAGGTAGATGGCCGCGCCGAGCTCGTTCAGAGCGGCTTCGGGAAGGCCTTCGCCGCCGGTTTTCGATTGGACGCTGGCGAGGTCGTACTGTCCAAGGCGCAACCAGGTTTCGGGGTTGGAGGGCTGCAGCCGCACCGCGCGCTGGAGTGTGGCGCGGGCGAGTTCGGGGTTACCGGTCTCCTGCTGGACCGTCGACAGCGCGAACAGCGCCTGCGCTGAAAGCGGGTCGCGCGTGACCGCCGCCTGCGCCACCGTGGTCGCACGGCCGGGCTTCGTGGCCAGCAGCGCGAGCGCTTCCTGGGAGAGGTTTTCCGAGCTCAGGGGCTGCCACTGCGCCCAGGCCGCCAGCCCCGCGGCGATCACCACCGCGCCCGCGACCGCGGCGCTCATCGGGCTGACTTTCCGAGGGGAGGGCCGGGGCCATATCGCGCGCTCGGCCGAATCCTCGGGGTCGGGCGCACCGGCCGGCAGCGCCACGGCGTTGTCCTGGCCGGGCGCGGCCCGTGTCGAGTCGAGTGCGTCGCCTGGGGCGGCCGGGTCGAGGGGCCCACGGCCCGCGAGCCACCCGGCGCAGAGCAGCGCCACGCAAGCATTGCCGGGCACGTACCAGGTCCAGTCGACCAGCGAGTGGATCCCGAACACGACGACCACACACAGCATGCTGAGCATTCCGATGCGCTCTGGCGTGTAGCGGGCCGGGCGCCCGGAGATCGTCAAGCGCCGCCAGCTCGGCCAGCGCCCGGCGTGCCCATCCGCCCCCAGCCAGGCCGGGAGCCAGTCCGGCAGGCGGCCCGGGCGCGGCTCCGTTGGGTCTGTCGGCTGCGGTGGGTCTGCCGGCTGCGGCGCGTCTGTCGGGTCGGTCGGGTCGGTCGGGGTGCGCCGCGTCGTCCATCGCCGGTTGAACGGATGCGTCGCGCGCCCCGCGGCGACCATCCAGGCCACCAGCAGCGCCAGAGCGAGCGCGAGGCCGACCAGGCCCAGATCGGCCAGCGTCTGCACGACGAAGCCATGGGCGTGCCGGACTTCGATTGGGGCTGTGCGGTAGCGCAGTCGCGCTGTTCTGTACCCTTCCGCGCCGGCGCCGAGCAGGGGGTGCGCTTTGAACACCTTCAGCGCCTCGCTCCAGTAGCGCGCACGCACGCTGGCGACCGCCGTCAGGCGACCGGGCGTGTTGGCCACCCTCGCGTTGGTGTCCGTCAGCGAATGGAATGCATGGGAGATGCTGCCGGGGAGTCCGCGATGGCTGACGGCGAGGGCGCCCGCGAAGCCGATCACGGCGACGGCGAGAATCGCGAGCAGGGCAGCGCCGGCGCGGGTGCGCAGCTTGGGCGAGGGTGCCTGCCGCCCCGTCTGGAAGCCGATCGCCAGCCCGGCGAGCGTGAGCAGCACGAGCATTGCGACAAGCAGCACGCCGAGCTCCCGCCCGGCGGTCACCCGCGCGCCGAGTTCGATCCCTTCGGTCGTGAGCGTGTGCTTGGAGAAGTCCCAGGCGACCACCACGCCGGCGCCGAGGGTACCCGCCACCAATACCGCAGCGCCCCGCAGGCGCAGCGGCACGAGGCTGAACCACAGTGCCAGGCCTAGCGCCAGGGCGACCAGCGCGCCGCGCGAGTAGGCCAGCATCAGGGTGACCAGCATCAGGCCTGTCGCCGGATAGGCGAGCGCGCTCAACAGCGCGTGCCCGGCCCTTCGTGCGCCCAGCCACAGGCAGCAGATCACACCCATCGCAGCTGTCAGGCCGGTTGCGTTCCAGTAGTCATACGGCGCCCGCAGCCGTGCGTACACGTCGTTGGCGTCGAGCTGGCGCGGGAGCACCTTGGTGAGCAGCGCATACGCGCACACCACCGCGGCGGCCAGCGCAACACCGCCCAATACGGCAGGCCATCGACTGGGGAACGCGCGAGCGAGCGCAACCGAGGCGCCGAACAGGCCGCTGTAGGCCAGCATGCGCCCGGCGTCCCTAAAGCTCTCATCGGGCTGCACAGACCAGATCACCGACAGCGCCGTCAGAGCGGTGAATGCGAGCAGCAGCCCGACCGACCACATCCCGAACGCCTGCCCGCGCCTGGGTCCGAACAGGATGATCGCCGCAACGACCAGCCCGGAGCCGATCGTGAGCCCCATCTCGACCGTGGTCATCGGCCCCAGATGCAGGCCTCCGCCGGCCAGGAACGTCAGGACGCAGATGATCGCTGCGGTGAGGATTGTCGCCCACCAGAGGGCGTCGGCGCGCAGCAGTCCGCGCAGTGGGGCGCGCCCGCCGCCGCCACGCCGGCGGGCAGGCGAGCTCGGGGCCGTCTGAAGCGTGTGCTCAGCGGGAGCGGTGAGCGTGGACACGATTTCGTATGGATCTGCCCGCGAGCAGCAGCGTGCAGGCGAGCAGGAAGGCCAGGACCGCGAGCAGCGAATTGGGCAACGAGCTCAGGGCCGAGGCGATGTTGGCGTGTATGACGCCGGGGCGGATGGTCTGATTGCCAACCTGAATCGGCGCCGCGGCATGCTTGGGCGCGCTCTCCAGCGCGCTTCGCTCGGCGGGGGTGACCGGTATGGGTGTGGCGCTGCCCGCGCCTGGAGATCCGCCTCCGCCCACGCCGCCCGCTGCGGCGAGTTGGGCGCGGCGGATGAGGTTGGCGCAGTCGGAATACTCTTCGACTTCGGTCGGCAGCTCCTGCAGCGCCTCACGGTATGCCTGCTGGGGGTAGCCGCTCAGGGACTGCCCATGTGTGCATCTGTTGATGATCGTCTGACCGACGTCGGCGCGTGCCGGCGAGGCAATCGCCACGAGCACCGCAAACGGCGCGGCCAGCAAGGCGATTCGACTCGTTGGCGCAGCGAGCCGGCACTTTGGAGGAGCGATTCGCATGACTGAACGACGCAACGCTACCAACGCCCCCGGGAGAGTCCGAGGGTTGCCAGGGCCTCAGAAAAGCCCTTCGCCCAGGCCTCGTGGGTGAAGGCAAGCACGTCTTCAGCGCCGGCCCCACCAAGGCGCTCGCGCAGGCGGGCATCCTCAGCCAGCTGCCGGAGGGCGCCTGCCAGCGCGGAGCTGTCGCCGGCGGGCACGACGAGGCCGTTGCGCCCGTCACGCACGAGGCCTCCGGCCGCGGCGCCAACGGCGTCGGTTGCGATCACGGGCAGACCCCGGTTCATCGCCTCGTTGACCACGAGTCCCCACGGCTCGCGAAACGTGGCTGTCGGGATCGACGGGAGCACCAGTGCGTCAGAGGAGCCGTACAGGTTGCGCAGCTCTGCCGGCGGGACGGGGTCGAGGCCGACCACTCCGGATCGTTGTTCGGGCCCCCGCTCGCCCGGGATGGGGCTGAAGCCGGATCCCACGCCCGCGAGGACGAGTGCGGCGGCGGGTGGGTGCAGGCCCGAGGTGCGCCATGCCTCTGTCAACACGCGAAGACCCTTCTCCGGAGCGGGACGGCCCACGTAAAGGAACTTCACGCGCGCCTCGGCGGGCCACGAGCGCTCGCTGGGCTGCGCGAGCGCCGACGCCCTCCAGAAGTCGTTGTCGACAGATTGGGGGGCGATGTGCACGTTGCGCGCGCCCCGCGCCCTCACATAGGCGCTGACGTGAGACCCGTAGGTGACCACCGCGTCGGCGCTGCGGTACAGATACCGCAGCGGCAGGTAGCTGAGAGCGTGCGCCGCGCTGCGCGGGTGCGCCCACAGCGAGGCCCACAGGATGAGCGGCACGCGGGCACGGCGCGTGCCGATCCAGATCGCCCCGGGCGCCACACGACCGCCCGTCGGGCACACGACGGCGCGGTAGCGGCGGCTGGCGGCGAGCGCGGCCAGCTCGCCCTGCCCCACGTTGCGGTGGGGAAAGGGAGCTCCCCTTCGAAGGCTGCACCACCGTGCTTGGAGCGCCCGCCGAACAGCACAACCTCGATGTCCTCGTGCTCGTGCAGGCAGGCGAATGCGCCCACGCGGTAGGCGGGGACGTGTCCGGTGGCGAACAGAACGGGTCTCACCGAAGGACGTGCTGGTAGGCGGCGAGGGTCTCCCGGCCACAGCGCTCCCAGCTGAAGTAGGCGGCGACGGTGGCACGCGCGCGCTGGCCGACCTCCCGCATCCTGTGGGGGTCCGACAACAGCTCGTCGATCCGCTGGGTCAGCCGCTCGATGTCCCCCGGGGGCACGAGCACCAGGCCATCGCCGGCGGCGGCGATCTCCTCGGGCCCGGGCTCCCCACGGCATCCGATGGCCGGCACTCCGCCGGCCATCGCCTCGATGTAGGCGACGCCGAACGCCTCATCTGTTGAGGGCATCACGAACAGCGTGCACCGCCGCGCCTGCTCGATCGCCTGCGCAGGGGCCAGCTGGCCATGGAACTCGACCCGCTCGGCGACCCCGAGGCGGGCCGCGAGCCCTTCGAGCGCGATGCGCTCGGGGCCTTCGCCGATGATCACATAGCGCAGAGTGGGGTGACCCTGTGAGAGCACGGCGAGGGCGCGCAGGACGTCGGCGTGGCGCTTGCGTGCGTCAAGGTGGGCCACCGTGACCAGGCGCGGGGCGCCGTCACGCCGGGGTGGGCGCTGGGCGTCCTGCACGTCGGCGCCGAGATGCACGACGCGCGTCTCGCCGGCGCCGTGGGCGCGCGACAGCTCGGCGATCCCCTGACTGTTGGCGAGCACGAGGCGGGCGGCGCCCAATCCCCGCGCAACGGCGGCGGCGCCCTCCCTGCCACGTGCGGCGGTGTAGAACAGGTCTCCACCGTGCACTGAGACGACGAGCGGGACATCGAGGGAGCGCACATGGCTCGAGACGCGGCGCACGGCGTCGCCGGCGGGCACTGCGTTGTGGGCGTGCACCAGGTCGAAGGGAAAGGAGCGGTGCAGGCGCTGCAGGGCGAGCCCGAGCGCAGGCGCAGCCCACGCTCCCCATGCCGCGTAGGAGCGCTCGCGAAGCGGCGAGACGTAGGGCACGTAGCTGATGGCCAGCCCGTCATGCGTCTGGCTGCGCGGTTCGCGAAGCAGGCTCACGAGCTCGCGCCCGGCGACGGCGGGTCCCTCGGCCAGAGAGCTGCGCGGCGGCACCAGCCGTCGCAGGACGAGCACGCGAACCACTGCGCCGGCGGCGCGCGTCGCGAGCGCCTGACGGTGGGCCCAGATGCCCAGCACTGGGTCGTGGCGGCTGGGGTAGAACTCTGCGACTACGACGACCTTGGGACCCACGCTCTTCACCAGCGGCGGTGGGTCGTGAGCGTGCGTTGAGCCTCGGTGGCGCTCACATACGGATGCTCCGCCAGGAAGGCGCGCGCCTCCGCCAGGGCGGCCTCGCGCGAGTAGGCCTCGGCGGCCGCGGCCGCGCGGTGGCGGACCGAGACCGCGTCGATCACTCCGCAGCGCCAGCCGTGCTCGCGGGCGACCGCCGCCCAGTGGGCGTCAAGGCCCCAGCCCATGCGCAGCTCGGGAAAGGGCAGAAGGCGGGGAAGGTGACGCGCGCGAACCCCGTCACCGGACCGATCTCGACGAAGCTCGTCTCGCGTACGACGCTGCGCGCGCGGCGCCGCGTCTGCGGCCAGCCCGCATGTGAGTTCAGGCGGTGGGCCGGCTGGGCCAGCTGCAGGGAGAAGCGCTCGCACAGGAACAGGAATCGATCGACAAAGCGATGGCTGAGCTCGACGTCGTCGTCGATCACGAGCAGGCAGTCGTGATCCCCGGGCGGATGCTCGGCGAGCAGCCGGTTGAGGTTTTCGAACTTCCCCCGCTCGCCGGGCGCGCACGTGTGCAGCTCCACGTCGTGGCGTGAGCTCAGCAGCTCCGCGCGCATCGCCTCCGCGAGGCTATCTCGCTCCGGGCGCACAACGCCGAGCACGAGCACCCTTCGCAGTGGCGGACGGTGACGCGCGGCGAGCTCGAGACGCAGGCGCCGGCCGCTGGTCAGCTCCCAGACGTCCACCATCTCGTCTTCCACACCCCGGCGAAGCGCGTCGAGGCCGCCAACGGTCCCGCTCTGGCCCGAGAGGAAGTCATCGCTGCTTCGGTGGGCGCTTTCCCTGCCGTTGGTGATCGGGCCGCTGCCCGGGGCCGGCCTCACCTCCCGGGCCGGCGCCGGCCCCGAGGCGATCTCATGCCGCCGATAGAGGCCTTCCCGAAGGCGCCCGGCGCTGTGGGCGACCATCGTCAGCCCGGCCGGACAGCGGCGCCGGATGACGTGTCCCAGACAGCCGGCGAGCGTGGCCAGCTCGCGTCCGATCGTGGGCGCGCGACCATGGCGGACGTCGAGACGGCGGGCGGCACGCCCGCGCGCGTATGCGGTGCGGGCCAGGGAGCCGAGGCGCGCGTCCGCGCCCACCCGGCGGTGGTCGACCGCCGCGTCCGCCACATACAGGACACCGCTGTGGTGCATCTCAGATGGCGAATCGCCGGCGGAGGCGGCGATCAGGCGGTCCTGCCACTCCTGCTCATCGCCGCCGTGCTCGAGCGTCACGTCGAACGGCCCAATACGCTCGAGGGCGCTTCGGCGTATCGCCATATTGGCGCCCCATGCGTACCGGGTCGGGGTGTTCTCGGCGCCCAGATCCAGCGAGGTGATGGGCGCCGACTCGCGTCCGCAGCTGCGCGGCGGGGCACCCTCGAGGCGGGGTCTGATGGGTCCCGTGAACACATCGACGAGCGGGTGCTCGCGCGCAGCGTTGATGAGGGCTTGCAACCATCCCGGGCTCGCCCTGACGTCGTCGTCGACGAACACCAGCAGATCACCGCTCGAGCGCTCGACACCGGTGTTGCGGGCCGCGTTCAGCCCGACGGGCGCCGGGTGGGGCTCATAGCGGGCTCCGAATCGCTCGGCCAGCGCGCGCGCGGCCGAGGAGGTCCCGGCGTCGTCTATCACGAGCACCTCCGCGCCGGCAGCTGAGGCCTGCGGGGCGATCGAGGCGAGCGCGACCTCCAGATAGTTCAGGCGCTCGCGGGTGGGAATGATGATCGAGGCGGGTCTCATGACCCGGACAGTCTAAGTTTGCGCGGGTCATGGTCATCGTGCTGTTGCACAATCGCTACCGCCAGCGGGGCGGGGAGGAGCGCTCGGTGGCCGAGCAGGCGTCGCTCTTGCGCGATCACGGTCACCGCGTCGAGGTGCTCGAGCGCTCCAGCGAGGCTCTCGAGGGACCCGGCGGGCAAGCTCGTGCCGCACACGCTCTGCTGCGCGGCGGACAGGCCGAGCAGGAGGTCGCCGAGTTGGTGCGCCGGGTCGGCGCGCAGGTCGTTCACGCGCACAACCTCCACCCGCTATTCGGCTTCAGAGCCCTGCGGGCGGCACGCGCGGCGGGCGCTCGGACGGTGCTTCAGCTGCATAACTTCCGGCTCGTGTGCGCGATCGCCATCGCATACCGCGACGGCGCCGTCTGTCACCGCTGCAGCGGGAGGAACACGTGGCCGGGTTTGCGCCTGCGCTGCCGCGGAGGCCTCGCCGAGAGCGCCGTCTACGCCGCGGGGCTTGCTCGCCAGCAGCCGCGCATCCTGACGGCGACAGACCGCTTCATCGCCCTCAGCGAGGCAACCCGGACAAAGCTCGGCGAGCTCGGGTTGCCGCTCGAGCGCACCGACGTGATCTCCAACCCGCTGCCCGAGCGAGCCTTCAAGAGCGCCTCGGAGGCACACGAGGGAAGCTATGCACTATGCGTGGGGCGGCTGGTGCCCGAGAAGGGATTCGACGTCGCGGTGGCAGCCGCGCGGGCCGCCCGTGTGCCGCTGAAGATCGCCGGGCGCGGTCCCGACGAGGCGCGCCTGCGTGGGCTCTCGGGAGATGGTGACGTCGAGTTGCTCGGCGAGCTCGACCGCGCGCAGCTCGAGCGCGTGCGTAGCGGCGCGGCCATCCAGCTGGCCCCCTCCCGGTGCGAGGAGCAGAGTCCCTACGCGGTGCTCGAGGCGATGGCCGGCGCCCTGCCCGTGCTCGTCTCGCAGATGGGCGGCCTTCCGGAGCTCGCCGGCGCGGATGCGAGCCTTCCTGCACGCGACGCCACGGCGTGGGCGCAATCGCTCGCCGAGCTGTGGTCCAAGCCGCAGGAGCGTCGCCGCCAGGGTGACTCCGCGAGAGCACGGGCCTGGGCGCGCGCGGCGCCCGCACCGGCGCACGCCGCGCTGATGGGCGTCTATCAGCGTGCCGGCGCGGACCTCGACGCGTCCGCCGGGACGGCATAGGCTGCGGCTGTGTCAACCGCTTCGAGCGCCCTGATCACGGGACTGACCGGCCAGGACGGCTCGTTTCTGGCCGAGCTGCTGCTGGAGAAGGGGTACGCCGTCACCGGCCTTCACAGAGGCGCCCTGCAGGAGCCGCTCGGAGCCTCTGAGCACCTGCGCGAGCAGGTCGATCTCGTGCGCGGCGATCTGCTTCAGCCGGACGCCCTGAGGTCGGCCATCGAGCAGGTGCGCCCGGAAGAGATCTACCATCTGGCCGCGCCCTCGTTCGTGCCCGACTCCTGGCAGAGGCCGGAGCAGACGATGCGCGCGATCGCCGGCTCCACCGCCGTGATCCTCGAAGCGGTGCGCGGCTTGGACCCCGACATGCGGGTCTACGTGCCGGCCTCGGGCTCGATCTTCGGCGACGCGCGCGAAAGCCCTCAGCGTGAGGACACGCCGTGCCGGCCACAGACTCCGTACGCGATCGCCAAGCTCGCCGCGCACGAGCTAGTGGGTGCGCTGCGCGTCGAGGACGGCCTGCGCGCATGCTCCGGCATCGTCTACAACCACGAGTCAGAGCGCAGACCGGAGCGGTTCGTCACCCGCAGGATCACCCGGGGCGCAGCGGCGATCGCGCTGGGGCTGAAGCAGGAGCTGATGCTCGGCAGCCTGGATGCCGTGCGCGACTGGTCGTTTGCCGGGGACATCATGCGCGGCGCGTGGCTGATGCTCCAGCAGGACGATCCCGAGGACTACATCCTGGCGAGCGGAGTGCCGCACACGGTGGCCGAGTTTGCGCGGACGGCCTTCGCCTGCGTGGATCTGGAGGCCGAGCGTTACCTGCGGGTCGATCCCGCGCTGGTTCGCTCACCGGAGCCGACCGTCAGTGTGGGCGATCCCGGCAAGGCGCGCGAGCGGCTGGGCTGGGAGCCACAGGTCTCCTTCGACGAGCTCGTCGAGCGAATGGTTCGAGCCGACCTGCGCTCGCTGGAGGGCATCGCCGCCGGCTCCTGAGACGACGCCCGCGGCGCTCGTGGCCGGCCTTCCACTGAAGGCCCTACACTGGCGGGACGGATGGCCACCGTCGGCATCATCGGACTGGGCTACGTCGGCCTGCCGCTCGCGGTCGCGTTTGCGCAGGAGGGCTGCGACGTCATCGGTGTCGACGTGGACCCCCGCAAGATCGAGGCGATCGAGGCGGGCGACTCATACATCGAGGATGTCTCCTCGGAGCTTCTCAGGGAGGTGTCCGCGCGAATCCACGCCACCACCCGCTATGCCAGGCTGGCCAAGGCGGACGCGGTCGTGATCTGCGTGCCCACTCCGCTCACGCGCAACCGCGAGCCCGACCTGGGCCCGTTGATAGACGCGACGCGGGCGCTCGCCGAGGTGCTGCAGAGCGATCAGCTGGTCGTGCTCGAGTCGACCACGTACCCCGGCACCACCCGCGAGCGGGTGGCCCCGCTGCTCGAGGAGTCCGGTCTGGCAGCCGGCAGGGACTTCCACCTCGCGTTCTCGCCCGAGCGGGTCGATCCCGGGCGCTCGGACTTCACGCTGCGCAACACCCCGAAGGTCCTGGGCGGGCTCACCGAGGCCTGTGCCGAGCGCGCCGAAGCTCTGTATGCCCTCGTCTGCGACAACCTCGTGCGCGTGTCAAGCCCCGAGGCGGCGGAGCTGACGAAGCTCTTGGAGAACATCTTCCGCTCGGTCAACATCGCGCTGGTGAACGAGCTCGCGATGCTCACCGACCGCATGGGCATCGACATCTGGGAGGTCGTCGAGGCGGCCGCGACCAAGCCGTACGGGTTCATGCGCTTCGAGCCGGGGCCGGGTATGGGCGGGCATTGCCTGCCGGTCGACCCGTTCTATCTGAGCTGGCGCGCGCGAGAGTTCGACATGGCGACGGAGTTCATCGAGCTGGCGGGCAAGGTCAACCAGCAGATGCCGTATCACTGTGTGGCAAAGGCGCAGCGGGTGCTCAACGACGCCGGGCTGTCGGTCAAAGGAGCGCGCGTCCTGGTGCTCGGCGTCGGCTACAAGCCGGGGGTCGGCGACACGCGCGAGTCGCCGGCGCTGAAGATCATCTCGCTGCTTGCCGATCTGGGCGCGGACGTCAGCTATCACGATCCCCACGTGCCGGTGCTCGCCGACTTCGGGCTGAGCAGCACGCCGTTGGAGGAGGCTCTGCCCGACGCGGACCTCGCCCTGATCGTGACCGCCCATCCGGGCGTTGACCACGACCTTGTGGCCAGACGCGCTCGCCTGGTCGTGGACCTGCGCGGCGTCACGCGCTCCTCGCATCTGAGCAGCGTCGTGCGGTTGTGAGCGAAGCGCGACCGGGCCTGCGCGGGGCAGCCCCGTTGCTCGGCGAGGACGTACAGGTCGGCGAGGGCGTCTCCTTCGGCGCGTACGTCGTCGTGCACGACGGCACCACGATCGGCGACGGCTGCACGATCGAGGATCACGTAGTGCTCGGCAAGCGCCCTCGGCTGGCGGGCCGCTCGACGGCTCACGGTGACGCCGGCGCTCTGGAGCTCGGCGAGCGCGTGACGGTCTGCGCCGGCGCCGTGGTGTTCGCCGGCGCGAGTGTCGGCGAGGGGACGATCCTGGGCGATCAGTCGTTCGTGCGCGAGCGCTCCTTCGTCGGAGCGGAGTCGGTGATCGGGCGCGGCAGCGTCGTCGACAACGACGTTCATGTCGGCTCGCGCGTGCGGGTGCAGACGGACGTCTATCTGACGGCATTCACGGTGGTCGAGGACGACGTGTTCCTCGGGCCCGGCGCCATCACCACCAACGACGACACCATGGGCCGCCACCTGCCCGGAGCGGTGATCAGGGGAGCGACCCTGCGCCGCGCATGCCGCATCGGGGGCGGGGCCGTGCTGACCCCCGGCGTTGAGATCGGCGAAGAGGCGTTCGTAGCGGCGGGTGCGGTCGTGACCGCGGACGTACCGCCGCGCGCGGTTGCGATGGGCGTGCCCGCTCGCCTCATCCGCGAGGTGCCCGAGGAGGATCTGCTCGAGCGCTGGCGCTGATGGGGCGGCTAGCATTGCGCCATGGCCGATGAGAGGGAGACGCTGTCTCGAGAGGCTTACGCCAGCGCGGTTCGAGACGCCGAAAACGATGCGCTGTCGACCCAGGACCACCATCCCCACGGCGGCTACACGCCCGCCGCATTCAGGCACTACATCCGCCAGATCGCGCTGCTGAGCACGCTCAAAGGGCTCAAGTTCAAAAGCGCGCTTGACGTCGGTTGTTCTGAGGGGTACTTCAGCCAGCTCGTCAGGGATCGCTTCGGTGCGGATGTCTGGGGGGTCGACCTGTCGACCGTCGCGCTGGCCAAGGCGCATGAGAACTACGGGCTCTCGGTGGCGGCTTCAGACGCCAAGCGACTGCCCTTCAGGGACGGGAGCTTCGACCTGGTCTACTCGACGGAGGTGATCGAGCACGTGCTCGACCCCGACGTGATGGTGGCCGAGCTGCGGCGCGTGTCACGCGGCGTCGTGCTGGTGACGACCCCGGTCAGCCAGAGCGAGGACGAGCACGAGCCGGACTTCGATCTCGAGCACGAGGGACACATAAACAACTTCGATCCCGGGACGGTTCAGCGTCTGTTTGGCCCTGAGGCCACTCTCGGGAGCTTCCGCTGTGACGCGACGCTGGCGCTGATCGTCGGAGCGGGCCGCTATCTGCCCGCAGGCGTCCGTGATGGCTTCTACCGGCTCGATCACCTGGTCTCCCAGCGTTGGGGCGCGCCGAACCACCGGTTCAAGCCGCTGCGCAATCGTGATTGGCTGATCACGGTGCCGGGGATGGGTGTGGGCGAGGGGGTGCCCGCCTGGCGCTGCCCCACCTGCCATGGCGAACTCGGCGAGGAGGGCGAGTCGCTGCGCTGCTCGGGCTGCGGCTCGGTCTACAGCGTCAGGGGCGGCGTGCCCGACTTCTTCGAGGTGTCAGAGGAGGAGCTGCTCGAGCGTTAGGGGCTCGAGGAGAGGATGCTGCTCGGATCCGTTGCGGCGGCGACAACGTCCTCGGCCTGCTGCGCGGTGAGCACCGGGCTCATCGGTATCGCCAGGTGTGTGCGGGCGGCGTGGTCGGTGGCGGGCAGCTCTGTGGCGGCTCCCCACTCGAGCATCGGGGGCTGGCGGTGAACAGGGGTGCGGTAGTAGGCCTTGTGGCCGACTTCGCCCCCGCTCAGCCGGCGTTCGAGCCGCTCCACGTGCGGGTGGCTCACGACATACAGATGCCACGCCGGCGCGGACCCGTCGAGCGGGCGCGGCAGCGCGACGAGCTCCCCGAGCCCTGCCCTCTCATAATGGCGCCCGGCTTCCCGGCGGCCCTCCGCCCACGCGTCGAGGTGCGGCAGCTGCGTGCGCAGGATCGCCGCCTGCAGCTCGTCCAGGCGCGAGTTGTAGCCCACCAGCTCGTAGCTGACCTTGTCGCGCGAACCGTGAAAACGCAGCGTGCGCGCGAGCTCGGCAACCGACTCCTCAGACGTGGTGATCATGCCGCCGTCGCCGAAGCAGCCGAGGTTCTTGGAGGGAAAGAACGAGAACGTTGCGGCCGTTCCAAGGGCGCCGGGGCGCCCGGCGGTCGCGGTCGAGCCGGCGGCCTGGGCCGCGTCCTCTAGCACCGGGACGCCCAGCGCCTCGATCTCCGAGATAGGGGCGACGTTGCCGAACAGGTGCACCGCGATCACCGCCTTCGTGCGCGGTGTCAGCGCGGCGCGAACGGTGTCGGCCGTGACGCAGTAGGTGTCGGGGTCGATGTCGCAGAACACCGGCGTCGCACCGGTCGGCGGGATCGCCTCGGCGGAGGCGTAGAACGTGAAGGAGGGCACCACCACCTCATCGCCCGGCCCCACGCCCATCGCCCGCAGGGCGATCGTGATCGCCTCGGTCCCATTCGCCACTCCGATGGCGTGCTCGCAGCCGCAGTAGGCCGCGAACTCCTGCTCGAAGGCGCTCACCTCGGGGCCGAGGATGTAGCGCTCGGAGTCGAGCACTCTCGCGACCGCCGCGCGCAGCTCATCGCGCAGGGGGATGAGCGCGGTCGAGGTGTCGAACAGGGGTACCGCCATCTCGCTCAACCCGGGCGCAGCAGCTCGAGGTCTGAGCGGGTCATCAGGCGGATCAGCTCCTCGAAGGACGTTTGCGGCCTCCAGCCGAGGTCGCGCGCAGCCTTGCCCGGGTCGCCGATCAGGTGGTCCACCTCGGCCGGGCGCACGAATGCGGGGTCGATCGTCACGTACTGCTCGAAGTCGCCGAGCCCCGCCTCTTCGAAGGCGATCTGGCAGCACTCCCGAACCGAGTGCGCCTCACCTGTGGCGATCACGTAGTCCTCGGCGATGTCGCGCTGGAGCATCAGCCACATTGCCTCAACGTAGTCCTTCGCGTAGCCCCAATCGCGTTCCGCCTCCAGGTTCCCCAGCCGCAGCTCCTTCGTCAGCCCGTGCTTGATCGCGGCCGCGTGCCAGGTGATCTTGCGCGTGACGAACTCCAAACCACGGCGACTCGACTCGTGGTTGAACAAAATCCCCGAGGTGGCATGCAGGTCATACGACTCCCGGTAGTTGACCGTGATGAAGTGGCCGTAGGCCTTCGCCACCCCGTACGGTGAGCGCGGGTAGAAGGGCGTCGTCTCGGTCTGGGGGACCTCGAGCACCTTGCCGAACATCTCGCTCGAGGAGGCCTGGTAGAAGCGGGACTCGGGGCAGACTTCCCGCATTGCCTCGAGCATGCGGGTGACCCCCACGCCGGTGAACTCCGCGGTGAGCGTGGGCTGGATCCAGGAGACGGCGACGAAGGACATCGCCGCGAGGTTGTAGATCTCGTCGGGGCGCGACGCCCGCAGGGTGTCCACGAGCGAGCGCTGGTCGAGCAGGTCTCCCTGGTGAAGTGTGATGCGATCGCGGATGTGCTCGATCCGGTCGAACTTCTCGGTCGAGGCGCGGCGCACCATGCCGTGCACCTCATAGCCCTTGTCGAGCAGGAGCTCGGCCAGGTATGAGCCATCCTGGCCGGTTACGCCGGTGATGAGTGCCGAGCGGCGGTCGGGCATCGGCGGCAGCCTATAGAGCGCGCCCGACGCGGCAGGCGCTCGCCTGGCGCGTGCTCATGACTTCCCCGACAGTGACAGCGCGGCTCCGATCTGGCGCTTACGCAGCCACTGCACGGTCGCGGCGATCCCATCCTCGACGTCGATCTGGGCCTCCCAGCCGAGCAGCTCGCGAGCCTTCTCGACCGAGGGCCAGCGGCGCTGGACATCGACGGCGAACGTGGGCAGGTGCTCCAGTGCGAACGCGTCGGGGTCCTCACCACATGCGTCCCAGACGATGCGGGCGATCTCGGCGACGGTCAGCTCGCGCGAGGCCGAGATGTTGAAGTCCTCGTTCAACCCGGCCGGCGAGCTCATCGCGGTGACGATACCGTCGGCGATGTCGTCGACGTGCGTGAGCGTTCTGGTCTGTTCACCGGAGCCGAAGATCTCAAGCGGGCGTCGCCCGGACAGCACCTTTGCGATGAGGTCGGGCACGGCATGAGCGATGCCGGGCTCCGGGTCGGGTAGCTCTCCGGGGCCGTAGGCGTTGAAGGGACGGCAGATCGTGTACGGGAGACCGTGCTCGTCGTGGGCCGCCCGGCAGTAGACCTCGCCGGTCAGCTTGGAGAAGCCATAGGCGGAGACCGGCACCGGGCACTGCAACAGGTAGTCCTCGGGCGTCGGGAACAGCTCGGCGCGCTCGAACACCATCGAGGAGGACACGTACACGAAGCGCTCGACATCGGCATCGAGCGCCGCGCGGATGACGGCATTGTAGAGGGCGTTGTTGACCTCGGTCAGCGTGTGCGGGAGGCGGTGGAAGTTGGCGATCCCACCGACGATCGCGGCAAGGTGGATGACGTGCGTGCAGCCCTTCGTCGCCGCACGTGCCTGCGCGGGCACACGCAGATCGCCGGTGTGCACCGCGCAGCCCTCGCGCATCCACTGGGGCGCCGGGCGTTCGTCGGATACGCGCACCTCGTAGGCGGGATCGGCGAGCAGGCGTTTGACGACGGCGGCGCCGATCGTGCCGGCGCCGCCGGTTACCAGCACGCGATTCACGAGCTCGCGACCAGGGCTGCCAGCTCCGAGCAGTAGGCGAACACCTGCGCAGCTCCCCAGCAGTTCCAGGGGTCCACCACAAGGCAGTCTCCGCTCGCGCGCTCGGCGATCGCGGCGAGCGCCCGCGGATCGCGGAACTCCGAGTGGTTGGTTGCCACCATCACGACATCCGCGCCGTCGATGGCGTCCTCGAACGACACGGTCGGAGTGGCGACGTGCGGATCGTGGGCGCACACATCGGCAAGCTCGCGTTCCAGCAACCGGATGAGCTTGTGCGCGAGCGAGTCCCGCTCGTCGTCGGTGTCGGCCTTGAAGGCCAACCCGAGCACCGCCACCTTGCGGTTGGCGAGCGTGCCCGCTCGCCGCTTGGCGCCTTCGAGCAGGAACAGCGGCACCGACTCGTTCACTCGTGAGACGGCAAGCAGCATCCCCGGCGCGGGCGAGCGCTCCTCGGAGAAGGCGAAGTCCTTGCGCAGGCATGTGCCCGCGGTCAGGCCCGGCAGGGCGATGCCTCCGCGCGGATAGTCGCGGTTGATCAGGTCGATCACCTCGAAGACGTTCGCCCCGGAGCGCTCGCAGTCCATCATCAGCAGATTCGGCAGCGCGAAGTGCGTGTAGCGCAGGATGTTCGCCCAGATCTTGGCGAGCTCCGCCTGCACAGGCGTCGTCTGCACGATCGGCGCCGCGAACGCCCCGAACAGCTCCGCGGTCACCTCCCCGGAGCGGGCGCCGACGCCGCCGATGATGCAGGGCAGCGTGTCGATCTCCTCGAGGAAGCGCCCGGCGGCGATGCGCTCGGGAGCGTGCGCCACGAACACGTCCTCGCCGATCTCGAAGTCGCGGTGCTTGGCCAGGTAGCCGGCCACGAAATCGGTTGTTCCGGGTGCGACGGTGGAGCGCAGGATCACGCAGTGCCCGGGCGCGAGCACCCCCAGGAGATCGTCGAGCGCCGAGCGGATGTCACGCATGTCGATCTCGATGTGGGAGAACGAGGGAGTTCCGAGCGTGATCACGATGTGGCGCCCGCGCGCGGCGTCGGCGACGCGTTCGGACAGCGACAGCCGGCCGCTCGCGTGGACACGGTCGAGCAGCTCCTGGGCGCCGGTCTCCGCGAATGGCATCCTCCCTTCGCGCACGGCTCCGAGCCGCGCGGGGTCGCTGTCGATCCCCACGACCTCAAGGCCGCGGTCGGCGAACGACAGGGCCAGCGGCAGCCCGACGCGGCCAAGGCCAACGACGGACACCTCGGCGTTGCTCTGCGAGGCGGTCATGCAACGCAAGAGGTTAGCGGCGCCGGGCGGCTCTTCGCGCAGGCTACCGTGCGTCCCTACTCGCGCGCTCAGCGGCGGTTGTCGAAGCGCTGGCGAAGGTACTGCCGCGTGAAGCCGGCGATGAAGCGGGGGTTGTGGTGGGCGTAGCGCCACCACAGGCGCCGCGGCTCGCGCGAGAGCCGATACGCCCACTCAAGGCCCGAGCGCTGCATCCACGCCGGGGCCTGAGAGACGAGGCCCGCGTGGAAGTCGAATGCGGCGCCCACTCCAACGAGCAGCGGGGCGGCCAGCCGCGGTCGCATGTCGAGCATCCACTTCTCCTGCTTGGGCTGCCCGATGCCCACCCACACCACCTCGGCGCCCGAAGAGTCGATCTCGACGACCGTCTCCTCCCGCTCGGCGGGGGTGAGCGCTCGGAATGGAGGGGAGGAGCCTCCCGCGATCAGCAGGCCGGGGAAGCGCTCGCGCAGACGTGCTTCAAGCATTCCGAGGGCCTCGGGCGAGCGACCTCCGTACAGGAAGATCGGAATGCCGGATCGTGCGGCGCGCGCGCAGAACCCGACCATCAGATCGGGGCCGTAGACGCGTGTGGCGCGGGCATGGCCGAGCGCGTGCAGCGCCCACACGAGCGGCTGGCCGTCGGGCACGGCCAGCGTGGCGCCGAGCACGGCCGCTCGCGTGTCGCGATCCTCGTGCGCGGACATCACGAGGTTGACAGCGGCAGCGGTCACGTATCCGCGCTGGCCGGCGGCGATCATCGCCTCCATCCAGTCCAGCACGTGCGCGTAGTCGGACACCGCCAGTGGAATGCCGAGAACCTCCGCGGTGTCGGGTGGGCTGGCGGGGGTGGGCGTGGGGGATGCTGCGATGGCGTGAAGATACCCGTCAGATGGGCCGCGCGCCGAGGCCCCCATGGCGAGGCCGGGGCGTTTGCGCGCTCGCAGAGTCGCGGTGTTCGCGCAGCTCCAGGTTTCCATAATCTCCCGGGCCGATGAGTCCGCTGACCCTGCGTCGCTACCGTGCCGAGCGTCTGCTGCGCCAAGAGTTCGAGGGATTGCGCGGCCGGGTGACGGCGACGGTGCGGGGACGGCTGGGCGCGAGCGGCGCTCGACTCGACGCCAGCGACCTGGAGGCCTGCTACGCCCAGGCGTTGTCGACCATTTCGATCCTGTACATTCGAACCCGTGTCGATGGCGGAATCGACATTATCACGGAGCCGCCGGGGCTCCCACCGGGTTGCCCTCCTCGTCGAGGTTCTCTTCCGTGACGTAGGGCTTGATCTCCCCGTCCCCCGCCACCATGACCATTCCGGACCGGTCGCCGACGACATCAGGAAGGAACGACGCTTCAACGATGCATTTTGCCGCGATGAGCGTCTAGCTCCAGCCTGAAGGTCTTGAAGACCAGACGCAGTCGGTCGTTCAGCGGGACCGTTTCGTTCAGGAGCTTCTCGCGCACCGTGTTGTAGACGTTGCGCATTGCGTCGCGTGGGGGATCTGGCTCGATCGCGGCCAGGTTCGCCTCCGACTTCGCCATGTCTGTCTGCGCGGCCGCGAGCCTCTCGGCGGACGGCTTCAAGCGCGTCCTCACGGGCAGGCGTGACTTCCTCGATGTAGGCGTCGCGGACTCTCTCAAGGCTGAGCCTCTACCGTCGCCAGCGCCTTCCTCAACCGCCCCAGCTGCCCCGACGACCACAGCCCGCCGTTTGTCGGCGTGGGTTCCGCCTGTTCCGCTTCCCAGCGCTCCCAGTCGATGAACTCTCGCGCGATGCGATCCTTGACGGCTGCGTCGATCACCTCGGCGTCTAGCCGGGGCATATCGCAGGTCCCGGTCTTCGGCCTGCTGATTTCCCGGCAGGTGTATGTGCGCCGTCGGGTGCCGTCCTTTCGCGGCGTGGTAATCGGCGCGCTCCGCATCCAGCTGCCGACATCTGGCGAGACCGCCAAGCCGGTCAGAAGCGCGCTCCGGCTCGGACGTCCGCCCTTGCGCGTGCCCTGCGCAGTATCGCTCTCGATCGCCGAGGCGCTCGAACGCCTCCGGCTCGATGGACTCGGCTCGCGTCTGCCCGGCTTGATCTCTGGGTGTTCGCCGCGTCGGCCCGGACCAAGAGCCCCGCATAGACAGGATTTCGACAGCGCGCTCGACCCGTTCACCTGTGAATGTCTTGCCGCGGTGCCCCGGCCCTTTGCCGGCGCGTTGTGGCCGCGTGCGATGACCTTCCTCGTTGAGCCGCCGCGCGATCGTGCCAAAAGGCAGCCCTTCAAGCCTCAGCTCGGCCATCCGTCGGATGATCGGTGCTCGCGTCTCGTCGATGATGCGAGGAGTCGCCCGATCCGCATCCGGATCCCTGGCAGGGCCCAGCTCGTAGCCATCCGCCACAGGGCTGCCCGGCGGCCGCCCTTCTTCGAAGGCCTTCTCCTTTCCGCGCTTCACGGCCGCCGATAGGTCCTCGGCGTACTTGGATGCCTGGGCGCTGGCGAACGACCAGAGCATCTCGTTGGTCGCGAACTCATCGTCGGTGACCGAGCGCGCCGTGACGCCCTGCTCTCGCAGGTCGTAGAGCAGTTTTCCAACGGCCCGGGCCTCGCCCGGTCTACTGGTGCCGCGCCCGAGGCGGTTGGTGGTGCCGACCCGAAAGCTCTGACGGCGCGAGCTGCGTCGCTTCGCTGATCGCGGCCTCCAGGCCGGGGCCTCGGTTGCTTTTGGAGCCGGAGGCGTGATCGACGTGGGCCTCCCCTGAGACGACCCGATCGCCGAGCTGCTGCAGGCGTTCCTTGATCTCGGCCACCTGGTCGCCGGTTGAGTCCCTGCCCGGCTCCTCGCTCTTTGACCTGGCTGCGTAGATGACCGCCTGCATAACCAATTATCGACCAATGCTGTGATCACTTGATCGCTCATCGATCGAGTGTCGCCAGCCCCGAGGACCGGATATCCTGACGTAAATGGAATTGACCGCCGCGGAGTTGCAAGAACTGCCAACAAAAGACACATGGACAGACGACGAGGCGCTCGGCGTTCACACGACGACCGAGGGTATCGAGACGTCTGCGGCAGTCCGACGCCGTTCTATGTTCAGACCAGAGCCGACCGCGTGCGATGGTCGCACTGCGTCCGGGGCGCGTCACTGATGTGGGCGAACCCGGCGTGCAACCAGGGCGGGCCAGACGGCGCGGATGATGTTCCAGGATCGCGAGACCTACACGGCCTTATCGGCCACCTGGCGTAGACCGTCGACGAGGACAAAAGCGCGATTTTGCCGCTACCTCGACCGCAGGAAAGATCGCCCAGGTCCGATGCGACCTCTAGGTGAATGCCGGCACGTCAATCAGTCCGACGCGCCCTTCTTCTGTGAAGGGCGGAGTTCGTTTTCGGAGCCCGGCGGCCCGTTGGTCTGAGCTGCGTTGGCAGCCGCAATGCGTAGTGCGGCCGATGCGCAGCGATGGACCCCAGGCCGCACTCTTCCCGCCGCAGTCACATCGGCAGAGCCACATCGTGGCGTGGCTTCGGCCCGTGGGTGAGTCGTAGTCAGGTGCGCGCTCGACCACTGTCAACTTGCCAAAGCGTTGGCCAATCATGTCAACGAATCTCGTCTCCCAGAGCTTCGTTTTGCTGGCGCTCAGGCGTTCTAGCGCCTCGGCTGTGTGTCTTTCTCCTCTGTGCATCCACTTTCATTGTATTGTGAAACTGCACCGAGAATAACTCAAGGCTGTCGGACTCTCGGGAAGTGGGATTTCATCACGCCACCAAGCCGTTCCCGAATCTTCTCATTTGGAGGCAGCTCATCCATCCTGCCGCCATCTTCGCCACGCCACCTGATGTCATGATCGACACGCTTGTTGTCCGACTTCCGGGTTTTGGCGTAACCGTTTTACCCCAATCGCTCAGTTCGGGACCATTCCGATAGAACAGCGCCAAGATAGTCGGGATCCCATCGACGAAATCCCACATAACCGCAATCAGCTGGTTCGTATGCTCGACGATGAGCCTTCCATGTAAGGCCGGTCATAATCGGCAGTCGACTGTCGCCGATTCCTAGCTTTGCGAACACGCGGGCAGGTGGGGTATCACCACATGTAAGCCTTGACCTTTATACTGCCATATGGAAACGGGCTAAAGTCACCCTTCGCCTGATTTCGCCCCGCTGCGCGAGTTCGGCGAGGAAGGTATTGGCCGGGCTCGTCAATGCGATCAGATCGGGATAGCCGTCTTGGTTCGGATTCGGTCGAACATAGTCCTTCATGGAGCCGGGATAGTTGGTCCTTAAACACGCACCTGACAAAACTGCTAGGTTCTCGCGCAGACCCAGAATCTCGAAGAGCAGAACGTCATAGGCCGTACGAGACTCGCGGAATGACTTTTATCGCCGTGTTCGCGGCACGCAGGGCATCTCCCTGAATGACGTCAACGTCGAGCTGATAGTTCTGCTGTTTCGCGAAGCCGAGCTCAGGTCGAGGCTCGCGCGCGCCGGCTCGAAGGACATGCTCTCTTCGAGCGTGTTCGGTCGGGTGGCAGAACAGCCGGCTTCGTAGCCGCCAACGCAGCCTCTGCGAGGACGGCACGGGCCTCGAGGCCACTTCCGGAAATCGTCGCGGATAGCTGGTCGAGCGTGGTGCTCATCTTGATTTCCGTTGCCGACGTACCGGCGAGCGCCTGTGCCATCGCGGCAGCCAGCGCGTCGGAAAGGCTCGGGTTCGGGTTCGGGTTGACCACGCGGAGACTACCCGTCCCGGCTGTGCTTAGGCCATGGCGATTCTCAGACGAGCCCGCGCCTGCTCCTCACAGCGTCGGCGATCATCTCCGCGTCCGCGCCCCCACCCAAACCGCGCTCCAACTCAAGGACCAGCCAACCGCGCGCCGCCAGCAATTGGTTCGTCTCGATGTCTCGCCTGTTGGGTCGCCTTCATCTTGCTCGACCAGGTGGCATTAGCGCTCGGCGTCGAAAAGTGATCTGCGCAGCCATGCCAGAAGCAGCCATCCAAGAACACCGCAACCTTGGCGCGCGGAAACACCAGGTCCGCGCGCCGTCGAACCGCCGGAACGGGTCGGCGGTCAACAAAGAACCGCAAACCGTACTGATGTACTGACCGTCGGAGCGCTAGCTCTGGCTGAAGCGTCGTCGGCGTCGCCACCATGCGTCTGCGCGTGCTTGCAGATGACGCCCTGGAAGCCGATGCGTGGCCACTGTGCATGGCGCCCTTAGCGTGCAAGTCGATGCAAAAACTCGCGCCGCAACGCGACCATCCCGCTTAACCAGGTCGCGCTGCAGTGCCTTCCAAGTTGCCGGCTCATGATAACCGCCGCTCCAATAGGTCCGCCTCACCAGATGCTTCCGGACTCCGTCTGGTGCAACGATTCTAGGCTGTACCCAAAGTCCCGTTCCATTGCCTCGCGGTCCGCGATCAACTCATGGAAGGCCGCTGCATTGACTTTTTACTACCAGGGCCGCCGTCGATCACTAGTTTGACCCGACCAGAGGATCTCAGGACCCACGTACTGCCCGAAGAATTGTTTGTAGAGGGCGAACTCGCGCAGGCGCGCGGTTTTGGACGGGCCACTCGCGGGAAAGCTCCATCCTGCTGACCATGGGGAGGAGTCAGGCTGAGACCGGCTCCACAGGGTGAAACTGCCTATACCGAGACCGCTGCAGGTACATAACGTCCAGACTCGATGGGCCGTTGCGTAGCATGTTTTGCCGGTCGGGGGTGATCACTGTCACGCCACGCCCACGCGTGCCAACAACTCGGCACTGCTCAACTGGTGTATTGCCCAGTCGACCCGACTGGAAAACATCGAGTGCAGGCCACTCGGCAGATTCACCTGGAGATCCTCCTCGTCCAGGCCGTATAGATCAGCGAGCCTCATCCTCACTTCGCTCCGCGTATGCTCGACGCCATCTTCGTGTAGCGCGAGCGCGGACGTACCACCGTCGATAGTCCGGAACAGTTCCCATTAGGGCAAGGTTATTGCATGCAGGATGGCGTCAAGCAAAACTCAGCTGCTCGGTCAGTCGTCGCGCAGTCGTCGCCGGGCGCGTTGAAAGCAAAGCTGGGTCCTCCCCGTCGGACACCACGCAGACAAAGCGACCAAGCGCCTCCATAAACGCCGGAGGAATGCTCTCTCCCAGGACGAGACGGATGAGCACGTCAGCCGTCGGCCTCGCTGCGGTGCCATCTTCCCGAGTTGGCTCCCAGTGATACTCATAGGCGTCGAGCGAATGGATGGCAAACGCCTCGGCCAACGAAAGAACCCTGTGCTGTTCCGGGTGCAACTTGTGATCGCTGCAGGCGTAGCTGACGTTTCGCGTCAGCGCGGGCGCAGGGCTATCCCATCACTTCTTGTGTCACTGTGTAGCCCGACATGTAGGTGAAGGCTTCCGTCCTCTTGACGCGTTGTCGGCCGAGGAGAAGAGGTGCGTCACAGGCTAGACACTTTATTCAGTCGCCCGACTCGACTGGTTGATTCCGTCCGCTGACCGCCGGCTGCCGTGCGTGGCATTACCGTCATAGCGACACTCCGGGTTGACGTATTGGTCGTCAAAAGCGGAAGCTCCTGGCCCCGCATGACGCACCCATTCGTACTTTCGCTCGTCCGACATTCGGCATCTTGCGGACGAAGGTCCGATGTGGCCGAGTCGCGATTAGCTGCGTCGAGAGGTGGAAGTTCGCGATAGCGTTCTCCACGGTGCGCCAAGGACTCAGTCCTTGAGCACCATCGCCAATGGGGGTCGGTGGCGGACCAGCCCTTCACCAGCCGCCCACCAGTGCCGATCCGTTTGGATCGCGTGTAAAGACGGAGATCAGTCTTTGCCTTTTTTGCGGGATACCATAGTTCGCAAAGTCGATGGGATAGAACCCTCCGACATACTCTGGGCTCAGGTCCTCCTCGATGATGTCGAGAATCGGCCTAATCCTTCCTCCACGGTCTTCGATCATGGTCGTTTACATTGTCACGTTCTCAAAGAGTACTCAGGTCGGTCTCAGCGTTCGAATGACGTCAAGTCCGGGAAGAATCAGGCGGTTACGGGGATCCAGTTGGTCGCTTGCCCTCGCGGATGTTCTTCAGGAGCGTGCCCTGCCCGCTCTTCGACATGCCCTGGCAGGGCGGTGTACACGAGATAACAAACGGCTCTTGAGCGCCGATGAGGTCGAGACGCGTTCTGATCTCAGTGACGTAGCGCAGCTGAAACTCCGGACTACTAAGGTCACCATCGATGACACAGGCGTCAGGGAAGTTGGTTGTGGCTACGGCGTTCAGCCGCCGAGGATCCACGTCGCACAATGCAAGCATGTCTATCCCAGCCGCACGAAGTCCGACGTCACCAATGCCACTGCCGGACAAGAGCTTACGCCAGTATGCTCAATGTTTCCGCAACAACAACAAACGCCGAGGCTCGCACAGATTCACTCCTGATTGTCGGTGACAACACTGAAATTATGTGCCAATTATAGCCACATTGCGATGGCTATGACACCATGGGCCAAAGTAGAGAAAACGTTTGGACTCAACGTTTAGCGTTGCATGTCGACGTCTGTTTGGGCCAGAAGAAGCCGCATCGTTGAAGGCTATGATCATTGATGCTAGATGAACTCGGGTGTCCGACGACCGAAAAGGGGGAGAGGCCGGCGTTCGGGCTCCTGCTCAAAGGACGCAAGAGGCTTGAACTTGGGACTGCTGTACACCGTCTGGGAAGATGCTATTTGCGATGGAATGTCAGGAACCTCGAGCCGAGGATCGATGGGGACGGATTGTCATGGGCAAGTTGGTTCTGTCTCCGACCGACCTAGTCAATTTTCTCACTGCCGGCACTTGACATGGCTGGAGCGGGAACGGAGCGCGGCGGACTGGAGCTGTACGACGGCCCGAGGCGGCCGACCTTCTCGAAGCAGCCAAGGGAGACGAGCACGAGGTGGCGTACCTCGAAGGGCTCAAGGCGGAATACGGCGAGGCGCTAGTCGAGATAGCGACCGATGGAGGACGGCCTGGGCTCGAGCGTGCGGTGGCGCAAACAGCCGACGCGATAGCCGCTGGTGCGCCCATCATCTTCCAGGGGAGCTTCCTCAGCGGGCAGTGGCGGGGACACGCGGACTTCCTGCGACGGGTCGAGTCGCTCGTCGACTCTCGGGGCCTGGAGCTACGAGGCGATCGACACCAAGCTTGCCCGCATCGGTCAAACCCTACTTCGTCCTTCAGCTCTGCTTCTATTCCGAGCTGCTGGCAGACTCCAGGGCGCGGAGCCCGAGCACATGTACGTCGTGCTCGGCACGGGCGAGGAGACGCGGCTTCGCTATGCCGACTTCTCTGCTTACTACCGGCGGCTGAAGGCGGAGTTCGCATCCACGCTCGCGGACGGCTTCGCGGATATCTACCCCGAGCCGGTCGCACATTGCGGTCTCTGTCGCTGGTCGATTTTTGCGACGCACGGTGGGAACGACGACTACATTCAGCCTTGTCGCCCGGCTCGCCCGCACCGCAGCTGTTAGTCTCTACCGCAGACGGGAATCACAACGGTGCGCCGAGCTGGCACAGGCAACTCCGAGCAGAAGCCTGCCAGCGGATCGGTCGTAGCACCTTCGACAGGTCTGCGTCAGCAGGCCCGGTTCAGGTCGCCCAGCGTGAGTCGGGGAAGCCAGCTACGAGCTGCTGGAGCCGAACTGGACCCCGATCAGTCGCCGCGGGCTTCGCACGACTCCCGCGGCCTTCAGATGGTGACCTTTTTTCGACATCGAGGGCGACCCTTCTGCGGCGAGCATGGCCTCGAGTATCTCTGGGGTATGAGCTACAGGCAGGCCGGCGTAGAGCATTATCGCGCGTTCTGGGGGAAGGACTCAGCGGGGAGAAGCAGGCGTTTGAGCAGCTTCATCGACTTTGTGATCGAGCGCCGCGGCGACTTCCCGATATGCACGTCTACCACTACGCTCCGTATGAGCCAGTGCCATGAAGCGTCTTGTGGGCGTCCACGGGACCCGTGAGGACGAGGTCGACGAACTCCTACGGCAGGCGTCCTGGTCGACCTCTATCGCGTCGTGGAGCAAGCAGCTCGGATCTCTCAGCCGTCCTATTCGCTGCAAGAAGGTCGAGGTCTTCTACATGCCCGACCGGGAGGCCACGGTCACCGATGGCGAGGACTCGATCCTCAAGTTCGAGGAGTGGCTTGCCACGGGCGACGACCGCTCCTTAGTGGATCGAGCGATACAACGAGGAGGACTGCGTCTCCACCTTGCGGCTGCTCGATTGGCTGGTGGAGCTCGGCGGTGAATGTGAAGCGCAGTACTCGACAGCAGATCCCGTGGCTCCCGCCAGGCGGCTCCGGTCCCGCCGAGTGACGGAGGAGAAGAAAAGGATGACGGAGGTCGAGCGCCTGCAAACGCAGCTGCTCGCCGACATCCCCGACAACCCCTCCGACCGCACCGACGACAGGACGAGGTCGCTGGCTGCTCGCCCAGATGCTCGACTACCATCGCCGCGAGCGAAAGCCCTTCTGGTGGGAGTACTTCGACCGCCTGCAGCGGACCGCTGGAGGATCTCGTTGAGGCGGACTCCGAAAGCCATCGCGGGTGGAGCCGACGGATATCGCACCCCGCCCCGACGCTCGGTCCCTGATCCATACGCTGCAGGTTTCCCCCGCAAGAGCACAAGGTCGCGCCGGGCGCGTTCGCGGACCCCTTCAGCGCCGAATCGACACCGCCACGGGCCTGCCAGACTCCGTTCAGCGTCACCAAATTCAACGTCGAGCGAGTCATCGATCAGGACGGACTGGTCGAGATTCGCCGCCAGGCCGCAGTGGTGCGACCGGCCGTTGCCGACAGGCGCTGATGCCCTGCACGGTTTACCCGACCGATGAGCAAGAGGCGGCGCTGCGCGATCTGGGCGAGATGGTCCTCGCGCACGGGATCGCCGGAGACGGCCCCTATCGGCAGTGCGCGACATCCTGATGCGCGCCCTCCCGCGCACCGCGGCCGTTCCTAGAGGACAGCTGCTTCAGGATGGTCCCGCCAACCTCGAGTCGAATCAAGGAGATCGTGCTGGGGCTCGACCACAGCTACCTTTTTATCCAAGGGCCCCCGGGCTCAGGCAAGACCTACACGGCGCTCAGCTCATCCTCGACCTGCTCTCCAAGGTGCTCTCCGTCGGCGTCGCCTCCAACAGCCACAAAGCCATCAACAATCTCCTGGGCGACGTCGAGAAGCTTGCCGGCGCGACTCACTTTCGCGGTCGAAGAAGTCGAGCTCGCCCAGACCAGGCTTCGAATCCGAGCTCGAGGACCCGCTGATCGGCAACTCACGCAAGAACTCCGACTTCACCGGCGAACATGGGCGTCATCTGCTCGCCGGCACCGCGTGGCTTTGGTGTCGTCAGGACATGCGCCACTCTGTCGACTACCTGGTCTTCGACGAGGCAGGACAGATCTCGCTCGCCGACGCCCTTGCCATGGGCACCGCCATGTCAGGAACCTGGTGCTCCTCGGCGATCCGCTGCAGCTCGCCCAGGTTTCACAGGGCGCGCACCCGCTGGCTCAGCCAGTCTCGGTGCTCGAGCACCTCCTTGGCGAGGACGGGACCATCCCACCACGCGCGCGGCGTGTTCCTCGACCACACCCGACGCATGCACCCAGACGTCTGCCGAGTTCGTCTCCGAGGCGGTCTACGAAGGACGCCTCTCGGCGATCGAGGAGTGTGACGGGCAAAGGATCGATGCCGATGCCGGGCTCGACCGGCACCGGGGTCCGGGTGCGATCCTGCTCGACCACGAGGGCAACACTCGGCACTCGCCGGAGGAGGCCACCCGGGCTCGGCGACGAGATAAGCAAATGATCGGCGCAGCCTACACCAAGGCCGACGGAACCGTGCACGAACTCACTCAAGACGATTTCATGGTGGTCGCCCCGTATAACGCCCAGGTACGATGCGTTCGCACCGAACTCGATCGCGCGGACTGACCGACGTGCAGGTTGGCACGGTCGACAAGTTTCAGGCAAGAAGCCGCCGTCGTGTTCTTCTCGATGGCGACATCCTCCGGCGAAGAGATCCCACGCAACGTGGAGTTCCTCAGCAGCCGCAACCGCTGAACGTTGCCGTGTCCCGCGCCCGCTGCCTCGCCGTGCTCGTCGCCAGCCCAGTCGGCCCACGACCTGATGCTCACACCGTCGAGCATGTGCTTGGTGAACGGCGTGACCGCCTGTTCTGCGGAGATGGCCGAGCAGTCCGGCGCGCCGCTGCCAGCGGGGAGCACATGACGGATCACCAATGCGCTTTGTCGGTTCCGCGATCTGGGTGCCGATGGCACCGATTTGAGCACGCGCTCAACACCGGGGGTAAGACTCACACAGCTAACAACCAGAGGGAGCGTCCGGTCGTGGAGTTGCGGTTGAATCACAATCAAGCCCATCAACCTCAACAATGACGCGCGGTGTATAACGAGAAGTGGCTTCAGGGCCAGCTCGCCAAAGAACCAAGCCTTCTCGGCCTTGGTGATCTCGACGTGCGAGACGTTGAGCGCCGGCAGCTCGACGCCGGGCGTTGAACATGGACTCCAGTGACCCAGAGTCCAACACGCGCTACGAGGTGGAGCTTCAGCTGGGCACTACCGATGAGTCGCACATCATCCGCACGATCGAGTATTGGGACATCGAGAAAAAGCGCTATCCGCAATACGAACACGTTGCTGGTCATCGTGGCCGAGGACATCACTAGTCGATTTCGAACGTCTTAACCTCTTCAACTACGAATCCCAATAATGGCGATCAGCTACAAGCTCTTGAAGGTGGACTACGGATTGACCCGGTCTCGCGACTACCGTCCTTAGATCGTTCGGCGAGGCACCGACGAGGAGGACGAGCCGAGCCAGACCACGGACCGAGCTTACTGGGTGAAGCGCGGTTCACAGGCGACGGTCGAAGATGGCCTATGACGTGCTTCACATGATCAGTCAGGTCACACCGGGTATTGAGCTAAAATACAACAAGCATTACGTCGGCCTCGCACGTCACGGAGTCCCTGATAACTTTGTTACGGTTCTTCCGCGTCGGGAATATCTGGTGACGCGATTCCGCATCGACCGGAGCGACGACGTGAGCACGCTCGTTGAGGAATCCGGCATGGATCTATTGCCGTACGACAACCAATGGGGCTATTACCGAGTCCGTCTAACGAGAAATGACATCGACGCGCAGCGCGGGCTGCTTCTGAACCTAGTCCGTTTGGCCAGTGGGACGCCTGAGTCTCCTGTCGAATTCGCGCGTGAGCCAGAACAGGCGGCGTAGTCACCCAGGGTACCTAGTTGGCGTTGTATCCGTGCAGACGGGTGCCGAACACACTCTTCCAATACGCTCTCGTGAGAATTGTTGGAGCTTGTTCTTGCGCGTCGGCCAGTAATCGAGCAGCGCGTAGCTGAAGTTATCGCGGAAGTAGTCGGGGCCCTTTTTTGCCGACAAGGTCCAGCAGCAGCTTGTTTGTCACCGTGGCCTGATGCGATGTAGTCGCAGAGGCGAGACCACAGCCTTCCCGTAGCAGATATGTCGCCGAACCCAAAACCACCAGGCGCCGCCCGGTGGCTCCATCGTTCCAGACGTAGACGCCCTTCATGTTGTCGAGCACGTTCCGCCAGTCGGCCCTTTTCGCCTTCGACGATCCACCTCCAACTGCCAAACGTGCTGTCGATGCTGTCCATACCCGGAAACGGTTGCCCCGACCATGGCAACGGAGCAATATCGACCACCTCTATCGACGGCAGGTAGTTCTCGAAGTTCAGGCGCGTGGCACGGCCTCCCGGCCGGAAAGCCCGGACACGCAAGGCGTCCAACGAGAGCCTCCGTGAAGTCGTGAACAAGTTCGACGTCATAGCTGAATGTCTTCGGCTCAGGTCGCCCCGGCCCCACGACATCGAAGGCACCGCCGAATATCCACTCTTCTGAGCCCGGCTCCACCTGCATGACGGAGAAGATCCGAGGCCGCTTGAACTCATCGTTGACCGGTCGATACCGGTTCCACCACACCCACGACTCCCAATCTCCCCCCGCATTTTTCCAGCCAGGAATCCTCACCCTTGTTGTTGCGGCGAGCACAATGCAGCTCTTACTGCTTCGCGTCCAGATCCCTTGCCGAGCAACTCGCTAAGGAACAGCCCTCACGTGGCGGTTCGGTCATCTCAGCCCTTTCAGATACAAAGTATTTTAACTCATGACTGGTCTCTCGGCCTTCAAGGTGCCTTCCTGTATGGCTTGTGTCGCGGTTAGCCGGATAGCGGCTGCTGATACTCGCCCGGCGGGCGGCAACCGGTGACCCACCCGTCGTGTCCTGGCCGGGCATGCGTCCCGGCTGATCCCGAAACGAGCGAGCCGGCAGCGCGGGGCCGATCGCAGTACCCCGCGCGCCTGTCCTGATCCCACCACGGTCACTGCGGCGAGCTTCCTGAGCCCCATCCAGAAGCCGAGCGCGCCGAAAAGGAGGAGATGAGCGCTCGGCGGGCGAAACGAAAACAGCGGGTAACGGCGATCCGGACGGCGCTGGCTTTCCAGTGTCCCGTCCGAAGCTCTCTACCGTTGGCGTCGACGTCACCATCGTTGCTGCCCTTGAAGGTGCCGAGATGGCGTCCGACCGTTTCCGCCGGCCATCTCGCTGGCCTCGTAAGACGTCGTTCAGGACGTCGCGCTGCTCGGCCAGCTTCGGTGCGCGAGCGCTGCGGTCTGCCTGTTCACGCATCGCGTCGGCTACTTCTTGGCTAATCCGCCGTCGGTCGGACATCAGAACGCCGCTCCGGTTGCGGCCACCTGGTCCGGGGGCTCCGAAGCTCCCCGGTGGATCGAGGTCGTTCATCTGCTCCTCGGTCAGGTAGTCGACGGCCCGGAACGTCTCCGCCGGGTACCCGCGCGCGATGTGCTCGTACGTCGCGCATACTCGGCTTCGAGCGCACAGTCATAGGCGTAGTCCCGCTCGATTCCATCTTGGTTGGCTCGACGCCCTGCCTCAGCGCGGTCAAACACGGACTCGATGTGGGCAACGACGTCCTCCGTGGTGATGTCCTTGGGGCGGGGTCCTGATGGAGATGCGGTTACCGCCGGGAGCCAACTTCCTGGCGATCTCCTCGAACATCGTCGAGGGCTTGATCGAGACCGGCCAGCCGCAGCTCCGCAGCCGGGCGGTTGAGCCATGTGTCGGGTAGTGGCGCGCCCCGGCGCGCCGACGCCGCGATCGCGGTTCGGGCTGCCTGCAGCCCTTGATCGGGCTCGGCGTGCACTTCGGCTGCGAGGGCGTCGCGGGCGGCGCTGATGCGCTCGTATTGGTGGTCAGTGTCTCCAGTCGCGCGGCGATTAGCGTGGCCTGCTCGGGTGCGGCGCGACGCCCGGCACGCCGTCGGCGTGCAGTCCCATCGAGACCAGCGCCGCCATCGGCCGCCGCCTCGGCCGCCGGCCCGAGCGCCCGCCGGAGCAGGCCTCGCCTTCAACTTCAACCGCCCGTGCCGCGGTTTCCGCCGCGCTCTCCCGGTCACCCTCTCCGACGTTTCGCTGTCACCCTATGGGTTAGCCATATTGTCCTCCTCCATTTTCGGTTCTTACTACAAATTAACCCTCGCTGCCGCGGCAATCGCGCGCTTTCTCGCGCGCGCGGATCGTCGACCCGTAGATGCTCACTTTTGCTCCTGCTCAGGCGACTACACAGATGGGCGCAATTGTGGTCGGGCTGGGAACGCCACGACCGTTCGCCAGCCGACGCTCGTCCGGCTCGCCAGACGCGCCCGGATGCGATGACCGGTCCACCACACCAGGAATATGTTGCTCTTGGCGATTGACATCTCCCCTACCGCGTCGACAATTTACGAGCTTGACCAATCGAACGAACAGCAGCGAAGATGTCAACCACAGTCACCACTCCCATCAAGCAACGCGAAGCAGCCGTCAAAAGCAGCACACACGACGGGCAAAAGCCGAAGGCAAGACCGCGACTGCCAAGCCAGCCGCTGCCGAGAAGTCCACGTCGGCAAGCAAGACGTTCAGACCGTTGCGGCTACCCGCTGGAGAGATACCGCTGGCGTTGACCTTGTCAAGGGATTGCGCGTACGCGCTGGCGGTGCTGACGCCAAGATCATCGGCACTGTCGCATACCGTCACACGCACGAGATCGACGGAAAGCTCGTCGACGTTCGGCGTGGCTCTCACCGGTCCCGGCGACAAGGTCAACGGTCGCACCGTCAAGAACCGATCGTTCCGCGCCGACGAAGCGCCACGGCCGTCCCCGAGTAGTTCGACACTCACAATCCGAACCGGCGCTTGTGGTGTCTTGTCGGACGGTGATCGATCGTCACCTCAGCGTGTCCCACCATTACCCCTCGCCGCGAAGAAAGGAGCCCTTTACGCAATCGGCCTCTGGTAGAGCGGCTTCACGGGTTCGCCCGTTTCGATGTAGAACTTGGCCCAGCTAAGTTCCTTGGTTGCCCTGATGCGCGCGATCTCCCGGGTGATATCACTCGCTATGACCATTTGTCTAATCTCCTTGATGTAGTTTAATTCAGTTACCGTTAGGTCAGCGGTAAATCCCCATGCGCGGGCAGAGTCCCTTAAAGCCGTAGTAGATCGCGCCCACGGCGCGTTCTACATAGGCGGCTCTGTGTCAACCGTTTCGCTCTTGTAATACTGGTATGGTTAGAAACGGTAATGGTTCACGGTACGGCCCTGTACGTCGCGGGGGCGTTTCCGTCTTTGTGTTTTTCGGCCAGCGTCTGGTCCACGAGCTTATTGAGACGGTTGCGAGTAGCTTTGATGTTGGCGGGGGTAGCAGCCAACTTCAATTGGTTCTTGTCGTAAGCACCTTGACCGTGACCTCGCCCGCTTCCTTGAGCGCGAGCAGATCAAACGCCTGCTCCTCGATCTGCTCCGGGACCGTGTAACTCCGGCCGTCGTCGTTGAGGCAGATCACTTTCTCCCAGTTGCTTTCCCGTACACGCCCGAGGTAGCTGTGATACGATGTGCGCGTCCTTTGTTCGTTTTCTTGGAGAGTCGGTCGATCTGGATAATCGTGTCCACGGCGGCCGTGAGCGTGGTCGACCTGTGATTGATCCAGGGCAGAGCGTCCAGTGCCCTTGTTCTGATGATGGATCAGGGTTACCGCGGAGGAGTGGAGCGCGCTGCGCCATTTCTGCTGCCTCGCTCCCCACCCGCTGCCCGAGTTCCGTTCCGGCCTCGTCGGTCACGCCAGCGATCCGGCCCAGTGGGTCGATCACAACGTGGCTGTAGCCCGCGCCGAGGGCAATCTTCTCGAAGTGAAGCAAGCTTTTTCTCGAACGTTGAGAGGTCGATATCACGGTCGGCGCCCCAGTCGCTGAGTTTCACGATGTAGGCGCGCTTTAGGTCGAAGTCCATTACCTTCTCGCGCATCTGATACTCGGTAACTTTCTCCGGCCTACTCAAGATCGTCTTCACCTTCTCGCCGGCCTCACCAAAGATCGTGGCTTCGCCGCGTTCGAGCGCACCCACGAGGTAGGAGGTGAGCGTGCTCTTGCCTGAGGTCTTGCGGCCCCCGATGAGGGTCACTCCGCCCCAGGCGAAGCACGCCCTGGGCAGATCAGCCAGTTCGTCTTGTCTGCGGGCCTCGCGGGCGAGGTCGGAGCCAGTTCACCGAGGGCCTCCACCGACGACGTTCAGCGCTGCCAGCTCCTCGTGCTCCGGGAATGCCTCCCCGATCGCTACTTCCAGCGAGGCGACAAGGGCGTCGCGGTCCATGTCCACGACTCCATGGATGCCAGCTCGTAATCCACCAATTCACCTACGCTGTGTATTCCGTCCCACCACTCATCGGTGAGAGTGATCGTGGCCGGTTGGCGGTCGCGCAGCTGAAAGTGGGCGATGCTGCCGTGTCTGATCTCGACGACTGTCACTTGAACTCCTTGTTTGGTACGGCGGGTTATCGAGCAAATTACCCGCGGTCACGCGGCAGGCGGGCATGTGCTTCCGAGGCCAGGCGCGCGGACCCATGAGGACGCGGGGCGGCCCTCCATGGCCCAGATGAGGCTTGCGGCCCAGGCATGAGCCATCGGCGGCAGGACTGAGTTCCCGAACAGCTCCACCAGGCCTTTGCCCGAGTGGCATCGATGAAGAAGTCGTCAGGAAACCCACAGAGGGCCTTTAGCTCATCGATCGTGGGCGGCCGGCGGCCGCCGTCGTCGAAGGTCTCAAAGAGGATGCGGTTCGCCGTATGCGTGCTGAGCCCATACGCAGTGATCGTCGGCGCGGGCGCCGAAGAGGGCCAGGTTTGTTCCTCGCACCATTTGTACCGTGGACGCCGCCCTCACCGGCCGGCTCCACGATCCGCGCGACTGCGGGCAGGGCATCCCCATGGCGGTCTGCCGCTCCTGTCTGCACGGGAATGCGGAAGCGGATCACTCTCGCGAAGGCCGATCAGCACCACCCGCTTTCGTGCCTGGGGTGCCCCAAGCCATGATGCGTCCAGCGTTCGGGCCTCGACGGAGTAGCCCTTTCTGCGTAAGGTTCGTACGATCGGAGCGAAGTGGCGCGCGTATGAGGCTCCGATCGTGAGGCCGACGACGTTCTCGGCACAAAAAGCGCGTGGCCGAACCTCGTCGACAAGCCTGACGAACTCGTAGAAGAGCATCGCGCGTCTGCCCCCGAGGCTTCCTGCCGATCATGCTGAAGTCCTCAAGGAGGCCAACCGTCGACACATCCGGTGCCCCGAGGTCCTCGCCGCGCACCTCGCGCACGTCACGCGCCGGTCGGGGATGACTGTGCCGTTTATCGCGTAGGTAGTCGCTGCCGCTGCGTCCCACTCGTTCGCGTAGACCGGCTCGAATCCGGCGAGCCTGTACCCCAGGCTCGAACCTCCCGAGCCCGCGAACAGCGAGGCGACGGTAAGTCCGCTCGTGCCGGTCATGCTCCACCTCGGCCATCATCATGACGACGCCTTTTTGAAGTCCGCTGCCGGACCTTCGTGGCCACAATTTGGGCAGCGGCAAACACGCTCCGGGTTCGGAAAGGGTTTGTCGCCATCGCTGTCCCCGCTCGCCGGGCCTCACCCTCCCGCCGGAGCTCCCGGCAAGCTCATCGGAACTCCAGACCTCCTCGGCGGCGCGCGCGAGCCACTCAATCTGGTCCTCCCTCTTCAACGCGGCGACGATCTTGTGCGAACGCCACGACAGCTCGGCACGACGGATCTCCTTTGGGCATTTGCGCGAGACCCAGGCGAAGTTCTTAGGTCTGTTCCTGGTAGCCCGTCGCCTCAACGACAGCCTCGTAGGTATTGCCGTATTCTTCCCGGCGTAACTAAGCAAGTCGCCAATCCACCATCGCGATCCGTCGGATGGGACCGAGCCCACGGAGCGCCAACTCCCACTGCTCGCGCGGCAGATCCTCCGGGATTCCATCGCGGGTCGCCGTGCACGACATGCCGGCGACCTGGACGGTCGAAACGTCCCCCTAGACAATTGCGATGGTCCCCGTCTCGTTCGATTTCGCTTGGCTGCCCATCTGGGTCGCCACCTGCCTTTCCGGTTGCGTTTGCGATCGAGGGGGCCCTGGTAGGGCCATATCAGGCCACCGGCGCCGGAATCGAGCCATCGGAGCTGGCCGTGCTCGGTGCCCTCCTGGGACGCGGAATCCGCAGCGTTGGAAGGCGATCAAAACGGTCGCATACGCCCAGGCATGGCAGGGTCTGTATGCGGCGGTGCTGGACGGTCAGGAGATCGCGAACCCGACCGGCTGGCTTACGCTCGTCACGTTCCGCCGCGCGATCGAGGAGCTTCGCGCCCGCCGCCACCTCGAGCATGCCGGCGGCCACGGCGGGCAGGTACCGGACGAGGCCGGCGGCGACACGCTCGCGCTCGAGGGCGCCACTGAACCGGATTTCGCCGCGGAGCTGGACGATCGCACGAGGCTCCGCCACCTGTTCGAGGGGCTGCGCGGTCGCCTGAGCGCACGCGAGCGAGAGGCGGCGGCCCTCTGCTACCTGCAAGGACTGTCGCGCTCAGAGGCGGCGGTGCGGATGGGCATCTCCGCAGCGCGCATGCGCAAGCTGATGGACGGTCAGGGGGCCGGGCGTCCGGGGGTGGCCGGAAAGGTGGGCGAACTGGCCGAGACGATTCGCGGCGGTGGCTGGTGTGAGGAGCAGGGATCCTTGATGCGCGGCCTGGCCTACGGCATCCTCGACCCGGACGGGGATCGCTATCGGATGGCCCTGAGCCACCGGAACGAGTGCCCGGCCTGTCGCGCCTACGTCGTCTCCCTGCGTGGCCTCGCCGTGGTGCTGCCGCCGGTACTGCTGCCCTGGGGCGTGGGGGCGGGAGCTCTGCTGCGAGCCGGCGCGCAGACGCACCCGGGCGCGGGCCTCGGCGCGCATGCCGGCGCGGGTGCGCACACGGGTGCCGGAGCCGGCGCAGGAGCCGGCGGCGCGATGTCGGCGTCGGGGGCCGTGGGCGTTGGCGGCGCGGCTGGAGTCGGTGGCGCCGCGGGCGGGAGCTGGCTGCTGGCCGGGGGATCGCTCGGCACGAAGCTCGCCGTGGGATGCCTTCTCGCGCTCGGGGTGGGGGCTGGTTGTGCGGCGCTCACTGGCGGTCCCCGAGCCCGCCGGCGCCGGTTCACAGGCACGAGCAAGCCCGTGCGTTCCGCGGCGGCGCGCAGACCAGACCCTACGCTGGCGCCGACTCGCTCGGCGAAGACCGCTTGGCCGGCGCGCTTGACGGGAGCCGCAGCGCCACCGCGCGGGGCGGCTCGAGCGCCTCGCCGGCGCTGACGCCGGCCGCCAGGGCCGACCGCGAGTTCGGCCTCGAGCGGCGTCCGGCGCCGGTAGATGCCGACTCGGTCTCCACGGCCACTGGCCAGACCGCCAGCGCGAGGCAGGCATCCCTGAGTGAGGCAGCGATCGCCGCCGCGGGGTCCTCCAGCGGAGCGTCCAGCTCGAGCGGGACCGGATCAGCTGCTCGGGCGCAGTCCGCGAGACGTTCTGCTCCTGACACCTCCGCCGCCGAGCGCGAGTTCGGGATCGGCTGACCGGGTCACCCGCGTGGAAAGACCTTGGTCAGCCGGGCGAGCGCGAGTGGGTTGCCGCGCGGGCGCAGCCGGCCCGTTGCGATGGCGCGCAGCGGATCGAGTCGATTCGCGAAGATGTCCGCCCAGTCCTGAAAGGACAGGCGCAGGCGCAGGTCCGGGCTGAGCGCCTCGCCCTGCTCGGCGATGCTCGTGCCGTTGTCGACGGTCAGGTGCCAACTCGCCACATCGGGGTCGGAGAACTCCCACTGGAAGGTCGTTGGGCGTGTGAGCCCGTGGTCGGGGTTCACCTGGCGGCGCAACGTGTCGAACATCAGAGCGATCGTCTCCGGGTCCCGCGCAGTGGGCCCCTCGCGCACGCCGATAACCCCTGCCTTGGCGAGCGCTCGCCCGCGCCGCGTGGTCTCGATCGGCGAGAGGCCCGGAGGCAGGAGGGGTGGCCCGGGCAGGGTCTCGAGCGCGAGGCCCGCGGAGCGCAGCTTGGTGGTCAGCGAGGACAGGCCCTCGAGGCCGACCTCATCGAGAGTGGAGTTGAACACCGTCACGTAGCTTTCATCCCAACCCGGGGGCATCAGCACCTGCGAGGTGTAGCGGGTGACATCGCGCAGGGTGCTGGCGACCGCCTTGGGGACGCCGACTGGGTCTTCGCGCCTGAGGTCGGCCAGAAGCTTCACGCCGAATCCGATGTGCCGCTGCTCGTCGGCGGCGATGTTCTCCATGCCCTGGCGAAAAGCCGGCAGCTGATCGCGTTCCTCCAGGTAGCTGCAGATGAAGTGCTGACCGGGCTGGGCGAGCGAAGCCTCGATCACGATGTGGTACAGGGCCACGGCGGCCGCGAGCTGGGCGGGCGAGTGGTCGGCACGCAGCTCGTCGGCCATCCGATCGAGGCGGTCGAAGATCTTGCGAAACCCGGACGTCAGCTGCGGCTTGATCGTCTCAAGGCCGCCGGCCATGGAGCCGTCGCCGATGCCGCAGACCTCGTGCATGAAGCGCTTGAAGAAGACTGCGTGACGCGCCTCGTCAACCTGCTGGGTGGCCAGGAAGTATTTCTGCTCCTCAAGCGGCGCGGCGTCGATGTAGGGCGACAGGTTGTCGGTGACCGCGTCCTCGCCCCAGAAGAACAGGCAGTAGTTCCACACCGCGGCCTTCCGCTCGAAATCCGTGAAGTCCTCCCGCCATTGGCGCGCATCCTCGGTGAAGTCAAGCTCGGTCGCACGCCAGTTTCCACGCTCCCAGCGCGCGTACAGGTCCTCGTAGGAGATCGCGTCGGCGGGAAGGCTGGCCGGACTCCCATCCGCTGCCGGGCCGGACGGGGGTGTAGCGATTGCCATCGAGCTGCTCCTGTCGGACGTGGTTGGCGCGTGAACGATCTGCGCGGAACGGCCGCGGCGTGCTGCCGCATTGCGGTAGATAATGAACGTTATCGGAATAGCGATTGCTCTGTCAAGTAGGATGAGCGGGTGCAAACGGCTCGGTTGACACGCGAGCAGAGCAGGGCGAACACGCGCGAGCGGCTGCTGCTCGCCGCGCGCAGCGTGTTTGCCCGAAGCGGCTTCCACGGCGCCTCGGTCGAGGAGATTGCCTCCGAGGCCGGATTCTCAACGGGTGCGCTGTACTCGAACTTCAGCGGCAAGGAGGATCTGTTCCTGGTGCTGATGGAGCGCGAGATCGAGGAGCATGCTCGCGAGATCGCCGATGCGGTGCGTGAGCGAGCGTCGATCGCCGAGCGTGCCACCGGAGGGGCGCGTCAGTGGATGACGATGATCGAGCGCGAGCCGGAGGTGCTGCTGCTGTTCATGGAGTTCTGGGCCTACGGCGTGCGCGATGCCCGCGTGCGCCCGAAGGTGGCGGCGCGGTTCGCGCAGGTGCGCGAACTGCTGACGAAGTTGATCGTGGACGGGGTGCGCGAGTTCGACCTGGAGCTCGATATCCCGGCCGAGCAGCTGGCGGTGGCGATCGACGCGCTGGCGGACGGCATCGCCCGTCAGAAGCTCGCCGATCCGGCCGCCGTGCCCGACGAGCTGATGGGCAGGGTGCTGTCGCTGTTGCTCGCCGGCGCTGCCCGTCCCAGAGGCACGGGCGCGCGTCCGCCGCACTGAGCCCTCGCCGGCGCCGGCGGCTGTAGAGATCCTCCTAGAGCAGCCGACCTGGGTCGGAGTCGACCCGGGCGCGGTCCGGGACACCGTGGATGATTCTCAGCGCGATGACGAGAGGGCTCACTGCAACCCTGCGCCGGGCGCCTGCGACGGTGCCGGCGTTTGCGGCGGTGGTGCTGTTCCTCGTATGGGCGACCGAACAGGCGGGCTATCCGGTCACCCACTGGGCGCCCGGGGGGCTGATCGTGCTGGCGCTGCTCGGGCTGACGCTGGCGATCGTTCCCCTGGCCGTCAACCGGATCTCGCTGCCGGTGAGGGTCGCGCTCGGGTGCCTGGCCGCGTACACGGCGCTCAGCTTTCTCTCGATCCTGTGGGCCGGGGTCCCGGGAGACGCCTGGGAAGGCGCGAACCGGACGCTCCTGTACCTGCTCGTGTTCGCGCTGTTCGCCTGCTGGCCGCAGCGTGGTCGCAGCGCGGCGCTGCTGCTCGGGGGTTGGACGCTGGCCATGATCGCGCTGGCTGCGTTCGTTTCGCTTCACATCAACGCCGCCACCGGTGCCAGCCTGCAGAGCAAGCTTCCCGGCGGGCGCCTGTCCTATCCGAGCGGCTACGCCAATGCCAATGCGGCCCAGTGGATGATGGCGTTCTGGCCGGCGCTGCTGTTGGCGCGCAGCCGCCAGGTGCCGTGGGGCGTGCGCGGTGTGCTCGCAGGCGGCGCGGTGCTGCTGGCGGAGGTGGCGCTGCTCAGCCAGAGCCGTGGCTCGCTGTACGCCACGCCCGTGATGCTGGTGCTCGTCTTCGCGCTGCTGCCCAGGCGCACCCGCACCTTCGCGATTCTCGTGCCGGTGGCCCTGGGGATCGCGGCCGCCGCGCCTGCGGTGCTGCGCGTGGCCGACCATCTGAAGAACGGCGGTGTCGCGCCCGCGAATTTGCACAGCGCCACCCGCGCGACCTTCGCGGCCGCCGTGGCGGTGGGCGTCGTGGTGGCGCTCGGCGCGGCGATCGAGAGCCGGCGAGCGTTCTCTGAGACCTCCGCGGCACGAATCCGCAGGGGTGTCGGCGCGGTCGCGATAGCGACGCTCGTCGTCGTCCTTGCCGGCGGGCTCATCGCTGCCGGCAACCCGGTCTCGAGGATCAGGCATGGCTGGGATACGTTCAAGTCCGGCTACGTCGCCAACAGCACGAGCGGTAGCCGGCTGATCAGCGGGTTGGGGAGCAATCGCTACGACTTCTACCGCGTCGCCCTGGACGAATTCGTCGCTCATCCGGTCCTGGGAATCGGCGCAGACAACTTCCAGGAGCAGTACCTCGCACACGGCCGAAGCGAAGAGACGCCCCACTACCCGCACAGCGTCGAGCTGCGTACCCTCGTGCAGACGGGGCTCGTGGGGGCCCTGCTCGCAGTGGTCGGGCTGGGGGCCGCGTTGATGGCGGGCGCTCGCGCGCTGCGCGCTCACGGGCGCGATCCCCTCGCGGGCGACGTCGCGGCAGCCGCGCTCGCCGGGTTCGCCTACTGGGTGGTCCACGGCTCGTTCGACTGGTTTTGGGAGTTCGCCGGCCTGGGCGCGCCGGCCTTCGCGCTCCTCGGCCTGGCCTGCGCGCTCGGCAACCGCCCGCGAGCGGTCGCCGAGCCCTCACCGAGCGCAGGCGAGCCCGGCGCCCAGGGGACCCCGAGCCCGGCGCGACCGGCTGCTAGGCGATCGTTCCTCGATCGCCGGCGCCTCGGCTTGGGCATGGGCGCTGTGCTGGCGCTCGCCGCGGCCCTGTCGCTGGCCGCGCCATGGTTCAGCCAGCTGCAGGTGCAGAGCGCGGCGCGCATATGGACGTATGCGCCACAGAAGGCCTATGCCCAGCTGCGGGACGCCGCACGGCTCAATCCGCTCAGCGACGAGGCCTACCTGGTAGCCGGGGGGATTGCTCTGCGCTTCGATGAACTGGCCCGCGCAGACCACGAGTTCTCGCTCGCGCTGGGGCGCAGCCCCGGGGACGCCTACGCGGTCCTCGAGCGGGGGGCGATCGCCTCGACGAGAGGTGAACGCAAGCAAGCGCTGCGGCTGCTCGAACGAGCCGCCCACCTTAACCCTCGCGACCCGCTGACCCGCCAGGCACTGCTTCTGGTGAGGGAAGGCCAGGTCGTGAACGTGCAAGAACTGAACCGCTCGATCCTGCACACAGCTCAGCAACTCGCATGAGCCCGCGACTTAATCTCGACCAATCAGGGCTTTTCGACTCGACACCCGCCTCAAGCTTCGCTAGGCTGTGCCGCGATCTCGTCGATTCGTTCATGTCTGCGTTTGAGCGCTCAAGCGTCTGACGACCGAAGTAGTTGACGATGCGCCGTGACGGGGCGACGACTGAAGTGCAGGCATGAAGAGTTGACAAGGAGTTACTCAGGCCGAAGAAGGGGACCAAGGCGGGGAAGTATGAGAAGTCGTCGCATCATCACAGCAGCAATCGTCTGTTTCGCGGCCCTGGCGGCCGCCACGCCGGCAGCTACGCCGGCGAGCTCGCTGCTCAGCGGCTACGGCGGTCCAGGTCAGGGAAGCCAGGTGATCCTGGGCGCATCCCTCGTGAACGGGCCCCGTGGGGGCGGCGGCTCGCAGGGCGGGGGTGGCTCGCGAGGCGGCGGCGGCTCGCAGACCGGCGGCGGCGTGGCGCGCAGCGTCGAATCCCCAGCGGCTACGAGCGGCAACGCCGCGAATCGCACGGGCTCCTCGAGCGGGACCTCTCGGCGCTCCGGCGCCGGCAAGCATGCCCGGACGCCCAGCGGACACGCAAACCAGGTCAAGGGCACCGTCGGTGCGGCCTCGAGCGCTGCCGCCACGGCCTATCCCGCCTCGCCCGCCGGCGCGGCCGTCCGGTCCGGGGGGGAAGGTTCCGATGCGTTGGGAGTCTCTGGAATGGACCTCCTCTACATACTCCTTGCTCTTGGCGCGCTGATCCTGACGGCGGTGCTGACCAAGCGGATTGCCAGCACATCCGCCCCGGCGGGTCGCACGGGTAGCTAAAGGGATGCACCGCAGAACCCGAGTAACGAACTAAGGACGAGTCAGGCTCCCGCTCATGGATCCCCCGCACATCACCCAGCAGACATCGACTGCGCTTCCGCTTCACGCGAGGCTGATGCCAGATGCGCCATGGCCGAAGGCGCTCGGGTCCGGGACGTTCCGCGGTCCGCTGCAGTGGGCGCTCGAGGGCACGGGCTGGACCGTGCTTCGCCAGACCGTCGATTTCACGTTACTGTGCGTGGCCGTGGTGCTTGCCCAGGGTGGCGTGCACGCCACCCTGAACACGCCCGCCGTCCGCGCTCCGCTGCTTGCGCTGCCGCTGCTCGTGATGCTGCTCTTCCACCTGCGCGGTCTCTACCGGACACGCCTGCGCGCACTCGTCCTCGACGGCGTCGTGCCCGTCATCAGCGGCGTCTCGGTGGGGGCCATGGCGGTGGAGATGATCGGCCTGTTCGCCAACGGACGGGTGCCGGACCAATCCGTATGGGTGCGCGCGTGGCTGTTCGCGATCATCGGCGTCGGTTTTGGCCGTGTGGCGCTTTCCCTGACTCAGCGTTGGGCGCGCGCGAGCCGTCTCGTGGGCAAGCCCGTCCTGATCATGGGCGCAGGTGTCGTCGGCGCGCAGGTCGCGCGGCGGCTGGAGAGCCATCCCGAGTACGGGCTCGTGCCGGTCGGCTTCCTCGACGAGGACCCCCGCTCGATAGCCGAGGTTGGCGGCCGAGACGTGCCGGTGCTCGGCACGGTCGAGGACCTCGACGAGGCGGTTATGAGCACGGGCGTCAGAAATCTGATCGTGGCGTTCTCCTCAGTGGCCGACGCGCGCGTCAGCCGCCTCATCCAGCGCTGCCAGGAGCTCGGGGTCGAGGTGTCGGTGGTCCCGCGTATGTTCGACACGATCAACAATCGCGTGGGCTACGACACGGTTGGGGGACTGCCCCTGATGTCATTCACGACCGTCGATCCCAGGGGTCTGCAATTCGCGCTCAAGCACGCCGGTGACCGCATCTTCGCGTTGCTGCTGCTCGTGGTGCTCTCGCCCGTGATGCTGATAGTGGCCCTGGCGGTGGCCCTCAGCTCGCCGGGCCCCGTGCTCTTCCGCCAGCGCCGGGTGGGCCGTGACGGCAAGGTGTTCAACTTCTACAAGTTCCGCTCGATGCGCGCGGCTCCGGGACAGGCCCAGCAGAGTGTCCTGCAGGGCGCGGAATCGGCTGACGAGGAAGTTGGGGCGCTCGAGTTCCTGCTCGGCGGAGACACCGCCCCGGGTGGGGTGGAGGGCGTCGATCGCCGCACCGCCGTTGGACGGCTCCTGCGCCGCTCCTCGCTGGACGAGCTGCCCCAGCTCTTGAACGTGCTGCGCGGGGACATGAGCCTCATCGGCCCACGTCCCGAGCGCCCGGAGTTCGTGAAGCTGTTCAGGCAGGATGTCGTTCGCTACGGCGATCGCCACCGGGTCAAGTCGGGGATCACCGGCTGGGCGCAGGTGCACGGCCTGCGTGGCCAGACCTCGTTGGCCGAGCGCGTCGAGTGGGATAACTACTACATCGCCAACTGGTCGCTCGGCCTCGATGTGAAGATACTGGCGCTCACGCTAGCGACGTTGTTCCGCAACGCCGAATGATCTGAGGCCGGCCCGGGCGATGGCGCCGCGAGGGTCGTGGGAGCTCGGGTTCCCTCAGATGCGCTTGCTCGCGGCCTTGCCCGGCCCAGCCCAGTACTGGTAGACGCGCACCTGCAGGCCGCTCGTGCCGAGCGCTTGCGGCAGGGTGATCGAGTACTGGTTGAAACGGTTGAGCGTGAACAGAGCCCGGTAACGCAGAACACCGCCGCGGAGGGCTTCCAGCTCCATGTAGTCCCCGGCAGGCCCCGAGCCGCTCGCCGCGACGTGGCTGCCGTGACGGCTGAGGCGCAGGGTGACCGGCCGGGGGTTGCCGAAGGGGGAGGCGAACACACCGGCGAGCGCAGCGAAGGAGGGCTTGCGCTGCCCGGCGGTGTTCAGAACTCCGAAGTCTTCGCTGGAGGAGTCCTGCAGCCCGTAGACGACCTCGGAAGCGATGTACGGGGTGCGCGCGAGGGCGCGAAAGACGTCCGTCAGGTTGCTGGCCTGCGCCGCCCGCGTCACGCATGCCTGTTCCTGCTGAGTCTTCTGCTTCGGCCAGCAGCTGGTCCAGCCGAACTCGTTCAGCCACAGCGGCTTGGTATCGCCATTGGCGAGCTGCGTTTCATGGATCGCGCGAAGCGAGCCGAGCACGAGGTTGTAGAAGTGGACAGAGAGGCCGTCGTAGTAGCCCTTGATCCCGGCGGCGTAGAGGGCGCGCAGGAAGACGCCGTTTGAGCCGACGAGCGAGCCCGCGAGAACGGGAATCTGCGAGTTGGCCTGCTTGATCGCGGGATAGGCCGCCCGCAGGATGGCGGCGTAGCGCTGGGGCTTTTCGGGCCCGGCGAAGTAATCCTGGTTGGCCTGGTCGGGCTCGTTCCAGACTTCGATCGCCGCCAGGCGCGTGCCGTATCTCTGGGCCAGGTAGGCGACGAAGGCCGCGTAGTCTGAGGGATTGGAGGGAGGCCAGGTGTTCGCCTGGCCCGATCGGCCGGGCACGCATGAGCGCAGAATCGACGCCGGCGCCGAGGAGGCCCAGCACGGCGTGTTCTCCACCATCGCGACAACGCCTATGCCGTCTGCCGCTGCATCGCTCACCAGGCGGTCGGCGATCGCCAGCGCAGCCGCGTTGATCTGATTTGGCCCCAGCGGCTCGAGTTCTGACCAGGCCACTTCCGTGCGCACGATCTTGGCATGCAGGGCATGCGCGGTCGCGATCTCCCGATCCACGCCGGCCACACTGGAGGTGCGCGAGAGGGGTGCGATGTTTATGCCGCCAAGAGGTGCAGCGGAGGACGGATGCGCACGCACGCTGCTCGCGCCGCTGCTGGCTGCGGCCAGCCAAGCGGTCGCGCACGCCGCCACGGCCAGCGCGAGAGCGAGCCGGTGACCGCGCCCAGCCAGATACGTGCGCGGGCCTTTTGCCAGCGCGTGCAGGGGTCCCGGCATTCCTACACGATAGTGGCGGAGCCGCGCGTGGGCGCCGGCAGCCGATCGACGGTCCAACTACGCTGTCGGAGCGAATGTCCCCGTTCTGGATATGGACGCAGATAGCGATCGTCGTTTTTGTGGTGATCGGGATGATCATCGCGGTGACCAAGCTCGCTTGAACACTCGCCGGGCTGCCTGTACCTTGTCCTGATGCCCACGCCCGCGGATCTCTCGCGCAACCTGGCCCTGCATCTGGGCGAGGCCTCGGCGGCGGGCCTGGATGAGAGTGTCATCAGGGTGCTCACCCCGTCACCGGTGCCATCCCTGCCGGTGCGTCTGACGCAGCGATTGGCGATGAAGCGGGGCCGGCTCGAGTGGGAGCACGCATGGCTGGACAGCCTGATCGCCGCCAGGCGCGAGGCGCTCGGGCCGGCGGCCTCCGGCGAGGCCCGCTTTCTCCTGCGGGTCGATGAGTTTCCGTACTACACCTCGTTTGATCGCCCCCAGGACATCGATATGTCGCGGAGATTCCACGACGTCATGGCAAGTGCCGGCGTGGCGCACCTCATGTCGGTGGTTCCGCAGCTCACGCATGCGCCGCTGACGGTCGGGGCGAGCGGAGGGCGGGCGCTCGGGCCCGAGGAGATCGAGATGCTCGAGCGGATGCGTGGCGACCGAGTCACGTTCGCCCAACACGGGACCAGCCATCGCACCCGCTTCGCGAACCCCCGCCGGCGCTCAGAGCTCTGCGGGCTGTCGCCCGCGCAACTCGAGCAGACGCTCGAGGACGGGCGCTCTCGCCTCGCCGAGGCCGGATTCCATTCCCCACGGGTGTTCGTGCCTCCGTTTAACCGCTTCGACGCTGCCTCCTACCCGGTGCTCGCCGCTCGCTTCGACGTGATCTGCGGCGGTCCGGAGAGCACGGCCTTGATGGGCTTTCACGGAGGCCCGCTGTGGCGCGACGGGGCGGTCTATCTTCCGTGCTACGCGCCGCTATACGCGAGCGCGCAGACGGTTCTGCCGGCGGCCGAGCGGCTGATCGATCTCAATCCCGGCACGTGGATCCCGATCGTGCTGCACACCTCCTGGGAGCAGGACGACGGGTTTCGCGCTCTCAAGCGCCTTGCCGAGCGCATCGCTCCGTACGCCGCGAACTGGGGGGATTTCCTGGCCGAAGTGGACCGCAGCGCGGGAGCGGGCTCACTCGAGGCGCAGGCGCCGCCGGCCGGACCGGCCGAGGATCTTGCGCCGCAGCACGCCGAGATACGCTGAGGCGGCCGCTCAGCCGCGGCTACGGGACCGCCAGAAGCGACGCCGCGGTGTGCCGTGCGGGAGGGCGCCTGCCGGGCGCGGAGGAATCTCCCCGTCCGCCAGGATCGCGCCAGGCACTTCGACGGTGAGCCAGTCTGCCAGCGGCCCGAGCCCCGCACGGTCGAGCTCGGCCCTGATACCCGGAGGGCGTTGAGAGTGATCGTGGGCGTCGGATGCCACGTTGTGAATCATCCCGTCCTTGGCGAGCTTCAGGGAGAAGCGACGCACCTCGCCGCCGAAGTGTCCCACCAGAGAGCCGGCGGTGATCGACGTCAGCACGCCGTCGCCGATCAGTGAGTACAGCATCTGTGGATCGCGCCGGAGGGCTTGGCAGCGCTCCGGGTGGGCGAGCAGAACGCGATGGCCCCTGCGCAGCACATCGCGCACGATGTTGTCCAGTCCGGTCGCCACCTCGGTGAAGGGCGGCTCCACCAGCAGCCATGAGGAGCCGCCGAGGCCGAATCGGCCGAGCTCCGCCGGCTCTATATCGATCAGGCGCGTCATCGCGAGCTCGCCACCGGGGCGAACGTCGACTGCCACGTCCTCCTCACGCAGGCGGGCATTGACCTCTCCCACCAGCCGGGCGATCGTATCGGCGTCGTTGGGGTAGCGCCAGCTCACGTGCGGCGTGGCCACGACCGTCTGTATGCCGGCGGCGGCGGCGGCACGTGCCAGTGCGACCGAGCCCTCGATCGAGTCCGGGCCGTCGTCGATGCCCGGAAGCACGTGGCAGTGCATGTCGATCACGGACCTGAACCATAGGCGAGGAATGGGCGAGGACTCCACGGCCCCGGCTTCACCGGCCGGGGGGATATGATCGCTTCCCGCGTGCGTGAGCCCCAGTTGGACGACGGCGACAAGGAGGCTGATGTTCAAATCGATCGTGGTTGGCACCGATGGCTCTGACACGGCCACCCAGGCAGTGCGCGAAGCTGTCGACCTGGCCCGCGCCGTTGGCGCCGCGGTCGAGCTCGTCAGCGCCTATGAGCCGGTGCCGGCACAGAGGTTGCAGGAGGAACGGCGCGACGCCCCCGAGGACCTCCAGTGGGCGATCAGCCCCCGGGAGGACGTCGACGCGACGCTGGGCGCGGCCGCAGAGGTCGCGCGCGAGGCGGGCGTGACCGTGAACGTGTACCCACGCCAGGGTGATCCGGCCGACGCGATTCTGGATGTGGCCGAGGAGCGCGAGGCCGATCTGATCGTAGTGGGAAACAAGGGAATGACGGGGGCCAAGCGCTTTCTGCTCGGCTCGGTGCCGAACAAGGTCTCCCACCACGCGCCGTGCTCGGTGCTGATCATCAGGACCGTCTGATGGCCCATCAGAGCCCTCTGATCGCGCCGATGGTGCTCGCTCCCTGACTTCCTTGACGGCGACGGTACATCGCAACCAAAGCCGCAGCGCGGCTGCCAGGCTCCGAGCGGCGGCGAGGATCGGCGGCCGATGAAGATCGTGAGCATCATGACGACCGATGCGAGCGGCGGCGCCGAGTTCGCGGCTGTGGAGATGCTCGAGGCCCTGCGCCAGCGCGGCGATGAGACCGTGCTGCTCACCGACATGCCCGGTATCGGCCGCGACACCGGCGTCGATGTCCAGCCGATCGACATCGGGCCGAAGCTCTCCACGCGCAGCTGGATGAGCCTTGCGGTCCGCTGGCCATTGCTCCTCAGGCATGTGAGCAGCGCGCTGAGACGCCAGGAGCCCTACGACGTGCTGCTCGTGCATTACAAGAAGGAGCAGCTGCTGGCCCTGTTGCTGAGAAAGCGCCTGCGCTCGACGGTCGTCTGGGCCGAGTGGGGTCCGGTGCCCTACCCGCTGCGCAAGGGCCTGCCGCGGCGGGCCTACCTCGCAGCGGCGCGGCGCACGGCGCTCGTGCTGGCGATCTCCGAGGGTACCCGCCGCTCCGTCATCGAGGTGGGTGTCGACCCGGCGAAGGTGATCGTCGTGCCCAACGTGCTGCGCACCGATGAAATCGTCTACACCGAGGCCGGCCGCGCGCGAGTTCGCGACGAGCTGGGCATACCGGCCGACGCCTTCGTGGTCGGGTGCATCTCGCGCTTTCACCCCAAGAAGCGCAACGACGTCGTCGTGCGGGCGGTCGATGAGCTTGACGATCGGCGCATACATCTGATCCTCGCGGGCGACGGCGAGACAGAGTCACAGCTGCGCGAGTTGGCGGCTCCGCTGGGTGAGCGTGCGCATTTCATCGCGACCCCCGGATCAGAGGTCCCCGACGTGCTGTCTGCGTTTGACGTGTCGGTATTCTGCCCCAGCCCGACCGAGGGAGCTCCGCGTGCCGTGATCCTCGGGATGCTGGCCTCGCGTCCCTGCCTGTCGACCGGGGCCGAGGGCGTCTCGGACCTGATCACCCCGGAGTTCGGTGGCATCACCTCGCCCGAGAACGATCCGGCCTCGCTTGCCGAGATGCTGAGGAGCTACCTCGATGACCCCGAGCTCGCCAAGCGTCAGGGGCGCGCCGCGCGCGCCTATGCCGAGCGAACGTACGCTGCCCCCGTGGTCGCCGAGCTCATCGAGGGGCTGCTCGGCGACGCTATCGCCTCGAGCCGGCGGTGAGCTCAGGCGAGGCGGCGAGCGCGGTCGTCGTAACGCCGGCCCCGCGCGGCCGCGTGCTGATGATCGAGCAGGGCGGACGTGGGGGCAATGCCGACTACACGGCCGAGCTCACGCGGGCGCTCGCCGAGCAGGGTTGGCTCATCGACCTGGCCACCGCTGAGGATCATCGTTTCGCGCCGGTTGCCGGCGTCACTGTGCACGGCGTCTTTCACTATCTACGCGGCAGCTCGACGCTCGGCGGCGCCGCGCGCCGGGCGGGGGTGGGACGCGCGGTCAACGGTATTCGCTTCATGGCAGCGATTCCCCGGCTGATCAGGCTCGCGCGAAAGGCCGAACTCGTCCACTCCCAGGGCTTCGAGTCGCCAGCGCTCGCCCTCGCTGCGATCGGCGCTCTGCGCCTGGCGGGGGCCCGCGTGGTGGTGCAGACGTCCCACAACACCTTCGAGCGCGGGCGCTTCCTGCGCCGCAGCCGTCTTGCGCTGGTGCGAGTGCTCGAGTGGCTGACCGCCCGCACGATCGTGCACACGCAGTCGGACGTGGGCCGCATTCCGCCGAGGATGCGCGGGCGGGTCGTCGTGATTCCCCATGGCGAGTACGGGAGCCTCGCGCGAACCGGGGGCGCCATCGATCGCCAGGCGGCGCGCGCGGCGCTCGGCATCGCGCCGGACACGCCGGTGACGCTCCTGTTCGGCCAGCTGCGCAGGGACAAGGGCCTTGAGGATCTGCTCGAGGCCGTGAGTCGTGTGAGCGAGCTGACGCTCATCATCGGGGGTAAGGACTTGGGCGCCCTCGCCGCCGCCGAGTCGCTGCTCGCCCCCCCCGAGCTCGCCGGGCGCGTGATCGTGCGCGAGGGCTTCCTGGCGATGGACGACGTCGCCGAGCTGTTCGCGGCCACAGACACGGTGGCGCTCCCCTACCGCGCCGCCAGCCAGAGCGGCGTGCTGCTGCTCGCCTATGGCTTCAAGCGACCAGTGGTCGTATATCCGGTGGGTGGCCTGGTCGAGGCGGTGGTCGAGGGGGAGACGGGATGGATCTGCGCGCGAGCGGATCCCGAGGCGCTCGCGCAGGCGCTGCGCGAGAGCGTTGCCGCCGGCCCGCGGGAGTGTGCGCGCCGGGGCGAGGCCGGTGCCAGGCTCTCGGAGGAACGCTACGCTTGGCCGGTGATCGCCCGCCGCACCGGTGAGCTCTACACAGAGCTCCTATGAAGCGAGCCGTGATCCTCGCGGGCGGCGAGGGAACCCGCCTGCGCCCCTATACGACGGTGTTGCCAAAGCCGCTCATGCCAATTGGCGATCGCCCTGTGCTCGACATCGTCGTACGCCAGCTCAAGGCGCATGGATTCGAGCGGATCACCATCGCAACCGGCTATCTGGCCGAGTTGATCGAGGTGTTCTTCCGCGACGGTGAGGCGTATGGGATCCCGATCGACTACTACCGCGAGCACGAGCCGCTCGGAACCGTCGGCGCGCTGGCTATGATCGACGGCCTCGCCGGTGAGGACATCCTCGTGATGAACGGCGATGTGCTCACCGACATCGACTATGGCGCGCTGCTCGACCGCCACCGCGCCGGCGACGCGGCCGCGACGATTGCGACGAAGACCCGCCAGATCAACATATCGCTCGGCGTCCTGCGTTTCGAGTACGACGGCGATCCCACGCGGCTGACCGGATATGACGAGAAGCCCGCGATCGATTTCACGGCGAGCATGGGCGTCTACTGCTTCGCCCCGCGCGCGCTGTCATACATCAAGGCCGGAGAGCGACTTGACTTTCCAGACCTGATCCTGCGGCTGATCGCCGCGGGCGAGGTCGTGCGGGCCTGGCAGAGCGAGGACTACTGGTTGGACATCGGGCGCCACGACGACTACGAGCAGGCGCAGGAGGAGTTCGAGTCGGTTCGCGACCGGCTCATCCCGGCCGACTGACGGCGGCCCTGACGACGTCCATGACGGTGTCGACCGCGGCCTCGTCCATCATCGAGCTGAGCGGCAGGGCGCAATGGCGATCGGCCACCTCCGTGGTCGCCGGAAGTCCATCGGCCGGTGCGAATCGGCGGTACTCGGTGAACTTGTGCAACGCCGGATACCAGGTCGTCTGGATTCCGTTGTCTTTCAGGTCGTCGCGGAAGCGATCGCGTGTGGCACGGTCCTTGAGCAGGATCGCAAAGGCGAAGTGCGATGAGCGCTCGACGGCCTGCTCGTCGAAGGGCAGCTCGATCCCCGGCACGTCTGCGAGCCGCTCGCGGTAGAGCCGGACGATCGCGCGCCGGGTGGCGATGTTCTCCTCGAGTCGCCCCAGCCGACTCAGGCCGAGCGCCGCGCGCGGCTCGTCCAGGCGGAAGTTGTAGCCGACGTCGATCACGTCGTAGGCGGGATCGTGGCCGCGGTGACGATCCCAGGTGCTGCTGGTCATGGCATGCGAGCGCAGCAGCCGCACGCGGTCGGCGAGCTCCTCATCAGCCGTCGTGACCATCCCGCCCTCGCCCACGCAGAGCTGCTTCTTTGAGAAGAAGCTGAACGTCCCCAGCTCTCCGATCGTCCCGACCTGGCGTCCGGCGTCGTCGACGCGGGCGCCGATCGCCTGGGCGCAGTCCTCGATCAGCACAAGGCCGTGCGCGTCGCACAGCTCCCGCAGGGCCTGCACGTCGGCTGGGTAGCCGCAGAAGTGCACCGCCACCACCGCGCGCGTGCGTGGCGTGATGCGGCGCGCCACGTCGTCGGCGTCGATGTTGAAGTCGAGCGCGCTGCGCACGTCGCAGAGCACCGGCTCGGCTCCCACATAGCGGGCCGCACTGGCGCTCGCGACGAACGTGAATCCCGGCACGATCACCTCGTCGCCGGGACCGATCCCGGCCGCCAGGCAGGAGAGGTGAAGGGCGGCGGTTCCGCTGGAAGCCGTCACCGTGTGAGGGGACCCGACGTACTCGGCGAGCGCCTGCTCGAAGGCCTGTGTGCGGGGCCCCATGGTCAGCCATCCAGACTCCAGGCACTCGAGCACGGCCTGCACGTCCTCCTCGGGCATGGCGATGTCGGTCAGCGGTACGCGCCAGCCGCTCACGGCTTCACCGCCTCGGCGAGCGCCTCGGCGACGCGGTCCTGGTCGTCATGGGTCATGTGGGGATAGAACGGAAGCGTGAGCTCGCTGCGCGATGCCAGCTCGGTGATCGGCAGGGAGACGCCGGGGAAGCGCTCGCGGTAGGCGCTGAAGCGGTGGATCGACGGGTAGAAGATGCTCGTCTGGATCCCGCGCTCGCGCAGGCGCGTGCTCACCTCGGCCTGGCGGAGGTCCTGCTCGATCATGATCGAGATCACATAACAGGCTGAGTCGGGCACCTCACTGTCCTCGAACGGGAGGATGATCCCGTCGACCCCCTTCAGCAGCTCGCGATAGCGCAGCGTGAGCTCGCGCCTGCGCGTGATTTCGCTCTCCAGGCGCCCGAGGCGCGAGAGCAGCAGAGCTGCCCGGGGCTCGTCGAGGCGATAGTTGAAGCCGAGGCCCTCGACGTCATAGGTGTCGGTGCGCCCGCTGTGGCGGTCCCATGTGCCGCTGGTCATCGCGTGTGAGCGGCGCGAGCGCACGAACGCGGCGACATCGTCGTCGTCGGTGCACAGAAGACCGCCCTCGCCCACCGACAGGACCTTGTTCGAGAAGAAGCTGAAGGCGCCCGCGAGGCCCCACGTGCCGAGCTTGCGCCCGCCCAGCGTGGCGCTGGGCGCGTGGGCCACGTCCTCGATCAGCGCGATGCCGCGGGCGTCGCACAGCTCCCTCAGGCGGTCCGCGGCGGCCGCATATCCGGCGTAGTGGACTACGCATACGGCCTTGGTGCGAGGGGTGATCCGCCGCTCGACGTCCTCAGGATCGAGGCTCGGATGCTTGCGCGAGAGGATCTCCGCGAACACCGGTGTGGCGCCGCAGTAGAGCGCGGCGGCGGCCGTCGCCGCGAACGTGAACGAGGGCACGATCACCTCGTCGCCGGGACCGGCTCCGGCGGCCAGGTAGGCCAGGTGCAGCGCCGCGGTGCAGCTGGAGAGCGCGATCGCGTGGCGCGCGCCGAGCTGCGTGGCGAAGGCCTCCTCGAATTCGGCCGTGCGGGGGCCGAGCGTGAGCCAGCCCGAGCGCAAGGTCTCGGCGACCGCCTCGAGATCCTGCGGCTCCAGACGCAGGTCGAACAGCGGCAGCTCGGGGAAGATCTCGGTGCTGCTCATGCGGGCGGGCTTGTGTCAGAGCGCAAACGGCGCTCAGGGGACGTTCTTGTAGCGGGCGTCGAAGGGGTCACCGAAAGTCTCGGCGTCGAGCCCCGCGATCACCTCGGCGATGCCGTCGGGCACGATCATGAGCGTCTCGAACCCGAGCTCTGAGCGGATCTTGTCGAAGCTCACCTTGTAGTCGCGCGGGTCCTCATCGCGATGCACGTAGGAGACGCTGCCGCGATCGATCTGCTTGCCGATCTCATCGACCAGGTCGAGCTTGCGGTAGTTCTCACCCGAGCGCCCGGCGTTGAAAACTTCGCCCGCGACCTTCTCCTCGGGTGTTTCGAGCACGGTGCGAACCGCGCGGGCGGCGTCGCGAACATGAATGTAGGGACGCCAGAACTGCTCGCCGAAGACTTCCAGCTCGCGGTCGGCCCACAGTTCGCGCGTGAACTCGTTGACGGTCAGGTCAAAGCGCATCCGCCGCCCGACGCCATAGACGGTCGCAAAGCGCAGGCAGGTCGGCTTGGTCTCGCCCGCGCCGCCGTTCAGGATCAGCTGCTCCATGCCGACCTTCTGCTCGGCATACAGCGATACCGGGCGCAGTTCCCCGTCCTCGGTGATCGGCACGTTGGGATCGGTCATGCGCCCGTAGTTCGAGCACGTCGAGGCGAACACCAGCCGATCGACGCCGAGGGTGTTGGCGTCGGCGACGAGCGCGCGCGTGGCCTGCACGTTGACGTCATCCGAGGCCTTGGGATCAAGCGCGCATGCCGGGTCACCGACGATGGCAGCCAGGTGCACGACCGCCTCGGCACCGCTCAGGGCACGCTTGCGCGCGTCGGCGTCGCGCACGTCGCCGCGGATCACCTCCACCCCGACGCTCTCCTGCTCGGCGGCGATGTCCTCCTGGCCGTGCAGCAGAGAGTCGAGTACGCGGACGTCGCGCCCGGCCTGGCGCAGCTCCTCGACGAGCATCGCGCCAATGTAGCCGCTGCCGCCCGTGACCAATGTTGTCTTCTGCACTTGGTGTTCCTCTCTGGTTAGCCGGGGACGTGCTCAACTTCTCATGCTGGCGCGAGGGAAACTTGATCCACCCTCGAGAGCGGCCGCGGTGCGGGACACCGCAACCGCAATGCCGGGCGCCGCAACCACGATGCCGGACATCGCATGGTATCCGTCTATCGGCAAGCGGCTCGCGGTGCTTTACTCAGCTGCCGTCGGGGGCTCGGGCTCGGTCGGCCGACGTCCCCTCAGCGTGCGCAGCTCGTCGCGATTGATGATGCGCAGCGCGAACAGGCCTGCCACGAACAGGAGTCCCCCGATCAGGCTCGCTGGTATCAGGCCGAGGGATGCCGTGAGCGTCATCACCCCCGTCATGGCGGCGGCGAGCACGACGGTACGCAGGATCTTGCCCAGGCGGAGCCTCAGTCTCATCGCACGCAGGACCGTCGCCATCATCAGCGCCATCGTCAGAAGCTCGGTCGCAACGGTCGCCCAGGCCGACCCGTGGGCGCCGTAGGGCGGGATCAGCGCGAGGTTGAGCAGGACGTTCGCGGCGGCGCCGATGGTTGTGTACAGCGCGAACCGCCACTGCAGGTTCACAAGAGGAGCGAGGAAGCCGGCGAGCGAGCCATAGCAGATGATGACGAAGGCGATCATCAGGATCGGAAGCAGGTTCGCCGCCTGGTTGAACTCTTCGCCGAATATGAGGTGGACGACAGGGCCCGACAGTGCGATCGTCGCTGCGAGGAAGGGCAGCCCGATCACGGCCATGATGTCGGCGCATATCTGCACGAGCCTGCGGGCGCGGGCCGGATCGGTTTTGTAGACGGTGGAGAGAACGGGGAAGAACGAGCCCATGATCGCCGCGGGAAGGAACAGCAGAGGGCCGAGGAACCCGTACGCCGCGCCGTAGATACCCGCTTCCCGGGGACCTGCGATCTGCAGCAGCAGCACCGAATCGACCTGGTAGTAGATGGTGATCATCACGCCTGCCACGCCGAGCGGCACGGCCACTCGCGTCAGTGGTCGCCACAGGCGCAGGCCCGCTCGCCACGCGATGTGTGCCATCCGGCGAGTGACCCTGATCTGGAGGATGGAGATGATCAGGATGACCAGCACGTTGGCGAGGGCGAACGCGACGACCGATCCGTGCCATACGGCGAGTGCGACCACGGCGGCCAGCCATAGGAAGGCCTGCAGCACAGTGAACGACACCGCCAGCCCGGAGCGCAGGCGCGTCTGGAAGACGGTCATCAGCGACGTTGCGCCGGTCGACAGCGTTGCCAAACTGAGGATGTAGCCGACCTCATGGCTGTGGTCGGCACTCGTCAGAACCAGCGGGATCGACGCCAGGCACACCAGCGTGACCACCACCGACATCGCTGTGCGGGCGCCGACCAGCGCTCCCAGCCACTCCGCCTCGCGCTCCGGCTCCGCGGCCATCCGCAGCGTTGCCGCCTGCGTGAATCCAAGGCTCGTGAGCACGCCGAACAGCCCGACGTAGTTGCCGACCCCGGTCCAGACGCCGTATTCGGCCGCGCCCAGCGTGCGTGCGGTCAGTGCCACCGTCACGACGCCAAGAACCATCGCTATCACGCGGGCGGCGAGTTCGACACCCACATTTGATGCGATCTGGCGTCCTTTTGCCAGGCCGGCATCGCCCGCCGCCCCACCATGCAAAAGGCCGCGCGTGAGCGCAGTGACCCTCGTCACCATATGCGTCATACTCTCGCAGCCTTGCGTGTCCTCGTAGCGATGGCGAACTACCCCGATCCGGAGGGCAGCGCCGCTGCGCGATGCACCGCTGCGCTCCTCGTTGGCCTGGTCTCCAGGGGTATCGACTGCAGGGTCTTGTGCGTTGAGCAGGGCGATCCGCTGCCCGCAGTGCCCGCCGGTGCAGTCATCGAAGCCGCTCCCTCGCGACCTCGTACGCCCGCGCAGATTCGCGTGAGGCGGCTGCTGCGCCCGCTCGGCGAATTTGCGCAAGGGCCGTTCGCCGAGCTGGTGGGCGAGCGCGCGCGCGAGGCCGACGTCGTGCACTTCGCTGATCTCGAAGCTGCGGCGGCGCTCGGGCGGGTCAAGGGCCCCGCCGTGGTGCAACTCGACTGCCTCACCCGGCGCGACCCACGGGTGTGGAATCCACTGCGGGCGCAGGGGCGGCGCTCGATCGAGCTGTTGCGCGGGGAGGCCCACGTTCGCAGGCGGGCCCATTGGCTGCTGGCGAGCTCGGCCGAGGTGGCCAGTCGCCTGACCGCCACGGCTCGCCATGCGCGCGTCGCCTATGCGCCTCTGGCGCTCGATCCCCTGCACTACGAGCCGGCAGCCGCGCTCGACTCCTCGCTCGTGGGACTGATCGGCACGGCGCGCTGGCCGCCCACACAGCAGGCCGTCACGCGCCTTCTGACCCGCGTCTGGCCGCTCGTCCGCTCGCGCCGGCCCGGCGCTCGTCTGCTGCTCGCCGGTGATGGCATGGAACCGGCGCATTTTGGGGCCATCGCGGAGGCGCCCGGCGTCGAATGGCGCGGACGGGTGGACTCGGCCGCCGACTTCCTGCGCGAGCTCGGCGTGCTGCTGTATCCGCTCTCACGGGGCAGCGGCGCGAAGGTGAAGGTGCTCGAGGCGCTGGCGCTCGGCCTACCGGTGGTGACCACACCGGAGGGCGCGGAGGGAGTTGGCGCCCGCGGGGGCCTGACCGTCGAGACCGACGACGAGCAACTCGCAGAGTCCGTCGTAGCGCTGTGCGAGGACCCGCAGGCCCGACGTGAGGCGGGCGCCGCCGCGCGCCTGACCTTCGCTGGCCATCACTCTCCGCCGGTGGCAGCCGCTGTCGTGGCCGAGCTGTATGAGCGGATGCTCGAAGACGACGAGCCCGGTCACGCCCCTCCGGAGCAACCGCGATGAGGATCCTCGCGGTTGGACTGCTCTACCCGCCGCATTACCTCGGCGGCTACGAGCTCATCTGCGACGGCGTGATGCGTGCCGCCCATGGACGCGGCCACGACATCCAGGTCGTCGTCTCGGACTACCGCGGTCCTGGCGTGACAGAGCCGGATGAGCTGCCGGTCGATCGGTCGCTGCGCTCCTATCTCGACGCCACCGCCCAGCGGGGAGTGGCGCTGCGGCCGATGCAGCGCCTCGAGCTCGAGCGGGCCAACGCGGCCGTGCTCGAGCGGCACCTGAATTCGTTTTCCCCTGACGTGGTGAGTTGGTGGGGGATGGGCGGGATGTCCCTGTCGCTGATCGAGCGCGTGCGCCGCAAGCGGTTGGCGGCCGTGCTGACGATTCAGGATTCCTGGCCGCTGTATGGCCCGATGGCGGACGGCTGGACGCGCATGGCCAGACGCCTGCAGCCGGTCGCGTTCGCGCTTGAGCCGGTGTGCGGGATTCCGATCCGCTACCAGCTCGAGCGGGCCGGGCTGTATCTGCTCAACTCGCAGCACACGGCGGCCGCGCTCGCCGCTGGGGGCTTCGAGCCCGCCCGCAGCCTGGTGATAACGCCCGGAGTGCAGGGGCACTTCCTGAGGTCCGCGCCGGCCCAGGCGTGGGGCTGGCGTTTGCTTTATGTCGGGCGAGTGCATCGCGACAAGGGAATAGACATCGCCGTGGCCGGGCTGGCCGAGCTCCCGCCCGAGGCCACGCTCACGATCGCCGGCGCGGGCGACGATCTGTATGCGGCCGAGTTGCGCCGCCAGGCCGCCTCGCTCGGCGTGCAGGAGCGGGTCCTGTTCGTCGGCCCTGCGCCTCACGAGAGGCTCCCATCGCTGTACGCCGAGGCCGACGTCGTGCTGTTTCCGATTCGCTGGGAGGAGCCATGGGGGCTCGTACCGCTGGAGGCGATGGGCATCGGACGGCCGCTCGTCGCCACGGCACGGGGCGGAGCCGTCACCTACCTGCGCGACGAGCAGAACGCGCTGCTGATTCCGTCCGAGGACCCGGGGGCGCTGGCGGCGGCCGTCCAGCGTCTCGCGCACGATGAGACGCTGCGTGCGAAGCTCCGCGCCGGCGGCGCGCGGACTGCCGACGAGCACAGTGCAGCGCGTTATGAGCAGCGCGTCGTGGACGAGCTCGAACGTGCGGCGCTGGGCGAGACAGCGCCCTGATTCGCCCACGCCGGAAGTAGACTGGCAGGCGTGAAGCAGGCCCTACGCTCTCTCATCATCCTCGTCCCGACCCGAGACTGGGTGCTCAACCATGTTGTGTGCCGGATTCCCCACGCCGCGCCCCGGATGGCGGCGTACGCGCTGCTGGGGGTGGATTTTGAGGATCACCGGACGGGGGTCATCATGCTCGGAAGCCACGTCTACAGGGCCAGAGGCCTCAGTGTGGGGCGGAACTGCTCAATCGGGCGGTACGTCCAGCTGGACGCCCGGGGGAAAGGCATACGGATCGGCAAAAACGTGAACATCGGAAGCTACAGTCGCTTCACGCCCGGCAAACACGTGATCGACGACCCCGAATTCAAGAGTCAGTCAGGCTCGATCACGATCGAGGACAGAGCCTGGATCGCCGAGGGGGCGATCGTGGTCGGCAACGTCACGATCGGCGAGGGCGCGGTCGTGGCGGCCGGCGCCGTCGTCACCAAGGACGTCGACCCCTACATGGTCGTGGCGGGCGTACCGGCGCAGCCCATCCGCGAACGTCCGCGTGACCTCCGATATGAGTTGACCTGGCGCCCCGACTGGGCGTGAGCTGCTCGGCGCCCGCGGGCAGGCCCGAACGGGGGACCTCGACCTCGGTTCGGGGTACCATCCCCGTAATGCGATCCGATCGCGTCCTTCGGCTTTTCCCGGCCGCCGCTCTCAAGCAGCCCGGGCGGGGCGACGATAAGAGGCTCGTGGTGGGATCTGTCGCTTCCATATCGGTGTCTCCACCCGAAGCAAGAGAAGCGCGATGAGTGCCGCAGACCGTTTTGGGCGGGCGCGCGACAGCGACGGCCTGGCCAAGAGCCTGACGATGCTGCGCAATCGCTGGCTCATCATCGTGGGCGTGGTGCTCGCGTGCGTCCTCATCTCCATCATCCATCACGAGAGGGGGGCCAAGTCCTATTCGGCGACTGCGAACGTGGCCTTCCAGAGCGGCACCCTCGCGGGCGAGGCGTTGCAGATCTCTCCCAATGGAACCGCCGAACCGCAGCGCGAAGCAGACACCGAAGTGCTCATCGCCCACTCGCCCGAAGTCGCGCAGGGCGTGCGTAAAGAGCTCCATACCACGGTACCCGCGAGTGAACTGCTGAACGAAGTCAAGGTCGAAGCGGCGCCCAACGCTGATGTCCTGAACGTCGTCGCGACAACCGGGAATGGGAGCTACTCCGCGCGTCTGGCAAATGCCTTCGCCGAACAGTACATCGCCTTCAGAACCAGGTCGGAGCTCGCCGGGCTCGAAACCGCCCAGGAAAAGATCAATCAGCAGATAGCGGCGCTTCCCGCCGGGTCGGCCGAACGCTCGGCCCTACAGCAGTCCCTGCAGCGTCTCGGAGAGCTGCGGGCGGTCGCCGGTGGTGGCGCCAACATCATCGGGCTGGCCACCCCCGGGGGAAGCCCACCGGCCCCAGCCTCACGTCGACCGTCGCGGTCGGGCTGCTGATCGGCCTCGCGATCGCCTTTGCGCTGGTGTTCCTGCTGGAATCGCTCGATCGCCGCGTCAAGACGATCGAGGAGTTCGAAACCGAGTACCGGCTGCCGGTGCTCGCCGCGGTACCGCAATCTGCGTTTCGCTTCCACCGCGCGAGGGATCGCGAGGAGCTGCTGGAGCCCTACCGCATCCTGCGCAGCGCGCTCGACTTCGCAGCGGTCACTCGCCAGCTCGACACGCTGCTTGTCACAAGTGCGGTGTCCGGTGAGGGCAAGACCACGGTGGCGGTCGATCTCGCCCACGCGGTGGCGCTGGCCGGGCGCGGCGTGGTGCTGATCGAGCTCGACCTGCGCCGTCCCACCTTCACCGAGCACTTCGATGTGAAGCCGGGCGACGGTCTCACGAGGGCGCTCACACGCGACGTCCAGCTATCGGACCTGCTCGTCGAGCCCTTCCCCGATCTGCCCAACTTCTCCGTCCTGCCGGCCGGACGCACTCCGCACAACCCATCCGAGCTGCTCGGATCTCCGCGGGTCGCCGACCTGATCTCAAAACTGCTGACGCCGGAGGGGATCGTGATAGTCGACGCCCCGCCGCTCAACCCCGTGGCCGACGCCCAGGTGCTGCTCAACAGCTCGGCCATTCACAGCGCGATCGTCGTCGCTCGCGTCGACAAGACCACTCGAGACGACGTTCGCCGGGCCCGGGCGATCTTGGACCGCCACATGGTCGAGCCCGTGGGCATCGTAGTCACCGGTCTTCGCGACAGCTCGCGCTATGGCTTCGAACCGTACGGCACAACCGGGTCGAGACTCGACGGCGATATCGATGCGCCGATAACCGCGGAAAGCACCGCGCAGCGGCTGCGGGCCTGAGGTCGTCGCGGGCGATGGTCGCGTGGCGTATGCGGCTGCGGACGCTGGCGCAGCGCGAACTGTTCATCGCGGCGCTTGCCGCTGCCGGCACGATGCTGCTCGCCTACGCGGGTGCCCACAAGTTCGGAACGGCCGGCCTGGCGCTGCCGTTCGCGGTGATCGTCGTGGTCATCCTGATCCGCAGACCGGTGGCGATGGTGTCGCTCACGGTCGCGCTCGCCATCCTGTGCGAGGGCCCTGCGTTCGGGCTCTTCAGCTTCGGCTCGCACCTGTACGACCAGTACAAGGGCCTCGATGCGCTGGACGTGTTGGTCGCGCTCGCCGTGGTTGCGGTGGGTCTCGACGTGATGCGCCGCGGGCGATCGCTGCGCGTGCCTCGCCCACTCGCGCTACCGCTCGTGCTGCTGGCGCTGGGGATGGTCGTGGGCGTGATCATGGGACACGCTTACGGGACGAGCCTTCGCACGGTCGTGGTCGCGGAGAACACCCTGGCCTATCTCCTGTTCCTGCCGATCGCGGTCGCCAACCTCGAGCTCGATCGCCGTCAGGTGATCCGCCTCATCGGAGGCCTTGCCGGGCTCGCGATCCTGAAGGCGGTACTCGGCGTGGTCGAGGTCCTCGCCCACAAGGGCTCGCCGGTTGAAGGCCGGGCGACACTGAGCTACTACGAACCGGCCGCCAACTGGCTGATCATGATCGCCCTGCTTGGCGTGTTGGCGATGATCATGGCACGGGTCAGGCCTTCGCGGTGGGTGTTGCTCGGCAGCCCGCTGCTGATCGCTTCGCTCGTGCTGTCCTACCGGCGCTCGTTCTGGATCGCCACCATTCTCGGCCTCCTGCTCGTGATTCTGCTGGGAACCTCCTCGGCCGGGCGCCGCATGCTCGTGCCGGTCAGCCTGCTGTTGGCGCTCTCGATCTTCCTGCTCGGCTCGGTGGGCTTCCAATCGTCCGGATCTCCGATCGTGAAGCGCTTCACCTCGCTCGCCCCCGCCAAGCTCGAAGCCAACGCCCAGGATCGCTACCGCCTGGACGAGCGCGCCAACGTGCTCGGGAATATCTCAGAACATCCGATCACTGGTCTGGGCGTCATGGTTCCCTGGACGGCGACATTCCGACCGCTCTCGGTGGAGCACACGGAAGGGCGCTTCTACGTCCACTTCGCAGCCCTGTGGTATTGGCTGAAGCTCGGCATCCTCGGGCTGTTTGCCTACCTCACCCTTCTCATCGGCGCGGCGCTCTTGGCCTGGCAGGCGTGGCGGCGCAGTCGAGAGCCGGTGCTGCGTGCCTTCGGCCTGGCCTCGCTGTGTGGGATCGCCGGGCTGGCGGCAATGGACACGACGGCGAGCTTCACCGGCGTGGATCCCCGCTTCACGGTTCTGTTTGCCGCTCAACTGGGACTGCTCGCGCTGATCGTGCGAACGGCCGCGTGATCGCGCTGTGCGATCACGCGGCCGGCCATCACGGCTCCCCTGCTCAGGGGTTCGCGGACAACAGTGACTCGACCTCGGTCGTGTATTCGCCCTTGGGCGAGCCGTTGCTCTGCAACGCCCCGAAATAGGCTTCGAGTTCGGTCGAGGTACCTGTCGGCTTCTGGTCGTGGGCCTGATAGAGGTAGAAGGCAGCCAGACGGCTTCCGTAACGCGCACGCATGCCGCTGATGGTTGATGCGAGCGTGCTGGCAGCTTCGCTGTAGGTCATGCACTTGTTCCAGCCGAAGTTGTATTCCAGGCACCGCCCGTTGTCGGTGTCGAGTCCCCACTCGGTGACGTAGATCGGGATGGTGGAGGGGGCTCCGTCGGCCTGCGTGGTGGAGATGAGGTTGTCGATCCTCGACTGCCATTCGGGTCCGTAGGGATGGATCGTCCAGCCTGCCACCAGCTGTCCGAGGTCGGGCACCGCTTTGAACATCTGATTGGCCCATTCAGGGCCGTTGCCTCCGGAGTCGCCCTGCGCGAGCAGCCCCACCGCCGGGTGCCGCCGCCCGAATGGCCGTTGCGGCTTCCGCGAAGCGGAGCGCATATGTCTGCGCCCGGCTTGCGTAGGCGGAGGGCGAGTTGTCTGAGTACTGGTAGTCGAGACTGGTCTCGTTACCGAACTCGATGTCCGTCACCGCGGTGCCGGCCGGATAGCTCTGGCCCTGCCAGAAGCTGCCACCGGGACCAAAGCGCGCCGCCCAGGCGGCGAGATTCTGAGCTTCGGCCGGGCTCGGCAGGGTTCCTTCGAAGCCGGCCAGCAGAAGCGGCCGGACGCCGGCGCGGGCAAATGCGGCAATCGTCGCTTCCATCTGCGATACGGGAGTGCCGATTGTCCAGTAGATCCGCGCGGTGTGGGCCCCCAGCTGCTGGATGAACGGGAGCTCATAGAGCGCGTCCGAGCCAGACACGATGCCCATCTCGAACTGCCCGCTGCCGGACGAGCCGGATGGCTTTTCGGCCGCGGCGGGTGCAGAGGCGGGGTAGGCGATGGTGACTTCCTGTGACCACGTGCTGCCGTCAACTGCGGTGCGGATGGTGTAGCCGACCTTGACGCCGGGGACCGATGGCGGTGTGGTCGAGGTGCCGCTGACCACGGTGTATTGCAAGGCCTTACCGGGCACGTTTGTTGCGAGGATGTAGGTGCCCACGGTCGGAATCGCCGTCCACGTGAGCGTCCGTCCGGAGACGCTCAGCGCGGGCGCGGCCTGTGTGTCGGTTCCAGTGGCCGCCGCGTAGGCAATCGGCTCTTCTGCCGACCAGGCGGATCCGTCGGTGGTGGTGCGCACGCTGTAGTCGACCGTGACGCCCGGGACAGGCGGCGGCGTGATGGAGGTGCCTTTGACCACCGAGTAGGTGGCGGCCTCACCGGGAAGCTTGCTGGCGAGCACATAGTTGTTCAGGCCCGCAACTCGCGTCCAGCTCAGCGTCAGCCCGGACACAGTCAGCACCGGAGCCTGCCGGGGGTTCGGGGACGCCGACTTGCCGGCGCGGCCGCCGTTCGTGCCGGTTCTGCGCGCGAGCGTGGCCAGGCGCCGCTTGGCTCGCGCCAGCCTCGTGCCGGCCCGCTGGACGGCCCGGCGCGCGGCGTTGCAACGCTTGGGGTGCCTCTGGTTGTAACGCAGGCATCGCTTCAGGCCCCGCGCGTCGGATACCAGGGTTCGATCGGCTTGTCTGCTGCGCTCGGCGGCGGCGTTCAGCGCGCGGGGGACGATGCGCGCCGCGTTCGCCAGTGCGCGATGGGAGCGGCTGTGCGCCGAGTGATAGGCGTGCCGCGCGGGCGCGGCTTCTGCGGCGGTGGCGCTGATTGCCGGCAGGATCATGCATGTCATCACGAGCAACATGGCCAGTGGCCAACCCGGTGTCCGGTGAGGACGAGCGGTGAATGTCATCGTGTTCCTCCTTTGACTAGGGCTGTCTGCGGATATCCCTGGCGTCTGCGCGGCCCCGTCTCGCGACCAGGGTGGCTCCTCGGAAGTCGCGATATAGGGGGCCCGGGAGCTGTCCCGGGCGATCGCGCTCTTTAGGACTGCAGGGGTCCTTCGGGCGCGGGTAGGGGGTCGATAAGCGCTCAGCTGGACCCTGGACACATGTATGCCGTGGCCCCAGAGAACCGGGGAATGGCGGCCCTCGGGCCCGTGGCAGACTGCTTTCGGGCCGCAGGCGGGCCGGTATTGGGCCGGGGAGCGGCGCTGTCCCCCCGTGGCTGCCGTGAGCACTCTCAGTCGGCGAGCAGCTCGCTGAGCGCCTCGACCGAGTAGTGCTCTGCGGCGAGCTTTCGCCCGCGCAGGCCCAGCTCGGGCGCTCCCTGTCTGAGTACCTGCACGAGCGCCTCAGCGAACTCCTCGGCCCCCTCGGCGAGCAGGCAGTCCTCCCCGTCGTGCACATCCAGGCCGGCGGCTGCGCGCGGCGTTGCGATCACGGGCAGTCCGTACGCGAGCGCCTCGATGAACTTCAGCGGCGTGCCACCGCCCTGCAGGAGTGGAACCACCGCGCAGCGGGCGCCCGCGTACGCATCCCGGAGGTCCGAGACGAATCCGAGAGTCTCCACGCGCGGATCCGCGCTGGGCGGCTCCGAGAGGCCGCCACCCACGAGAGTCAGGTGCGCGTCGGGCAGCTCGGCCCAGACTCGCGGAAACACCTGCTCGAGCAGAAAGCGCAGGCCATTTCGGTTGGGCTCGTAGGCGAAGCTCGCGACGAAGACCGCTCGCCGCTCGCGCGCAGCTGACACGGGTTCGATCGCCGTGACGTCGACCACGTTCGGCACGTATCGCAGGCGAGCAGCTGGGCAGAGCTCACGTGCGCCTGCGATATCGGCCTCGCTCACCATCCAGCACTCCACCGAGCGCTCGAGCAGCCGGCGCTCGAAGGCGCGCAGGGCTCTGCGGCGTCCGAGCCCGTGGCCGGTGAGGTCGTGACGGAAGCCGGACTCCAGGTTGTGGGCGTTGTAGACGACCGGGCGTGTACGGGCGAGCCGCGCGAGGGCGGTCGCTGCGATCGGCCCGTCGGCAATCACCCGTCCCCGGGATGGCTCTCCCGCGAGCCTCGCGGCCTCGCCGGCCAGCTCGCGTGAGACGCCGCGGGCGAATCCCGCGGGCACGCCCGCCAGCCGGGCCGAAGCATAGGCCAGCAGCCGGCGCAGGCCGCGGGATGGCCTGACCTCGACCAGCTCGATCCCCGGGATCGCCCTGAACGCCGAGTCGGGCTCGGTTGCTCCGAAGCGTGCATACAGCAGCGTAAGACCGCCGTGTGCGGCCAGTGCGCGCGCGACGCCGTAGGTGCGCACCGCCTGACCGGAGCCGAGCACGGGCGTGTGGGTGCTGACGAGTAGATCCCTCACGGCGTCGGGATCGCGGCGGCGATCTCATCCAGGCGCCGCTCCCAGGAGTGCGAGGCTGCGGCCCGCGAGCGCTCGGCGCGGCGATCGTGATCGTCCTCCTCGAGGGCTGCATCGAGCAGGTCGGCGATACCCTGCGCGTCCGGCGCGGTGGCGATGTCGGTCAGGCCGGCCAGCGCGGGCAGCGGCGTCGCGACCACCGGAAGCCCGGCCGCGAGGTACTCGTAGACCTTCATCGGGAAGATGCTCTCGGTGAGCGCGTTTCGCGCGTAGGGAATGAGGCCGGCGTCGGCCGCCCGCAAAACGGAGGGCAGCTCGTCATACCCGCGCGGGCCGAGCAGATGGATGTTCGGCTCTGCGGTTATCTGCGATACGTCAGCCCGGGGTTCGCCGGGCCCGATCGGACCGACCAGCGCAAACGACCACGCCGGCCGCAGGCGGGCCAGCTCGGCCAGCAGGGGCAGATCCAGCTTCACCGCCACGATCGCGCCGGTGAACACGATTCGGGGCGTGGGCAGCTCCGCCATCTGAGGATCCAGCGGTCCGGGCTCGAGCGCGCGGGAAAAGAGCTCGGTGTCGGCCACGTTCGGAGCGTCTAGGACGTTGCTCGAGATCCGCCGCAGCCGCTCGGCGATGGCCGGAGCGCTCGCCAGGACGAGGTCGGCGCGGGCGGCGAAGCGGGCCTCGGCGGCGCGAAAGCTCGCCGTGTCGATCCTGTCCTGGGCGGCGATGTCATCAACGCAGTGGTACACGATCAGCGAGGGGTCGAGAACGTCGATCAGCACCTCGGCCTGCGGAACATAGGCCCACAGGATCGGCCGCCGCATGCCGAGCCGGCGTGCGGCGCGGCCCACGAGCGCCGGCAGCAGCCGACGGTTCAGCGCCCGTGCGACGCGTGAGCGGTGCAGTGGCAGCACGAGCGGCGAGAGCACGTGCAATCCGTCGACGGCACGCGGCGCCTGCAGGCCGCGCCGGAGCCGCCGCGCGATGCGCGTGAGATCGCGCCCGGCGAGTTGGGGCCGGCGCAGGCCGAGGGACTCCACGAATAGCACACGGTTATCACGCGCCAGCCGCGACATCAGATGGTGCTGGTTGGTCCACAGCTCCGTGTCCCAATCGGCAAATCCGACGCACACGATGTCGCGGCCCTGCAGGTGTTGGTGCTCGGGCATCGGCGCCATGATCCCAGGCCGGGGGGCGGGCAGAACCACCGATAAAGGCTGCTTGGCCCGTTCAGCGCCAGGTCACGTTCTCGCGCACCACCCGGCTCGGGACGCCGGCGACGAGCGCGCGGGCAGGCACATCGCGGTTGACCACCGCGCCGGCCGCTATCACCGCCCCGGGGCCGACCGTGACCCCCTTCAGGATGATCGCCCGGGCTCCGACCCAGACTTCGTCACCGATGCTGACGGGGGCGACCGCGGGCGATCCCTCGATTTGGTGGTAGTCGGCGTCGGTGATCGTCACGTCCCAGCTGATCGCACACCGCGAGCCGATGCGCACGAGGTTTTTTGCACACGTCTCGGTGCGGCGATTGATGTAGGTGGACCCGCCGACCTCGATGCGAGCGCCCGGCCCATCCAGATAGAAGCCAACGTGCTGGTAGAGCGTGACGTGGCTGCCGAGCACGAGCGCCGTGTCGGGGCACGGTGTCGAGAGGGTGATGGGTCCACGGACGAGCAGGCGATGCGCTCCACGGACAGCACGGTGGCGCCTGAACGCAAGTCCGCGCGCGAGTAGCGGGAGTCGCTCGCGGCGCGTGCTCACCCGCCGGATGCTAAACCAGGCCGGTCCAGATCCGCCTGACGGCGTTTACACGATCCGGGCCAAGCGTACAGCGAGGCATCGCGAGCGTCCTACTGGATAGTCTCGAAGTGGTGACCCCCGGCGTGAACGACTCGCCCTTGGACGCACTACGCGAGCGTTTCCCCCGTGTGGCCGTCGTCCATGACTGGCTGACGGTTCCCGGCGGTTCCGAGCAGGTCGTGCTCGAGCTGCTGGAGATGTTTCCCCGGGCCGAGCTCTTCACCTCCGTGTACGACCCCGCTCCGTGGCCGGCACAGATCACCGAGCGACCGGTCCACAGCTCCTTCCTCAACCGCATCCCGGGGGCCGTCCGCCACTACCCCAAGCTGCTGCCGCTGATGAACATGGCGTTCCGCTCATTTGATTTGTCCGGCTTTGACCTGGTGCTCTCGAGCAACCATGCGTGCGCCAAGAACGTGCGCACGCCGCCCGGCGCGCTGCACGTCTGTTACTGCCACACGCCCATGCGCTATGCCTGGGAGGAGGGCTTCATGCAGGGCGAGGATGTCGGGAGGGTGACCAGGTTGCTGTTGCCGCCGCTGCTTGCACGGCTGCGCCGCCAGGATCTCGCAGGCGCCGCGGGCCCGGACGTGTTCGTCGCGAACTCCCGTCACGTGGCCGAACGCATCGAGCGCTACTACGGGCGCTCTTCGCAGATCGTCCACCCACCGGTGGACGTTGATCACTTCCTGGGGCTGCGGCGCGAACCAACGGACTTCTATCTGGCGTTTCGGGCGGGTTGTTCCCTACAAGCGCGTCGATCTTGCCGTGAGCGCCTGCGCACGCCTGGGCAGAGCGCTGGAGGTGGCCGGCGACGGCCGGGCGCTCGACGCAGTCAGGGCCGTTGCCGGGGATGGCACGACGTTTCTCGGCAAGGTCTCCGATGGAGAGCGAGACCGGCTGCTGGGCGGCGCGCGCGCACTGCTGTTCCCCGGCGAGGAGGACTTCGGAATCGTGCCGGTGGAGGCGCAGGCGGCCGGGGTGCCGGTGATCGCCTACGGCGTCGGAGGGGCCGCCGAGTCGGTGGCCGACGGGCGCACGGGGGTGCTGTTCGCAGAGCAGACCGCCGCCGGGCTGGCGGCAGCGATCGAGCGATTCGAGGGGTTGCAGCTCGATGGAGCCCAGGTGCGCGAGAACGCGCGGCGATTCGGCCGGGAGCGCTTCCGCTCAGAGATGGCCGATGTGATCGACCGCGCGTCGCGCGCCAAGGGACGGTAGCCGGCCCGGTTTGAGACTAGAGCTCCGCGCCCGCCGCGGATGGATCGGATCCCCGCGGGATGATGCGGCTCGGCTGGGGATCACGACGGCTCTGGCCGGCACATCGCTCACGACGATCGCGCCGGCGCCGATGACGGCCTCCTCACCGATCGTCAGAGTTCGGCCGCTCGGACACAGGATGAGCGCGTGTGCGCCGATCACGGCGCCGCGTCCGACGCGCACGCCCGTGTGCATGCCGTTCTCCTTGTCGTTTTTGGACGCGATCGTCACCTACTGCCAGATCTGGACCCAGTCTCCAAGCACGGTCGTGCCATGGATCACGACCCCCAGTCCGCGGTGGGCGAAGTTGACATGGCCTTCAATCCGTACCTCCGGCTCAAGCAACGCGCCGAAGCCGAGGAATATCATCGTCTTCAGCAGGCGTGCGGCGCGCCGGTGTCCATGTTGATGGCACCACATGCTCATCTTCCATAGGCGAAATGCGATCACGACCCGCGCTTCCGAGTTGTGGCCGAGCGAGCTGGCGCCTGGGCCGTGAGGGAGTCATGCATCGCCGCCGACACACTACCGCGCGGGCGGTCGGCTGCCTGTGGTGTCGCGCGCGCATGCTGCATAATGTTTCGTTTTTTGCAGAGATGAGCTTTTACGGGCTCCCTAATTCTTGGTTCACATCGATACATCCACTCGACCGACGGCCACGCGGCTCTCAATCCGGGGCCAGCTCGACATGACCACTGTGGGCGCGCTTGACGAAGCCCTCGTCCGGGCCGCCGGCTGCGGAGGGCCCGTCGAGTTGGACCTCGACGGGGTCGACTTTCATCGATGGCTCCGGTCTGAGCCTGCTGATGGACGCCGAGAGCCGTGCGCGGCGGGGCAGCCACCGACTGAGGGGTCGGTTGGCTGCCTCCAGAAACGTACGCCGTCTGATCGAGTTCACCGATCGGCCGACTATTTCTCTAAACGCCGCTCGCGCCTGATCCGGGCACTTCACCGGCGTCGCCGGCGAACAAATAACCCGCCCCCCGCCGCAAAAGGCAGACGCGCTTTCGTTCAGGGGCTGAAGCGGCCCTCCGGGTTCTCGGCCCATTGACGCGACAGCCCGGCTGGGGGCGCAGCTCTCTTTCAGCCGGTCTCGCTGAATGTCGCACCGACATTGTTCGGCGGGGGCCGCGCCAAGGCTTCGAGGAGACGACGATGGGAGGAAGGCCCGTTGGCAGGTTCCTGAGTGCGCACGGAGCGGTGCAGCTCGGTCGTGCTCCTTCTCCTGTTGTTATGCTGCTGCTCCTGCTTCCGCTCGCACTGTTGAAGCCAAGCGTCTCGCGAGCGGAACCCGGCTGGTGGGTACCGCCCAGGACACGACGTGGCAGTGGCAGCTCGGCAGCGAACCGGTGGATCAGTCGGTGGAAGCACGATGTATGACATCGACCTGTTCGAAAACTCCGCGGAAGTCGTCGCCTCACTGCATGCCCAGGGCCGGCATGTGATCTGCTATCTCGACGCGGGGACCTGGGAGGAATGGCGCTCGGACGCGGGCGAGTTCCCGAAATCCGCTCTGGGCAACGTCGGTGGCCGGGTACCCGAACGAGCGCTGGCTGGACATCAGCAACCTGTCCGCTGTCGAGCGATCAGCGAGGCGCCTGGAAATGTGCAAGCAGAAGGGCTTCGACGGCGTTGAGGCCGACAACGTCGAAGGCTACGAACTCGAAACCGGCTTCGAACTGACCGCCGCCGAGCAGCTCACCTACAACGAGTGGCTCGCCAACACCGCCCACTCGCTCGGGCTGTCGATCGCCCTGAAGAACGACCGCAACCAGGTTTCCGAACTCGAGCCCTATTTCGACTTCGCGCTCGATGAGGAATGCTTCCAATCCGAAGAATGCGGCAAGCTCGCGCCCTTCATCGATGCCGGCAAGGCGGTGTTCGAGACCGAGTACAGCCTCGAAACGAGCGAATTCTGCGAACAGGCCAACGCGGCCGGGTTCATGGCGATGAAGAAGGAACCCAAACTCACTGCGACACGCACGCCCTGCTGGCCGCAGGCGCAGGGAGACTGGGTGGGAGCGAAGGGGTCATCGGGCTATGACCTGGCCGCCTGGGAAGGCTCGGGCGACGTCGAGCTGACATGCCCGACGCCACCGCCGTGCTCGCCAAGGGCAGCCGCTGCGTGTGGGCGCCGCAGACGACCGAAACGCGGGCCCTGGAAGGCCCGTCGGGCTCCGGCCGCGAGGCGGCAACCTACTTCGACCCGAATCAGATTGAAGTGCAGCTGCATTTCAGCGCGGCATACAAAGGGAACCTCCACCTGTATGCGCTCGACTGGGACTCGAGCGCCCGCCGCGAGACGATCACCGTGGGCGGACAGACCGCCACGCTCTCCTCGAACTTCACCCAGGGCGCCTGGGTCACCTTCCCGATCGAGCGTCGGCGCCGGCGAAACGCGTCCCGATCACGGTCGACCGCACCGCCGGCGCGAACGCCGTGCTGTCGGGGATCTTCCTCGGCGACGCCGGGTCTCCGCCGACTCCGACCGTCGAAACCGCGCCCGAAGGTAGCTGGGTGGGCGCCGTCGGCGCCGGCGGCTATGACCTGGCCGGCTTCGACGGAGCGGTCGGTGACCTCTCCTACGTGCCCGGAGGCTCGCTGAGCGTTCAGCAGGGCACCCGCTATCAGTGGGCCGCGGACACCACCGACAAACGCGCGCTGGAGAGCCCGGATGGGCTGATGCGCTCGGCCGGCGCCTACTACGACCCGAACCAGATCCGCCTGCAGCTGAGCTTCCCGTCGGGCTACACGGGCGATATCCACCTGTATGCGGTGGACTGGGACTCCACCGCCCGTCGCGAGACGATCACCGTCGACGGCCAGACCGCGGTGCTGTCGAGCTCATTCCACAACGGCGCCTGGGTGTCGCTTCCGATCAGCGTGGCCGCGGGCGAAGCCGCGACGATCACGGTCGACCGCACCGCCGGCGTCGAACGCCGTGCTGTCGGGGATCTTCCTCGGCGACGCCGGGTCTCCGCCGACTCCGACCGTCGAAACCGCGCCCGAAGGTAGCTGGGTGGGCGCCGTCGGCGCCGGCGGCTATGACCTGGCCGGCTTCGACGGAGCGGTCGGTGACCTCTCCTACGTGCCCGGAGGCTCGCTGAGCGTTCAGCAGGGCACCCGCTATCAGTGGGCCGCGGACACCACCGACAAACGCGCGCTGGAGAGCCCGGATGGGCTGATGCGCTCGGCCGGCGCCTACTACGACCCGAACCAGATCCGCCTGCAGCTGAGCTTCCCGTCAGGCTACACGGGCGATATCCACCTGTATGCGGTGGACTGGGACTCCACCGCCCGTCGCGAGACGATCACCGTCGACGGCCAGACCGCGGTGCTGTCGAGCTCGTTCCACAACGGCGCCTGGGTGTCGCTGCCGATCAGCGTCGCCGCGGGCGAAGCGGCGACGATCACGGTCGACCGCACCGCCGGCGCGAACGCCGTGCTGTCGGGGATCTTCCTCGGCGACGCCGGGCCTCCGCCGACGATCGCGACGTCGAGCGCCCCCCAGGGCAGCTGGGTCGGCTCTGAGGGATCCACCGGATACGACCTGGCCGCCTGGAACGGCACGAACGATCTTGTCTCCCTGCCCGACGCGTCCGTGGACCTCCTGCAGGGTGATCGCTACGTGTGGGCGCCTGACACAGCCGATGTCCGTGCTCTGCAGAGTCCGAGCTGGCCCCGGACGCGAGGCGGCAACCTACTACGACCCAAGCGAGATCCAGCTACAGCTGCATTTCAGCGCCGCATACCAGGGGCATCTCGATATATACGCCGTCGATTGGGACTCGACGCGCCCGACGGGAGACGATCACGGTCGACGGAGAGACCGCTCAGCTGTCGAGCGATTTCGAACAGGGCGCCTGGGTCTCCTTCCCACTCAACGTCGGCGCCGGGGAAACCGTTGCGATAGTCGTCGATCGAACCGCCGGCGCGAACGCCGTCCTGTCCGGGATGTTCCTGGAATAAAACGCGCCGCGGGGCCGGTGGGCTCGTGAGAGGCGCCGCCGCGGGGCACGCGAAACGCGCGCCTGGCGCTCCACCAGTAAGCAGACAGAGCCCGATCTTAAGCGTTCAATGCACTGAACGCAGATGGGACGCGTGGCCCATTGGCCGCGCCGGATCGAGCGAGGACACTCAGTGAGCATCGTCCGAGGAGACCACGGATCACGGATCCTCCCAGCCGGTGCGCTCCCCCCTCGACCAGGAAGGCCCGACAAGCTAATGCCCCAGTCTGAACAGTGGGATGTCCCGATGCTCGCGAAGATCCTGCGACGCCGCGTGCGGTCGATCGCCTTGCTGGCACTGGTCACGGTGGCCGCGGCGCTCGTCTTCTCCTTCCTTCAGGCGCGGGAGTACACCGCCACCGCCGGCATTCTCTTCCGCCAGCAGAGCCTCGAACAGGCGCTGTTGGGGAGCACCGCACTTCCAGCCTCGACGGATCAGACCGTCCAGGCGAGCACCAACCTCAAGCTCGTGTCGCTTCCCGCGATCGCCGAACGGACCGGCGCCGGGCTGACACCACCGCTGTCACGTTCGCAGGTGGCCCGCAAGGTGTCCGCCTCCTCGGCCTCGCAGTCGGACGTGATGAACATCTCCGCCACCGACCGTAGCCCCGTCCGCGCGACCGAGATCGCGAACGCCTACGCCACTCAGGTCGTCAAGTTTCAGCGCAATACGGAGCGTACGGCGGTAGGGACCGCCGAGGCACAGGTGCAGGCGCAGCTTGCATCGCTCGGCGCCGCTGGAAAGAACAGCGCGCAGGCCAAGGCTCTGCGTGCCCGCGAGCAGCAGCTCGCGCTCATATCGTCACTGCAGATCGGTGAAGCGCAGGTTGTGCAGCCGGCGCATTGAGCCGACCTCGCCCTCTTCGCCGCTGACTGTGCGCAACGGCGTGCTCGGCCTGCTGGTTGGTCTGGTCCTCGGCGTTGCGCTTGCTCTGGTTCGTGAAGCCTTCGACCGCAGGCTCAAGGATGTCGAGAGCCTCGAGGAGGCGTTCGGCGCCCCGGTTCTGGCAGCGGTCACCGACATGTCCGACGCCGAGGCGGCCACGGAGAGCTTTCGCATTCTGCGCGCGCGCCTGCGCTACTTCAGCGTCGACAGGAACATCCGGACCGTGCTCGTCACCTCGGCGGTCGCCGGCGAGGGAAAGACGACGGTCGCGAGCCACCTCGCGCAGGCCGCAGCGGCGCTTCGAGGCTCGCGTGTCCTTCTGATCGAGGCCGACCTGCGCCGCGGCGACCTGAACAGGGTTCTCGACGTCAAACGGTCTCCGGGCCTCGTGCAGGTGCTCAGCGGCGAGAGCGACCTGCGCAGCGCGATCCAGCGCCCCGAGCACTTCAGCGACGGTGATGGAGAGGGCAGCCGTGAAGCCTCCTTTGACGTGCTCGTCGCCGGTGCAACCCCGCCCAACGCCACCGAGATGCTCGAGAGCCAGTCGATGGTGGCGCTGCTCGCCAGCGCGAGCGCCGACTACGACCTGATCATCATCGACACCGCACCACTGCTGCTCGTCGCAGATGCGATGCCGCTGTTGCGCAGCGTGAGCGGCGTGCTCGCGGTCGCCTCCGTGGGGCACACAAAGCGCGATGCGCTGCAGTTCCTCGGCAGCCAGCTGCGACAGGTGGACGCCCCCGTGCTCGGGCTCGTCGCCAACCGTGTGCTCTCACAGGCCGGTGGCTACGGCTACGGCTACGGCTACGGCTACCAGAGCCAGGATCAGGAGTCGCCGCATGTGGCGCTGCAGCAGCCCGAGTCCATCGCCACTTCGCCCGGGTCCCAGTCAGACGGTGCAACAACGCCGTCCGACCGAGCCACGGTCTGAGCCGGAGACCAGGCGCGATGCGTCAGCACTCGACCACATCAGACCGATGCGCATAGCCATCGTCGGCAGCCGCGGTTACCCCAGTTACTACGGCGGCTTCGAGACCTTCGTGCGCCGCTTGGCGCCCGCGCTGCGCGACCAGGGTCACGAGGTGACCGTGTATGGCCGCGGAGGTGGATGTGCGCTTTCGTAGCCGCGTCACCGACGGCATCCACTGTGTCGACACGCCGGGCCTTGAGACGAAGTCGCTCTCGACGCTCTCCCACGGGATGTTCGCGAGCATGCACGCCTGCCATCAGGACTACGACGCGGCGCTCGTGGTCAACGTGGCGCACGGGTTCTTCCTCGAGCAGTTCCAGGCCGCCGGCATTCCCACGGTGGTGAACGTGGACGGAATCGAGTGGCTGCGCGGGAAGTGGGGCACGCTTGCCAGAGCCACGTTCCGAACGGGCGCGAAGCTCACAGCCGCGCGCGGCTCGACGCTGGTCGCCGACTCTCGCGCGGTCGCCGAGATCTGGGACGAACAGTTCGGCATTCGCCCTCAGCACGTGGCCTACGGTGCGGATGTCGTGCCCGACAACGGCCAGGACCGAGTGCGGGAGCTCGGTCTGGAGCCGGGCTCCTACCTGCTCGTCGTCGCCCGGCTGGCCCCGGAGAACAACGTGGAGCTCTTCCTCGACGCCGTGGAGGACCTGCCCGCGCAGCCCCCGGTCGTGGTCGTCGGCTCGGCGAACTACCGGTGTGCCACCACGCGCCGCCTGGAGGAGATGAGCGCTCGCGGGCAGCTGCAGTGGCTGGGTCACGTCTCCGACCAGGCGCTTCTCGGTCAGCTGTGGAGCAACTGCCGCCTTTACGTCCACGGCCACTCGGCCGGCGGCACGAACCCCGCGCTTCTGCAGGCGCTGGGCTTCGGTGCACCGACGCTCGCCCTGGACACCGTGTTCAACCGGGAGATCCTCGCCGCGTTTCCGAGAGCTCTCTATCCGGCCGACGCGGACAGCCTGCGCGAGATGATGGAACGGCGAGCTGCATGAGCCGCAGAGTCACGCAACCGCGGTGGAGGAGGGGCAGTCGCTGGTGCAGACGTCCTATGCATGGGACGACATCTGCGCGCAGTACGAGCATCTGCTCCTGGAGGCGGCCGAAACGGTCGCCGCGCCAGTGCGGATGCGCCCTGTGCCGGCGATTCAGGGCGGCTAGGCCGTGCAGCGCGCGCACGTCCTCGGTCCGACCGTGACGGCCCGCAGCAGATCTCAGCGGACGCGGCGCGTCCTCACGGGTGCGGTGCGCTCAAGAGCGCGGTCACCCCACGCAACCTGATGGGCGTGTGCCTGGGCATCGCGCTCGGCTGGTCGATCGTCGCCGAGCCCAAGCTCGCCGTCGTGCTGCTCGCCGTGGGAGCGTGCCTGGCGGTGCAGGCGATCGGAGTGCGCCGCCTGCTGGTTGTCCTGATCGTCACCACTTTCGTCACCCGCTTTCGCATCGTCGTCGGTGGCTTTCACTTCATGCCCGAGCACGTCGTGCTCGTGGCCGCGCTGCTGAGCCTTGCGCTCAGCAGCCGGCTGGGTCGCGTCTGGACGGTGCTGCGGTCACCCACGGTCATGCTGCTGGGGCTTTTCATCACGTGGGCCACTGCCGTGTCGTTCGCTGCAGGCGCCCGACCGTACCGCGAGCCTCGCGATCGCCGGATGGCTTGCGCTCGACTGGCTGATCCTCGTGTTCGCGCTCGCAGCGGTCGACGACTCAAAGACGCTCGAGCGCGTGGGCTCCGCCGCGGCCGTGGGCGCCGCGATCGCGGCGATCGTCCTGTGGGTGCTCTCCTCGTCCGGTCTGATCGCGTTCGGCACCCAGCAGGAGACGCTGACCGGCGCGCCCGCTGCCTATGGCCTCTCCTTCGAGGCCAACATCCTCGCCTCCACGCTTGCGATCTGGCTGTTCCTGATCCTCACCGGCTCGCGCTCGAACCGGTTTCGTGCGGTAGCACTGGCCCTGCTGGGGACGGCCCTCGTCCTGAGCCTGACCCGCGCGGCGATCATCGGTCTGCGTGCTTGGGCTCGTCGTATGGGCGGTGCTTGAAGGCAGGGTCGCGCGTCGCCACGTACTGCGGGGCCTCGCAGCGGCAGCAGCGGTGATAGCGGCGCTGTCGGTGTTCGCGCCGAGCGTGACCAACCCCGTTCACCACCAAGCTCGCCAACGCTGCGGCGTTCAACTCTGGAACCGGCCAGCTGCGCGTGGAATCGTGGACGAGCGCGCTCGGCGACATCCATGGCTCCACCGACGCGCTCGTCGGACTCGGCCTGAACACGCTTCGGGCAGCGCCACCTCGATCCCACCGTGCCAGAACTCGACCGCAACTACTACCTGGGCAACATGCCGCTTGAGATCTTCTACGACACGGGCCTCGTCGGGGTCCTGCTGCTCGGCGCGGCGCTCGCCGCCGATGCGTCCCCTGCGCCGAAGCGCGCCCGGGCGCGCGGCGGGCCTGATCGTCATCTTTCTCGTCTGCTCGATCGCGACGAGCACGTTCTGGTTCGGCTCCACTTGGCTTTTGATCGCCATGGCGCTGCAGGGCAGACACGCGTGCGCGGTCGCGAGCGGTCCGATCTCCGGCGGACCCGCGGCCCGCAGTTGCGCAGATCGCCGACGCTAGGACTCGCATGACCAGCAGAACGGGGCGAAACCTGGCGTGGACGACAGTTGCGCTCCTGGGTTCGAAGGGCGCCATGTTCGCGTCGTCTGATCATCATTGCCCGCGCGATCTCACCCGGACAGTTCGGTGACTACGTTGTCACGGTCGCCATGGCCTCGATCCTGATGCCCGTGCTGGACGGGGGATTCGTCAACAGCGTAACCGCGAGCGGCGAGCCGCCGGGGAGACGTCCCGTCGCTCAGCTTCACTGCCACCGCGGCGCGAATGCGTCTTCCGCATGTGGGGGTGCGTGCTGATCCTCGGCTTCGCCGGCGGTCTGCTCGGACTCGCCGACCACTGGGCGCTGCTGCTGCTCGCCATCGCGGCCGCGATCGGACAGGCCCAGCTCGACACGATGAGCGGGGAGCTCAGGGCACTGGGCCGCTATCGCCTGGCGGCCCTGCGGGAGGCTTCCTCGGGTGGCGTGGCCCTTTGTGGGGCTGCCGTGCTGCTCCTCGCGGGTGGCAGCGCCACCGGCGCGATGCTGGTGTTTGCCGGGGCGCGCGTGCTCGCCTGCACTCGCCTTTCTGCCGATGATTCCTCGGCCGCAGCTGGCGATCCGATCGCGATATTCCCTGGCGAGCCGGCCTGACGCATGGGTCTCACGGGAATCCTGATCGCGCTGTATGTCCGCAGCGACATGCTGCTGCTCTCCTGGTTCAGGATAGACTCGGCCACTATCGCCCTCTACGGCATCGCGTACAACCTCGTCATCGCGTTTCAGATAATCCCCACCGCGATCACGACCACCATCTTTCCGCGCTCTGGCCTCGGGGTCCACTCAAGCAGCCCGCCAGCTCGCCGCGAAGGGCATGTCGCTCAGCTATCTAAGCAGCGCCGCGCTGTGCGTATTGTGCTTCCTCGTGCCCCAGCTCGTCTTCGCGCCCGTTCGGTAGGGCCTACAGTGAGCACGCGACGCAGGTGCACTCCGCTGCTACTCATCATCCTGCCGATCTCGCTGAGCCAGGTTGCGACGGCCACGCTCCAGGCATCCAACCACGAGGTCCTCATGCTTCGCTTGGTGGGAGTGGTGGCCGCGGTCAACATTGGACTGAACGTCTTGCTCATCCCGGCGCTCGGTGTCAAGGGGGCGATGATGGCGACGATGACCGGCGAGCTGTGCGCCGGTGCACTTACGCTCGTCAGCATGCGCCGGTCTGGCTTGGGCTCAGTTGGACTGTGGTATCTACCGTTTATCGGCGTTGTGTTCCTTCTCAGCATGACAACCTCGCGACCAGCGCTCGTATCGATCGCATTGATTGGTTCAGGAATCGCCCTATGGCGTGCGGGCGTCCTCGCGCTGCCGCCGGCCCGGCTGCCGTTCCCCCGTCGACGCGCGGTCGCGTCCGTAGCGCGAACATAATGCCGGACGAGTACCTCCCTGGCGTTGGCCCGAGCGGTGACTCGCTCGATATCGTGGTGCTCGGGGGCTTTCCGTGGGGAGACGCGACCAACCACACCGCCGTTCAGACCGTGCGTGCGCTTGCGAAACGAGCATCGGGTGCTGTACGTGTGTGACGCGCTCCAAGGCTCGACCCTGCGTCATCTCACCTTTCCCCGGAACCGTCACTCCCCCTTGTGGTCGAAGTCCAGACGGTCTGTTCTGTCTGAAGGGTTCAGCAAGATGACGGCCGAGCGAGTCGCAGATCGGCTCTGGGTGGCGCCGGTGCTTGGATTGACCAGGCTTTTGCCTCTGTCCTATCCAGAGCCTGTCCGCACACGCTCTGCGGCAAGACTCTCCCGCTTCATCCGCCGCGAGACGTCGCGGATTGGTATGACAGAGCCCGATCCTTTGGTTCTACTGGTGGTTCTTCCCCGAGCTGACCGACTTGCCGCATACACTCAGCATCTACGACAACATCGATGATCACACAGCCTACGATGACCATCGCCGATTGACTGTCCTACGGCGTAGAACGCAAGCGCACGAGCGCCGTCTGCTCGAGAAGGTGGACTTGGCGTACGCACTTTCGCCCCAGCTCGCGGAGCGGATGCGGGCGGTCAATCCGCAAATGAGGTTCCAGCCTCCGGGCATCGATGTCGCGTCTGTCACCACCGCTCTCGACGACGTCTCAGCGGCCGCAGGATGTGCTGTCGCTGAGGCGCCCGCTGATCGGCTACGCCGGGCACCTGAATGACAGGCTGGATTGGCGTCTGATCTCGGAACTCGCCACAGCGAGACCGGAGTGGACATTTGCCTTCGTCGGCGGAGAGCGCCCGACGGAGCTCACGCCAAGTCGGAACCTGCACTTCCTGCCGGCCAGGCCGTATCCCGAGATCATGAGGGCGATCCGCGAGTTTGACGTTGGAGTCGTGCCCTGGATTGACTCGCCGGCCACACGCGGCGCATACTCCTATAAGGCGCTGGACTACCTGGCAGCGGGCAAGCAGGTCGTCGCAAGTCCGCTCCCTTTCTCCGTCGATTTGGCAGAACATCACCGCGACGTCGTAGCGACGGCAGGCTCATGTCGTGAATGGGATGCTGCCATCGCGCGTGCGTTGGAGAAGGCACCGCTCGCCTCAACGGCCGAAAAGTGTGCGGCCGCTGGGCATAGCCGAACGACACTGACACGAACGGACGCAATCGTCGCTGACATCCGTGCGAGCATTGGTTGATCTTGCATGTGCAACCGCAAGCTGCCGGAGGTGCCCGCCGGCTCGACGGGCATGACTGTGCTAGGACACCCACGTGCATGAACAGGACGACGACGGGCTCGGTCTAGGCAAGCCGGCGCTGATGGTCGCTGGGAGGCTTTCATGGCTGGGCGAGCGGCTGGGCGTGGGGTGGCTGACGTACAACCCCGTGCAGATGGTGATTTACCACCGCTATGCGGTCCGCGAGGCGCCCGGTGTGATTCGCAGTTTCGAGGAGATCTTCCCGGCGGCCAAAGCGTATGTCGATATCGGATGCGGAAGCGGTGCATACGCCGCCGAGGCGGTTCGTCGAGGCCACCTCACGATTGGACTGGAGAGAAGCCGTGTAGGTCGGTTGATCGCCCGTCGCCAAGGGGTCGACTGTCGGCCGTTTGACTTGCGCAAGGACCTGCCGGCACCTGCCGGCACGCGATTTGACCTGGCGTATTGCCTCGAGGTCGCGGAGCACCTGCCGCCAGGGCTCGGGGAGGCGCTGGTGGACGTGACGTGTAGCTTGGCGCCAAACGTCGTCTTCTCTGCGGCACCACCCGGGCAGGGCGGTGTAGGACACATCAACGAGCAGCCCCCTCAGCACTGGCGCGAAAGATTCGCGGTCAGGGGCTTTCGCCACGACTCCTCCGCTACGCTGGCCCTTCGTGAGAGCTTTGATCGCAACGGGATCTGGGCTCCCTGGCTGAAGGGCAACGCAAGCGTCTATATCGGCTCAGGCTAGGCGTGCATCAGCGTACAGCACAGCCCCGTTCGCCTCTGAATCGACTCCTCGTATGGCTGATTGAACAAACCGGCAAGGATTATCGACCAGCGAACGATCTTCCTACAGGCCTGGTTCTCAACGTTATCCGCGTTCGCCTCCTATTGCTGGCGCGAGGGCTGCTTCGATTCCGACGCCTTGTCTTTGTCGATTCACACGTTCGCGTGCGCGGAAAGCGTCACATCCAACTGGGGCGTGCGTCGACGCTCGATCGCGGTGTCGTGCTCGACGGCTACGCCAGGCGCGGAGTGCGGATCGGTCCTCGAACGCACATCGGAGCTTTTACCGTGGTCTCCTGCACAAGCCACTTGTCGCTCTTTGGCGACGGATTCTCCATTGGCGCCGACAGCGGTATCGGGGAGTACGGCTCAATAGGAGCAGCGGGTGGGGTAACGATCGGTAACAACGTGATCATGGGACAATTTGTGAGTTTCCATTCACAGGAACACGAGTTCGAGGATACCGACAAGCCGATTCGTCAACAGGGCACCAGTCAGCGGGGCATTACGGTTGGAGATGATTGCTGGATTGGTGCACGTGTGACCTTTCTCGACGGGAGTCACGTTGCCGAGGGATGCGTAATCGCCGCTGGGGCGGTGGTCCGTGGCGAGGTGCCGTCCTACTCGGTGATCGCCGGCACGCCCGCCCGCGTCGTCCGTCGCCGCGACCCTGAGGAGAGCAAAGAGTGAACTAGAGACGCCGGAGCCGACTATGGGTTGCCGCTTCGAGGCTCGACTCCCATGCAAGCTCACGGGCAGCGAGGGTGCATAGTTCGGTGACCGGGGCACGTGCAGAGGGAGCGGCACGAAGGCCAGGATCACGAGCCGTGCGCACTATCGCTTGGCAAAGCGCGCTGACGTCCGCGGGCGAAATCAGGAGCCCTTCCACCATCGTCGCCGCCTCGCTGAGACCACCTTCCGCTGATGCGATCACGCGACGTCCGGCCGCCCACGCCTCGAGGGCCACAAGGCCGAATGGCTCGGGCCTCGTGCTTGGGATGAGAACAACATCACACGCTCGGAAAAACTCGCGCGGCTCGGCGACCTCTCCGCCATAGTGCGCCCACGGAAGATCCGCGATGGCCTCGAGGAGCTCGGTCAAGTGCCGCTCCTGCCCCGGAAAGGACCCGCCCAAGAGCGTTAGTCCCAGGTCCACACCCGCTTCTCGCGCGGCCTGTGCCGCCCACACCGCCTCGAGGTGACCCTTGTGACCGTTGACTCGGCCCAGAAGGAGGAGTCCGAGTGGGCCGGACTCCGAATCAACTCGGGTCATCGGCATATAGGGAGGCGCTATTGGATAGGCGAGATGGGGGTGTATACGCTTGAAATCGCGTGTCAGCCATCGAGCCGTGGCGTGGCTGTTGACCATCAGTGCGCTGGAGAGCGCGCATGCCATCGCCGCCAGCAAGCGTCCAGATCGTCCGGGCAGAATCTCGTGTACAGAGCAGATGACGCGCCGACGTCGCAGGCGGAGCAGGGGTAGATACGCGGCGAGTGCAAGCGTCCAAACGACGACAACCTCCGCGCCGTCGCAGACGGTCGGCAAACTCGTCGGCATTCGCATGCGAGTTGCGCCACCGACCCTCCGAAGCACGCGCAGGGGCTCGATGCTCACCGACGCGCCCGCGTCCTTCAGAAGCTCCGTCAGCGGACCATCCTCGGGGAGTGCCACCGCAATGTCGTGCCCGTGCGCGCGCAACAGCTGGACATCCTGGGCTAAGACCCTGCTTGCACCGTAGAGATCATTGCTGCCGTGTAGAAACGCGAGGCGCAAGGCTCAGCACGATAACGCTAGTTTGCAGGAGGCGTCCCGTCAGGATACGGCTGCCGCGCCAGCACGGCAGCCGTGTCGGTGATGTCTCCCGCGCGTTGCTCAGCCGAGGAAGATTCCGGAAAGCACGGCATTCGGTCCTGCCAGTGTGTCGGCCATTATCGTAACCGTTTCGCCTTTCTGCACTTTCACGGGAATCGTCACCCAAGCGCCCGAGCTGAAGTTGGAGAGGACGGCCGTCTGTCCGTTCACCGAGATCATCTCCTGGCGTCCCCTCGCATCCCAGTCGACCGCATAGAGCTCGAGGTTTCCGGTATACGCTTCGCTGAACGTCACCTGCAGGTCGATCTGCGCGGGATCGAAGTATGTCGCGGCTGTGCGACCTGTCGCTTCGGGGTTCTGCAATGCGCGCGGGTCACTCGACGGAGATTCCCACAGGTAGCGACTTCCCTGCACCAGGTTGACAGAGGCTTTGGAGGTCAGATCGCCGGACCCTTCGTTGAAGGCGCCCAAGTCATATCCGGCCGTTCCGTATTTGCCCACCCAGGCTCCCTGGGGAGCGCTTTCGACTGGCCGCACCGGCGGGGCGGTGGTCCCTTCGCCGAGGAAGATGCCGGACAGAACCGCGTTGGGACCGAACGTGCGATCGACTGTGATCGTCACGGTTCCATTTTCGGCTACGTTGATCGGGAAGGACATCCAAGCGCCTTCGTTGAATTCGCCAAGCACCGCGCTCTGGCCGTTGACCGACACGATCTCCCGCCGAGTGACTTTATCCCAGTCCACGGCGTACAGATGCAGGTTCCCTTTGTACGCTTCTTTGAAGGTCAGCTTCACCTGTATCTCGTTCGGGTCGTAATAGGTCCCAGCGCGCCGGATCTGCCCGGTCGGGTCGGTAAGAGTGCGAGGCATCCGTTGTGCCAGGAGCCCATTGATAGCGGCTCCCTTTTTCGAGACTCACGGACGCGTCCGGCATGTAGGAGGCGTCCGTGGCACCGTCCCAGCCGGCGAGGTCATAACCTTCGGAACCAACCGCTTTCACCCACGCTCCTTGGGGCGCGCTTGTCACCGCGGGGCCGGGCGGAGTGCCTTTGACTTCTTCGGTTCCTTTGAGTTCGTTCAGGAAGATGCCCGACAGCACCGCGTTCGCGCCGGCGGTCCGATCGACGGTGATCGTCACCGTTCCGTTTTCTGCGACGCTGACCGGGAAGGACACCCACGCGCCGGCATTGAAGCTGGTCGACAGGTCCGCGGTCTGGCCGTTCACCGAGATGGTCTCGCGGCGGGCGGTGGAGTCCCAGTCGATGCGCGTACAGGTGGATGTTGCCGGTAAACGCTTTTTCGAAGCTCAGCTTCACCTGGATCTGGTTCGGGTCATAGTAGGCTGCGGCGTTTCGCGTCAGCTGCGCCGGTTCTGAGAGCGCGCGCGTGTCGGTAGTGCCCTGCGCCCCACTGGTAGCGGCCGCCTTTTTCGAGCGTCACAGAAGCGTGCGGTATGTAGGAGACGTCGCCGGTGGATCCGTCCCAGCCGGCAAGGTCGTAGCCCGCGCGCGCCGTAGGAGCCAACCCAGCCGCCCTGCGAGAGTTCTTCGCCGCTCGTGGTCGACGGTGGCGTACCCGCTCCGCCGAGGAAGATGCCAGAGAGCACGGCATTGGGGCCGGCTTCGCGATTGACCGTGATCGTCACGCTGCCACCAGCCGCGACGTCGACCGGGAGCGTGACCCACGCCCCTTTGTTGAATTCGGAGCTCAGCGGCACCGTGCGGGGCCCGGTTCCGTCGTTGACGGTGATCGACTCCCTGCGCGCCGTCGAGTCCCAGTCCACCGCGTACAGATGCAGGCTACCGTTGTAAGCCGTCGTCGGGAAGCTCAGCTTGACCTGGATCTGGTTCGGGTCATAGTAGGTCGAGGCCGTGCGGGTTGTGCCTTCAGGCCCCTGCAGAGCGCGAACGTCGGTCGTGGACTGAGCCCACACGTAGCGGCTGCCTTTTTCGAGGGTCGCGGTCACGCCCGGCATGTCCGAGGCGTCCTGGCTGCCATCCCAGCCGTCCAGCAGGTAGCCCGCCGAGCCGAGCTTGCTCACCCAGCTGCCCTGCGGTTCCTGTTCCACCTGCGCCGGCAGCGGCCGGCCACGTGGTCGGAGCCGTGTGGGTGCTCGTCGCGACCGGCACGCTCGTCCAGCCCGGACGTGATTCCGCCGTAGGAGGATCCGACGCCGGTCACGCCCGTGAGCGGGGCATTGACGGCAGCGGTACCCGAGTTCGTGATGGTGACCTGGTTGCCTTCGATGTAGCCGCTCACCTTGCCGGTGCCTATCGCCGATGCCGTCTTCCATGCGGACTGCTCGGCGAGCAGCGTGCCGATCGGGCCCAGCGTCAGCTGTTCGATCGGCGCCGTGGTGGCGAAGTATTTGTTGTACTCGGCCAGCAGCGGGTTGAGCACCGAGTAGAGGAGCCCGTCGCCGGTCGTTTCGGGCGTGGTCGGAAGCGGCGTGGAGTTCGTCGGTTCTCCCGCCGGTGGCTGACCCATGATGTTGGTCTGGTGGACGTAGCTCGGCCGCGGGTCGTTGTTCATGACGTTCTGGAACATGCCCGAGACGACGCTTTTCACGATTTCGGCGAATGTCAGCGCTTTTGTCTCGCATGTCGTGGTCGAGCTCGCGACGCAGTCGGGGCCGAACAGGGTGTTGTACTCGTCGACCTCCTGCGCCTCGGTCGAGGCGTTGTAGTAGATGTTGATCGGATGGCGCGGCACGACCTGGGCTTTACCCTCTTGGAACGTTTCCGAGGCGGCGTATTCAGGTCCTTTGTAGGTCGTTCCGTAGCCGAACTGCGCTTCGGGCGGGCTGGGGTATGCCTTGGAGGCGTCGTCGCCCACCGCCGTGATGCCGACGCCTTCAAGCGCCGGGATGAAGTAGGGGTTCTGCTCCCACGGCGACTCGACGGCATTCTCGGTTATCGGAGGCGTCCATCCGGCTTTCTGTGCCGTGCCGGCAATGCCGTTGTCGGTGAAGGTCTGCTGTTTCTCGCCGCCACCTGTGACGCTGGTCGTGGATTCTGCTTCACCCACGCTGGTGTCGGGCAGAGTCGCGGAGAATGGCGTGGAGACCGTGCCGATCAGCGACCATTTGTTGCTTCCGGCGACCTCGCGGTAGAGGCGGTAGTCGGCGGCGTGACAGATGTCCTCCCATTCGAGCGTAACCGACCCATTTGCCGTCACCGTCAACGGCGCCGTCACCGCTGCCGCCGATTCACCGGCGGTTGGGGAGTTGGTGAACTGGTCGGTGATCGCATACTGGTAGGAGCCGGCCGCCAGCGTGCCTGTGCCTTCTTCGGTTTTTTCGTCTGCGTCAAACTGCGGCGCGTCGACCGTCGCCGGGTTGCCCGGCACGAGGTCGGCGAAGCCCGAGTGGTTGCCCGGGACAAACACTTTCGGGTTCTCCGCCCCGAGTGCCTGGGTTTCGTTCTCGGCCAGGCCCAGCCCGCCCGTTCCCGGCGTTGCTCCGGGTGCGGCGGCTGCCCAGTTGGTGTTCTCGTTGAGCTCGGCCTCGATGTAGTTCTGCGTCGCGCAGCCGACATCGAGATATGGCGTGTCATAGGTGTGGCTGAGCCAGCCGAACGAGTCCGCGTAGGGCTTTTTCGTTTCGGGGTCTTCTTTCTGGAATTCCGCGAGGACGGGATCGGTTCCGGAGGTCTGTCCGGCCTGGTAGGCGACGCTGCCGCCGCCATTGAACAGCTGTTCCATGCGGAAGCCGCCGTGTTCTTTCTCCCATTTCGCGGCGTAGGCGACATCGGACGCCTGCATGCGCAGCGCGTCGGCCTCGTTGTAGTTGATCTCGTGCGTTTCGATGTCCCACGCGTCATCGGGCGTGAACGTGTCGTCAATGTCCATCTCGGCGTAGTTGCGCTGATCGCCGAAGTAAACACCCCGCGTGACCCAGTTCAGCGCTCCGTGGCGGAGAAGCTCGGACTGCATCTGAGCCTCGTTCTGGTCGAAGGTCTCCACCATTTCCTGGACGCCGTTGGGATGCGTGTAGACGCCGACGAGCGCCGAGCTGCTCGGTCCTGAGACGAGCGTGTGGAAGCTCGCACCGGTGGCCTGGGTGGCAAGCGGGGTCGCCTCATAGCCGTAGGTGCCGGCTTCCAGCCCGACGGACCCGTTCAGATAGGGGAAGACCGCTTTGCCTTCGGTGGTGACCGTTCCAAGTTCGCCTTCCAGCGCGCCAGTGGTTGTCGCGGCGTTCAGGCCGTAGGTCGCGCTCGGGAAGATGTCCCCGGTCAGCTGACGTACGTTGAAGGTCTGCTCGTACTCTTCGATCGCGGCCCATTCGGTGGCAGACAGCGTCGATGCGCATGTTTCGGTCGCACCTTTGGTGCATTCGGGAAGGTTGCCGACCGACACGATGATCCCCTGGTACTTGGCCTCCGGGGTGCCGTTCGGCAGCGTGTCCGAAAGCGTCGCGGCCGTGATCGGTGTGTGACCCGCCGAGGTGATGATCGTTTCGAACGGGACCCCCTCGCGCTGCAGGGCGTCCTGCCAGGACACGAAGTCCGGCTCTGTCGCGGATGTCCCCAGCAGCAGCACCTTCATGTCGATGCGCTGCGCGGCGGATGCCGACGTAGCGGTTGTAAGTGCCAGCGTTCCAAGGACCGATACGAGGGTCATCACCAGAACGATTGATTTTCTCACCATTTCAATTCCCCTCTTCCTTGACAGTTCGTCGATTCCCGGTCCGGGTTTGCTCATTGTTGACACGTTGTCGATTGCTGCTTTGCGTCTGCTCATCGTTGACATTCTGTTAAAGCTCGGTCGCGGCCTGGTCATGGTCACGCCGCGTTCTGGGATAGACCGGATGCGGCTCGCGGTTTCACGGCCAGCTCCAGGTCGACGTCGCCGGATGAAGGGGCTGTGATCGGAGAAGACGTCGCGTGATCGCCGACGCCCGCCTGGACGTCGACCGAGAGTCCACTGAGTCGGTGTCGTATCCCCTGCATGGCCTCCTGGATCTCCTTGCAGGCCTCCAGTAGTCCGTTGCGAATCGCAAGACATTCGACCATCACCTGCGCGTCCTCGCTGGTTGGCACACCCCCGGTCTGCTCGGATCCCGGCCGGGAGGGCTTTGCCGAGCTCACGCATGCTCTCGATGATCCGGCCTGCGTCGGGTGGGCGGTGGCGCTCCACCTTCAGCCAGGCGTTCTCCTCCCGCAGCAGCGCGAGCTCGGTCTCGAGCTCTCCCAGCGCTGTGGGGTCCTCCGAGGAGGACCTGGCTGAGCCGGAGACCCCAAGCCTCAGGAGCCTGCCGATGATTCGCTGTGGTGTTTTTGCCGCCATGCTGATGTCTCACGCTCATTCGTATGGTTGGTGCGCCGACTCCTCGCCGGCGTGCTGCTCTGTTACCGAGTCTCCTGGTTTCGACTCCGATACCCAATGGTCCGAGTCACCCATCTTGCGTTCAGGCGCTGAACGTCTGTTGTCCCCGATCTAGCCGCGCCGTGCAGCGGTGTAGGTGAACCGGTCGGCGCTCGAGGTCGCGCTCGTTCCATTCGGCGTCTTCACTGTCACTTCAACCGTGCCGCTGCCGGCTGGAACAACCACGAGGAGCTGTGTGCTGGACAGGATCCAGCCACTGGCCGACTTCGAGCCGAAGTACACGGCCTCGGTGCCGGTGAAGTTCTTCCCCGTGATGGTCACCAGGGAGTTCGCCGCACCTGAGTTGGGGGACAGGCTGCTCACGATCGGCAGGGCCGCTTTGACGGTCAGCGTAGCCGCCGTGCTCGTCGCCGAGCCGTATGAGTTCGTGAAGACCGCGCGGTACTCTCGGCCACTCAGCGTGGTCGTGGTGTTCGCCACGGTCAACGTGTCCGTCGTGTTCCCGGCGTCGGTAGTGTCCTTGGTAAACGTCGCACCGCCGTTCGTCGATACCTCCCACGACACGGTCGGTGCCGGAGAGCCCGAGGCCGCGGCCGTGAAGGTCGCGTTTTCGCCGGCTGTGACGGTCTTGCTGGCCGGGTTCGTTGTGACTTTCGGAGCTTCCGTCTTCGTGTTGACCGTCAGCGTTGCCGCCGTGGTCGTGGCCGAGCCGGTCGCATTCGTGAACACGGCGCGGTAGCGGCGGCCGCTCAGAGTGGTCGTGGTATTCGCGACCGTCAGCGTGGTCGTGGTGTTACCTGCGTCGGTGGTGTCGTTTGAGAACGTCACACCGGCGTTGGTCGACACCTGCCACTGCACCGTTGGCGCCGGATATCCCGAGGCGGCCGCGGTGAATGTCGCGCTTTCCCCGGCCGTAACTGTCTTGCTGGCGGGGCTCGTGGTGACTTTGGCGGCTTCCGGCTTCGGGTTGACCGTCAGCGTCGCCGCCGTGCTCGTCGCGGTACTCGATGAGTTCGTGAAGACCGCGCGGTACTCGCGGCCGCTGAGGGCGGTCGTCGTGGCGGCGACGGTCAGCGTGCCGGTCGTGTTCCCTGCGTCGGTCGTGTCGTTTTCGAACGTCACGCCGGCGTTAGTGGAGACCTGCCACTGCACGGTTGGCGTCGGATACCCCGAGGCCACCGCGGTGAAGGTCGCGCTTTCCCCTGCCGTCATGGTTTTGCTGGCGGGGCTGGTCGTGACGTTCGGGGCTTCGAGCACCGGTGCTGCGGCCGGCCATGTGGTCGGTGCGGTGTGGGTGCTCGCCGCGACGGGCAGGCTCGTCCATCCCGACTGGATGCCGCCATATAGAGATCCGACACCGGTCACTCCCGTCAGCGGGGCGCTGATCGCAGCGGCGCCCGAGTTCTGGATGGTGACCTGGTTGCCTTCGATGTAGCCGCTGACGGTGCCGGCACTGAGTGCGGCCTTCCATGCGGCCTGCTCGCCCAAGAGCGTGCCGATCGCACCCAGCGTCAGCTGTTCGTAGGGTGCGCTTGAGGCAAAGTACTGGCTGTACTCTTCAAGCAGCGGGTTGAGCACCGAGTACAGCAGCCCGTCTCCCGTCTTTTCCGGTGTGTTCGGCGGCGTGCCGGTGGTCGCTCCTCCCGCCGGCGGGTGGCCGATGATGTTCGTCTGGTGGACGTAGCTCGGCCGCGGGTCGTTAGCCATCATGTTCTGGAACATGCCCGAGACGACGCTGTTCACGATTCCGGCGAATGTTGCCGGCGCCGTCTCGCACGTCGTGGTCGAGCTCGCCACGCATTCGCCACCAAGGGACGGCGGCAGATAAAGCGTGTTGTACTCGTCGACCTCCTGCGCCTCGGTCGAGGCGTTGTAGTAGATGTTGATCGGGTGACGCGGCACGACCTGCGCTTTGCTGCCCTCGAGGAAGGTTTCCCCGGCCGCGTATTCGGGTCCTTTGTACGTAGTCCCGATGCCGAATTCGGCGTTGGCCGGATCCGGGTAGGCCTTGGAGGCGTCGTCGCCCACGGCCGTTATCCCGACCGCTTCGAGGGCGGGGATGAAGTAGGGGTTCTGCTCCCAGGCGGACTCGACAGCATTCTCGGTGCTCGGCGGCGTCCAGCCGGTGGGCTCCGCGGTGCCGGTAATGCCGGTGTCCACGAGCGTCTGCTGGGACTCGCCGCCGCCATTGACGTTCGTGGTCGAGGCCGCTTCACCGACACTGTTGTCGGGCAGAATCGCCGAGAACGGGGTGGAGACCGTCTTGATCAGGGACCAGTTGTTGCTGCCGGCCACCTCGCGGTAGATCAGGTAGTCCGCCGCGTGGCAGATCGACTCCCATTCAAGGGTCACCGAACCGCCCGCCGGCACCGTCAGAGGTTCCGTTATGTAGGCGGCCGACTGCCCGGCGCTCGGGGAGTTCGTGAACTGGTCTGTGACCGCGTACTGGTATGAACCCGCGGGCAGTGCCCCGCCGGTTTCATTGACGGTCGAGGGGTCCAGATCGGGCTCATCGACGGTTGCCGGGTTGCCCGGCACGAGGTCAGCGAAGCCCGAGTGGTTGCCCGGGACGAACACCTTCGGGTTCTCGGCTCCGAGCGCCAGCGTAGGTTCGCTTGACTCGGTCAGGCCGAGGCCGCCGGTGCCGGGTGTTGCGCCGGGCTTCGCCGCGGCCCATTCGGTGTTCTCGTTGAGCTGCGCCTCGATGTAGTTCTGCGTCGCGCAGCCCACATCCAGATAGGGGGTGTCGTAGGTGTGGCTGAGCCAGCCGAAGGAGTCCGCGTAGGGCTTTTTCGTTTCAGGGTCTTCCTTCTGGAACTCGGCCAGGACGGGGTCGGTGCCGCCGTTGTTTGCCTGGTATTCAACGCTTCCGCCGCCGTTGAACAGCTGCTCCATGCGAAAGCCGCCGTGTTCTTTCTCCCATTTCGCTGCGTAGTCGACATCGACCGGCTGCATGCGCAGCGCGTCGGCGTTGTCGTAGTTGATCTGATGGGTGGCGGTGTCCCAGGAATCATCGGGCGTGAAGGTGTCGTCGATGTCCATCTCGACGTAGTTGCGCTGGTCGCCGAAGTAGACGCCGCGCGTGACCCAGTTCAGCGCGCCGTGGCGCAGCAGCTCGGCCTGCAGCTGGTACTGGTTCTGGTCGAAGGTCTCGACCATTTCCTGGGTGCCGTTGGCGCGCGTGTAGACGCCGACGAGCGCCGAGCCGCTGGGGCCCGAGACGAGCGTGTTGAAGCTCGCGCCGGTTGCCTGGGTCGCCAGGGGCGTCGCCTCATAGCCGTAGGTGCCGGTGTCCATGCCCACCATTTCCTTCAGGTAGGGGAAGACCGCTTTGCCTTCGGTCGTGAGCGTTCCCTGCGTGCCGTCGAGCGCACCCGAGCTCGTGGGGCTGTTCAGGCCATAGGTTGCGCCGGGATAGATGTCGCCCGTCAGCTGGCGTACGTTGAAGGTGTGCTCGTATTCTTCAAGCGCCGTCCATTCGGCCGTCGACAGCGTTGAGACACAGCCCGATTCGGTGCATTCCGGAAGCGAGCCGACCGACACGATGACCGCCTGGTACTTGGCCTCGGCGGTGCCGTTGGCAAGCGTGTCCGAGAGCGTCGCGGCGGTGATCGGCGAATGCCCAGGCGAGGTGACGATCGCTTCGAATGGGACCCCCTCGCGCTGCAGCGCGGACTGCCAGGAGACGAAGTCCGGCTCGGTCGTTGAGGTTCCGAGCAGCAGCACCTTCATGTCGATGCGCTGGGCTGCGGACGCCGACGCCGCGGTGGCCAAGGCCAGCGTCGCGAACACCGACACGAGGGTCATCATCAGAGCGATCGGTTTTCTGAACACCATGGCCTCCAGCTGCGTTTGAGCTTGTCGATTTACTCAGAGCGCCCAGCGAGGCTCGACGCTCGTCGATGCTGATCGGGTCCGCTGGCCGCAGAAGCGCCGACAGCTGATCCGTGCCGATCGAGTGTCTTTGCTGGGACCCCGTTATCCAATGGCCCACGTGCCTCATCTTGCGTTCAGGCACCTGAACGCCGGCGCGCGCTCAAGCGCGAAGTGGACCTACCAGCAGGGTTCGAAGCTCGAACCGTTGAGTTCGAGGCTGTAGCGCGCTCCCATGATCCCGGCCGCGTTATCGGCGGCGCAGAACGAGCTGGTCGAGAGGCTGTACTCGGCATTCAGGACGGGCTTGCCCGCCGTAAGGTACGGCTGGAAGTTGGAGCATTCGTGGTACTGGTTGCACTGCTCATCGAGGGCGCCGTCGAAGTAGGGCTCCAGTTGCGCCGTCTGTTCGCCGTCGTTCTTCTGAAGGACGGCCATCCCCAGGGCGTGGACCTCGCCGGCGATCCACTCGTCGTAGGTCAGCTGCTCGGAGGCGCTCAGCGGGAAGCCGGTGCTGTTTTCATAGCCGTCCATGTTGTCGGGCTCGACCGCGTCGAACCCCTTTTCCCTGCACATCTGAAAGCGCGCCGTCATGATCGGCTCGAGGATGCTGAGCTTTGAGATATCAAGCCAGCGCTCGCCCGGCCAGCCGTTTGAGCTGCCCAGCACCGAGGCCGGGAAGGAGGAGTAGTCCGGGCGCCAGTTCTCGGCCGTGCCCACGTCGATGTAGCAGATCACATGCTTGCCCTGCCCGTGCAGCGTGGAGACCTCCCCGGCGCTGTTATCGAACCCGTCGATGTCATACGCGGCGACCGGCTCTGAGTTGTTGACGGTCCCCTGCAGCTGCCAGTACCAGGTCAGCGCCTTGGGCGGCACCCAGCGGCCGGCGCTCGATCCACCCCCGCCTGAGCCACCGGAGCCACCGGAGGCGCCGGGCGAAACACGCAGAGCGACCCGGAAGCCCGCTCCGGCGAGGTTCAGCCGACGCTTGGGGTGTCCCCGGACATGAGTGAGCTGCGACGCGGTCACGCGGATCCGGCCGTGGGCGCCGCCCGGGACCCTGAATCTGAGGAAAAATCCGCCGCGCGCGGTGGCCCTGAAGGAACCGACGCGGTGCTCGCCGAAGTCAACCATCCCGTTGACCCGAGGACGAAAGCCAGACCCACGAACCGACACCAGGGTGTCCGGCGGACCCGATCTGGGTGCGAGAACCACGCGCGGCACGGTAGGTGCCGGTGTCCGGGGCCGCGCACCGGCAACGGCGCTCACACCAAGGAATGCGAGCAGCGCCGACAAGCCTACGCTCAGCCCCACGCGTGGACGAGCACGAGCGCCCCGGCGCTCAGCATCCGACATCGTCGGAGACTAACAGCGAGGCGCCCCTACGGCGCCCAGTTCTCGATCCTGTTGTTGGCGCTGTCGGCGATGAAGATGTTGCCCGCGGGCCCTACGGCGACACCTCTGGGGCTCTGAAGCTGCCCCGGCCCCGCGCCTTCAGAGCCGAAGGCGGCGATGAAGGCCCCAGCGGAGCTGAACTCCTGCACTCGGTCTGCTCCTAGTTCTGAGACATACAGGTTGCCGCTCGAGTCTGAGGCGATGCCCCAGGGCTCGGTTGATTTGCCCGTGCCCGAGCCTAGGGGGTCGAAGCTCCCGAGGTATTCGCCTTTGGTCGAGAACTCCTGGACCCTCGAGTTGCTCAGTTCAGAGACGTACAGGTGACCGCCTGAGAAGGCGAGGCCATAGGCGATGCCCAGCTGTCCTTCTCCAGAGCCTGAGGAGCCGAACTTCGACAGGTAGGTCCCCGTCGATGAGAACTCGACGATGTGCCCTGCTGCCTCTCCCCCATATGGGTTCAGTACCCATACGTTGCCTTCGGAGTCGATCGCGATCGCTCCGGGGTAGAGCAGCTGCCCGGAGGCAAGGACCGGGGTGCCGAAGCTCCGTAGGAATTCTCCGGAGGGTCCGAACTCCTCCACTCGGTTGTTGCCGGAGTCGCTGACGTAGAGATCCCCGGCTGCATTGGCGGCGATGCCGCCGATGCCCTTGAACTGGCCCGGACCCGAGCCTTCTTCGCCGAACTGCCTCAGATATTTGCGTTCCGAGTTGAACTCCACGATCCGCTCATGGCCGGGGTCTGCTGCGAAGATGTCCCCGCTCGGATCCACCGCCACGGCGTTCGGTTCTTTGAAGCCCATTTCATAGCTGGTGATGGAGGTTGCGTAGGTGGGGGGCGATCCCGGCGCCCAGTTCTCGATCCTGTTGTTGGCGCTGTCGGCGATGAAGATGTTGCCCGCGGGCCCTACGGCGACACCTCTGGGGCTCTGAAGCTGCCCCGGCCCCGCGCCTTCAGAGCCGAAGGCGGCGATGAAGGCCCCAGCGGAGCTGAACTCCTGCACTCGGTCTGCTCCTAGTTCTGAGACATACAGGTTGCCGCTCGAGTCTGAGGCGATGCCCCAGGGCTCGGTTGATTTGCCCGTGCCCGAGCCTAGGGGGTCGAAGCTCCCGAGGTATTCGCCTTTGGTCGAGAACTCCTGGACCCTCGAGTTGCTCAGTTCAGAGACGTACAGGTGACCGCCTGAGAAGGCGAGGCCATAGGCGATGCCCAGCTGTCCTTCTCCAGAGCCTGAGGAGCCGAACTTCGACAGGTAGGTCCCCGTCGATGAGAACTCGACGATGTGCCCTGCTGCCTCTCCCCCATATGGGTTCAGTACCCATACGTTGCCTTCGGAGTCGATCGCGATCGCTCCGGGGTAGAGCAGCTGCCCGGAGGCAAGGACCGGGGTGCCGAAGCTCCGTAGGAATTCTCCGGAGGGTCCGAACTCCTCCACTCGGTTGTTGCCGGAGTCGCTGACGTAGAGATCCCCGGCTGCATTGGCGGCGATGCCGCCGATGCCCTTGAACTGGCCCGGACCCGAGCCTTCTTCGCCGAACTGCCTCAGATATTTGCGTTCCGAGTTGAACTCCACGATCCGCTCATGGCCGGGGTCTGCTGCGAAGATGTCCCCGCTCGGATCCACCGCCACGGCGTTCGGTTCTTTGAAGCCCATTTCATAGCTGGTGATGGAGGTTGCGTAGGTGGGTTCGACCACCGTGATCGACAGGCTGGCGCTCGCGCTCTGGGCCGACGGGGTGCTCGAGTCGGTCACCTTGATCGTGAAGCTCTGGGTCCCCGCGGCGCTCGGGGTTCCCGTTATAGCTCCTGTTTCGCCGTTCAGCGACAGCCCGGCCGGCAGCGAACCTGCGCTGATCGCCCAGCTGTAAGGGGTGACGCCACCGCTCGCTGCGAGCGTCTGGGTGTAGGGCGTGCCCAGATAGCCGTTGGGCAGGGCTGCTGCGGTGATCGTGAGGCTCGGGAGCGTTGTGAGCGTTTCGTCAGCGGCCTTGCTCGTGCCGCCTGCGTTCGTCGCCGAGATCCTGAAGTGGTACGTGGTGTTGGCGGCGAGACCCGTGAGCGCCGCGGAGACGGCGACGGGGCTTTCGGCGGACCCCGGAAGTGAGGAGCATGCCGCGCTCTGGCCGTAGGAGGTCGTGGTGCCGTATTCAAATTCGCATTTGCTGACTTCCCCGCCGTTGGGGTTGACCGCGGCGTTCAGGGTGGCCGTGGTCGTCTGGGCGACGGAGGCTTTTTCGCTCACAACTGTCGGAGCGTTGGGCAGCGTCCTGAGCGTTTCGTCAGAGCCTCTGCTCGTGCCGCCGGCGTTGGTCGCTGAGATCCTGAAGTGGTAGGTGGTGTTCGCGGTCAGGCCCGTGAGCGACGCCGAGACCGCTACGGGGTTGCTAGCGGACCCCGGCGCGGGCGCGCACGCGGCCGTTTTTCCATAGGAGTTCGTGGTGCCGTATTCGAGTTCGCATTTCGTGACTTCCCCGCCGTTGGGGTTGGTGGTGGCGTTGAGGGTGGCCGCAGTCTGGGTGACCAATGAGGCTTTTTCGCTCACGACCGTCGGGGCGTTGGGCGGCGTTTTGAAGGTTTCATCAGAGCCTTTGCTCGTGCCGCCCGCGTTCGTGGCCGAGATCCTGAAGTGGTAGGTGGTGTTGGCGGCGAGGCTCGTCAGCGCCGCGGAGACGGTGACCGGGTTTTCACCGGACCCCGGAAGCGAGGAGCACGCCGCGGTCTGACCGTAGGAGTTCGTGGTGCCGTATTCAAATTCGCATTTGCTCACTTCGGCGCCGCTGGGGTTGACGGTGGCGCTGAGGATCGCGGACCCCTGCAAAACGGCCGACGCTGGTTGGCTCACCGAGGCCGGGGGGTTGGCGAGCACGGTGATCGACAGGTTGGCCGTGACCGTCTGGGCCGTTGGGGTGCTTGAGTCGGTCAGCTTGACGGTGAAGTTCGAGCTGCCCGTGCCGCTCGGCGTGCCTGTGATCGCGCCGCTCGTCGCGTTCAGGGACAGCCCGGCGGGCAAGGAGCCGCTCGAGAGCGACCACGCGTACGGAGTTGCGCCGCCGCTGGCCGAAATCGTCTGGGCGTAGCCGGCATGCACGCGACCTTCGGGAAGGCTTGTGGTTGTGATGCTCGGCGGGCCCACAGGCCACGTCGTGGGTGCCGAGTGGGTGCTCGTCGCCACCGGGACGCTCGCCCATCCGGACGTGACTCCGCCGTAGGGGGTCCCGACCCCGGTGACACCTGTCAGAGGCGCGTTGACGGCGCTCGAGCCCGAATTGTTGATCGTGATCTGATTGCCTTCTATGTAGCCGCTCACGGTGCCGGCACTGAGTGCCGCCGTCCACGCCGCCTGCTCGGCTAGGACTTTGGCGATCGCGCCGAGGGTCAGCTGTTCGTAGGGCGCGGTGGAGGCGAAGTATTTGTTGTACTCGCTCAGCAACGGGTTGAGCACCGAATAAAGCAGCCCGTCACCGGTCTTTTCAGGCGTTTTTGGCAGCGGTGTGCTGTTGGTCGGTTCTCCGGCCGGCGGGTGGCCGATGATGTTGGTCTGGTGAACGTAGCTCGGCCGCGGGTCGTTGCCCATCATGTTCTGGAACATGCCGGAGACGACGCTTTTCACGATTTCGGCGAATGTCGCGGGCGCTGTCTCGCACGTGGTGGTCGAGGTCGGCTGGCACTGACCGCCGGCCGAGGGAGGCTCAAAGAGGGTGTTCCACTCATCGACCTCCTGTGCCTCGGTCGAGGCGTTGTAGTAGATGTTGATCGGGTGGCGTGGCACGACCTGCGCAGTGCCGTCGAGGAACGTTTCCCCGGCTGCATATTCGCGTCCCGTGTAGGTGGTCCCGATACCGAACTGGGCTTCGGGCGGGTCGGGATAGGCCTTGGAGGCGTCGTCGCCCACGGCCGTGATCCCGACCGCCTCGAGCGCCGGGATGAAGTAGGGGTTCTGCTCCCATGGGGACTCGACCGCATTCTCGGCGATCGGCGGCGTCCAGCCGGCTGGCTCCGCGGCGCCGGCGGCGCCGGTGTCAACCAGGGTCTGCTGTGACTCGCCGCCGCCGGTGACGTTGGTGGTGGAGGTCGCTTCACCGACGCTGTTGTCGGGCAGGATGGCGGAGAACGGAGTCTTCACGGTCCCAATCAGCGACCATTTGTTGCTGCCCGCGACCTCGCGGTAGATCAGGTAGTCCGCGGCGTGGCAGATCGACTCCCATTCAAGGGTCACCGACCCATCTGCCGGCACCGCCAGCGGTTCCGTCACGTCGGCCGCCGACTGTCCGGCGCCTTCGGCGAACTGGTCCGTGATCGCGTACTGATAGGAGCCCGCCGCCAGTGTGCCTTTGCCTCCTTCGGTGAGAGCGTCGGAGTCGAGTTCGGGCGCATCGACCGTCGCCGGGTTACCCGGCACGAGGTCCGCGAAGCCCGAGTGGTTGCCCGGGACGAACACCTTCGGGTTCTCGGCTCCGAGGGCCACGGTCGGTTCGCTTGACTCGGTCAGGCCGAGACCGCCGGTGCCCGGTGTTGCGCCGGGTTTCGCCGCTGCCCATTCCGAGTTCTCGTTCAGCTCAGCCTCGATGTAGTTCTGCGTCGCGCAGCCCACGTCCATATAGGGGGTGTCATAGGTGTGGCTGAGCCAGCCGAAGGAGTCCGCGTAGGACTTTTTCGTTTCAGGGTCTTCCTTCTGGAACTCGGCCAGGACGGGGTCGGTGCCGCCGTTGTTTGCCTGGTATTCAACGCTTCCGCCGCCGTTGAACAGCTGCTCCATGCGAAAGCCGCCGTGTTCTTTCTCCCATTTCGCTGCGTAGTCGACATCGACCGGCTGCATGCGCAGCGCGTCGGCGTTGTCGTAGTTGATCTCGTGTGTCGTCGTGTCCCAGGAGTCATCGGGCGTGAAGGTGTCGTCGATGTCCATCTCGACGTAGTTGCGCTGGTCGCCGAAGTAGACGCCGCGCGTGACCCAGTTCAGCGCGCCGTGGCGCAGCAGCTCGGCCTGCAGCTGGTACTGGTTCTGGTCGAAGGTCTCGACCATTTCCTGAGTGCCGTTCGAGCGCGTGTAGACGCCCACGAGGGCGGAGCTGCTCGGCCCTGTGACGAGCGTTTGAAAGCTCGCTCCGGTCACCTGGGTCGCCAGAGGAGTCGCCTCATAGCCGTAGGTGCCGGTGTCCATAGCGACGGATTCCTTGAGATAGGGAAAGACCGCTTTGCCTTCGGTTGTGAGCGTCCCCTGCGCGCCATCCAATGCGCCGGAGACCGTCGGGCTGTTCAGGCCGTAGGTTGAGCTGGGGTAGATGTCGCCGGTCAGCTGTCTCACGCTGAACGCGTGCTCGTATTCTTCAAGCGCCGTCCATTCCGACTGAGCCAGCGTCGATACACAGGTGGTGGTGCATTCGGGCAGCCCGCCGACCGACACGATGACCGCCTGGTACTTGGCCTCGGCGGTGCCGTTGGCAAGCGTGTCCGAGAGTGTCGCGGCGGTGATCGGCGAATGCCCAGGCGAGGTGACGATCGCTTCGAATGGGACCCCCTCGCGCTGCAGCGCGGACTGCCAGGAGACGAAGTCCGGCTCGGTCGTTGAGGTGCCGAGCAGCAGCACCTTCATGTCGATGCGCTGGGCAGCCGACGCCGACGCTGCGCTCGTTAGTGCCAGCGCAGCGAGGGACGATGCGACGATGATCAGGACGACAAGTCTCCTCAACGTCTGGCCTCTTTGCTCTCTTGAGCTCTCATGGTGTGGCGGTCCCCGCCCAGCTCACTGGATGTGAGCCGACGCTTATGGCCGAGGAGCCGACAGCCTCGGCCCCGTGCCAGCGAGTGTCTTCACTTCGGCGCCGTTATCCAATGGTCCGCGTGACTCATCTTGCGTTCATGGGCATGAACGCACGACCCTGCGCATGAGCCTGGCCGGCTCGGCTTCGCCGGCCAGGCGGAGGCTTCCCTACCAGCAGGGTTCGAAGCTCGAACCGTTGAGTTCGAGGCTGTAGCGCGCTCCCATGATCCCGGCCGCGTTATCGGCGGCGCAGAACGAGCTGGTCGAGAGGCTGTACTCGGCATTCAGGACGGGCTTGCCCGCCGTAAGGTACGGCTGGAAGTTGGAGCATTCGTGGTACTGGTTGCACTGCTCATCGAGGGCGCCGTCGAAGTAGGGCTCCAGTTGCGCCGTCTGTTCGCCGTCGTTCTTCTGAAGGACGGCCATCCCCAGGGCGTGGACCTCGCCGGCGATCCACTCGTCGTAGGTCAGCTGCTCGGAGGCGCTCAGCGGGAAGCCGGTGCTGTTTTCATAGCCGTCCATGTTGTCGGGCTCGACCGCGTCGAACCCCTTTTCCCTGCACATCTGAAAGCGCGCCGTCATGATCGGCTCGAGGATGCTGAGCTTTGAGATATCAAGCCAGCGCTCGCCCGGCCAGCCGTTTGAGCTGCCCAGCACCGAGGCCGGGAAGGAGGAGTAGTCCGGGCGCCAGTTCTCGGCCGTGCCCACGTCGATGTAGCAGATCACATGCTTGCCCTGCCCGTGCAGCGTGGAGACCTCGCCGGCGCTGTTATCGAACCCGTCGATGTCATACGCGGCGACCGGCTCTGAGTTGTTGACGGTCCCCTGCAGCTGCCAGTACCAGGTCAGCGCCTTGGGCGGCACCCACCGGCCGGCGCTCGATCCACCCCCGCCTGAGCCACCGGAGCCACCGGAGGCGCCGGAGGCGCCTGAGCCGCCGGAACCACCGGTCGGAGCACCCGAGCCTCCGGTGGAGCCACCTGAGCCTTCAGCTGAAGCGCCGTGGCGAGAGCCATGCGTTGAGGAGCCGGACGAGCCGGAGTGCGAGCCTCGCGCGGCGACCCGGAAGCTGGCCGCATGGGCGGGGCCGCTCGGGGGAAGAACCTGAGCGGTGATCCGTGCCCGGCCCCTGACACCGGCCGGCACCTCGAACCTGACGAACAGTCTGCCCGTCGTCGTCGCTGTGAAGGGGGCCACGCGTCGCCGGTCAAACAGGAGGATTCCCTTGACACGTGGAGGGAACCCAGAGCCCCTCACCGACACGTACGTGCCGACCGCGCCGGAGCGTGGAGATACGGCGAGCCGCGGAAGCGCCTGCGCGCCTGCGACACCGGCGAACACCGCAAATCCTCCGAGCGCGGCGGTCAGGACTACGATCTTTGTCAGCGTTCGACGAGGACGAGCGAGCATGAAGTGACCTCCCTGTCACGCGCAACTGCAAGCGTTGCTCACAGCACGTCTCATTGGCATGGATCGCTGCACCCTCAAGCCCCGCGCAGCGGCCCTCGAGGTCGAGCCACTCTGCCAGGAACCGCCGGCGATCATGTGGCGCTTGGACACATGGACGATGCGTGCCGCCTCGGCCCGGGGCGAGCCGTGGCCGGCTGTCTTGCTCTATCGGTTCAGGAGGATGCGGATCGCAGCTCGATCACCCACGGGCCGGCCGTGGAGACGCGCACACCGCGATAGGTTCCGCGCGACAGGCGGACGGTGCCAGCGGCGGAGTGGCTGTTCACGAGCATGAACCCGTTCGACGTGAAGATCTGAACGCCGGCATGATGCACGCTCCACAGCAGTCGACTGCCGGCCGGTGCGACGATCGTCCCGAGTCGCCCGTTTCCGCTGCCGGCGAATCGGCGCAGCAGGCGCCCGCCCGGCGAGGGCGACCCGGGTTGGGTGGAGGTGGGAGCCGAGGCCCCCGAGGTGGCGGGATGAGCCGGCGCCGACGTCGCCGTTCCAGAAGCACCGGCGGCGGTCTTGGTCGTAGACGTACCCGACGTGTTCGTGACCGAGGCTGCGGCTGTCGTGGAGCCTGCGGTCGAGCCGCTGTTGGAGCTGCCCCCGCAGCCCGCCACGATCGTCACGGCGATGAGGGCGCCGAGGAGCGCAGCGGCGCGGTTGGGAAGCCTCGGGTGAGGCGAACTCATCGGCAACCTGCCACGGGATGAGCTTATTGGATCCACAGGCTGGTAGCGAGCACACGGCCGGGTCGCACGAGCAGCCTGAGCAGTGGCGGCAGCGCGATCACGATGCCGACCGTTGCGCCCGCGATCAGTGCCGCGCCCGGCACGGGCTCATGAGCCAGGACGAGGTTGCTCACGGCGAGCTCCGTGGCGACACTCGCGACGGCCGCAAACAGCGCCCAGCGCGCATACGCCAGAGACTCGAGCACGTTCACGAGCAGCGTGACGAGTGCCACGGAGCCGAACCCGACGAACAGGCTCAGCCGGTTGGTTCCCGACGTGTACTGCGACGTGAGGATCACCGCTGCGGACAGCACCACCGTCAGGCCCACGAGGCGCAGGAGCGCCCCGAGAAAGATCCGCATCGCCGCGCCACGCCGGTTGCGCTGGTTTGCCTGCGTCAGCGTTACCCCCTGCAACCCACGCGGGACGGCGTCGTAGAACTTCCACAGGTGATAGCCCCCCCAGAAGCTGCCGAGCACCGACGGCAGCAGAGCAAGCGCCGGAAAGGCGCCATGCACCCCCCAGCCCAGGCTCGGGTCGCCGACGAGCAGACCGCCGAGCGCAGCGCCGATGGCGCCGGCCCAGAGCGCTCGTCCCACGCGCCCCGCGGGTTCGTTCGAGTGCTCCTCGCCGGTGCGGACGGCTACCACGCCGGTCACGAGGACGATGGCGGTCAGCGCCTCCAGCAGCGGATAGGCCGGGAGATTGGCCTGCAACCCGATAACCGCGGCAACAAGCAGGAGCCCATATGGCAGCGCCCAGCCTCGACGCGCCAGAACAGTCCCGCCGACCCAGATCGCCACGAACATGCCGGCAAGAGGCCCGTACCCGGGCAGCAGCATCAGCGGCACCTCGATGCCGAGCACGCCCACGGCGCAGAGCAGCACGCGGTCATGAGCCAGGCAGGCAAGGCCGCTGCGACGGCTGAGGTAGCGGCTACGAATCGCCCATTGGAGGGCCAGTGTGAGGGGCAGCGCGATCACGATGGCATGCTCGAGCGCCGATGTGCCGACCTGCCGGCTGAGCGGTCCGGCCCATGACGCGACGGCGAGGATCGCCATGATCAGGGCGAGGGCCTCGCTAAGAATGCCGTCACGCCGGCCGGGTTCCTCCGTGGTCAGTCGCCCGGGCGTCCAGCGCGGAGGCTTTGGAGGCACGACGCGTGAGCCGAGGCTGAGCGCCCTTCCGGCTCGCACGCCTCCCCATGCCTCCAGCACCACCGCGGCCTCCAGCACGTCCTGTGCGCCTCGCCCGAGCCGCGCCTCGATGACGCCCGCCGCATACTGGTGTCCGGGGGACTCCATGGCGGTCAGAGCACCCGCCGCGCGACTGCGATTGTTGGTGCGGAAACGATCCTAACGAAGGCTTCTCACGCCGCCGCCTCTGAGTGCGCGAGTTTGCCGAGCAGGTCGCGATACCCGTCCAAGCAGGCCTTCTGCGTGTAGGTGCGGTGGACGCGTGCGAAGCCGCGCCGGCCCAGGTGTGCGGCCAGTTTCGGATTGCACAGCAGCGTCGTGACTCCGGTGGCGATGGCATGGACGTCGCCCGGGGGTGGGACAATGCCGCACCCCCGCAGCACCTCCGGAACCCCGCCCACGGCTGTGGCCACCACCGGGCGCGCCTGCGCCATCGCCTCGAGAATCGACATCGGCAGTCCCTCGGAGATGCTCGTCATGAGGACGACGTCGGCATCGCGTACGACGCCGTGAGGGTCGCGCGTGCTGCCCATGAAGCGGAAGCACTTCTCCGCGCCCAGCCGGCGCGCCAACTCTTCGCAGGAGCGCGCATAGGCCTCCTGACCTTTGGTCGGCGGTCCCCAGTACTCAAAGCGCGCTCCGGGCACCCGCCGGCTCACCTCCACGGCGACGCGCAGCATCGTCTGTACGTCCTTCAGGGGATCGATTCGGCCCACCGAGACAACCTTCAGGTTGCCGGGTGGATCGGAGTAGCTCGACGGAGCGTCGATCCCGTTCTGGATCACGCGGATCTTCTCAGGATCCACGCCCAGCCCGCGCTCCCACGCGGCATTGGCCTCGGTCACCGGCGCCACGGAGTCCGCCGCGCGGTAGGCGGCACGGCTCAGCCCCCGCGCCAGGCGGCTGCTCAGAAAGCGCTCTCCCTGCGACGAGGGGCTGCGTGCGGCGGCCAGGTATGCCTCACGCACATAGACGCCGTGCTCTGTGAGCAACATGTCGGTGCCGAACAGCTCCTTGTGCACGAGCGCTGGGATGACCGCCCAGCCGGCAGCTGTGACGTGCAGCAGGTCGGTCTGTGGAGTGGGTACTCCCGCCGCGCGAGCGATCCAGTAGATCGTCTGATAGAGGCGCGCAGCCTCGACGGCGTCCAGCTCCGGGGCCGGTCCTGCGTCTGGATGACTCTCCCCCAGCACATCCTCGAGTGCGCCGAGAAAGGCCTCCCAGGCGCCGGCGCCGCGGAACGCCCGGCGCACGGCGTGGGGTCGCCGCCTGCACCAGAGGAGCGCGTCGAGCAAGCCGTCGTAGCTTCCCTCCCAGCCCATCAGCGAACGCACCAGGTTCCCAGGAAGGCTCTCGCGCGCGCGATGGTCTGCGCGAACCATCGAGCGTCGGCGAGGCAACTGCTCGGACCACAGTTCGATCTGACCGACCACGGTGGCATGAGGCGGCAGCTCGAAGATCGCCGAATGACTTCGGTCTCCGGCCCGGATCGGGAGGATCTGCCAGTCGAACTCGGGCAGGCCGCCGATCAGGAGGTCACACCACGAGCTCACACCCCCCATCGCATGGGGGTAGGTGCCCTCGGTTGTCATAAGGATGCGCGGTCGCCGCGCTCCGGATACCTGCAGTGACCGGCGGGCCCTGCGCAGCGCAATCCGGGAGCCGCCGCTGACGGCGAGGGGCGCGGGCGCTTCAGGCGGAGCCTGCTGCTCGTTGGGGATCCCGGTATCGACGAGCATCGTCGGTTGTGGTGTGGACATCAGTGTGGGCCGGCGCCGTTGGAGCTCGCGTGGGCTCCGTAGGAGCTCGCGTGGGCGCCGCTCGAGCTGGCATGGGCGCCGTTGGAGTCGGCGTCCGAGCCGTTGGAGCTGTGGCCGGCGCCGTTGGGCGCCGGCGGTCACGGTCACGGCGCCGTTGCCGTTGCCGTTGCCGTTACTCAGGTGTCCGTGGCCGTTCGACTCGATTGCCGTCGCAGCCCCGAGGCGCTGTTGAACGCTGTCCATCGTGCGCTCGATCTCCTGACACGCCGCGAGCAGGCCGTCTCGCATGACCTGGCACTCCGTGAAGATGCTCCAGGCCTCCTCCAGCAATCTGTGGGCCTCGTCGTACAGCTGCGTACCCTCGGGGTGTCCACCGTCCAGCTGCCCGCGGTCCGTCGAGTGCTCTGCGCCGGTTGCCTCGAGTTCCGCCTCGAGCCGCTGCAGGGGATCGGATGCCGTCGACCCATCGCCACCGCCGGGAGCGGAGCTCCCTGACACGGCATTTGGTGGTGCACCTGCATCCATGCTATTGCGCTCGTTCCATGTTGATGGACATCTCAGGGTCTGCATGCTGCGCAGATCGTTCCGCGGAGCCTGCCTTTCGCGTTTGCCGGCTAAGCGAACCCCTGCGCTTCGCCTCGTTAGTGTCTTAGGTTCCGCCCCGCGGCCCAATGGCCCATGTGCCTCATCTTGCGTTCAGCCCCTGAACGTCGCACACATGTGTCCGTCCGGGATGAAACCTTGCGTGGCAAGGAAAACGTGGTAATGCCCGGTATGGGGTGTTACGATGCCATCCTTCGGTGTTCAGGCCCTGAGGGGCAAAACAGACCTCAGCGCAGAAGGCCGAAAGGGCTCGAGCCCGAGTCATGGAGGTGACAAGGGCGAAGCTTCAGTCAATAGGAATACAGGGGTAGACACGGATGTTTGGATCCCAGACCGGCTCGACAACGGATTGCGGCCGTGACTAATTTGGCGGATGGTGCGTCCGCGGCCCTGCGGCCGCGATCTGCCGAAAGGGCTTCGGGAGGACTTCGCCGGCCACGCTTGGCCGGCCTTTCGTGGAGCAACCTGCGAGCACACGCGTGGCCGCTGGGCGTCGCGCTTCTCGCTGTAGCCGTCACCGTCGTCCTGCAGACGCTCTCGGTGGCGGTGCGCAGCTCCTCGGGAGACGCCACCCTGTCCACGGCGACAGGTTTGATCGGAGCGCTTGCGGCCTTTGTCTTCGCCGAGCGGATGCGCGCCACGCATCAGCTTCGTGATTTCCTGATCGCTCTGGGGCTCGGAATCCTGAGCGCCGCGGACCTCATACTTGCGGCAGGTCCGTCGCTCATCGACGCCAGCCCGGGCCATTCCTGGCAGTGGATCACCCTGACCGCCCGCCTGGTGGCCAGCGCCATCCTGATCGGCGCCGCCTTCTGCCCGAAGGTCGACCTGGACGGTCACCGCCACCTTGCAAGAACGACCGTCCTCGCCTCCGCGAGCGCCCTGACGCTCATCTTCGCGGCCATGCTCATCTTCCATCGGCAGCTGCCGACTCTGCTCTCGAGCGCGGGCTCGTCTGAGACCAGTGGCGCGACGCAGACACATGGTCATCTGCTGTTGAGCTACCTGCAGATCCTCGGCACGCTGCTCGCCGCGTGCGCTGCGGTCGGACTCGCGCGGCATTCGGCACGTGAGGGGGACGGCCTTGAGAGATCGATCGCGGCGGGCGTCGTGGTGCTTGCCGTCGCGCGCTTCAACTACTTCCTGGTCCCCTCGCTCAGCAGCGGCCGGCTCTACGCCGGGGACATCTTGAAGCTGGGCGCCTACGCGCTGATCCTCTACGGATGCCTGCGTGAGTTCCGTGTGCTTCAGCGCAGGCTGGCACAGCGTGTAGCGGTCGATGAGCGCAGGCGCATGGCGCGCGACATGCACGACGGCCTCGCGCAGGAGCTCGCCTTCATCGCCACGCACTCTCAGCGCTTGAGCCAGACCGGCGAGGATGCCGCGACGGCGGTACATCTGCGAGCCGCCGCCGAGCGGGCGCTGCATGATTCGCGGACGACGATAGCCGTCCTTACCTCGCCCGATGACGCGCCTCTGGACCTGCTGATCGGTCGCACGGTTGAGTCCTTCAGGTCGAGGTTCGGGATCGACGTCGAGCTCGACCTGCAGCGTGACGTCGTCGTCGCCGCGGAGCGGCGCAACTCTCTGCTGCGCATCCTTCACGAGGCCTTGACGAACGCGATCCGCCATGGCGAGGCAAGCCGGGTTCTCGTGCGCCTGACAGGCGACGGGCGGGGATCGGCGCTGAGGATCGACGATGACGGCTGCGGATTCGACGTGGCGGCGACGCTCGGCGTCGTCGGTGGCCTGGGCCTGACGAGCATGGGCGAGCGCGCGGAACTTCTCGGCGGCAGCTTGAACGTCGCCTCGACACCTGGGACGGGACGACTGTGGAGGTGGTGCTGCCATAGACGAGCGTGTTCGTATCGTGCTAGCCGACGACCACTCCGCCACCCGCCTCGGAGTCCGTCTTGCGCTGGAGGAAGGCGGCTTCCACGTGGTGGCTGAGGCTGCCGACGCCCAGGGTGCGGTCGAGGCGGCCCTCGAGCATCGGCCGGACCTCTGCCTGATCGACGTCTACATGCCGGGCAGGGTATCGCCGCGGCGGCAGAGCTGACCGAGGCCCTGCCGGATATGCCGGTCGTGATGCTGAGCGTCTCCGACAGCGACGAGGATCTGTTTGAAGCCCTGCGTGCGGGCGCCTGCGGATACCTGCTGAAGGACACCGATCCGAAGCGTCTGCCCTTCGCCCTCAGTGCGGTGCTGAACGGTGAGGCGCCGCTGCCGCGCGTGCTCACCGCGCGCCTTATCACCGAGTTTCGGCGGCGTGGCAAAGAGCGGCGCATACCCGACGCCGACGGTGACCTGGTCACGCTCTCCGAGCGCGAGTCCGAGGTGCTCGAGCTGCTGCGCACGGAGTTGACCACCAAGCAGGTTGCCCACCGGCTCGGCATCTCGCCGATAACCGTGCGCCGGCACGTCTCGGATATCTTGAAAAAGCTGCGCGTCCCCGACCGCGGGTCGGCACTGCGACTCACCGGCCAGAGCTCGAAGTAGCGCCCGCCGGCCGGGCGCCATCCACGGCGTGAAGGACCCCACGCGGATCAGTCGAGCACGCGGCGCGAACGGCCGTCGCCGGCCAGATCGATCTCACACCAGATGAGCGTGCCTTCGCTGCGATCGACGCCCCAGCGGTCGGCCACGCGATCGACGATGAACATTCCCCACTCGCTGCGCGCCATCGCCGGGGGCTTGTTCACCACCACGTCGGGCCGGGGCTCTCTGATCTCGGCCCGGATTAGCGTCTCAGAGCGCCATACGCCCAGTTCGATCTGATCGACCGCTGCCGGTTCACCGCGCCTGACCGTTTTGGTCACCAGCTCGCTGACGCACAGCGATAGGTCGTAAAAGACGTCTGGCTCGAAATGGCTCTCCCAATCGCGGAGCGCCCGCCGGGCCGCTCCGACCGCCTGGGGCAGGCCGCTTAACTTGAATCTGCGCTCGGTTTCGCTGAGCACGATCGCCGTCATCGGAGCCATGGCACCCGCGATGACCGAGCCCGGGTTCAAGGTGGCAGGCGTCTTGCGGCCACCGTCCAGACCGGCCAGCCGCCCCCTACGCTCCTCTGCTTCGGCCGCGGCCTGAGTGATCGGTGCTGGCACAGGTGTCCTTTCCTTGGATGACGCGCCTTGCCTGGCTACATTGCCCAGCCGCCTCGCGGGCCGCAGGACACTGCTGTCACGATGCTGCAACTACCGCGATATCACGCGGCAGGACGATCGTTGCACCGCGTTGCCAGGCTGTCAAGCCGGGCAAGAACTACTCCACGGTCACCGTCTTTGCGAGGTTACGCGGCTGATCCACGTTCAGCCCGCGCTCGCGTGCGATGTAGTAGGCGAGCAGCTGAAGCGGTACCACCGCGAGAACCGTCTGCAGGAGCACATCGGTCTGCGGTATGTAGACGACCTGCTCGGCGTGCTCGGCGACCTCCTTGCTTCCCTCGCTCGCGACCGCGAACACGCGCGCGCCGCGGGCGCGGACCTCGGAGATGTTGGACAGCATCTTGTCCAGAACGCTTGCGTCGGTCGCCACGCAGACCACCGGCGTACGCTCTCCCAGGAGCGCGATCGGGCCGTGCTTCATCTCACCCGCCGCGTAGGCGTCGGTGGGTATGTAGGAGACCTCCTTGAGCTTCAGCGCTCCCTCCAGTGCGACCGGCAGACCGGCCAGCCGGCCGAGGTACAGAAAGAACTCACAACCCGCCAGACGCTCGGCAAGCAACTGCACGATCGGCTCCATCGAGGTGACCACCGCATCGATCCTGCCGGGCAGCAACGCCAGCTCGCCCTTGAGCTCAGCGACCCGCGCCGGCGACAGGGCGCCGCGCACGCGGGCCACCCGCAGGCTGAATCCGTACAGCGCGGCCACCTGTGCGACGAAGGTCTTGGTCGCCGCGACCCCGATCTCTATGCCCGCGCGGGTCAACAGCACGCCGTCGGCGTCCTGGGTGGCCTGGCTGCCGGGTACGTTCGTCAGGGCGAGAACCGTGGCGCCGCGGGCGCGAGCAACGCGCATCGCCGCCAATGTGTCGGCGGTCTCCCCCGATTGCGTCACGCCGATGATCAGCGAGTCGTCTTCAAGCAGCGGAGCGCGATGGCGAAACTCCGATGCAAGGTCGACCTCCACCGGGATCCGCGCCCAGCGCTCGAGCGCGATTCGACCGGCGAGCCCGGCGTGATAGGAGGTGCCGCAGCCGACGATCACCACTCGGCGAATCCTCCGCAGCTGATCGTCTGAGATTCCTATGTCCGGCAGCGCCGTGTCGGGGTCGAGCCAGCTCGCGAGGGTGTCGGCCACCGCCGAGCCCTGCTCATGGATCTCCTTCAGCATGAAGGTCTCAAAGCCGCCCTTCTCAACCACGTCGTCATCCCAGTCGACGTTCATCGGGATTACGGGCACGTCCGCACCGGATGCATCCAGGAACCTCGCTCCGTCGGCGTCAAGCACGGCGATCTCTCCTTCACCCATCACGTGAGCTCGCCGCGTGTGGTGCAGGAAGGCGGGGATCGCCGAGGCGATGAAGTGCTCGCCCTCACCCATGCCGACCACGAGCGGGCACTCACGGCGGGTCCCGACGAGCAGACCCGGATGCTCGGAGCTCATGGCGACGAAGGCGAAGTGGCCGCTCAGCTCTGACAGGGCGGCCTGCAGTGCGGCCACGAGGTCGCCGCGGTAGTGGTGGGAGATGAGATGGGCGACCACCTCGGCATCGGTCTCCGAGGAGAACACCGCGCCGGCCCGGCTCAGCTCATCACGCAGGGCGAGGTGGTTCTCGACGATGCCGTTCAGGACAATCGACACGCGACCGTCGGTGTCGCTATGAGGATGTGCGTTCTCCCACGTGACCCTCCCGTGCGTCGCCCACCGGGTGTGGCCGATGCCGGTCGTCGGCTCGGCAAATGCGGTGGCCATGCTGCCGTTGCGAGCGCTGCCGTTGCGGGCAGCGCCTCTCTTGAGCGTACGCGTCGCGAGGGCCTCGCTCAGCGACGAGAGGTTGCCGACCGCGCGCACGGACTCGATGCGCCCGCCTTCCTGGAAGGCCAGGCCGGCCGAGTCATAACCTCGGTACTCCAGGCGCTGAAGTCCCCGAAACAGGATCTCCTCACACGGCCGGCGGCCGACATATCCGATGATTCCGCACACGTTGGCGTGGGTTCCTTCCCTTGTCTGTTCGGATCTGGACCCTGTTGCCCAGTTCCCCCTGCCCGACCAAGCCCAGCAGCGGCTCAGACTGGCACTGAATTACACGCCGGCGGCGAGCCGCGGTCAATGGCCCCAATGACTCATACGTGCGTTCAGCGCGTGAACGCGAGCGCGTGATCGACCGGCCCTCAACCTAGACTGAGCGCGTATGTCCGCGCCGATCACAGTCGTCGTCATCGACGATCATGTGCTGTTTCGCACAGGACTGCGGGAGCTCCTCGAGCAGGAGGAGATTCGAGTCGTCGGCGAAGCGTCGACGGCGGAGGCCGGTCTGGAGGTGATCGAGCGCCTGGCGCCGGACGTGGCCATCGTGGATCTCAATCTCCCACGCATGTCCGGTCAGAACGCCATCCGCCAGATAGCGACCATCGCGCCTCGAACCCAGGTGCTCGTGCTGACGATCTCCGCCAACGAGGCCGATGTGACCGATGCCGTGCTCGCGGGTGCGTGTGGCTATCTGCTCAAGGACGCATCGGCCGGCGATATCGCGAGCGGAGTTCGCGCGGCGGCGGTGGGCGAGTCGATGGTGTCGCCGCGAATGGCAAAAACGCTCCTGGACCAGCTGCGCCAGCACGAGAGCGGTGAGGCGCGTCCACACGTCGAGAACCTCTCCACCCGGGAGAAGGAGGTACTTCGCCTGGTGGTGGAGGGCAAGGACAACGCGACGATTGCCCAGGAGCTCTTCATCAGTCCCTACACCGTCAAGAATCACATCTCGAACATCCTGCTGAAGCTGCATGTGGAGAACCGCCTCCAGGCGGCCGTTCGCGCGGTTCGCGACGCGCTGATCTGAGGGGGTCCCGCTCGCTCGCCACACCTCGGTGGCGAGGCTACCCGCGAAGCTCGATCCGCTCGCGGACCGTGGCAAGCAGATCGCGCAGCCGCTCGCTCGTGCGCGTCAGGCAGCGCAGCACGACAGAGAGCTCTCGCAGCTCTCCCGCCACCGCCGGGTCTCCGGATTCCGCCAGGCGAGAGATCTCCCGTTCCATTCTCATGCGGTCGACGTCGAGTGCCAGGACGTGCGCATAGCCATCCACGATCAGCTCCAGCGAGCTCGTCGTGGCGCGCGTCAGCACATCCTCATCCGACAGCGTGCGGATGAGCGACTCGGCCTGCCTGCGAAGGTAATCAGGGCCGTGGTGGACCGGCGTGTGGTGGGGGGCGGGAGTCGCTGGCAACCAGATGTGGAGGGTCGGGTGCTGATGGCAGGGATCGGATGAGTACAGGGTGCTTGCGCGGCCCGGGCGGGTCAATCGACCGCGTGGCCCTTTTCACGTTCACCGCATGAACGCGGAACGGCCGTGTGAGCTATTGACCCGACGTCCGCCTATCGCCAGCCTGACTGCGATGACACGACGTCCCCGCGCGGGCAGTGATTCACCCGTCGATCCCATGGGCACGGAAGCCCAGGTGAGGGTTCGATGAGCGCCGGCGCGACCGCGGCTGCCCAGGTCATGCGCGATGGAAGCGTCGAGACCGACGGCATCTTCGCGACGGACGGCGTGTTCGCACACGGGGTCCTCGAGGGTCTCGCCGATCGCCGGGGGTATGCCGGGCAGCGCCTGCTCGGGGGCGATCGGTCGAGGCCGCGGGGACTCTCTCGGGCGGCTCGCGCGCTCAAACGGGCGCTCGACCTGCTCGGCGCGAGCCTGCTCCTCGTCATCGGGGCGCCGCTGCTCTTCCTCATAGCGCTGGCAATCCGCCTGGAGGGCCCCGGACCGGTGTTCTTCCGCCAGACCCGAATCGGACGCGACGGAAGGCCGTTCCGGATCGTCAAGTTTCGCACGATGGTGGTGGGGGCCGACGCACTCAAGGAGAGCCTGCGCGAGCTCAACGAAGCAACCGGCCTGTTCAAGATCGCCGCCGACCCCCGCATCACTCGCGTCGGAGGTCTCGTGCGCAGGAGCTGCATGGACGAGGTGCCCCAGCTGTTCAACGTGCTCAAAGGGGAGATGAGTCTCGTGGGTCCGAGGCCGCTGATTCCCGAGGAGGACTGCATGATCGTGGGATGGCAACGCGAGCGCCTGCAGACGGCGCCGGGAATGACAGGTCATTGGCAGGTCCTCGGGGCCGCCCGCATCCCGCTCGAGGAGATGGTCGCGATCGACTGTCGCTACATCGCCAACTGGACGATCTGGAGCGACTTGGGGACGCTGGCGCGGACAATCCCCTGCGTCCTCGCCCGCCGCGGCATATAGGCCGACCGCTGGGCTACCGTAGTCGCACGCATGAGATGGCCGGGAGCCTTGGTGGCGCTGGTCCTGACGGTGGGCATCGCCGGAACGGTCATAGCGCTGAAAAGCCGCGAAGGCGACACGCAGTTCGTCGCCCGGCAACAGGATCTTGCTCCGGTCGCTGCGGGCGCCCTCGAGCGGCTGATTCTGACGACGAGCGATCCTCGTCCGGGCTACGCAGGGCGCGCCCGCGCCGCACACTGCAGCTCTCAGAGTTCCGGCGCTCTTGGCGACCCCTGGAACTGCTCGGTGCGCTACCCGCGACTGCCGATGGTGCGCTATCGCGTGACGGTCTACGCGGACCGTTCGATCTACGGCTTCGGTCAGCCCGAAGGGCGTCCCCTCGGCGGCCCGCTGACCGTCCGCGGGTGCTGCGTGGGCGGGCCCTAGGGTTCGGCCTGGACTGCGGGACTCAGTCGAGCTCGTCGTGCAGCTTGCGCAGGGCTCGGTAGATACGGCCCTCGATGGCGCTTTCTCCCTCGCCGAGCACCCGGGCGATATCGCGGAGCTTCAGATCGGCGCCGTAACGCAGGGCTATCGCCTCGCGCTCGCCGTCGCTCAGCACCGCCAGGGCCCTGTGTAGCTCGTCGCGGTGCTCCACCGCAGCCAGTCCGGGGTCGCTCTGCGCTGCGGGCGTTCCCGCGCCCACGTGCTGTAGCGCTCGCTCCTCGTGCGTCCGGCGGCGGGCCTGATCGCGCAGCAGGTTCAGCGCAATGGTGTAGAGCCATCGCCGCTCGCTTCCGCGCCGCGGGTCGAAGCGGTGGTGGGAGCGAAGCACCCGCTCGAAGGTTTCTGAAAGCAGGTCCTCCGCCAGGGCCCGGTTTCCGGTGCGATAGGCCAGGAACGAGAAGAGCCGCTCGGCGTGCTGCTCAAACAGCCGCTCGAAGGTGTCCGATCGCATGCCGACCGACATTCTGGCGTCTCGGGTGGCGCGAACCCCGGGGGGACCGGCGAGCGCGTGGCCGAGGGTCGTTCGAGAGAGCATGGGTGTGAGCGAGGGGATTCGGGAGGATGAGCGTCAGGGCCTCCGGGCGGTACTGCCCTGGAGTCCCTGACGCATGGTGATCGGGCTTGCCGCTAGCGCTTGTGTGTCGAGGTGGCTGCCTGGCACAGGTGGAACTGGCGGGTTTCCCTGATGATCGCACCGTTGCTCTCCACCGCGATGATGGTGACGGTCGTGGTCCCTTTGCTGCATGGCAGGTAGCCGATGTTGATCGTCGAGGAGACCCTGCTGTTCGTCAGCACGAACAGGACCTTGCCGTTGATCTCGACGGTCACCCTCCTGAGCGTCGCCCAGCGGGGGACGCTGATGTGGACCTTGATGTCCCGGTGACTCATCGGGGCCTTGTGATGCTTGTTGCCCTTGACGCCGTGTTCGCCCTGCGAGGGGCCGTACTGGGCGATGGCCGCGTTGCTCGGGTTGGTGCTCGTGGCACCGCCCGCAATGACACCGCCGGTGCCCGCCGCCATCAGGCCGATGGTCAGCCCCGCGACGGCGAAGCGGCGGCGAGATCCGATGCGCCCGCTCGCGGTCCGAGCCCGCGACATCGCCGCGGTCTTGACCCGGTCGAGCTCGAGTGGGCTGGCCTCGGGACGCTCGGAGCGCAGGCGCTCGGCGATGCTGTCCTGTTCATCCTTGCGTGGCTGGTTCTTGCGCCGCATTTGGTCTCCTTACCTGCTGGCGTGGGGTTGGTCGAGAATCCTCTCACCGCCTATACGAACGAGCGGCTCCTTTTCCCACAGCGGCTCAAAGATTGTTGATCGAGAAGTGCCCCGAGCTCAGCGCCTGCGTGCGCAGGCGCGGGGCGATCTGTTCCCACTGGCGCGGGCTGCTCGAGCCCAGCAGCCGGGTGGTGCTCTCAAGGCCCGGCTCGAGCGGGTTGAGCACCAGGGCCCGGTCGATCGCCGGGCCGGGATCGATGCCCGCGCCGGCGCGAGCGACCGCCAGCCAGTACTGCTCTTCCCAGTTCTCGGGTTCCAGCGAGACGGCCTTGGACATGGCCGGCACGGCGGCCTGGGCGAAGCCTTGCTCGAGGTCGCACACGCCGATGATCACGTAGGCCTGCGGGCGCTCGGCCGACAGCGACAGCGAGGACAGCGCCTGTCGCTTGGCCTGCACGCATTCTCCGCGGCGCAAGTCGCGGTCGCTGCGCTGCAGGCGGGCATAGGAGATACCGACCAGCAGCGGCGTGACCGCCAGAGCGAGCCATCCAAAGGCGACCAGCGTGCGGTTGGCGGGCAGCCCCCGGCGGCCCGGGCTGCCATCCCTGGGCCGGGCGAGGGCCATGCCGGCGAGGATGAACACGCCAAGCGTGACCGCCGGCATCTGCCAGTCCCAGTCGAGCGCCTGATGGATCGCGCATGCCAGTGCCAGCGCGAACAGCGCCGCGTACAGCGCTCGATCGGGGCCCCTGATCCGGGCGGCCAGTCCGGCGAGGATGCCGAGCACCGCGACGAGGATCAGCGCGAAGCCGACGATGCCGAGCTCGGCCAGGCTCTGCAGGTACAGCGAGTGAGCGTCGGTGACGTAGTCGGAGTTGGTGCGGTAGCGAAGGTAGTACTGCTGGTAGGTGCCGGCGCCCGTTCCTCGCAGCCTCTGTGTTTCAAAGATGCGCACGGCGGCCCTCCACAGGGGCAGGCGGCCGCTGTTCGCCGGGTCGGTGAGCCGTTCACGAGTCTGGCTCGCGCTGGGTTCGCCGTTGTCGTTGACGAAATGGTCGTACTCGCGAACGGCAAAGCTCCCGGTGCCGGCGGCGAGGGCGACCGCGACGATGACAAAGATCGCGCCCGCTCCAGCCCCGACGCGCACCCTCAGGGCGGGCGGAGTCCTGAGAAGCATGAGATGCGCGACCCGGCGATCGACGGGCAGGAGCGCGGCACGCAGCACGCCGGCACCCAGCATGCAGGCGCCCACGACGACCGCGACGTGGTGGCCCTGGGCGACGGCCTGCGGGCTGGTCGGGTTCTGCGTGGCGAGCAGCGTTGCGTCCCACGCGGAATGCAGGGCGATGGCCGTGGTGGGGGCGAGCGCGATCAGCGTCGTTGGTAGCGTGCTTAGACGCGTGAGCAGGCAGTAGGCCAGTAGGCCGATGATCGCCACGCCGATGGCGCCACGGGAGAAGGTGAGCAGCAGCGTGGCGGCGATCGCGGGAAACAGCGCGGCCGCCAGAACACGAAGACTCCAGTGCCCGGCACGATCGGCTGAGAGATGAAAGCCGAGGATCAGCACGATTGCGGCGAGCATCCCCTCCGCGTTCCAGTAGGTCAGCGGGTAGTCGAGCCGATTGTCGTAGAAGCTGTCGACGGTCGGCCATGCATGCGGCAGGACTCGCGAGATGAGGCCGATGAGGCATACCGCCGCGAGGCCTGCGAACACGGCGCGCACGAGCATGTCGGCCTGCCGGCGGCTGTAGCGGACCGAGCCGAACAGCGCGAGTGCGAGCACGTACAGCAGCGTGCGGTCGAAGCTGTCCAGCGTGCGCGCTGTGGCGTGCGACCACAGCGCCGAGGTCAGCTGCCAGGCGGCATACAGCGTGAGTGCTCCCAGCGGGACGGCCAGCGCCCGGCCGAATCCCTCAAAAGGCCGGTCTGCGAGGGTCGTTCGCAGCACGAGCGCCTGTGCGAAGACGATCGCCACGAAAGCGGGCGTGTTGGGGAAGTAACCGCCCGCGTTGAACGAGAGATAGATGAGCGCTGCCGGCGCCAGCAGCACGAGCGCTACGAGGCCAACCGACTCGAGTGGCTCGCGCCTGACCGTGGCGACCGCGGGCGGCTCCCGCGGCGCCTGGCTTAGCTGCGCCGCTTCACTCGACACCTGCCAAGTCTAGGTGTCGCTGCGGTCAGGCCTGCAGCGCAAACGCGCGCGTCGCCTCCTCCGCCACGTGGCGGGCGATCGCCAGCGAGGCGGTGGCCGCCGGCGAGGGGGCGTTGCGCAGATGCAGCGCCCGCTCGGTCTGGGAGAAGACGAAGTCGTCGACAAGCCGGCCGTCTCGGCTCAGCGCCTGAGCGCGCACGCCGGCGAAGGACGGCTCGACGTCGCCCGTCTGAAGCTCGGGCACGTAGCGCGCGGCGGCACGAACGAACGCCGAGCGCAGCGCGGCGTTGCGCAGTTCCGCCACACCCGTGGACCAGAAGTGGGCGACCATTCTCCAGGTGCCGGGCCAGGCCAGCGTGTCGAGCAGATCCCGGCGCCGCACCGCACCCAGGCGGTATGCGTCACGCGCGAGTGCGAGCAGCGCAGTCGGCCCGACGAGGACCTCGCCGTCGATGTGCTTGGTCAGGTGAACGCCGAGAAAGGGCAGCGAGGGATCGGGGACTGGGTAGATCAGGGAGCGCACGAGATGCCGGCGCTCAGGCACGAGGCGAAGGTAGGCGCCGCGGAAGGGCACGATCCGCGGATCGGGGTCCGCGCCCGCGGCGACCGCCAGGCGGTCGGCCCACGCCCCGGCGCAGAAGACCACGTTGCCGGCTTCGGTCGTCCCGGCCGAGTGCACTAGAAGAAGCGACCTTTTCCCGATCCGGACGTCGGTGACCTCGCTCGCAGTCGCAATCGCGCCACCCGCCTCGAGCACGTCGTCGGCGTAGGAGCGGGCCACCGCCGCGAAATCCACGATCCCCGTCTCCGGCGAGTGAAGCCCTTCCACGCCACGCGCGTGGGGCTCGATCTGCTCGATGCCCGTCCCATCGATGCGACGGAGGCCGGGGACGCCGTTCGCCCTGCCCCTGCGCTCGAGCTCATCCAGCCGCGCGAGCTCTGTGGAATCGGTGGCAATGATCACCTTGCCGCACTTCTCGTGCGCGATGCCCCGCTCCGCGCAGTACCCGTACAGCTCGCGCGCGCCCTCCACGCACAGGCGTGCCTTCAGCGAGCCGGGCTGGTAGTAGACGCCGGCGTGGATCACGCCCGAGTTGTGGCCGGTCTGGTGCGTTCCCACCTGTGACTCGCGCTCGAGGACGCAGACCGACGCGCGCGGGTTTCGCCGGCTCAGCTCTCGCGCCACCGCCAGCCCCAGGATGCCGCCGCCGACGATCGCCAGATCGCACCGCTGCGGCGCCGGCGGCGAGGGTGGATTCACCGACGAGGAAGCCGCCGTCGCGGCTTCCTCGGCGACGTGCATCATTTGACCGCCCCGGGTCCACCGGGTGCGGTCGCGGCGGCAGCGTTCACGAGGCCTGCCCCGTACAGGCGCGAGTCTGTAGGGCCGCCGAGCTTGAGCGCGGTGGCCCGCATGCGCGCGATGAGTTGCGCGGGCGTCGGGCGCCGGCCGAGCACGCGGCTGGCGATGATCAGCGCCGCCGTCGCTGCCACATGCGGGGCGGCCATCGACGTGCCTTCATAGCCCGACGGCAGGCCGAAGCGGCGAACCGAGGATCCGGTGAACGTCTCCTGGTAGATGTCCCGGCCCGGGGGCAGTTCGGGGTGGCAGTTCGGGTCGCCGGGAAGGTCTGCGTCCGCGCCGCCGCCGGGCGCGACGAGGGTGAGCCCGCTGCCGTCGTTGGAGTAGCTCGCCAGACAGCCGTGTTCTGTGGTTGCGCCGACGGCGACCACGTCGGGCGCGCGCGCCGGATAGGCGATCGCGGTGTGGCCCTCGTTGCCGGCGGCCGCGACGACCAGCACTCCGCGGCGGCGCGCATAGCGCAACGCTTCGATCAGCTCGGGGATGTCCGAGGCGGTGACATTGGGAGAGAACTCGAGGCTGAGATTGATCACCTGAGCGCCATGCCGAACGGCGAACCGCACACCTTCGGCGATCGTGGACGCTTCGCCTTCGCCCTGGGTGTTGAGCACCCGCACCGGCATGATGCGAGCGCCAAACGCGAGCCCGGTGAGCCCGAAGCGGTTGTTGGTGGCCTCGGCGATGGTCGCGGCGACGAACGTTCCGTGGCCGTTTCGGTCGTTGGGGTAGGGATTTCTCGCGACGAAGTCGTATCCCTGAACGAACTCGTAGCGGGTGAAGTCCGGCGAGCGCCGGAACGGACCGCGGTTCGCATAGGCGACGCCGGTGTCGAGCACCGCCACGATCACGCCCTTGCCGCCCGGCGCGCCGTCGGCGGCGACGTTGCTCCACGCTTCGGGCGCATTCACGCCGAACGGACCGACGAAGTTCCACTGCAGCTGCTGCCAGTCACCGGGGGCGCCGCCGATGCCCTGGTCGTTGGGAATCCAGCCTCCGGACACGTGGGCGACGTAGTCGGGCACCGCCCACACCACGCCGCGACGTGCGCGTATGCGGCGAAGCGCCGAGGCGACGCTGACGCCGCGCGGGACCCGTAGCACCCTCGTGTACGCGCCCGGAGCCGCAGGGTCGGTGCCGTCGCGGGCTCGCGCCGCCGTGGCGCGCGCCGGCCTGCGAGCGGGCGCGGCGTACCTGACGAGTATCCGGCCGGGGACGTAGCCGCCGGGCTCCGCGGCAGCGGCGGTGGGCGCGCCGATCGTCGCCAGCGCGAGGCAGGACGCGAGCAGGAGCGCGGCGATCGCCAGCTGTCGGCCGATGCGATCGACGCGAGCGAACGAACGCGGGAACCCGCTGGCAAGTCGTTCGAGGCGGAGGTGAGTGGGTTGGGAGCGGACGAGCATGTTGGTTTGAGCAATGATGGTGTGCCGCCGCTCTGGCGGCCGCATGCACTCTCGCAGAGACCGCATTGGAGATCGATGAGCGAGCGCTTCTTCCCACGCGAGCACTACTTCATGCAGTTGGCCCTGCGTGAGGCCGAGCACGCGCTAGAACACGGCGACGTCCCGATCGGCGCGGTGGTCGTCCACGAGGAGGAGGTCGTCGCGGCGGCCCACAACGAGCGCGAGCTGCGCCAGGACCCAACCGCCCACGCCGAGATCATCGCGCTGCGCGAGGCGGCCCGTCTCGCCGGCAGCTGGCGGGTGCTCGGCGCGACGATCTACGTGACGCTCGAGCCGTGCACGATGTGCGCCGGTGCGATCGTCCTCGCGCGCGTTCCCCGTGTGGTGTACGGAGCGTCCGACCCCAAGGCGGGAGCCTGCGGAAGCGTGCTCGACGTGCTCTCAGAGCCTCGCCTGAACCATCGCCCGGAGGTGGCCGGTGGGCTCCTGGCGGGAGAGTGCGGCGATCTTCTGAGCGGGTTCTTCGCCTCACGGCGCTAGTCGCGCTGGGGTGGCGCTTTGCGACTCCAGCGCCGTGATGGCTCGCGTGGGTGGGCGCCGCGGAGATCATCTAGCCTTGCACCGTCTCCCCAGGAGGGGTGGCAGAGCGGTTGAATGCGGCGGTCTCGAAAACCGTTATGGGGGGTTTTTCCTCCATCGAGGGTTCGAATCCCTCCCCCTCCGTTTTTCGGGAAATTTGGCTTGTTTGCGGCGACTAGCTCGGTCCGAACCCCGTGCTTTGGTGAGAGCAGGAAGCGCTCGAAGGGGCCGAGAAGGGCTCGTCGGGGGTGCTGGCCACGCTCGATCGCTATGGGCACCTGCTCCCAGGGAACGAGGGCGAAGCGGCGGTGCTGCTCGATGCCTACCTCGAAGGCGGGTAGTCCGCTCACCACCGTCGAGGTACCGTGCTCGCCGTGGAGAACGCATTCGTGACAGGGTGAACCGATGCTGACTCAAGTTGCCGACGGCGTCTGGGTCCGGCAGAGCGAGTGGGTCTGGACCAATACCATGGCGGTGTGCGGGGAGGATGGGTTGATCCTGATCGACCCCGGCATCGATGGCTCCGAGCTGAACGAGCTCGCCGACGACCTGGACCGGCTGGGCATTCCGGTGATCGCCGGGTTCTCCACCCATCCCCACTGGGACCATCTGCTTTGGCATTCGCGGTTCGGCGACGTGCCCCGATACGCTACCTCCGCCGGCGCCAAGGCTGCCGGTGAAGCCCGCGAGCGGGCGCAGGCGATGGCAGCAGAGAGCGCCTCGGGCATCCCGCTCGAGCTGATCGGGCTCGTCGCCCCGCTGCCCGCTGACGGCGGACCCATGCCGGGCGAGATCATCGAGCATCAGGCGCACGCCATCGGCCACGCCGCGGTCCTCCTCGCGGACCGTCGCGTCCTCCTCGCCGGCGACATGCTCTCCGATGTTCTGATCCCGCTCCTCGACTCTCGCCGCCCCGATCAGGTGGGCGCCTACGAGACGGCACTCCACCGGCTCGGCGAGGCCGCCAGGCACGTCGATGTTGTTATCCCCGGCCACGGCGCCATTGCCGAGGGCCCCGAGGTGGCGGCCCGCCTCGCTGCCGATCATGCCTACATCGAGGCGCTGCGGCGAGGAGAGGAACCCGTCGACACGCGTCTGGGGCCGGATGCGGAATGGCTTTCCGGCCCGCACCAGTCCAACATGGAGCAGGCCCGCGGAGGCACGACAGCGAACTAGCCGCCGTTGAGGCACTCGGCGTGCTCCGCCCGCCTACCCCATTTCCTACCCCACGGATCACGCGAGTGCCGAAAACCTCAATAGACATGGGCGTTTTCTCGCGCGTGCGGCGTACTCGAAAACCGTTTCGAGGGAGATTCCTCCGACGAGGGTTCGAATCCCTCCCCCTCCGTTTTTTTAGGAGTTTCGAACGATTTAGACGGCTTGCAGGCGAGGTCGGGCCGTGTAAGCGGTTGGTAGGCCGCTGGTAAGCGCGTCAACCACCGTCACGGCCGTCAACGGATGTGTCGCGTTGGGATCTTCGTTCCCCCAGCCGTTCCCCCGAGTGAGGCGCCGGGCGACCCTTTGGAAGCTTCCCGACGGCTGCTGCGAGAGGAAGTGGGCGAGCTGAGGGCGTCGAAGCGGGTAGCTGTCGACTTCTAGGTGGAGCTCTGAGGTCTTGCTCATGCCGGGATCAGGGCGTCACAGCGGGACAGGGGGCGCAGCTCGACTTCGGGCTCGCGCCGGCGGCGACGCTCGCCGCGCAGCTTCTCGAGCGTCGCCTGATGGGCGGGATCGGTGAACGTCTGCCCGCCGGCGAAGGCGCGGGCGTGGCTCCCGGCGAGCTCGCCCGTGTCCAGAGCGAGCGCCCTGATGTTAGCCTGGGAGACACGGACCTCGACGCGGCGGTGAAGGAGGCGCGGGTCAAGCGAGCCTGCTTCAGATCCAGGTGCGCGGAGGAGTCAGGCGCTGCCTATTCGAGGCTCAGCGGCAGCCCGACGGCCGCCTCGTGGAGGGCGGTGAAGGCCGGCTTTCGCGATCCGTCGGGACCGGCCGGGTTTCCCCAGCGCTCGATGCCGTAGAAGTCGTTCGTGCCGCCGTCGCGGTAGTTGTAGATCATCACCGCCGCGACGTAACCCGTGCTCCTGGCCCAGGTGACGAAGTTGTAGATGTTCGCGGCCTGTTCTTCCTCCGTCCACTCGAGCGTAAGACCGAGTGGTTCGAGGCCCACGGCTGTCGACCAGCCGACCTCGGTCACATACACGGGCTTGCCGGTCTGGTCGTGTGCAGCTTCAACGGTAGCCCTGTCACCCAACGCGGCGACCGCAGGTTCACTGCTGTCGGCATACGGGTGGATTGTCACGCCGTCCACGTAGTCGTTGACGTCGATGCCGCCGTTCGTCGCCTCATTCCAGACCTTTTCGCCCCAGGAGACCTGGTTGTCGTGACCGCCGTCGTAGGAGGCGAGGATCAGTGGGCGAGCAGAGCCGAATTCCTGAACGAACGCTTCATGAACCGCCTTCAGTAGGTTCGCATAGGCGGCCGCGTTTGCAGTCGATTCGGATTCTGGGCCCCAGAACCATTCGCCACCCGGCTCGTTCAGAACCTCAACCGCGGCGATCGTGGGATTCGCCTTTACCTGAGCCACGGCTTCGGCGACCCATGTTGCGGTGTTGATCGCCTCTACCCCGCCGGTGTTGTAGGGGACGCAAACACTGCCACCGGAGATATCGTCGATGACCGTCATACTGACTGCGGCCCATCCTTTGAATTCGGCGTTCGAGCTGCACGCGTCGATCCGCACGGAGCTCACAGCTTCCTTCACGTCGGCGTACTGTTCTGGGCCCCAGCCACCGGCGTTGACGCCGACCCACATGCCAGTTGCCGGCACCGGCGCAGAGTCGGTGGTAAAGGTCTCATCAGCGCCGTAGCTCCTCCCACCGGCATTGGTCGCGACGATTCGGAAGTGGTAGGCGGTGTGTTCACCGAGGCTCCCCAACGAAGCGGACACCGCTACCGGGCGGGTCCCCGCCCCAGGCAATGAAGCGCACGGCACACTGGACCCGTACGCTTCTGAGGTGCCGTATTCAAAGTGGCAGTCGCTGACCGTCACGCCGTTGGGGTTCACCGTCGCGTTCAACGTGCTCGACCTGTAACTGACAGACGACGCCTGGCCGGTCACGACCGTGGGGGGCATGGGCGGTTCGATCACGCCCGCTTCGATCGCCACCTGCCCGATGTCACCGGACGACTCCTCGGTGAACCACATGCTGTCGTCGGGTCCGGCCGTGATTCCCGCTGGTTCGCTACCGGGCGTGATGCCTTCCGAGAACTCGGTCACGACGCCGGCGGGCGTGATCCGCCCGATGCGGTCGCCGGCGCGCTCTGTGAACCACATGTTGCCGTCGGGTCCGGTGGCGATTTCGAGCGGTTCGCTGCTAGCGCTGATGCCGTCGGAGAACTCGGTCACGACGCCGGCGGGCGTGATCCGCCCGATGCGGTCGCCGAGGCGCTCTGTGAACCACAGGTCGCCTTCAGGCCCGGTCGTGATGTCACGCGGTTCGCTGCCCGGGGTGATGCCTTCGGAGAACTCGGTCACGACGCCACTGGGCGTGATCCGCCCGATCTTGGATTCCTCGGTGAACCATAGGTTCCCTTCTGCTCCGAGGGTGATGCCGCGCAGGTCACTCTGGGTAATGCCGGCGGAAAACTGCGTGACGGTGGTGCCCTGGGGTGTGATACGGCCTATCGTGCCGTTGTTCTGGGTGAACCACATGTTGGCTTCGGGCCCCTCGGTTATGCCCGCCGTCTGGCCGGTGATTCCATTTGAAGCGAACTCCGTCAACGCTCCCGCGGGACTGATGCGCCCGACGCGATTCCAGCCGGGCTCTGAGAACCACAGCCGCCCTTTGGGGCCAACTGTGATGCCCTCTGGGCTGGCGTTGGAGGCGACGAAGAACTCGGTGAGAACACCAGCGGGCGTGATCCGGTCGATGCTGGCTTCGTTATGCCCGGTGAACCACAGGCTGCCTTCCGGCCCGGCCGTGATGTGATTCGGACTGCGGGTGCCTACGAGCGGGGCGAAGATCTCATGGATCGTCAGCGCTTGAGCCTGCGCCGCCCCAGCAGCGAGCGCCAGAAAAACACTCAGTGCCGCCGTCCACCGGGCTGCCGAACCGGCTGCCTTGCCCATAATCCTTCACTTTCTCCTCGAAGCCGCGCAGCCGGTGTAGCCGCGCTCCGGCCAGCCACCCTTCCCTCCGCGACCGAACCGCGGGTCGTGCCTTGTCCGACTATACCCATCGAGATAAAACACGTGTCAACGAGTTGTTGCCGTAGGGCGGCCGCGCAGCTGCATCGCGCTTGGAGCGGGAAGAGGTCGAGCGATTCGTGGAGGTCGCGCAACGATTTGCTCCAGGTGTCGCGGTTCTGCGCCGATGGGTGGCTGCAGCGGAACAGGTCGCCGCGGCTGCCATCTCCAAGCGCGAAGGTGTCGCGCTCGAAATGGCCGGTGTGTGATCCCCATGTCGGGTTGAGGACAGGACGGACCGTGTTTCTGTTGTTGGTCCGTCCGAGCACCAAGATGGCAGCTGGTCTAAGGATCTCGATCTCATCGCGGGGAAGCAGACACGGACGTCTCTTGAACATCTCCTCGGAGGGATTGCTTCGTTCCCCGACTGGCGAGCACACTCGGCATTCATCGCAGCAGAGTCACGCGCTCGGCGTAGTCCGCCCAGCTCAATTCGACAGCACCGCCAACGGTGCGCAGCGCGGTCTCGTCAGCGAATTGCGCCGCGGTGAGCTGAAAGGCCTCGCACGGCGTCGCGCCTTCGAACCCGCGAGAGCGCACCGCGCCTGCTCCAACAGTCCGAACTGACATCTCGATCTCCCCCTCTGCTCGACACAGTGATCCGCTTGGCGTCCCCTGCCCCGCGAGGTACCCTGGACTGCGCAATCGTACGCCTTCATTACGCGCGGCGTCATACACGGCTACGCTCAGCGCATACTCTCGACTCTGGGGGAGAGACTTCCCCGGCAACGCGAGCGAAGCGGGCGGGCGGCGCGTGCCCCCGGGTCGCCGTAAGAGATCGTGTCGCGGCAGCGCGCCTGAGGCGCGGGCTAGTTGGCTTCGAGGTGGTCTAGCGCGAGCCTGACGATGTCCGCACGTGTGCGCGTCCCATGCTCAGCGGCAATGAAGTGGCTGCCGATCCATAGGGAGTAGAAGAGTAGGCATCGAGCTTCGGTGCCCTCCTCATCGGGGCAGAACTCGCCGAACAGCGAGCGGAGGTAGGCCATTCGCCTGTTGTCGACACGACGCAGGCGCTCGGCCACATCCGGCTCGCGCCGCGCCCAGTCGCGGACGGCGAGATCGATCCGTAGGCTCTCCCTGTCGGAGCCGGCAAGTACAGATAGCCGCCGCAGCCTGGCCCGGGCATCGCCGCCATCGCGCTCTACGCGCTCGATGACCTCATCCACGCCAATCAGCTCCCACGTGTCGAGCAGGCCATCGAGCAGCTCTGCCCGGTTCTCAAACTGCCAGTAGAAGCCGCCTCTGCTGACACCGAGGGCCGCGGCAAGCTTCTCGACGCGCACGGCCTCCGGGCCGCCCACTGCGAGCGCGCTCAGGCCAGCCTCGATCCAGCTCTCGCGCGGTGTGCGTGTGGGGGCGGACACGTCCGATGAGTATCGCCAGAGCGGCGCTTGACCGGCCTGCGGATACTCGGTAGCCTGATCAATACAGTAGTGTATGGATCATGAAGGCAAAGAGGTGTGTCGTGATGGAGCTGTGATGAGCGACACGTACGAGACCATCAGCTTCCGCCGCGAGGGCGACGTCGGCACATTGACACTGTCGCGTCCGGGTAAGCGCAACGCTCAGAATCCGCTCATGTGGGATGAGTTGGGCCGGCTCGGCGACGAGCTGCTCGCGCGCGACCTGCGGTGCCTCGTGGTGACGGGGAAGGGCTCGACGTTCTCGGCGGGCCTCGACCTCGCGGAGGGCATGACCCTGCTCGCGGGAGCCGCCGGGCGGTCCGACGACGACGCTCTCGAGGCCTTCGGTCGGTCGGCGATGCGGGCCTTTGGCTGGATCCCTGATCTCAGCTGCGCTAGCGTCGCCGCCGTGCGCGGGCACGCGTACGGGGCGGGTCTGCAGCTGGCGCTGGCCTGCGACTTCCGCATCCTCGCGGAGGGCTCGAAGGTGGGGCTGCTGGAGACTCGCTACGGGATCTTTCCCGACATGGGCGCAACCGTCCGGCTGCCGCGGATCGTCGGTGAGAGCCGCGCACGCGAGCTGATCCTGCTCGGCGAGGTGATGGACGCCCAGGAGGCCCTCCGGATCGGTCTAGCAAACCGTGTGGTCGCTGACGAGGATCTCGATACAGCGGCAGGTGAGCTAGCCGCCCGCCTGGCCGCGCAGCCGCCGATCGCGGTGCGCGGGGCGAGAAAGGCGATCGACGTGGCGTGGCACCGTGACGCCGAGGAGAGTCTGAGGTTCGCAATGGATCAGCAGAGGCAGTGCCTTGACTCCGAGGACTTTCGCGAGGCCGGTCAGGCATTCGTCGAGGGCCGCAGCCCACGGTGGCGAGGGCGCTAAGGGGAACGCGGATGCCGACCATGAATATCGACATCTTCAAGCACCCGCCCTATACGCGCGACAAGGTCCAGCCGGTGGCGACGCGGCCGGTCGCGCGTCGGCTGAGCACGCTCACCCAGATCGATTACGAGGACGCCTTCCGCATCTGGACCGGGGCGGCTGAGCAGCGGACCGGCGAAGAATGGGCTCGCGTGATCTTCGAGGACGCTCCGTTCGCGACGTGTAGTTCGCTGCTGGTTTGATGGTCGTCGCTCGGCCTACGGCTGAATCCAGCCAGGTCCGACGTGTACGTTCTCGGCTGGAAGGTCGTCGCGAGCGCGCCAGACTTCGTGCTTCTCGGTGCCGACTCCCCGCTCGGTCTTCGCGCTCAGCTGCTCTGCAAGCGGGAACGGCACGCGGTGCTGTTCTGCACCCTTGTAGAAACGCAGAACGTCGTGGGGCGCACGATCTGGGCGCGAATTGAGCCGATACATCGCAGGGTCGTGCCGCGCGTCCTCGCGCTTGCGAGCATCCCGTGAGTCGGGCCGTCAGCTTCTCGCTGAGACGAGGAGGAGGGACACGACCCTCGATGAGGTCGCGTCCGGCTGTTGCCTTGCCATGGGCATCCGCGAGGCGACCTGCGAGGCGACCTCAGCGGCTGGCGGCGGTCTCGAAAACCGTTTCGGGGGAGATTCCTCCGACGAGGGTTCGAATCCCTTCCCCTCCGGGCTTGTTGTGTGTCGGGACATCGGAGACAGATGTCTCGGGACGTAGTAGACAGACTCAGGCCCGCACCAGCGGCTGGTAGATGCGGTCAGGGTCGAGGGTCAGCTCCCGGATCAGCTCGCCCTGCGGGTCGATCACCCGGATGCTCCGGTCGGCGATCAGGAGCTTGATCGCGCGGCCCTTGGGCGCTCGTTGGGAGCGTTCACCGTTTCGAGCGTCTCCAGGAGGGGGATGTTGGGTGCCGGCCAGGGAGAGCGGCGTGCCCGAGAAGCGGGAGCCGGGACGCGTTGGAGGGGGAAGGGCTGAGGCGGCGGCTGCGGAGAGACCGAGAGCCGTCGAGCGTGTACTGTGAGCATCTATGACAGCAGCAGGGGCATCTGCTTCGTCATGATGGAGACGGCGCAACGGTGAGGGTGCCGTGAGCGTCGCGGGGTGTCTAGCTCGCGGTGGCTGGCAAGGCTGTCACGAGCACGCATCCGTCTACGAAACGGTTCTGGTCGCGCTGATAATCGCCGCGCTTCTCGGTGCATGCGTCGTGATCGGGATCATTCTCAGCCGCGAGCAGCGTCGCCCGAAGCCGGTCGCTGACCAGTGGCGGGCGCTGAGCGTGATGGGCGAGCTTTGTCCGCATGGTTGGCAGGCCCAGATCACGCTGTTTGGATGCGCGGCGCCCGTCGATGCTCCGCCTGCACGCGCGCCGCTCGTGGAGCTCGAATGGAAGCAGTTCGACGAGGAGTCCGGCCGAGTCGTTGTGGCGCGTCGCGTTTGGGCGCCGACGATCGGCGAGGCGCTGCAAGCGATGGTCGACGACCGTCGCACAGACATTACGCTCGAGCAAATTGAGCACGCGGTTGCCGAAACAGATGACGTACATTGGAACGACTGATCTCGGCCGCCGGGTCGACCCGAAATTCATCACGCTCGTCGAAAAGTCAGGCGTGCCCGCGTGGAAGACGATCCGTCCTCGGGTCTGATCGGGACCGCCGATCGCGTCATTCCGCTCGCGAGCCAGCTAGCGATGGCGACCCCACCTGCGCACACATCCTGAAGGTGGATGCGTCGCACTCGCCGATGGGCGACGGTTCCTGCGCAACTGGTCGATCCGACGCCGATCCGCGGAACTCAGGTCAGCACTGAGCCTATCTGGCGGGGGGTGGCGCCCGACGCCGGCGCTCGCTCGCTGACGCTGGCCTTTGTGACGGCGGACGGTGAATGCCTGCTGCCACGCCGAGCTGTGCACACGAGCTAGGCCGGCGAGCTGGCTTGCCGCTACCGGCTCGGACCCATGCGCGCCGTGCGTATGATCTTGGAGAAGTCATGACTTGGCACGACCCTGACCCGCCGGCGGGCGATCGCCGTCCGGCGCGCAGGAATCCATTCTCGCTTTCAGCTCGCTGGACCTCGCAAGTACACTCGGGCTCGGAGCAGTGGGAGCACGTCATGGCGGACGAACGGAAGGAGAGATGATGCAGCGGGTTCACCGGCGCAGGCCGGCAGGCGCGCGCCGCGCGGCGGTCACGCTGCCCCTGCTGTTTCTCGCCTGCGCCCTGCTCGGGGCGGTTCTCCCGCAGGCGGCCGGCGCGACCGCGATGGGCTTCTCATTCACGCCGTCCAAGACCGAACCGTATGCGGTCTGCGGTCGTGCGACGCCCGGTCATTCCGCGTGTCTGGCCATACTCGTTCCGAGTGCGCCGCTTAGCTCAGTGTCGGCTGAACCTCAGGCTGCGAGTCCTGCTCTTCGGAGCACGTCCTTAACGGGCAGCGGCGTCGGCGGCGGCTACTCCCCGGCGGACCTGCGTTTGGCCTATGGCCTTCCCTCGGAATCGGCGGGGTCCGGGCAGACGGTGGCGATCGTCGACGCCTACGACGACCCCGACGCCGAATCGGATCTGGGCGTATATCGCTCCCGCTACGGGATCTCGGCCTGCACCACCGCCAACGGCTGCTTCAAGAAGGTCAATCAGTCCGGCGGCAACACCTACCCGGCCAACGAACCCGGCTGGGCGGTTGAGATCTCCCTCGACCTGGACATGGTGTCGGCCGCGTGCCCCAACTGCCACATCCTGCTGGTCGAGGCGACGAACAATGAAAACGCCAACCTCTTCAAAGCCGAGGACGAGGCGGCGACGCTCGGCGCCACAGAGATCAGCAACAGCTGGGGAGGCCCGGAGTCCTCCGGTGATGCCTCAGAGGACACGTATTTTCATCACGCGGGCGTGCCGGTGACGGCGTCGGCCGGAGACTCGGGCTACGAAGTCGAGTACCCGGCAGCGTCGCAGTACGTGATCGCGGTCGGCGGAACGGCTCTCACCCAGGCGTCCAACTCGCGCGGATGGTCTGAAACCGCCTGGGCCGGCACCGGCAGCGGCTGCAGCGCCTATGAGGCCAAGCCCGCCTGGCAGACCGACGCAGGCTGCTCGCATCGGACGAACAACGACGTTGCCGCGGTCGCAAGCCCCGAAACCCCGGTGTCATTCGCCGACTCATACAAACTTCCGGCTGAATTCTCCCAGCCCGAACCGGGATGGTCGCTTGTCGGCGGGACGAGTGTGAGCAGCCCGCTCATCGCCGGCACGATGGCACTGGCCAACGCGTACACGAGATCTCTGCCCGGGGCCGAGGCGCTCTACACCGAGGCCACCCAGAACGGCACGGGGACCCTCGACGACGTCACATCCGGCAGCAACGGCTCATGCGGGACCTATCTATGCAACGGCGTCTCCGGTTATGACGGGCCCACCGGGCTGGGCAGCCCCTACGGTGCCCCGGTGGCGCTGCCGAGCGCTCCGGCGGTCGTGACCACGACGGCCTCCTCGCTGACCGAAACCACGGCGACGCTGACCGCGACGGTCAACCCGAACGGCGGTGAAGTGACCGGATGCGAGCTCGAATACGGCACCACGACCTCCTACGGATCGAGTGCCACATGCACGCGATCGCCGGGGTCGGGGAGCAGCCCGGTCTCCGTGTCGGCGGCCGTCTCCGGCCTAAGCGCGAACACCACCTACCACTTCCGGATCTCGGCGACCAACGCCGGCGGGACGAGCCGGGGCTCAGACGAGACGTTCAAAACGACCGCCCCGTCCGCAACCGCCCCGGCGCCCGAAACGAAAGCATCATCATCGATCACGCAGACCTCGGCTTCCCTCAACGCCAGCGTGAACCCCGACGGCGCGACGGTCAGCAAATGCGAATTCGAATACGGCACGACGACCGCCTACGGCTCGAGCACAGCCTGCTCCTCGCTGCCGGGGTCAGGGAGCAGCCCGGTCGCGGTATCCGTCTCGGTCTCCGGCCTGACCGCGAACACCACCTACCACTTCAGGATCTCGGCGACCAACGCCGGTGGCACGAGCAAGGGCTCAGATGCAAGCTTCAAGACGCTCCCGGATGTCCCGGCGGTCGTGACCACCGCGGCGTCCTCGCTGACCCAGACGACGGCGACGATCGCCGCGACGGTCAACCCGAACGGCGGTGAAGTGACCGGATGCGAGCTCGAATACGGCACCACGACCTCCTACGGCTCGAGTGCACCGTGTTCCTCGCTGCCTGGGTCGGGGAGCAGCCCGGTCGCCGTGTCCGCGTCGCTGACGGGACTGTCGGCGAACACCACCTACCACTTCAGGATCTCGGCAACCAACGCCGGCGGCACGAGCAAAGGTGCCGACGAAGCCTTCAGGACGCTGCCCAACGAGCCGGCGGTCGTGACCGACCCGGCGTCCTCGCTGGCCCAGACCACTGCGACGTTGACCGCGACGGTCAACCCGAACGGCGGTGAAGTGACCGGATGCGAGCTCGAATACGGCACGACGATCTCCTACGGCTCGAGCGCACCCTGCGCCTCGCTGCCGGGCTCAGGGAGCAGCCCGGTCGCTGTGTCCGCGTCGCTGACGGGACTCTCGGCGAACACCACCTACCACTTCAGGATCTCGGCGACGAACGCCGGCGGCACGAGCAAAGGCTCGGACGAAACCTTCAAGACGCTCCCGGATGCCCCGGCGATCGTGACGGGCGCGGCCTCCTCGATAACCCAGACCGCGGTGACATTGAACGCCGCCGTGAACCCCGGCGGCGGTGCGGTCAGCAAATGCGAATTCGAATACGGCACGACGACCAGCTACGGCTCGAGCGCACCCTGCTCCTCGCTGCCGGGGTCCGGGAGCAGCCCGGTTGCGGTCTCCGCGTCGCTGACAGGCCTGACCGCGAACACCACCTACCACTTCAGGATCTCGGCGACCAACGCCGGTGGGACGAGCAAAGGTGCAGACGAGGCCTTCAAGACGGTGGCCGCGGCGATGACTCCCCCAACGGTGGTGACGGAAGCGGCGTCATCCATCACACAGACCTCGGCCGCGCTCAATGCCACCGTCAACCCCCACGGCGGGACGGTGAGCATGTGCGAATTCGAATACGGCACAAGCACCTCCTACGGATCGAGCGCGCCGTGCTCGGTGCAGCCCGGAGCGAGCAGCCCCGTGGAAGTCGTCGTGTCGATAGAAGGTCTCGCCGCGGCAACGACCTACTACTTCCGGATCGTCGCGGCAAATCAGGGCGGCACGAGCGCAGGGGTCGGGCAGACGCTCACGACGCTGCTTCCCGCGACGCTCCCGCAGCAGGGCTCGGGCGTTCAGGAAGTGCTGAGCGCCCCAGTCGTGCCGCCTTCGCTGCAGCCCCAGCAGCAGACTGCGCCGGCGCCGCCGGTCCCCGATGCCAAACTTGCCACAACGTCACTCGAGGTCAGCCTGTCGGGAAAGGTCGCCATCGGCGTGAGCTGTCCGGCCGCCGAGAGCAGCTGCACGGGAACGATCGTGCTGCGGACGCTCACCGCCGTCAGCACCGGCGTGACGGGTCATCAGTCAAAGAAACCCAAGGCCGCCATTCTGACGCTCGCCGATGGCTCGTTTACGGTCGCCGGCGGGAAGGTGCGGGCGCTGACGCTGCGTCTATCGGCGAGGGCCCGTACGCTGCTCGCGCGCACACGTGTGCTGCGGGTGCGGGCGACGATCGTCGCCCATGACCGGGCCGGCGGCGCACACACGACGCAGACGCTCGTGACGCTGCGCCTGCGCAAGGCCACGCGTCACTAGAGTTCACACATGCCCCAACGGCCCGCTGCGCCGGCTGTCCTGGTCGACATCGACGGGGTGCTGTATGTCGGAGACGATCCGATTGCCGGGGCGATGACCGCGTTGGAGGAGCTGCGGGCGCTGGGTGGCGGCGTGCGGCTCGTGACGAACACGACCTCGAAGTCGCGCCGCCAGATCGTCGATCATCTGCGCGAGCTCGGATTTGACGTCGCACTGGAGGAAGTACTGACGCCGGCGGCCTTGGCGGTGCGTCACTGCCGGGAACGCGGGTACCGGGCGGTGAAGCTGCTCGTCGGCGAGGACCTGCGCGACGATCTGACAGAGCTCGCGGAGGTCTCGGGTGGCGGCATGGTCGATGCGGTGATACTCGGCGATCTGGGCGATGGCTTCACGCCCGAGGTGCTGAACGAAGCGTTCCGCCTGCTGCTCGACGGCGCCGAGCTCGTGGCCCTGCAGCACAACCGCTATTGGCGCCGCGCGGACGGGCTGGTGCTCGACGTCGGAGCCTACTCGGCGGCCCTCGAGTACGCGACGGGCAGGAGCGCGGTCGTCGTGGGAAAGCCCGCACCCGCGTTCTTTGCCGCTGCGCTGGGCGACCTGAACGCGCGGGCGGATGAGGCCGTGATGGTCGGCGACGATATCGAGGCCGACGTCGGCGGGGCGATCGCGGCGGGCCTTCAGGGCATTCTCGTGCGCACCGGCAAGTACCGCAAAGACACACTCGAGGCCTCCGGCGTGAGACCGACGCAGATCGTGGACTCGATTGCCGAGCTGCCGCGGCGCCTACCATGAGGTGAAGTGATCAATAATCCGCGGTCCCGCGCACGGCGGGTGTGGACGTCCCAGGGGAGACGAGGAGGGTGGGCGCCGGCATGCCTCTCATCGGCGAGCGGATGAACAGACGAGCGGAGGAAACGACGGCCTCGCGCGAAGCGCGTGTGGCGATTGCGATCGCGGCCGCCCTGTACATCGTCGGCGCGGCGCTCATCGCGACGTCTCCGCTGCTGCCTCATGTCGGCTCGCCCGCGGGTGCAGCGGCCGTCGCCGTGGTGGCGCTGCTGACGGCCGCCGGTCTTCTGATCGCCGTCAGCCGCCGGCGCGGCGGCCTCGGGCTGGCGTGCATCGCCGACCTGTGGGGCGTTGTGCTGATCGCCGTGCTGTGCGCCTCCACCGGCGGTGCCGCGAGCCCGTTCGGGCTGATCTATTTCTTTGCCCTCGGCCACGCCGCCGCGTTTCAGCCGCGCAACAGGGTGATCCTTGTCAGTGCGGCCGCGCTGGCGGGCTTCCTCGCGCCGCTCGTATATTCAGATGTCCCGACGATGTTCGGAGCTGTCGCGTCCGTCGGGGTCGTCCTGGCACTGCTCACCGCCGCGGTCATCCACATCGCGCTGGAACGCATGCGCGACCAGCGCCGCCGTCTGGAGTTCCTGATCGGTGCCACGGCCAACCTGGACACCTCACTCGATCCGCAGGAAACGCTGCGGAAAATTGCCCGCACGGCCGTTCCCGACTTTGCCGAGCTATGTGTCATCGATCTACTCGATCGGCGCGGGGCGATCGCGAACACCGTCGCGGCCTCCGTCGATCCCGCCGTCGCGGCCGAGGTGGAGCGCCTGCGCGCTGCGCGTCCTCTGCAGACGGACGGTAGCCATCCCGTGGCCCAGGTGCTCGACAGCGGCTCCCCGCTCGTCATCAACGACCTGACCGATGGCGCAGCCGTGCAACGCGTCGCCCAGAGCGATGAACATCAGCAGTTCATGAGGGACGCCGGGTATCGCTCGGCGGCCGTGTTCCCGATGGTCGCGCGCGGTCGCACACACGGCGCCATCTCCTTTCTGCACCTCGGCGGTAACGGTCGCTATGAGCCGGATCAGTTGACGGTTCTTGAGGATCTGACGGGCCGCGCCGCGATGGCGCTCGACAACGCCCGCCTGTATGCCGAACGGGCGCACGTCGCGCGCACGCTTCAGCGCAGCCTGATGCCCTCCGCAATGCCTTCGATATCCGGCCTCGAGCTCGCGAGCAGCTTTCGGCCGATGGGTGCGGGCAACGAGGTCGGCGGGGACTTCTACGACGCGTTCGGCGATCGGGACGGCTGTTGGCTGGTCGTTGGAGACGTCTGCGGAAAGGGCGCCGAGGCGGCCGCCCTGACGGGGTTTCTGCGTCACACGACGGTTGCGCACGCGCACAAGGGCATGAGTCCCGGGGCGGTGCTCACGGAGGTCAATCGGGCCATGCTCAGCCAGGACTTCGACGGGCGCTTTGCGACGGCCGTGCTGGCTCATCTCCGCTTCGGCGAGGCGGGGGTTGCGCTGACCGTCGCCTCCGCCGGTCACCCCTCGGCGTTGATCGTCCGCGCCGGCGGAGCGGTCGAAGAATTCAGCGGACGCGGGGCGCTCCTGGGTATCTTTCCCGACGCCGTGATTGAGGAGGTCTCGACCGTGTTGCAGCCCAGCGACACCCTGGCCCTGTACACCGACGGGCTGCTGGAGGCCCACGCGCCCGAGCGCATGGTCACCGTAGGGCAGCTGGTCGAGCAGCTGCGGCGATCGCCGCCGGACTCTGCGCAGGCCACCATCGACACGCTGCTGGAAGTGGTCGACTTCGAGGACGGCGTTCGCGATGACATCGCCGTTGTGGTCGCTCGGGTGAGCGTCACGGACGCGCAGGCGGCGCGCTAGACCAGCGTTTCGTCTCCGGGGGCGATGACGTGAAGGCGCTCACCCACCCCCGTGATGCTGAACAGCCGCTGAACCTGGGGCGAGCCCTCTGTGACCGCGAACTCCTGTCCGCGCTCGCGCGAGCCCTCGTATGCGGCGAGCAGCACCCGCAGGCCGGTGGAATCGATGAACCTGAGCTCCTTCAGGTCGAGCACGACCATGGCGGCGGACTCGACCTCGCTGCCCTGGATCTCGGCCTGCAGCAGCGGCGCGCTGGCCAGGTCGAGTTCTCCTTGCAGGCTCAGCACCACCCTGTCCTTGTCGTGGCGAACGTCGATCAGCAGTTGATCCTGTACGGCCATACACCGATGCTAACGCACGATTTTGGCGGCTACGGGCGCTCGCCACCACGCTCTAGCGCTGATCGTGCAATCGCAGAGCGAGCATCTCATCGTCGGAGGACCCGAGCGTCGCCACGCGCTGGGACGTCGTGAGCCTGCCGATCAGCGGTCCGAGCCCGTCGCCTGCGGAGTCGACGATGAGATGCTTGGCGTGTCCCGCGAGCAGCGGCGCGATGCGCAGCTCGAGGTCGCGGGGCTCGGCGCTTATGCCGATGTTGAGATGGCTGCCGCTGATCGATGCCGGCACCTGCGCGGTGAGCGCGTCGGCCACCAGCCGGATGTCCGCGATTCGGTCGGTCCTGAAGTGCGCTCGAGCCGCCATCGCGCTCAGCAGACGAGGAAGGATCTTCCACGCCAGCGACGCCGGCGCGATCGCGATCTCGATCGCGTCGCCGGGCTCTGAGGCGTCGCCGGGCGCTGAGGCGGCGGCGGGCTGTTCGAGCTCCTCGCCTGAGAATGGCGCGAGCGCCCGCGCCTGGGTAGCCCCGAATGCCATCCGGACCTCGGTTCCGCTGTCCTCTGCGCCCCTGAAATCGGCGCGCCGGGCGAGCGCACGGATCACCGACAGCCCGATCCCCGCCGACTCCGTTGCGCTGCCGCTCACCGGCGGGATCCCGCTGCCGCGGTCGCGAACCACCACCTCGACGGTGCCGGGCGAGGCATACACCTCGACCTCCAGCGGTCCTTCTGCGCCCGCGTAGGCGTGCAGCACGACGTTGTTGCAGGCCTCCGTGACGGCTGTGCTGATGTCGTTGAGATCGTTGGGGTCGAGATCGACCCCTTCGGCCACGCCGGCGAGCATCTGGCGCACGAGCATGACGTTCTCGGGCCTGTTCGACAGTTTCAGCCGGACGTTGGGAGGCCCTGTGCGATCAACGGGATCCGACAAGACCATCTCCCTCGCGCGCTCGCTGGGTCCTTGCTCGGCTGGGGTGCCTGCGTTCAGCCTCGGCTGACATTCTACCGTCCAGGCGAGGCCGAACGCCTACGTCGCCGCGGCGGCGAGGCTCGCCATGTCGATCCCGATGACCTTCAGGCGCCGGCCAAGCGCGTTGAAGGCGAACGTGTTCGTTTCCTCCATCGTGTAGTCCAGCATCGTGTAGTCGTTGGGATCGGCGCCTGAGGGCACCAGCACGCCGGTGGCGAGGGGGATCAGCTCGGCGATGCGCTCGATGATGCGTTCCTTCAGCGCCGGGTCCTTGGCCTTCTCGCGCAGGAACCAGGTGCCGTAGGCGACATGGCGATGCTCATCCTGGGAGATCAGCCTGAAGCCCTCGATCCAGCCGGGCAGAATCTCATGGCGCTCCATGTACTCGGTCAAGAACCACTGGCCGGTCAGTGCGAGCGTGCCCTCGATGATCATGTGGTACAGCGTCACGAAATCGACCTTCGCCTCGACGTTGCGCGGGTCGTCGATCAGCCGCTGACCCCAGTCCACAAGCACTCCGTCGAACATCTCTATGAACGCGGCGTTGAGGTCGTTGCGCGCCTCAGAGAGGCGATCCTCGAAGGTTCCGTCGAGGCCGAGGACCTGCTCGTAGAAGCGGTTGAAGTGCTGTGCGTGGCGGGCCTCATCGACCTGCTGGGTCAGCAGGAAGGCCTCTTCGCTCTGGCTCTCGTAGGCCATGACGAGCGCCGAGAACTGCGTCGTCACGCGCTCCTCACCGATGAAGAAGGAGGACAGGTTCCAGGACAGCCTGCGGCGCAGCTCCTCGTCCATGTTCGCCCAGTCGCGCTTGTCCTGAGTGAAGTCGATCGTGTGCGACTGCCAGTTCTGGCGCTCCCACAGCTCATACAGCTGCTGGGGCTCCAGCAGCTTGATCGACGACAGCGCCGACTCATCTGTGATGGTGCCGACATCTCCCTGACTTGTCAGCTCGAGCAACGTTGGCATGCTGATCAAACCCCCCCGGACAGGAATGGATAGAGCTCTTCGGCGAGCCGCTCAAACGATACTGCCCGCGCGCCCGTTCTTGTGGGCGTAGGCTGCGCGCTGCAATGGACTTCCTGCTCGCCAAGGACGACCTTCATCGCACTCGCTTCGTGGACGCGCCTGCTCTCGAGCCGGGCCCGGGCCAGGCGCTGCTCGCGGTCGATGCGTTCGGGCTGACCTCCAACAACATCACCTATGCGGTGTTCGGTGAGGCGATGAGCTACTGGAGCTTCTTTCCCGCCGGGCAGGGCTGGGGGCGGATGCCGGTGTGGGGCTTCGCCGAGGTGGTGGCAAGCCGCCACGACGCCGTCCAGGAGGGCACGCGGGTGTATGGCTATCTGCCGCCCTCGAGCGAGCTCCTGATCTCACCCGGGCGCGTCGATGCGCATGGCTTCATCGACGCCTCTGATCACCGCTCGGAGCTTCCGCCGGCCTACAACGGCTATCTGCGCGTCGACGCCGACCCGGTGTATGAGCCGGACACCGAGGATCAGCAGATGCTGCTGCGCCCGCTGTTCTTCACCTCCTATCTGATCGACGACTTCCTCACCGAGGCGCGGCTGTTCGGTGCGAGCACGGCCGTCCTGTCGAGCGCCTCGAGCAAGACGGCGAGCGCGCTTGCGTTTCTGCTGGCCGGTCGGCCGGGGATCGAGGTCGTCGGGCTGACCTCCCCGCGCAGCGTCGAGTTCGCGCGCGCACTGGAGGTGTATGACCGGGTGCTGGCCTACGAGGACGTGGGCGCGCTCCCCGAGCAGGGCGCGGTCTACGTCGACATGGCCGGCGACGCCGCGCTTCGCGACGCCGTTCACCGCCATTTCGGTGATCGCCTGGCCCACTCCGCCGTGGTCGGCGCGACGCACCACGACCAGATGGGAGCGCTGCCGGATTCTCTTGCCGGCCCCCGGCCGGTCTTCTTCTTCGCGCCCGACCAGGCCCGCAAGCGCGCGCAGGACTGGGGGCGCGAGGGCCTCGAGCAGCGGCTAGCCGAAGCCTGGCGCCCGTATGTGCAGTGGACGCGGGGCTGGCTCGAGGTGATCCATGGCGAGGGACCCGAGGAGTTGGAGCGCACCTATCTCGACCTGCTCGACGGCCGCATCGACCCCGCCAGGGCTCACGTGCTCACGCTCGCACGCTGAGCGGCGACGGCAGGAGGCCGGCTCAACCGCGCCCGCGCAGAAGCTCCTTGTAGGCGCCGGACACGAGCCGGATACGCAGCCGGGGGACTCGGCGCAGGATGAAGAAGGCGGCCCGCATGTGGGGGCGGTCGATGACGACCACGGGTGCGTGTGAGTCCGCCGCCCGCACGATCGCGCGGGCGGCGTAGTCGGGGGCCATCGCCTTCTCGGGCGCCACTCCGCCGGTCGGGCCCCACTCGTGCTCTTCGTTCAGCTGATCGGTGCGCACGTCGCCGGGGCAGACCACGGCGGCGCGAACCCCGCTGCCGGCGAGCTCGTGCGCCAGTACCTCGCCCAGGCCGACCATGGCCCACTTGCTCGTGCAATAGGAGGTGTAGGACGGAGCGCCGATCAGTCCGAGCTCGGAGGAGACGAGCACGATCCGTCCGTAGCCCCGCTCGCGCATGCCGACGACCACGCCCTGAATGAGCCAGATGGCGGCGCCCACGTACAGCCGGTAGCTCTGCTCGAAGTCGGCCGGCGTCACGTCTTCGATGAACCCCCGGGGCATGACGCCCGCGCAGCTCACGAGCACGTCGATCGGCCCGAGCGCCGCGGTCACCTCCGCGACCGCGCGAGAGCACTCCGCCGGGTCGGTCAGATCGGCGGCGACGACGTGGTGGGAGCCGCTCACATCCGCGGCCGCCTCGGCCAGCAGCTGGGCGTTGCTGGCGACGAATCCGACCTGGGCGCCGAGCGCCGCGAAGCGGCGCGCCGTCGCCAGGCCGATGCCACGCGATGCTCCGGTCACGAGCACCGTCTTTCCGGCAAAGCTCGAGCTCATCGCGGCAAGCTATCAGCCGCGGCCTCCGGCGATGCCTCGGCGGAGCCGGTGCACGCGGCGCAGCTCCTCGACCGCCTCATCGATGCCGCCGAGCGCACCGTGAGGCCCATCCCCGAGGAGCTCGGGCTCGAGACGCTCGCGCACGGGCTCGCCGGCGATCGCGTCGACGCGCTGAGCGCCTGCGCCCGGGCGTGAGCTCACGACGCGCGCGAGGCCCCGCCCGCGGAACAGCAGCCCGACGCCGTCGTCGAGCGCCCAGCCTCCGGGCAGGCTGCCGTCGCGCACCGCCGCGAGCCACACGGGCAGGCGCTCGGGCTCGCCGTCGGCGTGCACGGTCAGTGAGCCCTCGAGCAGCCCCAGCCCGGCGAGCGGCTCGGGTGGGCCGCTTGAGCGGCTGACGCCCGCCTGGAACCAGCACATCGCGCCCGCGCTCAACCCGGCCAGCACGGTGCCCGCCCGCCAGGCCTCCAGGAGCAGGCGGTCGAGCCCGTGCGCCCGCCAGATGGCGAGCAGGTTGCGCATCGATCCGCCGCCGACGTAGATGATGTCCGCGCCGAGAACGACCTCCTCGAGCGGTCGCTTGGTCTCCGCCAGGCGGAACAGCGAGAGGTGCTCGGGGATGCACAGGCGATCGGCGAATCGCGCCTGGAAGGCATTGATCTGCGCCGTCGTATCGCCTGCGGCCGTCGGCAGGAAGACGACGTGCGGCTCCTTCGCGTCCGACAGTCCGAGCACGAAGTCGTCGAGCAGCGGGTTGTTCGGCTCCATCGTGAAGCCGCCACCGCCCATCGCGAAGATCACTCGCCTGGCTACCTCGACGGCCGGCGGCGAGTTCACGCGGCGACGGGTTCAGCAGCGTTGGAATCGGGCGCGATGGCCTTCGGCTCGCTGGACGCCGTCCCGGCTCCCGTCCGCTCGGCGGCCGGCGCTCGCGACGGACAGTCGACCGCGTCGCTTCCCAGATAGGTCACGTTGACGGGCGTCTCAACGACGCTGTCTCCGGCCGGCTTGACCCGGTAGGCGCAGCCGTCCGGGCGCGAGCTCACGGCCGCCGCAAGGCGAGTGGAGCGGAAGTGCAGGGCGACACCGTCCTCGACGGCGTAGCCCGCTCGCATGCCGTCGCCGACGAAGCGGTGGTACTCCGCGCGGCGGGCCGGCTCGGCGTCGTAGTGGACGCAGTTGGAGTAGGGCAAAAGACCCAGCCCCTGGACGGGGCGCGGCGCGCCGTGAAACGCGCTCAGCGCCTCCGCGAACCAGCACAGCGAGCCGGCCGAGGGCCCGCACAGGACCACGCCCTTGCGCCAGGCCTTGCGCAGGATCTCGTCGAGCCCGTGCGCGCGCCAGGCGCCGAGCATGCTCACCACGTTGCCGCCTCCGACATAGATCAGATCCTGCGCCAGCAGATGGGTGGCGAAATCGTCCTCCACTCCTCCGGTGCCCTGGTCGCGGCGGAAGAGCGATAGGTGGCTGGCCTCGCAGCTGGGAGAGAAGCGGCGGTAGAAACGCACCACGTAGTGGTCCGCGTCGCCCGAGGCGGTGGGCAAAAAGCAGACGCGCGGCCGCGAGCCCTTGACCAGCGACAGGACGTACTCGTCGAGCAGCGAGCCGTCCTTCTCCATCGAGAAGCCGCCACCTCCAAGGGCGACGATCTGGGGGGTGCGGGGTCGCATGACTCGTTTGGCTCGGCGTGGACGTACCATTCGCAGCGTCCCTCAGCGTGCCGAATCGCCTGCAACGCCGGTATGGACGCCCGTCTGAGAAGGCCCGCCGCGCAATCGACAGGCGGCCATGGAGCGCCCGGCGCCGCGGGCGCTTATCCAACTTTAGATTCCTCACACGCTGCTCCTACAAGCGTGGTCGATGCTCCCCCGATGAGTTCTTCATGGGAGACACTTTCGCCGGCCTCTGAAACGACGTCTGTGGCGCCGGTCGCCACACCTTTTGGCACTGCCTGGGGGGCGCGGGCCCGCGCGAGGGTGCTCTCGCTGCGGCGCACGCGGCCTGAGCTGGCGGTGCTCGTCGGGCTCGCCGGCGTGCTGAACCTGTGGGCGCTGTCGAGGAACGGCTGGGCCAACGACTACTACAGTGCGGCCGTTCGCTCGATGAGCTCGAGCTGGCACAACTTCCTGTTCGCCTCGCTCGACAAGAGCGGCGTGATGACGGTCGACAAGCCGCCGCTCGCGCTGTGGGTGCAGTCGCTGTCGGTGCGTATCTTCGGCTATCACTCGCTGAGCGTGCTCGTGCCGCAGGCGCTGATGGGCGTGGCGAGCGTGGCGCTCGTGTATGACCTCGTGCGCCGCCGCTTCGGCCGCCTCGGCGGGTTCGTCGCGGGCCTCGCTCTCGCGACCACGCCGATCACGGTCGGGATCTCGCGGCACAACAACCCCGACGCGCTGCTCGTGCTGTGCTGTGTGGCGGCCCTGTGGTTCGCGGTCCGGGCGCTCGAGGACGACCGCATGCGCTGGCTGGTGCTCGCGGGCGTATGCGTCGGGCTGGGCTTTGAGACGAAGATGGGCGTGGCGCTGACGGTCGTGCCGGGCATCGTCGCGGCGTGGCTCTTCGTCGCTCCGCGCACGCGCGGATGGCTGCGCGCGTCTGCGTCAGCTGCTCGCCGGCGGGGTCGCGATGGTGCTCGTCGGCGGAGCATGGCCGGCGCTCGTCGAACTGACCCCGGCGGCCGACCGCCCGTGGATCTCCGGCACGAGCGACAACCGCGTGCTGTCGCTGATCTTCGAATACAACGGCCTCGGGCGCGTGGACGGGCAGACCGGAGGACCGGCTGGGGCGGGCGGCAACATGTTCGGCGGCACGCCCGGGCCCCTGCGCCTGCTGAACTCGGCGCTCGGCGGCCAGGCGGGCTGGCTGCTGGGCTTTGCCATCGTCAGCGGCCTTGGCCTCCTCGTGGCCAGCCGCCTGCGGCGCTCTGACCCGCGCACGGGCTGGCTGATCGCGGTCGGCGGAGCGTTCCTGACGACGGCCGTCCTGTTCAGCGGCGCAAGCGGCATCTTCCATCCCTACTACGTCTCGCTGCTCGCGCCGTTCATCGCCCTGCTCGTCGGGGCGGGCGCCGCCCAGCTGATCGGCGGCGGCATGAACGTGCGGATCCTGGGACCCGCTGGCGATCGCCGCGGGAGTCGCCACCGAGCTCGTCGTCCGCTCGCGCTATCCGGGGCAGCTGGGCTGGCTGCCGGCGGTGCTGATCGTCGTCGGCGCGCTGGCGGCGATCACGCTCGCGGCCTTCAGCGCCCGGCGCGTGCGCATCCTCGCCGTCGGCGCCGCCCTTGCCGCGCTGCTGGCAGCGCCCGCGGTGTGGGCGGTGGACACACTCGGATACGCGACCAATGGGACCTTCCCATCGGGCGGCCCGGCCTCGGTCCAGACCGCCGGAGGTGGCGTATTCGGCGGTGGCGGCTTTGGCGGACGTGGCCGCGCAGCGGGCTTTCGCGGCGGCGGCGCCGGCGGCGCTGGCGTGCAGCTCTTCGGCAGCGGCGGGCTCCTCGAGCGCGACAGGCGCCGGGGCGGCCAGCCCGGCGGAGCTCCGCCGGCAGCCGGCACGGGCGGCATCCCGGCAGGCGGCCCCCCGGGGCTCCCCGGTGGGGCCGGCTCCTCGGGCTTCGGCGGCGGACCGGGCGCGCGCGGCGGACCGGGCGCAGGCGGTGGCGCGATCGGAGCGCCGATCGGCAACAGCGCGTCGCTGACCAGGGTGCTCTCCTACGTAAAGAAGCACGGAGGCGGCACGGTCGCGGTTGCAAGCCAGTCGAGCGCTGCGCAGGCGATCATCGATGACGACGCCGACGTGGCCGGGATAGGCGGCTTCTCGGGCCGCGAGAGCGACGTGAGCGTGGCATGGCTTGCGCGAGAGGTGCGCGCGGGCCACATCCGCTGGGTGGTCGGCGAAGGGAGCGGCGCTCAGGGCGGCCCGCGTCTGCCCGGGGACACGCGCACGGGTTCAAAGACGGCGATGGCGGCGGTGGCCAAGGTGTGCACGGCGGTCAAGCTCTCGACGAGCACGAGCACGGGCACGTCCTCCGGCAGAGGGGCCGCCGCAACGAGCTCCGAAGGCTCGCTGTATGACTGTCAGGGCCGCGCCGCGGCGCTGCTGAGCGCGAGCGCGCAACAATCATCCTCGTGAGGATCCTCGTCGTCGACGACGACCGGGCGGTGCGCGAAGCCCTGCGCAGGGCTCTGACGCTGGCCGGATATGAGGTGCAGCTGGCCGAGGACGGCGAGCAGGCGCTTGAGCTGATCGTGCAGGCGGTTCCCGAGGCGGTCGTGCTCGACGTGGGGCTGCCCGGCATCGACGGCCTCGAGGTCTGCCGGCGGGTTCGGCGTCTCGGACAACCGCGTGCCGGTATTGATCCTCACGGCGCGCGACGCCGTGGCCGATCGCATCGACGGCCTCGACGTGGGAGCCGACGACTACATGGTCAAGCCGTTCGACGTCGGCGAGCTGAAGGCGCGCCTGCGGGCGCTGCTGCGGCGCGCGGGTCCCGAGGGCGACCCGGAGGAGCTGTCCTTCGAAGAGGTGAGCCTCGACGCCGCCCGTCATGGGGCCCAGGTGGGCGAGAACTTCGTGGAGCTGACGCGCACCGAGTATCAGCTGCTCGAGCTGCTGCTGCTGAACCCCCGGCGGTGCTCTCGCACAGCCTGATCTATGACCGCGTGTGGGGCTATGACTTCGGCCCGGCCTCGAACGCGATGCGGGTGTATGTGGGTTATCTGCGGCGCAAGCTCGAGGGCGCGGGTGCGCGTCAGCTGATCCACACCGTGCGCGGCGTCGGCTACGTCCTGCGCGAGCCGTGAACGCGCCGGCTCCGCCGTGGCGTGACGGGCGATGACGCTGCGCACGCGTATCGCCGCCGTGGCGAGCCTGTCGGTGGCGCTGGCGGTGCTCGCGGCGGCGGTCGGCCTGTATGTCGCGGTGCGCTCGGATCTGCGCGGGGAAATCGATCGCGCGCTGAACGAGCGCGCGCAGGCGTTCCTCGCGCCGCCCGCGCCGCCAGGGGCGGTGCGCCCGTCGCCGCGGCGGGGCCCGGCTCTCATACCGGGCCGGGGGCCGCCGCGCCGCGGCCACGGCTCGCAGGCCGGCCGATCGGCCGCCCGTCCGCGGATCGGCCGCGCGCCGCGGCGGCAGCGGCGCCGAATACGGCGCTCTCGGCGGCTTCCCCGGCAGACGATCCAGCCGGCGCCGTTCGGAGGGGCGTCGGGCTACGTGCAGTTCATCTCACCCGACGGCGACGTCGAGGTGCCCGGCGGCCAGGGCACCTCGCCCACGAAGATCGCCGTCACGGCCGCGGACCGCGCGATCGCCGCGAGCGGCAGCGGGCGCTTGGTCAGCGACCGCAGCGTCAAGGGGACCGAGCTGCGCGTGCTCACGCTCGGCATCGGCCCGCAGCGGCGCCGTGCTCATCGCGCGGCCGCTCACCGAGGTCGAACACGAGCTGAGCAGGCTGCTGTTGATCCTCGCGCTGATCGGAGGCGGCGGCATCGTGCTCGCGGGACTCCTCGGGCGCTCGTCGCGCGCACAGCGCTCGCGCCGATCGCGCGGTTCACGACGCAGACCGAGACGCTCACCGGCAGCCTCGACCTGTCCCGGCGCCTCGAGGTCGAGGGCCACGACGAGCTCGCGCGGCTGGCGGAGAGCTTCAACGCCACGCTCGACGCGCTCGAGCGCTCGGTGCAGGCCCAGCGCCATCTGATCGCCGACGCCGAGCCACGAGCTGCGCACGCCGATCTCCTCGCTGCGCGCCAACATCCAGATCCTCGGCGACGCCGAGCGTCTGCCGGCCCACGAGCAGGAGGGTCTGCGGCGAGGACATCGTCGAGGAGCTCGACGATCTGACCGCGCTGGTGAGCGACGTCGTCGAGCTGGCTCGCGGCGCCGCCCCGGATGCCGTCGGTCGATGACGTTCGCCTCGACAGGTCGTCGAAACTGCGGTCGAAGCGCAACCGGCGGCGCGGCGAGCTGCGCTTCCAGCTGAGCCCTCGAGCCGACGATCGTGATCGGGCAGGCCGATCGGATCAACCGCGCGGTGTCGAACCTGCTGGACAACGCGCGCCGCTGGAGCCCAGCCGAGGGAACCGTCGAGGTCGCGCTGAGGGTCGGAGTGCTGACGGTGCGCGATCACGGCCCGGGCTTTCAAGGAGGCCGACCTGCCGTTCGTCTTCGACCGCTTCTACCGCGCGCAGAACGCCCGCAAACTGCCCGGCTCGGGCCTCGGCCTCGCGATCGTCCGCCAGGCCGCCGAGGCCGGCGGCGGCTTCGCCGAAGCCGAGAACGCGCCCGGCGGCGGGGCGCTCCTGCGCGTCAGCTTCGGCCCGCCGCTGGAGTTCACGGCGACCGAGCAGTAACACGCCCGCCGAGCCCTTCCGTCGGCAGCGAGAGGCCTGTCCGTGCATTTCCGGGCCCCGCGCGCGTTCAGGCTGAAGGAAATCCGGTCGATATGCCTAATACAGGCGTTGAATCGCCGCAACTTTGGGCCGGTAGTCTGGAGTCTCGAGGGTGATAGTGCTGCCGTTTCCGATAGGGAGGTTTGCCGTGAGGTCCCATATTCGTGTTTCGCTGCTGATGCTCGTCGCTTGCTCAGTCGTCGCCGTCTCGGCGCCGGCCGCCGCGCAGGCTGCCATTCGGCGTGGAAAGATTCTTCGCGGCGAACTGCAAATGGATAAACGGCGAAAAAAACCCTGGGCGAACTCTCGCCGGAAACGTGCGTGAAGAAGCAAGGCTTCACGCAGGCCGGTGGGCATGCCCCATCCGGCATCACGGACTTCAATGTCAACAACAAAGGCGAAGTGCCCGAGCGGCATCGCACCAGACGGGCCCGTCACCACATCACGCACCGACGTCGCTCCGGGCGTCAGCACGAACCCGTCAGGCAGTGCCACAGTGCTCGAAGCGGAATTCGGCGACACAGAAGTCGCCGAAGGCACGGCCTCTACCCCGGCGCCGGCTGCAAACGGCGACACGAAATCGGCGCCAAACAAAGTGACATCTGTACCTCGGCCCGAACGCTCGGGCAGGTCTGGACTTTCCGTCGCCGGCAATGTCTACAACCTCGACCACCGGCAAAGGCCTCGCGTCCCTGTTCGGCGTCGCGCTCGAGTTTCGAAGCAACCGTGTCAGGCTTCGGCCCGACCAGTACTACGCGCACACTCGTCTGAGCAGCGTCGAATGGGGCAAAGACGGCGGAACCGGGCCAGCGACTATCACGACTACTTCGAAATCAAAGTCATCCCCCGAACTTCCCGCTGGTCTCCTCCCGGCTGATCTTCAAAGGCAACATCGGCACCGGCCGGCGCCGATCGGTAGCGGTGGCTTCTTCACGAACCCGACCAACTGCCCGGGATCGGCCCAGACGACGAGCACGCTGACGCCTCGAATCGGACTCCGAGGCGCAACAAAGCGTCAAGAGCTACGAAGGGCCCGTCGGCGCTTCAAACTGCGAAGCGCTCCCGTTCGCGCCGAAGTTCGCGCTGACGCCGGCAAACAACCGAGTACGACCAGCCCGACGGCATCACCACCGAGCTGTCCGTGCCACACATCCTAGCCCGACAGAAATCGACTCCTCGCAGCTCAAGACGGCCGTCCGTCACGCTGCCCGAAGGCATGACGATGAACCCGTCGGCCGCCAGCGGGTCTTGAAGCCTGCACGCCCGGCACAGGCCAGGATCCACAGCTCACTCCGGGGCGTCGCGTGTCCGGGCGGCTCGAAAATCGGCACCGTCACCCTCGAAGTCCCGGGCCTTCCCCCAGGATCGCTGAAAGGCAACCTCTACCTCGGCGGCCCTGAATCCGGCCCGATCACCGGACCGCCATACACGATGTACCTCGACGCAGAGTCCGCGCAGTACGGGATCTCGGTGCGCCTGAAAGGCATCGGTCACTCCCAACGAAGCACCGGGCAGCTGACGACCACGTTCTCCGAAAACCCCGAACAGCCCTTCAGCGAAGCCGACCCTGCACTTCAAGGACGGCGCGCTCGCCCCGATCGCCAACCCGCTGACGTGCGGGACGGCGAGCACCGCGCCGCGCTCACGCCGTTCACGGCGGTGCCACCTCCGGACCGTGCCGTCGGGCCCTTCAGCGTCGACGTCGACGGTGCAGGGGGCGCGTGCCCGTCGCCGCTGCCGTTCGCTCTCGGCCCAGAGCACCGGAATACGAACCGGCGACGGCGGGCGCCTCCACCACTTCACCTACGCCCTCGGCCGCGCCGACGGCCAGCAGTACCTCTCGCAGGTAAAGACGGTGCTGCCCGAGGGCCTCGTCGGCGCAGATTCCGCTCGTGACCCAGTGCGGCGAAACGCAGGCCAACGCAGGGACCTGCTCCGTCCGCCAGCCGGATCGGCACCGCCACGGTGCAGGCCGGAGCCGGCCCGACGCCATACACGTTCTCGGGGCCGGTCTACTTCACCGGGCCATACCACGGAGCGCCGTTCGGCCTGTCGATCGTCGGTGCCCGTCGATCGCCGGGCCGTTCAACCTCGGCAACGTGGTCACGCGTTCGACGATCAACGTCGATCCGAACACCGCTCGGGTGACGGTGACGAGCGTCGCTACCGCACGATCGTCAAGGGCGTGCCCGATCCGTCTGAGGAGCATCAGCGTGGACACGTCAACAAGCAGGGCTTCATGTTCAACCCGACCAGCTGCGGCGTGCTGGCCGACGGAATCCACGCTCACCTCGACGCTCGAGCGCGACGCAGAACCTGTCGACGCCCGTTCCAGACGAGCAACTGCACCGCGCTCGCGTTCAAGCCCGTCGTTCAAGGCGACCGCCGGCGCGAAAACCTCCAAAGCCAACGGCGCGAGCCTTGAAACGACGATCAACCAGCCGGCTCGGCCAGGCGAACATCAAATCGGCGTGCTCGTGCAGCTGCCGAAGCAGCTGCCCTCGCGGCTGACGACGCTCAACAAAGCGTGTCCGGCAAAGACGTTCGACGCGAACCCCTACTCCTGCGCACGCCGGCTCGTTCGTCGGCAGCGCGAGGGCCAACACGCCGACGCTCCCGGGCAAACTGACAGGGCCCGGCCATCCTCGTCTCACACGGCGGCGAGGCGTTCCCTGACCTCGATCTGGTCTTGAAGCCAACGGCGTGCGCGTGATCGTGGTCGGCAACACGAAAATCACCAAAGGCATCACCACGACGAATTTCCAGACGACGCCGGATGTGCCCGTCTCGAGCATCACCGTGCTGCCTGCCGACCGGGCCGCACTCGGCGCTGGCCGCCAACGGCAATCTCTGCACGAGCTCGCTGGTGATGCCCACCACGATCACAGGGCAGAACGGCAAGCAGATCAAACAGAACACGAAGATCACCGCCACCAACTGCAGCGTGATGATCGTCGGCCAGAAGGTCGTCGGCGACACCGCCTACCTGACGGTGCGGACCTTCGAAGCAGGACGCGTGAGCGGCAGCGGCTCGAACCTCACGAGCGTCTACCGGACCTTCAAGGGGGCGCAGAAGAAGGTGTCGCTGAAGGTTCCGCTCGTCAGCGGCGGCCGCTCCAAGGGCCGCCCGCTGAAGGTGCGCGTGCGGGTCGGCTTCGTGCCCAAGAAGAAGGGCGCCGCCTCCTCGGTCGCATACACCACGGTGACCTTCCGCTAGGACTCTCAGGGGCGGCCTGCGGGTCGCCCCTTGAGCCCGTTCTCACACGGCACAGGTCCTCCCGCGCGGCGGCGGCGAGGCGCCTGCGCCGATGCCGGGCTGGCGATCAACGCTGGCCAGATGGCCTTCGATGCCCTAGATTGAACGGATGGGAGTCGTAACGGGTATGGATGCTCAATCGCCGCCGGGAGGCGCCGATCCCCTGTTGGCGGGCGTGCGGCGGCTGACGCTGCTGGCCGATGAGACGCCCGACTCCGAGGAGATCTTCCGCGCGCTCGCCCGCGAACTGCTGTCCGTGCCGGGCGCCGAGGAGGTCCACGTGCACCACCTCGGCGCCCGCGGGCGCCGGGCGAGGATCTCGTCGCCGTGTACCTGTTCGAAGCCGACGGGCGGCTCAGCTATCTGCTTCCCGAGCGGCGAGCGTCCACCGGGGGTCAGCTGGGTCGCTCAGCACCGGCCAGAGCTTCCTCGCCGCCGGCGAGGGCGAGCTCGCCGCGAGCGTGCCGCGCCTGACGGCCACCGGGCAGACCAGCTGCGCGCTGCTGTTGCCGCTGGCCGAGCGCGGAGAGGTGGAGGCGGTGGTGATGCTCGTCCGCCGCTCAGTCGGTCGCCTTCGACGAGCGCTCGGTCGAGCTCGCCAGAACGCTGGTCGACCAGGCGGCCACCGCGCTCGCGCTGGTGCGAGCGCGCATCGAGGCGGGGACCGATCGCGGTCGCCGGCTGCATGAACCACCGCGCGATGCGCCGGCGCCTGGACGAGGAGATCGTCCGCGCCGCGCGGAGCGGCAGCCCGCTGTCGTGTCTGTTGATCGACCTCGACAACTTCAAGCTCGTCAACGACCGCCACGGCCACCAGGCCGGCGACGCGACGCTGCGCGGGGTCGTGCAGGCGCTGGTCGGCGAGTTCCGCGCCTTCGACCGCGTCGCGCGCTACGGCGGCGACGAGTTCGTCGTGATCCTCCCGAACGCCGATCTCCAGAGCGCCACCGCCGCGGCGACGCGGGCACTCGAGCGCCTGCGGGAGCTGCCCTCGCTGCAGGACGAGCCACGGGCGTCTCGGCCTCGATCGGCGTGGCCCAGTGGCAGCCGCCGATGACGACCGACGAGTTGCTGGCAGCGTGTGACGCCGCGCTGCTGCGCTCCAAGCGCCAGGGCAAGGGGCGCGTGACGGGCGCCACCCAGGCGATCCGCTAGCACTCCGTCGCGCCCGGACGCCGGCGCCCCGGGACGCGCGGCGGGAGGACTCTGCGAAACTGCAGACAGCCGCCATCGACCCAGCAGACCGCCCGGGAGACGCCATTGTCGGAGAACAGCTTCAACGCCAGGGACACGCTCGAGGTCGGCGGGCGGGAGTTTGAGATCTTCCGGCTGGACGCCCTTCAGCAGCGCTTTGACGTGGCGCGCCTGCCGTTCTCGCTGAAGGTGCTGCTCGAGAACCTGCTCCGCACCGAGGGCAACGGCTCGGTCACCGCCGCCGACATCGAGGCGCTGGCCGGATGGGACGCGAAGGCGCAGCCGAGCAAGGAGATCGCCTTCACCCCCGCACGGGTGCTGATGCAGGACTTCACCGGCGTGCCCGCGGTCGTGGACCTGGCGGCGATGCGCGACGCGATGGCCGACATGGGCGGCGATCCCTCCCGGATCAACCCGCTCGCCCCCGCCGAGCTGGTGATCGACCACTCCGTCCAGGTGGACGCGTTCGGCACGCGCGACGCCTTCCGCGTGAACGCCGAGCGGGAGTTCGAACGCAACCAGGAGCGCTACGCCTTCCTGCGCTGGGGTCAGGGCGCGTTCGAGCACTTCGCCGTCGTGCCGCCCGACACCGGGATCGTCCACCAGGTCAACCTCGAGTATCTCGCGCGCGTCGTGTTCGAGGACGAGCGGACCGGGCAGGCCTACCCCGACACGCTGGTGGGAACCGACTCGCACACGACGATGATCAACGGCCTCGGCGTGCTCGGCTGGGGCGTCGGCGGGATCGAGGCCGAGGCGGCGATGCTCGGTCAGCCGCTGTCGATGCTGATCCCGCAGCGTGCTCGGCGTCAGCCTGCACGGCGAGATGCCGGAGGGCACCACCGCCACCGACCTCGTGCTGACCGTCACCGAGCTGCTGCGCGAGCACGGCGTGGTGGGCATGCTTCGTCGAGTTCTACGGCGCGGGGCTGCGCGGCCTGCCGATCGCCGACCGGGCGACGATCGGCAACATGTCCCCGGAGTTCGGATCGACCTGCGCGATCTTCCCGATCGACGCAGAGACGCTCGAGCTACCTGTCGCTCTCGGGGCGCCCACCGGAGCAGATCGAGCTGGTCGAGGCCTACGCCACGGGCGCAGGGCCTGTGGCACGACGAGGAGTCCGAGCAGCCGACCTTCTCCGAGACGCTCGAGCTCGACCTGGCGGAGATCGTGCCCAGCTCGCCGGCCCCAAGCGCCCCCAGGACCGCGTCCCGCTGACGCGCCGCGCAGGACTCCTTCCGCGAGGCGCTGGGACGGCTACGTGCAGAGCTACGACGAGCCGCGACGAGGCCTCGGCCGAGAGCTTTCCCTCGAGCGACCCGCCGGCCAACGGCAACGACTCGCCCGACGCCCAACGACGGCGGCCCGAGCTATGTCGACGAGGAGGCCGACCGGGGCGCGTCACGGTCAAGTCGCACGAGCGCAGCGCGCTGCACGCTCGCCGACGGCACGAGGTCGCGCTCGACCACGGCCACGTGGTGATCGCCGCGATCACGAGCTGCACCAACACCTCCAACCCGTCGGTGATGATCGGCGCCGGCGATCCTCGCGCGCAACGCGGTCGCGCGGGGCCTGCGCTCGGCGCCGTGGGTCAAGACGTCGCTCGCGCCGGGCTCGAAGGTCGTCACCGAGTACCTCGACCGTGCCGGGCCTCACCGAGCCGCTGGAGGACGCTCGGCTTCAACCTCGTCGGCTACGGCTGCACCACCTGCATCGGCAACTCCGGCCCGCTGCTCGCCGGAGATCTCCCAGGCCGTCAGCGACGCCGACCTGGCGGTCGTCTCGGTGCTGTCGGGCAACCGCAACTTCGAGGGGCGCATCAACCCGGACGTGAAGATGAACTACCTCGCCTCGCCGCCGCTGTGCGTCGCCTACGCGCTCGCCGGCACGATGGACATCGACATCGTCGAGACCCGCTCGGGCTCAGACGAGGAGGGCAGGGAGGTGTATCTGAGCGACATCTGGCCCTCCGAGCAGGAGATCGCCCAGACGATCGGGCAGGCCGTGCAGGCGGACATGTTCCGCAAGAGCTACGGCGAGGTCTTCGCGGGCGATGAGCGCTGGCACGGGCTTGAGGTCCCCGCCGGCGAGCGCTTCGCGCTGGGATCAGCACTCCACCTACGTGCGCCTGCCCCCCTACTTCGAGGACATGCCCGCGACGCCGGAGCCGGTCACGCGACGTCGCGGGCGCGCGCGTGCTCGCGCTGCTCGGCGACAGCGTCACCACCGACCACATCTCTCCGGCCGGGTCGATCAAGCGCGACAGCCCGGCCGGCGCCTACCTGCAGGAGCCTGGGGGTCGCGCCGCGCGACTTCAACTCCTACGGCGCGCGGCGCGGCAACCACGAGGTGATGATGCGCGGCACGTTCGCCAACATCCGCCTGCGCAACCTGCTGGCCCGGGCACCGAAGGCGGTGTGACCCGCTACCTCGGAGCGGCTGCGGCTAGCCCCGCCGGCGAGGGGGGGCGAGCAGATGTCGATCTACGACGCGGCCATGCGCTACGCGCGGAGGGCGTCGACCTGGTCGTGCTCGCCGGCAGGGAGTACGGCTCGGGCTCCTCGCGCGACTGGGCGGCCAAGGGCACGAAGCTGCTCGGCGTGCGGGCCGTGATCGCCGAGAGCTTCGAGCGCATCCACCGCTCGAACCTGATCGGGATGGGCGTGCTGCCGCTGCAGTTCCCCGACGGGCAGAGCGCCGACTCGCTCGGGCTCACCGGCGAGGAGCTCTTCTCGATCGACGGGCCTCGCCGAGGCGATGGCCGATGGCGGCCCGGCGCCGGAGACGGTGCCGTGACCGCCGTGCGCGAGGGCGCCGAGCCAGTCGCGCTTCGACGCGCGCGTGCGCATCGACACGCCGCGCGAGGCCGAGTACTTCCGCCACGGCGGCATCCTGCAGTACGTCCTGCGACAGCTGCTGGCCGGCATGAGCCCCGAGCCTCAAGGCGCGCCGCCCGCGGAGCCGCGCGCGGCCGGCGCCGGCCATCCCGCAGGTCCTGCTCGACCTGCTGACCGCGCGCGGGCCCTCGGGCTATGAGACCGCCCCGGCGGCCGTGTGGCGCGAGGCGGCGAGCGCTTCGCGGCGGTCAGCACCGACGTGGTCGGCACCCCGCTCGCGCTCGGTCGCCGCGCCACGGCACGGCTCCGAGGACGCCGCGCGGCGGCTGCTGCGTGATGGGCCACATCGACGAGATCGGGCTGATCGTCACCCACATCGACGACGAGGGCTACCTGTGGTTCCGGGCGGTCGGCGGCTGGGATGCGCAGATCCTCGTCGGCCAGCGGGTCATCCTCGACACCGCGCGAGGGGCCGCTCGCCGGGGTCGTGGGCAAGAAGCCGATCCACCTCCTGCGCGAGGAGGAGCGCAAGAAGGTCGCCGACCTCCGCGACATGCACATCGACATCGGCGCGCGCGACGGCGAGCAGGCGCGCGAGCTCGTGCGGATCGGCGACGTCGCGGTGATCGACGCGCGCCGCTGGAGCTCCCCAACGGCCGGCTCACCTCGCGGGCGCTCGACAACCGCCTCGGCTCCTTCGTCGCGCTGGAGGCCGCGCGCCTGGTGGCCGAGGCCGGCGGCGCGCAGTGGGAGCTCGCCGCGGTGGCGTGGCCCAGGAGGAGACCACCTTCGGCGGCTCGCGCACGAGCGCGTTCGCGCTCGCGCCCGACGCGGCGATCGTGGTCGACGTGACCCACGCGACCGACGCCCCCGGGATCGACGTCAAGGAGTCGGGCAAGCACGCGCTCGGCTCGGGGCCCGTGCTCGAGCGCGGCTCGACCCTCAACCAGCGGCTGTTCGAGCTGCTGCTACGAGACCGCCGCGCGGAGAAGATCCCGTTCACGGTCGAAGCCTCCGCGCGCGCCACGGGCACCGACGCCGACGCCGTCCACCTCAGCCGCGGCGGCGTGCCCACGGCGCTCGTGTCGATCCCGATCCGCTACATGCACTCACCCGTCGAGCTCGTCCAGCTCGACGACGTCCACGCCTGCGCGCGGCTGATCGCCGCCGCGGCGCTGGCTCTCGACGCGCAGAGCTCCTTCGCGCGCTGAGCGCCGGCTGCGGGCGCGGAGCTCCTGCGCGCGCTGAGCGCCCGGCACCGGGTGCGGAGCTATCCGCCTTTGAGCGGCATCAGGATCGCCAGCTGGCGCGATTGCGCAAGCACCGTGCCGTCCGGCGCCCAGATGACGCCGTCCTCCTCGAAGAAGCCTTCGTGCACGGCGCTGGAGCGGAAGCGCGCGAAGCACAGCTCGCTCGCATCGAGCGCCTGCGCGCCGGCGATCGGCGAGCGGAAGTGGACCGTGAGATCGACGGTCGGGCACACCGCCGGCTGAGCGAGGCGAACCAGCACGGGTGGGAACAGCGCGTCGGTGAAGAACGCCAGCGAGAGCGGATCGATCGGCCGCGGCTCGGCCAGGCCGAGCCACCCGGCGACCTCCATCGGCAGCGCAGAGCCGGCGAATGGAACGGTCCCGAGGCGCGGCTGAAAGACGAGATGGCGGATGAATCCCGGGGCGCCGCTCGTCCCGAGCGCTGCCGGGATCGCGTGGCTGATCGGGCGGCGCGACATCGGGCATCTCGAGATCTGCGATCTGCGGTGCGCTCCAGGGAACCGAGAAGGCGGCGAGTACGAGCGCGCATCAACGTGCCGTCCTGCTCCATGCGCGCCGTGACGGGTGCTCAGCGAGCGCCCCGCGCGCTCGATCGACGTGTGGATGCTCACCGGACCGGGCTCCGGCGCGCGGGATAGTGGATGGTCAGCGACCGCGGCGCGCGGGCGGGGTCGCCGACGGTCTCGCTCAGCGCTCGCAGCAGCATCGCCGCCAGATAGCCGCCGTGGGGTCCACGCCCGGCGCGCCAGTCGGGGGAGACCTCCGCCGCGAACAGGCCTTCCGACGGCCGACCCCGATTGACGCTGGACGGCCGTGTCGCGGTCGAAGGAGCCGGGCTCCAGCGCGCGAGAATACAGCGTGCGAGCCGCGCGGGCGGGCGCAGGCGCGGCCGGCGGAGCCGATCAGCCACGCACGAGGCGCTTGTAGGTGATTCGGTGGGGCCGGTCGGCGGCCGCGCCGAGCACGGCGCGGCGATGCTCCTCGTAGGCCTCGAAGTTGCCCTCGAACCAGGTCACCTGCGAGTCGCCCTCGAACGCCAGCACGTGGGTGGCGATGCGGTCCAGGAACCAGCGGTCGTGGGAGATGATCACCGCGCAGCCCGGGAAGGCCTCAAGCGCATCCTCGAGCGCACGCAGTGTGTCCACGTCGAGGTCGTTGGTGGGCTCGTCGAGCAGCAGCAGGTTACCTCCGCTGCGCAGCAGCTTGGCGAGGTGGACGCGGTTTCGCTCGCCTCCGGAGAGCCCGCCGATGCGGGCCTGCTGGTCGGTCCCCTTGAAGTTGAAGCCGGCCGTGTACTGGCGCGAGTTGACCACGCGATCGCCGACCTTCAACTGGTCAAGACCGTCTGAGATCTCCTCCCAGACGGTCTTCGCCGGGTCCAGGGCGTCGCGAGACTGGTCCACATAGGCAAGCTCCACGGTGTCGCCGAGCTCGAGCGTCCCCGAGTCTGGGGCCTCCTCGCCGGTGATCATCCGAAACAGCGTGGTCTTCCCCGCCCCGTTGGCGCCGATCACCCCCACGATGCCCGCGCGGGGCAGCTCGAACGACAGCGACTCGATCAGCAGACGGTCGCCGAACCCCTTGCTGAGCGCGTTCGCGTTGAGCACCTTCTCGCCCAGCCGCGGGCCGGGGGGGATGTGAATCTGAACCTCGTCGAGCTTGATGTTGCGCTCCTCGGCGATCAGCTCCTCATAGCGCGCCAGCCGCGCCTTTGATTTCGTGCGTTTGCCCTTCGGGTTGGTGCGCACCCAGTCGAGCTCGGCGGAGATCGTGCGCTCACGGCCCTTTTCCGATCGCTCCTCCTGGGCGAGCCGGGCCTGCTTCTGCTCGAGCCAGCTCGAGTAGTTGCCCTGGTAGGGGATGCCCTTGCCGCGGTCGAGCTCGAGGATCCAGCCGGCCACGTTGTCGAGGAAGTAGCGGTCGTGGGTGACGGCCACGACGGCGCCCCTGTACTCGGCCAGGTGCTGCTCGAGCCAGGCCACCGACTCGGCGTCGAGGTGGTTCGTGGGCTCGTCGAGCAGCAGCAGATCGGGCGCCCGCAGCAGCAGCCGGCACAGCGCCACGCGCCGGCGCTCGCCGCCTGAGAGGGTGCTCACGTCGGCATCCGGCGGGGGCAGCCGCAGTGCGTCCATCGCATACTCAAGCTGCGTGTCGAGGTTCCAGGCGTCGGCCGCGTCGATCTTGGCCTGGATCTCCCCAAACTCCTCAGCGGTCTCCTCAGAGTAGTTGGCGGCCAGCTCGTTGAAGCGGTCGAGCAGGGCCTTCGTCTCAGCCACGCCGTCCTCGACGTTGCCCTTGACGTTCTTGGACTCATCGAGCAGCGGCTCCTGCTCGAGCATGCCGACCGTGGCGCCCGGGGCCAGCGCGGCCTCGCCGCGGTAATCCTGATCCACCCCCGCCATGATTCGAAGGAGCGTCGACTTGCCGGCGCCGTTGTATCCGAGCACGCCGATCTTCGCGCCCGGATAGAACGCGAGCGTGATCTCGTTCAGCACCGTCTTGTCCGGCGGATGCAGCTTGGACAGGCGGTGCATCGTGAAGATGTACTGAGAGGACACCGGTCGTGAGCATAGAAGGCCAGAGCTCGAGCAACGGAGCCACCAGGGCTCAAACACGAGCCCCGAGAGGCCGCTAACGTAACTTAGTCATGCCCACGACCGTTCTGGACATAGAGCAGCATCTGCTCCTGCTCGAGCTGAGCGCGCCCTTTGACAAGCGCGACGTGCAGCTCGCTCGCCGCAGGATGGCCAAGCGCTGGCACCCCGATGTCGCGCCGCAGGGGCGCCAGTTCGAACACGAGCGCCATCTGAAGGCGATCAACGAGGCGGCCGACCAGCTCGAGCGCCTGGCCGAGGGCTCACGCGGCGGGAACGTCTCGCGCAATGCCGTGCGCGCCAGTGCGGCGGCCGCGCGCAGGGCTCGAGCAGAGGCCGGCAAACGGGCCTACGAGGCCGAGCAGCGTGCCCGCGCCCACGCCTCAGAACGCGCCAAGCACGACCCCTTCGCCAGCCGCGTGCCCGACCACTCGGTGGTGCACCGCTACGCGCGTTGCCTGTCCTATCCGGAGTGGGGTGTGGGGACCGTGGCGGGGATCTACTTCAGCGGCAACCCCGACGACGCGAACGGGCCGAGCGCTCCCACCAACGGAGCGGAGGGTGACTCGGGCGATGGCGGTCTGCAGTGGGCGCGGGTGCGCTTCAGCCACGGCGTGCGCACGGTGCCGGCGGGGAGCATGCGGTTCGTGGACTTCTCCAAGCCCGACCCAGCGGAGGAGCGCGTCGAGCGCTTCATGATCGCCGCCCAGCGGGCGATGGCCGAAGGCGAATATGAGCTGGCCGCCCAGCGGCTCGTGTACGCACGCGATGCCGAACCGCGGAACGTGACGGTCCTGCGCCAGATGACGCTCGCCTTCTGGCAGGCCGGCAACCTGGACGCGGCGGCGCGCTCGGTGCGCGACTGGGCGCGGGTTGACGGCAGCCGCCCCGCACCGCATCGCTTCGCGGCGCGCATCTACGAAGACATCGGCGCGATGGACCTGGCCGAGGAGGCCGCCGAGCGCGCCGTCGTGCGCGGCCCCTCCGACGCGGGAGCGTGGGAGCGGCTGGGGCGCCTGCGCCTGCAGCTGCGCGACCGCGAGGGAGCGCTGAAGGCGCTCGAGCGCGCTCTCGCGCTGGGCGCCGGCGAGGACGTCAGGGATCTGCTCGAGCAGGCGCTCGCGACTCGAGCCGACCGTGGCTCCCGCCACCTAGCCTCTCGACGCCGTTTCCCGGCGTCGTCCCGGAACGCCTCTCACAGGATGTTGACGGCCCGCGAGACGATCAGGCCGATCGTGAGCAGCGAGACGACCGACTGCACGCCCATCACCGTCTTTGCGGACGGGGTCAGAGGCATCGTGTCGGTCGGAGAGAAGGCCGTGTTGTTCGTGAGCGACACGTACAGGTAGTCGATGAACTGCGGCCGCCAGTCGATCGGCTCGATGTGATCGTCTGACATCTGCGGGAACAGGAAGTCGGGTGGTCCGTCGTGCCCGGCGGCGCGACGGCCCGGCCCGCCGCGGTCCATCTCCCAGTACCACAGGGCAAAGATGAGGAAGTTGGTCAGCCAGATGAGCACGCCCGAGATGACCAGCCCGCGGCCGTTTGAGACGTTGTGGTGGAGCAGGAAGTGCGTGAGCGCGCCGAGGGAGAAGATGTTGGCCGCGCTGACGAAGGCGGTGAGCCCGAGCGCGACCCGCCGGCGGCGCGGGTGCTCGTGCTCGAGCTGGTTGGGGGTCGCCAGGAACATGCCGAGCAGCAGCGCCCCCTCGAGCGCCGGAATCAGCCATGAAGGACCGATCGTCAGTCGCGCCGGCAGCAGGAGCTGCACGCCGATGGCCGCGAGGATGGTCGCCTGCGCCGGCCAGAACGGCTCGGCTTTCGCCGGCGGAGGATAGGCGCGGGCTACCTGGGCTGAGGTCGCGGCGGCCACCCCTGGGAGGGTAGGGGGCGGCTCGGAACGATCGGGAACCCGCCCTCCCGGCCCATCCCGCTAGCCTGGTGGCGTGGGCATCGAGAACCCCGTGCATCTGCTCTTCATCGGCGCCGTCGCGCTGGTCGTGCTGGGGCCCAAGCGCCTGCCCGAACTCGCGCGTGCGCTCGGCAAGGGAATCAGCGAGTTCCGCGAGTCGATCGCCGGCGCCTCGAGCGACAGCGAGCACGCCGACGCGAGCGGGCCCGAGCGCTCAGACGACGCTCCGAGTTGACTCCATTTGCGCCATAGTGGCGACCGTGGCTGACGATGAGACTCCGGCGGTCCTCGCCGAGCGGCGTGACGGCGTACTGCTGATCACGCTCAACCGGCCCGAGGTGCGAAACGCGGTCAACGCCGCCGTCGCCGCCGGTGTGGCTCATGCCCTGGATGAGCTCGACGAGGACGACAGCCTGTCGGTCGGCGTGCTCACCGGGGCCGGCGGCTACTTCTGCGCGGGAATGGACCTGGGAGCGTTCGTGAAGGGCGAGTCGCCGTGGTTCGGCGACCGCGGCTTCGCGGGGATCGCCCAGCGCGCGTCGCGCAAGCCGCTGATCGCGGCGATCGAGAGCTTTGCGGTGGCGGGCGGAATGGAGATCGCGCTCGCCTGCGACCTGATCGTGGCGGCCAGGGGCGCGAGGATGGGGATCCCCGAGGCCAAGCGCTCGCTGGTGGCCGCCGGCGGCGCACTGCTGCGCCTGCCGCGGCGAATGCCCTACCACCTGGTCATGGAGCTCGCGCTCACCGGCGACCCCTTTCCCGCCGAGCGCTTCTATGAGCTGGGCCTCGTCAACCGCCTGGCCGAGCCCGGCGCCGCCGTCGACGTCGCTCTGGAGATGGCCGCGGCGCTCGCCAAGAACGGGCCTCTCGCGCTGATCGCCTCAAAGCGCATCCTGCAGGAGCAGTTCGATTGGTCGAGCTCTGAGATGTGGGAGCGCCAGGGCGAGATCGCGGGCCCGGTGATGACCTCCGAGGACGCGCGCGAGGGGGCCAGCGCGTTCAAGGAGAAGCGCGACCCGGTCTGGCACGGGCGCTAGCGCAGAGTCCCGCGCGGTTGCAGATCAGCTTGGAAACGGCGCTGGCTGACGCTCCCCCGCGATGTAGCTGTCCTCCGGCTCGAGCATCCCGCGTAGCTGGGAGTGCAGATCGGGGGTGTCGCTGTGGCCGTGCGCGGCTACGGCGTGCTGTGCTGCTGCGGCGAGCACCTCATCCTCCTCGCCGATGATCGTCAGCGAGCAGTTGTTGTCACTCTCGAAGCGCCGACAGTCAGCGATCATGCGTGCCATTGGTAGATCCTCTCCTTTACAGATGTCAGAAGATGCGGCCTTCCGGGCAAAGCGGGATGACCGAGCGCTACACTACCTACTGGTAGGTAGTCTGTCAACCGGAAATGCGAGAATGCCACGATGGCCGTGAGAGCGCAGAGAGGGACCGCCGCGTCGCACCGCCAAGGCACGATCTCGCCGGCGGGCGATACGCGCACCCGCATCCTCGATGTCGCCGAACGGCTTGTTCAGGTCCGCGGCTTCAACGGTTTCAGCTACGCGGACATCGCCGCCGAGCTGGGCATCACCAAGGCCAGCCTGCACCACCACTTTCCGAGCAAGGCGGGGCTGGGCGAGGCACTGATCGCGCGCTACGCCGAGCACTTCGCCCGTGCGCTGGCCGCCATCGATGCGAGCACCGCGGACGCGCCCGCCAAGCTCGAGGGTTACGCCGGCCTGTATGCCGGCGTGCTGCGCGAAGGACGCATGTGCCTGTGCGGCATGCTCGCGGCCGAGTATGAGACCCTGCCCACACCCATCCGACGTGCAGTGGTCGCCTTCCTCGACGACAATGAGGCCTGGCTCGAGCAGGTTCTGGAGCAGGGCCGCAACGATGGAAGCCTGCGGTTCAACGGCGCGGCGAGAGAGACGGCGAAAAGCATCCTCGGCGGTCTCGAGGGCACCATGCTGGTGGCTCGATCCCGCGGAGACCTCGAGAGCTTCCAGACCGCTGCGGCGCTGTTGCTGAGGGGCCTCGCCGGCACCGTCTAGCGCGCCCGGGCCCGTCGTGGCTGATCTGTCTAGCCGCCGCGGCGCTTGCGCCGCCGCTGACGGCGAATCTCCAGAAAACGTCTCCACAGCGCTCGCATCAGCGCTCTCCCGGCGTCTTGCGCGGGTACTGCGAGATGGGCTCGCTCAGGTCGATCGCGGTCGTCACGATGCGGTTCTGTTCGTCGATGTGCGCGGCCGGGTAGCCCTCGCCCGGGCTCGCGCGCTCGGGGCGCCCGATGTAGCCGAAGTGGATCCCCTCGGGCATGATCTGCATCAGCCGGGGGAACATGTGCGCGCGTGCGCCCATGTTGCGCGGCTCCTCCTGGACCCACACGACCTCGCGCAGATTCGGGTAGCGCTGCGATCAGCTCGAGCACCTGGCCTTCCGGGAACGGGTACAGCAGCTCCACGCGCGCCGACCGCGAGCCCCGGGTGGTCCTTGCGGTCCGGGTGCCCGACGAGGTCGTAGTAGATCTTGCCCGTGCACAGCACCAGGCGCGTGACCTGCTCGTCATCGACGCCGGGCTCGGCCAGCACCGGCTGAAAGCGCGTGTTCTCCGCCATGTCCGCGATCGAGCTGGTGGCCTGCGGCAGGCGCAGCAGCGACTTGGGCGTCATGACCACGAGCGGGCGCTGCTTGGCGATGCGCGCCTGGCGGCGCAGCAGATGGAAGTACTGGGCCGGCGTGGTGGGGCTCGCGACGCGGATGTTGCCCTCGGCGGCGAGCGTCAGGAAGCGCTCAAGGCGCGCCGAGGAGTGCTCGGGGCCCGGAGCCCTCGTAGCCGTGGGGCAGCAGCAGCGTCAGGCGCGAGGTCTGCCCCCACTTGGCCAGGCCCGAGACGATGAACTGGTCGACGATCACCTGCGCGGAGTTGACGAAGTCGCCGAACTGGGCCTCCCACAGCACGAGCGTCTCCGGCGCCTCCTGGCTGTAGCCGTACTCGAAGCCCAGGCAGGCGAGCTCCGACAGCGGGCTGTTGTGCAGCTCAAGCGGCGCCTGCGCGTCGGGCAGGCTCTGGATCGGGCAGACCGTCTGGCCGGTCTTGGCGTCGTGCAGGACCATGTGGCGCTGGCTGAAGGTGCCGCGCTCGGTGTCCTGCCCGGTCAGGCGGATCGGCGTGCCCTCGGTCAGCAGCGAGGCGAACGCGAGCGCCTCGGCGTGCGCCCAGTCGATCGCGTCGGGCGGCGTTCTCCTCGGCGAGCGCCTCGCGCCGGCGCTCGAGCTGTTTGACGAGCTTCGGGTGAACGGTGAAGCCCTTCGGGCACGCGCAGCAGCTCCTCGCCGAGCTCGCGCAGCCGCGCCGCCGGCACGGCCGTGTCGACATCGGGGCTGGGCGAGCGGTCGAGCTGGTACTCGCCGGTGCTGTGCTCCTCGTCTCGTGCTCGGCGGCGGCCGCGATCTTCGCCTTCAGCCGCTGGTGCAGGATCGTGAGGTTGTCCCAGACCTCCTGCGCCTGGCGGTCGACCTCCTCCTGGGAGACGACGCCCTCGGCGACCAGTCGCTCGGCCCACAGCTCGGCCACGCGCTTCTTGGTCTTGATCTTGGCGTACATCTCCGGCTGCGTGTAGGCGGGCTCGTCGGACTCGTTGTGGCCGAAGCGGCGGTAGCCGATCAGGTCGATCAGCACGTCGTGGCCGAACTCCTTGCGGAACGCGAAGGCGAGCCGCACGGCGCTGATGCAGGCCGGCACGTCGTCGGCGTTGACGTGGATGATCGGCACGTCGAAGCCCTTCGCCAGGTCCGAGGCCCAGCGCGTCGAGCGCGCGTCGTCGGGGTCGGTCGTGAAGCCGATCTGGTTGTTGGTGATGAGGTGCACGCGTGCCGCCGACCTTGTAGCCGTCGAGCGCCTGCAGGTTGAGCGTCTCGGCGACCACGCCCTGGGCGGGGAACGAGGCGTCGCCGTGGATCACGATCGGCACCGCCGCGTCGGTGTCCTGGTGGGCGTGGGGACCCTGGCGGGTGGTCTGCGCGGCGCGCGTGGCGCCCTCGACGACGGGGGAGACGTACTCGAGGTGGCTCGGGTTGGACTCCAGGTTGACCCGGATCGTGCCGCCGTCCGGGCAGCTCGTAGGAGCCCTGGGTGCCGTGGTGGTACTTGACGTCGCCGGTGCCGCCCTGGGGGATCGTGGTGACGGCCTCGAGCGTCGAGGCGCCCTCGAACTCGGCGAAGATCGTGTCGTAGGCGCGGCCGAGGTTGTGGGCGAGCACGTTCAGCCGGCCGCGGTGGGCCATCCCGATGACGACCTCCTCGTCCGCCGTGGGCGGCCGACAGCTGGATCAGCTCGTCGAGCATCGGCACGGTCATGTCGAGGCCCTCGATCGAGAACTGGTGCTGGCCGAGGTAGGCCTTGTGCATGAAGCGCTCGAGCGCGTCGACCTTCACCAGGCGCTCGCAGCAGCGCCTTGCGCTCCTCGCTGGTCAGCGGCTGGCGGAAGGCGCCGGACTCGATGTGCTCGCGCAGCCACACGCGCTGGCGGTGGGAGGCGATGTGCTCGATCTCGTAGGCGATCGTGCCGCAGTAGGTCTCGCGCAGGTGCGGAAGCGCGTCGGCGAGCGTCGCCCCCGGCACGTACATGTGGAAGATCTTGGCCGGGATCTTGGCCTGCATCTCGGGCGTCAGCCCGAGCGGCTCGGGGTCGAGCCCGGGTCGCCCTCGGGCTCTGAGCCGAGCGGGTCGAGGCGCGCCGCGAGGTGGCCGTGGCTGCGGAACGCGGCTGACGCAGCGTGCTGGCCGCCTGCACCGCCTGCAGCAGCTCCTCGTCGAGCGCTGCCGGCGCGGTCTCCTGGGGCGTCGCCGGGCGGCCGCGGCGGCCGCGGCCGCGGGCGCGGGCAGCGTGGGCGGCGGGCCCGAGCTCCACGCCGAGCGCTGCGAACACCCGCTCGTAGAAGCCGTGCTCGCCCTGCAGGTACTCCTCGATCAGCGCGAGGAAGCGCCCCGACTCGGCCCCCTGGATGATGCGGTGGTCGTAGGTCGAGGTCATCGTCATGACCTTCTCGGCGCCGATCATCGCGCCGATGTTGCCGAGGCCCACCGGGTAGGCGATCGAGCCGGTGGCGACGATCGTCCCCTGCCCGCTCATCAGCCGCGGCACCGAGGCGACCGTGCCGAGCCCGCCGGGGTTGGTGAGCGTGATGTTGCGCCCCCACGAGGTCGTCGGCGGTCAGCGTGTTCGTGCGCGCCTTCTCGACCAGCGCGTCGTAGGCCTCGAGGAAGCGATCGAAGGGCAGGCGCCCGGCGTCGAGGATCACGGGCACCATCAGCGTGCGCGAGCCGTCGCTCTTCTCGACGTCCACCGCCAGCCCGAGGTTCACCTGCCCGTCGCGACGCGGTGGGGCTTGCCGTCGACCTCGGCGAAGTGGTCGGCCATCACCGGCATCTCTTCCGCCGCCCGGGCGATCGCGTAGGCGATCAGGTGGGTGAAGGAGACCTTGCTGCCCGGCCGCCTTCAGCTCGCGCCGGCGCGCGTCGAGCGCGGTCACCGTCAGCGTCCGGAAGCTCGTCGCCGTCGGGATCGACACGCGACTCCTCCATGTAGCGGGCGAGCGCCGCCGCGCCGCCCTTCAGCGGCTGCGACGCTCGGCGGCACTCGCCGTCGCGGCGCCGCCGTGCCCGCGGTGTCGGCGAGCCGTCGCCGTGCGGCGGTGCGAGGCCGCGCCGCTCCAGCGGCGGCCGCTCGAGCACGTCGGACTTGGTGATCCGTCCCGCCGGGCCGCTGCCGGAGACGCGCTCGAGGTCCACGCCCTCGGCGGCGGCGGCGCGGGCCGCGACCGGTGAGACCCTCGACGCCGTCCGGCGACCGCGGCGGCGGTCGGAGGCGCCGTCGGCGACTGACTCGCCGGCGGCGAGCGGCGAGCGGGGGCGCCGCGGCGAGGTCTCCGCGGTCGAGCTCGAGCCGCCGTTGCTGCCGTGCCGTCGCGGCTGACAGCGTCGAGCCGTTCAGCGAGATGCGGGCGATCACCTGACCGACGGTGACCGTGTCGCCCTCCTGCGACGAGGATCTCGCTGACCGTCCCGCTCGCCGGGAGAGGCAGCTCGACGTCGACCTTGTCGGTGGAGATCTCGACGATCGTCTCGTCGGCCTTGATGAGTCGCCGACCTTGACGTGCCATTCGAGGATCGTGCCCTCGGTGACCGACTCTCCCGCGGCGGGGGTCACGACGTCTATTGTCTGCACTGCCGTGGTGCCTGTTGCCATCGTCACTTTCACTCTAGCGCGGCGGCTTGGCGGATGGTTCAGCTGAGCGGCACCGCTCACGGGCTTGACGGTCGCCGTCGCGCCCGCGCTGCTCGCGGACGAACTCGTAGCTGCCGAAGAACGGCCCGATCCCGCCGAGCACGGCGACCGCGACGGCGAGCGCGCAGCGAGACACACGCAGGCGCGCGGCCGTGATGCAGGCCAGCGACATCACGATCCACAGCAGCCCGTGGGTCCAGCCGAGCACGAACGTCGAGCGGCTCGGGCTTGCCGACCGCGAACGCGCAGATCAGCAGCGCGGTGTAGACGCACGAGTGAATGAACGACGTCCACTTCAGGCGCGTGAACGTCAGCGGCCCTGACGGCCCGCGGCGCGGCCGTGCCTGTGGGGCTCACTCGCGACAGCCAGCGCGCCATCCGCGGCAGCGCCTCGCCGGCCTCCGGCGGCCACTCCTCGATCTCGCCGGCCACCACGCGAACGCGTCGTGCTCGTCGTCGGGCGTGACCTCTCCTCCACGCCCTCCGCCAGCCACGCCTGGCCGACGAACATGACCAGCCGTGGGGCAGCCGGATCAGCGCCTCGCCGCGCACCCGCTCGGGCGCCACCGCCCACTCCTCGCTGCAGCTCGCGCACGAGCGTGTCGCGCGGGATTCTCGTCCAGGTCCACCGCGCCGCCGGCGCCCAGCGCCCAGCGTCCGGCCCACGAGGCCACCCACGGCGCGCGCCGGCCGGCCAGCCAGCGCCCGTCCGCCGAGCGCGTCACGCACAGCGCGGCGACGCTCAGCGAGGCGTCGCCCTCGACCAGCCGCAGCGCCCAGCGCAGCGGCTGCAGTTCGATCTCGATGCCGTCTCGTCCTGCGCGGTAGTCGACCAGCCGCGCCGCCACCCCGTCGTGGCTGGGCGAGCCGCGCTCGCGCAGCCCCCGGATCGCCGCGTCGGCGGCCTCGGTGTGCTGCTCGGTCGGGGCTCGAAGTGCTCGTCGCGCCAGCGCGCCGTGATCGTGCTCCATCGCCCACGGCCCGCGGGCGAGGATCTCGGGCGCTCTGGGCAGCTGGCGGCTGGGTCGGACTGCGGGTGCTGCGCGGAGCTGCTCGGCAGCGGTGGCGCATGACGGCCGGAGCATAGACTCGCCCGCGTGAGCGATCGCCGCCGCAAGCACTGGGGCTGGGGCTTCGAGGACCAGCAGCCGTCGGCCGCAGCAGCTGCAGCGCGGCCGCGCGCGGCCGCTCGCCGAGCACCTCGGGATCGGGCTCGGCGAGGTCGAGGCAGCCGGTTGCGCTCGAGCAGCTGTGCGCTGGCGCCGCCCCGCGTCCAGGTCGCCGGCCGCGCTGGCGGCGATCTGCGCCGAGCGACATCCACGCGCGCGCCTCCCACGCGCTCGGCAAGTCCTACTGCGACGTCGTGCGCGGCTTTCGCGGGCGCTTCGAGCATCCCCCCGACTTCGTCGCCGCGCCCGCGCGACGAGATCGAGCTCGAGCGCGTGCTCGAGTGGTGCTCGGCCGAGCGCGTCGCCGCGATCCCCTTCGGCGGCGGGACGTCGGTCGTCGGCGGCGTCACGCCCGCGGTCGGCGACCGCTACAACGGCGCGTCTCGATCGACCTCGGCGCGCTCGACCGCGTGCTCGAGGTCGACGAGGTCTCGCGCGCGGCGCTGCATCCAGGCCGGCGCGACCGGCCCCGGCCTCGAGGAGCAGCTCGGCGAGCACGGGCTGACGCTGCGCCACTTCCCGCAGTCGTTCGAGTTCTCCACGCTCGGCGGCTGGATCGCCACCCGCGCCGGCGGGCACTTCGCGACGCTCTGGACCCACATCGAGGACCTCGTCGAGTCGGTGCGCGCGATCACGCCCGGCCGGGCGTGTGGGAGTCGCGCCGGCTGCCCGGCTCCGGCGCCGGCGTCAGCCCCGACCGCATGCTCGCCGGCTCGGAGGGCACGCTCGGCGTGATCACCCGAGGCGTGGGTGCGCGTGCAGCCGCGCCCGCGCACCGCAGCTCCGCGGGCGTGCGCTTCGAGAGCTTCCTCGCGGGCGCCGAGTGCGTGCGCGCGATCTCGCCAGTCGGGCCTGCACCCGGCCAACTGCCGCCTGCTCGACGCCGGCGAGGCGCGCTGACGATGCGCCGGCGACGGCTCGCACGCGCTGCTGGTGCTCGGCTTCGAGTCGGCCGACCACCCCGTCGAGGAGGCGATGGCGCGGGCGCTCGCGCTGTGCGCCGAGCACGGCGGCGGCCGGTGGCCGGCGCCGCGCGAGCGCCGGGCGACGTGCCGAGCGACGCTCGGCGGCGACGCGGTCGGCTCCTGGCGCGAGGCGTTCCTCGGCGCTCCCTACGTGCGCGACGTGCTCGTCGCGATGGGCGTGCTGGCCGAGACCTTCGAGACGGCGATCACGTGGGAGCGCTTCCCGGCCCTGCACGAGCGCGTGACGCGCGGCCGCCGAGCAGGCGCTGCGCGAGGCGTGCGCGCCGCAGGGCAGGGTGATCTGCCGCTTCACCCACGTCTACCCGGACGGCGCCGGCGCCCTACTTCACCGTGCTCGCGCCCGCGCGGCGCGGGCGAGGAGGTCGAGCAGTGGGCGCGCGATCAAGCGGGCCGCCTCCGACGCGATCCTGCCGAGGGCGGCACGATCACCCACCACCACGCCGTCGGGCGCGATCACCGCCCCTGGTATGACCGCCAGCGCCCGGACCCGTTCGCCGCAGGCGCTGCGCGGCGCGAAGGCTCGCGCTCGACCCCGCCGGGATCATGAACCCCGGCGTGCTGATCGATCCGCTGCCATGAAGTTCGCGGTGCTCGGCCCCGGCGGGGTGGGCGGGCTGCTCGCGGGCGCGCTCGACGCGCGCGGGCAACGAGGTGATCGTGGTCGCCCGCGAGCACGACCGCGGAGCTGATCACCGAGCAGGGCCTGCACGTGCAGAGCGTGCGGCTGGGGGACTTCGTGGCGCACCCGCGGCGCGCTCGCACGCCTTGAGCGAGCCGGTGGACGTGCTGATCGTGGCGACCAAGGCCGCCGGCCTCGCGGAGGCGCTCGAGCGCATCGCAGCGGCGCCCGCCGCTCGTGCTGCCGCTGCTCAACGGGCTCGACCACCTCGCCGTGCTGCGCGAGCGCTTTGCGCCGCGGCATCCGTGCTCGCGGGCGCGATCCGGGTCGAGGCCGACCGCCCCGCAGCCCGGCGTGGTCGTGCACACGAGCCCGTTCCTGCTGATCGACATGGCCGCGCGAGCCGATCCGCGCGCTCCGGCGATGCAGGCGCTCGCGGACGCGCTCGACGCGGCGCGGCGTGCCGGCGCGGGTGCTGGACTCCGAGGCGCAGGTGATGTGGTCCAAGCTCGTGCGCCTGAACGCGCTCGCCTGCACCACCAGCGCATACGACAAGCTGCTCGGCGAGATCCGCTCGCACGCCGCGGCTGCGCGCCGAGCTGGTCGGGGCGATCGAGGAGGCCTGCGCGGTGGCGCACGCCGAGGGCGCCCAGGACGTCGACCCGAGCAGGCCCTCGAGGAGCTCGAGCGCGCGCACGCACACGCTCGGGAGCTCGATGCAGCGCGACATCGCCGCCGGGCGCGAGCCCGAGCTCGACGCGATCCCGGGTGCGGTGCTGCGCGCCGCGCGCGCGCCACGGGCTCGCGTGCCCGACGATCGAACGGCTGGTGGCGATGATCGAAGCGCGGATCGAGCGCTCATGACGGTCGACCCTGACCGGGCGGTCCTTATCAGCGGGCCGCCCGGCGCCGGGCTGCGTCCCTCGCGATCGTGGCGCAGCACCTCCAGCAGCTCGGCGTAGGGGCCGACCAGGTAGGCGTCGTCGTGGGGTGCCAGACGCGTGTCGCGCCGCGGCGGGTGCTCGACGGCATTCGAGCTGCGCGCACGGCGGATGGCGACCACGCGGATCTTCGCCGGGCAGGTCGCGCATCGCCAGGCCATCGAGGCCGCCGCCGGCGCTCACGCGCAGGCGCGCGAGCAGGAACGGGTGGTTGCCGACGTAGAACGTGAACAGGACCTCCAGTCCGAGCACCGCTCCGACGAACCACGGGCGCGGCGATCGCCGAGGTCGACCACACGTGGCGGAAGCCGAAGCTCTGCTCGAGCCGATGGCCGAGCTGGCGGTCGAACACGCGCAGCACGACCGGCACCTCGGTCCAGCGCTCGCCCAGCCGGTCGCGCACGGCCAGGCCGGTCTCGATGTTGGTGAGGTCGTCAGAGGTGAGGATCGCCACCGCGGCCGCGCTCGAGAGGTTGACCGCGTCGAGCGTCTGCGCCAGCGTCGCGTCGCCGAGCACGAGCGGCACTCCAGCGCGCGCGCCTGGCTCGATGTAGCGGTTGCCCTCCATGCGCTCGACCACCACCACCTCCCGTCCCTTGCGCCAGCAGGCCTTCGAGCACCTGCATCCCGACCGTTCCAAGCCCGACGATCACCACGTGTCCGCGCATGCCCGGGATCCGTCCCGTCCGAGCGACTGCGCGATGCGCCGGCTCGACCAGCGCGTTGGTCAGCAGCGCGAACAGCGTCGTGACGAGCGTCGTGCCGGCGATGATCAGGCAGATGCCGAACGCCTCGATGCCGAGCGGCTGCCGGAGAAGGAGAAGTCGCCGAAGCCGACCGTGGCGACCGTCTCGACCGTGAAGTAGACGGCATCGAGGAACGGCAGGTGCGCCGTGTGCCCGGTCCAGTGGTAGCCGAAGTGCAGCACGAGCGTCGAGATCACCAGCAGCGCGAGGCCGAGCGCGAGCGCGATGCGCAGCGGCGGTCGGCGATGTCGAGGACGGTCCGCGTCAGCCGCTTGCACGGCGCGCTCGTGCACGGCGCGCGCAGCTCGGCGCTCCCGTCGCGCGTGCACCTGGTGGCGGCAGGCCCGCCGCGTCGAGCTCCTCGTGCGGTCCCCATCAGCGTGACCCGGTCCCCGGCGTGCGACCGGCTGGTCGCGCCCGGGGCACGCGATCAGCTCGTCGTCGGCCTCGGTGACGACGCCGATCGGCGCGAGGCTGCCGTAGAGCTCGCGTAGCGTCGCCGTCGCGCGGGGCGATCACCTCGGCGGCCACGAACCGGGCGTCGCCCAGCAGGATGTCGCGCGCGCGGCGCGCCGATGCACGCTTCGACGACCGAGGGGGCGAACAGCGCGGCGACGTCGAGCACCCCCACCGAGCCGAGCACCTCCTCGACCGCGTGCGCCACCGCCGGGTTGTCGAGGTCGGCGACCACGCGGACCTCGGGACGCAGATCGCGGATCAACAGCACCGTCTCGAGCGTGCGCAGGTCGGTGCTCTCGGCGCACACCACTGCCGACGCGCCGATGATGCCGGCCTCGTAAAGCGGGTCGCTGAGATGGTGCGAGCCGCGGGGGATGATGCGGGATCCCCCAGCCCCGCACCACGCGCGCGAGGCGCTCGTCCGCGTCGTCGTCCAGCACCACCACGCGCGCGCCCGCGAGATGCAGCTGCTCGACCGTGCGCAGCCCGACAGCGTTCAGGCCGCAGACGATCACGTGGCCGGCCCAGTCGCGGCAGAGCTCGAAAATCGAGATGGCGAGACGTGACCGTGCACACGGATCGAGTTTGCGCCGCGGCCGCCGCCTGCCTTGGCCGCGGCGTCCAAGATCATCGCGCGCGGCCCGCTCAGACCGCGCCGAGGCGGGCGGCTGCTAGTGCTCTTCGAATGGAGAGCGGCCCGGGCGAACACCGGGATCGCCTGCGTGGCGATCGCCTCGACCGCCTGCTCCTCGGCCTCGTCAGCTCCTCCTCGTGCTCGCCGTCGCACAGCACGCGGAAGTTGCCGGTCACGCCGCTGTCGGCGTGGATCGGTGATGCCCGGGAGGATCTCCTCGCCCTCCTCGAGGCCCAGACGCTCCATGTCGAAGTGCGCGAGGCCGATGCCGTAGGCGGTGTGCGTCGGGTTCTCGCGGTCGTGCGCGGCCACCGCCTGGGCGAAGCGCTCGAGGTTCTTGGCGATCTTGCCCGTGTCCGCCATCGCTCGGGCGCAGCGTAGCGCGAGCGTACTACATTGGGTAGCATGGCGCGATGGCCAGCGCAGCCAGTCGACACTCTGCCGGCTCGCCGCGCACACGGCGCGCGCACTGCCGACGGCTACGACGCGCGAGGTCATCCGCACGGTCGAGCTGACCAAGGTCTATGCCGGGACCGACTTCGCGGCCGTCGACACGCTCGACCTGCAGCGTCCACGCCGGCGAGATCTTCGGGCTGCTCGGGCCGAACGGCGCCGGCAAGACGACGACCGCCGGCATGCTCACCACGCGCGTCGTCCCCACCTCCGGCTCGGCGTACGTGGGCGCGATCGACGTCGTCGCCCAGCCGGCGCTGGCCAAGCAGCTGATCGGGATCGTCTCCCAGCAGAACACGCTCGACCGCCAGCTGACCGTGTGGGAGAACCTCTACTTCCACGGGCGCCTGTTCGGCATCTCCGCGCCCGAGTCGCGCCGCATCGCCGACGAGCTGCTCGAGCAGTTCCAGCTCTCCAAATGGGCCAAGGCCTCGGTGTTCGCCCTCTCCGGCGGGATGGCCCAGCGGCTGATGGTGGCGCGCGCGATCTTCCACCGCCCGGCGGTGCTGTTCCTCGACGAGCCCACCGCGGGCCTGGACCCGCAGAGCCGCCTCGCGCTGTGGGAGATCCTCGGGCGAGCTCAACCGCGAGGGCCAGACGATCCTGCTGACCACCCACTACATGGAGGAGGCCGACCAGCTCTGCGACCGCGTGGCGATCATGGACCACGGCAAGATCCTCGCGCTGGACACGCCCGAGGCGCTCAAGCAGTCGGTGGGCGCCGACACGATCGTCACCGTCAAGGCCGGCGGGCGACGCGCGAGGCGCTCGCCGAGCGGCTCGTCGACGGAGATCCCCGAGGTGACCCGCACGCGCGTGGTCGACGGCGGCGTCGAGCTGCACGTCAAGGGCGCCGAGCGGCTCGTGCCGCGGGTCGTCAACGCGGCCGAGAGCGCGGGCTTCGACGTCGCCGACCTGTCGGTCTCCGAGCCGAGCCTGGAGACCGTCTTCATCAACCTCACCGGCAAGGAGCTGCGCGACTGATGGCCGCGACGTCACCGAGCCCGGCCGCCGGCGCCGCCCGTGCCTGCGCACGATCGCGATCGAGCCCACGCGCTCGACGCTCGCCGCCAGCCGCACGGCGCTGCTGGGCGCTGATCCTGCGCGACCTGGTCGTGCTGTGGAAGCACATCGTCGAGTTCGTCGATCCGCACGCTGATCCAGCCGTTCCTGCTCGTGTTCGTGTTCCTGTACGTGTTCCCCACGATCGGCCAGGGCGTCGGCGGCGGCGGGGGCAAGGTCGCCGAGTCGGCGTTCGCGACCGTGCTCGTGCCCGGCGTGGTCGGCATCACGATCATGTTCCAGGGCATCCAGGCGGTCGCCATGCTGCTCGCCCAGGAGTTCGGCTACACGCGCGAGATCGAGGACCGCGTGCAGGCGCCCTGCCCGATCTGGCTGGTCGCCGTCGCGAAGGTCCTCTCGGGCGCCACCCAGGGGCTGATCGCCGCCCTGATCGTCTTCCCGATCGCCGCGGTCGTCCACGCCCCCGGCGTGCACGCGCACCTGTCGGTGCACTGGTGGATCGTGATCACGCTGATCCCGCTGGCCTGCGTGACGATGACCTCGCTCGGCCTGCTGCTGGGCACGGTGTTCGAGCCGCGCAACCTCGGGCTGATGTTCGGCTTCGTGGTGCTGCCGCTGACGTTCCTCGGCGGCACCTACTACCAGTGGACGACGCCTGTGCGCCGGTCCAGGTTGCACGGCGTCCACTGGCTGCAGATCATCGTGCTCGTCAATCCCCTGATCTACGTCAACGAGGGCTTGCGAGCCGGGCTCACGCATGCCGCGCACATGCACCTATACGTCGTCTACCCGGTGCTGATCGGCTTCTGCGCTACGTTCCTCGCGCTCGGCCTGCGCAACTTCCGCCGGCGGGTGCTCTCCTAGCGCACGCGGCCCTGATCGATGCCAACGCTCCTGATCCCCATCGCCAGCACCCGCCCGGCCGACGCGATGTTCGACGAGCCCGTGCGGGTGGCCGAGGCGCTGCGTCCGCTCCGCGCCGAGCCGGCCCAGATGCCCTGAGCACCCCCCACCCGGGTGTAGATCTCGAGCATCCGTGTTTAGAGCCTGCAGATCCGGGTATTGCGACGTGGCGGGCTGGATCCTAGGGCCCGCACGTTAGGGGGTCTGCGTCTTTGGGTGGCCTCAGGATCGATTGATATCGAGGAGGAAGGAATGTCTTTGAGGTTCGGTCGTATGGCGGCACTGGCCGCAAGTGTTGGGGCCATCGGGGCGATGTGCGTCGCAGCTGCACCGGCGTCCGCGATCCCCACCGTGAACCAAAAGTTCGAAAACTGGGTGGTCACGGGGTCGCTGACGCCGAAAACGCTCAACGAGCCGGTGACGCTCCCGAAAGGCTCGACGTTCAACGGCAACGCCACGGTCACCTATACCGGCGACTATGAAAACATCGCGGGAACCGCCGTGGGCGTCGTCGCGGTCCCGTCGTTCAATGCATCACTGGCCCTCCTCGGCATCGTTCCGACCGACGTGGGCGTCAGCTTCCAGCAGGTCGGCAAATCCGAAGGCACCATCACCCCGGGCGAATTGACGCCGGAATGCCCAACGCATACCGGACCGTCCCAGTGCGTGAACTTCAGTGTCCTCTCGAACGTCAACGTCGGCATAACCATGTTGGGGACCTCCGTGGAAGCGCCCGGGGTCTCGCTGGGGGCCAGTACGACCACCAACTGCGTGACCTCAGAACCGATCAGCTTCCACCTGAGCACGCAGATCCCGCTGGTCACGCTGCTCGTGTGGGGCCCGGAGTTCACGGGCACGACCACGATTCCGCCGTTGAAGTGCGAAGGGCCCGAAGCCATACTCCTGGCCCCGGTCCTGAGCGCTGTCATGTCCGGCCCGAACAACCCCTACGAACTCGTAATCACCCGGCCGGGTCTCAACCGCGAAAACCAGCCTAAATAGGCACCTTGCCCCAGGGGGTTGGCGACCGCCAATCCCCTGGGGAGTTGGTCCTCTCCTTGTCAGGGTCTCAGGGGTTGGTTCGTCAGGGGGGTTTGTTTGGCGCCGGAACCGCGCCGGAACCTCAGGGGGTTGGCGCCGGAACCGCTTCGTCCGGCGCGTAGTAGCGCGCGACGGTGAAGCCGATCAGGATCGGCACGTGCACGGCGAACACGAGCAATGACAGGCTGAGCACGACGAGCGTTCCGCCACTCAGGTGGTCGCGCAGGAACGAGTACTCGATCATCCCGGCGATGATCAGGTAGGCGATCAGCGCCCACTTGGCGACGTCGAAGAAGCGCGCCCAGGGGAAGCCCGACACCCGTGCAAGCGCGATCAGGTTGCCCGCCAGCAGCAGCACCGAGGCCGCCAGCAGCGCGACGGCCGGTCCCAGCGGAACGTGATGGGGGAGGTGGGCCGCGAGGTATATGCCGCCGGCGACGATCAGCGCCAGCGAGGTCATCCCGATCTGGGTGACCGGCGGCAGGCGGCGCTCGCTCATCCGACCGTCAGCTTGGCCATGATCACGAGCGTCGCCAGCTGCATCGCGCCGAGGATGCCGGCGCAGTAGATGAAGCGCTTCATCAGGCGCTCGATCACCTGCGGGTTGGGGTTCGGCTTCTTCAGCTCCACCAGCACCGCGATGTTCGCCGGCTCGAGCAGGCCCAGGGCGATGACCGCCATCACGCCCACCACGATGAAGCTCGCCACCGTCCAGCCGTGCAGGTAGTAGCTGCTGTCAACGGTGCCGAGGTGGACACCGAGCTGCCAGCCCGCCGCCAGCGTGGCGGTCACCACCGTAGGCATGATCAGGACCATCTTCGGCATCAGCCGGGTGGTGAACTCCACGCGCGCGGGCACCGACAGCTTGCCCATGATCGGGCCGAGCACGAAGCCCAGGAACAGGTCGATGATGGTCCACGACGCTCCGCCGACGAAGTGGAAGAAGGCCAGCGGCCACAGTTTGTTGGCGGCGATCGCGGCGATCAACAGCACCAGCACCGCCGCCACCAGGATCAGCCCCCTGCGCGGAACGATTTCGAAGTCAGGCCGCTCGATCGCCGCTGCCGGCGCTCCGCCCGGTGCGACTCTCTCCGTTACGGTCGCAGTCGCCATGGCGCGAGAATACAGCCTGCGCGCGCGGCTGTGAACCCCTGTTTCGGCAGGCCAGTGGAGGAATTACGGAGCGGGCGGGGGGCCTTGTTGCGCGGCGGCCTCTTCGATGCTTTTTTTGGCCCAATCGAGCATTCCCAGCGCGACCCACGGATACTGCCCGGCCCGAACGCGCAGCCCGACCTCGCCATCGGGTTGCTTGACCTCGACGATGGTTATGACTCGGCCGATTTCGAAGTCGCGGCCAAAGTCGACTTCGATTGCGTCCATCTGCAGGGCCACTTCCTGCATCAGACGGCTCCTGCTGTCGACGCCGGGCGCTGTCGCGTCGGGCTGTATGTCGTCGTCCGCATCGGCCATTGCTTCAGCGCCGCTCAATTATCTCAATTCGATAACCGTCCGGGTCGCGCACGAAGCACAGCCGCGAGCCTCCCTCGCTGACCGAGTAGGGCGGCTTCTCGGGCGCGATGCCCTGCTCGGCAAGGCGCGCCAGCGTTGCGTCGAGGTCCTCGGCCGTGATCGCTATGTGCCCGTAGGCGGTGCCGAGCTCGTAGGAGTCCACGCCGAAGTTGTAGGTCAGCTCGAGCCGCGGCATGTCGCCGTCGCCCGGCTGGTTCATGAACACGTTGACGGCCTCGTCGCGGATCGGGATGCGCCCGATCTCCTCGAACCCGAGCGCCCGATAGAAGGCCACCGAGCGGTCGATGTCGGTGATCCGGTAACAGGTGTGAATAAGGGCCATGGCCGCGCAGTGTAACGGCGGAAGCGACCGGTGCGCCCGCTAGCCTCACCGCTGGATATGGGGATGTGAGATCAGCGAGACCGGGAGGGTATGGGTGCCATGGTGAGAATCATCGTTACGACCGATGACAGTGATCCGGTGCTGCTCGACGAGCACGTCGGCGCGGAGCATCTCAGCGACGGCCACGCCGCCAAGCAGCTCGTCGAGCGACTGCGCTGGGCGGTCACCGACGCCGAGGACGCCGAGCGCGTGCTGGCCGACCGCCGGCTTCACGGGCCGGGCGCGGTGAGCGCCTGAGCGGGCGCGGATGGACCTGGGGCCGCGCCGCGCCGGCCTGCTCAGGCAGGCGGTTCTGCGGCGGCGGCGCGGGCGGCGTCCGAAGCGGCCCGCGCCCGCGCGATCTCCTCGAACTCGCTGCGAAACTCGCTGAGGCTGTCTGCGAGCGCCGAGAAGTCCGATCCCGGGAGAACGAGCAGGTCAAGCGATGTCAGCGCCCGCGTGCCGGCGCTACGCGGGCCTCGCCCTAGCAGCGCCATCTCGCCGAAGTACTCGCCCGGCCCGAGCTGCCCGACGACCTCAGGCGCCGAGTCTCCGGCGCCGAATCGCTTGACCACCTCCACGCGGCCGGAGAGGATCATGTACAGGCTGTCGCCGCTGTCCCCCTCCTCGAACACCGTCTCCCCGGGCTCGTAGTGGGCCTGCGTGGCGCCACGGCCGCCACCGAGGTTGAGCTGCACGGGGTGAGGTGGAAGCACGAGATCGCTGAGCCATGAGATGGCAACGCGGGTTTTGCGACTGGCGCCGGGGAGCTTTGCCCAGTAGATGCCGCGCCACATCAACCACGCGGGCAGACCCTCGACGGTCACGCCGCCGGGCAGCTCCGCGACGGCCCGGTGGTGGCCGAGCGCACCGAGCTTGCCGAGGCCGGTGAACGCGAACGAGCGCCGGCGCGCGCCGGTGTGGCTGGCGAGGATGTTTTCGGCGAGCACCTTCGCCTGGCGAATGGCGTGCTGGGCCGTGGGCGGGGAGGGCTCGCCGCCCGGCATGGGAATCGCCGCGCAGTCTCCGACCGCCCACACGCCGTCACACCCCGTGACCGCCATCGTCGCGTCGCACTCAAGGCGCCCGCGCACGGTCGGCAGGCCGAGCTGCTCGACGACCGGGTTCGGCGATGACGGTACCGTGGAGATGAGCGTGCGCGTCGAGATGCGCCTGCCGTCGGAGAGCACCGCGCTGTGCGGGCTGGCCGCGACGAGGCGCTCGCCGAGCAGCAGCTCGATGCCCTGCTCGCCGAGCACCCGCGTGGCGTAGGACGCCAGATGCGCGGTCAGCTCGCGCTCGAGCACGCTCGAGCCGCTGTGCACCAGGATGATGCGGACCTCCTCGGGCGGGATCGAGCGGTAGTCGCGCACGGCGCGGCGCACGAAATCGTTGAGCGCCGCCGCCACCTCGGTGCCCGAGAAGCCGCCGCCCGCCACGACGAAGGTCAGCATCGTGCGGCGCACCTCGGCATCGCGCACGACCGATGCCTGCTCGAGCACGTGGATCAGGTGGTTGCGGATGCGCACCGCGTCGGCGAGCGTCTTGAACGGAAGCGCGTGCTCGGGAAGGCCCGGGATCCCGCGGAAGTCGGTCACCCCCCCGAGCGCCACGACGAGCTGGTCGAATGCCAGCTCCTGCGTCTGCGGTGTCAGCCCGGCGCCCAGCGTGACCACCCGCCGGTCGAGATCGACGCCCTCGATCTCCCGCACGAACAGCTCGGTTCCGTCCAGCAGTTGGCGCAGCGGGCTGACGGTGTCGAGGATGCCGACGTCCCCGGCGATCACCTCCGCGAGCATCGGCTGGAAGACCAGGTAGTTCTCACGGTTGACCAGCGATGTCGCAAGCGGCGCCCCCTTGGCTCGCAGGCGCTCGAGGTGAAGCGCCGTGTAGACGCCGCCGAAGCCGCCGCCAAGCACTGCGACGCGGGCGGTGCGGGGGGAGGGCATGCGCAGAGTATCCCCGCTGCACGCGGCAGAAACCGTGTCCCCGCGGGCCGGCGTTCAGGCGATTGAACGTAAGAGGTACGTCCGGCCCATTGCCGTGATGGCTCAGGCGAGCACACTCGGTGGGCCATATTCAGCAGCAAATTCGCGTCCCGCGGGCTCTGCCCCGGTGGCGCGCTCATGACACTGGAGGAAAGGAATCCAAACTATGTCCATTTTCAACGGCCGCCGGGCCACTGCGGGCCTCGCAACAGCCGGGGCGCTGCTGCTCGGCGCGCTCGCGGCGGCTCCTCAGGCCGATGCGCAACCCGTGTACGTCTGCCAGAAGGTCGGCGGCACGTTCCACGTCGTCACCAGCAAAGACAAATGTAAAAAAGGCGAATCCAAACTCTCTCTCGGCGTGAGCTCCTCGGGGGCCATGGGCGTCACCGGAGCCACCGGCCCGGCCGGCGTGGCTGGACCCGCCGGCCCTGCGGGTGCCGCGGGCGCCAACGGAGCCGTCGGCGCAACCGGGCCGGCCGGAGCCGACGGAGCCGCCTCCAAGGAAGGCGCCAAGGGCGCGACTGGAGCAACCGGCGCGACCGGAGCCACCGGCGCCGGCGCGACCGGAGTCACCGGCGTGACTGGAGCAACCGGCCCGACCGGTCCGACCGGCCCAACGGGAGCGACGGGCTCCGTCGGCTCTGTCGAAACGGTCGAAAAGGCCGCAGAAGTCGAAAACGAAGCCACGGCAGCAACACCGACCTACCCAGCACTGGTGTCGGTCTCCTGCAAAAGCGCGACTGAAGTGCCGATGTCGGGTGGGTTCGACATTGAACTCAACGACGTGTACCCGATCATCTCGAGGCGGACTGCGGCCGGGACCGGCTGGGAAGTTCAGTTCGACAACGAGAGCGGCGCCAGAAGCAAGGTGAAAGTTTACGTCTACTGCCTGAAAACGTAATCACCTGAGCACATCGATCAACGGCTCAGACGCTGGCGAACGCCGGGCTGTGGGACAGCGCGGCATGCCAGCGGAGCCTTCTAGCCACGACGACCCCGGCCGACCGGCCGGGGTCGTCTGCGCTCTTCATCGCCGGCCGGTTCTAGACTGCCAGGCGTGCGAACCCTGATCGTCGGTCACGGCGGGCGCGAGAGCGCCCTGGCCATGCGCATGGCCGAGCACAGCGAGCTGCACGCCTTCATGGGTCACGCCAACCCCTCGCTGCTGCGTCACACCGAGGCCTCCGGCGGAAGCCACGCGATCGGCGACCCCTGCGATCCACGCGCGGTGGCGGCCTTCGCCCGCGCGCAGGAGATCGACCTCGCCATGGTCAGCTCTGATGAGCCGCTGGCAGCCGGGGTGGTGGACGCGCTGCTCGCCCAGGGAACGCGGGCGGTCGGCCCGACGCGAACCGGCGCGGAGATCGAGTGGAACAAGGTCTTCGCCCGCTCGCTGCTGGCCGAGCTGGCGCCGGAGGCCGTCCCGGAGATGCGGGTCGTGACCCGGGCGCACGAGGTGCAGGCGGCGATCGACGCCTTCGGCTCGACGCCAGTGGCGGTCAAGCCCTCGGGGCTGACCGGCGGCAAGGGTGTGAAGGTCATGGGCCCGCATCTGGCAAGCCACGAGGAGGCGCGCGACTACGCGCTCAGCCTGCTTGCCCATGGCGGGGCGGGCCAGTCGGTTCTGATCGAGGAGAAGATCATCGGAGCGGAGTTCACGATCCAGGCGATCAGCGACGGTCGGACGGTTCTGTTTCCGGCGTCCACCTACGACTACCCCTTCCGCTTCGACGGCGACGAGGGACCAGGCACGGGCGGCATGGGCTCGCTGACGATGCCCGGCCTGACGCTGCCGTTCATGACCGCCTCCCACTACGAGCGGGCCTGCGAGATCATCGAGCTGGTGATCGAGCGCCTGGCCAGTCAGGGCCGCCATTTCACCGGGGTCATGAACAGCGGCTTCTTCGCCACCGCCGATGGCGTCAGGGTGATCGAGTTCAACGCGCGATTCGGCGATCCCGAGTGCATGAACATCATGAGCCTGTTCCGGGGCGACTGGCCCGAGGTCATGGAACGCATGTCAGGCGGGGAATTGAGTGGGGCCGATGTGCCGCTGAGCGAGGATGCCTCGCTTGTCATGTATCTGGTCTCACCCGACTACGCGTTGCGGCCCGGCAAACCGTATGAGTTCGATCTCGATCGCCAGGCGATCGAGGCGGCCGGCTGTCACGTGTTCTTCGCCTCGGCCATCGAGGCCGCCGAGAATCGCTATGCGACGGTCGGAACCTCGCGCGCGGTAGCGCTCGCGACGACGGCGCCGACGCTCCAGAGAGCGCGCGAGCGCATCGTTGATTGCGCCGGCTCGGTGGGGGTGCTCGAGTGGCGGCGAGACGTTGGCGACGAGGGCTATCTGAACGGCCTGAGTGCCCTGGTGGCGGGGAGTCCCGGTGTGACGGCCTCGTCGGTGTGAGGTTCTTCGTGCAAGGATGGCGACGATGATCGTCGAGCGCGCTTCTCATCCGCAGTTCGTGTCCAACACCTACCTGGTCTCCGATCACGAGGGTGGTCCCGCGTTCTTCATCGACGCCGGCGGGCCGGTCGCCTCGCTGATCGAGGCGGCCGAGCGGCTCGAGCTAACGCCCACCCACGTGCTGCTCACACACCACCATTTCGATCACGTCTGCGAGGTGGGACTGCTGCTCGAGCGCTGGCCCGAGCTCGAGGTCCTGATCAGCCCGCTCGAGCGCGACATGCTCGCCGGGGTTGGCGAGGGGGCGGGAGCCGTGGGGACGCTCGTCACGGGCACGGTCGAGGCCGGGCAGACGCTGCAGCTGGGGACGCTCGAGGTGCGACCGCTGTACACGCCCGGGCACACGGCCGGGATGCTCTCGTTCCTGGTCGGCGATCGCTTTGAGATGGCTGACGCCGCGGCGCCCCGTCATCCGCCCACGCGCTCCTCGAGCGCCGCCCCCGGCGGCTTCGCGGGCGGGGAGGCCGTCGTGTTCACCGGCGACACGCTGTTCAGGAACTCCGTCGGCGGGGTGCGGGCGCCCGGTCACACCACCTACACAGACCTGCGGGACTCGATCATGGGAACGCTGATGGAGCTGCCGCCGGAGACCATCATCTACCCGGGCCACGCCGAGGCGAGCACCGTCGCGCAGGAGTGGGACTCAAACCCCTTCATCCGCGTCTGGCGGGGCCTTGACCCGCAGGGCACCGAGCCCTGCACGGCGCTCGGCGAGCCCGCGACGCTGGTGCTGCTCACCGACGACTACGACGGAGGCAAGAAGGCCTGGGTGCGCTGGAAGGACGGCTCCGACGACATCGTGCCGGGCTCCCAGGTGTCTCGCGGCTCATAGGCAGGGCCGCTCCCGGACATGGACCGGGCCGCCCGCTGCTCCTAGGATGGAGAGAGAATGGCGCGCGAAAGCGAGAAGATCCCCACCTCCCGCGCACAGCGCACGGCCACCGTCGCCACGCTTGCCGCGACGGAGGCCGTCAAGCAGTTCGGGACTCGTGCCGCGAACGTAACGCGCGGCGAGGAGGCCTCCAAGGAGGCCATGTCAAGGCGCCAGCTGCAGACCGCCAAGCAGATCGTGGCCGTGCTCGGGACGATGAAGGGCGCGGCCATGAAGCTCGGGCAGGTGATGTCCTTTCTGGACGTGGGCCTGGTGGCCGAGGAGCACCGCGAGGAGTTCCAGCGCGAGCTGGCCAAGCTGCGCGACGCCGCGCCGACGGTGTCCTTCAAGCAGATGCGCAACGTGATCGAGGACGACCTCGAAGAGCCCATCTCGGCCGTGTTCGCGACCTTTGACGAGGAGCCGATCGCGGCCGCGTCGATCGGGCAGGTCTACCGCGCGACGCTGAAGGACGACGGGCGCGAGGTAGCCGTCAAGGTTCAGTACCCGGGGGTCGCGGGCGCCGTCAGGGCGGACCTGCAGAACCTGGACATGATCATGCGCGTGCTCAAGCGGATGACCCCGGGGATGGACGTGAAGGCGATCGCCGAAGAGATCCAGGAGCGGATCGGCGAGGAGCTCGACTACGAGCTCGAGGCCCAGAACCAGCGATCGCTGGCGCGCATCTTCGCCGGGCACCCCTTCATCGTCATCCCGGACGTCGTCAGCGCGCTCTCGCGCGAGCGGGTGCTCGTCTCGGAGTTCGTCTCCGGAGTGGGCTTCGAGGAGCTGAAGACGCGCCCGCAGGCTGAGCGCGACCGTATAGGGGAGATCGTGTTCCGCTTCTTCCTCGGCTGCCTGTATCGCCACCGGCAGTTCTCGGGTGACCCCCACCCGGGGAACTTCCTGCTGCTCGACGACGGGCGCGTCGCGTTTCTCGACTTCGGGCTGTTCAAGCGCATGGAGCCCGCCGCGGTCGAGCTCGAGCTGGCCGCTCAGAGGGCGGTCGTGGAGGGCGATGCGCCGGCGCTACACGCGCTGCTGGCCGAGTCGGGCTTCCTGCCCGAGCCCGAGCGGGTGAACCCCGAGCATCTGCTGGCGTTCATCGCAGATGCGATCTGGTGGTACACGACCGCCGATGAAACGGTCAAGCTGACGCCGGAGCTCGCCACGCACGTGATGATCGAGAGCTCGGACCCGCGCTCCAGCCACTTCCGCGAGATGCGCCACCAGGACATGCGCCCCGAGCACCTGTTCGGCCGGCGCATGGAGATGCTGACGCTGGCCGTCCTCTCGCAGCTGCGGGCGCGCGCCAACTGGCACAGGATCGCCCGCGAGTGGATGTACGGCGAGGAGCCGGTGACCGAGCTCGGCCGCGAGGAGGCCGCCTTCTACGGGCGAAGCGGCGTCGGCGCCGCGGGCTGAAGCACCCCGGCACCGCTTCTGTCGCCGGCGGGCCCGCTTCCAGGCGCTATGACGTGGCCAGCGCCTTCTGCTTTATCTGATCGAACTCGGCCTGCGTGATCGTGCCGGCGTCGAGCAGCTGCTTGCCCTTGGCGATCTGCTCGGCAGGGTCTCCCTTGGCGGCGACCGATTGCACGTACTGGTCGACCTGCGCCTGCGCGGCTTCCTGCTGCTTCTGCGCGCGTTCGGTCATCCCCTTGTGCTCGGCGATCAGGTAGATGAACACGCCGAAGTAGGGAATGATGATGACGAAGACGATCCACAGGACCTTGGCGAACCCCGACTCGTCCTTGCGGCGGAAGATGTCGCTCAGGACGGCGAACAGGAGCCAGATCCAGACCACGAACCCGAAGAAGACGAGCATCGTCCAGACGACTTCGAGGAACGGGTAGTTGGTGCTGGCGAGGATCATGGTTGCGGGTCCTTATCGGTCGAGCGGCTGATCGGATGCGCCCTGCGCCGGGACGGCTGGGCGGTGGCAGCGTACAGCATATTCGTAGGACCCCAAGAGTTGCACGACAGTGCCCACCGCAGCCAAACGACCGCAGGGCCCGGCCAGAGCTACACTCGCGCTGCGCAGCGCACATCCGGCATCCGGCTGCGCACACCCGAGGCCCCTGAACAGGAGATCAGATGAGCGACAGACCCGTTTTCATCTACGCCGCGACCTACACCGACCGCGCCGATGCCTTTCTGATTACGAAGGCCTGCTGGAGCTGCATGCGGCGAAGCTGGTCGGAACCTATGACGTCGCCCTGATCGTCAAGGACCCGGACGGCAAGGTCCACGTCGCAAAGCACGAGAAGCCCACCCAGCACGGCGCCTGGGGAGGCATCGCGGTCGGCGCGCTGGTGGGGGTTCTGTTCCCGCCCTCGATCATCGGGGCGGCTGTGGTCGGCGGCGTGGTCGGCGGCGTCGGCGGGCATCTGCGCAAGGGCATCTCACGCGGCGACGCCAAGGAGCTCGGGGAGCTGTTGGACGGAGGAGAGGCGGCGCTGATCGTGATCGGCGAGTCCCGCGTCGAGGAGCAGCTCGACAAGGCGCTCACGCGCGCCGAGAAGTCGATCGAGAAGGAAATCGACGCCGACAACAGGGAGTTCAAGCGCGAGCTCGAGGCCGCCGAGAAGGAAGCCGCGGCTAGTTCGTCCTGATAGCCTCGCCGATCGTGGCCGAGGACCCTCAAGCGAGGGCCAGGGATGGCGGGACTGAACGAAGCGCGCCGGGGGGCTCGTCCTCCGGCGCTGGTCCTGCCGGCGTGGGCGCCGGTGGCGTAGGAGCGAGCGGGGGCGGCTCCTCCGCGGGCGGCGACGGCCATGCCGGCGGCGGTGCGCACCGCATCTGGGTGCGCGTGATCCTCGGGATCGCGACGGTGCTCGCGATCTTCTCGATCTTCGCGATCTGGGCGAACCGCCAGCTCATGAACCCGACGAACTGGGCGAAAACGAGCACGGCGCTTCTGCAGAAGCAGGCCATCCGCACGGCCCTGTCCGGCTATCTGATCGAACAGCTGTACGCGAACGTCGACGTCCAGGCCCAGGTCAAGTCGGGCCTTCCCCCGCAGCTCGCGCCGCTGGCCGGCCCGATCTCCGGAGCGCTCCACAACCTCGCCGAACAGGGCGCGGAAAAGGCGCTCGAAGCCCCGCGCGTGCAGAGCGCCTGGGAGAACGCCAACCGCACGGCTGACGAGGCGCTCGTCGCGATCGTCAAAGGCGGCGGCTCGCGCGTTCAGATCAACGGCGGAACCGTCTCTTTGAACCTGCACGAAATCGTGGCCAAACTCGCCACGCGCCTCGGCCTGCCCGAAGGCATCGCCGACAAGCTTCCCCCCTCGGTGGCGAACCTGAAGATCGTCACATCCAATCAGCTCGGGCTGGCTCGCAGCCTGGCCAAAGCGCTTCACGCGCTCGCGCTCTTGTTGACGATCCTCACGTTTGCGCTGTATGTCCTTGCGATGTTCCTCGCCCGCGGACACCGCCGGCGCACGCTCTTGTGGGTCGGCTCGAGCCTCGTGTTCGCCGGCCTCGTCGTGCTCCTCGGTCGCAAGATCGGACAGGGCCAGCTCGTCTCGGCGATCACCACCGACGCTTCGATCGAACCGGCCGCCAACGACGCCTACTCGGTCGCCACCTCGCTGCTCGTGCAGGTCGCGAGCGCCTCGATCATCATCGGCGTCCCGGTCATCCTGTCGGCGTGGTTCGCCGGGCCGGCGCGCTGGGCGGTCTCCGCCCGGCGCTTTCTCGCGCCGCACTTCCGCGAGCGCCCGGCCCTCGCCTACTGGATCACCCTCGCGCTGCTCGCCCTCGTCTTCATCTGGGGCCCGATCCCGGCCACGCGCAACCCATGGGAGATGCTGCTGTTCACGATCCTCGCCCTCCTCGGCGCGCATGTGCTGCGCGGCCAGATCGCCGAGGAGTTCCCGCTCGGCGAGGCTGCGCAATAACTCACGCCAACGGCTGCCCGCCGAGCGAGGCCTCGAGCGCAGCCTGTTGCTGCGCGGTCAGCTCGTGCCGGGTCAGCTCTTGAACGCGGTCGCCCAGTGCCGCGACCATCTCGTCCACATCGGCCGTCTCCGCAACCAGGACGATCGCCGATGATGAGTTGGGCACGGCGTCGCGCAGCTGCTCGGCGAGCTCCTCCGGCTCGGCCTCGGTGTCCTTGGCGGGGCCGACGTGCGCCCCGACGCCCCCGCCGATCATGAGTCCCAGAGCGATCCCCGGCGGCCCGAGAAAGGCTCCCACGAGGCCTCCGGCGACGGCTCCAGTGCCGGCGCCGGTCTGGGACACACGGTCGCTCTCGTCCACGTCGAGATAGTGGCCCGCGAACGTCCCACGCAGCAGAAGTCGCCCATTGTGATGGCGTTCTACGAAACCGACCTTGCGCGTCCACGCTTCATCGGGGCCGGGACGATCTTTCGCCGCTGCGTAGCTCTGAACCGCGGTTCCCTCCCCGTGGAACCGAGCCAATGCGAACTCGAGACTCATGCCGCCAACAGTATCTGCCGGCGCTTTTGCGCGCACACCCGGTGGGGCTGGAGGCGCCGATCAGTAGTCGCGAGCGAGGTCGACCGGCGGCAGGTCTCGTACCTCGTCTCGTGTGAGACTGAGTTGGACGCCCTCGACGGCCACCTCCTTGACGGCGCCGATTGGGATGGCGATCTCCCTCTTACCCCACAGGTGCCCCTGCTCGAGGAGCACATGCGTTACGTGGTGATCCTTCGGGTCGATGACGAGTCCATGGACCCGCCCGATGTTGCCGTCGCTGGCATGTACGTGTTCGCCGCGGCGCACCTCCACCTCGCCCGCCGGCACGCGGTCGTCAATGGTGACCGCGGGAGTCGCCATGCCCACTTCACCCATCCCTATGCCACCCATCCCCCCGCCCAGCCCGTAGTAGGGCCATGCAAACGCCTGCCCTGCTCCGTAGCCCATCTCTTCGTCCGCTTCGGGCAGGAAATGCCTTTCCTCTGCGTCCTCGAGCGCGTCAAACTCGGCTGCGCTGCAGCGCAGACAGATCTCCTCGGCCGTCGTGTCAACCAGGTCGATGGGAACCAAGCGAGCCAGCCCCGGTCGATGCTTCGGTCCGACCACCAGGTGCGTGAGGGTACGAGCCACCGGGTCGATCACGACGCGACTCAGGTTTCCGCAAGCCCCATCGCTGCACGTGACGTCAGCGCCGATCGTGTACCGGGCGATGTTGCTCACAGAGGATCATTCCTACGGCTGGGCACCCGGCCAAGCGTAACTGCTCGACGGAGCAGTCGCCGTGCGCTCCGCTACCCGTGACGGCACGACGTCCCAGATAGCTGTAAGGCTGGGCACGATGAGCGATTCAACCGTGACGAAGACGGCCGCCGCGGGTGCTCAGGTCATCCTGCTGACGCTGGCCGCCGGCCAGTTCCTGATGGCGCTCGACAGCTCGGTGATGAATGTCTCGATCGCGACGGTCGCCGAAGATGTCGGCACGACGGTCACCGGGATCCAGGGGGCGATCACGGCCTACACGCTCGTGATGGCCATGCTGATGATTCCCGGGGCGAAGGTGGGCGCGATCATCGGTCGCAAGCGCGCGTTCATGATCGGATGCGTCATCTACGGTTGCGGCTCGTTTACCACGGCGCTGTCACACAGCCTGCCGGTGCTGCTGTTTGGTTGGTCGTTTCTCGAGGGCGTCGGCGCCGCGCTCATCCTGCCCTCGATCGTCGCGCTCGTCGCCGGCAACTTCCCGGCGGCGCGCCGTCCCGCGGCCTACGGGCTTGTGGCCGCCGCCGGGGCGATCGCGATCGCTGTCGGCCCGCTGATCGGCGGGCTCGCGACAACCTATGCGTCCTGGCGCTGGGTGTTCGCCGGTGAGGTCATGCTCGTGCTGGTCATCCTCCTGCTCGCGCGTCGTGCCGAGGACGCTCCCCCCGACCGCAGGCCGAAAATTGATCTGATCGGCGCTGTCCTGTGCGCCGCCGGCCTTGGCCTGTTCGTCTTCGGCGTGCTCAAGTCCGGCTCCTGGGGCTGGGTGGCGCCGAAGTCGGGCGCGCCGCAATGGTTTGGAATGTCGCCCGTGCCGTGGCTGATGGTCGCCGGGCTCGTGTTGGTTTGGTCGTTTCTGCATTGGGAGGCGCGCATGGTCGCGCGCGGTGAGGAGCCACTGGTCGATCCGGCGCTGCTGCGCAACGCGCAGCTGGGGGGCGGACTGATCATGTTCTTCTTTCAATACTTCCTGATGATGGGGGTCTTCTTTCTGATCCCGCTCTATCTGTCGGTGGCACTGGGGCTGTCAGCGATCGACACCGGGGTTCGGATCCTGCCCATGTCTCTGACCCTGCTGGCGGCCGCGCTGGGAGTGCCGCGGCTCTTCCCGCACGTCTCGCCGCGGCTGGTTGTACGCGTCGGGATCCTTCTGATGCTGCTCGGGCTGCTGGTGCTCCTGGCCGCGATCGATATCAAGGCGGGGGCGGAGATCGTGACCGTGCCGTTGCTGCTCGTTGGGCTCGGCATTGGCGCGATCGCATCGCAGCTCGGCGCTGTGACCGTCTCGGCCGTGCCCGACGAGCGGAGCTCGGAGGTGGGCGGGCTGCAGAACACGGTGACCAACCTCGGGGCCTCGCTGGGCACCGCTCTCGCGGGGTCAATCCTGATCGCGGTGCTGACTTCATCGTTTCTGACGCACATCGACATGAACAACGCGGTCCCTCAGGGCGTCAAAGACAAAGCGCACATCGAGCTGGCGGCGGGCATACCGTTCATGTCCGACAAGCAGCTCGAAGCCGCAGCGCAGGAAGCCGGCGCGAGCTCTGACGTGACGCAGGCGGCGCTCGGCGCCAACGCACACGCACGCCTCGATGGGCTCCGCGCCGGGTTGACAGTTCTGATCCTGATCGCGGCCGTCGCCCTCTTCTTCGTTGGACGAATGCCGACGCGACAACCCGGCACCGAACCTGCAGGGGTTCGGGCCTCCTAGGCGCGTCGCTCGAGCGCAGCTGGGATACCAAGCTGACTCTTGCCGCGGCCGGGCGTCCCCGACCTCGAGGGTCTATGGTCCGAGTTGATTTAGACATCACCCGCCCGCTATGGCGGCCACGAGAAGGGGGACTAATCCATGTTGCGAAGGATGCCCGACATGCCGGCCGGGACGATCGGATTCGAGGCCGTAGGCGAGGTCGAGGATGACGATTGGGAGGAGACCGTCGAGCCTGTGCTGCGTGAGGAGATCGCGGAGGGGCGCAACGTGCGGCTGCTCTACCTGATCGGCGCGGGAGCCCGTGAGGTCGAGGGCGACGCGATGAGCGCTGACGCCGGCTTTCGCGTGCGCCATGCGACCTCCTACGAGCGCGTGGCCGTGGTCAGCGACGAGGACTGGATGCGACCGGCGCTGCGCGCCCTCTCCTTCCTGCTTCCCGGCAAGGCTCGGGGCTTCCGTGTCCGCGATCTGACCGAGGCGAAGACGTGGCTCGCGGAGGACGGGTCCTAGCGTCCACACGCGGCTCGCGGTTCGCATGCGCGCGACCCCTGCGACTCCGGGAAGCGACCTGGCGGCGCGGCCGTCGTTGTGGCCTCGTATCGCCGCTGTCGTCGCGCTCCTCGCGCCGGTTGCCATGGCTGTGGTGGCCGCCCTCGCGCTGGCCGGCGATGTGCTCGTCGCCGTGCTGGCGGTCGCGCTCGTGCTGGTCTGCAGCGCCGCCATCTGGCTCGCCCTGACCCGTCGCGGCCCGCGGCGAGCGGCGAGTGCCGCGCTCGCCGCGCTCAGCGGGATCGGCCTGATCGTGGTGCTGGTGACCAACTGGCAAGGGGTGGTCGTGCTGGTTGCGCTGCTGTTGCTTCTCGCCACGTTCGGAGCGGCCGCGGGCTATGCACTCGGCCGGACCGGGGAGGCAGCGGTTCGCGGCGTGGCTGGGGCGCTCGTGCCGGTGGGTGCCGCGGGCTCGGCGGTGCTGATCATCAACCTGAAGTCGGGGGGCGGGAAGGCCGAGCGCTTCGACCTCGCCGCTGAAGCCCAGCGGCGAGGCATTGAGCCGATCGTCCTGCAGCCGGGCGATGACCTGCTCGAGCTTGCCGAGGGCGCCATCGCACGCGGCGCGCAGGTGGTCGGGATGGCCGGAGGCGACGGCTCCCAGGCTCTCGTGGCGACGGTTGCCGCTCGCCACGACGTCGCCTACGTCTGCATCCCTGCGGGGACTCGAAACCACTTCGCACTGGACCTCGGCCTTGACCGTGACGACGTCCTCGGCGCACTGGACGCGTTCACCGACGGCGTCGAGCGGCGCATAGACCTGGCGCGCGTGAACGACCGCGTGTTCGTCAACAACGCGTCGCTCGGCGTCTACGCCAAGGTCGTCCAGTCCGATGCCTATCGCGACGCCAAGCTCGAGACATGGACGGGCATGCTCCCCGACCTGTTGGGCCCCGACGCCGAGCCGATCGATCTCGAGTTCACCGCTCCCGATGGGAGCCGCTGCAACGACGCCCCGCTCGTGCTCGTATCGAACAACCCGTATCAGCTGACGAGCCTTGCCGGTGCGGGCACGCGCGAGCGGATCAACACGGGCCTGCTCGGCGTCGTGGCCGCGCGGGTGCGCAGCGCCGCGGACGTGTCAAAGTTCGTCGCGCTCGAGCTGGTCGGTCAGGTGGGCCGCTTTCCGGGCCTTCTGTCGTGGGCCGCCCAGGAGTTCGAGGTCCGCTCCAGTGGCCCAGTGGAGGTTGGGCTCGACGGCGAGGCGCTCGTGCTCGATCCTCCCCTGCGCTTCGTGTCGCTGCCAGGAGCGCTACGCATGCGGCTGCCCAGTGGAGTCGGCCTGCCACCGGCCGCCCGCGCCACCGCACTGACCAGGGACAACCTGGGCGCACTGCTGCGGGTGGCTGCCGGCAGGTGAAGCTCACCATTTCAGCTCGATCTCGAGCTCGCGCTCGTCCGTCTCGACCTCGAGCTCGACCTTGAGCTGCAGCTGATCGGGGACGTGGACCGTGAAATGCATTCCGCCGCGATCGAACTCCAAGTCGTTGTGACGAGCGAGCATGTCGGCGAGGAACCGCAGGCGCTCGGCGACCTCCTCTCTGCTGAGGGTCTCCTTCTGCTCGATCTCAAAGATGTCCACCGGATCCTCCTTTTGTTGTTGTCAGTCAGCCAGCGGTGATGACGCCGTCTCCGGAGGACTCGGCCAGCCGATCCGCGAAGGGATCCGGGGCCGCTCCCTTCGGCGCCTCCGCTTCGAGTTCCGCCTTTGCCTCCGCAAGCCGCCTGCGAATGTCCGCCTCGACAGCGGGAAACTGCGGGTCTATCTCCATCAGCGTGTTCACGAGCACCGCGGCGGCGGCGAGGCGCGCGAACCACTTCCGGTCCGCCGGGATCACGTACCACGGGGCCCAGGGGGTGCTCGTGTGCGAGAGCATCTCTGAGAACGCCTCCTGGTAGTCCTCCCAATGCTGCCTCTCGCGCACGTCGTTGGCCGAGAACTTCCAGTTGTGCTCAGGTAGGTCGCAGCGCCTCAGAAAACGGATGCGCTGCTCCTCCTTTGACAGGTTGAGGAAAAGCTTGACGATTCGAAAGCCGTTGTCGACGAGGTAGTGCTCCCAATCGTTGATCTCGCGATAGCGACGCTCCCAGACGTCCTTGCCCTTCGCCTCGGGGGGCATCTTCTGGCGGTCGAGGTTCTCCGGGTGCACACGGACGACGAGCACCTCCTCATAATGCGATCGGTTGAAGATGGCGATCTCGCCCCGCGCGGGCAGACGCTGCTGGTAGCGCCAGAGGAAGTCGTGGCTCAGCTCCTCCGCCGACGGGACCTTGAAGCCGTGGACGGCCACACCCTGGGGGTTCACCCCGCTCATCACGTGACGGATCGTGCCGTCCTTGCCCGCCGCATCCAAGGCCTGCAGCACCACGAGCACCCCATGGGTGTCCTGGGCGGCGAGGCGCGCCTGGTACTCGGTCAGCAGTTCCACGCCCTCACGGAGCCGCTTGACCCCTTGCTTCTTCTTCTTGACCCGCGTCTTGAACGCGGGGTCAAAGTCCCTCTCGAGCACGACGCTCGATCCGGGCTTCACGAGCAGGGACTCGATGGACTCCGCGATCCGGTTACGTAGTTGGTCGGCCATGCCGCCTCTGATTTCCTCCCCCGCCAACGCTAACACCTGGGGGTGGCGCCCGCCAACTCCGCCTCGCGCGATCCGCCCGGCGCCGATGGCGTCAGCCGGTGAGCCCGGCGATGCCGTTGCGCATCAGCACGCCCGCGAGCAGGACCAGGATCACGGCCGCGATCGTCCGGGCGTTGCGCTCGAGCCACTCCCGCGCACGAATCAGCACCCTCTCGGTCCTATCGTGCGCGACCGCCAGCATCACGAGTGCGACCGACAGCGGGAGCAGCGACACGAGCGCGAAGCCGACCCACTCGGCGATGAACTGGCCGGCGCTCGGGTTCGTTTCCGAGATGTCCTTCAGGGCCAACGGTATGAATGCACCGGGGTTGGCCAGTGTGGCGCCGGCGGCGATGATCGCGATCACCGGCGAGGAGGCCACCTTGCTCATCTGATCGATCATGCCCGCCACCCTTTTCGGGTCGCGCGGCCGCGCAGGAAGCGAACGACGAAGAACAGCACAACAACGGCGGCGACGATGTCGACGATGGCGACCCACGTCTTGGGCGTGTTCGGCTTCGGGGAGGCGACGGCGTTGCCGAGCAGGAACGCCGCCACCACGCCGACGATCAGAGTGGCCCCGAATGCGCCGAGGTAGAACCACCGGCCGGTGCGCGTCGGATGCTCTCCCACGACCAGCGCCAGCACCGACAGGAACAGGGTCACCGGTGACAGCATCGCGGCCAGCGCCACGAGCGCAAGCTCGGTGTCAACCGATGTCATCGGGGGACACTATGCGAGCGGCCGAGGCTTCGAGGCGTGCTCAGAGCCCGGTCTTGGCCCTGATCCGGCCGGACTCGACCGCCGCTTCGAGGGCCCGGTAATCGCGATCGTTCTGTTCGGCGTAGGTGTGTGAGAACTCGACGATTGCGCGGTCGAAGCTGTCGCCCTTACCGAGATAGGCGGCGATCGCGATCCGGTCGCCGCTGCGGGCATGCGCGCGAGCGAGTGTCCAGCCGCACAGCTTGCCGTAGGCGGCCATGCCGGCGGGGACCAGCTGCTCGATTTCCGCCGAACCCTTCCAATCCTTGAGCTGGCGCCCGTAGAAGTCTCGTTCGCGGCCGTCCGTACCGGACTCGACGTGCAGCCAGCCCAGGAAGATGTCGCTCGTGGCCTGCATCAGGCGCTGTCCCGCGACCACGCGCTCGCCATGGTTCTCAAACTCGCTTGGAGCGACGAACTCCTCGAGCACCGAGGCCTCAGCCTCCTTCATCTGCAGGAAGAGCGGATCCTGATCGTCACGGCCGAGCATCAGCGCGATCCAGGCGCGCGTTCCGACGCTGCCCACGCCGACGACCTTGCGCGCGAAGTCGGTCAGGCGAAACTCTTCGAGCAGCATTCGCCGGTCGTACTCGAGCGAGGCGCGGTATTCGCGCACCAGCTCGTGCAGCCCGTCGAACATTTCATCGCGTTCTTTGCCCTCCAGGAGATCGTCGATCGGCACGATCAGCGGCGGTTCGGACGACGATCCGCGCCTCGCCGTCCACGATGTGGGTCAGTTTGGAGAATGCCGCCATGCTGTCCTTCGTGCGCGCCTTGGCGAGGTTCTTCTCGGTCTTCTTGACCGCTTTGGGTTGCAGCTGTGAGCCGAATTCCTTCAGCGCGTTGTCCATCTCGAGGTGGGCGTACCACGACGTCGAGGTTCTTCATGGCGGCGAAGCCCGTCATCGCGCTGCGGTACGCCGCGACGGTGTCCAGCACGACCTGGTCCTGGTCCTTGCCGGCGAAGTCGTTGTTCTGCGCGGCGATCAGCATGCTCACGGCCAGGCGCTTGACGTCCCACTCCCACGGCCCGGGGAGCGTCTCGTCGAAGTCGTTGAGGTCGAACACCAGCTGCCGCTCGGGAGAGCGCGAACACGCCGAAGTTCGACAGGTGCGCGTCGCCGCAGCACTGCACATGAAGGCCCGAGCGCGGCGTCGTGGCCAGGTCGCTGGCCATGATCAGCGCGGCTCCCCGATAGAAGGTGAACGGCGAGACGAGCATGCGGCCGTAGCGGATCGGCACGAGCTCGGGCACGCGCGTCTTTGCCTGGCGCTCGAGCAGCTTGATCGGATCGGCGCGGCGTGCCGGCGGCTCATACAGCGCGTGGCTCGAACGCGGCACTTCCGCTCGTGCCGCCTTTCCATGCGCCGCGCGCTCGGCGACGGTCAGGTGGGGCACAGTCGCGCTGGCGTCGCTCACCGTCGACATGAGCAGACCATACTCCCTAGCCGTCTTGATCATGATCGTCTCTGAGCGACCGCGACCGCGCAATCCAGTCGCGCAGTTCCCCGTGCATCGCCTCCACGCCGACGATCGGACGCGCCGGCTCGCTCCACTCGGAGGGCACCACGGCAAACGGCCGGGTCTGCGGCCCGCCGAGGCCGCCGTGTGAGCCCATGAACTCCTCGAACGGCGCCACCTCGTCGCGTCTGGGTCATACATGCTGTTGACGAGTATGTCCGGGCAGTGGGGAAAGCGATCGTGACGGCGCAGATGCTCGGCCGCCGTCGCGTCGAAGCGTGCGAGCGGGTCCTCGCCCTCGACGCTGTCGTCCGCCAGATGCGCCGGCCCGGCGGCGCCGATCACGAGCGCCCCCTGTGCCTGCGAGCGCACCATCACGAACCCGATTCCGGGATGGGAGGCGAGGGTGTCCAGCAGTTGCGGGTGCGCTTCGGCGATCTGCTCGAGCGTCAGTCGCTCGGCGCTCTGCGGCAGATAGACGAGCCCGAGGCTGCCGGACACGAGTCACGACCGCCTCCTTCTCGGGCGCCTGGCTCGGAGGCTCCGCGCTCGGCGAGCGCCTCGCGGTTCGGTCCCAGCGCGACGGTGCCCTCGACCGATCGGCTGCGGGTGGCGCGCGCCAGCGATGCGCCCGCCGAAGCCTGGCTCCTGGCGTGCGTCGGCCAGCACGGCGCCGACGTCGCCCCACGCCTCGTCGACCGCGGCGGGCGCGTACACCTCACCCTGCGCGAGCGCGCCCTGCACGACCTCCTCGAGCGTCTCGCCATAGCGCTGGCGGAACGGCGCGCCCTGTGTCTGGCCGTGGTCGGAGAGCACGACCAGGTGATACGGGCGCGGCGACTGCGTCGCCGCGCGCTCCAGCCGGGCCAGCTGGTGATCGTGGCGCTTGAGCACCGCCAGCGCGTCGGGCTTCGCGAATCCCCGAGTGGTGGGCGACCTCGTCGTAGCCGACGAAGGTCGCGTAGCTGACGGGCACGCCCTCGACGATGTCGGCCATCAGCAGCGCCGTCGTGAGATCGCGCATGACCACCGTGATCGTCGCGCGGATCAGCGGGTACAGGCCGCTTCGCTCGACGTGCGCGGTCGCCGCTGCGGCGCTGGCGGCGGGCCGCCCGGCGCTCGGAGCGCGATGTCGGCGAGCGACAGCACGATCGTGCGCATGAACCCGTAGGGGTCGGAGAAGTACGCGAACATGTCCCCGGCCTTCGATCGTGCTGCGGTCGCGGATCACGCTCATCGTGGCGGTGCAGCGCGGCGCGTCGCCGGAGAACATGTTCCCGCGGCTCGTGCCCCCGGCGGCCAGCAGGCCCTCGCCGGTCGATCGCCGCCGCTCGATCTCGGCCGCGTCGGCGGGGTGATTGGAGACGAGCGTGCGCCCGGACTCCTTCTCATACCAGCGGAACGCGGGCATGTCCCAGTTGCTGCCGAGCAGCAGGCCGGCCTGGCTGGCACCGGTCTGCGAGGACAGGTCGCACTCCCAGCCCAGGATTCGGTGGGTGCCCTCCGACAGCCAGCGCGCGATCGTCGGCGCGTGCCCGTCGCGCATCGCCGTCGCGCAGCACCCCCTCGCCCAGGCCGTCGATCTCGAACAGGATCACCCCCGGGACGTCGGTGCGATTGTGCTTGGCGGCGCCGCGTCGCACCCGTCGCCGCACGACGCGCAGGTGGCGGGCGTCGCCGTCCACGTCGAGCAGCGGCGCGACGAACATCGAGACGAGCGCCAGCCCGAACGCGATCGCCAGGTCGCCCCAGAACGGGGGCGTCTTGCCGTCGACCACGTAGAACGCGAGCGCGACCGTGCCGGCGCTGAGGGCGAGCGAGCCGAGCCCGAAGGTGAGGATCGTCAGCGGCAGCGCCAGGCGCGTGACGACGCGGCCACAGCACCGCGTTGATGAGCGCCATCGCGGCGGCGACGAGCACGGCGGCGCGGAAGGACAGCGTTTCGACGCCGGGCAGCAGCGCGGTCAGCGCGACCAGCACCAGCGCCTCGACCCCGAGCAGTACGACGGCCCGGATCGCGAACCCCAACAGCCGCCGCGAGCCGCCTCACGCGTTGTCGGGCGTTGCGCGCTCGTCGATCGCTGCAGAGCATCTCGTTGCTACCTTCTCGGTCATGGTCGATGGCGCGGTTGCGGCCCATCGCGCGGGCACGTCCGCGGACCGTATCGTTTTCCTTGGCCACGCCACCGTCCTGATCGAGCTGGACGGCGTGCGTCTGCTCACCGACCCGCTGCTGCGCGGTCGCGTCGCCCACCTGCGCCGCCAGGTCCCGCCCGTCGACGCGAGCGTCGACCGCGGGCCTCGACGCGGTGCTGATCTCACACCTGCACCACGACCACCTCGACCTCGCCTCGCTGCGGCTGCTCGGTCGCGATACGCCGCTGCTCGTGCCCGCCGGCGCCGGCGCATGGCTGCGCCGCCGGGGCTTCACGGACGTGACCGAGCTGAGCGTCGGTGAGGTGGCGCAGCGTCGGCGCGCTCGCCGTCACCGCGGTGGAGGCCCGCCACGACGGCCGTCGCTGCCCCGGCGGCCCGCGCGCCGAGACCCTCGGCTACCTCGTGCAGGGCCGCAGCGCGATCTACTTCGCCGGAGACACGGAGCTGTTCGACGGCATGTCGCGATGCTCTGCCGCCGCGCTCGACGTCGCGCTGCTGCCGGTCGCGCGGCTGGGGCCCGACGCTCGGTCCAGGTCACATGGACCCGCTCGACGCCGCGCGGGCGGCCGGATTGCTGCAGCCGCGGATCGCGATTCCGGTGCACTGGGGAACGCTGCTGCCGATCGGCCTCGCCCGCCGATACCGGGCGCGGCTCGGCGAGCCCGCCGCGCCTGTTTGCGCGCACGTCGCGCGCCTGGCCCCGAGCGTCGAGGTGCGCATCCTCGCGCCGGGGCAGGAAACGACGCTGTGAGAAGCAGAGCCGGGCCTTCAGGAGTGGGGGCTGAGAAGCGCGGCCTTGTGGGCGCGGAACTCCTCGTCGGTGAGATCTCCACGGTGATACAGGCTGGCCAGGCGCTCGAGGTCGGCGATCCGCGCGCCCTGCTCAGCTCCGGCAGGCGCGTCTGGATGTGACGGTGAGAACGCCGAGACGGCCGAGTCCCGGCGCGCCACCAACCAGTCCCGGCACGTGCGGACGACATCGCCCATCTGGGCATCGGGGAATTCCCGCGCGGTCATTCGGCGCAGGACCTGGATGCCGAGCACGAGCACGACCGCGATGCCGATGACCGGGAGGGGCTGGCGCGTCGAGGGGAACGGTCCCCAGATGACGAGCAGCAGAAGCGCGAGCGCGGCCACGGCGTAGACGTACTGGGGGTGCTCGCGCAGCGAGGGCGCCAGCGCCCGGCGGACGGTGACCGCCGGCCGCGTGGACCCGGCGAGCCAGGCCGCGATCACGACCACCGCGCCGTAGGTGATGAGGGCGATCGCAGAGTCGTACAGGAGGCTCGTGCCGATCCTGAAGACCTGGTGCACGGCCGGCTTGTCAGAGGGCACCTTGACGAGGGAGTTGACCACGGCGTCGCCGATCAGGCGTCGCGCGAGCACCACGATCAGGCCGATGCCCACCAGGCACCAGCCGGTCGTGCGCACCGCCACGCGTCGCCGTCCCTCGGCAAGCCACACCGCCAGGATGAACAGGGCGAAGGCGATGAGGGGCAAGACGAGCGCGAGGCCCTTGATCGCCTTGACGATGTTCTGCGCCGTCTTCAGCTGGGAGGAGCGCAGGATCACGATGTTCCCGCTCAGCGGAGGCAGCGTCACCCCGAGCTTCTGTTGCACGGTGCCGCGGGCAGCTTCGCCGGTGGAGCCCTGAACCTTCGACTGGACGGTCGCGAATTGTTCCTGCAGGCCCGAGCTGTGCGGCGAGCTGCGTGAGCAGCGGGTGTAGCTGAAGCGTTACGACGCCGTTGCTCGTCGAGATCGTCTTTGAGCCTCCGTTCAGGATTCGCAGCAGCTCCTGCTGCGCCGTGCGGTTGGCCAGGCGCCAGGCGTTCTGGACGGTGGCCGTCGAGAGCACCTGCGGCGCGACCCGAACGGCGAGCGAGCGCAGACCCGCCGTCGCCGGCGCGGCGAGCCCGGAGACCTGCGACGGCAGCACGCTCTTGATTTCGCCGGCGACGTCGACCGAGCTGAACAGTTCGTTGACCAGCAGGCTGCCGACGGCCGCCTCGATCTTGGGATCGGCGAGCAGCTGCGAGCTCGTGTTCGTCCAGTTGTTCGTGTCGAGCACCTGCCTGTTGACCCACACCGCCAGCGCCGCAAAGACCCCCACCACCACCGCGCAGGCGAATATCGCGTTGATCAGCCAGTGCCGCGAGTGCGGCGCCGATGCAGAGCTTCTGGGCGCCTCGCCATCGTTTCGCTCGCGGATGCGCTCGGACGTCGGCTGTACGCTGCCCAGGAATCCGTGCCCGCTGCGGATCGCCAGATCACGCCGAGATCGGGGTCGCGGCGCGAGTGCCTTGACGTCCACTGCGACCGATGTTCAGCAACGCATCCGCCATCGCCGCGCTGCTGCTCAGCTCCCGCTGCTGCGTGGCCTGCGGTGAATCCTCTCAGGAAAAGGCGAAGGCACAAGTCGGGCGCGCGCAGCCGACATCTCCAAGCAGCTCAACACGCTGACCGGGCTCACCCTCTCAACGATCTCCCCCAGTGCCGTCAAGACCAGCGTCGAATCGATCGCCAACGACCTCACCAAGATCAAGAATGCGCAGGGCAAGCTCGCACCGGCGCGCAAGGAACAGGTGCAGGCCGCGACGCACACCTTTGAAATGCAGCTCAGCTCGATCCTCACGGGCTCACCTCGAACCTGTCGCTCAGCAACGCCGAGACGCAGTTCAAATCGGCGGTGAGCCAGCTGGCGGCGAGCTATAAGCAGACCCTCGCCCCGATCAGCTGCTCCTAGCGGGGCGTGACGCGTGCCCGAGGGCCTGTCGCGCGGCCGAGGTCGGCAAGGAGATCGCCGAGCACGGAAAGCACGCTGCCGAGAGCGGCGACGGCGACCACCGTGACCGGCTGCTGTCGATCACCGAGGCGCTGCTGCTGTCGCTGGTCGCCGTGCTCGCGGCGTACTCCGGCTACGCCGCGGCCAAGTGGGGCACCGAGTCCTCGATCTCGCTGGCGAAGGCGTCGGCGGAGCGCACCAAGGCCAACCGCGCCGACCTCGAAGGTCTTCAGATTCGCACGCTCGACTCGGTGTCGTTCAACGCCTGGTTCTCCGCCTTCACGGCGGGCAACGCCAACGCCGAACGCCTCGCCGAGAAGCGGCTTCGCCCGGGCTACCGCCCGGCCTTCTACGCCTGGCTGGCGACCGATCCGGCGCACAACCCGAACGCGCCGCCCGGGCCTTCCTACATGCCGCAGTACGTGATCCCTCAGGAAGCCGCGGCGAACGCGGATGACGCGCAGGCCGATACCGCGTTTGCAAAGGGCACCGCCGCCGGGGCGACCGGTGACAAGTACGTGCGCGACACCGTGTTCCTGGCGACGGTGCTCTTCCTGGTCGGGATCTCAAGCCACTTTCCACTGCGCCAGGCGCGCTACTCGCTGATCGTGGTGGGAACGCTGATCCTCGCCTTTTCGATCGTGCAGCTGCTCGGCCTGCCGGGACCGCCATGAGCTCTGAGCCCAACGCGGTCGCGAGCCCGGGGGCCCGCCGCGCGCGCGAGCGCTACGGCGTCCTGCTCGGCGCGATCATCATCGCGTTCGCGGTGCAGGGCATCGCCGATCCCGCCCCGTGGGAGCAGATATTCATGACCACTCTGCTGGGGATCACGATGCTGCTTGCGTTCTGGGCGGGCGATGCGAAACCGATCGTCATACGACCGGCGATCGTGATCGTCCTGCTGCTGATCATCGCGAGCGTCGTGGAGGCCGCCAACGGCGACGTCGATGCCGGGGCGACAAGGGTCGCAAACGCATTGCTCGTGGGACTGGCGCCACCGATGATCGTCATTGGAGTCCTGCGCAGCCTGCGTGCCAGGCAGGCGGTCACGCTCGAGGCGGTGTTCGGCGTGCTCTGCGTGTACATCCTCGTGGGCATGTTCTTCGGCTACGTGTACGGCGCGATCGACCATCTCGGCGGTCATCCGTTCTTCGCCGGCGACCAGTCGACGACGGTTGCCCACTGCCTGTACTTCAGCTTCGCGAGCCTCACCACGGTCGGCTACGGAGATCTGACGGCGCGCACCAACCTCGGCCACACCCTGTCCGTATCCGAGGCGCTCTTGGGGCAGATCTACCTCGTGACGGTCGTCTCTCTGATCGTCGCGAACCTCGGTCGCAGCCGTCCGAGGGCGCAGGAAACGGGGCTCGAGCCCGCCCGTGAGGCCGACGCCGACGCCTGAGCACCGTGGGACTGCCTGCTCGCTAGACTACGCCGCCTGAAGGGGCATCAGCCGAGCGCTCCGCCATCAGCGGGGCCGGCGACAGACCGACGACAGGAGAAGCCGTGAGCGCCGAGGGTTTGGAGATGGGTCCGGTGGACATCGTTGTGATCGGCTTTCCGCCGGATGCGCCGAGGACGGGCGAGGCGATACCGATCTTCGTGGACCTCGTGGACCGCGGGATCATCCGGGTCCTGGATGTGCTCGTGGTCCAGAAGGACGCGGAGGGCACCGTCTCGGGCCTTGAGATCGCCGACCTCGACGGTGACGGCGCGGGCGACCTTGTCCTCTTCGAAGGGGCGCGCACGGGCATGCTCGGCGACGAGGACGCCGCCCTGGCGGGAGAGGCGCTCGAGCCCGGCGAGGCAGCCGCGCTGATCTGCTTCGAGAACGCCTGGGCCGGCCCGTTCGCCGCCGCGGTGCGCCGCAACGGCGGCCGGCTGCTGGACTTCCAGCGCGTACCCACGCAGGAGATCATCGCCGCCATCCAAGCCCTCGACGCCGCCTAGTCGGCATCCAAGAAGAGAAAGAGAGACGAGCATGCCACTACTTCGCCGCGTTGCCCGTGTAGCCGCCGTCGGCGCCGTCGCAGGCGGCGCAGCCGGGGCCGTTCAGCATCGCCAGCAGGGCAGGTGGGCGCGACAGGAAGAAGAGCAGATGGCCGCCCAGCAACAGCAGCAGCTGGCCGCCGCCCCGCCACCGCCGCAGGAGGACCCGATGGAGAAGCTCAAGGAGCTCGGCCAGCTGCACGAGTCGGGTGTCCTCACCGACGAGGAGTTCGCGGCCGCCAAGGCGAAAATCCTCAACTGATTAGGCGCTGAGCGGGCTTTCGATGTCGATACTGGCGGTCTCGGGCGGCGGCATCGGCGTCTTCAGCGTCGTGTACGTCCTGCTCTTCCTGTTCCTCGGCATCCGCTCGATCAAACACGGGCACTGGATCATGTTCCTGATCGGTATCCCCATCCCGATCTTCTGGATCATCGGCGGCCTGATGCCGCCTGTGCGGCGTTAGCCCGCGCGGAGCCGCGCCAGCCTGATCGCCCTCGCGCTAGCTCGTGAGCCCGGCGATGCCGTGGCGCAGCAGCGAGGCGGCGAGCAGCACGAGGATCGCGGCCGCGAGAGTCCTCGCGTGGCGCTCGAGCCAGATGCGGGCGGCAACGAGGATGCGCGTGGCCCGCTCGGGCGCCAGCGCCAGCATCACGATCGCCACCGACAGCGGAAGCAGCGAGACGAGCGCGAACAGGATCCACTCGCCGATGTACTGCGCGGCGCTGGGGTTGGTCTCCGAGATGTCCTTCAGGGCGAGCGGGATGAACCCACCCGGGTTGGCCAGGGTGGCGCCGGCGGCGACGATCGCGATCGCCGGCGAGGAGGCGACCTTGCCCATCTGCGCGATCATGCTGGCCGCCCGGTCGGGGTTGGCCGGGCGGCGCAGTAGGCGCACGATGAAGAACAGCAGGACCGCACCGGCTACAACGTCGACGATCGCGACCCAGGTTTTCGGTTCGCTCGGTTTCGGAGAGGCTGCGGCGTTTCCGAGCACGAACGCCGCGACGACACCGATCACGAGGGTCAGGCCGAACGCGCCGAGGTAGAACCAGATGCCGGTACGCAGCGGGCGCTCCCCCAGAACGAGCGCCAGCACGGTGAAGGAGAGCGTCGTCGGCGACAGCATCGCGGCCAGCGCGACGAGCGCCAGCTCGATGTCAATCGAGGTCACCGGGGAATCCTATGTAACGGCGATCTGAGCGCTCGAGCCAGCGCAGGGAGCCCGGGTATGCCCGGGTCTCCCTGCAGGATGCCCGTCGTCAGGCGGTCTCGGGCTCGCCGAGAACGATCAGGCCGTGGATACAGACGAGGCAGATGGCGAAGATGCCGAGCGCCCACCACGGGTGTGCGCCTCCCACGTCAAGCAGCGCGCCGACCGCGCCGAAGGTGGCCGCCACGAGCCCGACCACCCGCCCGTAGATACCGCCGGCGAACAGCGAGAAGGCGGCCGTCAGCTGGATGACGCCCAGGATGATCGTGATCCACCCCCACGTGTGGAGGTCTGAGAACACGTACTGCGTGTCGTTGACGAAGAATTTCGCGTTGTCCAAGGCGGCGATGCCGTAGACGATGTTGAGGACCCCGGCCACCAGCAGCAGGATCCCCACGAACAATGCACTGCCTGCACCTCTCATTGACTCCCCCTTCGGTAGCCAGAACCGTCAGCGACGCTGACGTTTTCTGAAATCGTTTGAGCCAGTTCGACGATTCCGTGTCGAATCCTACGCCTGCACGGCGAGGGGCACGGGCTCCGCGCAGAATCCTACGCCTGCGCGGTGAGCGGCGCCGGCGCGCAATCAGAACCCCGTGTTGGTCTTCACCCGTTTGCGGTCCGTCTCGTGCATGCCGCCCTTCGCCTTCAGCATTTCGCACGCCTCCGCGATGTCTTTGCCGAGGGTCGTGGTCAGCTGGTAGCTGAGGGTCTGCTTGACGAGCACTCGCATGATCTTCACGTGTTCGGCTTCGGGGGGCAGCGTGTAGGCGGGCACCATCCAGCCGCGCATGGCGGCCAGCTGCGCTGCGACATCGAACTCGTCGTAGTTCTGTCCCCCGGTGAGTTTGAAGGCGACGAGCGGCAGCTGCTCCTCGTGTTCGCCCCCGATCAGTTCGAACTCGCCGGTCGAGCTGACCTCTTTGCAGAGCGTGCGCGCGTTGTACTTCATCGTCTGCATGATGTAGCGGTACCCCTCATGGCCGAGGCGCACGAACTGGTAGTACTGCGCCAGCACCATCGCCGAGCCGGTCGAGAAGTTCAGCGTGAAGGTGGCGTCGCGCTTACCGAGATAGTTCTCATAGAACACGAGGTCCTCGGGAAGGTCATCCTTTTCCCTGAAAACGAGCCACCCGACTCCCGGATAGACGAGGCCGAACTTGTGGCCGGAGACGTTGATCGAGCGGACCTGCTCGAGACGGAAGTCCCACTCGGAGTGGGGATACAGGAACGGCCACACGAAGCCGCCGCTGGCGGCGTCGACGTGCAGCGGCACGTCCAGATCGCTGTCGTGCTTGAGCGTCACCAGGTAGTCGTTTATCCCCCGGATGTCATCCGCATGCCCGGTGAAGGTGGTGCCGAGCACGGCGGCGACGCCGATCGTGTTCTCATCGATATGGGGCTCGACGTCGTCGGGGCCGATCGTGTACTTGTCGGGCTTCAGCGGAACGATCCGCGGCTCGACGTCGAAGTAGCGGCAGAACTTCTCCCACACGACGTGCACGTCCCCGCCGAACACCAGGTTGGGACGCTCGACAGACTTGCCCGCCGCTTCCCTGCGCGCCCGCCACTTCCACTTCAAGGACAGCGCGCCGAGCATGATCGCCTCAGAGGATCCCTGCGTGCGCGCACCGGTCGTCTCCCCCGGCGCGTTGAACAGGTCGGCCAGCATCCGTATGCAGCGCTGCTCGATCTCCGCCGACTGCGGGTACTCGGCGTGATCGATGAAGTTGACGCGAAGCGATTCGTCTATCAGGCGACGGGCCTCTGGCTCCATCCATGTCGTCACGAACGTCGCGAGATTGCGCTCGGGACTTCCGTCGAGCACCATTTCCTCGCCGACCAAGCGCATCGCTTCATACGCGGTCATGCCCGCGCTCGGGAGTTTGTTGTCCGGCGCCGGCTCGAGCAGGAAGCGATTGCCGGGAACGCCCTTCAGCGCTTCAATCTGCTCGCGCGTCAACTCGGGCTCGGGGGCACGCTGGTCGGCGCTGTGGGGTTGGGGTGGCATTGTGATACCTCCTTGAGACCGAATGGGCCGACCTTGGGCAAGCCCCAACGGGCTGAGCTCGGCGGTGCACGCACACGATGGGCGTGCGGGGGCGGCGATTATATGCGCGCTTCCCAAGCGCCGTCCGTCTCAGGCGGGCGCTGCGCCTACCGCGGGGATAGCGCCCGGCACAGCTTGCTCCTCGGCCGCCGCCTCGGGCATCAGCGCGAGTGCCGCCACCAGGAAGCACAGCCCACCCAGGGCGGTGCCGCCATTGGCGACGCGGGCGCTCACCGGCTCGCCGCTGGACGGCTCGATCAGCGAGGCGATCGCGGCCGCGCCGAAGGCGATCGAGCCCAGCAGGTTGAGCGAGACGATCCGCCACGACAGCGAGCGCAGCTTCAGGCACACCCAGCGATGACACACCTCGGCGTAGGCGAGCTCTGAGGAGAGGAGAAAGCAGATCGAGCCGAGGGAGTCCGGGGCCCACACGCGCGCGTTGCTCTGGCGGGTGCTGAAGCCGTGTTTCATCCCCGCGAACGTGCTGATGTTGAAGAAGACCGTCCCGACCAGCTGCACGGATGCGGCGAGCCAGTCGATACGGCGCGGCTCCCACGAGGCCGGTCGCCATCGCCGGCGTCGCGCTCGGGACTCGGGACCGCGCTCGACGTTGACCGTCTCTGAGTACTGCAGGTAGGAGGCCGATGTGAACATGATCGAGCCGACGAAGAACGTCACGCCGATGGCCGGACGCGAGCTCGATCCCCACTGTGCGGCGAGCGCAGCGAGCGTGAAGCACAGCGACCCGAGACAGAACAGCACGGCCATCCACCAGCCGCGCCGGCGAGGGCGCCACCAGACCGCTTCCTCGCCGCTCGCGGGGGTGCCTCCAGAGGATGCCGGGCGGCCCTTGCGGTGGGCGCGCGAGCGCCAGGGCACCTCGGTGCCGTCGGGCCTGCGCAGGACCTCGCGCGTCACGAACGGCCCCGGGCCGTCGGCTGAGACGCGCTCCCAACCCTGCGGCACCGCGAGGTAGCCGCTCACGCCGATGCCATGCCGCGGGAGTCGCGCCGCGTGATTAAAGCGATCGAGGGCACGGTGATGAGCCGGCAGTCTATTCTCGACGCGTTGCGGCGCGGGCGCATGTACTGTGTTCACGAGGCCGGGACGGCGAGTGTCCCGGCGGGCAACGAGGGGAGAGAAGATGTGCCGTTGGATGGCTTGGCACGGGCAGCCGGTGCTCATCGAGGAGCTGCTGTTCAAGCCCCGGCACAGCCTGATCGATCAGAGCCTGCATTCCCGCATGGGCGCCGAGACGACCAACGGCGACGGGTTCGGTCTGGGCTGGTACGGCACCGGCGAGGGACCCGGCGTCTACCACAGCGTCTCGCCGGCGTGGGGCGACGCGAACCTTCGCGATCTCGCCGGCCACATCGAATCGCCCCTGTTCCTCGCCCACGTCAGGGCGACCTCGGGTACCGCTGTGCAACAGACCAACTGCCATCCCTACCGCCACGGTCGCTGGCTGTTCGTACACAACGGTCTGATCAACGACTTCCACTCCATCCGGCGCGAGCTCATGCTCGCGGTCGACCCCACGCTGTTCGCCAACATCCAGGGCTCGACCGACTCCGAGGTTCTCTTCCATCTGGCGCTCACCTATGGGCTGGAGGAGGACCCGCTCGCGGCGCTCGAGCGCACGATCGGCTTCGTCGAGGCGGTGGCCGAGGGCCACGGCATCGAGCACGCCGTGCAGGCCAGCATCGGCGTGGCCGACGGCGAGAGCCTGTGGGCCGTGCGGTATTCGACCGAGGGCGAGTCGCGCACGCTGTTCGCATCCGCCGACGCCCATGCCCTGAAGCAGCTGCATCCGGAGAACCCGCGCCTGCAGCGTCTGCGCGACGAGGACCGGATTGTGGTCTCAGAGCCCCTCATCGACCTCCCCGGCGCGTGGCACGAGATTGCAGAGTCGACCGCGCTGATCGTGCTTCCGGGGGGCGCGCACGAGCAGCGGCCATTCCACCCGCGCGTGGCCGAAGCGACCGCGTGAGCCGCATGCGCCTCCCCTATCCCGACCAAGGAGCCAGCGATGAACGACGGTTATGAGCAGCCCGGAGACGTTCCGCCGCTGCCCGGCAGCACGCCCCCCGCGGGCGGCGCCGGAGGCTATCCGCCGCCACCCGGCGGCACTCCCCCTCCGGGGCAGCCCCCCGGCGGTCCCTACCAGGGTGGCGAAACCCCGCCGCCGGACGATGGGCGCGGTGGGGGCAACGGCTGGGCGATCGCCGGGGGCGCGGCGCTTGTGATCGCGCTGATCGTGGTCGTCATCCTGCTGGTCTCCGACAACGGCTCCAAAAAAACCTCGACGGTCAACAGCCAGTCGCTCAGCATCGGCCACACGACGACGACGACCATACAGCCGACGACGACCACTCAGAAGACGACGATCACCACGCCGACGACGACGGTGACCGCGCCGGCCAAGACGACGACCGTCACCACGCCGACGGCGACGACCCCGCCGACTTCAACGAGCAAAGCGTCGACCACCGGCGCGACCCCGGCTCCGGCGGGCGCCACTCCGTAAGCGCCGCAGGCGCGCAGGCGGCCCTGCCTGGCCGTAGCTACGCAGGCGCCGCCGGGGTGACGTTTGCCGTCTCGGCGGCGGGCGGCGCGGGGTCGGCGGGAGGCATCAGAAGCTTTCGGCTGACCATGTAGGCCACGATCGTGCCGACGATCACCAGTGGCTCCGAGCCGGCGCCTGATCCCTCGGTCAGCACCGCGGCGATCACGATCGCCGACAACGGCAGGCGCAGCACGGTGGCGATCGCGGCGGCCATGCCCACGGCGATGGCGGGGGTCGTCGAGAACCCGGGCAGCTGCCCGGCCATCAGGCCCGCCACGGCTCCGAGGAACATCCCGGGGAAGGTGGGGCCGCCACGGAAGCTGCCGAGCGACAGGGAGTAGGCGATGCCCTTGCAGGCGATCAACAGCGCGAGCGTGCCGATCGACCATGTGCCGGCCGTGGTGACGAGCCCGGGGAGGGAGCTCTGACCGGAGAAGAGCACTTCCTGGAAGGGCTTGCCGGTGGTCTGCTGGAATGCGATCGCAAGGCCGGCCACGATCAGCCCGACCACCGGCAGTAGCACGTAGCGCCTCGCAGCGACGACCTCAACGGTGCGCCTGCCGCCGCGAACGATGAGCACGCAGCCCAACGCGACGGCGAGAGCTAGCGCGATCGTCCAGGCGAAGTCACCGAACTCGGGGCGGGGGAACTTGGCGAGCCCTTCCACCGAGCCCAGCGCGTACGCGCTGGTGCTCAGCCCGGTCCAGGAGCCCATGCCGACCGACACGAGCGCACCGATCCCCGAGGCCAGCAGACCCGGCAGCAGGACCAGCGTCAGCTTGGGGCCGCCCAGGCCCGTAACCTCGATCATGAGCACCGCCGCGAGCAGCGGCGACTGGAACAAAAACGACACCGCCGCGAAGGTGCCGGCCGCGGCCAGCACGGTCACGACCTGCGGCGGCGCGTCCCTGCGCATAAGGCGGATCGTGAGGACGCCCAGGCCGGAGCCCAGAGCTATGAGTGGGGCCTCCGGGCCCAGCACGATCCCCAGGCCGATCGTCGCGAGCGCCGCGAGGATCACCCCCGGGAGGTTGATCGGGAGCATCGGGCCGCCGGCCGTCGAGAGGCCATTGGCGGGGATGTGTCCTCCCTCGCCGGGCAGGCGCTCGATCGCGAAGGCAACGATCAGCCCCGCGAGCGCCAGCACCGGCAACGACCACCACAGCGGGGGGCCCTTGTGGTAACCGAGATCGCTCGGCAGGTGGACATACACCCCCCTCTGGATCTGGTTGATCAGCTCGAGCACGCACCACGCGGCGAGGGAGACCACCACGCCCGCGACCGCCGCGATGAGCATGAGGACTATGAAGCCCCTGCTCTGGATCGTTGCTTCGACCTGCTCGGGCGAGACCTCGGGCTCGGGCATGCGCCTCGGCACGCTAGCCGGTTTGGAGCTCGTGTGGTGGCCACGGCCGCCCCGCTCGATGGCGCGTAACATCGGGCGCATGGCAAGCGAGCAGGCAGTCGCGCCGGTCCACGGCCGGGTTCACGTGCACCGGCTGCTGATCGTGGCGCTCGTGATCGTCGTGATCGGCGCCGCCGCCGTCCTATTCGGATGGGACATAAGCGGCTGGTTCAAACATCTGTGGGACACGGTCACGAGCATCTCCGCCGGATACCTGCTCGCTGCGATCGTGCTCGTCACGGTGCAGACGACCACCACGGCATACGCCTGGTACTCGATCCTCCGTTTCGGATATCCCCACTCGAACGTCCGCTGGATCGAGATCCTTGCCTGCTACGCCGCGGCGGTCGCGCTCAACTCGGTTCTGCCCGCGAACCTGGGCACCCTGACGATGATGCTGATGTTCACCTCGATCATCGCCAGCGCGGGCTTCGCGGGCATCCTCGGCGGCTATGCGGTCCAGAAAATCTTCTATTCGCTGATCGGCATCGCCTGCTACGTGTATCTGTTCCTGACGGTCGGCGGGTCGTTTGACATCCAGTTCAAGTTCGTCGACGAACACCCCGCCACGCTCCTGATCCTGCTCGCCGCAGCCGCTGCCCTCATCTACCTCGTGGCTCGGATGCTGCGTCCGCGAATCGAAAAGTGGTGGGAGCAGGCGAAGGTGGGGGGCGCGATCCTCGTCCACCCCCGCGCCTACTTCGGGCGCGTCGTGCTGCCGGAGGTGATCAGCTGGGTGGCGATGCTCGGGATAATCGCGGTGTTCCTGGCCGCCTATAACATTCCCGTCAGCTTTCACACGGTCATGCGCGTGGTGGCGGGCAACTCGATCGCCAACATCACCTCGGTAACCCCGGGCGGCGCGGGTGTCCAGCAGGGGTTCAACGTCCTGTCCCTGAAAGGCGTGACAAGCGCGTCCAACGCGAACGCCTACTCGGTCGCCCAGCAGCTCGTGACCACCGCGTGGGGCCTGTTGTTCGCAATCCTCGTCGTCGTGCGAGCGTTCGGCTGGACGGGAGGCAAGACGCTGGTCTCGCAGTCCTATGGCCAGGCGCGCGAGAAGAGCTCCGAGCAGTCGGCCGCGCGCAAGGCCAGAAGGCAGGCCAGGCGCGAGGCGAGGCGCAGCGGCGGCTCAGCTGATGAGGCCGATGAGACCCCGGATCGAGAGGTACAGGCCGACGCCGGCTGACAGGAGGACCGCCAGCAGCCGGCCGCGGGCGGCGAACCACAGGTTCACGCGCTCCAATGAGCTCGACGCACGATCAGGCGCAGCGAGCAGCACGAGCATCGGTACCTCGATCAGCCACAGCATCACCGCGACGGTCACAGCCAGCGCGAGCAGCTCGCGGCTCGTCGAGTATTCGGCGTCAGCGATCGTCTTGACCGCTCCGACGTAGATCGGCGACGGCAGCACGTACAGCGTGAGGCCGAGCATGAAGGCCAGCCGGCGGCTCTGCAGATACCGCCCGAGTTTGGACGACGTCTTCGATGTCGCGGCGGGAGCTTGCCTCGTGCGCAGGCGGAAGGCGAGCCCGATTAGCGCCAGGCCGAGAGCCAGATCGAAGGCGGCGCTGGGCGTCCAATGGATCGAGCCGGTCGCGCCGAGTTCGACGAGGACGAACAGCATCAACGCGCCGGCCGCATACGTGATCGCGACCGCGGCCAGCACGAACGCGAACACGCGCGATCTCACGTGCGACCCCCGCCCGAGCGCGATCACCGCCGCAACAGCCGGCGGATAGATGGAGGCCGCGAGCGCCAGGGCCAGGGTTTGGGGCGGCACGCCGACGAAGCTACAGCCCGGGGAGGTTGTGTGAGACTCCCGACGTGCATGCGGACCGGTTGAAGGTGGCCGTCGTGGGCCACGTCGAGTGGGTGCAGTTCGCGCGCGTGCCGCACGTTCCGCGCGCCGGCGAGGTGATGCATGCCGACGGGCTGTTCGAGGAGCCCGCGGGAGGCGGGGCGGTGGCGGCCGTACAGCTGGCCCGCCTGGCCGGCGAGGCGACGCTGATGACCGCTGTGGGCGAGGACGATTACGGCCGCCGCGCGCCGGTGCGCCTGCGCGAGCTCGGCGTCCACGTCCATCCGGCCAGGCGCGCTGTGCGGACGCGCACGGCGGTGACGCTGTTGGATGACGCCGGCGAGCGGACGATCACCACGTTCGGAACGCGCCTTGAGCCCATGGGTGCCGATGAGGAGCTGCCCTGGGACAGCCTCGGGGACATGGACGCCGTCTATTTCACCGCTGGAGACCTGGATGCTCTGCGCGCCGCCCGCAGGGCGGATGTCCTCGTGGCCAGCCCGCGCGCGGTCGACGCCCTCGGGCACGGCGTCCATCTCGACGCTCTCGTTCTGAGCGGCGATGATGCGGTCGAGCGCCGCCTCACGGCCCGCGCGCAGGAGGAAGCGGAGCTGGTCGTGTTCACAGAGGGCGCGCGCGGTGGTGCCTACCGGGAGCGCTCGGGCGGATCGGGCACGTGGGAGGCGGTCACTCCGCCCGCGCCGCGGGTTGACGCCTACGGCTGCGGCGACTCCTTCGCCGCGGGCCTCACGTTTGGCCTGGGTGCCGGCTTGGGGGTGCCCGGCGCATTGGCATTGGCGGCCCGCTGCGGCGCGGTCTGTCTCACCGGAAGAGGGCCCTATCAGCATCAGCTCACCGCCGCAGAGCTCGAGGCCTAATAGCCGCCCTCGACGACGTTGGCGAGCGGCTCGCCGGCGACGTAGCGGCGCACCTGTTCACCGACGAGGCCGAAAGCGCGGCGCTCGGCGGCGAGGGTGTCGCCCGCGAGATGCGGGGTGAGCAGAAGGCCTGGCGCGTCCCACAGGGGATGATCGGCGCCAAGCGGCTCCGGGTCGGTCACATCGAGCACCGCCCTTATGCGCCTGGCCTGAAGTAGCTCAACGAGCGCAGCCGTGTCGACGATCGGCCCTCGCGCCGCGTTCACGAGCAGGGCGCCGTGGCGCATCAGAGCGAGCAGATCGGTGTCGAGCAGGTGCGTCGTGGCGCGCGTCAGCGGCAGCAACACGACGACGACGTCGGCAAGCCCGAGCAGCGACGCCAGACCATCGGAGGAATGCACACCGCGGCGCGCCCGCCGTGCGACGCGAATGATCTCGACATCGAACGGGGCGAGTCGCGCCTCGACCGCCACTCCGATCGCGCCGTAGCCGAGGATCATCACGGTGCTGCCGGCGAGCTCGGAGGACGCACGCCGCTCCCAGCGGTGTTCGCGCTGGCGATCACGCAGCTCTCCCAGATCCTTCGTAGAGGCGAGGATCGCCGCGAGCACCCACTCGGCGACCGGTACGTTGCGGGTCCCGCGGGCGTCGCACAGCGTCACGCCTGCAGGTACGAGCCCAAGCAGCCGGTCGACCCCCGCCGACAGTGTCTGGATCACGCGCAGGCGCGGCATTTGTGAGAGCAGCTCGAGCACACGCTGATCGCCCGCGCCCGGGACCAGGAACTCCGCCTCGAGGATCGCATTGGGCAGCTCGCCTTCGTGGGGAATGAGGCCGAGTGCAACGCCGTCGGGCAGCTCTCCGACCGCGTCGTGACCCGTTCGATCGGTGATCCACAGATTCACGGCGTCGAGAGTGTACGCCAGCCCGGTGATCCGCCAAACCGCGCTGGGGATGGGCTGTGTGCGGTCCACGCGATCCGTCCGGGCACTGCATGAACCTGCAGCGAGCCGATGCTGCAGCTGCGCGTATTCGGAGACTCGCGGGCGATGGGCGACGTCGCCGGGCGGCTCAGTGTCCTGCCCGGCGTTCGCCACCTGAGCACCAGTGGCGGCGGGCATGACGGAAACGCGCTCGTGACCGCGGATGTCTCCGCCACGGTCGCGGATGCGGCGCTCGACACGGTCCGGGGCGTGGGAATTCCGTCCGAGGACATCTCGTTGCTTCGGCTCGACACGATCGGCCCCGCGTCGGCGGCCGACGAGCCGGTGGCGCTCATCTGGGCGGACCTGCTTGGACAGGCGCGTGTGAACGCCAGGACCGCCGTGCGCTACCTCGTGTTCATGGCCGTCGCCGGGGTGATCGCCGGCTTTGGAGTGATCGATGAGGACCAGGTGCTGATCGTCGGAGCGATGGCCGTGGCGCCGGATCTGCTTCCGGTCACCGCGGTGTGCACCGGCCTCGTGCTGCGACGGCGACGGCTGATCCGTGCCGGCCTCGTCTCGCTTCTGATCGGACTGACGGTTGCGTGCCTGCTCGCGGCGGCGGTCACGGGATTCCTCAATCTCCTCGACCTGCTGCCCACCCGATTCGCCGTCCACGAGATCGGCCTGGCCTCCCAGCAGCACATTGAAGCCGAGACGATCTTCGTCGCCTTCGCGGCCGGCGTCGCGGGGATGCTTGCGGTCGAGACGAGGGCGAGCATGGGCGTCGGTGTTGCGATCTCCGTGACCACCATCCCCGCCGCCGCCTTCCTCGGCGTCGCCGCGGGTATCGGCCAGTTCACGAAATCACTGGGGGCGCTGGGCGTGCTTGGTGTGAATATCGCGATGATGCTGGCGGGCGGCTCGATCGCGCTGCTCGTGCAGCGCAGGGTCGCCGCGGGACGTGAGTGACCAACACGGGCGTTGCAGACCGCCGTCGGTCTGCTAGAAACCGCGCGTGGATGAGCACGACGCCATGGCGGCTGTTGACGTGACGGCGGCGGAGTTTGTGAGCCTGCGTGACCCGGAGGCGCCGCTCGAGGCGACATTCGTACCCGGCGCCGGCATGATCTGCTCCTCGCTGCGCCACCGCGGCGATGAGCTGCTCGCCCAGAACGCCGGCCTCGGCCCCTACGCCGAGCGCGGCAAGACGATGGGCATTCCGCTCCTGTATCCCTGGGCGAACCGGCTCGCCGCCTTCGAGTACAGCGTGGGGGGGCGCACCGTTGAGGTCCCGCACGATGCCAGCCGCGTCGCGCTCGATGACCACGGCCTGCCGATACACGGCGTGATCGGCGGACGGCTGAGCTGGGAGCTCGTAGGCGAGCCCGGTCCCGACGCGCAGTCGCTGAAAGCGCGCTTGAGCTGGAGTGATGCAAGGCCCGAGCTCTTTGAGGTGTTCCCGTTTCGCCACGATCTCGACTACGAGGCACGCCTCCTCGCCGGGCGCCTCGAGATACAGGTGACCGCCCACGCCTGCGGTGAGGACGTCGTTCCACTGGCGTTCGGCTTTCACCCCTACCTCTCGCTGCCCGGCGCACCGCGAGATCGCTGGCTCGTCGAGCTGCCGGCCATGCGCCATCTCGCCCTCGATCCGAACCAGATCCCGATCGGACCCGACGAGGCGCTCCCGGAGCGCAGCTTCGAACTTGCCGGGCACGAGTTCGACGACGGGTTCGACGCCGTGGCCCAGCCCGCGCGCTTCGCCGCCGCGGCCGCAGGCCGACGGGTCACGCTCGAGTTTCTCGAGGGCTATCCCTGCGCGCAGGTGTTCGCCCCCAAGGGAGGTGAGTTCATCTGCTTTGAGCCCATGACCGCGCCCGCGAATGCACTGCGCAGCGGCGCGGGCCTGCGGCTTCTGGCGCCGGGGGAGCACTCCACCGCAGCCTTCTCGGTGAGCGTTCGAGAGTAGTCCGACTCGACGATACGCCCCTCTCGCGCCCGGAGTACTATGCGCCCCGGGTCGGGCCTGCCGACCCTCCCGACGTCGCGAGGTCTGGGGGAAGCTTGGTCGTGAGCAGGGTTCAAACGTCTGACTGGGATGCCGGCGCATGACCAACGACCTCGCGCGCTGGCAGTTCGCGACGACGAGCATCTACCACTTCCTATTCGTGCCCGTGACGATCGGGCTGGCGTTCCTCGTGGCGATCCTGCAGACCGCCTGGTATCGCAACGACAAGCCCGAGTACAAGCGCCTGACGAAATTCTTCGGCACGCTGCTTCTGATCAACGTCGCCGTTGGGGTCGTCACCGGGCTGGTTCAGGAGTTCGAGTTCGGGATGAACTGGTCGGCCTATTCGCGCTTCGTCGGCGACGTGTTCGGCGCGCCGCTCGCGATGGAGGGCCTCGCCGCGTTCTTCCTGGAGTCCACGTTCCTGGGCCTGTGGATCTTTGGCCGGGACCGGCTTCCCAAGCGCGTTCACCTTGCCTGCATCTGGCTGGTCTCGATCGGAACGATGCTGTCGGCCATGTTCATCCTGGCCGCCAACTCGTGGATGCAGCACCCCGTCGGCTATGCCCTCAACAGCCACGGTCAGCCGGAACTGAACAACATCGGGGCTCTGTTCACGAACCCGACGTTCCTGTGGGGGTATGTCCACGTGATCCTGGCCTCACTCGTCACCGGCTCGCTGGTGATGCTCGCGGTGTCCGCCTGGCACCTGCGCAAAGAGCGTGAGGTCGAGGCCTTCGGTAACGCGGCCCGGATCTCCGTGGTGGTCCTCCTGCCCGTGATCCTGCTGCAGATGTTCGTGGGCAACAAGCTCGGTGAGATCGAGACCAAATATCAGCCGGTCAAGATCGCCGCCGCCGAGGCCCAGTGGGAAAACTGCCAGCCATGCTCGTTCTCCGCCTTCCAGATCGGCGGCGGCAAAAACGACAAGACCCCATCGCAGATCATCGAGATCCCGCATCTGCTGTCGGTGCTCGCGACCGGGACTTGGAACGGCGCGGTCGTCGGCCTGAACCAACTGCAGAAGGAAGACGTAAAGAAATTCGGGCCCGGCAACTACATCCCCGACGTCTTCGTCCAGTACTGGTCGATGCGTGTCATGGCCTACCTGGCGTCGCTGATCGCGCTGCTTGCTCTGTGGGGAGGCTGGCTCGTGAACAAGGGCAGGCTCGAGCGTTCGAAGTGGTTCTTGAGGGTCTCGCTGTGGGCCGTGGTGACGCCCTTCCTGATGAACACCGCGGGCTGGCTGTTGACCGAGAACGGTCGCCAACCGTGGATAGTGCAGAACTTGATGAAGACGATCAACGCCAATTCCCCCTCGGTCACTCAGACCGACATCTGGATCAGCCTCGTCGTGTTCGTGATGATCTACATCGCGCTCGGCGCGGCCGACGTGCTTCTGATGCTGCGCTACTCGCGTCGCGAGCTCGGCGAGGACGACGACGAACCGTCAGGCGCAGGGAAGCCCGCCCATCCCACGACCCCGGCCCTGAGCTACTAGGAGATCTGTGCTTCACCTCAACACCCTCTGGTCGGTCGTCATCGCGATCCTGTGGGTCGGGTTCTTCGTGCTGGAGGGCTTTGACTTCGGAGTCGGCATGCTGCACATGATCGTGGGCAAGACCGAGGATGAGCGGCGGCTGGTGGTGAGCACGATCGGCCCGTGGTGGGACGGAAACGAGGTTTGGCTGATCGTGGCGGGCGCGGGTATGTTCGCGGCGTTCCCGGGCTGGTACGCGACGATGTTCTCGGCTCTCTACCTCGCGCTCCTTCTCGTGCTCGCCGCGTTGATGGCGCGCGGGGTGGCGCTTGAGTACACGACCAAGAGTGATGAGAAGCGCTGGCTGGTGGCCTGGAGGTGGGCCCTGACGATCGGAAGCCTCTTGATACCGCTGCTGCTGGGCGTTGGGCTGGGCGATCTGCTGAACGGCTTGCCGATCAACTCAAGCCATGAGTTCACGGGCAACTTCTTCGATCTGCTCACGGGATATGGGCTGTGGACCGGGCTGACGCTGCTTGGCCTGTGCCTACTGCATGGTGCGACGTTCCTGAAGCTCAGGACCACCGGTCGGGTGCGCGAGCGAGCCGGTGCCCTCGCGCGCCCGCTGGGATGGGCGGCGATCGCCCTGGTCGTCGGCTTCGTCGTGTGGACGCGAAGTATCGCCGGCGGCCCCGACGTGCCCGATCCCGTCGAGGTCCTCGCGGTGATCGCGGTCATCTCAGCCGCGCGACTGGCGATGACCGATCACGACGGCTGGGCGTTCGCCTCATCGGCGCTCGCCATCGGCGCGACGGTAGGGTCGATCTTCATCAACCTGTATCCCAACGTGATGGTCTCGAGCACGAACGCCGCGTACAACCTGACCGTCGGCAACTCCGCCTCCGGACACTATGCGCTGGCGGTGATGTCGATCGTCACGGTGATCTTCTTCCCGGTCGTGCTGCTCTATCAGGGTTGGTCCTTCCACGTCTTCCGCGGTCGCCTCAAAGGCTCCTCGCCGCCCTCCGAGGAACCGCCCACCGCAATGCCGGCCGCGCCACAGGTCTAGATGCCCGGCGGCTCAAACCACCGCGCATCGGCCCACCGCGTGGTGATCGTCGGCGGCGGCTTCGGTGGCCTGTTCGCGGCCAAGTTCCTGCGCCGCGCACCGGTCGAGATCACGCTGATCGACCGCACCAACCACCACACCTTCCAGCCGCTTCTGTACCAGCTCGCCACGGGCATCCTCTCAGAGGGCGCCGTTGCGCCTCCGCTGCGAGAGGTGCTGCGCAAGCACAGGAACGTCCGGGTCGAGCTCGCCGACGTGACCGGCTTTGACCTCGAGGCGAGAACGCTGACGGCCGTGAAACCGCTCGGGGCGGCGCTGACAGTTCGCTACGACTCTCTCATCGTCGCGGCGGGTGCCACGGGGTCCTACTTCGGACACGACGAGTTCGCGCGCTTTGCTCCGGGGATGAAGACGGTCGACGATGCCCTCGAGCTCCGCGCGCGCATCTTCGGGGCTTTCGAGATGGCCGAGATGGAGGAGGATCCCGAGGCCCAGCGGGTATGGCTGACGTTCGCGGTGATCGGTGCCGGGCCCACCGGCGTGGAGATGGCGGGGCAGATTGCCGAGCTCTCGAGACGCGCGCTCAAGAACAACTTCCGCCGGATCGATCCCGCCAGCGCGGAGGTGCTCCTGTTCGACGGGGGCCGGGAGCCGCTCGCCACATTCGGCCACGAGCTGTGCGCGAAAGCCGCGAAGGAAATCGAACACACCGGTGTTCAGTTGCGAATGCAAAGTCGTGTGACCGAGGTCAAACCCGAGGCCATCATCGTCGAGGGCCCGAATGGTGAGGAACGTGTGGCCTGTCATACAAAGGTGTGGTCGGCGGGCGTGCAGGCCTCGCCGCTGGGCGCGATGCTGGCCGAGGCGACCGGCGCCGGAACCGATCGCGCCGGGCACGTCGAAGTGCTGCCCGACTGCACGCTGCCGGAGCATCCGGACGTGTTCGTCGTGGGCGACATGATGTCGTTGAACGGGCTCCCCGGGGTGGCCGAGGTGGCGATGCAGTCGGGCATCCACGCTGCCCGCACGATCAAACGGCGCATCGCGGGCGACTCCAGCGCAAAGCCGTTTGTGTATCGCGATCTCGGGAGCATGGCGACGATCTCGCGTTTTCGCGCGATCGTCAGCTTCAAGGGCGTCAAGGTCGGCGGGTTCATAGGCTGGGTGATGTGGGCGTTCGTCCACCTCACGTTCCTCACCGGCTTCAAGAACCGCTGGATCGCGCTGGGTAAGTGGCTGACCGCGTTCGTTGGCAAGTCCCGCGACGAGCGCACGATCACGATGCATCAGGTTTCGGCGCGGCTGATCGCCATGCGGGCCGGTGTCAAGCCGGGGGAGGAGGATCTCTCAGTGTTCCTGGAACAGCGAGATATGCCCGAGAGCCGGGCTCAGTCGAACTAGCCGCTCTCCCGCCGCCACAGCGTCGCGTAGCGTCCGTCGCGGACGAGGAGCTCGGCGTGGGTGCCGCGCTCGATCACGAGGCCCCGATCGAGCACCAGCACCTCGTCGACCTCCTGCAGGCCCGCGAGCCTGTGGGTGATGAGCAGGGTCGCCTTCTCGCCCGTGACGGCCAGCAGGTCGGCCACGATCGCGTCCGCGGTGACGGTATCCAGATGCTCGCCGGGCTCGTCGAGTATGAGCACGGGGAAGTCGGCGAGCAGGGCCCTGGCGACGGCCAGGCGCTGGCGCTGGCCGCCGGACATGCGCGCCCCGCGCTCGCCCACTTCGGTGCTCAGGCCCTCAGGCAGTGCCTCGGCCCAGTCGAGCAGCCGGACGGCGGCGAGGGCCGCGCGCAGCTGATCGTCCGTTGCCTGGCGCTGGGCCAGCCTGAGGTTCTCCTCGAGTGTGTTGTCGAACACGTGGGCGTCCTGCGAGGCCAGCCCGACCACCTCCCGGCATTCATCGCTGTCGAGATCGGCGATCTCCACCCCGTCGAGCGTGACCGAGCCCTCGTCGTATTCAAGGAACCGCAGCAGCACCCCCGCGAGCGTCGACTTGCCGGCGCCGCTCAGACCAACCACCGCCACGCGCCTGCCGGGTCTCAGGTCGAGATCGACCCCGCCGAGAGCCCACTCCGTGGCGCCCGGATATCTGGCGCAGAGGCCCCTCGCGCGCAGGGAATACGGAGGTCCCGGGAGCGCGAGCGCACGCGCGGGCTCGGTCACTGCAGGCGGCCTGTCCATCACCTCGAACACCCGCGCGGCCGAGCGGCGTACGCGCTGGAGCGTCTGAGTCGCCGCCGGGAGTCCTGAGACGAGCTCGAAGGCGACGAGCGGGATCAGCGCGAGTCCAGCGAGCAGCACGCCGTCCATGCGTCCTGAATGCACCGCCGCGACACCCACCAGCAGGGCGCCCCACATCGCGAGCCCCGAGCACAGGCTCGTCAGTCCCTGGCCGATACCCGCCGTGCGGGCGCTCGCGCGAGCGATGCGTGTCAGCGCCGAGTCGGCGGCGAGTGATCGGCTCAGCTGCTCTGCGACGGCTCCGTTGACGGTGAGCTCCGGAGCGCCCTCGATGAGGTCGACAACGCTTGAGGTCAACTCCGCTCGCGCGGCCGCCTGACGGGCCTCGCTGCGAGCGGCGAGTCTCCCCGTCAGCCACGGCACGAGCGTTCCCGCGATCAGCAGCGCGATCAGCAGGATGAGCCCGGCCGCCGGGAGCATCAGCCAAACGAGCCCGACCGTCGCCGCGCCGACGCCGAGGGCGATGGCGAACGGCGGCAGCACCCGCAGCATCAGATCCTGCAGCGCGTCGATGTCGTGGATCAGCCGCGCCAGCAGGTCGCCGCTTGCGAAGGCGGGAAGACCGAGCGGAGCGAGCCGCTCGAGGCGTTCATAGACGCTCACCCTGAGCTCAGACAGGACACGGAAGGCGGCGTCGTGACCGACAAGGCGCTCGCCATAGCGACACAGGCCCCTGGCGAGCGCGAAGAACTGCACGCCGACGATGGCGACCGCCACGGCCGACTCCGGCGGACGCTGAGCCGAACGCGAGATCAGCCAGGCCGACGTCGCGATGAGGCCGATCGCGGCTGCGACGGCGCCCGCCCCGAGCAGCGTCGCAAGCGCCAGGCGCCCGGCCGCCGGGCCGGCGATCGTCAGCGTGCGCAGCAGCGAGGCCTCCGGGCCGTGCTCATCCTCGAGCGCGAATAGCTTCTCCGTCGTGGCTGCGGAGGTCATGCCGCGACCTCGGCGGGCGCCAGCTCGAGCACTCTGTCGGCGACAGCCATCAGCGCCGGGCGGTGCGCGACCAGCACCACAGTGCGCCCGCGCGAGAGCCGCCGGATGGCCTCCACGACATCCCGCTCGGTCTCGCCGTCGAGGTTTGCGGTCGGCTCGTCGAGCAGCAGCAACGGTGCGTCGCGCAGAAATGCACGTGCCAGCGCGATGCGCTGTCGCTCGCCGGCAGAGAGCCCCGCGCCACGGTCCCCGAGCACCGTCTCCAGGCCCAGTGGCAGCTTGAGGATCGCGTCTGCGAGGCCGGCCTCGCAGACCGCGGCCCAGACCTCCTCGGCCGAGGCGTCGCTGCGGGCAAGCCGCACGTTCTGCGCGATCGTCGCTTTGAACAGATGCGGTCGCTGGGGGACCCACGCCAGTTGAGCCCGCCACGCATCGAGGTCCAGGTCGCACAGCTCGACGCCGCCGATCCGGACCGACCCCGACTCCGGCCTGAGGAGTCCGAGCAGAACGCCGAGGAGAGTGGACTTGCCGCACCCGCTGGGACCGGCCAGCGCCAGCATCTCACCCGCCTGGACGCTCAGCGAGACGCCATCGAGCGCCGGCTCGGAGCGTCCGGGGTAGGTGACGCACAGCTCATCCACCACGAGGCCCGCGACCGCCGGGTTGGGAAAGTTGGTGCGCGTTCCGCTGCTCGCAGCCGGCGCTTCGAGCACGGCGAACACCTGCTCGGCGGCGGCCACGCCCTCCGCGCTTGCGTGATAGTTGGCGCCGAGCTGGCGGAGCGGCAGGAATGCCTCGGGTGCGAGCACGAGGGCGAACAACGCGACGCGCAGGTCGAGGTGCCCGTTCATCAGCCGCAGGCCGATTGCCACCGCCACGAGCGCCACGGCGACCGTCGCCACGAGCTCGAGGATCAACGAGGACAGGAAGGTGATGCGCAGCGTCGACATCGCGGTGCTGCGGTAGCGCTCGGTTATTGCTCGAATGGCAGTCGCCTGGGCCTTCGCTCGCCCGAAGATCTTCAGGGTGGGCAGTCCGGCGACGACGTCGAGGAAGTGGCCGCCGAGGCGCTCGAGCGTGCGGAACTGACGGTCCATTCGCTCGCGCGTGCTCGCGCCCACCAGTGCCATGAACACGGGGATGAGCGGGATCGTGAACGCGATGATCGCCGCCGAGATCCAATCGTTCCAGAGCACCGCGGCAATCACGACGACAGGCACGATCACGGCGAGGAACAGCTGCGGCAGATACAGCGAGAAGTAGCCGTCGAGGGCGTCGATCCCGCGCGTGGCGAGGATCGCGAGCTCGCCCGTGCGCTGCTCGCGCGAGGCGTCGAGTCCGAGCGCGGGGATCCGCTCGAGCAGTGCGCCGCGAAGCTGCGACTTCGCTCGCGCCGAGGACCGGCTGGCCGCGAGCTCGGCCCCCCACGCCACGCCGGCGCGGGCGAGCACGACCAAGAGCAGCAAAGTGAGTGGCGTGTGCAGAGCGGCGAGGCTCCTGTCGCCCAGGAACGCGCGCGAGACGACGTCCGCGAGCAGCCAAGCCTGGGCGACGATCAGCAGAGCGCTGAGAACGCCGAGCGAGACCGAGATGAACAGGAACGTGCGGGTCGCGCGCGCGTACCGGAGCAGTCTCTCATCGAGCGCTCTCACCCGGCAATCATGACCTAGTTACAGAGCACGTGAGCGCCAACCGGTGCGCTCGGCCGGCCTGGCGGCGCTCAAGCCAGGCGTTCGAGCAGATGGTCACCGACGCGCACGGCGTTGGCCATCGCGGTCAGCGCCGGGTTGACGGCCGAGATGCTCGGGAAGAAGCTCGTATCGACCACGTACAGGTTGTCGACTTCGTGCGCGCGGCAGTCGGTGTCCAGCACCGAGGAGGCCGGGTCGGAGCCGAAGCGGCAGGTGCCGGCCTGGTGGGCCACGCCCGCGACGGGGATCTTGTTCTCCAGATAGGCCCAGCGCGGGATGAGATGGTGCTCGTGCATGCCCAGGTGACCGAGCAGCGAGCGCAGCTGCTCCAGCAGCCGGTCCCGCGCGGTGTCGTTGGTGCCCTTGTAGTTGAGGGTCACGTTACCCTTGCCATCCACCGTCACCCGGTTCTCGGGGTCAGGAAGATCCTCGGTCGACAGCCAGAAGTCGACGGCATGCTCGGCGACCTCCTTCAGCGAGAGGCCGAAGGGGGCCAGTTTGGTGATCACGGGCTTCTCGCCGCGGTACATCGCCGCGACCGACTTGCCCACCATCTGGATGTTCCCCATCGGAAACTCCCACGCGTCGCTGGCGAAGTAGTAGTCGTTGACGCCCAGGGTCTTCTGGAAGACGGTCGGGTTCGGCTCCTTGGAGATCGCCAGCACCGCCTGGCTGTTGTGGAACATGTAGTTGCGCCCGACCTGGTCGGAGCCGTTGGCAAGGCCCTTGGGGTGCGCCTCGCTCGCCGAGTTGAGCAGCAGCTTGGCGGTGTTGGCCGCGCCGGCGGAGACAACGACGATCGCGGCGCTGTAGCTCTCGCGGCCGTCCTCGCGTGCGACCACGACCTCGGTGACCGCGCTGCCAGGCGGATCGGTCTTCAGCTCCACCGCCTCGGCGTTCGTCAGCAGCGTGACGTTGGCGTGCTCGAGCGCGGGCCGCACGCCCAGCACCTCGGCGTCTGACTTGGCGTGCACCAGACACGGGAAGCCGTCGCAGGTCGAGCAGCGCACGCACGCGCTGAAGGGCATGTTCGACTCGTCGAGCATCACACCGCAGGGCGCGTGAAACGGGTGCAGCCCGGCCGCCGCGAACGCGTCGGAGAGCTGTTGGATGCGCGGCTCGTGGGACACCGCCGGGAACGGATAGGGGGCGCTGGCGGGCGGTTCGGTCGGATCCTCCCCACGCGCGCCGTGCACGTGGTAGAGCTGCTCGGCCTTGGTGTAGTAGGGCTCCATGTCCTCGTAGGAGATGGGCCACGCGGGCGAGACCCCGCCGTGGTGGCGCAGCTCGCCGAAGTCCTCCTCGCGGAAGCGATACAGCGCCGCCCCATACAGCTTGGTGGCGCCGCCCACGCAGTAGTGAACCTGCGGCTGGAATGGCTTGCCCTCCCCGTCATACCACGTATCAGGCGAGACGTAGCGGTTGTCGATGAACACGTCGGTCGCCGACCAGCATTGCGGCTCACGTGGCAGCCAGTCGCCGCGCTCCAGCAGCAGGATGCGCTTGCCCGACGGGGCCAGATGGCGAGCGAGCGTGCCGCCGCCCGCGCCGCTGCCGATGATGATCACGTCGTAGGAGTCCGTCATGAGAACTCTCCGGTCCGCTCGGCGATGATGATGCGCCCCGCGGCCTCGATCAGCGCGAGGTGGGAGAAGGCCTGCGGGACGTTGCCCAGGAAGTGCCCGGTGCTCGTGTCGAACTCCTCGGCGTAGAGGCCGAGCGGCGAGGCGACCCGCAGGAGCTTTTCCATCAGGTCGCGCGCCCGCTGATGCTCGTCCACGATCGCCAGGCCCGATACCAGCCAGAAGGAGCAGATCAGGAAGCTTCCCTCCTTGCCCGACATGCCGTCGTCGGTCTCATCGGTGCGGTAGCGAAGCACGAAGCCGTCCTCTGTCAGATCGTCGGCGATCGCAAGGACGCTCGCGCGCAGGCGCTCATCGTTGCCCGGCAGGAAGCCGAACAGCGCCGCCAGCAGGTTGGACGCGTCCAGCGCGTCGGTCTCATAGTGCTGGCGAAGGACACCGCCTGAGCTGAGCCCGTGCTCGAGGATGTCCGTCTTGATCTCCTCGGCGGTCGCGCCCCAGGTGGCCTCGCGTTTGGAGTCGCCCCGCAGCGCGGCGAGCTTTGAGGCGCGGTCCATCGCCACCCAGCACATGAGCTTTGAGGAGACGTAGTGTTTTGGCTTGCCGCGCGCCTCCCAGATGCCCTGATCCGGCTGGCGCCAGACGCTCGTCGCACATTCGGCCTGCGCCTGCACGATCGGCCACAGCCTGCGGGGCAGCCGTTGACTGCGCCGGGTGTGCAGCAGGATCGAGTCCAGCGCGGCGCCGTAGACGTCGTTCTGGCGTTGATCGAAGGCGCCGTTGCCGATCCGCACCGGGCTCGCTCCGGCATAGCCTGAGAGGTCATCGCGCGTGGACTCGGTCAGATCGCGGCGCCCGTCGATGCCGTACATGATCTGCAGAGCCCCATCCTTGTTGGGCTCGAGGTCGGCGACGAACTGCATGAACTCCTCGGCCTCCCAGTCGAGGTTGAGGTAGTGCAGCGCCTGCAGCGTGAAGGTCGAGTCGCGCAGCCACGTGTAGCGGTAGTCCCAATTGCGTTCACCGCCGGGCGTCTCCGGCAGCGAGGTCGTGAGCGCTGCGACGGTGGCGCCTGTCGGCATGTAGGTCAGCCCCTTGATCGCAAGCGCAGAGCGCTGGATCGGATCCCGCCAGCGGTGGTCGGGTATCCGCGCTCGGCCCAGCCAGCCGCGCCAGAACCGGGCCGTGGCGGCGAGACGCCCGTTGGCCTCATCGATTCCATCCGGGCCAGCGAGCTCCTCCGCCCAGGACAGTGAGCAGTACAGCTGCTCACCCTGTTTGAGAGTGTGTCGCGCGCGCACCCGGTCACCCTCGATGCCGAGTGCCATGTCCGTGTGCAGTCTGATGGTCAGCTCCTCGCCGCTGGCATCGGCGGTGTGGGCCTCGTCGAGGATCGACCATTGGGCGGGCAGGCGTCCATAGTCGAACACCGGCTCGCAGGTCAGCTCCATCTCGACCTCGCCCTCCAAGCACATCGCGACGCGCACGAGGAGGTGGTCGGCGTCTTCGTCCGACGGCGGGCGGGTGTGCGGCGTGACGAGGTCCTCGCCGCGACGCGGTCCAACGGTGAGGGCGTCGCGCACGATCGCCCACCCGGTGGGGGTCTTCCACGTGGTCAGCAGCATGTTCGTCCCCGGCTCATAGCTGCGCGCCGACGGCACGTTGATGCCGAACGGTCCCAACCGGAAGGAGCCGGCCTGGCGGTCAAGCAGCGTGCCGAACACGCTCTCAGCATCGAAGCGCGGCACGCACAGCCAGTCGATCGCACCGTCGGGAGCAACCAGGGCACCGGTGTGGCAGTCCGACAGGAACGCGTAGTCGGCGATCGGCGGGAAGGGCGAGGGCATTGCCGCGCTCTGCGATGCGCCGCGCTCTGATCCGGAGCCCTCGGTGGTGGTGCCCTTCGCGGCAGAGCCTTTCCCGGCAGAGCCTTTCGCGGCAGAGCCTTTCGCGGCGGCCCCTTTCGCGGCGGCGCCGGATCTGGCCTTGGCCGATTTGGCCGGGCTCATGGCAGTACCCAGGGGCCGCGCCAGGTTCCGAAGCCGGCCACCAGCTCGTCGCCCTCCTTCGGGCCCCAGGTGCCCGGCGCGTATGGATGCACGGGCGTCGGATTCTTGATCAGCGGTTCGAAGATCCGCCACGTCTCTTCGACGCCGTCCTGGCGGGTGAAGCGCGTGCTGTCGCCGCGCATCGCGTCGAGCAGCAGCACCTCGTAGGGCGTGGGGGCCTCCCCGCCCTGCTGGGCGAACTCGACGTCGAAGGTGATCTCCTCGGCGCCACGGGCGTCGGCGCGGTGCGCGTCGAGGATGACTCGCGTGCCGGTGGAGGGATCGAGCTTGACGACGAACTGGTTCGGCGCGGGGCGGCGATGCATCAGTCCCATGAAGCCGAGGCGCGGCGGATCGCGAAAGACGGCGCGTAGCTCGGTCTGGGTGGCGGGAAGCTTCTTGCCGGTGCGGATGAACCACGGCACCCCCGACCAGCGCCAGTTGTCGATGTCGAGCCGCATTGCAGCGTAGGTCTCCGTGGTCGAGTCCTTGGCGACGCCGTCGATGTCGAGGTATCCGTCGTACTGCCCGCGCACGTAGTGAGCCGGCTTGGCGTTCTCGATCGAGCGGAACAGTGCGAACTTGGCGTCCTTGAGCGTTTCCGCGTCATTGCCCGCGGGCGCCTCCATGGCGGCGAGCGCGACCACCTGCATGAGATGATTCACGACGACGTCCCGCAGCGCGCCGACGGGGTCGTAGAAGTGCCCGCGGTCCTCCACTCCGAAGCTCTCTGCCATCGTGATCTCCACGTATGCGATGTGGTAGCGGTTCCAGATCGGCTCGATCATCGTGTTGGCGAAACGCAGGTAGAGGAACTCGTCGGTGCCCATCTTCCCGAGGAAGTGGTCGATCCGGTAAAGCTGTGACTCGTCGATGTACTGGTGGATCTCGGCGGCGAGGGCGCGGGCGGACTGCAGGTCGTGCCCGAAGGGCTTCTCCACAACGACGCGACCGGTCTTGGTCAGGCCGGCGTCCGTCAGCTGTTTGATCACCGGGCCGAACAGGAACGGGGGGATCTCAAGGTAGAAGACCGGGGACCGCGGCTCGCCGACCGCCTCCGCGAGGCGCATGTATGTGCCCGCGTCGGTGAAGTCGCCGCTGACGTAGGACAGCCGCGAGGCGAAGCGGTCGAACACCTCGCTGTCCAGCGGTTCGCCGCATCCCTCGATGGATTCGCGGGCGTGCTCGCGCAGGTGCTCGATCGTCCAGTCGTCGCCGGCGACCCCAACGATCGGGCAGTGTAAAAGGCCGCGCTTCTCCAGCCGATATAGCGACAGGAACGTCATCACCTTCGCGAGGTCACCGGTGATCCCGAAGATGACCAGCACGTCGGCGACGTTGGGCTCGCCGGGCTCCTGCCCCTGCTCTGCGCTCTGTCCAGCGGCCGGTGTGGTGGTGCTCATGCTCCCCGTCCCTTCGCTTGCGGCCGCGACAGCGTCTGGCCTTGGCCTACCCCTCCGTGGACGTCACCCCTCCGTGGACCGCGCCAATCATTCCACATGACCTGCCACGGCGTCCCCGGCGGGGCGAGGCTGCTCAGCGCCGGCGGCGACGACTTTCAGCACCGTCTGGCAACAACTCGTTGACATGAGCTTTATCTGGTTGCGTATAGTCCGAGACGGCATGACCGGTGGGTTTCGGTCGCGGAACCAAGGGTAGCTGGCGGGAGCACTGCTACCACCGGGAGTGCAGCTTCAAAGGAGAAAGGGAAGCAGTATGGGCAAGGCAGCTTGGCAGCTAGGCTGGCGGACTGCAGCGTTGAGTGTCGTTCTCGCGATGGCGCTGGCCGCTGGGGCTGCGCAGGCTCAGGCGGTGACGATCCATGAGATCTACGCCGGGCTGATCGGCACGGGCAGTCCGAATCACATCGCGGCCGGGCCGGAAGGCAACCTATGGCTCACCGGTCACAACGAAGCCAGCATCGACCGGATCACGCCCGCGGGCGGTCTCACCGAGTTCTTCCTTAGCCCGAACAGCAGCCCCGAGGGCGTCACGGAAGGACCCAACGGCAAGCTGTGGTTCACAGAGCCCGGCTGGGATCGCGTCGGGCGCATCAGTCCGGCGGGAGCGTTGACCGAGTTCGCCTCCAACGGCATCACCGGCCAGACGGCGGACATAACCGACGGGCCGGAAGGCGATCTGTGGTTCACCCAGATCAACGGCACGATCGGGCGGATCACGACCCTCGGAACGGTGACGCAGTTCTCCCAGGGCATCACTCAGCAGAAACTTCACTCCATCACGGTGGGGGCGGAAGGGGACCTGTGGTTCGCCGAGGAATCCGCGATCGGGCGGATCACGCCCAGCGGCGTCGTCACGGAGTTCTCCGCGGGGATCACCCCCGGGAGCGAAACGGATGGCATCGCGACCGGCCCCGAAGGGGATCTGTGGTTCACCGAGGCTGCCGGCGACCGCATCGGGCGGATCACGCCCGCCGGCGTCGTGACTGAGTTCGCGCAGGGGATCAGCCCCGGCAGCGAACCGGTGGAAATAGCCGCCGGACCCGACGGCAACCTGTGGTTCACCGAGCGCGCCGGCGACCGCATCGGGCGGATCACTCCCGCGGGTGTCGTCACCCAGTACACAGAAGGCATCGCGCCCGGCAGCGAACCGTCCGGAATCACCGCGGGCCCCGACGACAGCATGTGGTTCACCGGTCAGTCCGGCGAGCTCGGGCAGGTGGCGATCGAACAGAGCGTGATCGCACCGCCCAAGCCGCCGACTGTCGTGACGGGCCGGCCGGCGTCGGTCACATACAGCTCGGGCACGCTGCGCGGCACGGTCGATCCCAACGGCTCCCCGGTCAGCGACTGTCACTTCGAATACGGCACTTCCGAAAACTACGGTTCCAGCGTGCCATGCACCTCGATGCCCGGTGGCGGGAGCGCCACGGTCGCGGTGTCGGCTCCGCTTCAGAGCCTGCACGAACACACCCAGTACCACGTTCGCCTGGTGGCGGTGAGCGCCGGTGGCACGAGCTACGGCGGCGATGTGACCTTCACCACGAACTCGGCGCCGCCACCGCCGCCGGCGAGCAGCATGTTGGTCGGTGTCAACGCGGGCGGCTGGGGCCCTGAACAGTACGCCGACGTGAGGGAAGCCGTGAGCTCCGTGCGGGTCTCGGGGTGCAGCTCGAACGCGGAATTCTCAAGTTGGGCGAACGCCGGTGTGACCGTAATCGACGACATCACCGGAGCCGGTCGCTGCGGGCAATACGACACCGCGGGCGTCTCGGCAATCAACATCGCTTCGTGGGTGGCCGAAGCCGTCGCCCAGGTAAAGGCAAACCCGACCATCGCAGCCGTCGAGGTCCTGAACGAGCCCGGTGGCGAATGGTACTGGGGCCCTGAAGCCGAATCGACCGCGAACACGGCGGCCTACGCGAGCCTGTTGAAGGCGGTACATGAAGCATTCGTGCAGGAATTCGGTTCTGCCCGACCGCTGATCCTCGCCTCCTACGACGGCGGCCACGACAACCAGGTCTCCTGGGGTGAAAAGGTATGGAACCAAGCCACCAACGGCGGCATCGACGTCAACGACTACGTGGATGGCGTGACCGTCCACCCGTATGGCTTCGGCAGCCTTGCATCCGCGGCACTGGGTGACAGGGCCACCGTGCAGGCCGCACATGCTCAGACCGGAAAGCCGGTGTATGTCACCGAGGTCGGCTGGTCAACGGCAACCAACCTGCCGGTGCTCGGTGCTGTGCTTCAGTTTGGGGAGATCGAACAGGCCGAAGACATCTACAACTTCGTCACCTGGGCCAGGAGCACCGGCTACGTCGCGGCGGTGGAGATCTTCAACTACCGCGACTATGGAACCGAAGACTTCTGGGGCATCGAGCGCTGGGGCAACCCGGCCGGCCCCGACGGATCGCGCAAGCCCTCCTATTACGCCCTGCAGGCGGCGGCCGCCGGACTGCCCCTGAGCCTCGAATAGGCCGAGCCCCTCCTACTCGAGCATCTGGATCTGAACGAGGCTCGTCGTTCCCGGCCGCCCCGAGGGGAGCCCCGCCGTGATTCCCACCCGCTGGCCGATCTCACACCAGCCGAGCTCCACCACGCGCCGCGCCGCGTCGGCGATCAACGCCTCTGTTGTCTCGTGGCGGCGCATCGATGCCGCCTGCACTCCCCACATCAGACCGCAGCGCCTGACCGTCTCTCGCCCGGGCGAGAGCGCGTAGATCGGCACGGTGGGGCGGTGCGCGGAGACCAGCCGCGCTGAGCGTCCCGACAGCGTGGGGACGATCAGCGCGTCGAGTCGCAGCTCGCGCGCGGCATTGCAGAGGCTGTGGGCGATCGTGTAGGCGGGGTCGGACTCCGTGCGGCGCACGCGCGAGTCGTTCCAGCTCTCATACGGGGCGATCGACTCCGCCTGAACCGCGACCGCCGCCATCATCGCCACGGCCTCCACGGGGTGGGCGCCCACTGCCGTCTCCTGGGAGAGCATCACCGCGTCGGTGCCGTCGAGGATCGCGTTTGCCACATCGGCCACCTCGGCGCGGGTCGGGCGCGAGGAGGTGACCATCGAGTCGAGCATCTGCGTGGCGGTGATCGACGGCCGCGCCATCCAGCCGGCCAGCTCGAGCAGCTGCTTCTGCACGATCGGCACCTGCTCGATGGGCAGCTCGATGCCGAGATCGCCACGCGCCACCATCACGCAGTCGGCCGCTTTCACGATCTCCGCTGCGCGCTGCACCGCCTGGGGCTTCTCGATCTTCGCGATCAGCGGCAGGCGCGTGTGGTCGCGCACGGATTCGATGTCCTCCGGGCGCTGCACGAACGACAGCGCGACCATGTCGACTCCGATCGACTCGCCGTGGCGCAGCAGCTCGAGGTCCTCCTCGGGCACCGACGGCAGCGATTCCACCGGCCCGGGGATGTTCAGGCCCTGGCGCGAGGCGACCGCGCCGCCGACCTCGACCTCCACTTCGATCTCGCGCGAGGCCTTGCGCACCTCGGTCGCGCGCAGGCGCACCGACCCGTCTGCGAGGTAGAGGACGGCGCCCACCTCGAGCGCGTCGGCGAGCCCGCCCCAGGAGATGCTCATGTCGTGCGCGTCGCCCGGGGCCTCCTCGTCTCCGCAGTGGAAGGTCAGCCGCTCGCCCGGCGTGAGCTCCACGACATCCTCGCGCAGAGGCCCGATGCGCAGCTTCGGGCCGGGGAGATCCTGGAGGATCGCGACCGGGTGACCGGCCCGCCCGGCAGCGTCGCGCACGTTGCGCACCGTCTCGGCGTGCTCGTCGAGCGTCCCATGTGAGTAGTTCAGCCGGGCGACGTCCATGCCCGCTTCGACCATGCGCAGGAGCGTCTGCGGCTCGCGCGAGGCGGGCCCGATGGTGGCGACGATCTTGGTACGGCGCATCGACGGCAAGGTACCGGTCGGTGTGGTCGGGCTGCGCCGCGCCGGGCACGGCCGCCGCGGCCGCGCGCCAGGGGCGCCGGCGTGATGGTCCCCGCCCGGCTGGCGCTCGGCGTAGCATCGATCTGTGCTTCACCCTTCGCGACCCGTCCCCCGCGCCGGCGATGAGGCGCGTATCGCCCACTTCGGCGGAGGCTTCGAGCAGGGCACGGTGCTCGCCGTGTATGAGCAGGGCCGCCGCCTTCAGGTGCGCTGCGAGGCAGGCGAGGTGCTCGAGTTCGTGCTCAGCCCGGCGACCGCACGGTTCGTCTCCGCCGCAAGCGCCCACGGGCCCCGGCTCGAACTGCTCCGCGGCCCGGCCTGAGCAGCTACGGCGCCCGGACGTCGGGGAAGTGCTCGGCGCAGTGCGCGCGCAGGGCCTCGCGCACCGAGGCGCGCTCCTCCGGGCTGGCCGCCCGGAAGCGTGCGAGCAGCTGGCGCTGGCTCTCGATCGGCGCCCCGGCGATCGACCAGCGCACCGCCAGGCGCTCGAACAGCAGCTCGACCGCTCGCTGCCAGGCGTCCTCCTGCGTATCGGAAGCCCGGCCAGCCATGCTCGCGAGCGTCTCGGCGTACTCGCGTCTCGAGCCCGGCGTGAGCGAGCCCCGCAGGGTCAGTACGTTCCCCTGCGCGTCGGTGTAGTCGCTGCTCGGCGCCCTGAGCTTGGCCTGCCTGCGCTCGCGCTTAGCCACGCTCGGCGGCGAGCTCCAGCTGGCTGCGCACATCGCCCACCAGCGGCTTGCCGTGACCCGGCCACGCCGCAGCGGGGTCGAGGGCTGCCAGCTTGCGCATGCTCGCGCGTGCCTGCTCGGTATCGAAGTTGTAGACCGGCTCGGGCATCGATGCATCGCTGTTACGCCCCCACATGTCGATCGTGTAGAAGCAGTCGCTGCTCAGCGCCAGGCGATCTGACTCGCGCCACAGCGCGATCAGGCCTGGCGCATGGCCGGGAAGCTCAACGACACGAAAGCCCGCGATCTCGTCGCCCTCGCTGAGGGTGCCCGAGATCTTCACCGGCCCGCCGTCGAAGGCGTAGCGGTGCAGCAGGCGCTGGATCTGACGCGCAACCGGAGGAAGCCCGGCGAGGTCGGCCGGCCAGTAGCGAAAGCCGCCGCTGCCTTCTGCGTCTATGACCTCATCGGGGTGGCACAGCACGGGCGCGCCCAGCGCGGGAGCCACGCCCCGGTGGTCGGTGTGCGCATGGCTGAGCACAACCCGGCGGATGCCTCCCAGCTTCGCGCCGGCGCTCGCCACCGCACGCGTCATCGTGCGCGCACCGGCATCGAACAGCGTCACGCCGCCTTCGTCCTCGATCAGGTACACGTTGCAGCGTCCCGGCTGGCCCTGCACGACCCACACTCCCTCGGCCACGAGCTCCGCCTCGCTTGCGGACAGCCGCGAGGTGAGGCGCGTCTTGGCGTTGAAGGCACTCATCATCCGCTGGTCCGCGGTCGATCCCTGGGGGGGCATCATCTTGATCTGGCGCGGCAGCGCAAGCGAGTCGGGAAACGCATCGTTGGACTCGATCTCACCGTCGCGCACGCTCAGCAGGTCGAAGCCCTCGATCACGATCGGGTGGCCGGTGGGCTCGAGGCCGCTCAGCGGCCCCGGTCCGGCGAAGGTGCCGGTGAGCCGCCATTGCACGCCGCAGCGCTCGTCCTGGGCGATCGTCGAGACGATCTCGAAGTGCAGGTCCGGCAGCGCACCGAGCATCTCGCCGATGAAGGCGCGCACGCCGTCCGGGGCGGTGACGTCGACCTGCCCGCGCACGTTCTCGCGGCCTCCCTCGGCCCACATCGCCACGGCCGCGTCCAGGTCGCGGGCGTTGATCGCCTCGAAGTAGCGCAGGACCACGGCCTCCGCTGACTTCTTGGTCATCCGTCGTTGCCGCGTCCTGGCCTGGCGTACGTTTGCGGCCACCGCCTGAACCTTGGTGGTCGTGTCTGAGGCGCTTTCCTGGTCGACCATGCTCTCTCCTTTACCGCGTGGCTGCAGACGCTTAGTCTAGTCTCCGCCGGATGGCCAAGCGGGCCGACGGAAGATCGCTGGTCAAACGCGAGTTGGGCCGGGGCGAACGAGTGCTGCCGGGCGTCTTCCGACTGCGCCTGCCGCTCCCCTGGCCCGGCGTGCCTCACTGCAACGCCTGGGCCGTGGCAGCGGGCGACGGGGTCGTGCTTTTCGACACCGGCATGCACCAGCCGGGCTCGATGGCGCATTTGGAGCGGGCGCTCGCGATGTGCAACCTGCGCCTCGAGAACGTGCGACTGCTGGTGTGCACGCACGCCCACTCCGATCACTACGGCCAGGCGGCTCCGATCGTTGAACGCTCGGGCTGTGAGCTGTGGATGCATCCCAACCACCGGCACATGCTCCGCTGGGCCGAAGACCCCGCGGCCGCGATCGCGCGGCGCCTCGAGGTCGCACGCCAGAGCGGAGTGCCCGAGGAGCCGCTGCGCCGCTACGCGGCCGAGCGCGACTCGCAGGGATCGGGCATCGCCGCGATCATCGAGCCCGACCGCGCGCTCCTGCCGGGGGTCACCGTCGAAACGGACCTCGGTCCCTGGAGCGTGCATGAGACCCCGGGTCATGCTCCCTCGCACGTGTGCCTGTTCCAGCCCGAGCGGCGCCTGCTGATCTCCGGAGACCACCTGCTCGGGCGCATCTCGCTGCACTTCGATTACGGCTACTCCCCCGATCCGGTCGGTGAATTCGTCCATTCGCTGGGTGTCGTCGAGGCGCTTCACCCGCGCCTGTGCCTGGCGGGTCATGGCCGCACCTTCGCTGACGTGCACGCCCACATCGAAGGCAACCGTGAGCTCGTGGCAGAGCGCCTGGCAAAGACCCTCGCTGCGATTGGGCCGCGAGAGCAGCCGACGGCGTTCGAGCTCGTGGCGCGCCTGTATGGGCAGGAGCCGTACTCCGGGGCCTCGCCATGGCTGCTCAGCGAAACGCTCGCGATGCTGCTCCACCTCGAGGCCACCGGCCGCGCTCGGCGGATCGCCGGTGAGCCCGAGCGCTGGAGCAGCGAGGGCGCCGGCGGCGAGCCCTCCTGACGAGCGCAGCGCCTTGGCGCCTGCGCGCCGGTCGCATACGATCTCAGGATGCGTATCGACGAGATCCTGCACACCGGCAAGCCGGCCTTCTCCTTCGAGTTCTTCCCGCCGAAAACCGAGACCGGGGAGCGCAACCTGTACTCGGCCCTCGCCGAGCTCGAGACGCTCAAGCCGTCGTTCGTCTCTGTCACCTATGGGGCGGGCGGCTCGACCCGGGAGAAGACGATCGAGATCGTCAAGCGGATCAGGGACGAGTACGGGCTCGAGGCGATGGCGCACTTCACCTGCGTCGGAGCGACCGTCAGCGAGCTGCGCGGGACGCTCGATGAGATGGAGCAGGCGGGGATCGACAATGTGCTCGCCCTGCGCGGGGATCCACCCGGCGGGCAGGAGGTCTGGACGAAGACCGAGGGTGGGCTCGAGTACTCGCGCGAACTCGTCCAGCTGATCACCGGCGGCTACCCGTTTTCGATCGGCGCCGCCTGCTTCCCGGAGACGCACATCCATGCCGAGAGCCCTGAGGCCGACCTCGAACACCTCGCCGAGAAGGTGGCCGCCGGTGTCGATTTCCTGATCACCCAGCTGTTCTTCGACAACGCGCTGTTCTTCGAATTTCTGGACCGCGCGCGGGCGGCGGGAATCCGCGCGCCGATCATCCCGGGCATCATGCCGATCACCCACGCCGGCCAGGTTGAGCGCATGGCGACGCTGTGCGGCTCCTCGATTCCCGAGGGGCTGCGCCGCGAGCTGCACGCACGCGCCGAGCATCCCGAGGCAGTGCTCGACTTCGGCGTGGCCTACGCGACGCTGCAATGCGCCGAGCTGCTCGCCGCCGGCGCTCCCGGCATCCACTTCTACACGCTCAACCGCTCTCCGGCCACGCGCGCCATCCTCAGCGCCCTGAAGCTCGCCAAGCCATGGGAGAAGGCGATCTACCCGGCCTCTATCTCGAGTCCCTCGGCCACCCGCGGCGAGCCGTCGGCCGCCTCGTAGCGGACGTCGACCGAGTCGTTCTGGCGGTAGGTGCCGACGCCCCAAGCGCCCAGCAGCCAGCGCCATCCACTGATCTTGTCCTTGCGCAGGTCGAGCTCGAACACGAGCGCGCCTTCGCGGATGGTGAAGTCGACGCCGAGCTCCTGCAGCACGCCGTTCAGGTAGACCTCATAGGGACCGCGCACGTCGCGTGGCAACCTGACTCTCGATGTACTCATATCCGCTTCATTGTGACGGGAGTCCTCGTCGCGCCCGTCGCCCGTCGGCGAGCTGACGCTCGTATGCAGCGTCCACTATCTCGCATATCTCAGCCGGCTCCTCGAGGACGTGCAGGAGATCAAGGTCGGAGGGGTCGATTCGCCCGTCCGCCAGCGCCCCGGCGCGCAGCCACTGAATCAGCCCGTCCCACTCGCCCTCACCCATCAGGACCAGGGGGAAGTGACGGATGGTCCCCGTTTGGATGAGTGTCAGCGATTCAAACAGCTCATCGAGCGTCCCGTATCCGCCCGGGCACACCACGAACGCGCTCGCGTAGCGGACGAACATGACCTTGCGGGCGAAGAAGTGGCTGAAGCGCAGAGCGATGTCCAGATAGGGGTTCAGCGCCTGCTCGTGGGGGAGCTCGATGTTGCATCCCACCGAAACAGCGCCCACGTCGCGTGCCCCGCGGTTGGCCGCCTCCATCAGTCCCGGTCCGCCGCCGGTGATGACCGCGTATCCGCCTCGTCCGAGGCAGGCCCCAACCTCGCGGGCGAGCGCGTAAGCGGGGTGCTCGGGGGGCGTGCGCGCCGAGCCGAAGACGGTCACCGCGCGTCCCACCCCAGCCAGCGCGTCGAAGCCGCGCGCGAACTCGGCCGCGATGTCGCTGATACGCGCGGCGTCGGCCGCACGCACGGCGGTGGGCTCGTCCTCCAGCCACAGCAAGAGCTCCTCGTCAAGCGTCCGCGGCTGCTCGGGGCTGGTCTCTGCGGTCGGTTTCACGCACGCCAAGCGTATGGCCTGAGGAGCACATCCCCGGCGGCGCACCGGGACGCCCGCCGGGACGCGTACCCTCCGTGAGAAATGGCTGAGTCGCCGCCTGCGGGCGAGATCCCCTACACGATCCGCCGCTCGGCCCGCGCGCGGAGGGTGCGCGTCAACGTCCACGCCCACAGCGGCGTGGAGGTCGTGCTGCCGGCCCGCGCCCCAGAGCGCGCGGCGGCGGCCGCCGTCATCGAGCTGCGCCCGTGGATCGAGCGCCGGCTCTTGGAGGCGCGCCAGGCGCTCGAGGCGATCAGCGCGCGCGGTGCCGACCCTGCCCTATCTGGGCACGTCGCTGGCACTTGACGCCGCAGGCGGGCCGCACGCGCGTGCACCGCCGCGGCGAGCGCCTGCTCGTGCCGGCCGGCGATCCCGGCCCGGCGCTCGAGCGCTTCTACCGGCGCGCCGCGCGCGCGCGAGATCGCCGCCCGCCTGGATCGCGCGACCGCGCTGCCGGCAGCGCCTACAGCGGCCTGGCCATCCGCGCGCAGCGCACTCGCTGGGCGTCCTGCTCGCCGAGCGGGCGATGAGCTTCAACTGGCGCCTGTTGCTCGCGCCGGAGAGGGTGCTCGACTACGTCGTCTGGCACGAGGTCTGCCATCTGGAGATCCACGACCACTCGCCGCGCTTCTGGGCGCTCGTGGAGCGCCGCTGGCCCGGCTATCGCGAGGACCGCGACTGGCTGAGGCTCAACGGCGCGACGCTCGTGCTGGCTCAGCGCTCCTGCTGCTCGATCGGGACGTAGTCGAGGTCGCGCGCGCCCGTGTAGATCTGGCGCGGACGGGCGATCTTCTGCTCGGGGTCCTCGACCATCTCCGCCACTGGGCGATCCAGCCGCTGGTGCGCCCGATCGCGAACATCACCGGGAACATCGCCACCGGCAGGCCGAGCGCCTCGTAGATCAGGCCCGAGTAGAAGTCGACGTTCGGGTAGAGCTTGCGCGAGGTGAAGTACTCGTCGTCGAGCGCCCGCTTCTCGAGCTCGGTGGCGACGTCGAGCAGCGGGCTCTTGCCGCGCACCTCGAAGACGTCGTCGAGGTATTTGCGGATGATGCGCGCGCGCGGGTCGTAGTTCTTGTAGACGCGGTGGCCGAAGCCCATCAGGCGCTCGTTGCCCGCCTTCACGCCCTCGAGGAAGTCCGGGATGTTCTCGACCTTCTCGATCCGCTTGAGCATCCGCAGCGCCGCCTCGTTGGCGCCGCCGTGCAGCGGGCCGTACAGCGCGGCGACGCCGCGCCGCGACCGCCGAGTAGGGGTCGACCTGGGTCGAGCCGACCGAGCGCACCGCGCTCGTCGAGGCGTTCTGTTCGTGGTCGGCGTGGAGGATGAACAGCACGTCCAGCGCGCGCTCCAGGCGCGGATCGGGCTCGTATTTGAGCTCGGTCATTTTGTACATCATCCCGAGGAAGTTGCCGGCGTAGTTGAGCTCGTTGTCGGGGTAGACGTAGGGCTGGCCCATGTTGTGGCGGAAGGCGAAGGCCGCCAGCGTCGGCATCTTCGCGAGCAGCCGGATGATCTGGATCGCGCGGACGCGCTCCTCGCGGATCTTGTTGGCGTCCGGGATAGAACGTCGAGAGCGCCCCGACGGAGGCCACGAGCATGCCCATCGGGTTGGCGTCGTAGCGGAAGCCCTGCATGAAGTCCTTGACGTTCTCGTGCACGAAGGTGTGGATCGTGATCTCATCGATCCAGCCCGTCAGCTCGGCCTCGATCGGGGAGCCGGCCGTTGATCAGCAGGTAGGCGACCTCGAGGTAGGTGGAGCTGCTCGCACAGCTGCTCGATCGGGTAGCCGCGGTGCTGCAGGATGCCGGCGTCGCCGTCGATGTAGGTGATCGCGCTGCGGCAGGAGGCGGTGTTCGTGTACGCCGGGTCGTAGGCCATCAGCCCGAAGTCCTCGTCGTCGGTCTTGATCTGCCTCAGGTCCATCGCCCGCACGGTGCCGTCGGTGACCGGCAGCTCGTAGCTGCTCGCCGGTGCGGTTGTCGGTCACCGTGAGCGTGTCCTGCGTGGAGCGCGGCGCCGTTGCCGGATGCCTCGCCGCGGCGATGGCCGCCTCGTCGGGGCCCGTCTGTCGTGTCGGGGCTCATCTGCTTCTCCTATCGACGGTTTCGGATGCTCGATCTCCGATTGTGCACCTCCGATTATGCGACAACTGAACCCGGCTCGCCGGCGAGTCGGGCCGGGCGGCGTGGGCAGGCGCAATGTGGCGCCGCCGGCGCCACATGGCGGCCGCGACGCCGCTCAGCCCTGGCGCAGACGCCGGCGTGAGGCGGCCGCGCGGACACGCGGCGGAGAGGCCGGCGCGGGACCGCCGTGCGGGCCCCGTCTGGGCGTGCGCGGCAGCCGCGAGCGGGGGTGGTGGGGGTGCGGCGGGCGTGAGCGCGGACCGATGCCACCATCCTGCCCGGGCGCGGCCTCTCAGGCGTCTGGCGGACCGCCCAGCGCACGATCAAGAAGAGCGCGACGATCGGGATCTTCAACATGACCATCAGCCAGATGAACGTCCAGGCGGTCACTCCGGCGATCGTATACCGCCGGCGGACGCGTACAACCCCGGCGAGCGGCAATCGCATGCGCGTGCAGCTCGGGGCTGCCGGCGCTCAGCTCGCGCGAGCTGCGAGCGGGCGCGCCGCTGAACTGGGTCATCGCGTGCAGCTCTTCGATGCGCTCGACGATCTCGGCCGCCGTCAGGCGCTCCACGCGCTCGGTGCCGAACTCCTCGACGTTGAACGAGGCGAGCACGGTGGCGTGGGCCATCGCGCGCCGCAGCAGCTCGTCCGAGAGCGTCCTCCTGCGGGGTGGGCGGCGATGTAGCCGACGCAGCCCGCCCGCGAAGGTGTCGCCCGCGCCGGTGGGGTCGATCACCGTCTCCAGCGGATAGGCCGGCAGCGAGAAGAAGCTCTCGCGGGTGATCAGCGCCGCGCCGTACTCGCCCTGCTTGGCGACGACGACGCTCGGCCCGCGGGCCTCGCCGGCCGCCTGCCGAGAGCCCGCGGCGCTCCAGGACAGGAGCTCGCGCGCCGCGCTGAGCAGGTTCGGCCTGCCGGTCAGCTGGCGCAGCTCGGCGTCGTTGAGGATCACGCAGTCGACGCTCGCGATCGCGTCGACGAGCGAGTCGCGGGCGATGTCGATCCACAGGTTCATCGAGTCCAGCGCGACGAAGCGCGCATCCGGCAGCTGCGCGCGCACCTCGCGCTGCAGGTCCGGCTGGATGTTCGCCAGGAACAGCACCTCGCTCGAGCGCGAGCGCTCGGAGAGCTTGGGCTGGAAGCCCTCGAAAACGCCGAGCTGGGTGTCGAGCGTCTCGCGCGAGTTCAGATCCCAGCCGTACTCGCCGCGCCAGAAGAACGTCCTGCCGCCGGCGACGCGCTCCACGTCGGAGACGTCGATCCCGCGGCGGCGCATCACATCGAGCTCGGCCTCGCCGAAGTCCTCACCGACCGGACCGACGACGCGGACCTCCTCGAAGAACGACGCCGCCAGGGCGAAATGCACGGCGGCGCCGCCGAGCATCCGCTCGCGCTCTCCGAACGGCGTCTTGACGGCGTCGAAGGCGATCGACCCGACCACTGTGATTGGCATGGGCGCGCACCTTAGAGCACGCGGGGCGCCCGCGGGGCTCGGATAAGGTGACAATCGATGCGCGCGATCCAGATGACCGAGTTCGGCGGCCCCGAGGTGCTCGACGCTGACCGAGCTCGCCCAGCCCGAGCCCGAGCCCGGGGAGGTGCTGATCAGGGTCACGCGCGCGGGGCTGAACTTCGCCGACACGCACACGCGCACCAACTCATACGTGCGCAAGGCGACGCTTCCGCTCGTCCCCGGCAGCGAGGTGGCGGGGATCCGCGAGGACACGGGCGAGCGCGTCGTCGCGCTGGTCGGCAGCGGCGGCTACGCCGAGTACGCGACCGCGCCCCGGCGCGCTCGTCTTTCCGATCCCGCGAGGAGATCGACGACGGCACGGCGCTCGCGCTGATCGTCCAGGGGCGACCGCCTGGCACCTGTACCGCACCTCCGGCCGCGTGGCCGGCGGGGAGAGCGTCGTCGTGCACTCGCGCCGCCGGCGGCGTCGGCTCGCTGGCGGTCCAGCTCGGCCATCCGCTCGGCGCGGGCCGGGTGATCGCGACCGCCTCGAGCGAGGAGAAGCGCGCGCTGGCGCTCGAGCTGGGCGCCGACGCGGCGATCGACCCCGAGCCGCGAGGGGCTGACCGAGCGCCTGATCGAGGCCAACGCGGACAGCCCGTGGACGTCGTGTTCGATATGGCGGGCGGCGAGGTGTTCGCGGCCTCCTATGAGGCGCTCGCGCATTTCGGGCGGATCGTCGTCTGCGGGATCGCCTCCCAGGAGCCCAACAGCGTCTCCACCGGCTCGCTGCTGCGCCACTCCCGCGCGGTCGTCGGCTTCTACCTGTTCCACTGCCTGGAGCGGCCCGGGATGTTCGCCGAAGCGCTCTCCGAGCTGTTCGCGCGGGCGGCGCGCGGCGAGCTCGAGGCGATCGTGGGGCACACCTATCCACTGGAGCAGGCCGCACAGGCGCACATCGACCTGCGCGAGCGGCGCACCACCGGCAAGCTGCTGCTCGATCCCTGCGCTTGAACGGCAGCGTAAGCTCCCCTCCGATCATGGCCAACCACCTTCGCTGACCTGGGGCTCTCGGAGTCCACCCTGCACGCGCTGCGCGACGTCGGCTATGAGTCGCCCAGCCCGATCCAGGAACAGGCGATCCCGCCGCTGCTCGAGGGCCGCGACGTGATCGGCCAGGCGCAGACCGGCACCGGCAAGACGGCGGCCTTCGGGCTGCCGATCATGGAGTACGTCGACCCGGCCGAGCCGACGGTGCAGGCGCTCGTGCTGACGCCGACGCGCGAGCTCTGCATCCAGGTCACCCAGGCTCTGCGCACCTACGGCGCCCACACCGGCATCGATGTCGTGGCCGTCTTCGGCGGCGCGCCGATCCGCACCCAGCAGGCCCAGCTGCGCGCGCGGCGGCCATGTCGTCGTCGGGACCGTCGGGCGCGTGCTCGATCTGATCTCGCGCCACTCGCTCGTGCTGCACGACTGCCGCTTCCTGGTCCTGGACGAGGCCGATGAGATGCTCGACCTCGGCTTCCTCGAGGACGTCGAGAAGATCCTCTCGCTGACGCCCTCCAGCCGCCAGACGGCGCTGTTCTCGGCCACGATGCCGCCGCCGATCCGCAAGCTCGCCGACCGCTACATGTACGACCCGACGATCATCCAGGTCGAGGCCGAGACGCTCACGATCGACACGGTCGCGCAGTTCCAGCTCCCGGTCGACGCGAAGGGCAAGCCGGACAAGCTCGTCGAGGTGCTGCGCGCCGAGAAACCCGACGCAGGCGATCGTGTTCGTGCGCACCAAGATCCGCTGCGACCAGCTGTTCCGCACGCTGCGCGACCGCGGCATGAACGTGCAGGGCGCTGCACGGCGACATGTCCCAGGGCTCGCGCGACGGCGTGATGCTCGCCTTCAAGGGCGGGCGCGTGCCGATCCTGGTGGCCACCGACGTGGCCGCACGCGGCCTCGACATCTCGACCGTCACGCACGTGATCAACTACGACGTGCCCGTCTCGCCGGACATCTACGTGCACCGCATCGGGCGCACCGGCCGCGTCGGGCGCTCGGGCAGGGCGATCACCTTCGTGGAGGACCGTCAGAAGCGTGAGCTCGAGGCGATCGAACGCCACATCGGCACGTCGATCGCGCAGTGGGAGAAGGGCGCCGTCGCCGCGCCGACGCCGGTGAAGACAGCGCCCGCGCCGGCACTCAAAGCCGCGCATCTCAAGGCGCGACGACGAGGAGCCCTACGTCAAGCTGGTGCTTTCCGGAGGGCGGGCGGCGGGCCTGCGCGTGGCCGACATCGTCGGCGCGGTCACCTCCTCGGCCGGCCTCGACGGCGAGGCGGTGCGCGACGTGATGGTGCTCGACCGCTTCTCCTTCCTGTCCGTTCCGGCCGCCGAGGCCGACCGCGTGATCGACGCGCTCGATGGGCAGGACGTGCGGGGGCAGGCCGCTCAACCTGCAGCGGGTAGGCTAGAGCGCATGTCAACTGCCACGATGCAAACCACCGAGGGCGCGATCGTCTTCGAGCTGTTCGACGACGACGCCCCGAAGACGGTCGAGAACTTCCGCAAGCTCGCCTCCGAGGGCTTCTACGACGGGCTCATCTTTCACCGCGTGATCAAAGACTTCATGATCCAGGGCGGCTGCCCGCAGGGGACGGGCACCGGCGGACCTGGCTACACCTTCGAGGACGAGATCAACCCGCACAAGATCGTGCGCGGCGCACTCGCGATGGCGAACGCCGGACCGGACACGAACGGATCGCAGTTCTTCATCGTCACCGCTGACGCCTGCGCGTGGCTGGACGGCAAGCACACGGTGTTCGGCGAGGTGACCGACGGCATGGACGTGGTGGACAGGCTGGAGGGCGTGGCCGTCGACGGCTCGCGACCGGCCCGCCGAGCCGGTCGGCATCGCCTCGATCGAGCTCTCAGACTGACGCTGGCCGCCGCATCTTCCCGGGCACGAATGCTCGGTCGGAGTAGTCTGTTCGTTAACGAGCGAACGAGCAGGGGAGATGAAGATGGCGACGGTCGAGCAGCACCCGGCACGAGACGCACAACGGCGTTGCGCACGCCGAGCAGGACATCCCCGTCGAGAATCCCGCCACGGGCGAGATCCTCGCCACCGTCCCCGACCTCGGCGCCGACGCGGTGGCGGACATGGCCGCGCGCGGCCGCGCGGCACAGCCGGAGTGGGAGGCGTTCGGCTTCGAGGGCCGCGGACGCGATCCTGCTGCGCGCGCAGAAGTGGCTGATGGACAACTCAGAGCAGGTCATCGCGACGATCATCTCCGAGACCGGCAAGACCTTCGAGGACGCCTCGCTCGCGGAGATCTCCTACGCGGGCAACGCCTTCGGCTTCTGGGCCAAGCACGCGCCCGAGTACCTCGCCGATGAGCGCGTCAAGTCCGGCCAGCTGCTGGTCAAGGGCAAGAAGCTGATCCTGCGCTACCGCCCGCTCGGGCTGATCGGCGTCATCGGCCCCTGGAACTACCCGCTGACGAACTCCTTCGGCGACTGCATCCCGGCGCTGGCAGCGGGAAACAGCGTCATCCTGAAGCCGTCTGAGATCACGCCGCTGACCTCGATGCTGATGGCCGAAGGGCTGCGCGAGTGCGGCCTGCCCGAGGACGTCCTGCAGATCGCCACCGGCCGTGGGGAGACCGGTGCCGCGCTCGTCGAGCAGGTCGACATGATCATGTTCACGGGCTCCACCCGGACCGGGCGCAAGGTCGCAGAGGCTGCGGCCCGGCGACTGATCCCGGCATCGCTGGAGCTCGGCGGCAAGGACCCGATGATCGTGCTGTCCGACGCGGATCTGGAGCGGGCCGCGAACTTCGCCACCTACTACTCGATGCAGAACGCCGGTCAGACGTGCATCTCGATAGAGCGCGTCTACGTCGAGGCGCCCGTCTACGACGAGTTCGTCGCGAAAGTCTCCGAGAAGGTGCGGGCGCTGCGGGTCGGGCCGCCGCACGGGCCGGGCTCGGTCGAGGTCGGCGCGATCACGTTCCCGCCGCAGCTTCAGACGATCGAGGATCACGTGGCCGACGCGGTCGACAAGGGCGCGCACGTGCTCGCCGGAGGTCACGCCGCGCCGTCTGACGGCGGGCGCTTCTACGAGCCGACAGTGCTGGTCGACGTCGACCACACCATGAAGATCATGACCGAGGAGACGTTCGGCCCGACATTGCCGATCATGAAGGTCGCCGACGCCGAGGAGGCCGTGCGCCTGGCCAACGACTCGCCCTACGGCCTCGGCTCCTCGGTCTTCACGCGGGACACCGAGCGCGGCGAGCAGATCGCCCGGCGCCTGCAGACCGGTGCGGCGAACGTCAACGACGCGATGATCAACTACACCGTGCTCGAGCTGCCGATGGGTGGCGCCAAGGCATCGGGCCTCGGCTCGCGTCACGGCGCCGGGCGGGATCCGCAAGTACGCCTCCCAGCAGGCGATCGTCGTCACGCCGCGGCTGGCGCTCAAGCGCGAGGTTCACATGTACCCCTACAGCGGCCGCACCTCGCGGCTCTTGGCGGGCGTGTTCAAGTTCCTCTACGGGCGTGGCAAGCGCGACTGAGCGGCTAGGGAACGGGCTCCTCCGCCTGCAGTGAGATCCCCAGAAGCCGCTCGAGCTGCGGGATCGTCGTCTCCGCGCTCGTGTGGTGGACGGTGGCCATGCCGAGCTTCTCCGCCGGCGTCAGGTTGAAGGTCAAATCATCGACGTAGACGCAGCTCTCGGCCGGCGCGCCCGCGCGCTCGGCGCCGAGTTCGTACATGCGGCGCGAGGGCTTGCGTATGCCCTCATCGCCCGAGATCACGACGCCGTCGAAGAGCTCGGAGAACATGTCGTGGGGGTAGCGGTGGACGCCCCACGAGTTCGACACGAGTGCCGTGCGGATGCCCGCGGCGCGGGCGTCGCGCACGGCGGCGACCATGGCCGCGTCGGGCTTGACGCCGCTGAACAGCCCGTCGATGAGGCCTTCGGGCTCGACGTCCAGCAGGGCGGCGAACTGTTGCTCGAAGGCCTCCTCTCCGAGCTCACCCTTCTCCAGGGCGATCAACAGATCGCGTGCCTGCGGGTCGGTCCTGAAGCGTCCGAGGAGCGTCTTCGGGTCGATCTGGGCCTCCAGGCAATAGGCGTGGAAGGAGGCGAACAGGTTCGTCGTGAGCACTCCGCCCCAGTCGATCAGAAGGCCGGTGCGTGCCGGCTGCTCAACCGCCATGCGCGACCTCCTCGGCCTGGCGCGCGAGCTCGAGCACACCCTCGGCGAACTGCTTCAGGTAGGGGTCATCGGTGCTGCCGGACACGGCTCGCTTGTAGTTGCCCTCCATGAACACGATCGACTTCCACAGCGCGAGCGTGGTGTACCAGCGCAGGTCCTGCATCGAGCGGCCCGTGCGCTGCTCATAGGAGGCGATCAGCTCCTCGCGCGTGGGGAAGCCCTCGGCTGGCGCGTGACCCCGCCGAGGTGCTCGCGCATCCCGCCGACGGGGTCGTCGCTGTCGGTCCACATCATGCACAGGTAGCCGAGATCGGCGAGCGGGTCGCCGATCGTCGCCATCTCCCAGTCGAGCACGGCCTCCAGGCGGGCGGGGGCTCGGCGGCGTAGATCGTGTTTCCCAGGCGGTAGTCGCCGTGCACGATCGTGGCGGGGCCGGAGCTCGGGCAGGTTCTCGGCGAGCCAGCGCCCGACACGCTCGACCTCTCCGATCTCGCGCGTCTTGTTGACCTCCCAGAGCCCGCTGAATCGCCGCAGCTGGCGCTCCAGGTAGCCCGTCGGCCTGCCGAAGTCCTCGAGGCCGGCGGCGCGCCAGTCCACCGCGTGGATCTCGGCCAGCGCGTCGATCAGCTCCTCGGCGATCCGCCGGCGCTCGGCGGGGGTGTCGAGCGCGGCCGGGACGCTCGCGACGATCACCTCGCCCTGGATCCGGTCCATCACATAGAACGGGCAGCCGATCGTCGCGGGATCCGTCGCATACGGCGAGCACCTCGGGTACGCGCGCGCGCGTGTCCTGCAGGGCTCCAAGCAGGCGCGCCTCGCGAACACGTCGTGCGCGCTGGGCGGCAGCGGCGGGCGGGGCGGGCGGCGCAGGACCATCTCACTATCCCGCGCGTCGATCAGGTAGGTGACATTCGAGTGCCCCTCGCCGATCGGGCTCGCCTCGATGTCTCCCTCGCCGAGGCCGTGCTCGTCCAGGAACGCTCGCAGCGGCTCGAGGACCAGAAGCGGCGGGCGGGCGTTCGCCGAGGCGTCCGCGTGCGTGCGCACGATGTCGTCTGGGGCGATGGTCATGCTCATGGGCTCACAACGCTATCCCACGCCTGCCACGTTTGCGGATCTGGGATGGATGCGGGCTCTGTGCGCCGTATCTGCAGGCGGCTGCGCCATCCGCGCGGGCAAAACCTGAACGACGCCCGGCCGGACCGCAACCTTCCCAGCACCCACGTGTCTCAAGCGACCATGCCCCGTATACCGCGCATACCCACGCTCCTCTGCACGCTGGCCACCCTCATGCTCCTCGCCGGAGCTGGCCGGCGCGGGCCAGGCCTCGGCCTCGCACGGTCGAGGTCACCTACTTCGAGGACTCAACTCCTGCTCAGCCAGGCCACGCGCCCGCATGCGATCGCGCAGCTCCAGCATCTCGGCGTGAAAGCTCTGCGGGTCGAGCTCTACTGGAATGACGTCGCGCCGAGCCCGACCAGCGCGACGCGTCCGAACTTCGAAGCGACCGAATCCCGCCAGCTACAACTGGGGCCAGTACGACGCCGCTGCTCGCCGAAGCCCAGCGGCTGAAATGGCAGGTTCTCCTGACGGTCACCGCACCGGCGCCGCGCTGGGCCACATCCAACCGCAAAGCCCCTTACGTCACGCGCCCGGACGCACCCGACTTCAAGGAATTCATGACGGCGGTGGCGCGCCAGTTCGGCTCGGAGGTGTCGATCTACTCGATCTGGAACGAGCCCAACCACCCGTCGTTTCTGCTGCCGCAGTTCAACTCCAACGGCACACCCGCCTCGCCGCGCATCTACCGCGGCCTCTACCAGGCCGGCTACGCGGGGCTGAAAGCCGCGGGCATCCCGCACCCGCAAGGTGCTGTTCGGCGAAACGGCGCCCACGGGATCCGACAGGGTCAACGCCCGTCGCGAAGGCCTGCTCCACGACGTGGCGCCGCTCGCATTTTTGCGTGAAGCCCTGTGCCTGAACAGCAAGTACAAGAAATCCGGCTCCTGCAGCGAGCTGCAGATGACCGGTTACGCCCATCACGCCTATACGCAGGCGACGAACCCCCACTACGCGCCGCCCGAACGCGACGACGTGATGATCGGCGTGCTCTCGCGGCTGTCGAATGCCCTCGATCTCGCCGCGCGGGCCCGCGCGATCCCGGCGCACGTGCCGATCTATCTGACCGAGTTCGGGGTTCAGAGCAAGCCGAACAGGTATCTGGGCGTGCCCGTCTCCCAGCAGGCCGAATACGACGCGATCGCCGAACAGATCGCGTGGAGCAACCCGCGCGTGGCGGCGTTCTCGCAGTATCTGCTCAAAGACGATCCGCTCGGCGGCGCGCCCGGCTCGAGCGCGAGCGGCGGTGCGATCGGCTTCCAGACGGGCCTTGAGTACGTGAACGGCTCGCCCAAGCCGCTCTACTACGGCTTCCCGGTGCCACTCGTCGTCACCAAGCGCGGGCACGGCTTCTCGCTGTGGGGACTCGTGCGCCCGGCGACGGGGGCGACGAAGGTGACGGTGCTCGTGGAGCCGAAGGGCTCAAAGCACTACCGCACGCTGAAGAGCGTCGCGACGAACGGCCAGGGCTACTGGGGCTTCAGCTCCTCCACTCAGGGGAGCCACTGGCGGGTGCGCTGGAAGAGCCCGGCCGGCGTCTCCTACGAAGGCCCGCCGATCGCCGCCTCCTGAGCGCAGCTCAGGAGCTTTCGCCCTCCTACAGTGAGGAGCTGTGCCCGAGCTGCCCGAGGTCGAGATCACCGCCCGTCTGCTTGACCGCGCCCTGCAGGGAGCGCAGGTCGAGTCTGCGCTCGCCCCCGGCATCAATGCCCTGAAGACGTTCGACCCGCCGCTGTCGGCGCTCGAGGGCGAGCGGATCCTCGCGGTGCGCCGCCGCGGCAAGAATCTGCTGATCGACTTCACGGGCGAGCTCGTGCTGATCATCCACCTGATGTCGGCTGGACGCCTGCAGCTCTACGACAGGCGCGCCGGCCCGCGTGATCGCACCTCGCGACTGCTCGTTCGCGTGCGCACCGCTGACGGGGAGCGCGAGCTGCGCCTGCGCGAGTTCGGTTCCAAGCAGGCCGCCTGGGTGAAGCTGCTGCGGGCGGACGTGCACGAACAGGACGAGTCGCTGTCAAAGCTCGGACCGGAAGCCTGGCCTGAGCCGCCGGCGCTGGAGGAACTGCTCGACGCCCCGCGCCCGCTGCACACGCTGCTGCGCGATCAGCGCACGATCTCGGGCATCGGCCGCTCGTGGGTCGATGAGATCCTGTGGGAGGCCATGCTGTCTCCCTACAAGCGCGGCGCCGATCTCGACGCGCACGAGGCCGAGCGGCTCCGCGAGGCGGTCGTCGACACGCTCAGCGCTGCGATCGCGAACTACGAGCAGGCGATCACGCTGCCGATCCCCGACAAGCTGCCGATGCCGCTGCGCGTGCACCGCCGCCAGGGCGAGCCCTGCCCGCGCTGCGGCGACACGCTTCAGGCGGTTCACTTCGAGGACTACGTGATCGCCTACTGCCCCAGCTGCCAGACCGAAGGGCGGGTGCTCAAGGACCGAAGGCTCTCGCGCCTTTTGCGCTGAGGGCCTCATCTGCTATTCGAGGGCCTTGGCCTTCGCGCGCTCGAACTCCTCGCTCGAGAGCACTCCCTTGTCTCTGAGCTCGGCCAGCTTGCCGATTTCGTCAGCCGGCCCGCCCGAGCTCGCGTTCGCCGCCTGGTGGCGGAATGCCTGGAACTGCGCCTGATCCTGTTCATGGTGTTCGTGCATCGTGTGCCCGCGCACGACGAGGTAGGCCAGCACTCCCAGGAAGGGGAGCACGAAGATGAAGAGGATCCACAGGGCCTTGGCCCAGTTGGACAGATCGTGGCTTCGGAAGATGTCGAATATCACACCGACCGCGATCCAGATCCACAGGAAGAGGAGCGCGAACTCGAGGGTGGTCAGCAACGCGTCTCCGAAGGTGAACGTGGCGAGAGGCATTCGGATCCTTTCGATCGTGGCGTCGGTTGGCCAGCGCGAGGCGGGCGGCGGCTGCTGAGGGTACTACTAAGGGCGCCTCACGGCCGCCGTCTCGGGCCTCGCCTCGAGCTCTCCGCGAATCGCTACGTCCGGCTGCCAACGAGCAGCTACCCCTCCAGACCGAGGTCAGCGAGCGCACGTGCGCGATCCCAGTACATGGCGACGTTCGCCACCTTGCCGTCGCGGATAACCCAGCCATTCGCTCCCTCTCCCGTGCCGATCAACTGATCCACCTCCATTCCGCTGGCCCTGCCACGCCCGTGGTTGCGGACGAACACGAGTATGCGTCCGTCCTCCAGCTCGCAGTACTCCTGCGCACTAGGTCCAGGTTCTCCGACATCGCCGACCACGCGACAGTACCCCTCGAGGGCTCGGCGAGCGTCTGGAATCCCGAGCCGGTGCTCCGGCACGGAGCCTCCGTACACTCGACCGATCCAACCCTAGGAGGACGCGATGGCTGTCGGAATCCGCATCAAGCTGCCCGGTGTAGACGCTGAGGAATTCGATCGCGTCGATGCGGCTATCGACGTCCGGGGCAATCACCCCGACGGGCTCATCTTTTCGGCGTCAGGTCCCGTCGAGGGCGGTTGGCGCGTGATCGACGTGTGGGAGTCGCGTGCCCACTTCGATGCCTTTGCTGCGGAGCGGATCGGTCCCGCTTCCGCCGCAGCCGGCGCTTCAGTCCAGGCTGAAATCGCCGAGTTCCCGGTGCATGAGTACGTCTCGCGCGCCGGCGACTCCGCGAAGGAGTAGAGGCCGGGGCCAACGGCCGCGCCCGGCGGAACATCCTCGGCGCCGCTGGATACGATGGAGCGATGATCGACGCGGGCGACGAGGCCCCCGACTTCGAGCTGCCCGACCAGGACGGGCGCGCGGTGAAGCTGTCGGACTTCCGCGGTCAGCCCGTGGTCGTCTACTTCTACCCGAAGGCCGACACGCCCGGCTGCACGGTCCAGGCATGTGGCGTGCGTGACCATCGCGCCGACTATCAGAGGGTCGGCTCGGTGGTGCTGGGGATCTCTCCGGACCCCGTGGCCAAGGTGAAGAAATTCCACGAGAAGTACGCGCTCGACTTCCCGCTGCTCGCCGATGAGGATCACGCCGTGGCGGACTCCTACGGCGTCTGGGCGGAGAAGTCGATGTACGGCAAAACGTACTTCGGCAACGAGCGAACGACCTTCATCGTCGGCCCCGACGGCCGCGTCGCCCAGGTGCTGCGCAAGGTCAAGCCGGCCGAGCACGACGCGCTCGTGCTGAAGGCGCTGGAGGGCGCGGCGCCGCCGGTGGTATAGAGGCGGGCCCCGTCAGTCAAGCGCATCGGGGATGGGCCGCAGTCCCTTGGCGCTGGCCGCCATGTGAAGGCGGCGATCCCAGGTAGCCAAGCGCAGATCGTCTCGAGGGAGCACGAGGGCGGCGGCGAGGTGCAGGGCGTCGAGGCTGCGCAGACCGCTGACGATCGCAAGCTCCGCTGCGTCTTCGACCAGACGCTGGTCAACCTCGATCAGCCCGAACACTGGCCACTCCTCCCGCACGGGCCCGGTTGCAGCTGGACCCGCTGTCAGTCCAACGGCGCGGACGGTCTCCACGAAGCCGGCGCGACACATGAACCACCCGTCGGCGTGGTCCATTGCATCGCGGACGATGTCGCTGCCGGGCTCGGCAACGTAGCGCTTGACCAGCGCGCTCGCGTCGAGGTAGAGGTTCAGTGCCCGGCTTCCCGCTCTGAGAGCACCAGCGACGATGCGCTATCGCGGGTCTTCACAAGCCGTGGCGCCCGCTTGGGTCGCGCGCGCGTTGGCGCCACCAGCCGCCCCTCGGCAACCAGCTTGCGAAGGCGATCGTCCTCGGCCGAGGCGCCTGCTGGGACGATGTCGGCAATCGCCCGGCCACGGACGGTCACGCGTACCTGCTGGCCGCTCCCGACTTCTCGTAGCGTCTCGCTCAAGGACCGCTTTAGCTCACGAACACCGATCTCACGCATGTGGTCACCTTACCAGCTATGAGGTCACTCGGCGGGCTCTTGCGCTCTGGCGCAGTCGAGCCGGAGCAGGTCACCCCGTCCGTTGTATAGAGCTTGTCAACGCTAGACAAGACGACCTATACTCGCGCACTCACCGGGGGGCCGACCATCTCAAGGGGCCGACCGTCTGCGCATGCCTGCTCTGCTTCGTTTCAACGAAAGGACGAACCCGATGTCATACCGCTCGAGCCGTCTCTTGCCGCGCCGGGGTCTGGCCGTCGTGGCCATCAGCTCCATCAGCACTCTCCTCGCCCTGGCCGGCGGGCTTCTCGCCGCCGGCTTGGCGCAGGCCTCGAGCCTTCCCACGCTCACGCTGAACCTCACCAAGTCCTCGATCACGGTCACCGGCGCCACGCAGTCGGGCGCGGTCAACGTCGTTGCCACTGCGGCCAGCGGCGTGAAGGAAGGGAGCGCCATCCTGTTCCTGTTGAAGCCCGGCGCGACCGCCGCCGAAGTGGAAACAGCGCTCAAAGGCGGCGCGGGGAAGGATCCCAACAAGGCGAGCAAGTACGGCACGATCGTGTTCGACGAGGAAGCCACGGCCGGGAAGACGAACGAAGCGCAGACCTACCTGCAGCCGGGGTCCTACGTTGCTCTCGGCGGTGCGGGAGAAGGCGGGCCAAAATTCAAACAGCCCTTCACGGTGACCGCTTCGGCATCACCCGTCGCGCTCCCAACGCCACAGGCCATCGTTCGCTCGATCGAGTTCGGCTTCCGTGGACCGAGCACATGGCACGATGGGGAGCTCGTGCGCTTTGAAAACGAAGGCTTCCTCGTGCACATGGATCTCGTAGCTCCCGTGAAGAGTCACAAGGCCGCCAAGCAGGTCGTCAAGGATCTGCTGGCCGGGAAGGAAAAGGGGATCGAAAAGCTCATCATCGGAGAACCCTTCGGTGCCGGGCCGCTGTCGCATGAAGCCTTCCAGCAGATGACGATCACGGCGAAGCCGGGCTGGTATGTGCAGGTGTGCTTCATGGAAACCCAGGATGGGCGCAGCCACACGCGCCTGGGCATGGAGCGGATCGTGAGGATCGTCAAATAGCAACGCACTGGGCCGCCGTCCGCCCTGCGAGCACGGGGCGGACGGCGGGCCCGGTCGGCCCTAGGCTAGGCGCGGCGCCGATCGGCGATCGCCGGCCGCGTCATCCCGCCGACCAGCATCCCGGAGCCGAGGTGCGCTCCCAGCACCGGCCCCACCTCGGTGCAGAACAGCGGCGCGCTGCCGAAGATCGCGGTCCCCTCGGTGACGAGCCGCTGGGCGTCCGCGGGCGCCTGTGCGTGCTGGACGATCCAGTCGCTTGCGCCCCGGTCGTTGAGCTCGTGCAGATAGGAGACCATCCGCTCGAAGGCGCGCCGGTGCGTGCGCACCCGCCCGACGGGTGCGATCTCGGTGCCGAAGGTGAGAATCGGCTTGACCTTCAGCGCGGTTCCAACCATCGCCTGGGCAGCCCCGATACGCCCGCCGCGGCGCAGATACTCGAGCGTGTCAAGGCAGAACCAGATGTCAAGACTCCTGCGGGCCTCGTGCACGGCGTTCACGACGGCATCGAGCGCGCCACCGGCACCGGCGACGTTCGCGGCCACGATCACCAGACAACCGAGACCACCGGCGCCGGTCTGGCTGTCGAGCACCTCGACCTTCCCGGGCTGGCCTTCCTCGGCCACGATGCGGGCTGCTTCGCGCGCGCTCTCACAGGTGCCCGACAGGCCACTGGCGATGTGGACCGAGACGACATCGCGACCTGCGCTGACCAGCGGCTGATAGCAGGTGAGAAAATCGCCCACCGACGGCTGCGAGGTCGTCGGCAGCTGCGGGGAATCGCGCAGCCTCGCATAGAAGGCGTCGAGGTCCTCATAGTCGCTCTCGCGGCGCAGATCGCCCTCCCAGCCCACGTACAGGCTGACCTGCTGGATCGCCCACCGTTCTCTCAGCTCTGCCGGCAGGTAGGGCGTGGTGTCGGTCACCACGGCGACGCCCGTCTGCGGCGTGTCTGTTTCGGGGATCGCTGGCACGCTCACTGGGCCGAAGCCTACGGGCGCATTCAGACCGACTCAGGCTGCGCGCCGAGGCGCCGCCTCGACCATCTCGCGCAGCGTCTGAAGGGCGTTGTGCTTGGGTCGCCAGCCGAGCTCGCGCCGCGCCTTCGCCGCGCTCATGATCGCTGGCTCCCTGAAGGCGGCGATCCACTGTGCCTGCGCAGGTAGGAAGCCGAGCCGCGCGACCACCTCAGCGACGGCGTCGACGGCCAATCCGGGCACCGGGAACGAGTGCCAGCCGAGCTCCTCTGCGAGCTGTGAGACCGTCAGCTGGCCCGGCCCGGCGAGGTTGTAGACGCCGGGTTTGCCGCGGCCGAGCACCGCCGCGCGCATGGCGGTGGCCACGTCGTCGTGGTGTACGAGCTGGAAGGGAACTCCCGGATCGGGCAGCACCGGCTTGACGATCGGCACGCTCTCCAGCAGGCGCTGAATCGGCCCTGGAAGCCGCTCGGAGAGCTGCGTGTAGGGCAGGCTGTCGATCAGCATCGGCGCGTCGCGCCCGCCGACTATGCAGGGCCGGAAGATGTATGCCGCGGTCTGAGAACCGTCGAGCGCATTCTGAAGCAGTACCTCGACCTCGGCCTTCTGGGCCGAGTAGTAGTGGCTGTCGCTGCCGCGCGCCGGGGCGTCCTCGGTGAGCGGCTGGGGATTGTCGTGGTGAAAGCCGTAGGCCGCCACCGAGGATGCGTAGATGAGTCGCGTCGTGGCGGTCGCGACGGTGGCATCGAACACGTTGCGCGAGCCGGCCAGGTTGACGGCGCGAGTCTCCTTGTGTCCGCCCATGATGATGAAGGCGAGGTGGACGACGACGTCTGCGTCCTTGACCAGATCGGTTACGGCCTCGGCGTCGAGCACATCGCCGCGCCTGTAGGAGAGCTTGTTGAAGCCAAGCTTGGCCGGGTCGAACGGGCGCCGCGCCATGCCGAGTATCCGGGCGACCTCGGGCGAGCGATCAAGCGCGGCCACGACCGACTTGCCGATCTCACCGGTGGGGCCGGTGACCGCGACCGTGAGCCCTGCGGAGCGGGCCGCCTTCGCTGGCATCCCTTCGTTCTATCGCATCGGCTCACCGCCGCGTCAGCCGTGGTGCTCCTCTTGCGGGCGCCGGCCACCGTACGCTTGAGGGCGTGTACGCCCCGCTCGCGTCGACCTCGGTTTCTCACAGCCTCACGTCGTTCTTCAATGCGGTCGGGCAGTTCTTCTCCGATCTGGAGGCGGTCCACTGGTGGTTGCTGCTTTTGGGGTTGGCCTTCTTCGGTCTCGAACCTGACGTTGCGTTCTCGCGCGTTCTTTCACAGCCTGCGCGCGGCATATCCGGCGGCCGCCATCAAATGGCGGCGTATATGGGGCGCCTACTTTGCCGCGGTCGGATTCAACAACGTGGTTCCGGCGCGTGGCGGCGACGTCATCAAGCTGTTTTTGGCGCGCTCCTCGGTCCCCGGCGGGAGCTACCCGACGGTGGCCGCAGCCTTCTTCGTGGAGTCGATCTTCGACGCCTGCGTGGGAATCGTGGTGCTGATCTTCGCATTCAGCCAGGGCGTGTTTCCCAAGCCGCCTGACTTCTCCAAGCTGAACTCGTTCGACATCTCCTACCTCGCCGAGCACTTCCGCCTGACCCTGTTTCTGATCACCGCGCTGGCGGTGCTCGGCCTGGTCGCCTTCGCGCTCCTGTCGGTGCGCGTGCAGGCATTCTGGGTGCGCGTACGCCAGGGCCTGACGATTCTGAGTGATCGTCCGCGCTACCTGCGCGAGGTCGCGCTCTGGCAGGCGGCCGCGTGGCTGTGCCGCTTCGCGGCCTTCTGGTTTTTGCTCGAAGCCTTTCGCGTCGGCGGATCGGTCGAGAACGTGCTGCTCGTGTTCGGCGTCAACCAGGTGGCCGGAGCGGTTCCGTTCACGCCCGGCGGGGCCGGTGTCCAGCAGGCGCTGCTCGTCAAGGTGTTCGCGAACCAGGCCCCCACGGCGGTCGTGGCGGCCTATTCCGTCGGTCAGCAGATCGCGATCGCGGTCTTCACGGCGCTGGTCGGGCTGGGCGCGGTCATCTTCATCTTCCGCTTTCGCTCCTTCAGGGAGGTGCTCTATGCCGGACGCGCCTCGCGCCAGGCCGAGCGCGAGGCCGAGCGCGCTGGGGTGCTGATGGTCGAGGGGGACTCCTCCGAGGAGCCTCCGCTTGACGACGATTCGCCCCCGCCCGGCCCACGCCGCCCGCGTGGCGCGCACGGCGGCGGGCGGATCGGCTACTGAAGCCCCTCGCGTGCCTCCCGCACCAGCGCGACGGCCTCGGGGAACACGCGGGCCATAACAGCGCGGATCTGGTCCGCCTGGGCCTCGGCATCGCCCTGCACGTTCACCCGCTGTACGGCGGCGACCGTCATGTCGACAGCGAGCTTGATGGCGTTGTCCGCCCATGCCAGGCGCTGCTGGCCCTGCATCTGTTCTGCAAACTCCGCGAGGCGGCGCTGCAGCTCCTCGGGGTCACCGAACAGGTCTCCGAGTCCACCGCTTTCCATGTCCGCATCATAGACTCCCTGCTCATGCCTAGCTCCAAGGAGATCAAGGAGGAGGTGGCGCGCGAGGATTATCGCCGCGCCCGCCTGGCCGTTCCCGCCTTCGCCGGCGGCTTCCTCTACCTGCTCGGCGGGATCGTCGCGAGCTCGACGCTCAAAGGCGCGCCGACCGTGGGGCTCCTACAGGGTCTCGCTCCGGCATTCCGCGGTGAAGTCAGCCCGTCGGTGAGCCCACGTGCCGCGGAGGTCAAATTCATCAGCCGCCACGCCTTCCCGCTGATTGCCGGAAGCACGCTCTCGGCCATCGCGGTGATCGTGCTCACGCTGATACTGCTCTTGCTCGTCGACGCGACCCGCTTCCGGCGCCCGAGCAGCTGGTCGCTGGCGCGCCCGCTGGTCCTGATCGGGGGGATCGGGTTGGCGGTTCTGACCATAGGCCACCAGGCGATCAGCTCGGTGGAGACACACAGCTTCGCGGTTGGCCACGACTTCTCGAACAGCGCCGTCGACAAGGCGCTCACGAAGGGCACCGCCAACGAAGTCACCGAGTACGTGGATCTGCTGGCGGGGCTCGCGCTGATGGCGGCGGTGATCGGAGTCTCTCTTGGTGCCTTGCGCGTCGGGCTGCTTCCGCGCTGGATGGCCATCCTCGGCTGCTTCACGGGCGTGCTCATCTTCCTGCCGATCGGCGGGGCCGACGCTCGAGGTCGTGCCCGCCTTCTGGATGGTGATGATGGGCATCCTGTACGTGGGCAAATGGCCGAACGGCGAGCCGCCGGCATGGGCGGCCGGTGAGGCGCGGCCGTGGCCCTCGCAGGCCGAACGCCGCGCCGAGTACGCCGACCAGCGCGCGGCGAAGAAGGCCGGGCAGGGCCAGCCGGCGCTGTCTGCGGCGGGGGCCGACATCGTGCCGGCGCCGGCGCAACCGGCCGCAAACGGCCGCTCGCGAAAGCGCCGCAGAAAGCGCGGTGCGCGCGGCTGAACTCCCTGTTGCGGATGGTTGGGTTTCCCGAAACCGGGAATACAATCAGTAACAGATCACACAAGCATCGTTCTATGCCGCCAGGCATTGGGGCGGCTGTGAAGGGAGGTTGTGATGGAGGCATCAGCAATCCACAGAGAGGTGGCGGAGAGCGCGTCGGAAAGCGTGGCCCCGCTTGTAAGCGGTTGGAAACCGGCCGACCCGGGCCCCTTGGCCTCGGGGCCTTCGCGATGACGACGTTCGTGCTGTCGATGTTCAACTCGAACCTTGTTGACGCCAAGGGCCTGCCGGTCGTGCTCGGGCTCGCGCTCGCCTACGGCGGCATCGTGCAGCTGCTCGCCGGCATGTGGGAGTTCCGCACCGGCAATACGTTCGGCGCGGTCGCCTTCTGCTCGTTCGGGGCCTTCTGGATCTCGTTCTGGGCGCTGAACGTGTTCTACGCCAAGCAGATCGGCGGCAACGCCGGACACGCGGTTGGCGTGTACCTGTGGGCATGGGCGATCTTCACCGCATACATGACCGTCGCGGCCCTGCGTACCAGCGGCGCGGTGCTGCTGGTGTTCGTGCTGCTGACGATCACCTTCGTGCTGCTGGCGATCGGCGCGGTCGGGCGCCCACGAAGACGTCACCCACTGGGGCGGCTACCTGGGCCTGGCGACCGCTGCCGCCGCCTGGTACGCATCGTTCGCTGCGGTGGCCAACTCGACCTTCGGGCGAACCGTTCTGCCGGTTATCCCGCTGAGCGGAAGGTAGGGCCTGCCATGACGCCGGGAGACGATGCACGAGTCGACGGGAGGGTCGCTCGACGAGGAGCTCGCGGGCCTGCTGGAGGTCGAGACGTTCGAGCCTCCGGCGGAGTTCCGCGAGCATGCACTGCTGAACGACCCGGCGGTCTATGAGGCAGGCCGCGCGCGACCCACAGGCATGGTGGGTCGCGCAGGCCGAGCAGCTCGACTGGTTCGAGCCGTGGGACGCGGTGCTCGACGACTCTGACCCGCCTTTCTACAAGTGGTTCATCGGACGGCAAGCTCAACGTGTCCTACAACTGCCTCGATCGCCATGTGCTCGCGGGCAGGGGCGATCGCGTCGCCTTCCACTGGCGCGGCGAGGAGGGGCAGGAGCGCGACATCACCTACGCCGAGCTGCTGGCCGAGGTCGAGCGCTTCGCCAACGCCCTGAAGGAACTCGGCGTCGCAAGCGGCGACGTCGTCGGCATCTACCTGCCGATGATCCCCGAGGTGGTGGTCGTCGATGCTCGCCTGCGCGCGCATCGGCGCCCCGCACAACGTCGTATTCGGCGGCTTCTCGCCAGAGGCCGTACGCGAGCGCATGGAATTCTCCGAGGCCAAGCTGCTGATCACGGTCGACGGCGCCGCGCGCAAGGGCAACACCGCGCCGGTCAAGGACCGGGTTGACGAGGTGATGGGCGATCTGGCGACGCTCGAGAAGATCGTCGTCGTCCGCAGCAAGGGGACGCCGTGTCAGATGAAGCAGGGCCGCGACGTCTTCTACGACGAGATCGTGGCGGCCGCCGACCGCGACTGCCCGGCCGAGCCGCTCGACGCCGAGCATCCGCTCTATATCCTCTACACCTCGGGCTCGACAGCCAAGCCGAAGGGCATCCTGCACACGACCGGCGGCTATCTGACGGGCGTCTCGGCCACCCACCGCTACGTGTTCGACCTCAAGCCCGAGACGGATGTCTATTGGTGCGCGGCCGACGTCGGCTGGGTCACCGGGCACTCCTACATCGTCTACGGGCCGCTCGCCAACGGAGCGACCTCGGTGATGTGGGAGGGAGCTCCCGACTACCCTCACAAGGGGATCTGGTGGGAGATCATCGAGCGCTACGGCGTGACGACGCTGTACTGCGCGCCGACGGCGATCCGCGCGTGCATCAAGTGGGGCGCGCGAGTGGCCGAACAAACACAATCTGAAAAGCCTGCGACTGCTCGGATCGGTCGGCGAGCCGATCAATCCGAAGGCCTGGCTGTGGTACCACAAGGTGATCGGCTCCGAGCGCTGTCCGATCGTCGACACCTGGTGGCAGACCGAGACGGGGGCGATCATGATCACCCCGCTGCCGGGCATCACGGCCACGAAGCCCGGCTCGGCCACGCAGCCGTTTCCGGGGGTGTTCGCCGAGGTGCGCGACGAGTCAACGGGCGAGCCGATCTCCGAAGGCCAGGGCCTGCTCGTGCTCACGCATCCGTGGCCGTCGATGCTGCGCACGCTGTACAAGGAGGAGGAGCGCTTCATCGATACCTACTTCAGGCGCTTTGGCAGGGAGACCTATCTGGTCGGCGACGCCGCACGGCGCGACTCCGACGGTTACCTGTGGGTGATCGGGCGGATCGACGACGTGGTCAACGTGTCCGGGCACAGGCTGTCCACTGCCGAGGTCGAGTCGGCGATCGTGGCCCACCCCGACGTGGCGGAGGCGGCGGTGATCGGCCAGCACGACGAGGACACCGGGCAGGCGATCGTCGCGTTCGTGACCCTGCAGGGCGATCTCGCGGGCGATGAGCAGACGGTCGAGGGCATCCGCGGAACCGTCGCCGAGCGCATCGGCAAGTTCGCCCGTCCCAAGCGCATCATCTGGTCTGATGACCTCCCCAAGACGCGCTCGGGGAAGATCATGCGCCGGCTCCTGCGCGACATCGCCGAGGGGCGCGCCCTGGGTGACGTGACAACGTTGCGCGACCCGGCGGTCACGGCGCAGCTCGAGGAGCGGGTGAAGGAGCTGCAGGCCGCGGAGGACTGAAACTGGTTCGCGAGGTTGTTTGCGCCGGGGAAAGAGCGGGAAACCTACTCACATCGCCTCTGCGTTCCACAGACCTCCGCGTTCCGGCGGATACCTAGGCGGCTGCATCGGCCGCGCCGGGATTGCCTGCCTGCTTGGAATGGCGGCGTGGGCGCCGGGCGCCCTGGCGGCCGGTCCTGTCGCCCTCAACACCGACGCCGTGGGCGGGCTCGCGGCCGCGGCCGCGACTCCCGTGAGCCAGGCGGTCACGGAGGCTGCCTCCGCCGCCCAGCCGACACCGGCGGGCGGGCAGGCCCCTTCCTCCAGCCCCGTCGCCGCTGCTGCGGGGGCGCTCGGACAGGCCGCCGCGTCGAGCGTGTCTGCCGTCAGCCAACCCGTGCAGAGCACGGTTGCCGCGAGCGCGAGCGCCCCCGCCGCGACGACCGCCGGCGTCATCGCGACAGTCACCCGTTCGGCTGCAGCCGCCACGAACACCGCCGGCGCCGGCATCGGCGATCTCATCACCCACACGGCACGTGCCGTCGCGAGCACGCCGAGCCGCACCGTAGCCGAGCTCGCCCGCGGGGCCGCCGCCACGGCCGCTGCGCCCACCCGCAGGCTCCTCGTCTCGCCTCTGGGCAGCCGTGGGCCAAGCGACGGCGCCGGAGGTCTCCCTGCTGACGGGGCCTCGGGGCCGCCGGCAGCGGTCGCGGTAGCCAGCGGCGCGCCCACGTCGACTGCGCTCTTCGCTTCTGCGGCGCCGTCCGCGTCTCTCCTCGGGGCCTCGGTCCTCGGCTCGCTCTCCTGGCGGGCTCCTCGGGCCATGATCGGGCTGACGCTCGCATCCATTCCGCTCGGCGATGGAGTGAGCACCGCTTGGGAGCGATCCGGACAGGTGGCGCTCACGAGCGCGCACGCGGCCTCACCGGCGGCTCACGAGCGCCCGCCCGTGGCTCCACAGGCGCCCGGCGGCGTGGCGTCGAGCGCCGGCTCCCCCGCCGGGTCCGGCTTTCCGATCTTGCTCCTTCTCGCGGGCCTCCTGCTGCTGGGGGCTCCGCGGGCAACGCGCCGGATGCAGCTCGCGAGCGAGCGATGGCGTCTGGCGCCGTTTCTGTTGATTCCCGACCGCCCGGGCTAGCTCCCCCGGGCGACTCACGGCGCTGGATCTGAGCGATCCGGCGCAAACCCGCCGCGGGCTTCTCGCCCTGCGGACGGGTCCTTGGAAATCAATTGAAAGCTCGAAAGGAGCTGTATTTCATGAAACGCCATTGCATAGCGGTGGCCGCGAGTCTGTGCGCGTTCGCGCTGGTCCCGGGCACGGCGCTCGCGGACACTCAGGACGGCGGTCTCGTCGGAGGTCTGGTCAAGCAGGTACAGGCAGTCGTCAACCAGAACGAAACGACCCAGACGGCTGACAGCAGTGCCACGAGCCAGCAGACGAACATCAATGCCCCCGTCTCGATCCTGAGCTCTGGATCGAACGACGGTGACGTGCAGCAGTCGAACAACGCAAACACCAGCGCGTCATCGCAGAACAGCAACAGCACCGACCAGGGCAACGAGGGCGGTCAGGGTTCGAACAGCAACAAGACCGACCAGACGGCCGAAAGCAGTGCCACGAACAGGCAGACGAACATCAATGCCCCGGTCTCGATCCTCAGCTCGGGATCGAACGACGGTGACGTGCACCAGTCGAACAACGCCAACACCCGTGCGTCATCGCAGAACAGCAACACCACCGACCAGGGCAACGGGGAGAGCAAGGGCGGACGCACCTCCGGAAACGGCGGCGGCGAGCCCCCCCGTGGCCAGGGACAGCCCCCGCGTGGCCAGGGCGGCTCGAGCTGCTCGGGCAAGGGCGACGGTGGACAGGGCAACCATGGAAAGAGCTGGCACGGAAAGCGCCGGCACGGAAAGGGCCGGCACGGAAGGCGCTGGCACCGAAACGGCCAGCCTGGAAACGGCCAGCCTGGAAAGGGCCAGCCTGGAAAGGGCCAGCCTGGAAAGGGCCAGCCTGGAAAGGGCAATGGTGCCCAGTGGGGTGACCACGGCCAGTCCGCCTCGAACACCAACAGCACCACCCAGAAGGCCGGAAGCAAGGCCTCGAACAGGCAGAGCAACGACAACGCGCCGACCTCGATCCTGAGCTCAGGATCGAACGACGGTGGCGTGCATCAGTCGAACGACGCCAACACCAGGTCGTCGTCCGCGAACAGCAACAAGACCGATCAGGACGACTCCTGACCGCAGGGCTCCTCGGCGCATAGCAACGATGCGCTAGAGGGCACCGCCCACGGCACAGGGGCGCTCCGGGCTCGCACGGGGCGCCCCGCCGTGATCGATGGCTCACCGAATCTTTAGGAGGGTTTGGCAGGCTGTCCAGCTCGAAGGTCGAATCCCCTTGCATGTGGGGCTGACCGAAGAAAGGGACCTGCTTGTCCGCTGCATCCCTCGCCCCGCCAGATTCTGATCCAACGGCATCGGCGGCGATCGAGACGCATGGTCTGACCAAGCGCTTTGGCGAGCGCGCGGCGATCGACGGGGTTGATCTGCTGGTGCCGCGCGGATGCGCTTTCGGCTTCCTGGGTCCGAACGGCGCCGGCAAGACGACGATGATCCGCACGCTGCTGGGCCTCACGCGCGCAAGCGCCGGAAGCATGAAGCTGCTCGGACACCCGGTTCCCTCCGAACGCGGGATCGCCCTGCGGCGTGTCGGGGGGATCGTCGAGGAGCCGCGCTTTCAGACCTACCTGTCCGGGCGCGAGAACCTGCGCGTTGTCGCGGCCGTGCGTGGCCGCGCGGCGGAAGATCGCATCGACTCCTCGCTGGCGCGGGTGGGCCTGTCCGAGCGGGCGGATGAGAAGGTGAAGAAGTACTCGATGGGCATGCGCCAGCGCCTCGGGGTGGCCCGCTGCCTGCTAGCCGACCCGCTGCTTTTGATCCTCGATGAGCCGACGAATGGCCTCGATCCCGGTGGGATCCAGGAGTTCCGCGAGATGATCCGCGCGATGGTCGAGCAGGAGGGTCGCACCGTTTTCCTCTCCTCGCATCTGCTCGACGAGGTGGAAAAGGTCTGCGATGCCGCGGCGATTGTCGATCGTGGCAAGATCATCACCCAGGGTCCGATCGCCGAGATCTCGAGTGGCGGCGAGGGTGCCCGCAACGAGCTGCGCATCGGCGTCGACGATGTCGAGCTCGCGCTGCGCACGCTGGGGGGCAGCGAGCTGGTGGCGGAGGCGCACCGCTCCGAGGACGGCGTTCGCGTGGTGCTGGCCGGCGATCTGCAGAGCGCCGCACTGGTGAACGCGAGCCTCGTGAGAGCCGGCGTGGGGGTCAGGAGCCTCGAGCCCGTTCGCCACAGTCTTGAGCGGCGCTTCCTTGAGATCACCGCGCGCCTTGACGAGGAGGCGCCCGGCAGCGCCCACGCGGCGCCGGCCGCTGTACACGCCGCGCCGGAGGAGGCCCCGAGATGACCGCGATCGCGCTGCGCATGGTCGAGGTGGACTTTCTGAAGCTGCGCAAGAAGCGCAGCACGGTGGTCTGGGCGCTCTTCCTTGCACTCGTGCCGGTCTTGATCTTCTTCCTTGTCAACGCGATCCAGCACGCGTCTGACCCGTCCAAACACGGCCCCGCAGGTGGCGTGGAAAACTTTCACACGGGCCTGCGCCTGCTCGGCGGGCTGCTGTTCGGTCCGCTGGTCGCGATCCTGATCGGCGTCGAGGCCGGCACCAACGACGCCTCGGCGGGCGTGTTCCGCGAGCTCGTAGTGACCGGCCGCTCGCGTCTGGCGCTGTTCGCCTCGCGCGTTCCGGCCGCGCTTCTGCTCTGCTGGTCGATCATCATCGCGGGCTACGCGTTGGTCCTGCTGGGCACGTTCGTGTTCGCCGGGCGGCACGCCACGCCCGACGGCGCGCTGATCTTCAACGGCCTCGCGTTCCTGCTGCTCGCGACCGGGGTCCTCTGCGTGGTCGCCGTCGGCTTCTCATCGCTCGTCATCTCAAAGCCCGGAGCGATCATCGCGCTGATCGCCTGGCAGATCGTGGCGACGCCGCTCGTTCGAGCATCAACTCGCTCGGCGGCGGCCGCGACTTCGTCCTGTATGCCAGGCGCTGGCACACTTCAGCCCCATCAAGCTGGATGGCGGCAGAGGCACCGAGGTCTCGCGTGCCGCGGGAACCGGAGTGGCCGTGATCGTCCTGTGGCTCGCCGTGTTTCTCGCGCTCGGCGCCTGGCGCACGCGCACGATGGACGCCTGACCGAGCCTCGCGGCGCCTTGGCGCCGTCCTAGACCTTGCGGTACTCGGGCACCCAGCAGCCGTCGTCCTGGCGGGTGAAGTCCTGGAACAGCCCAGGCGCCTCGCGCCTGCATGAGCCGCGCGATTTTGTCGAAGACGAGGCGCAGCTCCTCCTCGGCCCCCTCCGCCGTGCGCATCTCGATCACGTGGCGCAGCGTGCGCGCGTTGGCGGTCCAGATGATGTCCGTGCTCGAGGCCCGATCGGCGCGAGCCGGCGCAGCGCGGAGGTGACCTCCTTCTTGACGTGGAAGGGCACGCCCTCCTCGTCGATCCCGAGCTCGCTCGGCGGCGCTCACCTGGAACTCCTCGAGCTGCTCGACGATCGAGATCACCTGGTCGCGCATCGGCTCGAGCGCGGGCGGCACGCGGAAGCCGATGTCGGTCAGGCGCACGTAGCGAAGGCTCTCCTGGCTGAATGCCGAGCCGGCGCGATGCCGAACCAGCTCATGCGTGAGGACGCGGCTTGAGACGTTGCGCAGCGCAAACGAGTAGTTCGCGTGCTCGAGCACGCTGCCGTGGGCCGAGCGCAGGATGTTGGCGAAGTACTCGCGCTGGTCGGTTCGCACCCTGCGTGACGTTGGCGTTCAGACCGGGCTCCCAGCTGCGGTAGCAGGCCCGCCCGCCGAACTCGACGAGCAGCTCGCCGCCGTTCAGCTCGGCGTCGGCCTCGTCCAGCCGCTGCGTCGAGCCAGGACTCGCCGCCGACGATCCGAGGTATCCGCGCATGCCCTCGACGTCGATCGACGGGCGGGCGATGAGGAAGACTGCCGGTCGGTCTCGTGCATCGGGCGGACGATGCTAGGGCGTCTCCCGGACGCCGTAGAGCGGGCCGATCCTGCTCGTAGACTGCCTGGCGCAGTGAACGTCACAGGCGCCGAAGTCGGCGTCCCAGAACGATCGTGCAGGCCGCAGGAGCTGCGCCGCCGCTTCGGCGAGGGCGAAGCGGCCGTTGACGCGCTGGCGGGCGTCAGCGTGGACTTTCCGAGCGGCCGCTTCGCGGCGATCATGGGCCCGTCGGGCTCGGGCAAGTCGACGCTGCATGCACCTGCTCGCGGGGCTCGATCGCCCGACCTCGGGGACCGTGCGCGATCGGCGGCGTCGAGCTGACCGAGCTCGACGACGACGAGCTCACGCAGCTGCGCCGCGACCGCGTCGGCTTCGTCTTCCAGACGTTCAACCTGCTGCCGGTGCTGAACGCCGAAGAGAACATCCTGCTGCCGCTGTCGATCGCCGGACGCAAGCCCGACCGCGAGTGGTTCGACCGGCTCGTCGACACGGTCGGCATCCGCGACCGGCTCAGCCACCGGCCCGCGGAGCTCTCCGGCGGCCAGCAGCAGCGCGTGGCCGTGGCGCGCGCGCTGATCTCGCGCCCGTCGGTGGTGTTCGCCGACGAGCCCTCCGGCAACCTCGACTCGCAAGGCCTCCGGCGACGTGCTGGAGCTGCTGCGCCAGCGCCGTCGACGACTTCGGCCAGACGGTCGTGATGGTCACCCACGACGCGCACGCCGCGTCGTTCGCCGACCGGCTGCTGGTGCTCGCCGACGGCAAGATCGTCCACGACGGCGAGGCGGCGAGCAGCCGAGCAGGCGCTCGACCTGATGAAGGCGATCGGCTGATGTAGCAAGCTGGTGCTGCGCGGCTTATGCCGAGCGCAAGCTCCGCGTGCTGCTGACGGCCATCGCGATCGCGCTCGGCGTGGCGCTGATGGCCGGCACCTACATCCTCACCGACACGATCAACCACGCCTTCGCGGAAGTCTTCGGCAGCGCCTACAAGAACAAGGCGGTCGTCGTCACCGCCAAGGAAACGCTCGGCCGCAACAGCGGCTCGAAGACCTCTCCGATCAGCGACGCGACGCTCGCCCGCGTGCGCGCGGTGCCCGGCGTGGCGGCGGCCTCCGGCGTCGATCTCCACGCCGGCGACGCTGCTCGACGGCGAGCGGCAAACGCATAACGCGGCGCCGCGCCAGCGCTCGTCGACGCGCTGCAGCCGCCGCGCTTCGAGGCGTTCACCGCCGCGCAGGGCCATCTGCCCGACGCCGACAGACGAGGTCGCGATCGACCAGGCGACCGCCCAGCGCGAGCACCTGCAGGCTCGGCCAGCAGATCGTGATCGCGGGCAGCGCGCCGGCGCGGAGCTACACGATCTCGGGATCGCCAAGTTCGCGGGCAGCGAATCCTTCGGCGGCGCGAGCGTCGCGCTGGTGCTGCCCGCCGCAGGCCCAGTACGTGGCGGGCGAACCGGGCGAATACGACGAGCATCAACGTCGCCGCGACCCCCGGCATCTCCCCGGAACAGCTGCGCCGCGCGCGTGCGCGCGGCGCTGCCGGCGACGCTGATCGTGCGCACCGGGCGCCCAGGAAGCCGCGAACCAGACCTCCGAACTGGAAGAAAAGCTCGGCTTCCTGCGCACGTTCCTGCTGGTCTTCGCCTACGTCGCGCTCGTCGTCGGCGCGTTCATCATCTTCAACACCTTCTCGATCACCGTCGCCCAGCGCACGCGCGAGTTCGGCCTGCTGCGCACGCTCGGCGCGTCGCGCGGGCAGATCATGCGCTCGGTGGTCGAGGAAGGGCTGCTGCTGGGCGTCGCGGGATCGGCCGTCGGGCTGCTCGGGGGGATCGGCCTCGCGCCGGCGCTCGACGGGCTGTTCAAGGCGTTCGGCGCCGACCTGCCCGACAACGGCACCGTGCTCGAGGCGCGCACGGTGATCGTCTCGCTCGGCGTCGGGCATCGTCGTCACGGTGCTCGCCGGCCTCCTCCCGGCGCTGCGCGCGACGCGCGTGCCGCCGATCGCGGCGATGCGCGAGGGCGTGCAGATCCCGCCGCGGCCGCTGCCCACCCGCCGGACGCTGATCATCCGCTTCGCGGTGTATCTCGTGCTGGTGGTGGCGGCGCGCATCATCGTCGGCGGTGGTCTCGCGGTCGTGCTCCTCGTGGTGGTCGTCGCACGCGCGCTGCGGCTGTGGGCTGCGTCTGACGGCGGCGGCGAGCGCCCGCCGCGCCACTACCGCGTCGATCCCGGCGCTCGCCAGCGCGATCGGCCTGGCTCGTGAGCTGGCGCGGCATCACCGGGCGCCTCGCGCGCGAGAACTCGGTGCGCCAGCCCGGCCGCACGCTGGTGACCGCGCTCGCGCTGACCGATCGGGCTCGGGCTGGTCGCGTTCATCTCGGTGCTCGCCGCCGGCACGAAGGCGACGATCGACCAGGCGGTCAGCCGCTCGTTCGCCGGCAACCTGATCGTCGCAGAACACGCAGCACCGGCGAAGGCGGCGTACCGGCGTCGGTCGCGCCGGCGCTGCGCTCGATCCGACGGCGTCGGCAGCGTCACGGCGATCGCCTTCACCAAGGGCAGGGTGCGGGACCTGTCCCAGCCGGGCGCGCCCGTGATCGACGAAAAGAGCCCGGTGACCGCGATCGAACCGCAGTCGTTCGGCGCGCATGTACAAGGTCGAATGGGAACACGGCTCGGCGGCGACGCTCGCCGTCGCTCGGCCAGGACGGCGTCGATCCTGTCGAAGAAGTTCGCGAGCGCCCACCACCTGCAGGTCGGGCAGCGCCTGCTCGTGCTGACGGCCTCCGGCCACCAGGTGACGCTGACGGTGCGGGGCATCGTCAAGGAAGAAGCGGTCGGCCTGCTCTCCAACCTCACGATCTCGCGCGCGCTGGCGCGCACGGCGTTCGGGCAGCGCGAAGACGGCGTGGACTTCGTCGCCTACGCCCCCGGCGCGAACGGCACGCAGGTGCAGCCGACAGCGTCGACGCGCTGCTGCACGCAAGCTTCCCCCAGACGCACGTCGCAGACGGCGGCGCAGTACACGCAGGAACAGAGCAAGAAGATCAACAAGCTCCTGCTGCTCGTCTACGTGCTGCTCGCGCTGTCGGTGATCGTCTCGCTGTTCGGGATCGTCAACACGCTGTCCTCTCGATCTACGAGCGCACGCACGAGCTCGGGATGATGCGCGCGATCGGCACCTCGCGCCGCCAGATCCGCCAGATGATCCGCTACGAGTCGCTGATCACCGGCCTGATCGGCGGCGTCCTCGGCGCTCGTCGTCGGCGTCGTCGGCGCGGTGCTCGTGACCACGCTCGCGCTCTCGGGCTCGGGCTACGTGCTCTCGATCCCGGTGGGCACGCTGGTCGTGCTGCTGATCGCCGCCGCGCTCGCGGGCCTGCTCGCCGCGCAGCTGCCGGCGCGGCGCGCCGCGCGCCTGGACGTCGCTGGGGGCGCTCGCCGGCGACTGAGGAAAGGACGCTTACAACGCCCCGATCTGCGGGTAAGCTCACAACCGATGGCAGCCGTAGCCCCTTCTGAGCCCTCCGATCCAGAGCTCCAGGCGACCGCCTGGGACCTCGAGCCGCTCGTCGGCGGCGAGGGCCCGGACGGCGTCGAGAGCCGGCTGAGCGACGCCCTCGTGCAGGCGCAGGCGTTCGCCGCGCGCTACGCCGGCAAGCTCGGAGACGCTCGACGGAGGGGGCCTGCGCGAGGCGATGGCGGACCTGGGCGTCATCTATGAGCTGATCGGCCGCGCCGGCACCTACGCCGCGCTGCGTTTCTCCGCCGATACGGCGGACCCCGCCACCGGCGCGCTGCTGCAGAAGGCCCAGGAGCAGGCGACCGCGATCGAGACGACGCTTCTGTTCTTCGAGCTGGAGTGGGCCGCGCTGCCGCAGGAGCGCGCCGATGAGCTGCTCGACAGCGAGGGCCTCGACTTCTGCCGCCATCACCTGCGCAATGTGCGCCGCTACCGCGAGCACCTGCTGTCAGAGCCCGAGGAGAAGATCCTCGCCGAGAAGGTGCTCACGGGCGCGGGCGCCTGGGCGCGCCTGTTCGAGGAGCTGACCTCCGCGATCGAGGTCGACCTGCCTGGCGGCGGCGGGGGCGCGGGTGCCGGCGAGAAGGTCGCGCTCGACGTCGCGCTCAGCCGCCTGTCGCTGCCCGACCGCGAGATCCGCCGCGCGACGGCCGAGGCCATCACCGCCGCGCTGGCCCCGGGCCTGCGCACGCGTGCGTTCGTGTTCAACACGCTGCTCGCCGACAAGGCGACCGATGACCGCCTGCGCCGCTACCCGCACTGGCTGGCCGAGCGAAACCTCGCCAACGAGGCGAGCGACGAGTCCGTGCGAGCCCTGATCGAGGCTGTGCGCGGGCGCTATGAGATCGCTCGCCGCTGGTACCGGCTGAAGGCCAGGCTGCTGGGCGTCGAGCGCCTGGCCGACTACGACCGCATGGCGTCGGTGACCGAGGACGAGGTCAGCTTCACCTTCGCGGCGGCGCGCGAGATCGTGCTCGACTGCTACGCATCCTTCGCCCCCGAGCTGGGCGAGGTCGTTCAGGCGCTTCTTCGAGGAGCGCCGGATCGACGCGCCGGTGCGCCCGGCCAAGCGAGGCGGGGCCTTCTGCGCGTCGGCCGTGCCCTCGGCGCAGCCCTACGTGCTGCTCAACTACACCTCGCGCAGGCGCGACGTGCTGACGCTGGCCCACGAGCTGGGCCACGGCGTGCACTTCTCGCTCGCCGCCCGTCAGGGCATCTTCCAGCAGGGCACGCCGCTGACCCTCGCCGAGACGGCCTCGGTGTTCGGCGAGACGATCGTGTTCGGGCGGCTGCTTGGAAGAGGACTCCGCTCCCGCCTCGCGCCTGGCGCTCCTGGCGGAGAACCTCGAGGACACGATCGCCACGGTCTTCCGCCAGGTGGCGATGAACCATTTCGAGGATCTCGTGCACACCGCAAGGCGCGAGCAGGGCGAGCTGTCGGTCGAGCGCATCGGCGAGCTGTGGGCCGAGAGCCAGGGGGAGCTGCTCGGCGACTCCGTCGAGCTGACCGAGGGCTACCGCTCGTGGTGGTCCTACGTCCCCCATTTCATCGGCAGTCCCGGCTACGTCTATGCCTACGCCTACGGGCAGCTGCTCGCGCTGTCGGTCTATGAGCGCTACGAGCAGACCGGCGCAGAGCTCGTGCCGCGCTATCTGGAGCTGCTCGCGGCGGGTGGCTCGCGAAGCCCGCAGGAGCTCGGGGAGATCGTCGGCATCGACCTCGCCGACCCGGGCTTCTGGGAGGCCGGGCTGGACCTCGTCGAGCGCCAGTTGCAGGACGCCGAAGAGGCCGCTGAGGCCTCCGGGCGCCTGTAGGCTGCCGCCCGATGCGAATCAAGCCCGCGGCGGACGACTCGCTCGAGCGCGTCGCCATCGCCATGAACCTCGTGCCGCTGCCGGCGGCATACGTTCTCTACGGGATGACCTCGGGGCGGGTCGTGGGCGCCGCTCAGCGACTGGGCGTCTTCAGCCAACTGTTGGAGGGCCCGGCGACCGCCGGGCGGCTTGCCGAGGAGCTCTCCCTGCAGGTGGCGGGCACCCGCCTCCTGTGCGAGACCCTGTCAGGCCTCGGGATCCTCGAGCAGGACGGTCATACCTTCTCGATGGCCAAGCGCTCGCGCAAGTGGCTCGACCCGGCCTCTGACACCTACATCGGCACCTGGGTCGAGCACACCGCCACCTACTGGGAGTGGTACGGCGATTTGGAGCGCATCGTTCGCGAGGGAGGGAGCTTTGAGATCCACCGCGAGCCCGCCGAGGATGAGGAGTACTGGCGCGTGTACATCACCGGCCAGTATGAGATCGCACGGCTCTCGGCCGCGGAAGTCGCCAAGGCGATCAGGCTGGGGCAGAGCCCCTCCGCGCTGCTCGACGTGGCGGGCGCGCACGGCTGGTTCTCCGCCGAGCTGTGCAGGCGCCACGACACCCTGAAGGCCATCGTGGTGGACCTCCCCGGCAGCGCTCGCGTCGGACGGGAGATCATCGCGAGGGCCGGCATGAGCGATCGCGTGGAGCATCGCGAGGGCGACATGTTCGAGGCCGACCTCGGCGGTCCCTACGACGCTGCGCTGGTGTTCGACATCGTGCACCATCTCTCCGGCGAGCAGATCGTCACGCTGCTGGGCAGGGTGCGCGGGAGCATGAAGCCGGGCGGAACGCTGGCCGTGCTCGACATGTTCCGCCTCGATGCCAAGCGCCAGCGCGGCTCGGCCGCGGCGCTCGGTCTGCTCTTCCATCTGACCTCGGGCGCCGATCTGCACAGTCCGCGAGAGCTCGGCGAATACATGGCCGAGGCGGGCTTCGGTAAGCCCAGGCGAACGAAGATCCGCCGCATACCCGACCAGGACCTCTACCAGGCGCAGGCCGTCTAGGTTCTACAGAAGACCCAGCGCGGCGCCGGCGCCGTGCACCAGGTTGAACAGCGGCTCGGGGACGATGCCGAAGAACAGCGTCGCTGCGCCGGCGAGGACGGCGACGAACGCCACCTCCGGCTGGGCGCCGTGCCCGAGCGGCCGGGCCGGCTCGTCGAGCTCGGGCGAGCCCCCGGCGAGCGCGGGCAGCGCCCCGCCGGCGGCGGCCGCAGGCGGGGCGGGCGCCCGCGCGCGCTGGCTTGGGCGTCCGCGGGCGCTTCGCGCATCCACATCGCCGCGATCACCGGCAGGTAGTAGCCCAGCGAGATCATCGAGCCCACCACGATCATGACGCCGAGCCACGTGTATCCGCCGGAGACGGCGCATCGATCAGGTAGAACTTGCCGACGAAGCCGGCCGTCGCCGGGATGCCCGCCAGCCCGAGCATCGAGATCGTCATCGGCCAGGCGAGCCAGGGGTGCTTGCGGCCCAGGCCGCGCATGCTCGACAGCCCGTCGCCGAGGCCGCTCTCGCGCTCGCGCGCGACGATCACGGCGAACGCGGCCATGTTCATGAACAGATAGACGGTCAGGTAGAGCACCGTCGCCTGCACGCCCAGCTTCGTGGCGACGACGACGCCCGGCGAGCATGTAGCCGACCTGGCCGACGGAGGAGTAGGCGAGCATGCGCTTCAGCGAAGACTGCCCGAGCGCGCCCACGTTGCCGACGAGGATCGTGATCGTCGCGAGCGCCGCGAGCGCCGGTCCCCAGCTGCCCTGCGCCGAGATCAGCGCGACGTCGAAGAAGCGCAGGAAGACGCCCAGCGCGGCGACCTTGGTGGCCACCGCCATGAAGGCGGTGACCGGCGTGGGCGCGCCCTCGTAGACGTCGGGGGTCCACTGGTGGAACGGCGCCACCGACGCCTTGAAGCACAGTCCCGCGACGCATCAGCGCGATCCCCGTCAGCGTCAGCGGATCGCTCGGCAGGCTGCGTGCTCGACAGGGCGCTCGCGATCGCCGAGAAGTCGGTCGCGCCGGTCGCGCCGTAGATCATCGCGAGCCCGTACAGCAGCGTGGCCGAGCCGACCGAGCCGATGATCAGGTACTTCAGCCCCGACTCGAGCGAGTGCTCGCGCCGCATTTCGGCCGCGCACAGAACGTACAGCGGGATCGACAGGAGCTCGAGGCCGACGAACAGGATGACCGTGTTCTGGGCGGCGGCGAGCAGCGACATGCCCGCCACCGAGGTCAGAAGCAGCGCGTGGAACTCGCCGTGGGCGGCTTCGCTCGCCGCGAGCGAGCGCCACGCGAGCAGCACCGCGAAGGCGCCGCCGGCGATCAGCATGAGGTTCAGGACCAGCGACAGATCGTCGATGCGAAGCGCTCCAGCGACGATCGACTTCTGCTCGTTCCACTGCCAGATCGTCAGTCCGAGCGCCGCCGCGAGCGCGACGAGGCTGAGAGCCGGTACCACCTGCGCTCGCACCCAGCGCGAGCCGATCAGGCCGACCAGCAGCACCACCACCGCGCCGCCGAGCAGCGCGATCAGCGGGGACAGGCCCGCGAAGTCGATGTGCGGGCCCTTCAGGTGGGCGCGTGGCGAGGGCGAACGTGCATCGCCGGCTCATCGACCGAGACGTCGCTTCCGCCACGCGCGACGCGGCGCGCCCTTCGCTGAGCGCGGCGCCGGACCGCGGCAGTCCGAGCGAGCGGTCGTCCGAGATCCCGGGTTGCGCGCCACCTGCGCCGAGGCCACGGCGACCTTGACCGAGCGTTCGCTGCGGTGAAGCGCGAGCTGCGGATACAGCGCGAAGAACAGGATCACGCGCGACGAGCGGAACGAGCACCACGCCGTCGCGGAGGCTGATCTCCCGCGAGTCACGTCCGAGCCCACGCGGTTGTGCATGGCGCCGATGAACAGCCGCAGCGCGTAAACGCTCGCCATCACCACGCCGGTGAACGCGATCACCGAGATCGCGAGCTTCGTTTTGAACACGCCCAGCAGGATCAGGAACTCGCCGACGAAGTTCGACGATCCCGGCATCGCGAGCGTCGCGAGCGTCACGATCAGAAACAGCGTGGCCAGCACGGGCGCGCGGAACGCGATGCCGCCCATCCTTCGATGTCCTCCGAGCCGCCGGCGCGCGCGGCGAGCAGCGCCACGATGAACAGCATCGCGGCCACGACGAGCCCGTGGTTGAACATCTGCAGCAGCGCTCCCTGTGCTCCCTGGGGGTTCAGCGCGAAGATCCCGAGCGTTATGAAGCCCATCTGCGCACCGAGGAGTAGCCGATGATCAGCCGCGCATCGGTCTGCGTGAAGGCCACGACCGAGCCGTAGATGATCGACGCCAGCGCGATCAGCAGCATCAGCGTCTGGAAGTGGGCCGCCGCCTGCGGGTACAGCGGCAGCACGATCCGCAAGAAACCGTAGGCGCCGACCTTCGAGAGCACCCCCGAGAAGACCATCAGCACCTCGATCGGCATCGCCCGGTAGCCGTCGGGCATCCAGCCGTGCAGCGGGAAGGCGGGCATCTTCACGAGGAAGGCGGCGGCGAAGAACAGGAAGATCCACTCCTGCGATCCGCGGCTGAGGGGCATCGCCTGAAGCGCCGAGAGCACGAACGTGATGTGCCCGCCGCCCTGCTGGGCCGCCAGCACCCCTGTCGCGATCGCGGCGGCGAGCATCAGCAGCGAGCCGACGAACGTGTAGATCACGAGCTTGATCGTCGCTTTGACACGACCGGGCTCTCTGCCCCAGCCGCCGATCAGGAAGTAGAACGGGATCAGCATCAGGTCGAAGAAGGCCACGAACAGAGCCAGATCCTGCGCCAGGAAGGCGCCGAGCACGGCGGACTCGGCGAGCATGAAGTGGAAGTAGAAGAGCCTCGGGCGGTCGAACGGGTGGGCGGCCATGCGCAGGTTGGACGCGAGCACCGCGGCGGCGAAGAGCAGCGTCGTGAGGCCCAGCAGGAACACGTTCAGCCCGTCGATGCCGAGCTTGTAGTGGATGCCGAGTTCTGAGATCCAGACCACGTCGGTGACGTGCTGGAGGCCCACGGTGCCGGCTTTGTAGTCGGCGATGTAGCCGATCGCGAGCGCCAGCGCGGCGAGCGAGGCGATCAGCGCGAGCACCCCCGGCACGCGCCGGTTGCGCGCCGGCAGCAGCGCGCCCAACAGGCCGAGGGCGGCGGGCAGCCATATGAGGATCGAGAGCGGTGGCATCAGCTCTGCAGAAGGAAGTAGAAGCCGACGCCGGCGACGCCCAGCACGAGCAGCGCGGCGTAGTAGCGCACGAAGCCGCTCTGCGCAGCGCGCACGGCGGCCGATCCGGCGCGGACGATCCCGCTGGTGCCCCCGACGAGCGTCTCGTCCACGAACAGGCGCTCGAACGTGTCGTTGGCAAAGCGCCCCGCCGCGGCGGCCGGGCGCACGACGAGCAGATCGATCGCCTCATCGAAGTACCACTTGTTCACGAACAGCAGATACAGCGGGCGCAGGCGCGCCTGGAAGGCCGCCGAGGTGCCCGGGCGGGCCACCCACACGCGGTAGGCGATCGCGATGCCCGCGAGGCCAAGCAGCGTGCCGAGCGCCAGCCCGAACCACAACAGCCCCGTTTTCGTGTGCGGTTCATACAGTGAGCCGGCGAACGAGGGCCGCAGGAAGTCGTCGATCAGGAAGTCGACTTTCGGGATCTGCACGAGCCCGATCCCGGTCGCGCCGAGCGCGAGGACGCTCATCGCCACGCGCATCGGCAGCGCTCGTTCGGCGATCGCGTGCACGGGCCCGGGGAAGCCCACGTCGATGTCCTCCACTTCGCCGTTGGCGGGATTCGTGGGCACATCGGCGTGGTGCAGATGGCCTCCTTCGAGCTCGCGGGCCTCGGCCACGGGCTCGCCGTGGAAGGCGCGGAAGATCATCCGGAACGTGTAGATCGCGGTCAGGAAGGCGCCGATGTAGCCGACCGCGTACAGCGCCCAGTGCCACCCGCCGCGCTCGCCGGTGACGAGCAGGATCTCGTCCTTGGAGAAGAAGCCCGAGAACGGCGGTATGCCCGACAGCGCCAGGCCGCCGATGATGAAGCACCCGTAGGTGAACGGCATCGCCTTGCGAAAGCCGCCCATCTTCTCCAGCGACTGCTCTCCGGACATCGCGCCGATGAGCGACCCGGCCGCCATGAACAGCAGCGCCTTGAAGAACGCGTGTGTCATCAGGTGGAACAGCCCGGCCGCGTAGGCGCCCACCGAGACGCCCATGATCATGTAGCCGATCTGGGACATCGTCGAGTAGGCGATGACGCGCTTGATGTCGGTCTGGGTGATGGCGATCGTGCCCGCGATCAGCAGCGTCGCCGCACCGATCACGGCGCCGACGTCCTGCGCCGCGGGGGCCAGTTCGAACAGCGGGTGCATGCGCGCGATCAGATACACGCCGGCGGTCACCATCGTCGCCGCGTGGATCAGCGCGCTGACCGGGGTGGGGCCCTCCATCGCGTCCGGAAGCCAGGTGTGCAGCGGGATCTGCGCGGACTTCGCGAACGCGCCGACGAGCAGCAGCACGCAGCCGGCGACGAGGTCGCCGTTGTTCGTGCCGTGGCCGAAGGCGCCCGTGGCGGCGGCGTGGAAGGCCCCGAGGAAGTCGAGCGTGTGGGTGTGCTTGAAGATGAAGTAGGTGCCCAGCACGAGCCCCACGTCGCCGACGACGTTGATCACGAACGCCTTGATCCCCGCGCGCGTCGCGGTCGTGCGCCGGTACCAGAAGGAGATCAGCAGGTAGGAGGCGGCGCCGACGAAGGCCCAGCCGACGATCAGCAGCAGGAAGTTGCCGGCGAGCACCAGCAGCAGCATCGAGAAGACGAAGAAGTTCAGGTAGGCGAAGAAGCGCGTGTAGCCGCGGTCCTCGTCCATGTAGGCGATCGAGTAGAGGTGGATCATCGTGGAGACGCCCGTGACGACGAGGATCATGAACACCGACAGTGGGTCGACGAGGATCGACATCTGCGCGTTGATGCCCGCCGTGGAGGCGTAGTTCCACAGCGAGGAGACGAGCTGGCGGTGCTCGGGGGCGTGGCCCTGCAGCGAGATCAGGGCCCCGAGCGCGGCCAGGAACGAGAGGAAGATCGCGCCCGTGCCGATCCAGCCGGCGGTGCGCGCCGGCAGAGCCTCGAGGCGCCGGTAGCCGAGCGCGAGCACGATCGTCCCGAGCAGCGGGAAGGCGACCACGAGCCAGCCGTAGGTGGTCGTGCTCATCAGCCCTGCAGCTCTCGCAGCTCGTCCACATCGATCGGCAGACGACGGCGGTAGATCGCGACGATCATGCCCAGGCCGATGCAGACCTCGCAGGCGGCCACCGTCATCACCACGAGCGCGAGTATCTGCCCGTCGCCGTTGCCCCACATGCGCGAGAACGCGATCAGGGCAAGGTTCCCGCCGTTCAGCATCAGCTCCAGGCACAGCAGCACGACGAGCGGGTTGCGGCGGGTGATCACCCCGACGGCGCCCACGCAGAAGACGATGGCCGAGACGGCCAGATACCAGGCGATGCTCACGGCCTTCTCCCGACTCCCTCGGCCATCGTGCCGGTGCCCTGCGGGCGCAGCAGATCGAGCGGGGTGAGCCGCTCGGCGGCATCCTCTTCGTCGAGACCGCCCCGGCGGCGCGCGAGCACGACCGCGCCGACGGCGGCGATCAGCAGCAAGAAGGACGCCATCTCGAACGCCAGCAGAAAGCGGGTGAGCAGCAGTTTGCCGATGTAGGCGGGGGTTCCGAATGCGCGCGGGCCCCCGCTGTAGCCCGCGCCGTCGCCGTTGACCGCCTCAAGGCCCGTTCCGAGCAGCGCGATCAGAAGCTCGATCAAGAGCGCGCCCCCGAGGATCGCCCCGCCCAGGCGCAGCCCCGAGGCGACGGGACCGGGTCCGCGCAGGCGCTCGCCGAGCGACCCGCTCTCGCCGCCGACGTAGGCGACGACGAATACGTACAGGACCATCACGGCGCCGGCGTAGACGACCACCTGCACCGCGGCCACGAATTCCGAGCGGAGCAGCAGGAACAGGACGGCCAGCGAGACGAGGTGGGCGACCAGCGCGAGCACGCTGTAGAAGGGGTCGCGCAGCATCACCACCCCGATCGCTCCCGAGATCACGCCGATGGCGGCGATGAAGAACACCACGGAGCTCATCTCATCTCCCTCCCTGTCACTCGCCCTCGTTCCTCAGCGGGGTGCGCTCGAGGGGCTCTGCGAGCAGCATCTCCTTGGTGAAGATCAGGTCGGTGCGATCGTAGTCTGAGAGCTCGTAGTCGTGGCCCATCGTGATCGCGTCGAACGGGCAGGCGACCTCGCAGTAGCCGCAGAAGATGCAGCGCGACATGTTGATCTCATACACCGCCGCGTAGCGCTCGCCGGCCGAGACGCGGTTCTCGGGCGTGTTCTCCGCGGCGACCACGCGGATGCAGTCGGCCGGGCAGGCGGCGGCGCACAACGAGCAGCCGACGCACTTCTCCAGGTGCGTGTCCTCGAAGCGGTGCAGCTTGTGGCGGCCGCGAAAGCGCGGGTAGACGGCGGTCTTCTCCTCCGGGTACTGAACGGTGATCGGCGTTTCATGAAAGCGCCCGAAGGTCGTCATCAGCCCACGCAGGGTCTCCCGGAACGTGCGCCAGGTGCCGCGCGCGGGGCCCGGCGCGGGGGTGCGCTGGACCTCGATCACGTCCTCGCCCGGGTTCCACATCGTGACCGCCAGGGGATTCGTGGCGCGCTCGCCCGGCTCGGCGGGCGCGGGGCTCTGAGGCTTCGGCGTCTCGCTGCTCATGTCAGTGCGTCACCACCACGAGCACGGCGGTAGCGAGCGCGTTGAGCGTGGCCAGCGGCAACAGGACCTTCCAGCCGAAGCTCATCAGCTGGTCGTAGCGAAGCCGCGGCAGCGTCGCCCGGACCCAGATGAACAGGAAGGTGATCAGCGACATCTTGGCGAGCACGATGATCGGGTCGCACCAGCCGGGCGGGTGGATGCCGAAAGGCATCAGCCAGCCGCCGAGGAACACGGTCGTGACGATGCCTGACACCACGAGCACGTTGAGGTACTCGGCGAAGTAGTAGGAGGCGAAGCGGCCACCGCCGAACTCGGTGTTGTAGCCGCCGACCAGCTCGGCGTCGGCCTCGGTCAGGTCGAATGGCGCGCGGTTGGTCTCGGCGAAGCTCGCGGTCAGGAAGATCAGGAAGCCGAACAGCTGCGGAACGATGTACCACATCCCTTTCTGTGCCTCCACGATGCCGGTCAGCGAGAGCGTCTGCGCGGTGATGATCACGCCGACGAGCGCGAGCCCCTGGGAGACCTCGTAGGAGATCAGCTGCGCCGCGCCGCGCATCGCGCCGAGGAAGGAGTACTTCGAGCCCGATGACCAGCCGCCGAGCATGATCCCGTAGAAGGCGACCGCGCCGAACGCGAACAGGTACAGCGGTCCGATCGAGACGTCGATCCCATACAGCCCCACGGGCGTGCCGAAGATGTTCTGGACGTTGCCGAACGGGATCAGCGCGAACGCCGCAACCGCCGTCACGATCGAGATCACCGGCGCCAGCGCGAACAGGAGACCGACCGAGGAGCTCGGGCGGAACTGCTCCTTGGTGAGCAGCTTGAGGATGTCCGCGAGTGGCTGTATCGCGCCGAACGGCCCGACGCGGTTGGGGCCGTAGCGCGACTGAAAGCGCCCGAGCAGCTTGCGCTCGGCGAGCAGCACCACGGGCACGAGCTGCAGGCCGACGGCGAAGATGATGATCGCCTTGAGGATCTGGATCCACCATTCTTCGTAGTAGCCGACGATCGCGAGGACGCTCACGGGCGAGGGCGAGCTCATACAAGCTGCTCCCGCCCCGGATACGCCTCGGCCTCGGGGCGCTCCTGCCAGCGGACGCCTTTGCCGCCGATCTCCTCGAGCGTCAGGCCCGCGTAGAACGGCACCGCGTCAAACAGCTGCTGGGAGGCCATCGCGGCGGTGGGCGTCTCAAGGTCGAGCCCGATCCGCGACGCAAGCTCGGTGATGAGCTGCCACTGCGCGCGTGGCGATTCAAGGCCGCGCGGAAGCGCGACGGCCGGCCGCAGCCGCTGGATGCGCCCGTCGGGGTGGACGATCGTGCCCTCCTTCTCGGCGTAGGCCTGGGCGGGGAACACGACGTTGGCGTGCTCGCGCAGGCCGTCGGTCACGAAGGTGGCGTGCGCGACGACCGTGGAGGCCCGCTCGAGCGCCGGCTCCCACAGCTCGCGCTCGCCCTCGTCCTGCCGTGCGGCGCCGAGCGGGTCGGACTCCAGCAAAAGGAGCGCCGCCAGATCGCCCTCCGCCAGCCCGCGGGCGATGCCGTCGGCGTCGAGGCCCTCGCCGGCGCCCCCGTTCAGCTCGCTGAGGCCCGGGCCGGCGTTCGGCAGGACCCCGGCCTCGCGCAGTCCGCGCCCGTTGCTCTGAGCGGGGATTTCCAGCAGGCCGGCGCCTGGCGTCTCGGCGAGGGACAGGCTGTCCGCCAGCTCGAGCAGCGCCCGCGCGCGCGAGGGGCCGTCTGCACCGCCCGTGAGGCGCTCATGCCACAGGATCACGATCTCCTCGCCGGCGTCGCGCAGCAGCTGCGCGAGCGCGCCGCCTCGCTCTGCGTCGAGCAGATCGGCCGTGCTCGCATGGTGTAGGCGCAGGCCGTGGCGGCGGGCGCCCTTGCGCAGGCGCAGGTCGAGGATCGGCGCGTCCTCGATCGGGTCGGCGTCGAGTACGAGCACGGCATGGGCGAACTCCAGGTCGCTGACGCGCGCCTGAAGGCTCGGATCGTTCAGCGCGCGGAGCAGCTCGAGCGGCAGCGTGCCGGCGCGGCGGGAGTCGACGTGCGGTGAATCGAGACCCTCGCGCATCAGGCGCGCGAGCAGGTAGCCCTCCTCGCTGGTGGCCTCGCCGCCGACGAGCGCGCCGGTGCGGGCGCCCGCGCGCGACAGAGCGCCCGCGGCCTCCGAGAGAGCGCGCTCCCAGGGGACCGCTCGCAGCTCGCCGCCATCGCGCAGCAGCGGTTCCAGTACGCGCGCACCGGCGGCCGCGGGGTCGGCGCCGCCCGCCTGCGGGCGGCCGCCCAGGGCGGGATAGGCAAAGCGCCCGCGGTCGCACAGCCAGCCGTCGTCCACCTCTGGATGCTCGCGCGCCTGCACCCGCAGCACGCGCTCGTCGCGGACTGTCAGCGTGACGTTGCATTGGGAGGGGCACAGCGTGCACACCGAGCCCGCGTCCTCGATGTCCCACGGCCGCGCCCTGAAGCGGTAGGGGCGCGAGGTGAGCGCGCCGACCGGGCACAGTTCGACGATGTTGCCGCTGAACGGCGCCACATAGGGGTGGCCGTCGAAGGTCGAGACGTAGGAGTGCGAGCCGCGCTCCAGCAGCACCAGCTGGTGGTCTTCTGAGATCTCCTGGCTGAAGCGCACGCAGCGGTAGCAGAGGATGCAGCGCTCGCGGTCGATCGCGATCGTGGGGGACAGCTCGAGCGGCTTGACGAAGTGGCGCTTGGGCTCGATGAAGCGGGACAGCCCCCCGCCCCAGCCGAAGGTGATGTCCTGCAGCGGGCACTCGCCGCCCTTGTCGCACACCGGGCAGTCGAGCGGATGGTTGATCAGCAGGAACTCGACGACCGAGCGCTGGGCCTCCTTGACGCGCTCTGACTGGGTGTGCACGACCATCCCGTCCTTGACGGCGGTCGAGCAGCCGGTCTGCAGCTTGGGAATGCCCTCGATTTCGACCAGGCACATGCGGCAGGCCCCGACCGGCTGGCCAAGTTTGGGCTCGTAGCAGAACACCGGGATCTCGACGTCGCCATATTTGGCGGCGTCCACGAGCATCGAGTTCTCGATGGCGCTCACCTCGCGGTCGTCGATCGTGAGCGTGATGATGTTCTGCTCGGGCCGCGGCATCAGGCCTCGACGAGCTCGAGCGCCTGTAGGCGCCGCATCTCGTTGTGAGCTTCGAACTCGTCTTTGAACTTGGCGATCATCGAGCCGATCGGCATCGCCATGGCGTCTCCCAGCACGCACAGGCAGTTGCCGATGATGTGCTCCTGCACGGAGGCCATGATCTCGAGGTCCATCGGGGTCGCCTCGCCACGGTCGATGCGTTCGAGCATGTGCACGGTCCAGTTCGTGCCCTCGCGGCACGGCGTGCACTTGCCGCAGGACTCGTGGCGATAGAACTTGGCGGTCTTCAGCGCGACGTCGAGGATCGGCGTCGAGTCATCGACGACGATGATCGCGCCGGAGCCGAGCATCGAGCCGGCTTTGGCCATCGAGTCGAAGTCGTAGGGCACATCCAGGTCATCCGCCGTCAGCACCGGCGCCGAGGAGCCGCCCGGGAACCAGCACTTGACGGTGCGCCCGGGCGGCGGGCCGCCGGCCAGATCGTAGATGAGATGGCGCGAGGGGACGCCCAGTTCGACCTCGTAGTTGCCGGGACGCTGGACGTGTCCGGACACCGACACGAGCTTCGTGCCCGTCGATGTCTCGGTGCCGAGCTTCGCGTACTCGGCGCCGCCCATGCGCATGATCGCCGGCACCGTCGACAGCGTCTCGACGTTGTTGATCAGCGTCGGCCCCTGGTAGAGCCCCTGGTTGGCCGGGAACGGGGGCTTCAGGCGGGGGTTGCCGCGCTTGCCTTCAAGCGAGTCGAGCAGCCCGGTCTCCTCGCCGCAGATGTACGCGCCGGCGCCGCGATGAACGACCAGCGAGAGCGAGTGCTCGGAGCCGAGGATGTGCTCGCCGACATAGCCCGCCGCGCGCGCTTCGGCGAGCGCCGCGTCGATGATGTCGGCCTGCTGGACATACTCGCCGCGGATGTAGATGAACGAGCGGCTCGCGCCGGCCGCATAGGAGCCGATGATCAGCCCCTCGAGCAGCATATGCGGCGTCTTCTGCATCAGTTCGCGGTCCTTGAAGGTCCCCGGCTCGGACTCGTCGGCGTTGCACACGAGGTACTTGTCGATCGACCCGTGAGGCAGGAACGAGACCTTCTTGCCCATCTGGAACCCGGCCCCCCCGCGCCCGCGCAGGTTGGAGGCTTCGAGCTCCGCCAGCACCTCCTCGGGGGTCATCGAGAGCGCCTTGCGCAGCGACTCATAGCCGCCGCGCCGTTCATAGACCTCGAGCGTGTTCAGGCCGGGCTCGTCGATGCGGTCGAACAGGATCTTCATTGGCCGGCCTCCGGGTCAGCACAGGCTCTGCGCGACAGCTGCTTCTCCTCGAGCACGGGCCGGTCCGCGCGCAGGTCCTCCAGCAGCGCCGGCACATCCGTGGCCCCGAGCGGACCCACGTAGACGCCGTCCACGGAGGCCATCGGCGCGATGTCGCAGGCGCCCAGGCACTCGAATGCGCGCACGTTGAATTCCGGATCCTCGCCGGCGGCATCGCGCATCGCCGCATACAGCTCGTCGGCCCCGCGCAGCGAGCAGGAGATGTTCGTGCAGACGTAGATCGAATGGCGCCCGACGGGTTCGGTCTCGAGCATGTCGTAGAACGTCGAGACGGCATCGAGCGAGGCCGGCGTCACCCTCATCACGCAGGCGACCTGGTCGATCGCTTCCGGCGAGCACCAGCCGTGCACGCGCTGGGCGGCCTCGAGCGCCGGCAGGCTGGCCGAGCGGGGGTCCGGATACAGGGCCATGTGCGCTTCGATCTCGCGCCGCAGCTCATCCGGGACGGGCGTCGTAGCGGGGTCCGGGATCGTCGCCGGATCCCGCTCGAGGTCGGCGGGCACATCCCATCCGCGTGAGCCGGAGGGCGGGCTCATCGGTCGATCCCCCCGAGAATCGGGTCGAGCATTGCGGTGGTGGCGATCATGTCGGCGATGTAGCTGCCGCGGCACATGTGCCGCAGCGCCTGCAGGTTGACGAACGAGGGATCGCGCATGTGCACGCGCGCGGGCTTTGAGCTGCCGTCCGAGCGCACGTAGCAGCCGAGCTCGCCGCGGGGGGACTCGATCGGGCTGTAGACCTCGCCGGGGGGCACCCTGAACCCCTCGGTCACGAGCTTGAAGTGGTGGATCAGCGCCTCCATCGAGGTGGCGAGCTCGTGGCGCGGGGGCAGCGAGACCTTGCGGTCCTCGGTGATGAAGGGACCTTCGGGCAGCCCGTCGAGCGCCTGCTCGATGATGTGCACGGACTCGTAGATCTCGGCCAGCCTGACCGCGAAGCGGTCGTAGTTGTCGCCGACCGTTCCCACCGGGATCTTGAACTTGAAGTGATCGTAGGAGCTGTACGGCGCGGCCTTGCGCAGGTCCCACGGGTTTCCCGCCGCGCGCAGCAGCGGGCCGCTCACGCCGAGCCCCAGAAGCGTCTCGGCGTCCAGCGGGCAGGTGCCGCGCAGCCTCTGCAGCACGATCTCGTTGGAGTTCAGGATCGCGCCGTACTCATCCGCGCGCTCGGGCATCACCTTCAGGAACTCGCGCAGCTTTCCCTCGAAGCCCGGCGGGATGTCCTCGATCACGCCACCCACCTGGAAGTAGCGCGTGTGCATCCGCTGCCCGGAGGACATCTCGAACAGGTCGAGGATCAGCTCGCGCTCGCGCAGGCAGTAGAGGAATATCGAGACCGCGCCGAGGTCGAGCGCGCTCGTGCCCAGCCAGATCAGGTGCGAGGCGATGCGGTTCAGCTCCAGATGAATCACGCGCAGGTACTGGCCGCGGGGCGGGATGTCGACCTCGAGCAGCGCCTCCACGGCGGTGCAGTAGGCCATCGCGTTGAAGTAGTAGGACAGGTAGTCCATCCGCTCGACGATCGGGATGACCTTCCAGTAGGCCTTGTCCTCGGCCGTCTTCTCGATGCCGGTGTGCACGTAGCCGATGACCGGTTTGATGTCGAGCACGACCTCCCCCTGCAGCGTCACCAGCAGGCGCAGCACGCCGTGCGTGGCGGGGTGATGCGGGCCGAAGTTGAGGGTCAGCAGCTCCTCGCTCGTCTCCGAGCCGTCGACCGCCTCGATCTGCTGCTCGACCGGCGCGAGCGTGATGCTCTGCTCGCGCCGGCGGTACTCCGACGGCGATGGGCTCTCGGTCGGCGGCGGGCTCACTCCCGCGTCTCCAGCCATTTGGCCTCGTCGCGGGTGAAGATCACCGGTTCGCCGCCGATCGGGAAATCTCGCCGCTGCGGGTGTCCCTCGTAGTCCTCGGGCATCAGGATCCGTCGCAGGTCCGGGTGACCGTCGAAGACGACGCCGAACATGTCATACACCTCGCGCTCCTGATGGTCGGCCGTCGGCCAGTCGGCGGTCACCGACTCCACATGCGGGGCCTCGACGGGCACTCGCAGCTTGACGGTGATGCGGTCGACCCGGCCCATGTCGAGCAGCTCGTAGATCACGCCGAGGCGCGGCTCCTCGGGGTAGTAATCCACGCCGTGAACGCTTGCCAGGAAGCTGAAGCCGTGCGCACGAAGCCTTGACAGCACGCTGCGAATCTGTAGCGGATCGACCACGACGGTGGCGCGTTCGCGGAAGTACACGGTCTCGAGCGTCGCATCGCCCAGCTCCGCGGCGAGCAGCTCGAGCCCCGTGGCATCAGGCACCTGAGGGAGCCTCCTCCGTGCCGACCGCGTCGTAGCGCTCGCGCCAGCCCATGTCGGGGTCATCCTGGACCATCTTGCGCAGCTTGAGGATTCCGTGCATCAGCGCCTCCGGGCGCGGCGGACAGCCGGGTACGTGCACGTCGATCGGCATGAACTTGTCGGCCGGCACCAGCGCGTAGTTGTTGAAGACGCCCATCGAGCTGCAGCAGGCGCCCATCGAGATCGCCCACTTGGGCTCGAGCATCTGGTCATACAGCCTGCGAATGATCGGCGCCATCTTGATCGAGACGCGGCCGGCGAGGATGATCAGGTCGGCCTGGCGGGGCGAGGCGCGGAACGCCTCATAGCCGAACCTGGCGATGTCCATGCGCGGGCCGGCGGCCTGGAACTGCTCCATCGCGCAGCAGGCCAGACCGAAGCCGAGCGGGAAGAACGAGTTCGACCGCGCCCACGCGACGGTTTTATCCAGCGTGGTCGTGAGCACGCGTTCTGAGACGTAGTGATCGAAGTCCGAGCCCTCGAGCTGGGCCGGGCGGTTCATGCCCTCGAGGTCGCCGCCGCGCAGCAGCTGGCGCGAGTTCAGGTTGCGAACGCGCAGATCTCGCGGGTTCTTCGCGAGCGGCTCACGTTTCACTTCCACTCGAGCGCACCCCGCCGCCAGACGTACACGAACGCCACGAACAGCAGCAAGATGAAGACGATCGTCTCCACCAGCGCAAAGCTGCCGTACGCGCGCAGCTCGATCGCGATCGGATAGAGGAAGATCACCTCGATGTCGAACAGGATGAACAGCATCGCGATCAGATAGAAGCTGATGCCGAAGCGCATCTCGCGCTTGACCTCCGAGGGCAGGCCGCACTCGTAGGGGTCCTGCTTCTGGCGCGTCGCCCGGCGCGGGCCGATGAGGGAGTTGAGCGATGTGAACGCCAGCCCCACGGCGCCGCCGAGAATCACGAAGATAATCGCCGGTAGATAGCTGCGCAGCACCGCGCGCTGTTATATCACCGCTTGTGCCAAAGTGTCACATAGTGGCAATCGGCTCGATATCGCTCACATGACCCAGGCGGTCGTGGCGGGCGCGCTGGTGGTGGCGGCGCTCAACGCGCTCTCGGGTCTGCTCGGAGGCTGGCTGTGGTATCGCAGCGACCCGACCGCGGCTCCCGGCCCGCACAGGGCCTTCTGGGTTGTGCTGCGGATCGGGCAGGGCTCGGCGCTGATCCTGGCCCTGGCGGTCGGGTCGCTCGCCGCCGCGGGTCACTACTCAAGCGATCATCTTTTCTATCTGTACGCGCTGCTTCCACTCGCCGTGGCGTTCGTCGCCGAGCAGCTTCGCATCGCCTCGGCACAGACGATCCTCGACCAGCGCGGCCTCGATGACGCCGAGGCGGTGGGCGCCCTGCCCGAGGACGATCAGCAGCGGATCGTCGCGGCGATCGTGCGCCGCGAGACGGGGGTGATGGCGCTGTCTGCGCTGGTGGTGGTGTTCCTCGCGCTGCGCGCGGCGTCCACGGCCCACGGCTTCTGAGTCGCGCTTAGGCTCACGGGTTCGGGGTGGGGCCTATATATTCCCCGCGCATGAAGGTCGCCGCCACGACGACGGTCCTGTTCCTGTGCGCCGCCGTTCTCGGCGCGTGCGGATCGCAGGGGATTCAGGTTCCCAAGACCAGCCCCTACTACCGCGGAGCGGTGCTGTTCCTCGACCACTGCTCGGGCTGTCACACGCTGTCGGTGGTCGGCGCCGAGGGATCGGCGACGAGCATCAAGAACCGGCTGCGCACGAACGGCCCGAACTTCAACTACCGCAAGGAGAACGTCGAACAGGCGCTCTACGCGATTCGCAACGGCGGCTTCTCCGGCGCGATCATGCCGGAGAACATCGTGCTCGGCGACGACGCGCAGGAAGTCGCGGCCTTTCTCGCCGAGTACTCCGGGCGCCAGGCCAAGAAGGTGCCGTCGGTGAACATCACGCTGTCGACGAAATAGGGCAGCCGCGGGGAGGCGGCGGAGCGTGCTCGAGCTCAAGCGCATCCGCGAGGACCCCGACGGCGTTCGCGCCGCCCTCGGGCGACGCGGCGAGGCCCACGCGGCGGGCCTCGACCGAGTGGTCTCACTGGACGAGCGCCGGCGCAGGCTGCTCCCCGAGCTCGAGGGCCTGCGGGCCGAGCAGAACGAGGCGAGCGCGCGTATCTCCTCGGCGAGCGACGAGGCCGAGCGGGCTCGAGAGATAGACGCGATGCGGGTGGTCGCCGCCCGCGCGAAGGAGCTCGAGGGTGAGCTGGTGGTGGTCGAGCTGGATCTGAAGGAGGCTCTCGCGCCGCTGCCGAACCTGCCCGACCCGACAGCCGCCCCCGGCCCGCAGGACGAGCTGGTGCGCGAGGTGGGCGAGATCGCACAGCGCCCGTTCAAGGCTCGCGATCACCTGGAGCTCGCGGGGGAGATGATCGACATGGATCGCGCGGCCAACCTGTCGGGCTCGCGCTTTGCCTACCTGAAAGGCGACCTCGTGATGCTCGAGCTGGCGCTCGTGCGGTGGGCACTCGAGAAGCTGCGCGGACACGGCTTCGAACCGGTCATCCCGCCCGTGCTCGTGCGTGAGCGCGCGCTCTACGGGACGGGCTTTCTGCCCGACACCGAGCAGCAGATCTACCACGTGGACTCGGACGATCTCTACCTCATCGGCACCTCCGAGGTCGCGCTCGCCTCGCTGCACGACGGGGAGGTGATCGACGCTGCGCGGCTGCCTCTGCGCTACGCCGGATTCTCGCCGTGCTTCCGCCGCGAGGCCGGCGCCGCCGGCAAGGACACGCGCGGGATCTTCCGCGTGCACCAGTTCGACAAGGTCGAGATGTTCAGCTTCGTCGAGCCGCAGCACTCCACCGCCGAGCACGAGCGGATCCTCGCCATCGAGGAGGAGATCCTGTCCGAGCTCGAGCTGCCCTACCGCGTGGTCAACATCGCGGTCAACGACCTCGGCAGCTCGGCCGCGAAGAAGTACGACTGCGAGGCGTGGTTGCCGAGCCAGAGCCGCTACCGCGAGCTGACCTCGTGCTCGAACACGACCGACTATCAGGCGCGCAGGCTGAACATCCGCATGCGCGGCGAGAACGGCACGCTGGCGCCGCACACGCTGAACGGCACCGCGGTCGCGGTCGGGCGGACGATCGTCGCGCTCCTTGAGAACGGCCAGCAGGCAGACGGCAGCGTCGAGCTGCCGGGAACGCTGCTCGCCTACGGCGCGCCGGCGCTCCTTCAGTCGGCGCTTGAGGGGTAGCCGCGACGCGTTCGAGGGCCGGCGCAGGAGGTATTCCAGATTACGTCCAGGGTGGAGTTAGGGAGCCCTAATCTGTGCTACCTTGCTGCTCGCAGGGATATCCAAGCACTGCAGTCGGGATTCGATCGAGAACCCGCAGGGAGACCTTCATCTCGCACGAGCCAACAGCGCAGCCGGGCCCCGCAGGCGCCCCCGCCTCGGCGGACCGCCCCAACCGGCTGGGCCAGCGCCGGAGCCTGTATGTGTGGACGGCGGTGGTGCTCGGCGTGTGCGTGACGGCCGTCCTGCTCGGCTGGCACGCGCATGGAGGAACGGCCGACCCGACCGACTCCGCCAACAGCATGAGCCCGACGACGGCCACGATCAACAGCGGCGTGCTCGTCTTCCGCGAGGGCCTTGAGACGATCCTCGTGCTGGCCGCCATCACGGCCAGCTTCCTGGGCGGCAACCGCGCCTATCGCAAACCGGTCGCCGCGGGCGGTGGGCTGGCGCTCCTGGCCTCGGTCGGAACGTGGTTCCTGGCTGTGTGGTTCATCGGCATGTTCGGTCACGGCGGCCTGTCGGTGCAGGCCGCCACCGGCATCCCGGCGATCATCGTGCTGCTGATCGTCATGAACTGGTTCTTCCACAGGCTGTACTGGACCGGGTGGATCTCCCACCACCACAGGCGTCGCCGCGGGCTGCTCTCTGATGATGAGTCGGGCAAGCGCGCGATGCTGCTCGGCCTCGGCCTGCTCGGCTTCACCTCGGTCTATCGCGAGGGCTTTGAGATAGTCATCTTCCTGCAGGGGCTGCGCGAGCGCTTCGGCTCGAGCGTCGTGCTCGAGGGCGTCGTCCTCGGCCTGCTGTTCACGGCGGCCGTCGGCGTGCTCACGTTCGGCCTGCACCAGCGGCTGCCGTACCGCAAACTGCTGATCATCACCGGCGCGATGCTCGTGGTGGTGCTGTGGGTGATGGTCGGCGAGGAGGTCAACGAGATGCAGCTCGCCGGCTGGATCGGCACTACCAACATCCCCGGCCTGAACCTCCCCGGCTGGACGGGAACCTGGTTCTCTGTGTTTCCCAACGTCGAGACGTTCGCCGCGCAGGCCCTCGCCCTGGCGGCCGTCGTCGGCTCCTACTTCGCGGCACAGTACGTGCGCGTCTGGCGTCCCCGCCGGCGCGGTGAAGAGGGCGCCCGCCCGGCCCAGAGCCCACCCGTCTCAGAACGCTCCGAGCGCCCCGCGACGGTCGCGACCGCGCCCTTCTGAGGCGCCGCGATCAGCGGACGAGGAAGCCGAGCGAGCGCGCGGTCCCGTGCACCGGGGTGAGCGTCAGCCGGTAGCGCCCGCCTGAGAGGGCATTGCGCCCGTGCAGGCGGCGGCTGTTGCGCCCGCGCGTTGCGGTGATCGTGAGCGAGTCTCCGATCGGCTGCCAGCGCGCGCGTCCGCGCACGTGAATGAGCTTGGCCAGCGTCACACGGACGCGCGCGCCGGCGCTGATGGTGAAGGCGAAGCCCATCTGCGAGGCCGCCGGGCGCTCGCGGCGCAAGGCGACGACGGCGCCGTGGGTCAGCGACAGCCCTGACAGCGTCACGGCGAGGGTGCCCGAGCCGCTCGCCGAGGAGGCCGCGCTCGCAACGACGGGCGGCGGGCTGCTCGCCGGGGGCGGATCGCCTTCGCCCGGATGGGCGACGGGTGCTTCGCCGGTTTCCCCGCCCGTGCCTTTGCTCGTGGCCTTGGATTCTTCTTCGCTTCCCGGCGAGCCGCTGCCGGTGCCTTTGCCTCCCGGTTCGCTCACGTTCGGCTCGAAGGCGTTTATTCCATCGGGCGTGCCGACGCCCGATGGGCCGTCATAGCCGCCGGCGGCGATGCAGATGAGTTTCGGCGAGCAGGAGGCGTACTCTTCGGCGAGCGTGCAGCCCGATTCGTCCGAGCCGTTGAAGGCTTTGCTGCACTTGCCGTTCGAGCCCGAGACCACATCGTGCAGCGAGCCCGGATCGCTTGCGAGGTTGTCATACAGCGTCTGCGCCGGGTATTTGACGGTTTCACCGCCCGCTTCCTTGCCGGCGCCGCCCGCGAGCGCGAACGTGGCGGCGATGATCGGCGAGGCGACGCTCGTGCCGCCCATCGTCACCCAGCCGGAGCGTTCGGAGCTGCCTTCTTTGACCGGCGTCGAGTCGTAGACCGCGACTCCCGTGTAGGGGTCGGCGTCCGCGGAGACGTCCGCCACCGCGCGTTTGGAGCCACAGCCGACGGCCGCAAAGCCGCTGACGCTCTGCTGCCAGGCCGGCGCTTCGAAGACGCCGCTGCAGCCGCCGCCGCTGGCGCCGTCGCCGTTCCAGACCTTCTCCGAGGCCCAGGCGCCACCGGCGCTGAGGCTGAGGCGGGTGCCGCCCACGGCGACCACGTGCGGCGAGGAGGCGGGAAACTCAACGGACCCTTCTTCTGAGCCTGCCCAGCCGAGGTAGCCGTCGTCGCCGGAGGAGGCGGTGATGACCGTGCCCGGATGGTTGAACGGGCCGTTGCGCTCCTGCGTGGTGCTCTGGCCGAGCTCTGAGCCGCCCCATGAGTTCGAGATCTCGGTTGCGCCGCGGCTCTCGGCTTCCTGCTCGGCGGCTTCGAGGTCTGAGTAGCTCGAGGAGTGCGCCTCGACGAGCATGATGTGACAGCTCTGACAGAGTCCGTGCGCGACCTCGACATCGGTGGCGATCTCCTGCGCCCAGTCGGGTTCTGTCGGCGGGTTGCTGAGGGGGGAGCCGCCCTGCATTTCAACCTTCGTGAAGCAGCCGTTCGCGGTCGTGCACACGGGCAGCGAGAAGCGTTCGTCGAAGACTTTCAGATCGTGTTCGGCGGTCGGGTCGTTGTAGGCGTCGACGAGCGCCACCGTCTGCTGGCTCGCCGGCGCGGGCAGGCCCGAGAGGCTGTAGGCGCCGAGCACGTTCTGGGGGGTGAGGCTGCCGGCCCACGGTTCTTTGTATTCGACGGCAGGCAGCGCGGCGCTGGCGGTGGCAGGGCTCGGCGACTGCACAGCGCCCGCGCGCGCGGTGCTGAGCGCACGCGAGCCGTGGACCGTCAGCGGACGCTTGGCGCGCAGCCGCAGGCCCAGGCAGCCCGCGTGGCCGGGCCCCGGCGCCGAGCAGAGTGCGCCCACTTCATATTCAGAGGGGGACAGCGCGGCGCCGGCGGCCGGGGCGAGCAGCAGGGCGCACACGAGCACGGCCGGCGCGAGCAGCGCGGTGCGGACGACGACTCGTTGTGTTCTGAGATTCATCGAAAACGGGTGCTGCGATCAGCTCCATTGATCGACGCGCGGGGCCCGCCGCTTGAGGAAAGGCGGGGTATCTGGCCCTATTTCAGGCGGGCGGGCCAAGGTTCGCGGACGGCGCCGGCGCTCGGGCGGGGACCTGTGCGCCGACTACGCTAGGCGGGGCATGCGACCGCTCGCCTCTCTGCTGGCTACCGAGCCACCGCCCCGGCGGACGGGGGTGTTCGTGGCGGTGGCCGCCGTGGCCCTGTGCACGCTGTTGATCTACCCCCTCAAGCAGATCGCGGCGGTTGTCTCGCTCGGCGTTGTGTATCTGCTCGCGGTGCTCGTCGTCTCGGCGATCTGGGGTGCGTGGCTTGGGGTCTTCACGGCCGTGCTCAGCGCGGCGGCGTTCAACTTCTTTCACCTTCCCCCCGTTCGCCAGTTCGACATCCGCGGATCGAGCAACTGGGTGGCCCTGGTCACGTTCCTGGTGGCGGCCGCGATCGTGAGCTCGATCGCCGAAGTGACACGCGCCCGCACGCGCGACGCCGAGGATCGCCGGCGCGAGGCCGATCTGGCTGCCGAGATGGCGCGACTGCTGTTGCGGGGGGACGATCTCGGCGAGGCGCTGCCGACGGCCGCTGCGCGGTTGGCGCACGCGCTCGAACTGAGCTCGGCGGCGATCGAGATGGAGGCCGTCGAAGGGGACGAACGCCGAATCGCCTTTCCGCTGCGCGAGGGCACGACGCGCCTGGGGACGCTTCTGGTGGGAGCCGACACCTCCGAGGCCAACCTGCGCCGGCTGCAGGAGCGGGTGGTGCCGGCGCTCGAGTCGCTGCTCAGCGCGGCGCTCGAGCGCGAGGGCCTGTTGGGCGGGGTGGTCGAGACGGCGGCGCTGCGGCGGGCCGATACCGTCAAGACGGCGCTGTTGCGGGCGGTCTCCCATGACCTGCGCTCGCCGCTGACGGCAATCTCCGCAGCCGGCGAGGCCGTGGGCTCAGCCTCGCTGACACAGCCCGAGCGCGAAGAGATGGCCGCCGTCATCCAGGAGGAGACGCGGCGGCTGTCGCGGCTGGTCGACAACCTGCTCGATCTCTCCCGCCTTGAAGCAGGCGCCGCCGAGCCGCGCAGGGACTGGACCTCGGTGGAGGAGCTGATCCGCGCGGCGCTGGCAGACCTGGCCGCCGGAGCGGATGAGTTCAGCCTGTCGATAGACCCCGACATGCCGCTGGTGAGCGTCGATCCGGTCCAGATGGAGCGGGCCTTCGTGAACGTGCTCGAGAACGCGCGGCGGCACTCGGGCGGGTATCCGGTGTCGGTGCGCGCCCGCGCGGTGCGAAGCCTCGCGCACGCGCGCCGCCCACCGGTTGCGACGGGCGGCCGCGGTCCCGCAGAGGAGCAGGCCGACGGCCGGGGGCCCTCCGGCGACCGGGTGATCGTGCGCGTGGTCGATCGCGGCCCGGGCATCCCGCCGGCTCAGCTCGAGCGTGTGTTCGAGCCGTTCTACCGCGCCGGCACCGCAACCGGCGGGCACCGCGGCTCGGGTCTCGGCCTCGCGATCGCGCGCGGCTTCACCGAGGCCAACGCCGGATCGCTGCATGTCGAGTCACTGCCCGGCCAGGGGGCCGCGTTCGTGTTCGAGCTGCCGCTCAAAGAGGCTGCGTGAGCACGCCCGAGCAATCCGCCTCGGCCAGGCCGCCGCGCGTACTGGTGGTCGACGATGAGCCGCAGATCGTGCGCGCGCTGAAGGTCGTGCTGCGCGAGGCCGGCTTCGAGGCGGTGCCCGCCGAGACGGCCTCGCAGGCACTCGATCTCGCCGCGGTGCGCCCGCCGGATGCGGCGATCGTCGATCTGGTGCTGCCCGACGGCGATGGCGTGGAGGTCACGCGCAGGCTGCGCGAGTGGTCTGAGATGCCGATCCTCGTGCTGTCGGCCGTGGGCGAGGAGGAGCAGAAGGTGAGGGCGCTCGAGGCGGGGGCCGACGACTACATCACGAAGCCCTTCGGCACGCGCGAGCTAGTGGCGCGCCTGCAGGCCGCGCTGCGCAGAGCGGGGCGCGCGGAGGATGAGCCGAGCATCGTCGTGGATGGCCTCGAGATAGACCTGGCCGCCCGCGTGTTGCTGCGCGACTCACAGCCGATTCATCTCACCCCGATCGAGTTCGAGCTGCTCCGCGTGCTCGTGCGCAACCGCGGGCGGCTGATGACGCACCGCAGGCTGCTGGCGGAGGTGTGGGGCCCGGAGTATGTCGATGACATCCAGCCGCTGCGCACCCACATCGCGCGCCTGCGGGCGAAGATCGAGCCGGAGGGGGCGGAGGGGCCTCGCTATATCGTCACCGACCCCGGCGTCGGTTACAGATTCTCCTTATGAGGGGCCCCGCCGGGCCCCGTATGCGTTCACTGTGAATCGCTGAGCGCCGCGCGATTCGGCGCGCATTCGTCTCACAGCGCCGTTATGAAATCGTTATGCGCGGGCAGCCGATCGTTATGCGGCTGTGACGTGAGTTCTCCCATAGTGGTGGCCATGGATGTGGTGGCCATTGCTCTGGGAATTGTGATGTTCGCGATCCTCCTTTTGGCGATCGAGGGCATCGACCGAGTATGAGCGTCTCGCCTCCCCTCGGTTACTTCATCGCGCACATGAGCGGCGCCGACTTCTTCGGCCTGGTCGTCTCGGTGCTGGTGATCGCCTATCTCTTCTACGCCCTGATCCGCGGGGAGAAGCTCTAGGACATGACATTCGCCGGCTGGCTCACGATCGTCCTGTTCGTGGTCCTTTTGACCGTGCTCGCGTTCCCGCTGGGTAGTTACATGGCCCGGGTGTACACCGGCGAGAGGGTGTTCCTGTCACCGGTATTCCTCGGTCCCGAGCGCTTCCTGTACCGCATCCTCAGGGTCGAGGAGGAGCGTCAGCAGGATTGGAAGGCGTACGCGAAAAGCCTGATCATCTTCTCACTGGCAGGTTGGCTCTTCCTGTACCTGGTGCTGCGTACTCAGGATGCGTTCTTCGTGCCCCATGCACTGAACCCGCTCGGCTACCACTCCGCTCCCTGGAACGTCACCTTCAACACCGTTTCGTCGTTCATGACGAACACGAACTGGCAGTACTACAGCGGCGAGACGACGATGAGCTACCTCAGCCAGATGATCGGGCTGACCGTACAGAACTGGCTGTCGGCCGGGGTGGGGATCGTCGTCGCGGTTGCGCTGATCCGCGGGATCATCGGGCGCAGCGGCAAGGGGATCGGCAACTTCTGGCAGGACCTGGTGCGCACGATCCTCTACGTGCTCGCGCCGATTTCGGTGGTGGGCGCGCTGGTGCTCGTTTCCCAGGGAGTGATCGCCAACTTCTCCCACTACCTGACGGCTCACACGATCACCGGCCTCACCCAGTCGATCGGGATGGGCCCGGTCGCCTCGCAGGAGGCGATCAAGGAGCTCGGCACCAATGGTGGTGGCTTCTTCAACACGAACTCGGCCCACCCGTTTGAGAACCCCACGGCGTTCACCAACTTCTTCGAGATGCTGCTCGTGCTCATCATCCCGGCGGCTCTTGTCTTCATGTACGGGCGCATGACGGGGAACCGCCGCCAGGGGTACGCGATCTACGGGGCGATGATGGTGATGTTCCTGGGCGCCGTCGCTGTCGCCTATATCGCCGAGGCCCATGGTTCGCCCGCCCAGCATGCGGCCGGCCTGCACACGCACGTCATCTCGGGTTCGGCGCGGCGGCAACATGGAAGGCAAGGAGCAGCGCTTCGGGATCGCCGGCTCGGCGCTGTTCGACGTCATCACGACCGTCACCTCCTGCGGCGCCGTCAACAGTGCGATCGAGTCATTCACCGGCATAGGCGGAGCTGTGCCCTTCGCCAACCTATCGGCCAGCGAGGTGATCTTCGGCGGGGTCGGCACGGGCCTGTACTCGATCCTTCTGTATGTCCTGCTGGCGGTGTTCATCGGTGGGCTGATGGTCGGAAGGACGCCGGAGTGGCTCGGCAAGAAGCTCGAGGCCAAAGAGATAAAGCTCGCCGGCCTGGGCATCCTGATCACGCCGCTTGCGGCGCTGTTCTGTACGGCTCTGGCGACCGCAAGCAAGTCCGGGCGCGCGTCGATCTCCGAAGGGGCGACCTCCGCCACGCTGGGCACACATACGCCGCAGGCCTTCTCGGAGACCTTCTACGCCTACCTCTCCCAGGCGAACAACAACGGCTCGGCGTTCGCCGGCTACACGGGCTTCATCCAGCCGAACGCGGGCAACCTCGGCTCCCACGGAATCACCTTCGCCGATCTGCTCGGCGGCTTCGACATGGTATTCGCGCGCTATGCACCGATCCTGTTCGCGCTCGCCGTCGCCGGTGCACTGGCCGGCAAGCGTGTCACCCCGGCCGGCCTCGGCACGATGCGCACCGACAACGGCACATTCGTCGTGCTGCTGATCGGCGTGATCATCCTCGTCGGCGCGCTCACCTTCTTCCCCGCCCTGCTGCTCGGCCCGATCGTCCAGGGCCTCACCGGACACCTCTACTGACATGAAGCGCGACGTCGTCACATCTGTAATCGGGATCATCGTCTTCGCGATCCTGCTCGGGCTCGTCTACCCGCTCGCGATCACCGGCATCGGCCAGGTCGCCTTCCCGGGCAATGCCAACGGGCAGCAGATCCACCTCGACGGCAAGCTCATCGGCTCGAAGATCATCGGCCAGAACTTCGGCACGCCGGTGCTCGAAAAGAACGGCAAGCCCAAGGAAGTGAAAGGCGCCGTCGTGACCGAACCGATCCGCGCTACTTCCAGACACGTCCATCGGCAACCGAAGGCGGCGCGGACAACGCGGCGGCCAGCACGTTCTCCAACCACGGGCCCAACAGCGTCAAGACCAAGGAAGCGGACGCAGAAAACATCAAGGCGTACCTCGAACTGAACACGAACCCGACGACCAAGAAGGAATATGACCCCGGCCTGACCGTTGCAAAGATCCCCGTCGACGCCGTCAACACCTCGGCCTCGGGGCTCGACCCCGAAATCTCCAAGGCCAACGCCTGGATCCAGGCCTATCGCGTCGCGGCCGTGCGTCGTCTTCCCGCTGGCGACGGTCGACGGGCAGATCTCGAAGTACACCTCGGGTCGTGGGCTCGGCTTCTCCGGCGAGGAAGGCGTGAACGTGCTCGAGCTCAACCTTGCACTCGACCGCATGCCGGGAGGAGTGGGCTGATGTCCGCGCAGATGCCGGCAACACACGAACGACAGGCGATATCGCTATTCCAGCGCGACATCGTGTGGCGTGCGCTGATCGACAGCCTCAAGAAGCTCGACCCGCGCGTGCAGATCCACAACCCCGTGATGTTCGTCGTCGAGATCGGCTCGGTCATCACGACCGTCACATGGCTGATTCAGGCGTTCGGCGGCAAGCCGCTCGGCGGCGGCCACGAGGAAGCCTGGTACACGTTCACCATTGCCTTCTGGCTGTGGCTGACGGTCGTGTTCGCGAACATGGCCGAGGCGTTCGCCGAGGGTCGCGGCCGCGCGCAGGCGGACACGCTGCGCACGATGCGCAAGGAGACGGTCGCCACGATGCGTGACGGCTCGACGAAGGCGGCCGCCGAGCTCGTCGCGGGGCGACGTCGTGGTCGTGCCAGCCGGCCGAGCTGATCCCCGGGGACGGGACCGTGATCGAGGGAATTGCGACCGTCGATGAGTCGGCGATCACGGGCGAGTCGGCGCCCGTCATCCGCGAGTCCGGTGGCGACCGAAGCGCCGTCACCGGCGGCACACGCGTCACCTCTGATGAGATCGTCGTGGAAATCACCCAGGAGCCCGGCCAGTCCTTCATGGACCGCATGATCGCGCTCGTGGAGGGAGCCGAACGGCGCAAGACCCCGAACGAGATCGCTCTGAACATCTTGCTCGCGGCGCTGACCCTGATCTTCGTGATAGTGGTCGCGACGCTGCGCCCGTTCGGCCTGTTCGCGGGGACGACTATCTCGGAGACCACCCTGATCGCGCTGCTCGTCGCGCTGATTCCGACCACGATCGGCGCGCTCCTGTCGGCGATCGGGATCGCCGGCATGGACCGTCTCGTGCGCCGCAACGTGCTCGCCCTCTCCGGCCGCGCGGTCGAGGCCTCCGGCGACATCGATGTGCTGCTGCTCGACAAGACGGGGACGATCACGATCGGCAACCGGCTGGCCTCCGAGTTCGTGCCGATGCCAGGGGTGCCCGAGTCCGAGCTGGCCGAAGTCGCGCAGCTCTCCTCGCTCGCCGATGAGACGCCCGAGGGGCGCTCGATCGTCGTGTTGGCCAAGCAGTACGGAATCCGCGAGCACGACATGGCCTCCATCCAGGCCGAGTTCGTGCCGTTCACCGCACAGACGAGGATGAGCGGCGTCGACATCGACGGCAGGCGGCTGCGCAAGGGTGCCGGCGACGCCATCATCGATCTCGTCAAGCAGCGAAGGCGGCTCTCCGCCGCCCGAGTTGCAGGCGGAGCTCGACCGCATCGGCAACGAGGGCGGAACGCCGCTCGCCGTCTCGCGAGACAACCAGGTGCTCGGCGTGATCTACCTGAAGGACACGATCAAGGAGGGCATGGCAGCGCGCTTCGACCAGCTCCGCGCGATGGGCATCAAAACCGTGATGGTGACCGGCGACAACCGCCTGACGGCCGCCAAGATCGCCGAGGAGTCAGGTGTCGATGACTTCCTGGCCGAAGCGACGCCTGAGCGCAAGCTCGCGCTGATCCGCGAGCAGCAGGCCGACGGGCGCCTCGTCGCGATGACGGGCGACGGTACGAACGACGCCCCCGCCCTCGCCCAGGCCGATGTCGGCGTGGCGATGAACACCGGCACCCAGGCTGCGCGCGAGGCCGGCAACATGGTCGATCTCGACTCCAACCCGACGAAGCTCATCGAGATCGTCGAGGTCGGCAAGCAGCTCTTGATCACCCGTGGCGCGCTGACCACGTTCTCCATCGCCAACGACGTCGCCAAGTACTTCGCGATCCTGCCGGCGATCTTCGTCGCCACCTACGCCACGGGCGGGGCCGGATCAAGGGGGCCGCTGCACGTGCTCAACATCATGGATCTCGGCAACGCCCCAGTCGGCGATCGTCTCGGCGATCATCTTCAACGCGCTCGTCATCCCACTGCTGATCCCGCTGTCCCTGCGCGGGGTGCGCTACCGGCCGATCGGCGCGAGCGCGCTGTTGCGGCGCAACCTGTGGATCTACGGCCTGGGCGGCATCATCGCGCCGTTCATCGGCATCAAGCTGATCGACCTGATCGTCTACAACCTGCTCGGGGGATGAGCGAAGAGACCACCGCGCCGGAGGCTCGCGACTCGCCCAGCGAGTGCCTGGCGAGCCGCGCCGCGGCCGCCTGAAGGTCTTCCTCGGGATGGCCGCCGGAGTCGGCAAGACCTTCCGCATGCTGCTCGAGGGCCACGCCGAGCTTCGAGGCGGGCCGCGACGTCGTGATCGGCCTGCTCGAGACACACGGTCGCGCGGACACGCGCCAGGTCGCCGAGGGCCTCGAGATGCTGCCCCGCCGGCGCGTCACGCTACCGCGACACGGTGCTCGAGGAGATGGACCTGCCCGCGATCCTGCGTCGTGCGCCCGAGCTGTGCCTGATCGACGAGCTGGCGCACACGAACGCGCCCGGGCACCGAGCACGCCAAGCGCTACGAGGACGTCGAGGAGTGCTCGCGGCCGGCATCGACGTGCTCTCAACGCTCAACGTCCAGCACCTCGAGTCGCTCAACGACCACATCACCGAGCTGAGCGGGATCCGCGTGCGAGAGACGATCCCCGACGCCATCCTCGCGCGCGCCGACGAGGTGGTGCTGATCGACATCACGCCCGAGGCGCTGCTCGACCGCCTGCGCGCCGGCAAGGTCTACCCGCCGGAGCGGATCGACGCGGCGCTCAACAACTTCTTCAAGATCGAGAACCTCGCGGCGCTGCGCGAGGTCGCGCTGCGCCAGGTCGCCGAGGAGGTCGGCGCGAAGCGCCTGACCACCGAGCTGGCCGGCTCGCGCGAGGAGAGCCTCGCCGCGGACGCCCCCCAGGCGGTCGGCGAGCGGCTGCTCGCGCTCGTCGAGCCCTATCCGGGCGCCCAGCGGCTCGTGCGCCGCGCGTGGCGCTCGGCGCAGCGCCTCGGCGCCGAGCTCGATCTGCTGTGGGTGCGCGCGCCCGGCCGGCGCCTGTCAGAGGACGAGGAGCGCTCGCTGTCGGCGCTGCGCCAGCTCGCCTCGGTGCTCGGCGCGAGGATGCTCGAGGAGGAATCCGACGACGTGGCGGCGGCGGTCGTGGATATCGCCTCGCGGCGGGAGACCACCTACATCCTGGTCGGCCGCTCGCGCCCTGCGCGAGGTCTTGCGCGCCTGCGCGTGCCGCTCCCACAGCGGCTGATGCAGCGGCTGCCCGGCGTCGACGTGCGCATCGTCGCCGACCGCTCCGGGCGCTCGAACGGCGGAGCATCCCATGAGCGTCGCGCTGGTTCTCGCTGATCGCGGCGCTGGGCGTCCTCGCCGGGCTCGCCGCCGGCTACTGGCTGCCGCCGCACGGGCGCCGCCGTCGCGCAACCGTCCGCGGCCGGTGCGGCGCATCCTGCTGCCCGTTCACCGGCCAGGCCATCTCGCGCCGCTCGCTCGAGGCGGCAGTCGGCTGGCCAAGGCCGAGAACGCGATCATCATGCCCGCGTTCCTCGCGCAGCGTGCCGATGAACCTGCCGCTCGAAACGGCCCTGCCGGTGCAGTGCGCGCGCGGGATGCCGCTGCTCGAGGCGATCGAGCAGCGCGTGTCCTCCAGGGCATCGCCGGTGACTCGCGCGTCGGGTCGCGGGCGCTCCGCGCGCGATGCGCTGCGCAAACTGCTCGAACAGGAGCACTTCGACCGCATCATCGTCTCCGCCGATGAAGACCCCCGTGCCGGGCTGAGCTACGACGATCTGAGGTGGATGCTCGAGCGCGTGCCGGCCGAGATCCTGATCCTCAGACCCGCCCCGGAGGACACCCGCCGGATCTCTGCCAACGCGGTGAGCGGGCACTTCTGATGGCCGCACCGCAGGAGGGCACTGGTGTGTGGTTTCGCCGCCCTCCTAACGCTCGACGCTCACCGCGAACCAATCAAGTTTCAACTCTGGCTGATCCTCGCACGCGTCGCGCACCATCTCCAAGATCACGAGGCGCTCCACGGCGACGCGTTCGTGGTCATGCCTCCATTGCACCCAGCCGTCCTCTCCCAGCGTGGCCCAGATCTGATTGCCGACTTTGGTGAACGACACCTCATCGCGGCTCGTGCCGAGTCGCTGCCACAACAACCCGATCACATCGGCGGGCCCCTTGGGCCCCATGAACCCCGAGTGAGAGGTGATCCTGAACCTCACGCGGCAAGACTACCGCGCGAGCGGGCGTAACCGGCCAGCAGATCCTCCACTCCGTTGGCTTCGGATTATTCTGCGGCTTCCGCGTAGAGGTTGTATGTGAGCCTACAGAATTCACATATTGCCACCCAACGTGCTTCACCTTTATCCGGGACCCGCAAAGCGGCTGGAGCGATTGACGCCGAGGAGCTTCACGAAATCGTTATAGCCCGCTGCATATTCGTCATGCGGGCGTAATCGAGACGGCGACCCACTCGGAAGGTTCTCATTTCAAGTTAAACTCGGAGGTGCTCCACATGAGAGCTCTACGACGCAGACCACAGGGCTCGCCCAAGACCTCGGCGACGATGCCGGCCTTCGAAGCCGCCCCCGCGTCGCATCGCGGCCAACCGACCACGCGGGATGCTCTCCTGACACTGAGACTGAAGGTGTTCGTGAACCGCAGAGGGCTCGACCGCGAGATTGCCGCCGGACGCGTGTGCGAGTCAAACCCGGCCGTTGCGCTGCGGGTCCTCCAGCTCACCCGCCGGCGCACTCGGGAGGAGCTTGGTCGCAACCTTCGCGAGGTGGTCGACTACGTCGATCGTCGCCGCTCGCGCGGGGTCATATCGTTGGTCATGATCGAGCCGGCGGCGGTGCGAGCCGGCCGGGGGTCGATCCTCGGACTGGCGGAGCGGCTTGCGGGCACGGCGCCGGTGAGCCCCGGTGGGGTCATCCTTGCCGCATCGCTGCTCACCGACGGTCGCAGTCCGCTGTACAACCCGCACAGCGAGCGAACCGTGGCCCAGGCCGTCAGCGAAGTGCACGATGCGCTCGAAGGTCTGCCGATACTCGAATTCGTCGCCCTCGCCGCATAGCCGCAGGCTGAAGCTTTGAGCTGACCGCACCTGACTGGGCGCGCCGGTCGGTTTGCGAAAACCCGCCCGCGTAGCGAAACAGGGATTGCGGCAATTCGAGTATCGCGCAGTATGGTGGGCAGTGGTGAGCCGGGAAGCCTGGTCGGCATCGTTTCGAGCTGCCCGAATCTCATGCGCCACCACCTCCGCCCTCCGATCCGCCTGCTCCGCGTCCACCGTCTCTGCCGCGGAGGACCTGCGCTGCCATGACGCCTCACATTCCCCTGCCGTCGGCCTGGCGCCGCGAGGCGCTGCGCACGAACCTGTGGCTGGTGCCGACGGTCGAGATCGTGCTCGCGGTCGCGCTGTTCGCCGGCACCTACGCGCTCGACCGGGCCGCCTACAACGGCACGCTTGCACCTCCCCTCGTTCGTGATCAGCGGCACGCGCGGACGCTGCCAGGCAGATCCTGACCGCGATCGCGGCGGCGGTGATCACGGTCGTGACGCTCGTCTTCTCGATCACGATCGTCACGCTGACGCTCGCCTCGACCCAGTTCGGGCCGCGCATGCTCCGCAACTTCATCCGCGACCGGATCACCCAGCTCACGCTCGGGAGCTTCGTTGCGACGTTCGTCTACGCGATCCTCGCGCTCGTCTCGATCGGCCCGGGCAGTCACGGGGAATTCGTTCCCCATCTGTCCGATCACGGTGACGATGGCGCTGGTGGTGCTGGACGTCGCGCGTGCTCGTCGTGTTCATCGACCACATCGCCAAGTCGATCCAGCTGCCGCAGGTCATCGCGAGCATCGCCCGCGACCTGTCACGGGCGATCGACGCCGAGGTCGCGCCACGCACCGTCGCCAAGGCCGGGCCGTCGCTGGGGGAGATGCTGGTGCGATTGGACGAGGACAGCGGAGTCGTGCGCGCGCCGAGCAGCGGCTACCTGCAGTACGTGAGCCTGCGCACGCTGATCGACATCTCGGCACGCAGCCACGCGGTCATCCGCTCTGCTGCACCGACCCGGCCACTTCGTCGTCGAGGGCCAGCCGCTGGCGAACGTCTGGCCCGCCGACGCGGCGCCAGGCGTCGCGCGAGCGCTCGGCGGCGCACACGCCACGGGCCCGCACAGAACGCTCACGCAGGATCTCTCCTTTGCCGTCGATCAGCTCGTTGAGATCGCGATCCGCGCGCTGTCGCCGGCGGTCAATGACACCTTCACCGCGCTGGCGTGCATCGACTGGCTCGGTGACGGGCTTGTGCAAGCTCGCCGGCCGCTGGCATCCGGCGGCCGTACACCGTGACGCCGCCGGCCACGTGCGCGTGATCACGGTCACCGTCGGCTTCCGCCGTCTGGTCGAGCGCTCGCACGACAAGATTCGCCAGGCCAGCCGCGGGATGCCGGCCGTGATGATCCGCCAGCTCGAAGGGCTCGCCAAGGTGATGGCGTACACGACCTCCGCAGAGCAGCGCGAGGTGCTGCTCGAGCAGGCGGACGATGATCCTGCGCTCCAGCGAGGAGTCGGTGCCGGAGGAGGCCGACCGCGCGGATGTGCGCCGCGTCTATGAGACCGTACCGGCCGCCGTGTCTTCAACGACAATGGCGCCATCGCAGACGGACGAGGACACCTGAAGGTCTTCATAGGCATGGCCCCGGGAGTGGGGAAGACCTACCGCATGCTTCAGGAGGGCGCCGCCGAGGCCGACAGCGGGCGCGATGTGGCGATCGGCTACCTGGAGCCCCACGGCCGCGCCGAGACGCTGGCGCAGGCCGAGGGCCTTGAGCTCATTCCCCGCAGGCGGGTTCTCTACCGCGGCACGCCGCTTGAGGAGATGGACCTGCCTGCGGTGCTCGAGCGCAGGCCCGAGCTGTGCCTGATCGACGAGCTCGCGCACACCAACGCGCCCGGGCTCGAGCACGAGAAGCGCTATGAGGACGTGCGCGATGTGATCGAGGCCGGTATCGATGTGTTCTCGACCGTGAACGTCCAGCACCTGGAGAGCCTCAACGACCAGGTCACCCGGCTCACCGGCGCGCACGTGCGCGAGACGATCCCCGACGAGGTGCTGTCCTCGGCCGATGAGGTGGTGCTCGTGGACCTCACCCCCGAGGCGCTGATCGCCCGCCTGCGCGCGGGCAAGGTCTACCGGCCCGAGCGCGTGCCGGCGGCGCTGAACAACTTCTTCAAGATCGAGAACCTCGCGGCGCTGCGCGAGACGGCGCTGCGCCAGGTCGCCGAGGACGTGGAGATCAAGCGCCTCGAGCGCGAGCCGAGCCCGGTGGCGCGCCGCGACGAGGAGGGGCTCATCTCCGCGCCCGAGGCTCCTCCGCAGGCGATCGCCGAGCGGCTGCTCGCGCTGGTGACGCTCGCGCCGCATTCAGAGCGCGTGGTGCGCCGCGCGTGGCGCTCGGCCCAACGCCTGGACGCCGAGCTCGACGTGCTGGTGGTGCGCCCGCCCGAGCGTCCCCCGAGCAGCGAGGACAGGCAGCGGCTGGAGGCGCTGCGGCGGCTGTCCTCGATGCTGGGCGCGCGCTTGCACGTCGAGGAGTCAGAGGACGTGGCGGCCGTCGCGATCGCCCTCGCGCGCGAGCTCGGCTCGACATACGTGCTGATGGGTGCTCCGGGGCCGACGCGAGGGCTCGCCCGCCTGCGCGGGCCCACAGCGGGCCAGTCCCTGCTGGCGCGCCTTCTGGGCGGGCTGCCGGGCGTCGATATCCGGCTCGTGGCCGATCCCAGCCTGCGCCGGCCACAGGGGCCGGGCGAAGAATCTGCTTCAGCTGCAGGGGTCCGGGGGAGGGCGACGAACCTTGAATTTAGGTGCCGGCAGCAACCTTTAGCCGCCGCACCTGTTTCAGCCCAGCATGACCCGACGCTCTGGAGGATCCCGCATGAACAGACTCAGACGACGCCCACGACCCCTAGCGCTCGCGATCGCCCTGGCGCTGCTGAGCGGGCTGCTGATCGTCTCAAGTGCGGTCGGCCAGTCAAAGACGACGGCTTCAAAGGGTCCCCCGGCTCACGCCGCCTCCAGCTACCTGACGGGCATCGGTGACGAGCACCCGTGAGATGTTCGGACAATCCCCTGTGCAGCAGCTGCACACGAAAATCGTCCGCTATATCGCGCCCTACGACGCCGCCAAGCGCCCCGACTCGCTGGCGCGCGAACGTCTTCATCCGCCGACGCCGAAGCCGCACCACGAGCAGGTCCTCGTCGCCTTCTACCACTCCGAGTACACGCCCACGTGCTGCCCGAGCGTCGGCACCTACCAGCACGACGTCGAAGAAATTCGTCAAGCCGCTTCCCCCACGTGCGCCAGTACCAGTCCTGGGACGAGTCCAACCGCGGCAACGTGCAGCACGCCTTCTCCAGCCCCTCGGCCGTGGCCGCCGCCCGCTACTACCAGGCGCTGCTGCGCGTATGCAAGGGCTGCAACGTGATCGGACTCGACGTCCTCGACGCCAACAACATCGAACCCGACGCTCGCCTACATCGCCGAATTCAAGCACGAAATCGGCCGCCTGCACACGCTCATGCCGTCGATCTGGGGGCTGCACGACTACTCCGACGTCAACCGCCTGCAGAGCTGGCGCACGCACGAGCTCGTGCGCGCGCTGGGCGGCCAGGTGTGGCTCACCGAGACCGGCGGGATCGTGAAATTCAGCCGGCGAGTTCAGCAACGTCAACGGCTCCGGCCTGAGGCGCGCGGCGAAGGTGCTGAAGTACATGTTCGCGGTCGCGGGCTCGATGCCGCAGATCAAGCGCCTGTACATCTACGACTGGACGGGTGGCACCGCTCGAGCACCCGCTTTGACGCCGGGCTGACCGACGCCCACAACCAGCCGCGCGAAGGCTATGTGGTCGTCTGCAAAGAGCTGCACGCGGCAAAATGCAACGTCAAGGTGAGCAGCCACTGAGGGCTCAGTCGGTGAAGTCCTGTTCGATGTTGGCCAGCACGATGCCGGCCAACAGGCTGGAGCCGGCTTCGTTGAGGTGGATGCCGTCGGACTCGCGCACGATCGTCTGGCTCCCGTTGATGCTCATCGCGTCACGGTAGGTTTCATTCGGCGTGAAGATCGGCACCGTGTCGATCACGCGGATCTGGTCTGGCCCAGGGCTCAACACGCCACCTCGATGGCGGCGTTGACCACGCGGGCGATGGCCCGGCGAGCGGCTTCACGGGGGGTCGGGAGGGTGAGCCAGTACACGCGAGCCAGGCCGTCCTGACGGTAGGTGTTGGCCATCTGGCGCACGCGGTTGGCGTAGATCGCCGCCCATTCGGTGCTGCAGCATTCGACCTCGCGGCCGCTCGGGCCCGGGCATCGGAAAGCCCTCGTTGGCGCCGATGAAGATGACGACTGCGTTGGGGTGGTCTTCGCGCACCTGAAGCGCGGCGAGCTTGCCCCAGTCGACGAGCAGGGTGTTCGAGATGCCGCTGCCGACATGGGGGTCCTGGATCACGTGGACGCCCTTCGGGGTGAGCAGCCGCGCGAGGTCTGAGTCCAGCGGCATCGACATCGAGTCGCCCGTCACGAGCAGCGTGTGCAGGCGGCGCTTGGGCGGAGGCTTATCGCCGATCGCGGCGGGGTCGAACGCTTCCGGGGTGACCACCTGCGTCTGGCCGTTCGCGGTTGCCGCGGTGACCGAGCTGAAGCCCTCGAGGCCCTTCAGGCTCGGGTTCGGCGACAGCCACGCCGTCGCCGCGTTGCTGACGCCGGCCAGCGGCAGCTGATCGGCGATCCAGGCCGACGGCCGCCCGACCGCGAGCACGATTTCACGGCCGATCCCCGGTTTCATCTGCTCGCCGGCCTTGCGTATCGAGTCGCCCTGCGCGATCAGCAGAAGAACAGCCGTCAGCAGCACGGCCAGCACCGCTTCGCGCGCGCGAAAGCGGCGCAGGCCCGTGCGATCGAAGCGGTTCATGAGCGCGTCGTCGGGATGCGGCCGGGGCGGTGGGGGAGGGTTGGTCATCTCAGAAGCGGAAGTAGATGAAGGGGGGGACGCCCTGGCTGGGCACCGTGGCGGCCGACGAACACAATCACTATGGCGAGCCCCACGGCGAGCAGCGCCGGGCGCAGTCGCTCGATGCGGACCTGGAAGCGCTCGAGCGGCTTGTCCGGCAGCAGCTGCAGGCCGATGACTACGCACGATCGCGCCCACCACCGGAGCGCTCCACAGCGTCGGCGGGCCGAGCGTGAACAGGCGGGAGATAAAGACGCCCGCCAGGTGCAGGGATTCTGAGCGGAACAGGATCCAGCCGAACACGATCAAATGGAAGGTGACGAACCACTTCACCCACACCGGGGCTTTGATGCGCCCGCCCAGCGCGTGCTCTGTGACGAGCCCCGCCGCCCTGGAAGGCGCCCCACAGCACGAACGTCCAGGCGGCGCCGTGCCACAGCCCGCCGAGCACCATCGTGATCATCAGGTTGCGGTAGGTGGCCAGGCGCCCGCCGCGGTTGCCGCCGAGCGGGATGTACAGGAAGTCGCGCAGAAACCGCGACAGCGTCATGTGCCAGCGCCGCCAGAAGTCGCGAAAGCCGGTGGCCCGGTAGGGGCTGTCGGAAGTTCTGCGGGAAGATGAAGCCCAACAGCAGCGCGAGCCCGATCGCGATGTCGGTGTAGCCGGAGAAGTCGCAGTAGATCTGGGCCGCGTAGCCGTAGGCGGCGAGCAGCAGGTTGGGACCGGTGTAGGCCTGCGGAACGGCGAATACGGGTTCCACGACGGCGCGCGCGAGGTAGTCGGCGATCACGACCTTCTTGACCACGCCGAGTGCGATCAGCGCGAGGCCCGAGCCGACCGCCACGCGATCGGGGTCGCGCGGCTTGGCGAGCTGGGGCAGGAACTCGCGTGCGCGCACGATCGGCCCGGCGACCAGGTGCGGGAAGAAGCTGAGATAGACGGTCGCGTCGATCAGGCTCGCCGGCTGTACGAGCCGCCTCTTTACGTCCACGACGTAGGAGATCGCCTGGAATGTGTAGAAGCTGATCCCGACCGGCAGGGCGATCGTGATCAGCGGCAGCGGCGCTCCGAGCCCGACATGGCCGAGCAGGTTGGCGAACTGCTGGACGAAGAAGGAGTAGTACTTGAACACCCCGAGCACGCCCAGGTCGAGCGCCACCGCGACGCCCACGATCAGACGCCGGCGGCGCTCGTCCTCGGTGCGCCCCAACAGCACCGCGGCGAGCTGGTTTCCGAGCGTGACGCCGGCCAGCAGGAAGCAGAAGTGCCAGGCTCGCCGAGGCGTAGAAGACGTAGCTCGCGAAGATGATGAAGGGCTTCCACAGCGAGGGGCGCGACATGAGCGCCCACGAGATCGCAAGGACGATCGGGAAGAAGATCGCGAACTGGACCGTCGGAAACAGCATCGATCAGGCGCCGGGGGTTTCATAGGGGCTTGAACCTGCGAGCATCCCGGCGATGCTCGCCAAGCCTTCAAGGGAGGACGACTGATGTCCGCATTGCGATGGATGAGGCCTCTGCTCCTGACGGGCGCCGCTCTGGGCGCACTCCTGGCTGCGGGCGCTCCGAGCGCCGTATCCGCCGCCGCTCAGCCGACGGCGAGGGCGGCGAGCAGCTGCAACATCTCCGGCAAAGAAGAGTCTCTCGGGCCCACCTACGTGACCTACATAGGCGTCAGCGGCGGCGCGAGCTGCAAGCAGGCCGAGAAACTTGTGCGGGCTTTCTACAAGTGCCGGGTCAAACACGGCGGCGTCGCCGGGCACTGCAGCGGGGTAGAAGGCTTCCACTGCACCGAGGACCGCTACGCGACGATCGCGGTGCAGTACGACTCGCATGTGCTCTGCACGCGCGGTCGCGAGCGCATCAGACACGATTACACGCAGTTCACCTGAGCAGCGCCACCAGGTCAAGATCGCGCGGGGGACAGGAATCCATCCGCGCGCAGGGCTTCGACGATAAGGCTTCGCTGCACGCACGCGCCCTCATGGGTGAGGTGGATGCCGTCGGGGGCGCGCGGGTGGATCTGAAGGCCGTCGTAGGTGATCGTTTCCTGAAAGCCCCCGGGTGAGATGACCGTGTTGTCTTCAATCAGCCGCAGCGAGGAGCCGAATTCGCTCGCGAGCAGCCTGATCGTGTCGTTGACGGCTTCGAACAGCGGCGCGCGCAGGGCCTCGCGCGGCGCCGGCAACAGCACCCAGTAGACGCGCCCACGCCCGCCGCGCAGGTAAGCGTTGATCAATGGGCGAACGCGGTTGGCATACAGCTCGAGCCATGCCTGACCGCAGCATTCGACGAGCTGCTTGTGCGCGTTCGGCAGGGGAATGCCCCCATCGCGCCCGCCGAGCGTGATCACCGTCACGGCGGGCCGGATCCTCGCTGCCTGGCGCTTTGACAGGCGGTCCCAGTTGACCGTCGTCGTCGTCAGCCCGCTGCCGGAGCGCCGGTCGGCCACCACGCGCATGCCAGCCGCGCGGCCGACCGCGAGCTCCTCGTCGAGCGGATAGATCATCGAGTCGCCTGTTGCGAGGATCGTCAGGCGCTTTCGATGGGCGCTGAGGTGAAGCGCGCCCGTGTCCGCGCGGATGCGCCGGCAGATGGCCGAGGGGCTCCTCAGCTGACTGCTCGCGGCGGCCGAACGCGTGCGGGCGGCGGCGGGGTGGGGCGCTGCCCGCGAGCCGTGCTCCGCGGCCAGCGAGGTCGCCGCGCCCGCACACAGGAGCGCGCTCGCCAGCAGTGCCACCACAGCGGTGCGAGCCGTGCGCGCTCCGGGGCGTTTGGGCGCCGGCCCCGGCGCGTTGCGCAGCAGGCGCATGGCGGCCAGTGCCAGAAAGCCCGCGACGGCGGCGATCGGGGCGAGCGTCTTCAGCGGGTAGGAGCCGAAGCCCTTGTGCAAAGCGGTTTTATCGCCCGCTCTGACAATGCTCAGAAGGCCCTGGTGGTCGATCCCGAGCACGGTCGGTGCGAGCGCCGCGAACAGCGCCCAGCCGATCAGGCAGAGCAGGCCGATGCCCATGGCGGAGTCCGTCAGGTGCACGCGCGCGCTCGCGCACACGGCGAGCACCACGCCGGCGCCGGCGGCGAGGAAGAACGGCCAGATCCCGCCCCATCCGCGCCCGAGCCCGTATGCCGATGCGATCGTCGGCTGGAAGAAGCCATCGCGCAGGTAGCGCGCCCACACGACGGCCTCGGTCTCATAGCCGATCAGCGGATGCGTGATCGTGGCGATCACCGTCGTGGCGATCGAGACACCCGCCAGCGCGATCGTGGGACCGGGGTAGCGCTTGAATGCGAGCCCCAGCGGCATCGCCAGGAAGGGCAGCATCGTCGTGAGAAAGCGCGGCCCCATGAAGCCGCCGCCGAACGGCAGGTAGTAGCCGGAGTTGTAGCCCACGTAGCACAGGCAGATGCCCCCGATCGTCCACGCCTCCGCGCGCCGTCCGCGCCGGTACAGCAGCACCGTGCCGACCGCTCCCATCAGCAGCACCGGCGACAGCGTCAAGAGGCCGCGCGAGTCGAACAGCAGCGTGGCGAGCACCTTCAGGCTGGGCGCAGAGATACCGAAGAAGCCTTTGTGCTGGCGCGGCACATCGGAGTAGGCGAGGTGCGTCCAGGAGCGGAAGGCATAGTGGTTGTAGAGCAGGAGCGGCACGATGCCGACGATTCCGCCAGCGATGTAGGCGCCGGCGCGGCGGGCGATCATTAACGGCGTGAAGGCGTCGCGGCGCGAGAGCAGATACAGCCCGAGCACGACCGCGACGAAGAACAGTGGGTACTCCGAGGTGACCGCGTAGCCCATCGCTAGGCCGGCGAGCCCGAGCAGCATCGGGCTGGGAGGGCCGTCTCGCTCGCGCAGCATCAGCGCGAACGCGGCGAAGCCGAGGAAGGCGGTGAAGACGTGGCTGAACAGGAGCGTGGAGAGCGGCAGCACCATCGTGCCGAGGCCCAGCGCGACGGCCGCCAGCGCCCCGTAGCCGGGCTCGAAGCGCTCGGCGACGCGCCACACGAGCAGCAGGAGCAGAAAGCCCGGCAGCACGTTGGCCCACAGGCCGATCAGGTAGATCATCTCGTCGTCGTTTCGCTGCGCCTTTGATTCCCGCGCCCAGGCGTCGGCGTTGACGAGGTTCAGCGTGTCGTAGAAGGGCAGCGCGAACAGGGCCAGCCCGGGGGCGCGCGCCGAGTACCAATGGCCCTTGTAGAACGCCTTGTCACCGGTGTTTTCCTGGTAGGCATCGATCGTCGTGCCGTCGTTGTTGAGCGAGCGAATGAGGTCGTAGTGGGACGTCTGGTTCCAGGAGAAGCTCTGGATGAGCGTCGCGTAGGAGAGCCCGACGAAGAGGATCGCGAGGAGCGCGAGGCGCTTCTTGGTGAGCATCAATCGGTTCCGTGCAGCGCCTTCGGCCCGGGGCCGATCTCGTAAATCACGACCGAGCCCACGCGCCGACGCGTGATGCCAAGCCCCGCGATGGGCTTGGCCGCGGCGGCCACAGGGTTGGGTGGCTCGGGGATAACCTCGCTCTGCTCGCCCGGGAGCTTGAAGCGCTTGAGGTGCAGGACGACCGTGCGGATGCCGTAGAAGCGCAGCTTCTCAACGCTCGCGCGGTCGGGGAAGCCGTTCATGCCTCCGCGCAGGTCGTCGACCTGCGGCATGTCGAAGGTGCTGTTGCCGATCGGGATGTAATAGAAGCCGTCGGTCGAGAAGTACTGCCAGACGCGGTCATCGGCGCCGTCGGTGGGCAGGTCAAGCAGCGGCCCGGGCAGCCCGATCTCCGCGCGAACGGGCTGCGGGACGACGGGGTGGCCGAGGTGTCCCGCCCCCTCGCCGACAACGGCGATGACCAGCACGACGCCGACGAGCGTCACAAGCAGGCCGCCTCGCCCGGAGCTGCTCGCGCGGCTGTTTGCAGCTGGGCGGCGCTCGGGCGAACGTGGCGAGGAGTAGGAGGAGCGCGCGTACCAGGCCGACACTCTTCGCAGAAGCCACTCGGCGCCGGCAGCCGCGAGCAGCGCGAGGAACAGGCTGGCCAGAGTGAAGATCCGTCCCGGTACGCGCACCCCGTTCCAGCCCGGGGCGTAGTCGTACAGCAGCCGGTAGGGGTAGCCCGCCCCCGTCAGGCCGAGGCCCATGGCGAGTACGTCGCAGGTCACCACGCCGATCAGCAGCCCGATGCGCAATCGCCGCGCATACACCGACGCAAACAGCCCGGCCAGCGCGAGCACGAAGATGATCAGCCCCGGGAAGAACACGTCCTCGTTCTTGGAGTGCACGTGTTCGCGAATCGGGGCGGTGATCGAGCCCCATATGCGGTTCTCCGATGACGCCGACAGAAGCGAGGCGGGCCCGGAGGAGTAGTTTTTCACTTCTTTGAGCGTGCGGGCAGCCGTCGGGTAGAGGCTCGCGACCCTCAGATAGGGGCGCGCCTGGTAGACGACCACCACGCCCAGCACGGCGATGCCGATGCAGGTGACGGCCAGCAGCCGGCGGGGGATGAGCGCCCCTCGCCCGGGCGCGGGGGCGGGGCGCCGCCCGCCGGCGTGCTGCCTGGAGGGCCCACGCCACCAGCTCCACAGCACGAGCAGCGTGAGCACCAGCAGCAGATAGCTGTACTGCAGGCCGAGCGTGAAGCCGAGGCTGACCTGCCAGGCCGACACGAGCCAGCCCGCGAGCACCAGCCCGCGCGATCCGCGCCGGTAGCCGCGCAGGAGCAGGAACAGCGCGAGCGCAATGCCGCCGGAGGAGATCACATGGAGATGGCCGGCCTCGGTCACGCGGTAGGGCGCGTAGGCGAACGCCGCTCCCGCGACGGCGCCGGCGAGCCGCCCGACACCGAGCTCGCGCGCCAAAAGGTAGGCGCCGATGAAGCACAGCGACCAGGCGAACAGGAACAGCAGGTTGTAGCGGACGAGCGCGGCGACAGTGCCTGATCCGAAGAATGCGGCCGGCCCGTAGCCGAGCAGCGAATCCGAGAAGGCGAGGCTGAGCGGGTGGGGGTAGAAGGCGTTGGAGTTGAACAGGTGAAGCGGGTTGTGGAGCATCGCGTGCCCCACCCATGCGACCTCCCAGGCCGTGCGCACCGGGTCGCCGAGATCCGGTGCGATGCGGCTCGGCATGTGCAGCACGAGCGGCCAGCTCGTGAGCACGGCTAGCGCGATCCCGGCGAGAATCACCCACACGAGCTCTGAGCGCGTGATCGTGGGCGAGGGCGCCCAGCCGCGCAGCCGCGCAGCCGATCGGGGCGGCCCGCCAGGCGGCGCCGCGCCGTTCTCGCGCGGGATCTCACCGGGGCCCACAGGCTCCTGCGATTCTGCCGGCGTACGCGAAGGGCTGGGGACGCCTGTGCTCATCGTGTGCTCGTGTTCGGAACCGCGCGGATCGGCGCAGCATACGGGAGCCGCCTGCGACTTAACGGCGCATGGGCGCCCCGCCCTTGTGCCAGTGGGGGATTCCGATTTGCGTCACACTGGCTTCGATGAAGGTTCTCGTCGTCGGAGCCGGTGGCGTAGGGGCGGCGTTCGCGGCGATCGCGCAGCGTCGGCCGGCGTTCGAGCGCGTGGTGCTCGCGGACGTCTCGCCCGAGCGCGTCCGCTCGGTGGTGGCCGCCCTCGGTGAGCCGGCGCGCTTCGCGGCCGAGCGCGTCGATGCCTCAAACCAGAAGGAGCTCGTGGATCTGATCGGCCGTGTCCGCCCGGACGCCGTGCTGAACGCCTGCGACCCCCGCTTCAACGAGCCGATCTTCGGCGCGGCCTACGAGGCGAGGGTCACCTATCTGGACATGGCGATGACGCTGTCCAAGGCGCATCCGCAGCGCCCCTATGAGCTGCCGGGGACGATGCTCGGCGAGCACCAGCTGGCCCGGAATGAGGAGTGGGAGAAGGCGGGTCTGCTCGCGCTCGTGGGAATCGGGGTGGAGCCGGGCCTGTCCGACGTATTCGCCGCCTACGCCGCCCAGGAGCTGTTCTCGAGCGTCTCAGAAGTCGGGGTTCGCGACGGCGCCGATCTCGTCGTCCGAGGGTATGACTTCGCGCCCACCTTCTCGATCTGGACGACCATCGAGGAGTGCCTGAACCCGCCGCTGATCTGGGAGCGCGAGCGCGGCTTCTACACGACCGCGCCCTTCTCGGAGCCCGAGACGTTCGACTTCCCCGAGGGAATCGGCAAGGTGCAGTGCGTGAACGTCGAGCACGAGGAGGTCGTGCTGATTCCCCGCTGGGTCGATTGCGAGCGGGTGACGTTCAAGTACGGACTCGGCGAGGAGTTCATCGACGTCCTTCGCACGCTGCACAAACTGGGCCTCGACTCGACAAGTCCCGTGTCGGTGCGCGGAGTCAAGGTGGCGCCGCGCGACGTCGTCGCCGCGACGCTGCCCGATCCGGCGACCCTCGGCGAGCGGATGACGGGCCGCACCTGCGCGGGAACGTGGGTGCAGGGGACCGGAACAGATGGTAAGCCGCGCTCGACCTACCTGTACCACATCGTCGACAACGAGCACACGATGCGCGAGTACGGAAGCCAGGCGGTCGTGTGGCAGACGGCGATCAACCCGGTCGTGGCGCTCGAGCTCATCAACGACGGCGTCTGGAAGGGGGCCGGAGTGCTTGGGCCGGAGGCCTTCTCTCCCAAGCCATTCCTCGATCGTCTCGCCGAGCTCGGCTCACCGCACGGTCAGAAGGAGCTGGCACCGAGCTGAGCGGACTTGCCCGGGATTTCGGCATACTACCGCCTGTAGTACGCTATACTACCGCTATGAGTAAGCGCTTGCAGGTTGTGGTCGCCGACGACGAGCTCGAGCGGTATTCGCAGACGGCCGATGCCGTCGGGCTGACGATGTCCGAGTGGGTTCGCCAGGCCCTGCGGAAGGCCGAGCGCGAAACCTCGAGCGGTGATGTGGAGGCCAAGCTTGCCGCCATTCGCAAGGCGGTCAGTTATGGGACGGGCGATCAGGAAGTCGACATCGACAAAATGTTGGCCGAGACCGAGGCGGGGTACCTCACCGACATTGAGGCCGGGATGTCAGGCACGGATGACTCGTGATCTTCATCGACGCGAACGTTCCCATGTACCTGGTGGGCGGCGAACATCCCCACAGGGTCGACGCCCGGCAGATACTCGAGAGGCTCGCCGCTGAACGACGGCCGTTGGTGACGAGCAGCGAGGTCTTCCAGGAGATTCTTCACAGATACGTATCGATCGATCGCCGCAATCGGATCGAGCGGGCGTTCGAGGCGCTGCAGGGGGTTGTCGATGAGGTTCTCCCGGTAGAGGAGCGCGACGTCTTTGCCGCGAAGGACCTCATCCAGAGCCAGGAGCGGCTCTCGGCGCGCGACGCCCTGCACGTCGCGGTCATGCGCCGCCATCAGATTTCGGAGATCGTGAGCTATGACCGAAGGTTCGACGCCGTGACGGGAGTGAGGCGGCTGGGCGAACCGGCGCGCGGCAATTGAGCAGCCTGAGCTGGGTGCGCGAGAGCGGATGCGCATGCCCGGCCCCGATGTCCGGTTACCCCTCAGTCGGTTTCGGCTTTTGCCCGTTGGCTAGTGTTGCCTTGCTCAGGGTCACCGTGCCGACGATGACCGATTCGTGGGGTGCGCCGGCCGAGGGGCCATGCCGGTTGAGGTAGGTGACTTCGAACCCCTCGCTCGATGCGCAGGAGGGCGTGAGCACGAAGAGCCCCAGCGAGGTGGTTCTGATTGCTTCGTGCGCCCTGACGTTGCGTTGTAGACCCCAGCTGGTTTCGGGGCGGCCACCGGCCTTGCATGTGGCGAACCCGTTCGACGGAGTAGCCCGGCGGCCGCAGAGGTGACCGCGTAGGGAGCCGTGAACCCGACCTCGCCCTTGTAGCACGGGTAGAGCAGGAACGCGGCGTTGCACGCTGCGCGGGGCTGGGGCAGGAGCGTGAGATGAATCGTCGCGTGCAGGCTGCGTGTCGGGTTGAGCCGTCTCTTGAGTTCGACGACGCGCCTCGGAAGTGGTACGGGGTGCGTGCCGGGTGGCTCGTGGATCGTGATGCTGCCGAGGGGCGTGGGTTGTGGCAGACCGCCCGCGAAGCTGACGTATTCGACGGTGAACTTCACCGCTCGGCCGCATGCCTCGGAGAGAACTTCCCCGACGGGTATGGTCACGAGCGCGCCGCGCGCGACGTCGGCCTGAGAGCCTCCTCCGGCGAGGCCGCGGTGGACAAAGCGGCGCCGTCACCGAGTAGTCCTCGATCGGCATTCGTGACGGGGTAAGGCGCGCGGAAGCTGATCTGCGCGCTCGTGATCACGTGATCGTGGATCTGCAGGTGTGCGCGCAGCGGCGCGTGCACGATGGGCAGCGCAGCCGGGCGTGGCGGCGGCACTTCCGAGAGTCCGCATGAGGCCAGGCGCAGGTTGCCCCGGTCGACGCACGACCGCCCCGCGTAGCTGTAGGTGATCGCGGTCAGCGCTCCGTTCGGGCCGGCCGGTGAGCTGTAGTTGCCCGGTTCGTCTCTGCCGTCGGTCTCGCTGACGCTTCCCAGCGGCCTGCCGCTGGTGTAGCGCTGCACGATCAGATACGCGCCCAAACCCGGGAGCACTGGCTGGGTGCGTGTCTGCGAGCCTTCGCGGTAGGTGATGCTCACCGCGTGCACTCCGAGTAGCCCGAAGGAGATCTCGCGGCGGTCGGCGGGCACCCCAGCGCCCGGGCCGGGGCTGGTGGCCGCGCTGAGCTCGAGCCCCACGCTGTCGCCCGCGTAGATGTCTCCCGGACTCGCGCAGTTTCCGGCCATCCATCCGCCTGCATTCGCGAGGACGTCCGGGAGCGCGTCTGTGGGCAGCGGGTGGAAGCGTCCGTCGTTGTGAAACGCGCCGTCGACGCCGAGCTGTCCGAGCTGGCCGTCATAGACGCGGCCGATCTGCACGCAGATCGAGGCCGCGCGTGGTGTGGATGATCCGCATTCCCCACGGCAGGCCGCCTGCCGGGTCTGGCGCTCGCAGGGGGAGCAGCCGCGCGCCGCCCGCCACCGGGATGCCCTCGCCGGCGGTGGCGATCGGAGCACGCACCGTGCGGACCGGCGAGCCCGTGAGGATCACTCCGGTCGCCGCGAGCGTGATCGCGGCGGTGGCGAGCACGAGCGCGAGCGCGACGAGTGCGACGCGCACATGCGCGGATGCGCGGCGTCGCGGTGATGTGCGCGCGAAGCGTGTGCCGAAGAGCGCCGGCAGCGGCCGCCGCCCGGCGTGTTGGCGCCGCCCGGCCAGCACCAGCTCCTGCCCGAACCTGTCCATCGCGTCCATCCTCAGGCCTCCTTCATTCTCGTGCGCAGCTCAGCGAGCCCGCGGCTCACGCGCTTGCGGACCACCGACTCCGAGCACCTCAGGCGTCGGGCCAGCTCGTCGTATTCGGTTTCCTGGAGCACCCGTCCTTCGATCGCGCCGCGCTGCTCAGCTGACAGCCGCTCGAGCTCGAGCAGCGCGGCGCCGCCGTCCGCCGCCGCCGCCCGCTGCTCCACGCGCTCGATGTCCTCGTCGCTGAATACCAGTGGCTCGAGGCCCAGGCGCCTGCGCGCCCGGTCCTCGACCTGTCCGCGGCGGATCGAGTCCGCCATCTTGTGGTGTGCGATCGTGAACAGCCACGCGAGCGCCGAGCTGCGCTGCGGGCTGTAACGCGGCAGGGCCGACAGCGCCGCGGCGAACGTCTCCGCGGTCAGGTCGGCCGCGAGCTCGCGGTCGCCCGTGCGCCGCAGGAAGAAGGCGAGCACGGCGTCCACGCGCCGCCCGTAGAAGAGCCCAAACGCCTCCGCGTCGCTCCTGCCCGCGACAAGGAGCGCCTCATCGGCATGGTCATCATCGACGCCCACAACCACTACATCGTGAAGGCCGGCAATTTGTGACGCAAAAGCGAGGCTGTTTGACGTGTAAGAGCGGTTGCAGAGCGACGAGTTTGAGAGGGGCGGCTTCGCGCCCGGCCCGGTGTAGCCGGGCGATGGAACGTTTTGCGGGCCAACAGGGGTTATGGGGATGATGCAAAACGCAGCGAGGATGGGCGGGCAGGCATGGACTTGCTGAGAAAAGGAAGGGCGCGCACGGAGTTCGAGCGATTCGCGGCGGTCCACGCCGACGCGCTGCTACGCAACGCCTACCTGATGGCCGGTGATCGCGGCGAAGCTGAAGACGTGGTGCAGGAGTGCCTGCTGCGGCTCGCCCGCAAATGGCCTCGCGTGCGTTCGATGGAGCACTCGGGCGCGTATGCCCGCCGGGTCCTCTTCAATCTGATCCTCGACGGTGGGCGTCAGCGCGCTCGGAGACGCGCGGAGCTGCTGGCTTCCCAGCCGACGGACGGGTTTGGTGGTGAAGGCGAGACGGTGGCCTCGCTGGAGGACCACGTCGAACTCCTGCAGGCGCTCGGGGGGCTGCCCCCCCGGCAGAGAGCCGTGCTGGTGCTGCGCTACTTCGCGGATCTTCCAGCCGACGAGGTGGCGACGATCCTCGACTGTCCGCCGGGCACCGTGAAGAGCAGCACCTCGCGCGCACTGCAGCGACTGCGCGAAGCCCTCGACCCCGCGGCAGCGCTCCCGACGGCCGATGACACGTCACCAAGGTGAGGAGGACGATCCCGTGGAAACCCAGGTAGAGCATGACCTGCGGCTTGCGCTCGCGGCCACAGCTGCAGAGCTGCCATCAGACGCAAGCAGCCGCCTGCTCGCCGCCGATTACCGGCCCCGCCCAGGGCTCCGGCGACCGGCGCTCGCGGCAGGCGGGGCCGTGGTGGTGGCGGGTGCCGTCGTGGCGGCCTCGCTGATCGGCCTCGGCACGGACACACCACGCGCGTTCGCGGGCTGGTCTGCGACGCCCACGGCCTCAAGCGGCGATCAGGCGCGGAGAGCCCGGGAAGCGTGCGTTTCGCGGCTGCCCAGCTCCGATCGCATCCGACACGCCCAGGAAACGGCTTCCGGTGCGGATAAGCCTTGGCCGATCCCCTCAATCACGGCGCGCAACTGGCGCACGGTCGTCGTCGACACGCGTGGGCCATACACCGTGATCCTGTTCGAAGCTGCCCACGGCGCTGCGGAGCTGTCGTGCTTCTCAGGACGTCAGCCGTTGTCCAGCTCGATGGGTGGGAGCTTCGGCACCCACACACCGCCGCCGGTGCCGGCCGGACACGTGTCCATCGTCTCCTCCGCCAGCCATACCTCCCCACCGGACGAAGGCTCCCAGCAGTTCTCCCAGCTTGTCGGCCGCACCGGCCCAGGCGTCACCGGCGTGACCCTCAGACTCCGCGATGGCAAGCGCGTCACGGCGAGCGTGGCCAACGGCTGGTTCATTGCCTGGTGGCCGGGAACGCACGGCGGCACCGCCACCGAAGTGACGACCGCGACGGGAACGGCAGTACCGTCGCGTGGCGGCAGCTGAGTCGGCTGGCTTTGCCCCCAGCTCGACCTCTGCTCAGAAGTCGACCTGTGCCGGCAGCGCCGGCGATGGTGGCCGTTCGATGATGCATTAGTGTCGAATGACACACAAATCTTCGCGGCGCAGGTGTACGCTCGACCCACTCAGATACCACGTACGGCGGCCCTTTTCCGCGGGTCGTCGCAAGGCCGACAGGGGAGGCGCTAATGAGCGCGATAGAGATTGATCAGGCCAAGCTCGAAGCCTTTATGGGGCAGGCGGTAACCGACATGGGGGCGATCATCAGCGCGCCGCTCATGTTGATCGGCGAGAAGCTCGGCCTGTACAAAGCGATGGCCCACGCCGGACCACTGACCTCACAGGAGGTCGCGGAGCGTGCTGGCGCTTCCGAGCGCTACGTTCGCGAGTGGCTTGGCAACCAGGCGGCCGGTGGCTACGTCACCTACGACCCCGCGAGCGACCGCTACACGCTGCCCGATGAGCACGCACTCGCGCTCGCCGACGAGGACAGCCCGTTCTACATCCTGGGCGTCTACGACTTGATCGCGTCGTTGTACGCCGACGAAGATCAGATTCTCGAGGCCTTCCGCAGCGGCGAGGGCATGGGCTGGCACGAGCACGACCACCGGCTGTTCCGCGGGACCGAGCGCTTCTTCCGGCCCGGCTACCGCGCCCACCTGATCGGCGAGTGGATTCCGGCTCTGGATGGAGTGCAGGAGAAGCTCGAACGCGGTGCCAAGGTCGCCGACGTCGGCTGCGGCCACGGAGCGTCGACGATCATCATGGCGCGAGGCGTTCCCCGACTCCGAATTCTTCGGTTTCGACTACCACGCGAGCGTCGATCGAACGCGCGCGCGAGGCGGCCGAGGAAGCGGGCGTCGATGACCGGATCACGTTCGCGACCGACGCGGCAAAGGATTACCCCGGCCACGGCTATGACCTGGTGTGCGTGTTCGACTGTCTGCACGACATGGGCGACCCCGTCGGCGCCTCGCGACACGTTCTGGAGACGCTCGACGCCGGACGGCACCTGGATGATCGTCGAGCCGTTCGCGAACGACCGCGTCGAGGAGAACCTCAATCCGGTCGGGCGCGTCTTCTACGGCGCCTCGACCGTGATCTGCACCCCCGCGTCGCTCTCCCAGGAGGTTGGCCTCGCGCTGGGAGCGCAAGCGGGCGAGGCGCGCCTGGCCGAGGTTCTCGAACAAGGAGGCTTCACGCGGGTTCGCCGCGCGACCGAGACTCCGTTCAATCTGATCCTCGAGGCGCGGCCGTAGCTCACTCCCAAACGCCAACACGGGCCTGGGAGCACTGGGCCCGTGTTGGCGTACTCTTGCCGATCAGGAACACTCGAATCCGTGGGCCTGGAAGGGCAGGGGATGTCGCAGAACGTCGAGCTCGTTCGAAGCATCTATCGATTGTGGAGCGAGGATGAGTCGGCGCGCCATCTAATCGACCCCGAGCTTGAGTACGTGAACCCGTCCTACGCCGTGGAGGCCGGGACTCGCCACGAGCGGGGCGCGCTGCGCAAGATACTCGAGGTCTACCCGGACTTTCGCGTCGAGCCGGAACGCTTCGTGGACGTCGGCGAGGACGTCGTTGTGATCGGCACCGCGCGTGGCACGTCTGCCAGCGGCATCGAGGCCCAGTGGCGGCAGGGCTATGTGTGGACGGTTCGGGATGGCAAGGCGGTCCGCTTTCGGTGGTTCAACGACCCAAAGGAGGCCCTCGAAGCCGTTGGGCTGTCCGAATAGGATCTAGGTCCATAGCGGGCCGCTCATAGGTCGCTCTGCGCGAGGGTTGCCTCGAAAATGCCATTGGGCTGCTCGCCGACGGCCGTGCAGCCGGCTGACGGCACGCACGACACGCCAACCAGTCCGCCTCGCCAACCAACGCCGGTGGCGGCAGGCGTGAGAGGGAGCGAGACGCGGCTCCAGCGGCCATGACTCCAGTCGGCGACAAGCGGCTTGCTCGAGCTCGTGGCCTCGCCTCCTCCCCATGTGATCCCGGCCGCGAAGCACTCGGAACTCGACTGGCAGGACACGCCGTCGATCCGAGCGAACCGCGACAGGCCGGTCATCGCGTTCGTCCAGCTCCGGCCGTTCCACCGGCGGGCGAACGCTTGCGGCGATGCGGCGCTTTGAGTCTCCTGGTAATAGCCGGAGGCGAGACAGGACGACCGCGACGTGCACGACACACCGGTCGCAGTGCCCGCCGAGTGCGCGAGCTCGCCCCCGTCCGCGATCCCGAGCGGGACTCCCGGCAGCTTGCTCGTGATCCAGCGACTCCCGTTCCAGCTCTCGGCGACCGGCTGGGCGAACGGGATCCCCGATCCGGGGGGGCCGTCGATGTACGTGTTGGCGACACCTCCGACCGCGGTGCACCAGCTGGCCGTCACGCAGGAGATCGCCGTCAGCCAGGTCGCGTACTTCCCGGGCGAGGAAGCGGCGCGCTCCCTCCAGCTTGTCCCGTTCCACGTCTCCGCCAGCGCGTATTGCCGGGAGCGCCCAGCCCCGCGCGCCCCGACTGCAACGCATGAGGTGCTCGAGGTGCAGGACACCCCGGACAGCTCGGTGTGCGCAACTCCCCCGGCGGGCGTTGCCTGCACGGTCCAGGTGGTGCCGTTCCACGCCTCGACCAGGGCCTCGCCGGGGCTTGAGCTCTGAAACCCGCCTCCGGAGAATCCGCCGGCCGACGAGGACACTGTGCCGCCGACCGCGATGCAGAAGCTCGGCGAGGTGCATGAGATCGCATCCAGAGCGGGGCTCGCTACGGCCGGGTCGGAGGCGGCCGTGACCGTCCAAGCCATCCCGCTCCAGCTCTCCGCGAAGGACTCGATTTCGCTCGGCGCACCTCCTTCAGGCGGCTGGTTCTCGGCGGCTCCTACGGCCATGCAGAAGCTGACCGATGTGCACGACACGCCCGTCAGGCTGGATTCGACGCGGCCGTCCGCACCAGCGGTCGGCTGGGTAGTCCACGCCGCACTCGATGCCGCCGACGATGCCGGCAACCCGCCCGAGAGCAACAGCGCCGCGAGGATGCCGAGACCCGACAATCGCGTCCAGCTCGCGGTCAACCGAATTGTCCCCCCACCGCTTATTGGCCCCCTCACGCCGTCAGAAGTCGACCGGTGCCGGCAGCGCCGGCGAGGGTGGCCGTTCGAGGATGCCCGGCGGCGCCGTTTCGGGTTTGCGTGAGAAGTACTCGCGGAAGAAGGGCCGCGAGGCGACCATGATGATGGCGCCCAGGATCATGCCGCCGATGCCCATCCACAGCGGCAGCGTGATGCCGAGGATCGGCTTGGATTCGACGTTCCCGGCGTGTCCGTAGTAGAAGATCGCCTTGATGCCCACCCCGAACAGGATCAGGCCGCCGATGAGCGGCCCGACTCCCAGCAGGAGCAGGTTGTGCGCGCTCTTTTTGAGTTCGTGGCGGTAGTACCAGCCGCAGGCGACTCCCGTGAACCCGTAGTAGAAGCAGATCGGGAAGCCGATCGCCGTCAGCGAGTCGGCAAGGACGCTTGAGGAGAGCAGCAAAAGGACGACCGTGATGATGATCGACAGCAGGCCGAAGCCGAGCGTCGAGACGGTCGGCGTCAAATAGGTCTTGTGGACGCGCGAGAGTAGGCTCGTGACGGCTTTCCAGTGCGCCATCGACAGGGTCGTGCGGGCCGTCGGCAGGATCGTCGTCTGCGTGGAGGCCGACGCCGAGGTGAGCACCGAGATGATCAGGAGCTTGTCCAGGGGTTCGCCGAGCACTCCGGTGCCGAGCGCGTTCAGCACGTCTTCCTGGTTCGCTTCGTTGGACAGGAAGCCGACGCCGTGGAAGGACTGCGAGGCCGCCGAGACGACGACGTAGATCAGCACGAGCAGGATCGTCGAGATGACGGCCGCCTTGCCCGGTCCCTCGGCTGGATCCTCGGACTCCTCGTTGACCGCGACGCCGGAATCCCAGCCCCAGTAGATGAAGACCGCCAGCAGGAGCGCGACGACCAGGTCGCCGAAGTTCATCGCGAACGGATTGATCCAGGACAGCGAAGGCTTGATCGAGCCGGACGGCGGGTGGCTGCCGTACACCTTGACGAAGGCAACTACGGCGAACAGCCCGAGGATGAACACCTCGGCACCGAGCAGCACCTGCTGGATGCGCGCCGAGAGCTCGATGCCGCGGTAGCAGATCCAGGTCATGATCGCGATCCACAGGATCGCGCCGATGATGATCGCCGCTTTGGATGCGCCGAGTTCAGAGAAGCCGAACAGCTTGTAGGTGTAGATGGCCGCGATGTCCGCCAGCGAGGCCATCACGATCAGGTCCGCCAGGAAGATCGCCCAGCCGTTTAGCCAGCCCGTCGATGGGCCGAACGCGCGTGTCACCCACGCGAACGTGGTGCCCGCGTCGGGGTCGGCGCGGTTGAAGTATTTGTAGGCCGAGGCGACCAGCAGCATCGGAATGAACGCCACGAGCAGCACCGCCGGGGCGTGCACGCCGACGCCCTTGACCGCGACGATGAACCCCAGCGTCGCCGCCAGCGAGTAGGCGGGCGCCGTCGAGGCGACGCCGATGACGATGTTCGAGAGGTAACCGATGGCGCCTTTTTTCAGGCCCTTGTCCATGACCCCGGAAGACGCTGCTCCTCCGGATGCGGCGACACTGTCGGTGGCCATCGGGATCCTCTCTGTGGGTTTATGTCGAGGCCGGCGCCTCCTCGGGCGAAAGTTACGTCCTTGAGCGGCGCACGCCAAGGGGCGCAATCCCCAAAACGGCTCAGCCCGCTTGTACATCGCGTACAATCGGGACAGTCGATCTTGACCAGGTGACGCCTTGAGTCGCATATCTCGAGCGGCTAGCGTTGTCCTGAGTGGGTCTCGGGTCAGTCGGCTAGGAGAATGGGGCTTTGATGTCCAGTGATCTTCAAGAGCAGGCCAAGCGCCACCTGTGGATGCACTTCACGCGCATGGGCTCCTATGCGGACGCGGAGGTGCCGATCATCGTCCGCGGCGAGGGCTGCTACGTCTACGACGAGCACGGCAAGCGCTACCTCGACGGGCTCTCGGCGCTGTACTGCGTGAACATCGGCCACGGCCGCGCAGAGCTCGGGGAGGCCGCCGCAAAGCAGGCCGCGGAGCTGGGCTTCTACACCAACTGGAGCTACGCGCACCCGCGCTCGATCGAGCTGGCCACACGGATCGCGGCGCTCGCTCCGGGCGATTTGAACCGGGTGTTCTTCACCTCCGGCGGCTCTGAGTCCGTCGAGTCGGCGTGGAAGCTCGCCAAGTCCTACTTCGCCGCGCGGGGTGAGCCCAAGCGGCACAAGATCATCTCCCGCTTTCTCGCTTACCACGGAACGTCGATGGGCGCGCTCACCGCAACGGGCCTGCCGGCCCTGCGCGAACCGTTCGAGCCGCTGACGCCGGGCGGCCGACATGCGGCCAACACCAACTCCTACCGCTGGAAAGAAGACCGCGATCCCCTGTGGGCCGCGGACTCGATCGAGGAGGCGATCCTGTTCGAGGGCCCGGCGACCGTGGCCGCGGTGATCCTCGAGCCGGTGCAGAACGGCGGTGGCTGCTTCGTGCCCCAGGATGGGTATTTCCAGCGCGTGCGCGAGATCTGCGATCGCCACGGAGTGCTGCTGATCTCTGACGAGGTGATCTGCTCGTGGGGGCGGCTCGGGTATTGGTTCGGCAGCGAACGCTACGACTACCTCCCGGACATGATCACGACGGCCAAGGGCATCACCTCGGCATATGCGCCGATGGGCGCGGTGATCGCCTCTGACGAGATCGCCGAGCCGTTCCTGCACGGCAAGGCGATCTTCAACCACGGCTTCACGTTCGGCGGGCACCCGATCGCGTGCGCCACGGCGCTTGCGAACATCGACGTGATCGAACGCGAGGGCCTGTGCGAGCGCGTCCTTCAGAACGAAGATCGGCTGCGCGCGATGCTGGAGAGCCTGTGTGACCTGCCGATCGTCGGCGATGTGCGCGGCGCCGGCTACTTCCAGGCAATCGAGCTGGTCAAGGATCAGGAGACCAAGGAGACGTTCAGCCACGAGGAGGCAGAGCAGCTTCTGCGCGGCTTCCTCTCGGGCGAGCTGTACAAACGCGGGTTGATCTGCCGCACCGACGATCGTGGCGATCCGATCGTGCAGCTGTCGCCTCCGCTGATCGCCGGCGAGGAGCAGTTCGAGGAGATCGAGGCGATCCTTCGCCCCGTGCTGAGCGAGGCGTCAGAGCGCGTGGAGACATGGAGCTCACTGTCGAGAGCCTGATCGAGGAGCTCGGGCTGGAGCTCGCGAGCGGTCACGAATCGGCCAAGGCACATGTGCGCTGGGTGCACAGCACCGAGCTGCCCGACCCGACGCCGTGGCTGCGTGGCGGCGAGCTGCTTCTGACGACGGGCATCCAGCTCGACGGACCGAAGACCCAGCGCGAGCTGATCGACCGGCTGGCCGACCACGCGATCGCAGGCCTGGGCTTCGGCACCGGGTTCAAGCACAAGCGGCTGCCGGCGGCCCTCGTCGCCGCCGCGCGCAAGCGCTCGTTCCCGCTGTTTGAGGTTCCCTACGAGCTGCCGTTCATCGCGATCACCGAGCGCGCGTTCGCGCAGCTCGTCAACGAGCGCTACGAAATGCTGCAGCGCAACATGGCCGGGGACGTGCTCGCCGAGGCGCTCACCGGACACCTGTACCCGGAGGATCTGCAGGCCCGGCTGCGGCCGTTCGGGATCGGCGAGCAGGTGGCCGTGCTGGCGTTCTCGCTGGCTGATCCGACCGCGGCGGCGGCGCTGCTCGAAGGGATCCTCGAGCGCGAGCGGATAGGCAGCCTCGTGGCGATTCGCATGGGACTCCTGTGCGCGGTCATCGACGCGGACGGCCTTGATCCGATCGAGTTGGCTCGCAGGGTTCGCGCGGAGCTCGCATCGCGCTTCGGCGGCGTGCGGGCCGCCGCGAGCCGCGCGGCGCCGACGCACTCGCTGCGTCTGAGCTTCCACGAGGCGCGCTGTGCCCTTGAGGCGGTGCGCCTGCAGAACGGAGATGCTCCCGAGGTCGCCTCCTACGCGGACCTCGGCGCCTTCCAGCTGTTGCTGTCGCTGCAGGACGACGATGCGCTGATCTCCTACTGCCGCGGCGTGCTCGGGCCGGTCGAGCAGGGCGAAGGCGACTACGGCGAGGAGCTGTTGCGCTCGCTGGACGTGTTCATCGAGCACAACGGACACTGGGAGAAGGCCGCCAACGCCCTCTACTGCCACCGCCACACGCTGCGCTATCGCATCCGCCGCGTCGAGCAGCTGACCGGCCGCGACTTCTCGAACGCCCGCGATCGGATCGAGTTCTGGCTGGCCCTGCGCGGCAGAGAGCTGGCGCGATGAGGATCGGGGTACCCACCGAGGTGAAGGCCGACGAGTACCGCGTGGCGATCACGCCCGCCGGCGTCAGGGAGCTGAGCGCAGGCGGCCACGAGGTGCTCATACAGGCGGGCGCGGGCGAGGGCTCGGCGATGCCCGATCAGCAGTTCCAGGCGCAGGGCGCGGAGATCGTCCCCGACGCGCAGACGCTGTTCGCGCAGGCGGACCTGGTCCTCAAGGTGAAGGAGCCCCAGCCCGCCGAGGTGGAGATGCTGCGCGAGGGGCAGACGCTCTTCACCTACCTGCATCTGGCGGCCGAGCCCGAGCTGGCGCGGGGGCTGCAGCAGTCCGGCGCCACGTGCATCGCCTATGAGACGGTCGAGGACGACGAGGGGCGCCTGCCGCTGCTCGCGCCGATGAGCGAGGTGGCCGGAAAGATCGCAACGCAGGCCGGGGCCTTCATGCTGGAGAAGCCGCTCGGCGGGCGCGGCATCCTGCTCGGCGGCGTGCCCGGGGTGGCCGCCGCCACCGTGCTCGTGATCGGCGGCGGGGTGGTGGGCATGAACGCGGCCTTCATCGCGATCGGGATGCAGGCCGACGTGTTCGTGTTCGACCGCTCGATCGACCGGCTGCGCGAGCTCGAAGTCGCCTTCGCCGGGCGCGCCTCGACCGTGTACTCCTCGACGCTCGCGATCGAGGAGATGCTGCCGCTGGCGGATCTGGTGATCGGGGCCGTGCTCGTGCATGGCGGCCGCGCGCCGCACGTTGTGACCCGCGAGCAGCTCAAGCTGATGCGCAAGCACGCCGTGCTGGTGGACGTGTCGATCGATCAGGGCGGCTGCTTTGAGACCTCCCGCCCGACCACCCACTCCCACCCGACGTTCGAGGTCGATCAGATCACTCACTACTGCGTGACGAACATGCCGGGCGCGGTGCCGATCACCTCCACCTACGCGCTCACGAACGCAACCCTGCCATACGTGATCGCATTGGCCGAGCACGGCGTGAGCGCGGCCCTGGAACAGAACCGGGGCCTGCGCCTGGGGCTGAACGTCCGCGCCGGCGAGATAACCCATCCGGCCGTCGCGCAGGCGCTGGGCGAGCCCGCCCCCGCCCTTTGGTGACGTCGATTGGCTGCACAATGAAAGCGACCCCAGCACCCTTCCCGAGGAGGAGTTCGAGATGGCGACCCAGGTAGACGTCCTTGCCAACTTCATCGACGGTGAGCGCGTTCCCGCGGACGGCGAGACCGAAGCGATCCTCAACCCGGCCACCGGCGAGGAGCTGGCGCGTGCACCCGTCTCCTCCGCCGAGGAGGTCGACCGCGCTGTCAGGGCGGCGCGCGGGGCGTTCGGCGGCTGGTCGCAGGCGACGCCCGCCCAGCGCTCGGAGGCGCTGCTGGCGCTGGCGCAGAAGGTTGAGGATCACGGCCAGGAGATCGCCCGCCTTGAGGCGCTGAACGCCGGCAAGCCGCTCGCGGCCGTGGAGAGCGACGAGATCCCGGTGATGGTCGACAACCTGCGCTTCTTCGCGGGCGCGGCGCGCACTCTGGAGGGAAGGGCTGCGGGCGAGTACCTGGAGGGCTACACGTCGTTCACGCGCCGCGAAGCGGTCGGCGTGATCGGGCAGATCACACCGTGGAACTACCCGCTGATGATGGCGATCTGGAAGATCGGCCCGGCGCTCGCGGCGGGCAACACGATCGTGCTAAAGCCGGCCGAGACGACGCCGATCACGACCCTGAGGCTCGCCGAGCTGGCGGCGGATGTGCTGCCGGCGGGCGTGCTGAACGTGCTGGCCGGCCCCGGAGAGCCGACCGGCCAGGCGCTGATCAGCCACCCCGACGTGGACATGGTCTCGCTCACCGGATCGGTGCAGACGGGCAAGCACATCGCGCGCACGGCGGCGGACACCCTCAAGCGGGTGCATCTGGAGCTGGGCGGAAAGGCGCCGGTGGTCGTCTTCGACGACGTGAGCCTCGAGAGCGCCCTTGAGACGATCGCGGGCACGGGCTACTACAACGCCGGGCAGGACTGCACGGCGGCCACGCGGGTGCTGGCCGAGGGGAAGGTCTATGACGACGTCGTCGCCGGCCTCGCGGGGCAGGCGCAGGGTCTCGTGATCGGAGACACGCTCGCCCCCGAGACGACGCTCGGGCCGGTCAACTCCGCGCGCCAGCGCGAGCGCGTGGAGGGCTTTCTGGAGCGAAGGCCCGCTCACACGGAGGTGGTGACCGGCGGCTCTGAGCCCGACCGGCCGGGCTTCTACCTGGAGCCGACCGTGGTGGCCGGGCTCGAGCAGGACGACGAGATGATCCAGAAGGAGATCTTCGGGCCGGTGATCACCGTGCAGCGGTTCTCAGACGAGGAGCAGGCGATCGCCTGGGCCAACGCCACCCGCTACGGGCTGGCCTCCTCGGTGTGGACGCGCGACGTCGGGCGCGCGCTGCGCGTGTCAAGGGCGCTGCGGTTCGGCTGCGTGTGGATCAACGACCACATCCCGCTCGTCTCCGAGATGCCCCACGGCGGCTTCAAGGAGTCCGGCTACGGCAAGGATCTGAGCGTGTACTCGCTCGAGGACTACACGGTCGTGAAGCACGTGATGGCCAGCCTGCAGTAGGGCGATCGGCCTCGCGCCCCTCGCCGCACCTGTCGCGAAAGACGACCGCAACGCATCAATAGTGATGCGTTATCATGAAATGCCTCGATGATGCATCATAACTGATGCCAGAGCTGTCGATCTGGTGCTAATGTATACATCAGATTAGATGTGTTATCGACAAATATGGTTCTAAAACATCATAACTGATGCATCTCGACGAGATCCTGACAGACGCCGCCGTTCTCACCGAGCTTGGCCGCAGGCTCGAGCGCCAGCGCCTTGAACGCAACTGGACCCAGGCCGAGCTGGCCGCCGAGGCCGGGGTCGGCCAGGCGACCGTGCAGCGCGCCGAGCGGGGTGAGTCGGTTCAGATGACCTCGATGGTGAAGCTGCTGCGGGCGCTCGAACTGCTCGCCGGACTTGACGCTGCGGTACCCGAGTCGGTCGATCGCCCGATCGCCCGGCTGGAACGCGAGCAGCGCAAGCGCAGACGGCGCGCCCGTGGCCGCCGTGGCCGTCGTGGCGGCCCGTCCGCCGAGGACGCCGAGGACGCCGAGAACGCCGAGGAGCCGTGGAGGTGGGGAGACGAGCCGCGGCCAGGGGGCGAGGCGCCGAGTGGAACTGGTGAACAGCCCGGGCCAAGGGGCAGGGTGCCGCACGCGCGCAAATGACCGTCGCGGCGGTGATGCTATGGGGTACGCGCATCGCCGCTGTGTCGATCGACGAGGGCGCGGTCTACGCGACGTTCCAGTACGACCCAGCGTTCTCTCGCAGCGGCATCGAGGTCGCGCCCGTCCAGATGCCGCTGCGCACGCAGCCCTACAGGTTCCCCGGCCTGCCGCTCGACGCCTTCAGCGGTCTGCCCGGATTGCTGGCCGACTCCCTGCCCGATCGCTGGGGCACGGCGCTCGTCAACGCATGGCTCGCCTCCCAGGGGCGCGAGCAGTCGAGCTTCGACGTCGTTCAGCGGCTCTGCTACGTCGGCACCCGCGGCGTGGGTGCGCTCGAGTTTCAGCCTGCGCAGGAGCCGTCCGTCTCAGGCGGCGCGGACCTGCAGGTCGACCAGCTGGTGCGTCTTGCCAGCGAGGTGCTGGCCGAACGCGAGGAGTTCGTGACCGAGCTCAGCGAGAACCCCGAGGAGGAGGCGATGAAGGCGATCCTCGCCGTTGGAAGCTCCGCCGGCGGCGCGCGTGCAAAGGCCTTCATCGCCTACAACGACGCCACCGGGCAGGTGCGCTCCGGCCAGGTGCAGGTCGGCGAGGGCTTTCACCACTGGCTGTTGAAGTTCGACGGCGTCTCGCGCTCAGGCGACCACGGGCTGACCGATCCGCAGGGCTGGGGCGCGGTGGAGTACGCCTACTGGAAGATGGCCACGGCGGCCGGCATCGACATGAGCGAGTGCCGGCTTCTGGAGGAGCACGGACGCAGGCACTTCATGACCCGCCGTTTCGATCGGCCCGAGGACGGAAGCAAGCTGCACATGCAGACGGTCGGGGCGCTCGACCATGTCAGCTACAACGAGCCGGGCACCTACTCCTATGAGCAGGTGCTGCTGCTGATCCGCCGGCTGGGCCTCGGCACGCCGATCGCCGAACAGCAGTTCCGGCGCATGGTCTTCAACGTGGTCGCCCGAAACCAGGATGACCACGTCAAGAACATCGCCTTCCTCATGGACCGCGACGGCGCCTTCTCGCTTGCCCCCGCCTACGACGTGGTGTGGGCATGGAGGCCGGGCAACCTCTGGCTCGACAGCCATCAGATGTCGATCAACGGCAAGCGCGACGGCTTCAGCGTCGCCGACCTGCGCGCGGTCGCCGCCGTGGCGGGTCTCAGGCGGGGGCGTGCCGAGGCCATCCTGGCCGAGGTCACAGGCGTCGTTGAAGGCTGGAGTGGCATCGCCGCAGAGGTCGGGATCGCCGAGCAGATGGCCGAGCAGATCGGCCGCTCGCACCGCCTGAGCCTGCCCGCGCGGTGACTGCGGGCGCCCGCGCGGGCGCCGGGGCGGATCACAACTCGGCGGGCGGGCGAGCGCATCAGGGAGGCCGTCTCACGACGGCCTCCCTGTGGCTGACTCAGCCGGCCTTCTGCCGGCCTGGCATCGCCCGCTACCAGGGGATAGGCGGCGGCGGCGTGGCCGTTATGTTGATCGGGTTGTTCGGCCCCGACATCGTGGCCGACAGGATCGGGCCGAACAGGCCGCAGCCTCCGAATTCGGGGACGCTGACCTTCGTGCTGATCGCGAGGCTGCCGGAGGACAGCGCGTTCACCGGCTCGGTGATGCTCAGCGGCAGCGCGATCGGTTTGACCGTCGTGCAGCCGACGGGGACCGTGAAGATCCCCACGCCGAGCGAGCCGACGACCATGTTCGCCGCGCCTTCGGCGCTCTGGCTGAGCACGCCGGTGTTGGACAGGCTCACCGTCCCTGTGATCGTCCCGGTCGGGGTTAGAGAGCCCTTGACCTTGATCGGGATGCCGAGCACGCTGATCGTCTGATCGAGCGGCGGTATCGACAGCTGGGCCGTCAGCGTTTCGTTCGTGACGTCGCCCTCTGCGCTCAGCGTCGCACCGGCAGGGACTTCGATCGTGATGCCGCTCTTGGCCTCCGTCACCGACCCGCTCAGATGCCACGCCGGCAGCGGGATGATGAGATCACCGGTCTCCGGGGTCAGGCGAGCGCTCGCGGGCAATGCCGCGCTGGCGGCATGCAGACCGCACGTGCTCGGCGCCGTCTTGCCCGCGAAGCGTTCTTCCACCCACTTGATGACGGTGGGGATCGCCGTCGGATCGGTCAGCAGATGGTCGCCCGGATACAGCTGGAAGTCGTCCTTGACGCCCAGCGAGCACCACGCCTGATGCAGTTCGGCGTCCTGGGTGACCGGAACGAACTCGTCTTCCAGGCCGTGGTAGTGGTAGACCGGCACGGGGATCGGTTTCGTCCCGAGCTTCTGTTCTTCGAGGATCTGTTTGATTATCGGTTTGGCCGTCTTGAGTTCTTCGAAGGTCTTCCCGCCGGCGGTGAGTTCGGTGAAATTGACATCGCGCAGTTCCGACAGCGACTGGATTGCACACACCGACAGCAGTTTCGCCCCGTCGAGATCGCCGGTGAGATTGGAGAACGAAGCGGCCTGTGGGAATTCGCCCGGGTAGGCGACGCTGAGGCCGATCAGGGAGTCCAGCGAGAAGGCGGCGGCAACGGATCCGTTGCCGAAGTTCGCCACCGCCTGCAGGTTGCTGGGAACGCCGCCGGCGGCGACGCCCACCAGGTCCACGTTCGGCGCGTATGTCGGCTGCAGCTCCCCGGCCCAGCCGACGGCCTGTCCACCCTGGGAGTAGCCCCAGGCGATCACAGGCGCGCTCGCGCTGACGTTGGCGCCCGGGAGTTCCCAGGCGGCGCGCACGATGTCGAGCACCGCCTGACCCTCGGACTTGCCGTCGATGTAGGTGGGGACGTTGGCGTTCGTATAACCCTGGTAGTCGGTTATGGCGACCGCATAGCCGGCTTTCAGCGCGGCGATGATCGCGCCGCCGTCGTACTCCGTGCCCGCTTCCATCTGCAGCGAGGCAGCGCACTTGTGGGCAAGGCCCTGCGTGCCGATGCCGATCGTCACGACCGGCCGCGACCCGAAGCCTTTCCAGGGCGCCTGGGGCACGATCACCGTGCCGGTGACCGGATCGGGTTGACCCTGCTGATTGCTCGACTGATAGAGCACGTTCCAGGCGTAGTAGCTCGGAAGCGTGACGTTCAGATTGACCGTCGCCGGCCGGTATGAGATCAGTTCACCGGCGTGGCCGGTGAGAGTCGATGGCGGCGTGTAGAACGCCGAGCCCGAAGGCCCTTCCACCGGCGTGGCGTTGGCAACAGAGGCCATCGCCAGTACGAAGAAAGCTGAAAGCGCGAGCGCTGCCCGCACCACACCCCTGGGACGCATCACCTCGAACCCCTCCTTGTCGTCTTAGCCCCGGCTCGCCGCTGATGCGCTTTCCGATCTCGGCGCGAGAGCAGCCTGATGCGGGATGTGTGCATGATAGATTCCAGCAGAAGGGGTGTAAATTGGCAGATATCGCAGCCTTTGAGCGAGAAGTTAGTGACGTATCACAAGGGGTGGCGTCCGAGCTGCAGCCCCTTGCATTCCCGCTCGCCGGCGATCGCCTGCGCCGGCTCGCGCCCGCGCTGGCCATGGCTCTCGTCGCCCGCTTCGTCGATGAGATCCCCTTCTACGGGCTGCTGCCCGCCGAGCAGCTCTCAGGCGAGATCACGGCGATCGTCGAAGGCAACCTGCTTCTTCTGGCAACGCTCCTCAGCGAGGGGCGGGGCTCAACCTCGGAGGAGCTCGCGGCCCTGAGGTTCTCCGCCGCTCGCCGCGCTCAGGAGGGGATACCGCTGGATGCGATGCTGACCGCCTACCAGCTGGGCGCACACGCCGCCTGGCGAGAGCTCGCCGGGGATCCCACAAGCGCGGACGCTTACGACCTGGCAAGCGCGTTCTTCGGCGCTGTGGAGCGCACGTGCGCGGCCATAGTCGCCGCCTACATCGAAGAGCGCCAGGCGATCTCCGGGGTCGAGCGCGAAGAGCGACGCCAGCTGCTCGACGCCCTGCTCGCCCACGAGACGGTCGACCGCATAGGGCGCCCGGCGGGCATCCGCATTCCCGCGGAGTACGCGGTGCTGAGCCTCGCCGTCGGCGCCCGCCCCGACGAGGAAACGACCGGGCCGGCCGGCGCGATCGCCACCAACCGCAAGCTCCGCCGGCTGCGCGAGGCGCTCGAGCGCTTCACCGGTGAGCCGGTCCTGTGCGCGCTCGAGCGAAGCGAGGCGACCGTTCTGTTGCCGCTCGACTGCCGTGCCCTGTCTGATGAGTCGGCCCGCTGGGCAACGCTGCAGGCGCTCGTCGGCGAACTGGCCGATGCGAGCGGTGCCGCGGTGACGGGCGCCTCTTCAGAGGCGTCCTCGACCGAGGTCGGTACAGCCGTCGCCTTCAGTCGCGAAGTCCTCGAGGTCGTGAACTGCTTTCAGCGCGCCCCCGGGCTGTATCGCATCTCTGACGTGCTGCTCGAGTTTCAGCTCACGCGCGCCACGCCGGTGACGAGCTCGCTCGCCTCGCTGCTTGACCCGCTGGAGCAGAAGCCCGAGCTCCTGCTCACCCTGCGCGAGCATGTCAGGCACGACCTCCACCGCAAGCAGACGGCCGCTGCGCTTCACATTCATCCGAACACGCTCGACTACCGGCTCCGCCGCGCGGCCGAGCTCACCGGCCTTGACATCTCCACGCCGGGAGGCCTGCAGCGCATCGCCGCTGCGCTCGCGATCCGTGCGATGGCCAGCGACGCCGAGCCCTGACAAAGGCGCCCGCAGCCGGGCGCCCAGCTCCAGGGTCTTTCGGGGATCGCTGCTACGGTGGCCCTACCGGGTGGCGACGTCACCCGCGAGGTTCTTGTCTTTGTTGGCGCTTCAGATGCGCGGATGGGGTCAGTCGAATCTCCATCTGCAGCGGCGGCCACGTGGTCGCCAGAAGGAGCACCAACACATGAGTCATGCAATCGTTCGCCGATCTCGGCGTGTCCGAGGTCGTCGTAGCGAGCTTGCCGCGCGCGGCATCGAGGAGCCGTTCCCCGTCCAGAGATGGTCATCCCGGACGCGCTCGCCGGCCACGACGTGCTCGCCCAGTCGCCGACCGGATCGGGCAAGACGCTCGCCTTCGGCGTCGCCGCTGGTCGAGCGCCTGACGACGCCGACGCGCGGCCGCCGGCGCTGGTCCTCGCGCCCGACGCGCGAGCTCGCCTCCAGATCGTCGACGAGCTGCGCCCGTCGCGCACGCCCGCGCGCTGTCGATCGCCGCCGTCTACGGCGGCGTCGGCTTCGTCAAGCAGGCGCAGCTCGCCGCACGCGCGCACATCCTGGTCGCCACGCCCGGCCGGCTCGAGGACCTGATCGAGCGCCGCGACGTCTCGCTCGACCAGGTCCGCGTGCTCGTCCTCGACGAGGCCGACCGGATGCTCGACATGGGCTTCCGCCCGGCCGTCGACCGGATCGTCGAACGCTGACCCGCGCCGACCGCCAGACGCTGTTCTTCTCGGCGACGCTCGAGGGCGAGGTCGGGCGAGCTCGCCGCGGCCTACACCGACAACCCGCGCCGCCACGAGCACGCGCACTCGGCCGAGCGCAACGCGGCGACGTCGAGCACCGCTTCGTCGCACGGTCTCCCACGAGCGGCAAGCTCGACGCGCCTGGTCGCCGAGCTGAGCGGCGCCGAGCGCGGCCTGACGCTCGTCTTCGTCCGCACCAAGCGCGGCGCCGACCGGCTGGTCAAGCGCCTCGCGGCCAGCGCGTCGAGCCGTCGCGATGCACGGCGACAAGTCCCAGCGCCAGCGCGAGCGCGCGCTCGCCCGCTTCGAGCGCGGCGAGGTCGACACGCTCGTCGCCACCGACGTCGCCGCCCGCGGGCATCGACGTCGACGAGCATCACGCACGTCATCAACTACGACGCTCCCGGCGACCGCGACGCCTACGTGCACCGCGTCGGGCGCACCGGCCGCGCCGGGGCAACCGGCGTCGGCGTCACCCTCGTGGCCCACGATCAGGCACGCGAGCTGGCCGGCATGGTGGGCGACCTCGGGCTGCATCGCGAGCTTCAGCTTGGCGGCCTGCCGAGCCATGCCGCGGGCGCCAATGGAGCTGCGCGCCAGGGCGCGAGAAACGGCCGCGGTTCTCAGAACGGCCACGGCGGCCCTCGCCAGGGCGCCGCAAACGGTCACGGCGGCCCGCGACAGGGCGCAAGGAACGGCCGCTCGGGGCGACGCAGGCCGCGCTGAGCGCCGCAGCCGAGCAGCGCCGGGCGCGGTAATCGCCACGGTTGAGCTAACGTCGCAGACGTGAGCGCGCTGCCAGGAGGGACCGACGCGGCGGCCGGATCGGCCGACGGGCAATCACAGCCCGAAGCGCTCAGGGGCCATGACATCGTGCGCCTGCGCGCCGGCAACCCCGGGCCGATGACGCTGACGGGCACGAACACCTGGGTGGTGGGACGCGGGCCGGCCTGGGTCGTCGACCCCGGCCCCCTGCTCGACTCGCACCTCGAGGGTCTGCTCGAGACGGTCGACGCCCGCGGCGGGCTCGGCGGCGTGGTGCTGACCCACGATCACGCCGACCACTCAGAGGCCGTCAGAGCCCTGCTCGACGCACGCCCGGCGCCGCTTGCGGCGGGCCGCGGCGAGGCCGACGTGAGGCTCGAGGACCGACCTGCGCGTCGGCCCCTTTCAGGCGGTCCCCTCTCCGGGGCATGCGCGCGACCATTTCGCCCTGATCGGCGGCGGTGCGTGCTTCACCGGCGACGCCGTGCTGGGCGAGGGCAGCGTCTTCATCAGCCCGTATCCTGGCGCGATGTCCGGCTATCTTGCCGCGCTCGAGCGGCTGCTCCTGCGCGACGACTTCGATGTCCTGTGCCCCGGCCATGGCCCACCCGTGTGGGAGGCTGAGGCGAAGCTCGATGAATACATCGCCCACCGCCTGGAACGCGAGAATCGGCTGATCGGGGCGCTCGGCGACGGTGCCCGCACGGTCCCGGAGATGCTCGACGCGGTCTGGTCTGATGTGCCCGAGGGCCTGCGCCCGCTCGCCACCGTCACGCTGGCCGCCCACCTGGACAGGCTCGAGGAACAGCACGCCCTGCCCGCGGGCGTCGAGCGCCCCACGTTCGAAGGCGTCGTCTGGTGAGCACCCCGGCGCTTGCGCGCCCGGCCGTTGAATCGTCCTTCCCGCCGATCGCCGACTACGGGTTTCTCTCCGACTGCCATACCGGCGCGCTCCTCGCCTCGGACGGGTCGATCGAGTGGATGTGCGTGCCCCACTTCGACTCGGCGTCGGTGTTCGGTGCGCTGCTCGACCGTGGAGCGGGCAGCTGGCGCGTGGGCCCGTATGGCCTGTATGTCCCTGCCGGCCGGCGCTACATACCGGGGACGAACATCATCGAGACGACGTGGATGACCCCGCAGGGCTGGCTGCGCGTGATCGATGCGCTCACGATCGGGCCGTGGCATGACAACAAGCACGGCTCGAGCCACACGCGACCGCCGACCGACTACGACGCCGACCATCTGCTCGTGCGCGTGATCGAATGCATGCAGGGTGAAGTCCAGGTGGAGATCGTGTGCGAGCCGATGCTCGAATACGGCTCCTCGCCCGCCCATTGGACGATCGTGCAGAGCGGTGAGGACGGTGCCTGCCTGGTGGATGCCGTGATCGAGATGGATGCACTCGAGCTGGACGCGACCGACGAGAACATCCCTGATGACCCCGTCGCGATGAGGCTCTTCAGCGACATCCGCCTGGGCATCGAGGGCAATCGCACGCACGGGCGCCACACCATGACCGAAGGCGAGAAGCGCTTCTGTGCGATGTCCTGGACGGAGGAGCGCGGTGGGCCTCACACCGTCGAGCAGGCCGAAGGGAACATCGAACGCACGACCCACTTCTGGCGCACCTGGCTGGCCGAAGGGATCTATCCCGATCATGCCTGGCGGTTTCATCTGCAGCGATCGGCGCTCGTGTTGAAGGGCCTCACGTTCATGCCCACCGGCGCGCTCGTGGCGGCGCCGACCACATCGCTGCCGGAGACGCCCCATGGCGAGCGCAACTGGGACTATCGCTACTGCTGGATGCGCGATGCGTCGTTCACGCTGTGGGCGCTGCACGCCCTCGGGCTGAACTGGGAGGCGGACGACTTCATCCAATACGTCGGGGACATGGAGAGAAACGAGGACGGCTCGCTGCAGATCATGTATGGGATCAAGGGCCAGAAGGACCTCGAGGAGTCGACGCTCGAGAAACTCAAGGGATACGAGGGCGCACGTCCTGTGCGCATCGGCAACGGCGCCTACAGCCAGCGCCAGAACGACGTTTACGGGGCGGTTCTCGACTCGGTCTACCTGCACTCCAAGAACCGCGATCACATCCCCGAGCGGTTGTGGCCGGTGCTCGACGCCCAGGTCACGTGTGCCGAAAAGGTGTGGAAGCATCCCGACCAAGGGCTGTGGGAGGCGCGCGGGGAGCCGAAGCACTACGTCTCCTCCAAGCTCATGTGCTGGGTTGCGATGGACCGCGGCGCGCGGCTGGCCGAACGCCGCGGGCGGATCGAGCACAGCGAAAAGTGGCAGGCGGTCGCCGAGGAGATCCGCGCGGACATCCTCAAGCGGGGCGTGGACAAGCGGGGCGTCTTCCGCCAGCACTACGGTGCCGACGCGCTCGACGCCTCAAGCCTGCTCGTGCCGTTGTTTCGCTTCCTGGGCGCCGAGGACGAACGCGTGCGTGCGACCGTCGCAGCGATACGCGACGAGCTGACCGAGGGCGGGCTCGTCCTGCGCTACCGCACCGATGAGACCGACGACGGCCTGCAGGGCGAGGAGGGCACGTTCCTGATGTGCTCCTTCTGGCTGGTCTCGGCGCTGTCTGAGATCGGCGAGGACCGCGAAGCCGAGCATCTGTGCGAGCGGCTGCTCTCCTACGGCTCCCCGCTGGGGCTGTACGCCGAGGAGCTCGAGGCCTCGAGCGGCCGCCACCTCGGCAACTACCCGCAGGCGTTCACGCACCTCGCGCTGATCAACGCGGTGACCCACGTGGTCGAAGCTCAGCAGCGGCGCTGATCAGCAGCCGGGAGCGGGCTCTATCCAGGTCACCGCGCTCGGCGCTCGGCGCGCCGCGCTCGAACCATTCGTCTCCCGATCGTATCGCTGATGGCCGTCGCCAGCCACACGATCGCAGTCGCAAGGACATAGGTCTGAAGGCTGCTGATGTACAGCCCACTCACGATGGCGTTGACGATGATCAGCGAGACGACCGTGGCCGCGAGGGCAAGCAATCCCGCCAGCGCCAGGGAAGGCTCGCGGACGAGCACTTTCAGAGCCACGAATCCAACGGCCAGGTGGATGACCCAGAACACGAGAGTCGCCTCGATGACGGCCGTCGCGTTGAGCGAGAATTTGTCGAGCACGGCGCTTGAGAGCACGAGTCCGACTGCAATGCCTGCGAGCGAGGTACCGGCGCGGATGCCCAGGCGGACAAGCATGGACCGTGATCCTACAGCCGGCGAGCGGTGTCTCAGATGGGCTGCTGAACGCGCGATCAACGACGCTCTATCGTGATTCCGGCCCGCGGCCCCGAGGAGCAGAACTGATGCCCACCGATGAACAGCAGCTTCTGGACCTGGTCGCGAGCAGCCAGGAGGGGATTCTCGCGGCTGTTACAGGCGCGGGTTATCCACATCTGACCAACGTGTTTTACGTCTGGGATGCGCAGGCGCGGACCGCGCGGGTGTCCACCACGGCAGATCGCGTGAAAGCCCGGATTCTGCGTCGCGACCCCCGTGCCGCGCTGCACGTGGCGGGATCGCACTTCTTCGCCTACGCCGTTGCCGAGTGTGATGCGCAGAGCTCCGAGGTCGCGAGCACGCCCGGTGACGAAGCCTGCCTGGAGCTCCTGGAAGTGCATTCGGCCTTCTACGGCGAGCAGGACGAGACGGCGTTCTTCCAGCAGATGATCGACGCCGGACGGCTCGTCGTTGGCCTCCGAGTGAGGAGGCTCTATGGCATCGTGCTCGCGGAGCCCCCGGGCACCTGATCGGCAAACGCCGGCCCCGGACGCCGGCACAACGCCGATATCTCAGTAGCCGGGATCGCCGGGAAGCAGCACGCTGGCAACCCCGCCCTCGAGCACGACCCTGGGCTCGACCGGCTGGACACGGCGCCCGCGCGCGTGTGTCAGGAGGGCCTCCACGGATGCGAACCCGCCGAGCTGCTCGAGGTGCTTGATGGTCGGGAAGACGAGCACGATCTCGCCGGTGGCGTGGGCGTCGAGCGCGGCCTGGGGCGTGAACCAGCCGTGGTCCACGACCTCCTCGCCATCGACGCGCGGCTCCTGTCCCGGAGGCATCGCGACGAGGAAGAAGTGGGTATCGAAGCGAGTGCGCACCTGCGCCGGGGTGATCCAGCGCGAGAACTCGACCAGGCCGGCGCTGTCGGCAAGCTCTATCCCGGCCTCCTCGCGCAGCTCGCGCGCGGCGGCCGTGCGCAGCGCGCCCGCCAGGACCTCGCCCTCCGGCACGGACGCCGAGGATCCGCCCGGTACGTCGCCGTCGTCGACGGCGCCGCCGGGGAACACCCACACGCCACCCATGAAGCGCGCCTCGGGTGTGCGCCTGACCAGCAGGACTTCGAGCTTCTGCTCGCCGCCGCGCAGCACGATCACGGTCGCCGCCTGGCGGGGAGGGGTGGCCGGGCCCGGGTTGTACTCCTCGCCCGACCCCGGCTCGGCGTTCGACCGTACCTCGCCCCCGCGCTCGCCTCCCTGTCCCATGCACTGACCCTACCGGCATCACGGGCAGGTAGTCTTGGAGGCATGAGCACCCAGACCGAGACGCTGCAGCGCTGGATCTGCGAGTCCTGCGGCTACATCTACGATCCCGACGAGGGCGACCCGGACGGGGGCATCCCGGCGGGGACCGCCTTCGAGGACATCCCCGACACCTGGTTCTGCCCGGTGTGCGGAGCTCGCAAGCGGGACTTCAACCCGTACCAGGACTAGGGTCCGGCTGAGCGACTGGCACGAGCTGCTCGCGACTCGACCGCGAGCGCGTGTGGCATCCCTACGGCGCGCTGCCCGCGGCGCTGCCCTCACTGCCGGTCGTCTCGGCGGAGGGAGTGCGCCTGAGGCTCGCCGACGGGCGCGAGCTGATCGACGGCATGTCCTCGTGGTGGTGTGCCATCCACGGCTATCGCCACCCCGAGCTGGATCGCGCGGCGCGCGAGCAGCTGCGGCGGATGGCGCACGTGATGTTCGGCGGCCTCACGCACGAGCCTGCGGTGCGACTGGCCGAGCGCCTGCTGGCGATGGCCCCGGATGGGCTCGAGGCGATCTTCTTCGCCGACTCCGGATCGGTGTCGGTGGAGGTCGCCATCAAGATGTGCCTGCAGTTCCAGCGCGCGCGAGGGCGGACCGGGCGCACGCGGCTGTTGACGGTCAGCGGCGGCTACCACGGGGACACATTCGGCACGATGGCGCTGTGCGACCCGGTCGGCGGGATGCACGAGCTGTTCAGCGGCGTGCTGGCCGAGCACCTCTTCGCCGAGCGCCCGCCCGGCGGCTTCGACGCGGGTCTCGACGAGCGCTGGGCCGAGCACGTCGCCGGCCTCGTCGCCCGCCACAGCGATGAGCTTGCGGCGATCATCGTCGAGCCCGTCGTTCAGGGAGCCGGCGGCATGCGCTTCTACTCCCCCGAGTGCGTGGCGCTCCTGCGCAGGCTGTGCGACGAGCATGGGCTGTTGCTGGTGCTCGATGAGATCGCGACCGGCTTCGGGCGCACGGGCGCGCTGTTCGCATGCGAACACGCCACGGTCGCTCCTGATGTGATGTGCGTGGGCAAGGCTCTCACGGGCGGCTACATGACCCTCGCCGCCACGATGTGCACGCGCGCGGTCTCCGATGCGGTCTCCTCCGGCGAGGGCGGCGGGCTGATGCACGGGCCCACGTTCATGGCCAACCCCCTGGCCTGCTCGGTGGCGCTGGCCTCGCTCGAGCTGCTCGACGGTGGCGAGGCAGGCGCCGGGGCCGACGCCGGTTGGCGCGAGCGCGTCGATCGGATCGAACGCGGGCTGCGCGAGGGACTCGCGCCGGCCCGCGGGCTGCCGGGCGTCATCGACGTGCGCGTGCTCGGAGCGATCGGCGTCGTGCAGCTCGATCGGCATGTCGATATGGCGGCCGCCACGGCGGCCGCGGTGCGGCGCGGTGTGTGGCTGCGTCCGTTTCGCGACCTCATCTACACGATGCCGCCGTATGTCCTGGATGACGATGACCTCGCGACGGTCAGCGCGGCCGTGGTGGACGCAGCGCGCACGGGAGTGGTCGGCGAGCAGGCCGGCCGGATCCGCGCCACTCTCTGAGCCCTGCCCGGCCCATGTAGCTGCTAGAGTCACATCCATGACGCTACATAGCGAGACCTACGAGGTGGGTGTTCGTGACCTTCACGATCGCCTGAGCGAGCATCTCGAGCGCGTCGAGCGCGGCGCCCAGGTCATGATCACGCGCCGCGGGCGGCCGATCGCGCGGCTGTCCGCCGTCGATGGCATGGATCCGCTCGAGGACCTGGTCAAGCGAGGCCTCATCACGCTGCCGACGCGTGTGCGCAGCTCACGCTTTGCACATGTCAGCCCGCGTGGCCCGGTCTCCGACCTCGTCACCGAGCAGCGCCGCTGATCCTCTACTTCGACACCCCGGCGCTCATAAAGCTTGTGGTGGTCGAGCCCGGCTCTGAGCTCGTGGCAGCGCTGTGGAGCGCGCCCCTGCGGGCAGCGTCGAGCATCCTCTGCTATCCGGAGGGCCGCGCGGCGCTCGCCGCAGCCCGTCGTGCCGGGCGGCTGGACGGCACCGCCTACGCTCTGGCGCTCCGGGAGTTCGAGTCGCTTCAGCGCGAGCTCGTGCTCGTCGGCATCGACGGTCTGCTCGCGCAACGGGCGGGCGAGCTCGCCCAGGACCTCGAACTGCGCGGATCCGACGCCGTCCATCTCGCGAGCGCGCTTTCACTTGGCGGCGATAGGACGCTCGTCAGCTGGGATGAGGATCTGAAGCTGGCGGCGGCCGAGTGTGGATGTGCTGTCGCTCCCCCGCTCAGGACCGCCTGAGCTGTGGCTCAGGATCGCCTGAGCTCTGCCAGAAGCTCCGCCCCTGCCCGCGCGAGCGCCTCTCGGTTCGGGGCCTCCACGCGACCCAGCTCGACCACCTGCACCTCGCCCATCCGCGCGATCGTCTCGCGGTTGGAGCGCTCCATCGTGGTCGGGCTGGAGGGCCACGGCGTGAGCACCACCGCGCGCACCTCAAGGCCGGCCGCGCGGGCGGCCCGCAGCGTGAGCAGCGTGTGGTTGATCGTGCCGAGGCCCGGGCCGCGCGGCGATCAGCACGGCCAGCCCGAGCGCGGCAGCCAGATCGCACACCGTGTAGTCGTCGGCCAGCGGCGTCGAGCAGCCCGCCGACGCCCTCGACGATCAGCGTGCTGCCGCCGGCGCCGCTCGTGTCGCCGCGCGCCGCGGCGAGCAGCCGCACGGGGTCGATTCGCTCGCCCGCCAGCTGCGCGGCCAGGTGGGGGGAGACGGCGGGTCCGTAGCGCAGCGGCGCGACCTCCTCGGGGCCCATGCCGGCGGTCGCCGCGAGCAGCTCGTGATCGGCCGGCCAATCGCCGCGTGCGGCGATTTCCGCGTGGTCCTCGAGGCCCGTCAGCACGGGCTTGTATGCCCGCACCGCGCTCTCCCTCCGCGGCCATCGCGGCCAGCAGCGCGGCGCTCAGAATCGTCTTGCCGACGCCCGTATCGGTGCCCGGTTATAAACAGGCCTCGCACGCCCGAGCCGCGGGTGCTGCTAGGCCGCGCGGGGCACGGCGGCGGTCTCGCGCTCGAAGTCGAACGGCGCGCTCGCCGCGGCGCTCGCGGCCGGCATCTCATCCGCGTGGCGCGGGCATCTCATCCTCGACCGCGCCGTCCGGGCGCTCGGCGTCGAACGGGCCGGGCGAGCCGCGAGCGCACGGCCGCCGCGAGGCGTTCGCGCCCGACGCTGCGCGCGGCGCTCGCGACCTCCTCCTCGAGCTCTGCGGTCGAGGGTTCGACGTCTCCGATGAAGGGCTCTGGCTCCTCGACGGACAGCTCAGAGCCGGCGAACGACGGCTCGGCGTCCGCAACACGCGCTCGCTCACGGGCTGGCCGATCGCTTCCGGGTCAAGGCCCGATCGCGCGGGCGGCGTCGCCGAGCACGCGCGCCGCCATGCGCAGCTCCGCCGCCGTGTGCGAGGCCATCGCCGTCAGGCGCAGCCGCGAGGTTCCGGCCGCGCACCGTCGGCGGGCGGATCGCCTGGGCGAACACGCCGCGCTCGATCGCCCCCTGGCAGAGGCCCGTCGCCGCGCGCTCCTCGCCGACGATCAGAGGGACGATGTGCATCTCCGTCCTCCGCGACCGCGAAGCCCTCGCGCGGCGAGCGCGCGGCGCAGCGCCCGCGCGTTCGAGCGCAGCCGCTCGACGCGGTGCGGGCGCTCGCGCAGGAGCTCGAGCGCCGCGAGCGCCCCGGCGACCGCCGGCGGCGGCGGCGCGGTCGAGAAGATCAGCGGGCGGGCCGTGTTGATCAGGTAGCGGACCGTCTCCGCGTCTCGCGCACACGTAGGCGCCGTAGGAGCCGAGCGCCTTGCCGAGCGTGCCGACGACCACATCGACCTCGCCCTCCAGCCCCGCCTCGGCGATCGCCCCGCGCCCGTCCGGGCCGAGCGCGCCGGTGGCGTGCGCCTCATCGACGACCGTGCGCGCGCCGTAGGCGTTCGCCAGCTCGACGATCTCCGTCGAGCGGCGCGACGTCGCCGTCCATCGAGAACACCGAGTCGGTGACGATCAGCCGCCCGCCGCGACCGTCCCGGCGGTTGCCGTGGCGGCTGAAGGCTCCACTCGAGGTGCTCGACGTCGCGCGTGGCGGTAGACGACCACCTCGGCACGCGAGAGGCGGCAGCCGTCGATGATCGAGGCGTGGTTCAGCTCGTCGGAGAAGATCGTGTCGCCGCGGCCCGCGAGCGCGCCGATCACGCCGACGTTCGCCAGATAGCCGGAGCCGAACAGAGGCACGCCTCGCTGCGCTCGAACGCCGCCAGGCGCTCCTCGAGGCGGCGGTGGATCGTCATCGTGCCGGACACCAGCCGCGAGGCGCCCGCGCCGACGCCCCAGCGCATCGCCGCATCGGCCGCCGCCTCGCGCACGCGCGGATGGTCGGCGAGCCCGAGGTAGTTGTTCGAGCACAGCAGCAAGACAGGCCTGCCGTCGAGCAGCACGGTCGGCCCCTGCGGCCCGCTGACCAGCCGCAGCCGGCGGTCGAGGCCCAGCCGCTCCAGCTCCTTGAGTCGCTGCTTCGATGCTCGCTCATCCGAGCCCTCCCTGGCTTCGTCAGTCTCCCCAGCCGGCCGTCACCGGGTCAGGTTCCCGCGTTGGGCGCTCCGTCCGGGCGCGGTGGAACCGCGCGCTTGGCGCGGTAGCGAAGCTGCGTGGAGGGGTCCCACAGGCGCACGTTCAGATCCGCCGGGCCATCTGCGCCGGTCTCATCGCCGCCGGCGGACGTGGCCGCCTCGGCGCCGGGCGCCCCCTGCGGGCCCTCGAGCAGCTCCTCGACGACGTCGGGCGTCTCGCCGGCGAGCCAGCCCGAGCGGTTGTCCGGGCGCGGGTTGGCGCCGTTGTCGGGCTGGCGGGCGACGTTCAGCCCGTGCTCTGTGAACATCGCGCGGTCCTCCTCGGGCTCGGCGCCGAGGGTCGTCAGGAAGTTGCCCATCATCACGCCGTTCAGGCCCGCCCTGACGGCGAGCGGCTGCAGCTCGCCGAGGTTCTCGACGCGCCCGCCGCACAGCCGGAACAGCGCCTCGGGCAGGATCAGGCGGAAGATCGCGATCCACTTGACGGCCTCCCACGGGTCGATCAGCTCGCGGTCGCCGAACTTCGTGCCGGGCCGCGGGTTGAGCAGGTTGATGGGGACGCTCGTCGGGTCGATCGCGGCCAGCTCGAAGGCCATCTCGACGCGCTGCTCGCGCGTCTCGCCGAGGTTCAGGATGCCGCCGACGCAGGTCTCGAGACCCGCCTCGCGCACCGCCTGGATCGTGCGCAGGCGTCCCTCGTAGCGCACCGTCGTTGAGACCTCGTCGTAGTAGCTCGAGGCCGTCTCGACGTTGTGGTGGACGCGCTGGATGCCCGCCTCCTTGAGCGCCGCCGCGCGGGCGGCGGACATGTGCCCGATCGAGGCGCAGCGCTTGAGGTTGGTGTGCTCGGCTCACCAGCCGCACGCCTTCGAGGTACTTCTCGAAGTCGCGCTTTGACAGCCCCTGGCCCTGGGTGACCATGCAGAAGCGGTGCGCGCCCGCTGCTTCGGCGGCGCGCGCGTGCTCGAGCACCTGCTCGGGCTCCATCATCGCGTGCATCGGCGTCTCGGCCTCGGCGAAGCGCGACTGCGCGCAGAAGCCGCAGTCCTCGGCGCAGCCGCCGGACTTGGCGTTGACCAGCGAGCACATGTCGGTGGAGTCGCCGAACCGCTCCACGCGCGCCTCCCAGGCGCGCTCGACCAGCGCTTCGATCCGCGCGTGGTCCTCGATCTCTCCCAGTTGCGAGCGCCTCCTCGCGGGTGATCAGCGGCGGCATGAGCCGCACACGCGTACGGACGGCCCGGCGGACGGCTATTCCCCGCGCCAGCGGGGTGGACGTTTCTCGGCGAAGGCGCGCATCCCCTCGCGCATGTCAAGCGATGCGAAGGACGCGCGGCGCAGCTCGATCAGCTCCTCCTCGACCTCCTCGGCCAGTTCGCCCTCGGCGTCGAGCAGCGCTTCGATCACGCGCTTGTTGCCGGTCTGCGCGAGCGGCGCGTTGCCGGCCAGCTCGACCGCCAGCTCGAGCGCCACACCGTCGAGCTCCTCGGCCGGGGCCACGCGGTTGACGAGGCCCCAGGAGAGCGCCGTCGTCGTGTCGATGTAGCGGCCCAGCAGGAACAGCTCGCGCGTGCGCGCCGCCCCGATCGCGTCGAGGAAGCGGCGCAGGCCGGTGTGGGAGTAGACGAGCCCCAGCTTGGCCGGCGGCATGCCCAGCATCACGGCCTCGCCGGCCACCCGCAGATCGCAGGCCAGCGCCAGCTCGAGACCGCCGCCGATCGTGTGCCCCGACAGCACCGCCAGGGTGGGGTAGGGGAAGGCCGCAAGCGCGTCGATGGCCTCGCTGAAGGGGTGCGCCACGAGTCGCTCCGCGCGCTCCTCGAACTCCTCCTCGGGGATCTCCCCGATGTCATAGCCCGCGGAGAACATCCCGTGCGCGCCGGTGATGATGATGCAGCGCGCGCCGAGCTCCCCGCTCACCGCCGGGTCCCATGGGCCCTGCGGATCGTCCTCATCCCAGGTCGCCAGCTCGCTCAGCGTCGCCGTGATCGCGTCGAGGATGGGGTGATCGAGGGCGTTTCGCTTGGCCGGGTTGGAGATCGTCAGGCGCACGACGCCGTCGGACGGCTGATCGATGAGGAGCTTGCCGTCGGCAAGCTCGCGTGCGGGCGCGCTGGACACCCCGGGAAGGCTAGTCGAGCGGGGCTTGCCCCGTACCCGATGGTGGCCACGTTGCAGCTATGAAGGCGTGCGGCCTGCTACTCGAGCACGACGAGCGTGTCGCCCTCGTTGACGGCCTGGCCCTCCTCGCAGCGGATCTCGGCGACCGTCCCTGAGTCCTCGGCCTCGACCGGCATCTCCATCTTCATCGACTCGAGGATCGCGACCGTGTCGCCCTCCTCGATCGTGTCGCCGACGGCGCACTCGATTTTCCATACCGTGCCGGTGATGTGTGCCTCTACCTCAGCCACGTGAAACCTCCTGAGCGCGATTCGCCAGTGACGGCTCTGGACAATAGCCTGCAGTGCCGACGGCCATGGCAGCGGACACCTACGTAATCGTCACCGCCCACAATGAGGCCGAGCGCGTCGCGGCGACGCTGGCCGCGCTCGAGGAGGCCTTTCCCGGCGCACCCGTGTTCCTCGCCGATGACGGCTCCAGGGACGCCACTCCTGAGAGGGCGCTTTTGGCGGGCGCGCGGGTCGTGCGAAGCGAGCGGATGATCGGCAAGGGCGCCGCCGCCACGACGGCGGCCCGGACCGCCCTGAGCCATGCTCGCGCCGACTCCGCCGGCGAGCAGCGCGAGGCGCTGTTCGTCTTCTGCGACGCGGACCTGGGCGACTCCGCCCGAGAGCTGCGGGCGCTGGGCGAGGCGATCGTCCGCGGAGATGCCGACGTGGCGGTGGCGGCGTTCTCAAGGCGCCTCGGCGGGGGCTTCGGGCTCGCGCGCAGCTTCGCGCGGTGGGCCATCCGCCGGCGCTGCGGGCTTCAGACGAGCGCTCCCATCTCCGGGCAGCGTGCTCTGCGCATGGGCGCCCTTGAAGACGTGCTGCCGTTCGCGCACGGCTTCGGCATGGAGGTGGGAATGACGATCGACGCCGTCCGCGCCGGCCAGCGGGTCGTTGAGGTCGAGCTCGACCTGTCCCACCGCGCAACCCGCCGCACGCCGGCCGGCTTCGCCCATCGCGCGCGCCAGCTCCTGGACTCGCTGCGCGCCTATCTGGCGCGCAGGCACCGATGATGCTCGCGATGGCCGGCCCCGCGTGATCCTCGCGATCGATCAGGGAACGACCGGCACCACGTGCCTCGTGTTCGACGAGCTCGCAGAGCCGATCGGACGCGCCTACAGGGAGTTCCACCAGCACTTCCCGAAGCCCGGCTGGGTCGAGCACGACGCCGGCGAGATCTGGGAGGTGACCCACGCGGTCGCCGGAGAGGCGCTCGCCGACGCCGGCGTGGGCCCCGGGGAGCTCATCGCCGTGGGCATCACCAACCAGCGCGAGACGGTCTGCGTGTGGGACCCGCACACAGGCGAGCCGCTGCACAACGCCATCGTCTGGCAGGACCGCCGCACGGCGGCGCGCTGTGATGAGCTGAGGGCCGCCGGGCATGAGCCGCTCGTGCGCGCGCGCACCGGGCTCGTGCTCGACCCCTACTTCTCGGCCACCAAGATCCAGTGGCTGCTCGAGCACGTGGAGGGGCTGCGCGAGCGCGCGCTGTCTGGGCGCGCGGTGTTCGGGACGGTTGACTCATGGCTCTGCTTCAAGCTGACCGGCGAGCACGTGACCGACGTCTCAAACGCCTCGCGCACGATGCTCTTCGACATCGCGCATGGCCGCTGGGACCCAGAGCTGCTCGACCTGCTCGATATCCCCGAGCGCTCGCTGCCGCGCGTGATGGCGAGTGCGGGGGTCATGGGTGAGACCCGCCCGGAGGCGCTCCACGGCCACGCGGTCGCGGTGGCGGGCGTCGCCGGCGACCAGCAGGCCGCCCTGTTCGGCCAGGCCTGCACGGACGAGGGCATGGGCAAGAACACCTACGGGACCGGCTCCTTCGTGCTGCTCAACACCGGCTTCACAGCGCCCGAGCCGCCGCCGGGGCTGCTGGCCACGATCGCCTGGCGCATCGGCCGCTCGACCTCTTACGCGCTCGAGGCCTCGATCTTCGTGACCGGCGCCGCCGTGCAGTGGCTGCGCGACGGTCTGCGCATCATCGAGCGCGCCGATGAGACCGAGGCGCTCGCGGCCTCGCTGCAGTCAAACGAGGGCGTCTACTTCGTGCCTGCGCTCACCGGCCTTGGCTCACCGCACTGGGACCCCTACGCGCGGGGGACGATCGTCGGGCTGACCCGCGGCACCGGCCGTGAGCATCTCGCGCGCGCGACGCTCGAGGCGATCGCCTACCAGACGCTCGATGCGCTGAGCGCGATGCAGGCGGCGTCCGGAAAGCCCCTCAGCGAGCTGCGCGTGGACGGCGGGGCCAGCGCGAACAGCTGGCTCATGCAGTTCCAGGCCGACGTGCTCGGCGTTCCCGTCGTGCTCCCTGAGATCACCGAGACGACCGCGCTCGGGGCCGCCTACCTGGCGGGAGTGGGCATCGGCCGCTGGACGATCAGCGATGTGCGCGACGGCTGGCGCGAGCGCCGCCGCTTTGAGCCGGCGATGGGCGAGGACGAGCGCGCGACCCTGCTTGACGGCTGGAACGAGGCCCTCGCCAAGGCGCGCAGCGGCGCATGAGCGCATTTCCTTGTAACTTTCCGCGCCTCCTGAGGTAGGACGCTCAGATGAGCGATCTGGCGTCGATGCGCGAACAGGTCTACACGGACCCGCGGCCGAAGGAGTACTTCGACCGCTTCCACACACGCGCGCGCACGCGCGAGCCGGATTGGACGTATGACCTCACGCGGGTGATCACCTCGCTGTACGCCTACACCTTCCTGCGCGCACGCAGCATCTCCACCGAGAAGGTGCCCGGCGCGGGCGCGGTCATCCTCGCGCCCAACCACTTCTCCTTCATGGACCACTTCCTGATGGGCTGCTACATCCGCCGCAAGGTGCGCTTCATGGCCAAGTCGCAGCTGTTCAAATCGCCGATGCAGTTCCTCTACACCCACGGCGGCGTCTTCCCCGTGCGCCGCGGCGCGCGCGATGAGGAGATGTTCATCACCGCCGAGCGCATCCTCGCGAACGGCGGCGCTATCACGATGTACTGCGAGGGAGGCCGCTCGCGCACCGGCCAGGTCGGCACCGAGGCCAAGCGCGGGATCGGGCGCCTGGCGCTCGAGACCGGCGCGCCGATCGTGCCGATCGCCATCTACGGCTCCTCGCGCGTGCGCAACTGGAAGCGCCTGCAGTTCCCCAAGGTGACCGTCCAGTACGGCGACGCGCTGCGCTTCGAGCGCATCGAGAATCCCACCCGCGAGCAGCAGCAGGCGGTGGCCGACGAGGTCCTCTCGGAAATACGACGGCTGTATTCCGGGCTTGAGGAACACGGCCGCAAGGGGATCCTCAGGCGTGTTCGCGCCCAGCGCCAGCTCGAGCGCCGCACCCGCCGCACGGCTCCGGCCTGAGCACATGAGCGCTTCGCTCGATGTCGGCGCGGTGATCCGCCGCGTGTTCTCGATCTACGTAGATCAGGCATCCGTGCTGATGCCCGCGGCCGCCGTCGTGTTCGTGTTCACGGGAATCCTCAGAACGCTTCTCATCTCCTCCTCGCCTGCGCTCGGGCTGTTGGCTGCGCTCGTCGCCCTGGTCGCCGTCACGCTGTTCACGGGCATGGTCGTGGAGCTCGTCGCAGACGTCCAGGACGGTCGCCGCGACGCCACCGTCGCCCAGCTGCTCGGAGCCGTCACGCCGGTCTTCGGCAGGCTCATCCTGGTCGGCCTCGTCGCGGGGATAGGCATCGTCATCGGCTTCATCGCGATCATCGTGCCCGGCCTCATCCTGATCACCTTCTGGTCGGTCATCGCGCCGGTCGTCGTGCTCGAGCGCCCGCCCGGACTGGGCGCGCTCAAACGCAGCCGCGACCTGGTCCGCGGCAACGGCTGGCCGGTCTTCGGGGTGATCCTCGTGCTCGTGGTGGGCGTCAACGTGCTGGCGGACGTGATCGAGCTGATCGGCGATTCGGCCGGGACCGGCGCCGGCATCGTCGTCACCGTGGTCGTCCAGATCCTGACCGCGCCTCTCGCGGCCCTGGCGGCCTCGGTGCTCTACTTCGAGCTGCTCGCAAGGGCGCCCGCCGCCTCAACCGAGGCCGCGCCGGCGGGCTCGCCGTGACCGTCAGGACGCGGTCCGGTACATGGCCATCCCGCGCCGGCGACCGGGTGGACCGGCCCCATGGACCGGCTTACCCCTATCCAATGCCCGAGACAGGGATCGCAGGCTCCCGGCGTCGTCGCATCGCCCTCGCTGGTAGCGAAGCCGTCTCTGATTAATCCCGGTTCGTGGGAGTCGATGAGATGTCTCGTCGCACCGCCGCTGCAGGAGTGGCTGGTCGCCACGATCGTCGCGTTCTGCCTGGCGATTGATGGATACTCGTCGCATTGACGTCCGAGCAGTCAACGAGCCCCGTGCTCACGGAGATACGAGGCGAGTGCGACGCCTACGCCGCGTGGGCGGCCCGCTGCTGTTCGTTCTCCTGGCGCTCGCCGGGTGCGGCAACGCGTCCTCGATTCCCAGCGGCGAGAGCCCGTCAATCGCCGCGCAGGTCCCCGCCGCCGTGAAGACCAAGGGGACCTTGACGGTGGCCACCGACCCCACATATCCCCCGAACGAGTTCATAGACCCCGAAGACCACGCCCTGAGCGGTATGGACCCCGAACTGATGCGGGCCGTAGGCGCGTTGATGGGTCTGAAGGTGAAGTTCGTCCATGAGCCGTTCGACGAGATCCTCGCGAGCGTTGCAGCCGGCGACTACGACGTTGGAGCCTCGTCCTTCACCGACACCAAGAAGCGCGAGCAGACGGTCGACTTTGTCGACTACTACACCGCCGGAACATCGTTCTACGCGAGCGCCCACGTCTACACCGATGTCGAAAACCTCGCTGGGCTCTGTGGGCACGTGGTGGCAGTCAGCAGGGGCACGACCCAGCAGGAAGACGCGACCGCGCAGAGCAGCCGCTGCACGAAGGCGGGTAAGAAGCCTGTCTCCGTACTCGCCTACGCCACCCAGAGCGAAGCCGGCGCAGCAGTCGCTGACCGCCGCGCTCAGGTGGCAATGGCCGACTCGCCATTCGCCTACTACCAAGCAACGCTCTCACAGGAAAACCCGGTTGAAGTGGTCGGCACGTACGGGATCGCCCCCTACGGGTTCGCGACCGCGAAGAACAGCGGCTTGGCGGCTCCACTGCTGTCGGCGCTCAAGATACTGATCGCAAACGGCACCTACCGGCGCATACTCGAACCGACGGGCATCCAGGCGGGAGCGATCGCGAGCCCTGGGATCAACGGGGCGCCGAGATGAAGCCGCGCGAGATGCGGGCGCTGGCGTGCTCGACGGATTGGCGCCCACTGACGAAGTGGGAGGCCCCAGTCCTGGTCACTCCCCCGGATTATTTTCCCCATTTTCCGGGATCGTGCGTAGACGCCGACTCGGCCGTGTGCCGTCATGCGCCGCAAGCGTGATACGAAGGTTGACCGCAATCTTTCCTTTTTGGGAGGCCTTTGGGAATGGGATTCATACGAAAAGCGCTCTCCGTCGCGACCTTCGGCCTGTCAGGCCGAGTGTTCAAGGACGACTCGAAGAAGAAGCGCACGGCTAAAGCCAACGCTCGACGGGCACGCCCACAGAAACAGACGAAGGTCACTCGGGCGAAAGCTCAACCAGCCCGACGGGCGAAGCCGCAGGCAACCAGACGGGCGAAACCGCGAGCGGCCGGACGGGCGACCGCCCCGGCAACCCGACGGGCGAAACCACAAACGGCCCGACGGGCGAAACCACAAACGGCGCACATGGCTGCGCCGATCGTCGCGGCCGGCAATGGTACGTCCGGTGAGCTTGAACGAATCGCGGACCTGCACGTGCGCGGTGTTCTCAATGATGACGAGTTCGCTGCCGCGAAGGCCAAGATTCTTGGTACGAGCCCGGCAGCTTCCGAGTCGCGCACGGAGTCCGCGACCTTCCCGGCCGTTGAAGCGAACGTGGCCGCCGCGCGTCATCTGGCCGACTTGGCTGCACACGACGATGCGTCGGTAAGGACGTTCGGCAGCGATTGACCGGATCAGCTGCGAAAGCGCGTGCGAGCGGCTGCGCGCCGTCAGGCGGCTCCAAAGAGGCGAGCAATGGGTGCCACGTCGCTGGGCCTGCTCTCGTCGGCGGTTACGTGCAAGACCATATCGGCGCCATCCGAGCTCAGGTGCCAGGACGCGAACGAGCAGCACTGGCGCTCGGCAGCGGTGAGAGCTTCGAGCTCGTCCCTGACGCCCGACCGAAGCTGCCAGCGGACTTCGAGCCTATTGCCGCTCCGTTGAGCTCGGGGCGGAGATTTTTCTGCCAGGCGTTGCCAGCGGCGCAATCGTGCTACCCCGTCGTCGGGGCCCAGGGTGCACGCGAGAGGCAACTCGGCTGGCGCGGCTCCGCGATCTGAATCCATGCGGAGAGGATGGCACGTCGTCGGTAGCTCGCTGTGACCCTCGATCAGCTCTGCTCGCTGTAGCGGCGCAGGGCGATCACCGCCCATATCGCCTCCACGACCCCGAACGGCCAGGTGCCGGCCAGGAACCCGTACACGCTGGACAGGGCGCATCCGACGGCGAACGCCAGTATGAAACGCGGCCCGCGGCGCTCGAGCGCGTACATCAGCATCATGAACGTCAGTACGACGACACCGAAGGCGGTCAGCACCCCGTTCAGTCTTACGCCTCAACCGGGCGTCGCTCGGGGCTACGCGCTGGCCATCACCTCGCCGACCTCGATGCTCTCGCTGGTAACCGCCGTAGGAGGTGCGTTCTCGGCCATCGTCAGGATCGCCCGCGCCGAGTCCTCGCTGTCGAACACCATCAGCGAGGTGCCCTTGTCCTGCGACAGCGATATCCAATAGCCGGCTTGGAACCCCGGCATGCCGGCGACCTGCGGCACGAGCCCCTCGAGCTCCGCCACAGCGGCGGGCCGGTCGTTGAACTTGACGGTGATGATGACTGCGTACATGCTCTCCTCCTTTTCGAAGTGCCCGGAAATTGCCGGCAGTGAGTGTAATCAAGCAGCACCATGAGCCGGTAACGCGCAGGACCGGTTAGAGATCCCTTCGATGCGGGTAGGGAGGCCTGTGGTGAGGGTGACAGGCGCGGGGCAGATTCTTGTGGGGACACTGGCGGTAGCCGCTGGCATGCTCGCTTCTCCGAGCTTCGCTTCGGCCGAACTCGCGCCCTTCGGTCACGCATGTAAAGCGCAGGACGGCGTGCGCTTCTGTCCGAGCGAAACGCTCGCACAGCGGGTGCCGTCGTTCGATGGAGTGCCGCTCGACGTCGACGTGACCCTCCCGCCCAACGGTAAGGGTCCGTTCCCCACGATCGTGATGCTGCACGGCTGGGAGGGAAGCAAGACCTCATTTGAGTCGAGCACGCCTCAGGGCGATGGCAACGAGACCTACGACTACAACAACATCTACTACGCCCAGCACGGCTACGCGGTCGTCAACTACTCCGCGCGCGGCTGGGGTAACTCCTGCGGCACGCTTGAATCCAGAGAGGCCGCGGGCTGCAGCGAAGGCTGGCTGCGGCTGGCCGACCAGCGATATGAGGCGCGCGACACGCAGTACCTGCTCGGACTGCTGGTCGACGAACGGATCGCCAAACCCAACGCGCTGGGTGTCACCGGAATCTCCTACGGCGGCGGCCAGAGCATCGAGCTCGCCTACCTCAAGAACCAGATTCGGTTGCCCGACGGCGAATTCGCCCCGTGGACGAGCCCCAAAGGGGTGAAATTGGAAATCACCGCGGCGTTCCCGCGCTGGCCGTGGTCTGACCTTGTGGATGCGCTGCTTCCCAACGGGCGCTTCCTGGATAGCGAAATCGCCTCACCGGAGCAGAGTCGCGAACCGATCGGCGTCGAGATCCAGAGCTACATCACCGGCCTGTACGGCCTCGGCCAGGCTGAGGGCTACATCGCACCCCCGGCCCTCGACCCGGAAGCGGACCTCACGGAGTGGTATGCGCTGACCAACGCCGGTGAGCCCTATGGGCTCGAAACGCAGGCGATCGCCAACCAGCTGTACACCTACCACCAGGGCTACGGACTACCGGGCAAACCCGCGCCGATGCTGCTCGAGAGCGGCTGGACCGACGACCTGTTCCCGCCCGAACAGTCGCTCCGCGTGTACAACGCCGTCCGCGCCCAGAAGGGCTATGTGGCGTTGATGGTGGGCGATCTGGGGCACGGCCCTGCCTCGAACAAGGAAAACACCGACCACGCGTTCAACGAAGAGGGCGCAAAGTTCTTCGAAGCACAGCTCCAGCACACCGGTAGCGCACCAGCCTCGGGCGGCGTGACCGCGTACACGCAAACCTGCCCTGTGGCCGCGCCAGGCGGCGGTCCGTTCACCGCCAGCGAGTGGTCAAAGCTCCACCCTCACACCGTCACCTTCGGCTCCTCGGCAGCGCAGAGCTTCACATCCGCTGGCGGCAACCCGGTGATCGCGGCTGAGTTCGACCCGATCCTCCTCGGGGAGGAGCCCGAAAGCGCCGGCGATTGCACGACGGTGAAAGCTGAAACCGAGCCCGACACCGCCAATTACACGACGGTCAGCAAGGGCTTCACCCTGATGGGAATGCCCACCGTGACGGCCACCGTCAAGACGCTTGGACCGTTCGGTGAGATCGACTCGCGGCTATGGGACGTCCTTCCCAACGGCGAACAGCGGCTGGTCAGCCGAGGCGTCTACCGGCTGAGCGAAAACCAGACGGGCACCGTCACCTTCCAACTGCACGGCAACGGCTATGAATTCGCCGCCGGCGACACCGTGAAGCTCCAGCTCCTGGGCCGCGACGCGCCCTACTACCGAGCCAGCAACGGCGTCTTTGACATCGAAGTATCCAACGTCACCGTCTCGCTGCCGGCGACCTGAGCGCGTTCCGTCTGCGGCGTCCATGGCCAGAGAACACCACAAAGGAGATCGGGCGTGCGTATTCGAATAGCGACGGCGTGCGTCGCTCCAATCATCACCGGCACACTCATCGCCCTGCTCGCGCTGCCGGTCGCCTCCTACGCGACCGAATACGAAGAACCGCCGCAGACGTTCGAACCGCTGCTCCAGGCGGAGAACTTCTCGATCATCGAGCAGCGCCAGACAATCTACGACACGCCGGAATACCAGGCGGAGCTCGCCGAGCAGGGCCTGAGCAACAGCCTGGAAGCAACCGAGGAGCAGGCCGAGGATCCTGCTCGCCTGTTCTCGGACGACCTCTGCTTTGCCGGGGAGAACGGCTGCGCCGGCGACGTCCGCCTGTACAACTGGGAAAAGGACGGCTCCGGCCTCGTGCGCAAGGTGCTCTTCACGAGCCGCGGCGGCGCGACGATCTCCGCTCGCGTGTGGGAGACCGCGGGCAGAGGCAGGCGTCCGGGGGTCGTCATCACCCCGGGCTCGGTCCAGGCCGATGAACAGATGTACTGGTACGCCGCCCAGGCCCTCGCCAAGGACGGCTACATCGTGATGACCTTCGACGCCCAGGGCCAGGGTCAAAGCGACACCTTCGGCCAGGCACCGGACGAAGACGAAGGTTTCCCCGCGCAGACGGATGGCCGCCCTTCTATGACGGCACCGAGGACGCGCTCGACTTCTTCCTGTCCACGCCCGAACACCCGTATGAGCCCGTGCCGAGCTGCGAAACCGGGACCAGTCACGCCGCCAAGCAGAACGAACGCGTCAAGCAGGGTTTCGACGCGGCCTACAACCCCTTCTGGCGTGAACTGAACTCCTCAGAGATCGGGCTGGCCGGTCACTCCTACGGTGCGGTGGGCGTGTCCTACATCGCCCAATGGGACCCGCGCGTGAAGGCCGTCGTGGCCTGGGACAACCTCGGGCCGCCCGCTCCAGAAGGCGCGGAAGTCCCCGGCGGGGCCGGCGGGGCCAGCATGACGATCGGCGAGAAGCCCTGTCCCGCGGATCCGGCTGACCGCACGGTGGTGCCGATCACAAAGCCGGGTCTCGGCATGTCCGCTGACTACGGACTGCCGCCCGCGCCGATGACCGAACTGCCGAATCCCCTGGGAAAGTCCAAGGAGTCGCTCGCCTACACCGCCGCAGGGGTGGACAGCGGAGAGATCATCATCCGCGGCGGCTCGCATCTGGACTTCAGCTTCATCCCCAACCAGGCCTTCGGAGCCTCGCTGCGGGGAGCGGATGAGGTCGCCTGGTACACGAGCGCGTGGTTCGACAAGTACCTCAAGCACCAAGCCTCCGCCGACAAGCGACTGCTCACCAACCGCTGGCGCGAAGACCCCGTCGAGGCCGCGGTGGACCCCAACCACGACGGCAACGCGTTCTCCTTCTACTACCTCTCACGCCTGGATATCCACCTGGCCAACGGCGAGGTGTGGGACTGCGAGAACCTGCGCAAAGGCTGCTCGGGCATGGTGAGCGAACCAAATCCAGGCTCCTACTCCTATCTCGCCACGGACACGAGTCCCGCAGGTGAAGATCCCCCGTGAGTCACACCTGGAGCTCGCGGCTGGCTCAGCCCGTCATCCCCCCGAACATGCCGCCGGTGATGTGCAGGGTCTGCCCATGGACGTAGTTGGACCAGGGTGAGCACAGGAAGAAGACCCCTCCCGCGGCCTCCTCCGGCGTGGCCGGGCGACCGAGCGGGATCATCATCGATGCCATCTGGCGCATCTGCTCGGGGATGCCGAGCTGGATGCTCTCGCCGTCCTTCTCCATCTTGTTCTCATCGACCTTGGCCTGCGTCAGGCGCGTGTCGATGAAGCCGAAGGCGACGGCGTTGACGTTGATTTTGAACTGCCCCCACTCCTTGGCCAGCGTTTTCGTGAGGCCCACGACACCGGCCTTGCCGGCGGAGTAGTTGGCCTGGCCGGCGTTGCCGAAGGTGCCCGAGGTGGAGGACACGTTGACGATCTTGCGGAACACCTCGCGGCCTTCCTCGCGCTCCTTCTTGGCCGGCTCGCGCAGGTGTGGCGCGGCGGCGCGCAGCACGCGGAAGGGCACCACCGTGTGGATGTCGAGCATCGCCTGGAAGTGCTCGTCGGTCATCTTGTGGATGGGCGCGTCGAGCGTGTAGCCGGCGTTGTTGACGATGATGTCGATCTGACCGAAGGAGTCGACCGCCTTCTGCACGAGCTGGTCGGGACGCCCGGCTTGGTCAGGTCGCCGGCGAACACCGCCGTCTCGCCCGCGATCTCCCCGGACGCCTGCTCGGCGACGTCGCCGTCGAGGTCGTTGATGAGAACCTGCGCGCCCTGTGAGACGAGCAGCTCCGCGGTCGCGCGTCCGATCCCTCGCGCCGAGCCCGTGACGATCGCCGCCTTGCCGTCGAGTACTCCCATAGCTGTTGCGTCTCCTTGTAGTGGTTGGGGAGCGCAAGTTATATACGGCCGGCCTGGATCGCCACGGCGAACAGGTTGACGCGAAACCACTGGTCGAACTCGTAGCCGCCACCCTCGAGCGGACGCCCGAGATGCTCGAATGCGCTTTGCAGAGCGGCTTGGTGCTCTGCAAATGGCGTCGCCCGGGCGGGATCGACGTTGATCGTGTGGGTGCGCAGAGCGTCGAAATCCCGATGGCGCACGGCGAGCTCGACGTCGCGGCCGACGAGCTCCACGAGTCGCTGCCCCGATGCCCGCTGGAGCGCCTCTTGAGCCGCTCTGCGCACCGGAGTCTCGTCGTTGACGGGGCGCAGCAGCTCAAAGGCGGGCCCATGCGCGAGCGGCTCCTGCACGTAGAGAACGCCGTCTGAGCGAAGCACGCGCACGGCCTCGGCAATGGCTGCGTCCATCGCCTCGACGGGAACGTGGTGGAGGCTGTTGAAGAAGATCACCACGTCGGCGCTTGAGTCGGGGAGCGGGAGCGCCTCGGCGACGCCCTCGACGTATCGCAGCGATGCATCGGACGGTCCGTTGCGGCGCGCGCGCTCGAGCGCCTGCGGCGAGGGATCGAGCCCGACCACCCGCGCCCCGGCCGAGGCCAGCCGCCTGGCAAGCCAGCCCTCCCCACAGCCGACGTCGAGGACGTCGCGTCCTTCGACGTCCAGCAGTTCGTCGAGTGGCTGCGTGGGCTTCCCGGGCATGGTCGCTGCTGACGATATTCTGAGCGCGTCCTTCGACGAGAGGCGCGGATCGGTACATGCGTGCAATGTTGATGACCGCTGTCGGTGGGCCCGAGGTCTTCAAGCTCGCCGAGCTGCCCGCGCCGGAGATCTCAGCAGAGCAGGATGTCCTGGTGCGGCTGCGGGCGGCCGGGATCAACCCGGTCGACTACAAGCTGCGCGCCGGCGGGACGATCGGGGGATCGCTGCCTGCGATCCTCGGGTGGGATGGAGCCGGTGTCGTCGAGAGCGTCGGGCCGGCGGTGACGCGGGTGCGGGTGGGCGATGAGGTCTACTTCTGCGACGGCGGGTTTGGACCGACGCCCGGCACCTATGTGGAGCTCAAGGTCCTCGACGAGCGCTATATCGCGCACAAGCCGAGCCGGCTGTCGTTCGCCGAGGCGGCGGCGGCGCCGCTCGTCACGATCACCGCCTGGGAGGCTCTGCGCGAGCGCGCCCGCGTCAGCGGTGACCAGTTCGTGCTGGTGCAGGCCGGCGCCGGCGGCGTCGGGCACATGGCCGTGCAGATCGCTCGATTGGCCGGAGCCCGGGTGGCGACGACGGTCACGCCGGGCGCCAAGGCCGAGCTCGCGTCCTCGCTCGGAGCGGAGCTGTGCATCGACTACCGGCGCGAGGACGTGGGGGAGAGGCTGCGCGCCTGGACGGCGATGGACGGCGCCGATGTGGTTCACGACACCGTCGGCGGCAAGACGTTCACTGCGTGCTTCTCGCTCGTGCGCCCGTATGGGGACCTCGTCTCAAACGTCGAGAGCGCGTGGGAGCAGGAGGCGATCACGGCGATGCACGACCGCAACCTGCGCGTCTCCTTCGCCTGGATGCCCGCGCCGTCGGTGTTCGGGTGGCCGGAGCATCGCGATCGCCAGCGGGGGATTCTCGAACAGGCGGCGAGCCACTTCGATGCAGGCGAGCTGCGCATTGCGGTCGGTGCGACGTTTCCTCTCGAGCAGACGGCGGATGCGCACCGCGCGCTCGAAGCGGGCGAGGTCCTGGGAAAGGCTGTCCTCACCTTCGAATGACCGATGCCCTGGGACGTGACAACTGAGATGTCGCAAGCAGAGTTCCGGACTGTGATGCCGAGGGAGGGGCCATGACAGTCAGTCGGGAGGTGGCGACGGCATTCGTCGAGGGGTATGGCAGAACTTGGGGGAATTGGGATTTCGACGGCTTCGTTGACCTGTTCAAGGACGATGTGGTCTACGTGGAGCACCCCGTCAACGAGACCGTTGTCGGACGGGAGGCGATGGGACGCTACATCCGGCGCGAGCAAGCCGAAGCGGGCACCGTTCGCGTCCGTATGGGCAAGCCGATCGTCGACGGGAATCGGGTCGCAGCCGAGTTCTGGACCGCAATGTCCAACCGCGATGGAGAGCCGGAGGAAACGCTCGCCGGCTGCTTCATCGCACGGCTGGACGCGACGGACGGGCGATGCACCCACTTTCGCCAGTACTTCTCCGAATTTGAGGGACACCCCAGCCCCTTCGACGGTTGGGGCGAGTGAGCACCGAACGCGGGAGAGAGCGCAATACCTAACCCCCGATCGGCGGCCGCGGCCCTGGGCCGATGCAGGCGTTCAGGCCCAGAGCCCTCAGCCCGGGATGAGGACGCCGAAGTCCTCGGTGTAGATGCCGCCCGGCTGGTTGTGGGCCAGGGAGGAGGGCGGGTGCGGGGAGACGCCGACGCCGGTGTTTCGGAAGTGTGCGTCGAGGATGTTGGCGCGGTGCCCCGCGGAGTTCATCCAGGCCGCGACGACCGCGCGGGGAGTGCCCTCCCAGAGCGTGCCCCAGCCGATGTTCTCGCCGACTTCGTAGCCGTCGCGGGAGCTCGATATGTAGCCGGTGGAGCGCATGCGCATGAGCGGGGTTTCCCCGTTCGGTCCAACGTGTTCTAAGTAGTTCTCAAGCGCCATGCTTTCGGTGTGGGCCTGGGCCGACTGGGTCAGCTGCGGATCGGGTATCAGGGGGCGCTCGCCGCGGGTGGTCCGTTCGCGGTTCACCAGGCAGACGACGGCGGCGCGGACGGCGCCGAGGTTGGTCTTGCTGGGCCGCAGGGTGGCTCCGGGGCAGGCGCCGCCGGCCGCGGAGGCGCGTGCACCCCGCGTTGCAATTGACGAGGAGACGGGCCCCGCCGCGCACAGGCACAGCAGGCAGAAAAAGGCTAGGGGAAGGGTGCGCTTACGGGCCACCCTCCTGATATCGACCTCCCAGGGCAGGCCCATAAGCCTGCAACGGCGGACCTGGACGCCTTAACGAGTTCTAATGATCAGAATCCGCGGGGCCCTACAGCTCGAGAACGCGCCCGAGGATTTCGCGCATGATCTCGTCAGAGCCCCCGCCGATCGGCCCCAGGCGCGCGTCGCGGGCGGCTCGCTCGACCCAGTACTCGCGCATGTAGCCGGCGCCGCCGTGGATCTGAAGGCAGTCGTCCATCAGCTCGAAGGCGGCGCGCTGGGTCAAAAGCTTGGCCATGGTGACCTCGCGCAGCGGCTCCTCGCCGGCGACGAAGCGCCGCAGGGCGTCGTATGTGACGCAGCGGCAGGTGTGCGCGGAGGTGGCCAGATCGACGAGCTTGTGGCGGATCGCCTGATGACCCGACAGCGAGCGCCCGAACGCCTTGCGCTCGCGCGCGAAGGCTGCGGTGCGCTCCCAGGCGATCTGCATGGCGCCGACGGCGCCGAGCGCCATCGCCAGGCGCTCCCACTGGAAGTTGGCCATGATCAGGGCGAAGCCCTCGTGCAGGCCGCCGAGCAGGTTCTCGCCGGGCACGAAGACGTCCTCGAAGCTGATCGTGGCGGTGTCCGAGGCGTGCCAGCCGAGCTTGTGGAGCTTCGAGGAGCTCACGCCCTCGCCGCGATCGATGATCAGAAAGGAGATGCCGTGATGGCCTCCCTGCGCGGTCGTCTTCACTGCCGTGACGATGAAGTCGGCGCGCACGCCGTTGGTGATGTAGGTCTTCTCGCCGTTGACCACCCAGCCGCCGTCGCTGGGCTCGGCGTTTGTGCGAAGCGCGGCGACGTCAGAGCCCGCGCCCGGCTCGGTGATGCCGAGCGCGCCGATCCGCTCGCCGCGGATGGCGGGCGCGAGATAGCGCTGCTTCTGCTCCTCTGAGCCGAACTTCCAGATCGGCGGCGTTGCGATGTTGATGTGCGCGCCGAGACCCGCCGCGGTGCCGCCCGAGCCGATCCGCGCCATCTCCTCGCAGAGGACGGCGTCGTGCAGATAGTCGCCGCCCTGGCCGCCGTACTCCTCGGGGTACTTCAGCCCGAGCAGACCCTGGGCGGCGAGCTTGCCGAACAGCTCATCAGGGAACCATTCCTCATCCTCCCAGCGCTGCGCGTGCGGGGCGAGCTCGCGCTCGATGAAACCGCGCGCGGCGGCACGCAGCTCCTCGTGCTCCTCGGTGAAGGGTGGGGTGGGAGGCAATTGGGGCGGGTTCCCGTCTAGCGCTCGCCGTCGCCGGCCGCGGTGCGGGCTGGACGAGCCCGCATCAACTCACAGCCCGTAGGAGCGCCCGATCACGTCGAGCATGATCTCATCGGTGCCCGCGCCGATGCGGTTCAGGCGCATGTCCCGCCAGATGCGCTCGACGCCGTACTCCTTCATGTAGCCGGCGCCACCGTGGATCTGGATGCACTCATCGGCCACTTCGCAGGCGATGCGCGCAGAGTGGAGCTTGGCCATCGAGATCTCGCGCACGGGGTACTCGCCGTTGTTGAAGCGCCAGGCGGTCACGTAGACCATCTGCCGGGCGGACTCGATTTTGGTGGCCATCTCGGCGAACTTGTGGCGGATCACCTGGAACTTGCCGATTTCCCGCCCGAAGGCCTTGCGCTCGTGCGCGTACTGGAGCGTCTTCTCGAAGCATTTCTGGGCGCCCGCGACGCAGCCGGCGGCGCCGATCAGGCGCTCGCCCTGGAGCTCCCACATGATGTGGTAGAAGCCCTTGCCCACCTGCCCGAGCACGGCCGAGTCCGGCACGCGCACATCCTGGAAGGCCAGCAGAGCGGTGTCTGAAGCGTGCATGCCGAGCTTCTCGAGCTTCTTCTCGCGGATCACCCCGGGGGCGTCCATCGGCACGAGGAACAGCGTGAAGCCGTCATAGCCGGCGTCCACGTCGGTCTTCGTCACGAGCACGATCACGTCGGCGCGGTGGCCGTTTGTGATGTAGGTCTTCGAGCCGTTGATCACGTAGTCCTCGCCGTCGCGCACCGCGCGCGTCTTGATGCCCGAGACGTCAGAGCCGGCGTCGGGCTCGGTGATGCCGAGGCACAGGATCTTCTGGCCCTGGATCGCCGGCACGGCCCACTCCTGCTTCTGCTCCTCGGTGCCGAAGGCGAGGATCGGGGGCATCGCCATGTCGGTCTGCACCGCCACACCCATAGCGAGGCCGCCGGAGTTGGCGTTGCCTATCTCCTCGGCCAGCACGAGGCTCGTGTAGTAGTCGCCGCCCTGCCCGCCGTACTTCTCCGGCTTGTCGAGACCCAGGAAGCCGAGCTCGCCCATGCGCTGGAAGACGGAGTCGGGAAAGGTCGTCTCCTCCCATTCCTCCGCGTGCGGGGCGAGCTCTTTGATGGCGAAGTTGCGGATCGACTCGCGCAGCTGTTCGTGCTCGTCGGTGAAGATGAAGTGCTTGCGGCTCGTCTGGAAATCGGGCTTCAGCACGCTCTCGGCGGTCGCGGCCATGTCGGGCGGTCTCCTTGGTCTGGGTGTGCGGCGGCGGTGTGCCGCGACGCTATCGCAGGACGAGGGCAAAGTAAACAGTAGCGCTCACTACTTTTGGCGGTCGCGGATGCGATAGCGGCGGCAATCGCCGCCGGGCACAGCCGCGAGTGATCACGCTCGATCGCGACTTCGCGCCCTCTTAGTCCGTGCGACACGGCCGCCCGACGGAGGGGCGCAAGCGCTCATTCCAGGAAGATGCCCGACAGGACGGCGTTTGCGCCGGCCTGGCAGTCCACGACGATCGGGAGCTCTTCCCCGGCTTTGACCGAGATCGGGAAGCTCACCCAGGCGCCGGCGTTGAAGCTGGCGTTCAGATCGGCTGTCTGACCGCCGACGCTGATCAGCTCTCGCCGGGCGCTGCTGTCCCAGTCCACGGCGTAGAGGTGGATATTGCCGGTGAAGGCCGATGTGAATTTCAGCGCCAGGCGGATCTGAGAGCCGTAGTAGGTGGCGGCCTTGCGGGTGGTTTTTTCAGGGTTCTGAAGCGCCCGTCCGTCGGTCGTCGAAGCGGCCCACACGTAGCGGCTGCCCGCCGTGAGGCTCGCCGTTGCCGTCGTCCCGGATTCGAGGTCGCTGGTGCCGTTCCAGGCGGCGAGGTCAGAGCCGGCGGAACCGAAGGTACCTACCCAGCTGCCCTGCGGGGCGCTTGGCGATGCCGCCACGGGCGGGGCGCCGGTGTCGCCGAGGAAGATGCCTGACAGGACGGCGTTTGCGCCGGCCTGGCAGTCCACGACGATCGGGAGTTCTTCCCCGGCTTTGACCGAGATCTGGAAGCTCACCCAGGCGCCGGCGTTGAAGCTGGCGTTCAGATCGGCTGTCTGACCGCCGACGCTGATCAGCTCTCGCCGGGCGCTGCTGTCCCAGTCCACGGCGTAGAGGTGGATATTGCCGGTGAAGGCCGATGTGAATTTCAGCGCCAGGCGGATCTGAGAGCCGTAGTAGGTGGCCGCCTCGCGTGTGAGTCCGTCCGGGCTCTGCAGCGCCCGCGTGTCGCTCGTGGTGGATGCCCACTCGTAGCGGGCGCCCTCCGCCAGGCTGAGGCTGGCGCCCGGCAGGTCTCGACTCGCTTGAGCTGTCCCAGGCTGCCAGGTCGTAGCCTTCATGGCCGACGGCTCCGGTCCATGTTCCTTCTGGGGCGCTTGGCGATGCAGCCACGGGCGGGGCGCCCGTGTCGCCGAGGAAGATGCCCGACAGGACGGCGTTTGCGCCGGCCTGGCGGTCCACGACGATCGGGAGCTCTTCCCCGGCTTTGACCGAGATCGGGAAGCTCACCCAGGCGCCGGCGTTGAAGCTGGCGTTCAGATCGGCTGTCTGACCGCCGACGCTGATCAGCTCTCGCCGGGCGCTGCTGTCCCAGTCCACGGCGTAGAGGTGGATATTGCCGGTGAAGGCCGATGTGAATTTCAGCGCCAGGCGGATCTGAGAGCCGTAGTAGGTGGCCGCCTCGCGTGTAGTCGTCCGGGCTCTGCAGCGCCCGCGTGTCGCTCGTGGTGGATGCCCACTCGTAGCGGGCGCCCTCCGCCAGGCTGAGGCTGGCGCCCGGCAGGTCTGAGACGTCGCTTGAGCTGTCCCAGGCTGCCAGGTCGTAGCCTTCATGGCCGACGGCTCCGGTCCATGTTCCTTCTGGGGCGCTTGGCGATGCAGCCACGGGCGGGGCGCCCGTGTCGCCGAGGAAGATGCCCGACAGGACGGCGTTTGCGCCGCCGGTGCGTTCGACGGTGATCGGCAGGGTTTCCCCGGCTTTCACGGAGATCGGGACCTCAGCCCAAGCGCCTTCATGGAAGCTGCTCGAGAGCGTGGTCGCTTTACCGCTCACAGTGATGACCTCCCGCCGGGCGCTGCTGTCCCAGTCCAGGGCGTAGAGGTGCAGGTTGCCGGTGAAGGCTTTGGAGAAGGTCAGCCCCAACTTGATTTCGTTGAGGTCGTAGTAGGTGGCAGCCTCGCGCGTGAGTCCGTCCGGGCTCTGCAGCGCACGCGTGTCGCTTGTCGACGGCGTCCACTCATAGCGACTGCCTTTTTCGAGGTTCACGCTGACACCGGGCATGTCAGAGACATCGCTTGATCCGTCCCAGGCTGCCAGGTCGTAGCCTTCATGGCCGACCGCGTTTACCCAGGTGCCCTGGGTTGCAGCGGCCGTCAGGCCGACGACGCTGACGGGCGTCGTCGCTTTGGACGTTTCCGTCCCGTCGCCGAGCTGGCCGTAGCCGTTGTAGCCCCAGCACTTGACCCCGCCGGCGCTCGTCAGCGCGCACGTGTGACGGTTGCCGGCGCTGATCGCGGCGACGCCGCTGCTCAGGCCGCTGACTTCGACCGGCGTCGTTGTGTTCGTTTCGGTCCCGTCGCCGAGCTGGGCGTAGTGGTTGTAGCCCCAGCACTTGACCCCGCCGGCGCTGGTCAGAGCGCACGTGTGATAGAGGCCGGCGCTGATCGCGGCCACGCCGCTGCTCAGGCCGCTGACTTCGACCGGTTCGGACTTGTCGGTTCCTTCCCCCTCCGCCCCGTCGCCGAGCTCGCCGTAGAAGTTGTAGCCCCAGCACTTCAGCCCGCCGGCGCTGCTCAGCGCACACGTGTGCTCGCCGCCGGCGCCGATCGCGGCGACGCCGCTGCGCAGGCCGCTCACTTCGACCGGTGTCGTGCTGTTTGTTTCTTCCCCTTCCGTCCCGTCGCCGAGTTCGCCGAAGTAGTTATCACCCCAGCAATCGACCCCGCCGGCGCTGGTCAGCGCGCACGCGTGCGAGCCACCGGCGCTGATCGCGGAGGCCGTCAGGCCGCTGACTTCGACCGGCGTCGTGCTGCTCGTTTCGCTCCCGTCGCCGAGCTGGCCGTCGCGGCTATAGCCCCAGCACTTGACCTTGCCGGCGGTGGTCAGCGCGCACGTGTAGTCGCCGCCGGCACTGATCGCTTTGACGCCGCTGCTCAGGCCGCTGACTTCGACCGGCGTCGTTTTGTTCGTGGTCGTCCCGTCGCCGAGCTGGCCGTCGTGGTTGTAGCCCCAGCACTTGACCCCGCCGGCGCTGGTCAGAGCGCACGTGTGTTCTTCGCCGGCGCTGATCGCGGCGACGCCGCTGCTCAGGCCGCTGACTTCGACCGGCGTCGTTTTGTTCATGGTCGTCCCGTCGCCGAGCTGGCCGTTGCTGTTCTCGCCCCAGCACTTGACCCCGCCGGCGCTCGTCAGCGCGCATGTGTGATGGCCGCCGGCGCTGATCGCGGCGACGCCGCTGGCCAAGCCGCTGACTTCGACCGGAGTCGTCGCGTTCGTCTCCTCGCCGAGCTGACCGAATTCGTTGTTGCCCCAGCATTGGACGCCGCCGCCGCTGGTCAGAGCGCATGTGTGAAGGCCGCCGGCACTGATCGCGGCGACGCCGCTGCTCAGGCCGCTGACTTCGACCGGCGTCGTTTTGTTCGTGGTCGTCCCGTCGCCGACCTGTCCGAATTTGTTGTAGCCCCAGCACTTGACCCCGCCGGCGCTGGTCACCGCGCACGTCTGATCGCGGCCGGCGCTGATCGCTTTGACGCCGCTGCTCAAGCCGCTGACTTCGACCGGCGTGGTTTTGTTCGTGGTCGTCCCGTCGCCGAGCTGGCCGTCGCTGTTCTCGCCCCAGCACTTGACCGCGCCGGCGCTGGTCAGCGCGCACGTGTGGGCGCTGGAGGCGCTGATCGCCACGACGCCACTGGTCAGGCCACTGACTTCGACCGGCGCCTGCTCTCTTCGGTTGTCCCGTCGCCGAGCTGCCCGGCGCCGTTGTCGCCCCAGCACTTGACCGCGCCGGCGCCGGTCAGGGCGCATGTGTGGGTGCCGCCGGCGCTGATCGCGACGACGCCGCTGCTCAGGCCGCTGACTTCGACCGGCGTCGTGCTCAATTCGTCCGGACCGCCGCTCCCGTCGCCGAGCTGACCGGATCCGTTGGCACCCCAGCACTTGACCGCGCCGGCGCTCGTCAGCGCGCACGTGTCTTCTTCACCGGCGCTGATCGCGACGACGCCGCTGCTCAGGCCGCTGACATCGACCGGCGTCGTTTTTCTCGTGGTCGTCCCGTCGCCGAGCTGGCCGTCGCTGTTATAGCCCCAGCACTCGACCCCGCCGGTGCTGGTCAGCGCGCACGTGTGAAAGCCGCCGGCGCTGATCGCGGCGACGCCGCTGCTCAGGCCGCTGACACCGACCGGCATCGGTTTTTCGATAGTCGTCCCGTCGCCGAGCTGTCCGTCGCTGTCATCGCCCCAGCACTCGACCGCGCCGGCGCCGGTGAGCGCACACGTGTGTTGGCCGCCTGCGCTGACAGCCGTGCTCGTGGTCGCCGTCGCCGTCGCGGGCGTCGCGAGGCCCACGCACGTGACCACCGCGGCCAGCATCCATCGCCGCCCGCCCCCTCGGAAACTGGGGTTCCCGATCAGTGGCCGCCAACACCCACGTGACCGCCAGAGCAGCGCCCCCGCGCGACCGGCTATGTGGGCTTTCCGCCAAGGCTCCTTCACCCGTTCGGCCCCTCCGTTGCTTCGAGCCGTCAGCCGTGTGGGAGCGTATCAGAACGCACATTCTCTGGGCGGGTCGACGACACCTACCTCACGCAAGCGCATGCCGGGACAGCGGCCAACCACAGTCAGCCGCCGTCCCACAGCCAGCCAGAGCGCTCCGGGAAGCGCCGCCCCGGCGTGTCAGACGGATGCGATCTCCCGAACCTGGGTCAGTCGAATGCTGTTCCCCGATGGGTCCCGGAACCCGGAGTCGATGCCATACGGCCGGTCCTCGGGCTGCTCGGTGAATTCGACGCCGCGCGCCTTGAGCTCCTCATAGGAGGCGTGGCAGTCGTCTGTCGTGAGGAAGACGGTCCCTGCGAAGCCCTTCGCCATCAAGCTCCGCACCTGCTCTGCGGTCTCGGGGTCCATCACCGGCGGGCCGGGGATGGCCATCAGCACGATCGCGAAGTCGGGCTGCCCGCTCGGGCCCACGGTCAGCCAGCGGAAATTGCCCATCTCGGCAAGCGTGACGTCGGCGCGCACCTCCATGCCCAGCTTCTGGGTGTAGAACGCGAGCGCCTCGTCCTGGTCGTGCACCCACAGTTGCGCGTTGGCGATCTTGATCATCGGTTGCTCCTAAGGGTTGATGGAACGGTTGCTGACCAAGCTAGTGCAGCGCGGGCAGGCTGTCTTCTCGAAACGTGCGGTGTCGCGGGCGCCCGTGAGCGCGCAGGACACACGTGGGGACGAGTGCGTGTTGGGCTGCCGGCGGGAAGCTCGCGCGATATGTGGTTGGAGACATGCCGTATGTCCGGGTAAAGCTGGTCGTGAACGAACCGACGCTCCGCAATCCGACGGAGAAACAGATGTCGGCGACCGACCGGTCGGTGGTTCGCAGGAGCGCGGCGGCCCGCTCCAAGCGCCTGGTCAGCAGGTACGCGTGCGGCGACTCGCCGAAGGCGCGCCGGAATGCGCGACTGAAGTGGGCACGCGACAGGCCCGCGGCATGCGCCAAGTCGTCCACGTCGAGCGATTCGAAATAGCGGCTGTCGGCCGCGTCCTTTGCCCGAAGCAGGTGGCGGGCAGGCGGGACGAAAGCCATGCCACGAGTATCGCACCGAGCAGGTTCAGCCGCCCGCCGGAGCGGCACGCGGCGTGGCGCCCGGTCGGGGACCGCGCTTCGGCTTCGCGGCCACTCTGCGCTCTCTCGGCTGACGCTTGGCAGCGGGCGGATCTCCCTCATCATCTGCCTGCCCCTGCTTATCGATCGCTTCCTGAACAACGGCCAGCCGGCGCACGAGACGGGCACGCACCTGCTCCAGCTGCTCGGCTCCAAGCAGCGCCGGACCCGGACCGGGATTGGTCTCGGTGGGCGCAGGCGCCACGCCGGGATGCTCGGCCTCGATCTGACACAGCGCTCGCTCGAGCGCACTGATCTGTGTATGCAGCAGGCGCCGACGCGCGGCGGCCTCGTCGGCGGGCGCGGCGGAGGACCCCGGCGATGCGTAGAGGGCAGCGGCGACCTCGCGCGGGTCGATGCCAAGCTCCTGCGCCTCGCGCGCGGCGCCGGCAGCGATCATCCCCACGTCTGAGCGTCTCGACGGTGCGGGCCCGACGAAGGTGCCACTGCCGTGCTGACTGTCGATCAGTCCTTCCTGGTCGAGCCGCTGGTAGACGGCGCGTGCCGTATTGACGTTGACGCCCGTGGCATCTGCCAGGTCGCGCAGGGCGGGAAGTCGCTGGCCCGGTCTGAACGTGCCGTCGTGGATGCGAGCGCGCAGCGCCCAGGCCAGCTGTACGCCGATCGGCACCTCGGCATCGCGGTCGATCGAGGGCTCAAAGCGGTCAAGTTCGGTTGCGTTGTGCTCGTTGGACACGCTTCAACGTTAGTCGGCCAAAGGGCAGAACACCAGTGTGCTGGTGGACTAGTACACTGGCACGGTGCCAGGAGCACCCACGACCGCCAAGGCCGATCCCCGCGCCCTCGCCGCACGGGGCCAGGCCCTCGCCCAGCGGGTGTTCGCTCCCGGCAGACGCCAGCTCGAGGAGTTCGGGGACATGATGATCCTCACGGGCAGGACGCTCTCCTCCGCGCTGCGACCTCCCTATCCGTACGGTGGCGAGCTCGTCTCGCAGTTCCTGTTCACGCTTCGCCTGTGCTGGTTCCCGCTGCTCGTCTCGACGGTCGCCATCAACTACGGCGCGCCCGGATTGCAGGCCGCCAACTTCCTGAACCTGATCGGCGGGCTTGACCGCCTGGGAGCGTTCTTCATCGTGATCGTCGTGCGTGAACTCGGCCCGTTCGTCACAGCGATCGTGATCGCCGGCGTGGCCGGCACGGCGATCACGGCCGACCTCGGCGCGCGCAAGGTGCGCGAGGAGCTCGACGCGCTGCAGGTCCTCGGCGTCGACCCGATCAAGAACCTCGTGGTGCCGCGCTTTCTTGCACTGATGCTCGCGACCGGCTTGTTCAACATCTACGCCGTGCTGTTCGGGCTGTTCGGCGGGATCCTCGCCGATGTCCTCAACGGCGGGTCGCTTGGGCCGTTCTGGGCGACGCTGTTCGAAAGCTCCTCCACCACCGACCTGTGGGGCTCTGAGCTGAAGGCCACGCTGTTTGGGGCGATCATCTCGATCGTCTGCTGCTACAAGGGCATGAGCGCCTCGGGCGGCGCCGAGGGCGTCGGGCGGGCGGTCAACGAAGCCGTGGTGATCTCGTTTCTGGGATTCGGGGCCTTCAACTACGTCTTCACCCAGACACTGCTCGCCACCCACCCTCAGATTCTGGTCATCAGGTGAGCGGGCTGCCGCGAGCGCGGGCGGCCGCGACGGCGCCAAGACGTTCGTCGCCGCTGAGAAAGTAAACAGTAGAGCTACTCACTTTCCACATGGGCGAGGATCCGGCTAGGATGCGCGGGTGGCCACGGAGCACGTCCTCTACGAGCTCGACTCAAGCGGTGTCGCGACGCTCACGCTGAACGACCCCGACACTCGCAACGCCCTCTCGCCCCAGATGCTGGGAGGCCTGATCGCCGGCTTCGAGCGCGCGCGCGAGGAAGACGGGGCGCGCTGCGTGGTGCTCCGCTCCTCGCATGAGAAGACATTCTCCTCGGGCGCCAACCTCGGCGGCTTCGCGGCCGACACCCCGCTCGTGGAGCGTCACTTCGGCACCGATCGCTTCGTCGGGCTGTTCAAGCTGATCGGCGAGCTCGGCAAGCCGACCGTGTGCGCCGCCGGCGGGCACGTGCTCGCGGGCGCGCTCGGGATCGCGCTGGCGTGCGACTTGATCGTCGCCTCTGAGGAGGCGAGCTTCGGGACGCCCGAGATCAACGTGGGCACCTTCCCGTTCATGATCATGGCCCTCATCTACAGGAACGTCCCGCGCAAGAAGGCCAACGAGCTGCTGCTCCTCGGCGAGCGCCTGAACGCCCAGGAAGCGCTCGCGGCGGGAATCGTCAACAGGGTCGTCCCGGCGGCAGAGCTCGACGCCGCGGTCAGCGCGTGGGCTGTGAAGCTCGCGGGAAAGTCGCCCGTCATCATGCGACTGGGCAAGGATGCGATGCGCCGTCAGCTCGACATGCCGCTCGACGACGCCCTCGACTACCTGCGCTCACAGCTCACACTGGCAATGTCCACCGAGGACATCGTCGAGGGCGTGACCGCCTTCTTCGAGAAGCGTGAGCCGCAGTGGAAGGGACGCTGATGGGAATACGAGCGCCGGGAATGCCGCCCATGGGAATGCCACCGATCGAGAGAGACCGCCGATGAGCACTCAGGAGAAGACCTCGCTTTTGCGCCCGCTGGTCGAGGACCTGCACGCCCGCCGCGCCCAGATAGCCCTGGGCGGGGGCGAGGAGAAGATCGCAAAGCAGCACGCCGCCGAAAAGCTGACAGCGCGCGAGCGTCTGGCCCTGCTGATCGATGAGGGCACGTTCACCGAGATGGGCATCCACGGGCGCCCGCACTTCGCCCAGCGCGCGATGGACGGCAAGGAGGCGCCGGCCGACGGCGTGATCACCGGCTACGGCAAGGTCGACGGGCGGCTGGTCGCCGTGTGCGCCTACGACTTCACCGTGATGGCGGGCTCGATGGGGATGACCGGCGAGCTCAAGGTCACGCGCCTGCGCGAGCTCGCGCTGACCAAGCGCATCCCCTTCATCTGGCTTCTGGACTCCGCCGGCGCTCGCATCCAGGAGGCCGTCGGCTCGCTGTTCGCGGGCTCCGGGCACCTGTTCCGCGAGGAGGTCGTGATGAGCGGCGTCATCCCTCAGATCGCCGCGCTGATGGGCCCGTGCGCGGCCGGCACCGCCTACATCCCCGGTCTCGCCGACTTCGTGCCGATGGTCAAGGGCCGCGGCTCGATGGCGCTGGCCGGCCCGCACCTCGTGCGCGCGGCCGTGGGGGAGGACGTTACCCAGGAGGAACTGGGTGGCTCGCGCGTGCACTGCCGCAAGTCGGGCGTCGGCGACCTCGAGGTGGCCGATGACGAGGAGTGCATCGAGCGGGTCAAGCAGTACCTGTCGTTCATGCCCCAGAACTGCGAGTCAAAGCCGCCCCTCGTGGCGAGCGATGACCCGGTCGATCGCGGCGATGAGGAGCTCCTCGACGTGCTGCCGGAATCGAATCGCAAGCCGTATGACATGTACGAGGTGATCCGCCGCATCGCCGACGACGGCTTCTACTTCGACCTGAAGCCCCAGTGGGCCAAGACGATCATCACCTGCTTCGCGCGCTTCGGTGGGCGCCCGGCCGGGATCGTCGCGAACCAGCCCAAACACCTGGGCGGCATCCTCGACAACGACTCCGCCGACAAGGCCGCGCGCTTCGTCAACCTGTGCAACGCCTTCGGCATCCCGCTCGTGTTCCTGATGGACGTCCCCGGCTTCATGGTCGGAAGCCAGGTCGAGGCGGGGGGGATCATCCGCCACGGCGCGAAGATGCTGTACGCCGTCGCCAACGCGACCGTGCCGAAGATCACCGTCATCACGCGCAAGGCCTACGGGGCCGGCTACTACGTGATGAACGGGCGCGCCTATGAGCCGGACCTGATCGTGGCCTGGCCGAGCGCCGAGATCAGCGTGATGGGCGCCGAGGGGGCGGTCGAGATCGTGATGCGCAAACAGGTCGAGGAAGCCGATGACCCCGAGGCCAAGAAGGCCGAGCTGATCGCGGCCTACCGCAAGATCATCGACGTCTACATCGCGGCCGGCAACGACATGATCGATGACGTGATCGACCCGCGCGAGACGCGCGCCACGATCTGCAGGGCCCTCGAGATGGCCGAGGGCAAGCGGATCGAGCGACCCTGGAAGCGACAAGGAGTGGTGCCGGTATGAGCCTTGATGATCCCGTCGTGATCACCTGCTCGATCTCGGGGGCGATCGCCAACCGCGAGCAGTGCCCGGCGATCCCCTACACGCCCGAGGAGTACGCCGCGGAGGCGCGGCGGATCGTGGACGAGGGCGGGGTGATGATCCACATCCACGCGCGCAGCCCGAACGGCACGCCGAGCTATGAGATCGAGGACTTCCAGGCGATCACCGACGCGATCCGCGCCGAGGTCGGCGATGCGGTGATCGTGAACTACTCAACTGGCACGATCGGCGTGCCGGTGGAGAAGCGCGTGGCCTACCTGAGGGCCTGCCGCCCGGAGGTGGCGGCTCTCAACATGGGCTCGATGAACTACGCCAAGTACTCGCGCTCGCGCAAGGACTTCGTCTTCAAGATGGTCTTTCTGAACCCGTTTGACGAGATCATCGAATTGCTCGAGGCGATGAACGAGCTGGGCATCAAACCCGAGCACGAGTGCTTCGACATCGGCCACGTGGGGAGCCTAGCCCCGCTGATCGACATGCGCGTGCTGAAGACCCCGCTGCACGTCGACTGCGTCATGGGCGTCACCGGCGGCATCCCCCCGACGGCTCGCAACCTGGCCGCGATGGTGGACAATGTCCCCGCCGGCTCGCACTGGGGGGTGATCGGCATCTCCCGCGACCAGTGGATGCTGATATCGGCCGCGCTGAGCCTGGGAGGCTCGATCCGCGTGGGCCTCGAGGACAACCTGTATCTGCCGGACGGCGAGATGGCGCGCTCAAACGGCGAGCTGATCGCGAAGGCCAGGCAGATGACCGAGGACATGGGCCGCCGCCCGGCGACGGTCTCAGAGGCCCGCTCGATGCTCGGGATCTCAGGGCGCGAGCACGTGATGAGCGCATGAGCCTGCCGCTCGAGGACATCCGCGTGCTCGACCTCTCGCGGCTTCTGCCGGGCGGCTTCTGCTCGCTGCTCTTGGCCGACTTCGGCGCGGACGTCGTCAAGGTCGAGGACATCGGCGTGGGCGACTACATCCGCTGGTCGCCGCCCCACTACGACGGCGCCCACGAGAGCGCCGGCTCGGCGCTGTTCCTGGCGCTCAACCGCAACAAGCGCTCGATCCGCCTGGACCTGAAGAACGAGCGGGGCCGCGAGGCGCTCCTGCGCCTCGTGCGCTCCCACGACGTGGTGCTCGAATCCTTCCGCCCGGGAGTGCTCGACCGCCTCGGCGTGGGTTATGAACGCATGCGCGAGGAGAACCCCGGCCTCGTCTTCTGCGCGATCTCCGGATACGGCCAGGACGGATCCAAACGCGGGGCCTCCGGGCACGACATGAACTACCTGGGGCTGATAGGTCTGCTCGGCCTGACCGGCGAGCGCGGGGGGGAGCCCGTGCAGGCCGCGGGCCAGATCGCCGATCTCGGCGGTGGCGCGCTGATGGCGGCGTTCGGCATCATGGCCGCCCTGCACGAGCGCGAGCGCTCGGGCGAGGGCCAGCTGGTCGACGTCTCGATGGCCGATGGCGCCCTGTCGTGGCTTTCGATGGTGGCGGCGGCCCACTTCGCCGACGGCACCATCCCCCGCCGTGGCGATCTGCCCCTCGCCGGGGCGCTGATCTGCTACCGCCCGTATGAGTGCGCCGACGGCTGGGTCTCACTTGGCGCGCTTGAGCCGAAGTTCTGGCAGGCCTTCTGCCGGGGGGTCGATCGCGAGGATCTGGTCGGATCTCAGTTCGACAGACCGGGCTCGCAACCGCACACGGAAGTGTGCGACATCTTCAAGAGCCGTACCCGCGCCGACTGGGAAGCCTTCGCGCAGTCAAACGACTGCTGCCTTGAGCCGGTGCTCGAGCTCGACGAGGCGCTCTCCTCAGAGCTCGTGGCCGAGCGCGAGATGGTCGTCGAGATCGAGCAGCCCGGCGTCGAGCGGCCCGTCCGCCAGCTCGGCATTCCGGTCAAGCTCTCGCGCACCCCCGGCGAGCACGCGCGGCTGCCGGGGCCCGCCCTCGGCGAGCACACCGAGGAGCTGCTCCTGGCGGCCGGCTACTCGCAGGACGAGGTCGCCGATCTGCTGCAGAGCGGAGCCGCGGCGGGCGCGGCCGGGGCACAGCAGGGCGTCGCGTTCAGGGCGTGAGGCAAACGATGAGCGCCACCGCCGAACGCGCCGGGGACGCCTCTCTGGATCCTCCCCTGTTGAAGATGTCAGAGCTGGCCGAGCAATCGGGGGTCAGCGCCGGGACGATCCGCTACTACCTGCGCGAGGGTCTCCTCGGCGAGGGCGAGGACATCGTCCGCACGAGCCGCAACATGGCCTACTACCCGCACTCCTACGTGCAGCGCATCGAGCTGATCCGCCGCCTGCAGGAGGAGCGCTTCATGCCGCTGCGCGTCATCAAGGGGGCGCTCGAGCAGCACCCCGAGCGCGTGCACGCGCTGATCGAGCTCGAGGACCGCATTCTCGAGCGGGCGCTCACGAGCGCCGAGGAGCGCACTCGCGTGCCGGCCAGGGAGGTGCGCGAGCGCTATCAGATCCCGCGCAACGTGCTCGAGCGACTGGCCGAGATCGGCGTTCTGACGCCGAACCGCTCGGGCTATGACCAGGACGACGTGAAGATCATCGAGGCCATCGCGAGCTTCCGCGCCGGGGGCTATGACGAGGCGCTCGGGTTCACCGTGTATGACACCCTGCGCTACCGCGAGGCGCTCGAGCCGCTCGTGCAGGAGGAGGTGCGTGCGCTGCTCGACCGACTGGCCGGCGAGGTCGAGGTCGAGCGCGCGATGGAGATCGTCGCCGCCGGGGTCGAGCCGCTGCGCGAGCTGCTCGGCGCGATGCACTCGAAGCTGTTACTGGCCGAGCTGCGCCGCCAGCGCGCTCGTTAGCTCAGAGCTAGGCCCGACCGTCTCTGACCGCGTCCCGGTCGGGCCGGCGCCGCAGGGATACGAGCGCGAGCCCCTCCTCGCCGCGGCGCCGCTCGGCCTCGATCGAAGCGAGGAGAGCGCGATTCTGTCGCGCCTGCACAAGCCGCCGCAGCAGCCGCCTGCGCTCCTCGATCCGGGGCCAGCGGCGTTGGGCGTCGCTCAGCAGCCGGCGAACGGGTCCGGTGTCAGTGATCGTCGAGCGAGGGCGCGTGCGTGGCAGAGCCGGCGTAGCCTAGACCCGGGCGTGCGATTCGGCACGAATTCTCGCCCGGTTGTTTGGGTTTCTCCGCAAACACCGATATTTTTTGGCAGCCGATAGTGGCAGCCGCTACCAGAGCGCGCGGTGGTGCTCGACAACGCCGAGGCCGTGCGCGAGCGTGACGCCGCCTGGGAGGGTTCCCGAGAAGGTGCCGAACGGCGCCCGGTAGTCGCTCTTCACGATCAGCAGGTTCTCGCAGCGGCTGCGCTCCGCCTCCGCCTTGAAGTCGAGCTCCGAGCCGTCCTCGCAACAGATGCGCCCGAGGTCGGCCGTGAAGCTGACGAGGGGCGTCTCTCCGGGCGCGCCGTCGATCCACACCGCGCGCTCTGAGCCCGACGGCGGGTCGTTGATGCCTGAGACGAGGTTCCAGGCGAGCGCCGTGCCGTCGGCGCCCTCGCCCACGCCGGCGCTCCACCACCACTCGGTGTGACGCGCGTGGTAGCCAGCGGTGTCGTCGACCACCGCGCGCGCCTCGATCTCCCTGGCAGGGCGCCCGTCGATGGCGAGCGTCCCGCGTGCCGGGGATGCCGGCCTGCTTGCGCGTCCACACCTCCCCGCGGCCGTGCGGGCAGAGCGCTTCGATGCCCGCGTCTTCGCCGAGGAGAAGATCGAGCAGCACGTCGGCGTCGTGCACGCGCATGCGGCCCTCGCCGAGCTCGACGGCTCCGCGCCGGGGCAGCAGGCGCGTGCGCTCGCGCAGCTCACCGCCTGGTCGCGGCAGGAGTGCCCAGAAAGTCTGCCTGGCGGGCCCGACCTGCACGATCGCCGCGCAGGCCATCAGCTCCTCGCAGAAGACGCCCACGTAGCGCCAGCGCTTCAGCGGCCTGCCGCCGCGGAACAGGCTCATGCGAGCACCCGGCGGAGCGCCCGAGATCGGAGCCGAAGCGGCGGCTGGCGTTATGCTTGGTGATGTTGACTGACCAGTCAATCTATTCCGTGGGTCGAACGTCGGGGAAGCCGTTGGCGTGCCGGCCGTGGGGGAGGATGCGCACTTGAGGGTCGCTGCAGTACAGCTCAACTCGACCGCCGATCCGACGGTGAACCTGGCTGTCGCCGATCGCCTGACGCGCGCGGCCGCCTCCGACGGCGCAACGCTGATCGTACTCCCCGAGAAGTGGACGGCGATGGGCTCTGACGAGGACCAGCAGGCGGCGGCCGAGACGCTCGAGTGCCCGGCGATCGAATGGGCCCGCCAGACCGCGCGCGAGCTCTCGATCGACCTCGTCGCGGGCTCGATCCTCGAGCGCGTCCCGGGCCGGGAGAAGCTGTCCAACACCTCGGTGCACGTCGATCCGCACGGCGAGGTGAGGGCGACCTATCGCAAGCTGCACATGTTCGACGTCGAGGTCGGCGGGCGCTCCTACAGGGAGTCGGACATCGAGGAGCCCGGCGAGGAGATCGTCGTCTCGCAGACCGCCGAGGGCGTGGATCTCGGCCTGTCCATCTGCTACGACCTGCGCTTTCCCGAGCTCTACCGGATCCTCACCGTGCGTGGCGCCCGCGTGATCGCGGTGCCCGCCGCGTTCACCCTCGCAACCACGCGCGACCACTGGGAGACGCTCGTGCGGGCGCGCGCGATCGAGAACCAGGCGTTCGTCATCGCGGCCAATCAGGTCGGCCGCCATCCGGGCGGGCACCAGTCCGGCGGGCGCTCGATGATCGTCGACCCGTGGGGGCTGGTGCTGGCGCAGGCGCCCGACCGGGAGGGCCATATCCTCGCCGAGCTCGACCTCGATCAGCAGCGCGAGATCCGCGAGCGCCTGCCCGCGCTGGCCAACCGCCGCGGAGATGTCTATCGCTGGCCCGAGGAGGTGCGCGCGTGAGCGCCGCGCAGCCCTCGAACGCACGCGCCAAGGCCCAGGCGGACAAGCGCCGCATGATCCTGGACGCCGCCGTGCGGGTGTTCGCCCGCCAGGGCTTCCACGCCTGCCGGGTCTCGGACATCGCCGACGAGGCCGGGGTCGCATACGGGCTCGTCTACCACTACTTCGCCTCCAAGGAGGAGGTGCTCGACACCCTCTTCCTCGAGCGCTGGGACGTGATGCTCGAGATGATCCGCGAGGTCGACGCCCGGCCCATCCCGGTGCGCGAGAAGCTCGAGGAGATCGTGTCCTTCATCGTGGACTCCTACCGCCACGACCCGGACATGATGAAGGTGATCATCGTCGAGGTGACGCGCGCGGCCAACTCCTTCGGGCGCACCCACATCGAACACATCCGCACCGCCTACGACCTGATCGGCGAGATCGTGGCAAAGGCCCAGGCTGAGGGCGTGTTCAAGCCCGAGATCGAACCGCGCTTCGCCGCGATGGCCTTCTACGGCGTGATCGAGCAACTGCTCACCGGCTGGATCTTCGGCCTTCTGCCGCAGGCTGAGGAGGACTTCGAGTCGGCCAAGTGGTCGGTGCTCGAGACCGTCTACGGTGGCCTTGAGAAGACTCCCGTCGATCAGGCCAATAGACTCACGCGATGATGGAGAACGACATGGTCAAGCGGCTGATGTGGTCGGGGCTTCTGGCGGGCATGAGCGCCCTGTCGAGCATCGTCGCCCACCGCGCCGCGGGGAGGGTGTGGATGCGCCTGTTCGGCGAGGAGCCGCCCGAGTGAGCGAGCCGCCACAGTCCTCCGGCGAGCAGCGCTCAGAGCAGCCCCAGAACATCGCGACGGCGATCGCCGATATCTCAGAGCGCGCCACCCTGCTGGTGCGCGAGGAGATCGAGCTTGCCAAGGCGGAGGTCACCGAGAAGGCGATGAAGCTCGTCAGGGGAGCCGTCGTGGGCATCGCGGCGGGGATCTTCGTCGTGATGGCCCTGCTGTTCGTGCTGGTCGGATGCGCGTGGCTTCTCTACTACTACCTGCCGGTCGGCGACTTCGCCTACTTCTGGGGCTTCTTTGCGATGGCCGCGATCCTCCTCCTGCTGGGAGCCCTGGCGGGCCTGATCGCCGCCAAAGTGGTCAAAAAAGGCGCCCCGCCGGTGCCCAGCATGGCGATCGAGGAGGCACGCTTGATCCGCGAGACGGTAAGCGCCACCGACGGCACCCCGCCGCCCGTGGGTGCTGCCAACGGCGCCCCAAGGCCACCCGCCCGGGCCGCGCCCCCACCGGCGCCGGTGCCGCCGCACAGCCCGCCCGTTCCGCCGCCTGCCCCGTCAGCGGCGCCGGCCCCACCTGAGGCCCCGCCCGTTCCGCCGCCCGCCCCGTCTGCGGACCCGGCGCCTTCCGAGGGGAGCCAGAGCTGATGGCGCAGCGCAGCCCAGCCGAGATCCGCAACTCGATCGAGAGCAACCGCATGGAGCTCGCCGTCTCGATCGACCGGCTCCGTGGCGAGGTCGCCCACATCACCGACTGGCGCGGGCACGTCGAGCGCCACCGCAGCGAACTGATGGTGGGCGCCGCGGTCGTGGGCTTTGCGATCGGCGTTCGCTTCCTGCGGCGCCGGCGCCGCAGCTGAGATCAGGTCCGGCGCGCCCGCCGGGCCCACGACCGCCGCTCACGCGAGCAGCGCGCGCGGCAGAGCTCCGACCCCGATAAGGCCCGGGCCGGTATAGGTGCCGATGACCGGGCCCACCTCCGAGGTGAAGACGGGCTCTGAGTCGAACACCTCCCGGCAGCGGTCGATCAGGCGCTCTGCCTGCTCTGGCGCCTGGATGTGCTGCACGACCCAGCCGTCAGATCCGCTGTCGGCGAGCTCGCGCGCGTACTCGACCATGCGCTCGAAGGCCCGCCCGGCGGTGCGCACGCGCTCGACGGGGACGATCTCGTACTCGAGCGAGAGGATCGGCTTGATCTTCAGCGTGCCGCCGAGCCAGGCCTGGGCCTTGCCGATGCGCCCGCCGCGCCTCAGGTACTCGAGCGTGTCCAGGCAGAACCATATTTTGAGCACCTTGCGCGCCTCGCGCACACGTGCGACGACGGCGTCCTTGTCGGCCCCGGCGCGCGCGGCAGCGGCCGCGGCGAGCACCAACAGGCCCATCCCGCCACACGCCGTTTCCGAGTCCACCACCTCGACCCGGTCGCCGAGGCCACGCTCCGAGAGCAATCCGTGCGCCTGGTGGGCGGCCTCGACCGTGCCCGAGATGCCGCCGGCGAGGTGGATCGAGACGACGTCCTGGCCGGCCTCGATCAGCGGTTCCCAGGCGGACAGGAAGTCGCCGATCGAGGGCTGGGAGGTGGTCGGAAGTTCAGCGTCGCGGCCGAGGCGCTCGTAGAAGGCGTCGAAGTCGCTCATCTCGAGCTCGCGCTCGGGTTCCCCCTTCCAGCCCACATACAGGCTGACCTGATGGATGCCCTCTCTGTCCGCCAGCGCCCGGGGAAGGTAGTGGGTGCTGTCGGTGGCGACCGCGACGGGGGGCATGCGGCGCGGGACGCTACAGCAGGCGAGAGACGCCTATGAGAGCGCCTCCGCCAGCTCCCCGGACTCATACATCTCGCTGACGATGTCGCAGCCCCCGATCAGCTCCCCGTTGGCGAACAGCTGCGGGATAGTCGGCCAGTTGGAGATCGCCGAGAGCTCCTGGCGGATGCGCGGGTCGGGCAGGATGTCAACGGCGGCGAAGGGCGTGTCGAGCGCCTCGAGGATGGCAACCGTGCGGGCCGAGAAGCCGCACGCCGGCGCCTCGGGGGTGCCCTTCATGAAGAGGATCACCTTGTGCTGCTCGATGGCCTCGTTGATCGCGTCGCGGATGGGGTTTGACTCGCCCGCCTCGGAGGGCGGCTCCGCCACTGGTGCGGCGGGGCGGGCCATGGGAAGGTCGCGTACGGGGCTTTGCTCGGGACTTGACATGGAAAGCTCCTGGCTCATGTGGTGGGTGTCTTCAACGGTGTCTGGGTCTTCAGCGACAGGGCGTGGATGGCGCCACCGATCTCCGGGCCGAACACGTCGTAGACGAGACGATGCTGCTCGATGCGGCTGCGCCCCTCGAAGGCGGGCGCGGTGACGGTCGCGCGGAAGTGGTCGCCGCCGCCGGTGGTGTCCTCGACGTCGGCCTGCGCCCCCGGGATGGAGGCCTCGATACGCTGCTTTATGTCCTCGGTGGAAGGCATTTCCACCCCGAGGATAGCCGCTATACTTTGGAAAGCGATGCTCACCATCAGCGACAAGGGCGCCGAGAAGGTCCACGAGTTCCTCGCCTCCCAGGAGGCCGACGTGAGCATGGCCGGATTGCGTGTGGGCGTGCGCGGCGGCGGCTGCTCGGGCTTTCAGTACCAGCTCGCCTTCGACGAGCAGCGCGAACAGGACGCCGTGTTCGAGAGCCACGGCCTGAAGCTGCTCGTGGACCGCGAGAGCCTGCCCTACGTCAGCGGCTCGACGATCGACTACGAGGAGAGCCTGCAGGGTGCCGGCTTCAAGGTGAACAACCCCAATGTCGTCGCCGCCTGCGGCTGCGGCTCCTCCTTCCGGGTGGCCGAGGAAGAGCAGGTCTCAGCAGTCTGAGGCGTTGCGAGCGCGTAGGGTGCGCTCGTCTTGAGTCTTCTGCCCGCCCGTCTGCGTCGTCTCACGCCGACGCGCCTGCGCGACGACGTGCGCCTGCGGGCGCTGGCCGTCGGGCTCGGGCTGATCCCGCCCCGCACGATGCACTCCCCCGAGGACGCCCGGGTGCTTCTCGACGCGGTGAGAGGTGCTACCAGGGTCGTCGAGATCGGGGTGTACGAGGGCGCCTCGGCGCTTGCTCTCTGCGAGGTGCTCGGCCCGGGCACCGAGCTCCATCTGATCGATCCCTTCGGCCGGCACCCGGACGCGCTGCCCGGCGGGTGGGGCGCCACCGAGTGGGCCACGCGGCGCGTGCTGGCACGCGCGACGCGGCGTCGCGGCAGGCGGGGTCCGAGCGTGCACTGGCACGTCGCCCTCTCCCACGAGGTGGCCGCGACCTGGTCCGAGCAGGTGGACGTGGTGTTCATCGACGGCGACCACTCAGAAGCCGGGTGCGAGCTCGACTGGGCTTCCTGGCATCCCTTCGTGGCGGTGGGGGGATACGTCGTCTTTCACGATGCGAGAGCGGCGCAGGAGGGCGGTCGCGGGTTGCCCGGGCCCACGGCGGTCGTCACGCGCCACTTCCGCTCAGGCGGCGGAACGCCGGGCTGGCTGATCGCCGCGGAGGCTGACCGCGCGGTTGCCGTGCGGCGTCTGTTTTGAGGCGGGCGCTGCGTCAGGGCGCGGAGCCCGGCATCAGACCAATGAGCGCTCGCGGTGACTGGAGACCGCGACTGGGACGCCACCGCTGGCCAGCGAGGCCTCCGCGGCCTCGGCCAGCATGACGACCTGGCGCGCGAGCTCGAGATGGGCATATGTCTCCTCCGTGCGAATCAGGCGCACGAACTCGGCTAGCTCTGTTACGAGCGGCTCCGTGGCCTCGATCCTAGGCGAGAGAATGTCTCCGCTGCGATACGAGAGCTGGTACTCGCCAAACGTGGCAGGGTCTTGGTAGACAACGCCCCTGTCGAATACCCGCACCGGCTCGGCGGTGCCATCCTCGTAGACGACCATCTTGTTGCTGCCGACGATCGTCGTGCGGCGCAGCTTGCTCGGCGCAAGCCAGCTCAGCTCGACGTTGGCGACGATGCCAGAGGGGAACTGCAGGCTCACGAAGGCGACGTCGCAGATGCCTCGTACGATCGAGTCGCGACCGGCGGCCGTCATCGACTGCGGCACCTCATCCAGCCAGTGGAGCAGGATCGAGAAATCGTGAGGGCCGAGATCCCAGATCACGCTGACATCGCGCTGATGCAGGCCGAGGTTGACGCGGCTTGAGGAAATGAAGAATATGTCTCCGAGCTCGTCGGTATCGATCAGGCGCTTGACCTCTCCCACCGGGGGGCTGTAGAGGAAGGTCTGTCCGCACATCAGACGCAGATCCCTGTCCTCGGCGAGCTCGATCAGTTCGTCGGCCTCGGCCGTCGAGGCCGCGAGCGGCTTCTCGACGAACGTGTGCTTACCCGCCCGCAGTGCAGCCGCGGCCAGCTCGAAGTGCGAGAAGACCGGCGTCGCGATCACGATGGCGTCAAGCTCGGGATCCTGCAGCAGATCCTCGTAGCAGCTTGTCGGCGTGGCGCCGGGATAGCGCCGGGCGAAAGAGTTGAGACGCTCCTGGCTGAGATCGCAGATGTACGTCACATCCACATTGGGCAGCTCAAGCAGGCCTCGCAACAGGTTGGGGCCCCAATACCCCAGCCCGACAACTCCTATGCGCAACACGGCTCCTTCGCTCCTTTGAAAACGGACCACGCCGACATCCTTGTTGTTGTCATCCCCGACGTATGCTGACGTCTCGCCCTGTCGGCGGACCCCGTCTACGCATGCGCCCCGAATCCTTTGGCCTTCGGACCGTCTGCCCCTTATGCTACTGGATGCGAGCCTTTCAAACTAGGTCGGCGATGTCGACAATCCACATGTGAAAAAGTCCGCACTTTGCGAACGTTTTGGGGCTCTACGACGATGACCGACGAGCGCGGCTCGCCTTGGCGACGCGCTGTGAGGAGGCGCTGCTTGCGTTATGGCCTACGGTAGGGCAGCATGAACGCGCAACGGCACGGATGCCGACGGATCGTTCCATTTGTGGACTTGGGTCGCCAACACGCGGCGCTGGATGGTGAGCTGCGACGGGCCTTCGAGCGAGTGCTGCGTGCCGACGCATTCATCCTCGGCGATGAGGTCGACGCGTTCGAGCGCGAGTTCGCCGACTACTGTGGGGCCACCGAGGGCGTCGGCGTGGCCTCCGGAACGGCCGCGCTCTCGCTGACACTGATCGCCGCCGGGATCGGGCCGGGCGACGAGGTGCTGGTGCCCGGACACACGTTCATCGCGTCCGCCCTGAGCGTGCTGCACGCGGGGGCCACGCCGGTGTTCTGCGATGTGCAGCGGGACACGGGGCTGATCGACCCGGATACCGCCTCGGCGCTGGTGGGCCCGCAGACGGCGGCGGTCATCGCCGTTCACCTCTACGGGCAGGTGTGCGACATGGAGCCGATCAACGCGTTCGCTGCTCGCCACCGCCTGTTTGTTCTCGAGGACGCCGCGCAGGCCCACGGTGCCACCTATAACGGGCAGCGCGCAGGCGCGCTGGGCCACGCGGCCGCGTTCTCGTTCTACCCGAGCAAGAACCTCGGCGCGCTCGGCGACGGGGGAGCGGTGTGCACGAGCGACTCCCAGCTGGCGGCTCGTATCAGGGAGCTTCGCGATCTCGGCCAGCGCGGTAAGGGTGAGCACGTCGTGGTCGGCTACAACGAGCGGCTGGACGGCCTTCAGGCGGCGCTGCTTCGGGTCAAGCTGCCCCACCTCGAGGCCTGGAACGCAGCGCGTCGCGGTCACGCAGAGCGCCTGCGCGAGGGGCTCCCGGATGAGATCGTCGTTTTGGGCGAGCGCCCTGGGACGCCATGCGTCTACCACCTCTTCCCTGTGCGCCACCCGGCGCGCGAGCGGCTGGCCGAGCTGCTCCGAGCGGAGGGGATCCAGGTGGGTCTGCACTATGAGTCGGCGGCGCACCGGCATGTGGCCTTCGCCGGGCTTCCCGCGAGCTCCCGTCCGGTCGAATTGCCCGAGTCAGAAGCGTGGGCGCGCGAGGAGCTCTCGCTACCGATGTTCCCCGAGCTCAGCGAGGTCGAGGTAGATCGGGTTGCCGCGGTGTGCCGAGCGGCCTGTGCACGCGTTCATACATGATCGTCCTGTTTGAGCGGGACCATGCCTCTCCCGGGCGCCAGCCTCGCAGTCGCTTCTTCACCGTCAGGCAGCCCGTTGCCATCAACAGGTCGTGCTCGATCGGATTGAAATAGATGATCCGGAGCCGTCCCGATGCCGCGTCCAGCAGCTTGTGCACAGCCGTTTCAAAGATCCCCCCAGTAAACGGATTATTGAACCAGGCTATCGTGACGTCGGTCGGGGGATCGTAGGTGAGCGCGTCTGCGGTGACGATCTCCACGTTCGGACAGCGCAGCCGGGAAGAGTTGCGATCGAGGTTGGCGCGGGCTATGTCGTTCAACTCCTCCGACAGCTCAAGCCCGATCACTCGCTTGAACGGGTAGCGCGCGGCCGCCTCATACACGAGCCTGCCCATGCCCGACCCGTAGTCGATGAACACGTCGTCGCTCGAGACCTGACGGGCCGGCAGGATGCGCGGCAGAATCGACCACCCCGTGGGCTTGTATCGCTCGCGGTCAGCGCCCGCGAGGTTGAGGTCCTCGAGTGGTACCACCCCGTCGGTGCGCAGGTCGGCCCCCGGGGCGAATATAGCCTTGGCGACCGGCTCGCGCATCGAAACGTAGACAGGCTTGATCGTGCCTGCGATCAGCTTCCTTGCAGTCCGCACTCCGCTACTCCGCCGGCACACGGCCTTGGAGGCGATGCGCCCATGACTGCAGGTGAGTCAATCGAGGCGCAGCGAGCCGGGCCGGCCAAACTAGCAACCTGTTGAATGAGCGGTCGTACGCTCGCGGCAGGAGTCTCACCTCGCCGCCGAAGCCGAGCTTGAAGTTGGTTGCACCGCGGCTCCCGAGGTCTGGCACCTCGTCCCCGCTCACGATCGCCCGTGCGACGGATTCCTCGATCCCTTCGAAGTCGTAGTAGCGGTAGCCGCGATCTCGCGCCCAAAGCATGGCCTCCAATTGGATGAGCTCGTTCGGGGCAAGCTTTCTGTGCTCGCCCGACCAGCCGCCCGTCTTGCACATGACGCTGTCGCCATAGCCGACGATCAGCAAGCTCGAGAGCGCCTCACCCTCGTGCTCCGCTATCAGCACCTCGGCTCGTGGGCCGAACTGCCGCAGGATCTCGGCGTAGTAGTCCAGCGGATAAGGGGTGTATCCGTTGCGCTCGGCGGCCTTCGCCATCAGCTCTGCGAACGGTGCCAGGCCCGAATCACCCGCAGCGCGGACCTCAATCCCTTTCCGCATCGCTGTGCGGACATTCCTACGGCGTTTCGCGCTCATCCTCTCGAGGAGTTCATCTCGTGTGTGCCGCAAATCGACCAGCACGGTTGCGACCGGAGAGGTAGGCAGGTCGCTCTCCACGAAGCCGCGCTCGAGCAACGCCTGCTCGATGTCGCTCCGGCCGGCCGGGGGCTGCACCTTGACGTACAGGAGCCGGTGACGGAGAGCCACGCTCGCTAGCGCGTCCAGCACGATGCCGAGCGCGTTCTGGTCGAGATCGGCCATCACGGGCCCTCGCGGGCAATAGGCGATCGTCCCCACCCGCAGCGATCGCAGGAGCAGTTGGCAACCCCCCAAGAGCTCTCCGTCGCGCTCGAGCCGCAGGCGGAGCGGACGCCAGCCCTGTGTTGCCTTGACATTTGCCCAAAGGCTTGTCTGGATATGATGGCCGCCGGGCGCACGGTCGACGAAGGCGTCCCACTCTGGATCGACTCGCGAGGTGGAAACGGAGACGCCGGTGTTTACCCCCGGCCCGTTGGTGACGTCTTCCTGACGGTCACGGGGAAGCATCGGCGCACTCTACCAACGGGCAGTCAATAGTCGATTTCCAGCCGCCGCGGCGCGTGGGTTCACTTTGGTAAGCGGTTTCGGACCGTTTGGGCAGCGACGTGCCGACCCCTGTTGCGCGCTCGAGTTCTCGTTTATGATGGCTGCCCGCTCAAAGTCTGACCTAGCTCCCTTGGTCATGGAGGTCCAAGTGGCATCGCTCGATACTTCTTCACATTCGCGTCGTCTCACGCTCGGTTCCCAGCGGGCGAGAGTGCTCGTGGCTGGCGGGTACGGCCGGCGAGACTGGTTTCTGCGGAGGTTGCTGGCGGCCAGCGATGCCGTGTGCCTGGCGGTGGCGATGGCCGTGACGATCTCGGCGCTGGCCAGCGACACGCGTGGGCACTCCTCGCAGGAGCTGCTTCTGTACGGGCTGGTCACGCTGCCCGCCTGGGTGGTCCTCTTCAAGATGTACGGGCTGTATGAGCGGGACGCTAAGCGGCTGAGTCACAACACGCTGGACGATCTACCTTCGCTCTTTCACGGCCTGCTCTTGGGTTGCTTTTTGATGTGGTGTTGGTTTGCGGTGGTCGCACCAGCGAAGTTGATGTTCACGGCGATCCTCGCCTTCGGCGCCCTGGCGATGGTGTTGGTGCTCGCCGGTCGTGCGCTTGCGCGGGCAGGGTTCCTGCGCCTGATGTCGCCCGAGCGCGTCTTGTTGATCGGGACAGGCCAGGCGAGCGGTGCGTTGATCGAGAAGATGCGGGTCATGCCACACCTGCGCCTTGAACCGATCGGAATGGTCTGCTGCGATGAAGACGCGAGCGAGGTCCTCGCGCTGCCGCGCCTGGGTCGCCTCGAGGACGTCGACCTGCCGAGCCTGCTGGTCAGGGATCGCGTGGGGCGGGTTGTCGTCGCAGATGCTGAGGTTGAGGGCGAGCGGCTCTTGGATGTGCTGCGAGACTGCAAGGCGATGGCAGTCAAGGTCAGCCTGCTCCCGGCAACTTGCAGCGCGCTGGGCCCGTCCGTCGAGGTGGACGATCTGCAGGGGGTGACGGTGCTGGGGATCAACCCATCGGTCCTCTCGCGCTCCTCCCGCATTGCCAAGCGCGCGCTCGACCTGACCGGGGCCGGGCTACTGAGCGTGCTTGCGCTCCCGCTACTCATGGTGCTGGCTGTCGCGGTCAGGCTTGACTCGCGGGGTCCCGTGCTCTTCAGCCAGGAGCGCATCGGCACGGGCGGGCGGCGCTTCAGGCTGTGGAAGTTGCGCACGATGGTCGTTGACGCCGAGGCGCGACGCGCAGAATTGCTTGCACACAGCAAGGACCCCGGCTGGCTGCACCTGGAGCATGATCCACGGATCACGCGCGTGGGGCGGCTCCTACGACTGACGAGCGTCGATGAGCTGCCGCAGCTGTGGAACGTGTTAAAGGGTGACATGAGCCTCGTGGGCCCACGACCACTCCTCGCGGAGGAGGACAGGATGGTCGATGATTGGGCGCGAGGTCGCCTCGACCTGACGCCGGGGATCACGGGGCTCTGGCAGGTGCTTGGTCGCACGAGCATCCCCTTCGAGGAGATGGTGAAGCTCGACTACCTCTACGTCACGAACTGGTCGTTGTGGGGTGACGTACGGTTGATCCTGCGGACGTTACCCGTTGTGCTGAAGCGTGACGGCGCGAACTGAGATCAGCCCGACCCGCATGCGCTCCTCCCCGTGTCCTTCGTCTCGTCAAAGAACTGGTCGCCGGCAATGACTACGCTGTTCGTCAGCAGCGCAGGTGGCCACCTGGCCGAACTTCATAGCCTCATGCCTCGCTTGAAGGGCGTTGACTCCGATCGAATGTGGGTCACGTTCGACACTCCACAAAGTCGTTCGCTGCTCGAGCAAGAGAATGTCATCTACGTGGATTACACAGAATCGCGCGACATCAAGAGCGTCTTGCGGAATTCCGTCGTGGCAAAGCGCCTATTCCGGCGCGGCCATCCCTTCTCAACGGTCATAAGCGCTGGCTCCGGCATCGCACTGTCCTTCTTGCCTATCGGCCGGATGCGCGGAGCCTCATGTCACTATATCGAGGCCTCGGCTCGCAGCATGGGTCCCTCTGTGACAGGCCGATTGTTGGGTTGTGTACCCGGCATCGCGCTTTACTCGCAATATCCGAGTTGGGCGAATCCGCCTTGGAAATACGCCGGTTCGGTGCTCGACGCGTTTACTCCCGGTCCCTCGCACACAGATGACGCTGCGATCACACGCGCAGTGGTCATGGTCGGAACAATGGAACTGTACCCATTTCGGCGGCTAATCGAACGGGCACTCACAATAATACCCGCAAGCACGGAGGTGCTGTGGCAGACGGGCTGCACGGACGTGTCAGACCTGCCCATCGTCGGTCACCGCCAGCTGCCGTCGCGCGACTTGCAGGACGCGATCGAGGCTGCGGACGTGGTCATCGCTCATGCCGGCTGCGGATCGTCGCTTGCTGCGCTCGAGGTTGGCAAAAAGCCAGTCTTGGTCCCTCGGCTCCGGGTTCACGGCGAGTGTGTAGACGATCACCAGCTGCTCATCGCCGAGCAACTCGCGGAGCGCGACCTCGCAGTTGCTCGCTCGGTGGATGAGTTGACGCTCGCGGACCTCTGCCTGGCCCAGCAATCAACCGTGAGTTGCGAATCGGGATCCGCACCATTCGTACTCGCTGACTGATTGGTCGAAGATATGGCCGTCGTGCACGGCAGAACGGCATGACCTCATGAGTCACTCCACTATTCATCACTTCGGCCCGGACCCGGCCTACGTTGGGGGCATGGGTAGCGTAATTCGTCTGCTGGCAGAGCAACAGGTGGGTGGTGGTATGGTCGTGTCTCATCCGACATACAGGCCGAATGCCCGGCTTGCGAGCCTGCCCTTGGCCGCTGGGGCGGCGCTGCGGATTCCCCTTCTGCGAAAATCCGCCGTCGTTCATGTCCACCTTTCGGAGGATGGTTCGTTTGTCCGTGAGGGGGCACTTGTGATTCTGGCGCGATTGCTCGGCAAGGTCACGGTTGTCACCATTCACGGCTGCGACTTCCTTCCGTTTGCACGAAGACACCCCTGGCTGGCACGGTCTGTGCTCAGGCCCGCCCAACTCATTACGTGTCTCGATCACGATGTGCTCGAGCTGGTGCGCCGAATCGCCCCGCAGGCTGTGACTGAGCTCATGCCCAATCCGGTTGAGATGGACAGCCACTCGGGCGGGGCCGACGAGACAGACGAGATCGTTCTTTTCGTGGGGGAGATCGGCCTGAGAAAGGGTGCTGATGTGCTTTGCCGCGCGTGGCAGCTGGTTGCGGATGCTCGCCCGCAGGCCCGCTGCATCATGGTGGGTCCGGTCAGAGATTTCATCGTCCCAGAGACTGAGCGCTTGGAGGTCAAGCCGCCGGTCGATGCCGCCGCCATGAGGGAGCTGATGCAGTCCGCACGAGTGGTCGCGTTGCCGTCTCGCGCGGAGGGTATGCCGATGGCGTTGACCGAGGCGATGAGCGCGGGGCGACCGTTTGTGAGCACCCCCGTGGGTGGCATTCCCGAACTCGCACGGGAGGGCGGTGTTCTCGTGCCCGTCGAGGACCATGTCGGGTTGGCAGAGCAATTGATCGAGTTCTTGGCCGACCCGCAGTTCGCAAGAAAGCTGGGCGAGGACGGTAGGCGGTATTGTGCGGCGACGCGGAGCGTCGACGTCATTGACGCTCGGCTGCGAGAGTTGTATCGGGCGTCGGCAAGCACCTCGGCAGGTGGCTACCGTGCGATGCCCTGGCCCGCGGACCGAGCTCAGAGCTGAGCTTAGACCGCGACTCTCAGGGGAAGCTCGTTCTCGGTCTCGGTTACGGGCGCCGCGCCGTGTCGGTAAACGCTGCGCGTGATGACGCGGTCGGCCTCGGGGGCTAACTCGATGCCTGATCCGGTCCATCTTGCCCTGCCGTTCTCGCGCGGCGTGAGCCCCTTCGCACGACGACGCCACCATTCGGCGATGTCTCGCGGAAGCGCCACCCATACGTCGTTGTGACGCGCGATCGCCCTGAGAACGTCCTGATACGCGCGGCCGATGACGGGTCGTCCGAGATAGTCGCTGTCGGGGTGCGTGAGCAGCTGGAACAGGCCGCTGCAGGCCACGATCCGCTCGAGCTGCTCCTGCCACAGCGTACCATCGCGGTGGCCGAGGAGATTAAACAACGTGTGGTCCTGTGGCGCGGTGTACGGCAGCTCGACGACATTGCCGTGAAAGAAGGGCCATGTGGTGCCAGTCCCGCCGGGAATGGGCTCGTAGGGATCGGAGTGAGGCATCGTGCAGTCATAAGAGAAGGGAAGCTCGTCAAGCCACTCGACCACGCGATGCGTGGCGGGAGACCTGAAGCCGACCGCGCCGAGGCGCGTAGCTGCCTCGCGCAGTAGAGGGAGTTGCTTCTCGAACGCCTCGCGTGATGCGAACAGCGATCGGTCGTGATGGATTGCATGCGAACCGATCTCATGCCCCCGGCTCGCCAGATGGTGAACCTTGCCCATGTCGATCGGATACCAGTCGCTCACGATATTGAATGAGGACCGGAAGCCGTATTGCTCCTCCCATCCGGCGACGATCGAGGCCCACGCGAGGCCATCCGCTGACTCGACATCGTGCGTGAGGGTCACCGCCGCGGTCACACCCGCGGGCCAGAACCAAGGAAAGTGCACGGCGTCCACACCCCTGTCGAGCAGAGCGTCAGCAAGCGCGATTCGGACGAGGTCGCTCCCGGCTACCTCATACGGCCATGCCGGGAACACCGGCGAGCCCTGTCGCTTTATCAGCCTCCGGCGGAGGTCGAGCTGCACTGAGCGGGGGATCAACCGCTTTATGCGGTAGAAGGCGGATAGAGCGGCGGGCGGAAGGCCTCCGGTGTTGGCGTGCTCGCACCACTGCTCGTAGACGAGATGCTCATACCAAGCACTCGCCTCGCGCACGATCATGGGGCCTGCCCGTAACTCAAGTTCTCCCCAGCGCTCATCGCGCCAGCGTGCGATGTCTTCGCGCTCGGTGCTCGTCAGTGGCGCGCCCTCCGGTGCGTCAGCGAGCGAACCTATGGTGGTGGCCAGGATGCCATCAGCTTGGTGGAGCGTCTGCATGGCGGTGGCCCTCACGCGATAAAGGGATACGTGAGTGAGGCGACACCCCGTCCGTGGGCGGTTCGCATGACCTCACAGAGTAGCGGTTTTTTGGGCGGCGGGGTTCTAAGTATGCTCCCCAGCATGGGGAAATGCGCCTGTGTTCTGGACCTCCTGTCGCGTACGCAATGGGAGCAAGACGCTCGGACACCCTCTGGAAGCCGGTCCGGTGTAGGGAGCTCTCAGCACCCCTGATGCAGCTCGTTGAAATGAGCGCCGAAGAGCCCAGCTGGCGTCAGTTCGCCCAGCTTGCGGCAACCTCGCCGCTTCAGCTTCCGGTTTGGCTCGATGTGCTGATTCGGGCCTACCGCCTGCGTGCGCGTGTGCTCGTGCTCTCGGACAGCACAGGCAAGGTCAGCGCTGCACTGCCGATGATCAGCGCGAAGTTGCCGTGGAAGCGAGGCTGGACCTCGCTTCCGTACACAGACATGTTCGACCCGGTTGCGCTCAGTCGAGAGTGGCGCGACGAGCTGCTTGCCAAGGTCGCTGGCGATGCCACCGACGGGCCGATTCTCATCCGCACCGACGTGGGACTTCCAGGCTGGACGTCCCGACAACTCGGGACCGTACAGGTGATCGACGTGTCGGGCGGCGCCGAGGGGGTGGTGCGCGACGCCTCGTCGGCGACCCGACGCAACCTCAAGCGCGCCCAGCGACGTGGCGCCGGGCTCAGCGTCAGGCCGATCACCGGAGCCTCCGAGTTCCTCGGGCCCAACTTCGATCTGATGGTGCAATCGCGGCGACGGTTGGGCGCACCCACGCAGCCTCGGCGCTATTGGAACGAGATCTGGGGGCTGCACGTACAAGGCGGCGCTCTGACGATGGGGGTTTACCTGGCTGGCACGCTCGTGGCATCAGGCGTCTTTGTCCTGGGAGAGAAGCACGCCGTCTACAAGTACGGTGCGTCGGACTCGGCAGCCTGGAAACTGCGACCGAACCACCTCATGTTCGCGACAGCCTTCGATGAGCTCGCTGCGCGTGGTGTGCGAACGATGGATTTCGGCATCACCGACCTGGCGAATCGCTCACTGCGGGAGTTCAAGTCTCGCTGGGGGGGCGAGGAGAAACCAGCCCACTATTCGGCTACCGACGCTCACCTGCTCCCGGACTCGCTTGAGCCGGGTCGGCTGCTGACGCAAACCATCCAGCACACTCCGGAGCTCGTCGGACGCGCCGTGGGTGCGCTTGCGTACCCGCTTGTCGCGTGAATCGCGGCCGTCAGTCGAGCCTGTCACTTTGATGGGCGCATTCATTCCCTCGCGTCGATCGGCTGCAAGTTCTCGAAAAGGTCGATATAGGCCTGTGCGCAGGTGTCGATGTGAAACCGCTCGATCGCTCGCACACGAGCTGCGGCTCCATGCTCTCGCCGCAGGTCGGGCTGATCAGCGTAGCCGACGAGGGCTCGGGTCAGATCAGCCACACTTCCGGGGGTTACGAGTGTCCCGCTGATGCCGTCGGCTATGAGCTCGGGTATGGCCCCGTTGCGACTGGCGACAATCGGCTTGCCGCATGCCATCGCCTCCAGGGTCACCATCGAGAAGGACTCGATGAACGTATCGGAGGGAACCGCAGCGATATCGCACCTACGCCACAGGGCCGGCACGTCGCTGACGACGCCGAGAAACTCAACCCCTTGCTCGATTCCCAAGGCCTTTACAAGCGACGAAAGGCGCGGACGCTCCGGTCCATCGCCGGCGATCAGCAGCCTCACGCGGTCCGGCATGCCCATCTGTGCACATGCCCGGATAAGATGATCCGCGCCCTTGCCTGGAACCAGGCGGCCGGCGAACCCAACTGTGATAGCAGCGCTGCGCCCGGTCCGCGCCGGCGAGACTGCGGGATACGCCTCGGGGTCAACGCCGTTATAGATGCGTGAGCTCCGACGGGCGTGTGCGTAGTGGTGCATCCGCTCGAGCATGAAGTCCGACACCGCCACCTCTGCGTCCACGGCCCAGGCCCCGGCGATGCGGCCGATCCGCCGGAGTAGCCTTCTCAGCCGCGAGTGAACCTGCCGGTCGAAGAGCAGGGGACCGTGCTCGACCGCGACGATCGGTCCGCGATAGCCGCCCGCTCGCAGGGTTGCTCCCTGAAAGCCGCGCTCGACAAGCAGCGCACCATCGGGTCCGGAGCGGGCAATCTCCCGTGCATACATCCGAGGATGTCGCAGCACGTTGCGGCCCCGCTCCAGGTTGAGGCTCCGGTACTGGATGTCCGCGCGGAGCAGACGCTCGGCGAGCGGCCGCGGACTTCCAATGAAGACGATCGTGACGGTTGCTCCCAGCCGACGCATGTGCTCGGCCAGCGAGGCGGTCAAGACCTCCGCGCCGCCGACGTCACCGTTCCAAAGAACCAGCGCTAGCCTGCAGCCGCGGCCGGGCTCGGCCATGATCTCAGCGCGCGGATCCTCACTCATCAAGAAGTCAGCGAGCGCAGAGCCGATCTCGCGACCGGGTAATAGGGCGCGGCGAAGCCTGAGCCAACGGGGTCCCGCAAGTAGCTTCGGACGCGTGAAGCGCTGCTCGCCTTCCGGACGCCGCGATGGCCAATCCACGGTGCGCCACGAACTGAGCGGCCAGCGATCTCAATCATACCCAGCAGTCGCCAAGACCATCGCGCCGCTGCGCGCGACATCGCCACGCCCTCCCACTTGCCGGTTTGCTCAATCAGGCTCATAAGTACCCAGCTTATTACCAGATCATCGTTGCGTGGCGATGACGCGCGTCCCACGTGCTCGAGTGTCACTGCGTCGGTGGCCGCGAGCGGAAGGCCGTGCGCGGCGTAGGCCCGTGAGAGGTCGAAGTCCTCGTAATAGAGAAACAAGCGCTCATCGAAGCCGCCCACCTGCACGAACTCCGTGCGGTTGACGATGAAGGCTGCCCCGGCTATCCAAATATTCGAGCGGCGACGAGGGCCCGGCCTGAGGAGAAGAAGATTGAGCTGGCGCGGCACGAGATACCATGCGACCAGAGTCCAGCAGAGCTCTCTGCGCCAACCCCAGCGCACTTGCACCACGCGTCGATTGTGACCAGCTTCGCGCAGTTGGCAGCCGAGCAAGCCAAGCGGACTCCTGGCGGCGAGTGCCGAGAGGGCGCTGCCGTCTGCGGACGTTGGGAACGCATCGGGATTTATCACCAACAGGAGCGTGCCCACGGCAGCTTCTGCCCCCCGGTTCACACCGGTTCCAAATCCGAGGTTGCTGTGTCCGGCGATCAGGCGTGCCTCGGGGCAGTCGGCGACGAGATCACATGTCGCGTCCGTCGAGCCGTTGTCTACGACGATGATCTCCGCATACGGCAAATTCGTACGGACCGCGCTCAATGCGGTCTCGATTACCTCACCCGAATTGTGGGTGACGATGATGACCGAGACGAGAACGGCAGCGCCATCGCGGTCCGTGACTGCTGAGTCGTTGAGGGGAATGACTACGCCCTCGACCCGTGTAGCGTGTCGGCGGCGCTGGCGCCGGCGCGTGACTGGATCATCTCGCCGAGGGGAGCGGAGGCGGTGCTCTGGAGGCCATAGGCGCGGTCGCTAGCCCGACTGCCATCCAGAAGAGCAGCGCAGTGACTGGCCAATAGAGAACGCTGAAAAAGAACATGGCGGCCGCGGCCGCGACCAGCGGCGCCAGCAGCCTCGCTCCCGGTCGCGCGCGAATAACTCCAAAAACGATCAAACCAACGACCGCCAGCAGAACCGGCAGACCACTGTCGAAGAGCGCCGTGACGTACTCATTGTCGTAGTTGCCGAAGCCGTACTGGGCGGTCCTCGTCTGAGAAAGGTAGTTGTTGGAACCTTCAAGTCCGCGTCCAAGCCACAGTTCTTGCTTGTTCTGCGAAAAGGCAGAGCGGACTTCCTGCAATGAGCTCAGGCGAATCTTCTCGCTCTGAGTGTTTGCATGTAGCACCCGCGAATCAAAGGACGCGTGGAAGGCTGGCACGAGCGAGATCAGAAGCCATCCGATAAGTGCCGTCACGGCGATCGCCCCTACGATCTGTGACCGCTGCCTATGACTGCCGATGAAATATGTCAAGGCACCGCCGGCGAGCCCCACTAGCGCACTCCGGGATACCGTCACAATCGCACCGGCTGCAATGACTGAAAACAGAATGGCGTTTCTCGGTCCAGATTTTGAAAGGACGAGAAATGCGAGTACGATAAGAGCGGCGCCGGCGGTCAACGGATGGCCGAAGGTCGAAGCTACGCGGTCTTCGCTGGAGACATAGTCGAAGCCGTTGGCCCCTATCAGATCGCTGTAGAGGGTTGGCTTGACGATCGCTGACTCAACGATCGCAAGGATCGCGAGCGGAAGCACGACTAGCCCGATACCGTCAGCTATGCGTAGATCGCTCGCAAGTATCGAGCCAAGGAGCAAGCCCGATATCCAGAATGGAATGAGCTGGTAGAGCGGAACAATCGAGGCGTAGCGTGATATGGCGAGCTGCGCTATGAAGCTCACAATGAGGATCACCAGGCTCGCCAGTGAGTAGGCACTCAACGACGGACCTGCGCCCGTTGCTCTCATGTACCACCACAGAGCGAGGACAGCACCCAGGGTGGTGAACGCTAGCGGAGCATAGACGGGTATTCCATGTATTCGGTCAGACGGGAATGCATTCGCTGGAATGAGCAGGACACCCAGCATGATCACTGGCACCGCCGCACGCCGGGGGCCTGCCCAAACTGCGAGCCCGCACAATAGAAATACCGCGATGAGGAATAGGGCGTAGCCGCGCGAAGCCAGTAGTCCAAGGCACATCGCGAAAGTCACAAGGACCAGGACGGCGACCGGTGCGCGCAGTCGCCAGGAAGACCATATGTTCATGATGCGATAGGAGATGGCTTTCCTCTAGGTACGTTGCCACATGGCGTTGACAGCGATGTGCTCCGCCGGCCGGCAGCTACCTGGCAGTGCGGAATTCCGTACAGAGACTACAGGCGCGCGAGCCGACGGAGTCGTCGAGGGCCCGGCTGCATATGGGCGCGGTATAGCGATGGAGTCTACGACCGCGAGTGTGCGGCATCCGCCGAGCCATGCCGGCGGGATGTCGCGAACCGTTGTTCCCTAGAGCGGTATGGGTGCTGCTTGCGTCGACGGAGGCCGCATCAGAACCCCGGCTTGCGCCACGGTTTCCCGGCTAGGGCTTCCTTGACCCAGCCGATGTATTCCTCTTGGTATGCGTTGCCCCACGGGTATCCGGCGCCGCCGGGGAAGAACCAGGCTCCAATCGAGTTCCACTCGTCGCCGGCTTTGTAGCCGCCCTCATAGGCGCACCATGAGCAGAGGCCGTCGAAGTAGTAGCGCACCTGCGCGGCCTGGTAGTCGACGTTGAAAGCCGTGGACTTCCATCGCAGCGGTTCGGTACCGGGGCCGATCAGGTCTTGTTCCCACTTGATCTGGGTGATCCCGATTGACTGATAAACCTTGCAGACACCACCCGAATCGCTGATCCTCGCCTGTGCCGGGTACTCGTCATACCATGCGCACGGCACTTCGCTTTCGTCGCTCACCTTGCTCTGATGCCATTCGGACTCAACGTCGTACTCGGCCATCAGCCATTCTTCGGGGATGCCCCACTTCTGGGCCGCCCACTGGATCAGATCCCCCGTGGAAGGTTTGGTCATGCCGTCCAGGCCGTCGACATAGGCGTCGAGCGGATTGGTGTGCATTTCCCCTTCGGAGCCTCCGTATTCTGCCGAGTGGAAAGCGGCGAGTTCGCCGGCGCTCGGCACGAAGTCATTGGCCGCTGCGTTTTCAGGGCGGACCTCGGGTTCGGGTGTGATTTTCGCCGCTGCCGCAGCGTCCGAGAGCGGCGGCGTGCCCACAGGCGCCCAGGTCGTCTGTGGGTCCGGTACGCCGGGTGTGGGGAGCGGGCTCACCACGGGTGCGCTTGGCACCGTCGTCTTCCCGGTGCCCTTATGCACCACACGCCTGCCCGCGGCGTACGTCATACATCGGCTTACGCTGCGGTGATGCCGCAGCTTGCGTGCGGCACGGCCACGCACCGCAGGCTTGTGTTTACGTTTGCGCACACGGCGGGCGGGGCGCGAACCACATCCGTGGTTGGCCTTTATGTGGGTCGCTCTGTGCTTGGCCTTCGCGTGGGCCGTGCCTGAGGCCTGGGTGGATGGAGCCAGGCCTGTCGCGGCGGCCACGATTATCAGCGCCAGAAAGCAGACGCTTCCTGCGGCGCATTGCCTTATGCGTGCCATCGGGTTCCTTCCCTCTCAGTCTGGCAGAACGGCGCCTCATGCCGCCCAAGACGAATGGAGGCGGGCAGAGCGCTCCTCCGCATATCGACACGATCCAAGGGTGCTTGAGCCCAGCTGTACCGGACTGGACGTTCGGTCGTGGCCCTGTTCCACTGACGATCCAGCCCGGGACGGCCAGAGGCGCTGGTCGGTCGACTTTAGTCCCAGAGCGGGTCGGGACCGATGTCAGTCGGCAACCGGTCTACTTGTTGCCTGGGAATCGCAACAAAGTTGAGATACTCAAACAGCTCGCCCAAACGTGCGACGTCGCAGCGGCATAGACCACTGCCGTTCAGCAGAAACAGCTCGTAGTCACACTGGTCCAGCAGTTGCGCCGCCGCTTGGAGCGTGCTCCCAGCGTACATCCAAGGCTCGTTGTACTCGAACTGCACAAAGCCTATGGCCTGTCTACCGAGTGCTCCGCGGGCACCCCTGAGAGCATGCAGGTCATATCCCTCGACGTCGATCTTGAGTAGATCCAGATGATCCAGGGACAGCTTCTCCATCTCCTGATCAATTGTCACGGCCCGCACCATGCGTTTGACCGCGTGCGAACTGACGCCAGCGACGACCGATGAGGTCTCTGAGGTGCCATCCTCTTCATAAAAGGGGATGCTGCCCTCGGTGTCCGACACTGCCGCGCGCACGATGCGAACCCGCGGGTCATTCCCGAAGGCCGCGGTCAGCTCGATCGTCGCTGCCTCGGAGGGCTCAAAGCAGGAGAGGCTACGCAGATTGAGGCAGTTGCGCGAAACCTCTTCAGACCACCGGCCCACGTTGGCTCCGACGTCGAAAGCCGTTTCAACCCGCGGTGCTATGAGCGATATGAACCACCACTCCCCGTTTCTATCCGCCTCGATACTGCCAACGAGCCGATGCTGTATTTGATGGGTGGCTGCGCGTCGAATATGTATGGCTGCGCGTCCGATCGTTCGTGAGCGGCCAAGCAAGGCGTAGGCTGTGGTGCGAAACCAATCCCACAGGTCCCGTCCGTGTTGGCGTCGTGGACTCACGGTCAAAGGGCAACAGGAAACGGGTTACTCGGCCAGGTGGTCGCGTAGTGTCTGCAGATAGTAACTTGCCAGGCGCGTCGGGTAGAGATGCTCATCAAAGAATCGAGCTGCGTTTAGTGCGATTCGCCGCCGTCCCGGTGTGTCGTCGAGATAGTGGGCACAGAGATCGGCAAGATCCGTCAGGTCAGACCGGCAATAGACAATGTGCTCACGATCTTCAAGCTCGACGGGCATGTTGGCAGCGTGGCGGGGAGCGACGATGAAGCATCCCATCGCGAGGTACTCGACCAAGCGGTTGCAGAAGGGACCGTTCCCGGGAAGATCAATGCATACACGAGAACGTGCTGCGTCGCGGAGAGACTGCATGTAAAGCGCCAGCGAGGTGCCGCCCGAGAACGCAAACCGCGTCTCCTCCTGCAGAATCGCCACTGCACGGCTGCGGGTGTCGGCAGCAAAGCGGAGGCTGAACCTGCCATAGACATCGTACCTGGGGTCGCGCTGCCTGAGCTCGCGCAGGCGACAGTAGTAGCTGTAAAGCGAGCGTCTGGCAGCCACGTAGCCGCCTGGCACAACCCTGGGATCTGGGTACCCGGACCGTAGATGCTGCATCTTGAAGTAAAGCGAGACCTCGCCGAGGCAGTCCTCATTAACAAACGGGTAATCGTAATAGTCAACCGCGACGGGGAACCTCACATCCCCATAGCCGACGCCAAGCATGACGACGCCCTCATAGGGCTGGGGTATCGGTTGCGGTTGCAGTGCTACCAGCGCGGCCAACCCTTCGTGGAGGGGTTGGACAAACCCCGCCGCGTTGACGTGCTGGTACTCCGTGGGCCAGAAGACGGTGGTCGGAGCATGAGCGACTCGGACCGGCTCGCGAGGCGGGGGACAGGGTCCTCGCAGTCGCCAGCCCTGCTCGGCCGCCAGCGCTTGCCACGCGGCGGGGTTGGATGCCAGGGTTGCGGTTCGTCGGCTGACAATACGTTTCAGCCCGCTCATGTCGCAAGACTATTCGACGTCAGAGCCGCATGAGACTGCGATCGAAGACGCGGAGTAACAAGGCTGCCAGCACGAAGATTGGGAGCGCGACGACGATTTGGACGATTGCGCCGCCAATCGAGCGGGCGCCGATCATGGCAGCAGCCATCAGTCCGACAGCGCCGGCCCCCCTGATGAGTCGGCCCGCATCAAGCGAAAGAGGGCCGAGACGCCGGATGACTCCCACCAGGGTGAGCGTTGTCAAGCCGATCTCCCCGCAGACGGTGGCGAGCGCTGCACCGGTCGCACCCAGCGACGGAATAAGGATGAAACCGAAGAAGGCGACGGACGCCGTCGCCATTGTCACGACCGCAACATAGTATCGCTGGGTTGCACCTGCAAGCAGCACAATGCTGAAGTTCGCCTGCACCAGCACGAGGGCAGCCCAGCCAGAAAGCAGCGCGAAGGGTACGGCTGCCGCGTGAAAGGAGGGACCGAACAGCGTCGTCATCAGGGTTCCCGCGCAAAGGCACGCACCAACGGTCGCGGCGACGCCGATCACGATCGTCGCCGTGACTATCCGGCCCACGTCTTCCGCGACGCTTCGGGTGTCGGTAAGGAGCCGCCGTGCGGTGTGGGGAAACAGCGTGCTGAGCCAGAGGTTTGCAAAGACGACCAGCGCGATGGGCAGCTTGTTTGCGACTGAATAGATGCCGACCGCGTGGGTGGAATACAGATAGCCCAGCATGAGCGTGCCGATTCCGGCATAGATCTGAATCATCACCATCGAGTAGGCGAACGGCATGCTGCGATGGAGGCGCAGCCACAGTGCTTTGGCGCCGCCAACATGTAACCTGGTGGTGGCGGCCCGAGAGTAGGCCCACATCATCCCCACGGCGGTGACGGCGAGGCCGAGCATGTTCAGCCACGCATAGTGAAAGATGCCACTCCTGCCCTCCACGACGAGCAGAGGGATGAGCGCAGCGTACACGACCTGGCCAACCAAGCGCCACACCGCAACAGCGCGTGATCTTCCAATTGCGAGCAGCACCCAATCTATCGTGAAAGTACTGGTGAACAAGATGAGGCCGACTATGGGAATCATCCGCTCGACCTCGGGATTTGTAGCAAGCAGGGGCGCGAGGGCAACGAGGCCGATATACAGAATCACGGACAGTACGCCCTGCAGGAGAAGCGTCTCGCCGACTATGGAGCCGACAGGCTCCCTGTCCTGAGCGACGTCGCGCATAGCCAGGTAGTCGATGCCTAGGCTTGCGAAAAGGTTAAAAGTAAGTGGCGAACAGGAACGCAAATGCGTATGCGCCGAGGTTGGTGGCGCCTGTGCGGCGTGCGACGTAGATCAGTGCCGCAAAGCCTATGAGTTGGCTGACGAGATTACTGGCGGCAAGAGCCCCGAAGCCTCGGACTACGTGTCCGAGGCCGCCTGGGTCGTCGTCGGCGGGGGGGCGAGCGGATAAGTCGGTTGCCATATGTCGGGGGCACTCTACGTCGATACCAAGGACGATTCCTTTTGCGCGACAGGTCCCGCCGGCGCAAGGGACGAAACTCCGCCACGGCTGCTCTACTTGGCTCGCAGCAGGAATCCAGCGCTGTCCCCCTCTTCGCGGCTGTTCAGTTCGCGCGTGCGACGTCGCAAGTGTCGCGATTCCCTCTTACCCGGTTCACCTCGCTCATCGAGAAGGGGAATGTCCTGGCGGTACTTCTCGCTGGCCCAGATCTGCAGCGGTAGGGAATCAAAGAACACGCGAGTGATCTCAAGCCCAGTTGCGGACGCGGCCAGCTGCATGCCGTACCTAGACGGCACCGCGAGATGGCGGGGGGGATCTAGCCCTAACCAATTGCCGCCGTAATGTCGGTCAGCGTATGTTTCAGCCAGCGGCACACGAACCAAGATGGCCCCATCAGCAGCCAGCCTCGACTTTGCGTCTCGGATTGCCTGTACCGGGTCAGCGATGTGCTCGAGGGAGTGATTGAACATAATCACGTCGAAGTGGCCTTGAGTGTGCTCGATATCCGTGCGACGAAGATGGCCGCCGCCGTGATCCCGGTCGGCGCGGATAAACGGATCAAAGCCCCACACGTCGTGAAAGCCATGCGCGGCCATCCGCATGACAAGGCCACCCTCCCCCGAGCCAATGTCAGCGATCCGTGACGACAGAGAGACGTTGAGCCCCTGAAACCATCGGAGGTACTCGGGGAATCCGCGCTTGCCCGCCAGACGCTCCACAAGGAAGGGTGGAAGCCTCAGAAGAATACGTGCCCAGTAGCTCGCGACGCGGCCCCGCGACGTGACTGGAGGCGAGGTCATTGAATAGTATCGTGGCCCATAATACAAAGCCAAGTCTTGAGGAATCTCTGAAAGCCACAGGGACCCACATCGCGAGCAGCGCCGATAGGTGAACTGATGGCGCAGCCCAAACATCATCTCCCGCGCGTGCGTTTGCTCCTCGCGCGGCGGTGCGTTGCATAGTGGACAGTGTCGGACCATCGCGAGCTATGGTATGGGATCTCCGGCACGTGTGACGGAGTATTGCAGTTTGCGGTGGACTCGCGGCTCGTTCATTGGAGTTCACTCACTACTCGCTGACCTCCGCAATGCGGGCCGCCCCGGAGCGGTTGGCGCCCAGTCAGAGAAACGCAGGCAGCTCCTCCATCCCCACCGACGGCAGTTCGAGTGCACGCAGAAGCCGGCCCGCCATTGCTAGCGGCGTGTAAAGCAACGATCGCTGCTGGGCGAGCCCACCGAGCCGGGCCGCGGTTGTGGGATCGCACAGCGCGCGCATCGCCTCCAGCAGCGCGTCGTCATCGAGTGGGTCGACGACGATTCCGCCGTCACCGACGAGCTCGGCGCTGCCGCCGTTAGGGGTAACGATGCTCGGGATCCCCCACGCCGACGCCTCGACGTAGGCTTGCGCTGAGGCCTCGTGAAGCGAGGGCATCACGAAGCAGGTGGCGCCGGCGAACAGGTCAGCGAGCCGGCTGCGATCAGAGTCCTCGGCGAGTCTGAGGACGCCATGTCCCACGACCCCATCGCCCCGCAGTGGCGGGTGTTCACCGACGACGTCGAGCTGGGCGTCCGGCACCTCGGCGCGAAGACGAGCAAACGCTTGAAGCACTCGCGGGCCATTCTTCCGCTCCCACTCGCGGCCGGCGAACAGAAACCGCGGCGGACTCCAGTCATGCTCGACCGCCGCTTCCGGCTCGAAGTTACGCCCGACGCCGACGACGTGCACCTTCTCGGGAGGGATGCCGTAGTCGGAGATGATCGACGACCCGGCCCAGTGGCTGGTTACGCAACACGCTCGCGCGCGCTGGTACGCGTCTTGTTGGCGTGCCACGCACGCGGCGACCGCGCGGGCGGGCATGGAACGCCATCCCGTGTAGCCCGCGTGGCGAGCCTGGACGATTGTCATGTCCTCAAACGTGACGACAGGCACCGTCGTCGTCACTGTGTAACCGGTGCCGATCTGGATAAGTCCGTCGAGGCGCGGGGAACCGCGCAAGCGCCGCTCTGCGACCCGGGACCTCATCGCCGCAACCGCGGGACCGAGGGAGCCGGTGCTCTGAAGCAGAGGTCTCGTCGGGAGCATTCCTGCGCGAGCGATCGAAGGTGCCATTGCCCCGCCGGCCAGGAGCGACATGACCCGAGATATCGGCCGGGGTGCGTTGACGTCGATGCTTTGGACTTGCACCCCCAGCTCGCCGAGGCCGTGAATGACCTCGCTCGGCGTACCCGACCACGTTTCCGGCGCGGTCGGATCGCCGGAGCACAGAACGCCTATCGTCGGACTCACGGTGCGCAGGACACTACCTCCTGGCTCTCAGTGGCACACTGCGAAGCGAACGATGCAGACTTGCGCAGGGAAGCGAGCGTGGTCTACCATCAACAGCCCCGGTGCATTGGACCGAAACGCCTGCAAGCGGGCGGATTCGTTGATGCGTCCAGGGATGCGGCGAGTCAGGCAAATGAGTGGACCGTAAGCAGACGAAACCAAGCCTCGAGCGGATGCTGGGCATCCTTCGGCGTCGCACGCCGTGGGTCCTGCTCTGCGTCGTGCTCGTCGCCGGTGCAGCCTACGCTTTCTCCAAGCACGAGACCAAGGAATACACCGCGACCGCCTCGCTCGTCTTCAACAACGAGCAGCTCGGCCAGCAGGTCGCTGGACTCTCGGTGGCGAGCAACGAAAGCCCTCAGTCTCAGGAGAACACTAACGTCAAACTCGTCCAGCTCGGAGATGTGGCGGCGAAGACCGCAGGTGTGTTGGGCCAGGGGCTGACGAAGGAAGAGATCAGCTCGGATCTGGGCGTCACGGGGGAGGGGGAATCGAACATCGTCTTCGTGTCCGCCACCGCGACCTCCCCGGTGCTCGCGAGAGACATCGCGAACACCTACGCCGAACAGTTCGTCACCGAGCAGCAGAACGGCGACCGCCTTTACTACGCCTCTGCCCTGAAGCTCGTCAACAAGCAGTTGGCGGCCATACCCCCGAAGGAACGCTCAGGCAGTGCGGGCCTCGCCTTGCAGGAGCGCGCGCAGTCGCTGGCGACCCTGTCCGAGCTGCGCAGCGGCAATGTCCAGGTCGCCCAGACTGCCACCCTGCCAACCTCGCCGTCCTCGCCGAAGACTGCGCGGAATACGCTGCTTGGCGCGATCGTGGGCCTGCTGCTCGGACTCGGCGTCGCCCTCCTGCTCGAGCGATTTGACCGGCGGATCAGGGAGCCGTCGGACCTGGAGGCGATCTACGGCCTTCCACTGCTCGGCGTCATCCCGAAGAGCTCGGCGCTGGCCCGGCTGGCAAGAGCGCCTCGGTCCAAGAGAAGGAAGAGAAAGGCAAACAAAGCCTTGCCACCCAGTGAGGCCGAGGCGTTCCGTCTTCTCCGCGCGCATCTGTACCACTTGAACGTCGATCGCGAGCTGCGCACGCTGCTCGTCGCGTCGGCCGCCCCGGGCGACGGGAAGACAACCGTCGCGCGCCATCTGGCAAGCACGGCGGCGAGGATGGGTTCGCGGGTGCTGCTCCTGGAGGCCGACCTGCGGCACCCGACGCTCGCCGGACAGCTCGATCTGCAGTCGGAGCCCGGCGTCTCGGATGTGCTGATCGGAGCGGTGCCGTTGAGCGAGGCTACGCAGACGATCGAGTTCGGCGTCCCGTTTGTCGATGGCCCCGGAGAGCAGATGCTCGACGTGGTGGTAGCCGGCGCCGCCTTCGCGCCCGACCCGGCTGACCTCATCGAGAGCCCCGCGATGGGGGCTCTGCTCGAGCGTGCGAAGTCGACCTACGACCTTGTCGTAATCGACACGCCGCCCCTGGCCGCGGTCTCCGACGCGTTTCCGTTGCTGGCAAAGGTTGACGGGGTGATCATCGTGGGCCGCATCGGGCGCAACCGCCGCGACGTCGCCGAACACCTGCACGAGACCCTCGCGGGCGCGGGTGTCCCGCTGCTGGGGGTCGTGGCCAATGGCCTGAAGGCCGGGCTCGCCTCATACGGCTACTCCTCTGACTACGCGCAGGCCGGGGCCGAGCGGACTGCAACCGTGGAGGCGCCTGCGAACAGAGCCCCGGTGAACGGAGCCCCGGTAAATGGAGCCCTGGCCCATGGGGTCTCGGCCAATGGTATTCCTCCCTCCGAGGAGTCCATGCCTACGGATCCCGCCCGTCGGACTGCGCCTACCTATGGCGAAGCGGTCGATCTCCTGGGTCGTCTCGGTGATCTCGCCGTCGAGCCGCCGAGCGAGGAGAGTGGTCAGTCCGGTGGCGGGCGAAGGGCCTGGCGGCGAGGCTAGAGCCCGGGGGTCGGCTGGACGGCTTCACCGTGCGCGCCCTCATCCCACGGCTGGCTCGTGGCGACGGCGCCCGGCGGCCTCGCCGTTGTGAGGGATCTCGAGGCCCCATTCGAGGACATCTCAGCGCCGGCCGGCGGCTTTGACCCGGCATACGTCGCCGCGTACCTGATCAGCCCGATGATCACGAACACCGTGCCGAAGATGACGAGCGCCCAGCCGCCCAGCCGCAGCAGGTCATAGGCCGTGTCGGACAGTCCCGAGGCGGGGGTTATGAGGCCGAGTTCCGGCTGTTTGGCGGGAACCGGAATGTGCCGGTGCGCCTCGATGAACGCGGCGATCCCCCCGACGATCATGAGCGCTCCCGCGTAGACCCTCCACATGACAGAAAGCCTACCGTGCCCAGGGGGCCTGCAAGCGTGTGTGCACCACTAGTTTGGATTAACGCGCTTTGCGACACTTTGAGTGGGATTGAGTTCAGTTTGCTTGATTGGGCGCAATCGTTGGTATGTCGAAATGCGTGGGTTGAAGTCTCCTCACGAGGGGGACCGTAGGGGTGTTAGTTGTTGGGAACGCGGGGCGTTGGGCAACGGAAAAGGCCTTCAGGGCTTTGATCCTCGCTTCAAATCCATCTACTCAGTGGGTTTCCATCCCACTCCGAGGGGGCAGCATGCGCAAGAAGGCCGAGTACAGCATCGAGCCAGCCACAGGGATGTCGATCGTGTTGAATCGCATGCGCTCGAGAGGTGTTTTGGCTGGCACGCTTGCCACGCTTGCCGCACTCGCGTTGGCTACAGCCTCCCCGGCGATGGCTAGCGGCGGCGGAGACCCAAGCCATTGTGCCTACTACTACGGGGTTTACATATGCAGCGTCACGGGTGCTACGGGACCCACAGGTGCTAAAGGCGCCACGGGTCCCAAAGGTGCCACCGGCGCAACGGGCGCCACGGGTTTGATCGGTGTCACGGGCGCCACGGGTGCAAAAGGCACAACCGGTGCTAGCGGAGCCACAGGTCCGACTGGAACCGAGGGCGCTACGGGCGTGACGGGCGTGACGGGCGCGACCGGCGCCACGGGCGGAGCCGGAGTCAAAGGCGCGACCGGTAGCACGGGCGCGACTGGAGCGACGGGGATAACCGGAGCCACCGGCCCGACGGGAACCGCGGGATCCGAAGGCAAAGAAGGCAAAGCGGGAGCGACCGGCGCCGCGGGATCGGAAGGCAAAGAAGGCAAAGCCGGAGCAACAGGCGCGGAAGGCAAAGCTGGAGCGGAAGGCAAAACCGGCCCCACAGGCGCCACCGGAGCTGAAGGCAAAGCTGGAGGAACCGGAGCCGAAGGCAAAACCGGAGCGACCGGAGCCGAAGGCAAAACCGGAGCGACCGGAGCCGCTGGGGCTACTGGTGCTACAGGCCCCACCGGAGCCACCGGCTCCGAAGGCAAAGAAGGCAAAGAAGGCGCGACCGGGTCCGAAGGCAAAGCCGGCACGAACGGCGAAAAAGGCGCGACCGGAGCTGAAGGCAAAGAAGGACCCGCCGGCAAAGAAGGCGCGACCGGAGCCGCCGGGGCGACCGGAGCAACGGGCCCCACCGGAGCCACCGGGTCCGAAGGCAAAGCCGGCACGAACGGCACGAACGGCGAAAAAGGCGCGACTGGAGCTGAAGGCAAAGAAGGACCCGCCGGCAAAGAAGGCGCGACCGGAGCCGCCGGGGCGACCGGAGCAACGGGCCCCACCGGAGCCACCGGCTCCGAAGGCAAAGAAGGCAAAGAAGGCGCGACCGGGTCCGAAGGCAAAGCCGGCACGAACGGCGAAAAAGGCGCGACCGGAGCTGAAGGCAAAGAAGGACCCGCCGGCAAAGAAGGCGCGACCGGAGACGCCGGGGCGACCGGAGCAACGGGCCCCACCGGAGCCACCGGCTCCGAAGGCAAAGAAGGCAAAGAAGGACCCGCCGGCAAAGAAGGCGCGACAGGAGCTGAAGGAAAAGCCGGAGCAACGGGCCCCACGGGAGCAACCGGAGCCGAAGGCAAAGAAGGCAAAGAAGGAGCCGCCGGCGCCACCGGAGCCACAGGCCCCACCGGCGCGACTGGCTCAGAAGGCAAAGAAGGCGCGGCCGGAGCCACCGGGGCGGCCGGAGCCACAGGCCCCACCGGAGCGACTGGCTCCGAAGGCAAAGAAGGCAAAGAAGGGGCGGCCGGAGCCACAGGGGCGGCCGGAGCCACAGGCCCGACCGGAGCGACTGGCGCCGAAGGCAAAGAAGGAGCCGCCGGCAAAGAAGGGCCGACCGGGCCTCAGGGAGTTACCGGAGGCACCGGAGCCGAAGGGGCGCCCGGCCCCCAGGGAGCGACCGGAGCCACAGGCGCATCCGGAACGACTGGAGCAGCCGGGGCGACTGGCGCGACGGGGCCGGCCGGACCAACCGGACCGACGGGAGCAGCCGGAGCGTCCGGCTCAACAGGAGCGACGGGCCCAACCGGAGCGGGGGGCTCAACGGGCGCAACGGGGGCTGAAGGCGCTACCGGCGGAACAGGCCCCACCGGCCCGACTGGCGCCACAGGAGCGGGTCTCAACGAAACCGAAACGGTGGCTGGCGAAGAAAACTACCTGCCGTTCGGTCCCGAAGAAGGCGTGACGGTGAAAAGCACGGCCAAGTGTCCTTCGGGCAGCAAGCTCGTCGGCGGTGGCGCCGAAACCATCCCCGCGGGATCCCGCGAAGAAGCAAAAGGGACGATAGAAATTTCGAAGCCCAGCTACACCGGCTCGAACGAATGGACCGCGACGCTTGTCGTGACCTCCGACAAAAAGGGCACGATCGGAGTTCGGGCCTACGCGGTGTGCGCCAAATAGCAGGCGGTTTGAGCCCGGCCTACGGATCCCTGGCCGGGCTCATCCCTACCCAGGCTCGTTCTGGGGCTGATTCAGTCGCACACGATGTGTTCCGTGAGGATGCCGAGGTGCGTCTCGACAGTGAAAGGCGCGCGCAGGGCGGTTTATCGCGGTCGTCGTTGGCACATTCGCGCCGGCGGCGGATCGGCGGACTTGGAGATCGCCGCGCAGGGCGACAGTGGCCTCCGTGCGGCGACTGTTTGGAGGCGCTTGTGCTTCCAAGCACCTAGTCAACGGACGTGTTAGGTTGACCGTAGAATGAAGCCTGCGATACCGCCGAAGTACCTGGGGATTTGGTGCAACCGAAGGATCCGATTTCCTCGTTGATCTACGACGTTGGGATGAACAACGGAGACGACTCCGCCTATTACCTGCGCAATGGCTTCGACGTGATTGCCATCGAGGCGAACCCGGTCCTCGTCGAGCGTGCGCGGAGTCGCTTCGCGAGGGAGCTCAGCGACGGCAGGCTCACGGTGTTGGAGGTCGGGATCGCCGAGGGCGAGGGCGAGGCGACCTTCTGGATCTGCGAGGACAGGTCTGAGTGGAGCTCCTTCGACCGCACCGTCGCAAGCCGCAATGGCTCAAAACATCGGGCGATCAGCGTCCGTCTGCGACCTTTCCAGGAGATCCTGCAGCAATACGGCGTCCCGTACTACTGCAAGATCGACATCGAGGGCAACGATCACCTGTGCGTTTCTGCGATGACGCCCGAATCTCGCCCAGCCTTCATCTCGGCTGAGGTCTCAGAGCACGGCTTGCTCGACCAGTTTGCCAGTCTTGGCTACGATCGGTTCAAGCTCGTTCATCAGGTGAGCTTCGGCCCGCCTAATGCAACGCTTCAGGCCATCAAGGCACGTGCGCAGCACCAGAGGTTGGCCGTTGGGCTGGAGCTCGCGAACGGCCTCCTCCGAGGACGGTTCGTGGATCGTGGTTGGTACTTTAGGCGAGGTTCGTCTGGGCCTTTGCCCCATCGAACCGCCGGACCTTGGCTGACGCTTGAGGAGATCCGGCGGGAATCGAGATGGGTTGTAGAGAACTGGCAGGCCGGCGACTGGTGGGATCTGCACGCGACCAATGAGGTCATTTCCGCGAAGTTCCCGCGGGCTGACTCGCTATCGGCGCAGGCTGCCGGAACCTAAAGAAACGGCGTCGGCCGCTCGCGCTACGGGCACGCGTCGATCCCGAGGCGGCAGCACAAGCCGAATCGGTCATCCAACCCCACAGAACATCGGACAGAGCCCCGAGAAGCGTCGCGGCGAGTAGCTCATAGAAGCCAACCCATGGTCGCTGTGGGCGCGCGAAGCTATCATCGGCCGACGATGGCAGACCTCGTTTTCGACGTCGGTATGCACAACGGCGACGACACGGCCTACTACCTTGCGAGCGGTTATGACGTGGTAGCAGTGGAGGCGAACCCAGTTCTCTGCGAGGCAGCGGGCGAACGGTTCCGCACCGAGATCGCCGCCGAGCGGCTGACTGTGCGGAACATCGGTATTGCCGAGGCGGCGGGGGAGCTCGAATTCTGGGTCTCTGATCACTCCGACTGGAGCTCATTCCAGAAAGAGCACGCCACGCGCGCCGGTGCCGCCGCATCGCCAATTCTGATGCCGACCGTTGCGTTTGCCGACCTCCTCGGGCAGTATCGCGCGCCGCTGTACGTGAAGGTCGACATCGAGGCGAACGACTCGATGTGCGTGCGTGACCTTGCGCGGTGTAGCGCACCGCCACCTTACTTCTCCTTCGAGGGACACCTGAACGCCGCCGCAGATGTAGATCTGCTCGCTGGGCTCGGCTACACGTCGTTCAAGTGCATCCGCCAGATCGACTGGTGCGAGATCACTCCCGAGAACATGGATCGCCAAGCATCGATACGGAAGTTGATCGCGCACTCAGGCCGCGTGCCCGGCGTGGGAAACCCTGTTCGCCAACTGTACTATCGAGCCTATCTTCGCCAACTGCGCCACGGAGCCCGCTCGGTCAACGGTTGGAAGTTTGCCCCCGGCAGTTCGGGGCCTCTCGGCCGCGACTTGCCAGGGCGATGGCTGTCTCGCGACGAGGTGTTGGCGGTATGGGAACACCGGCTTGCGCAGGAGCAGGCCATGCGCGCGGGCGCGACGGACGGACTCGGCGAGTGGTTTGACATCCATGCCGCATCCGGGCCAACGGTGTGAAGCACGCCGATCTGATCATCGACGTCGGGATGCACCGCGGCGAGGACTCCGAGTTCTACCTTGCCAAGGGTTTCAATGTTGTCGCGATCGAGGCTAACCCGAGCCTGGCGGCGGAGGTGCGAACGAGACTCGCCAGCGAGGTCCGGGAGGGGCGACTTCGAATCATCGAGGGCGCCGTCGCCCGGACTACTGACACCCAGCGGCTGGCGGTGGCTGACGATGTCTCGGTATGGAGCTCCCTTTCGAGCGAGTTCGTGGCGCGCAACCAGGCCGCCGGCACCTCCTACCGCCATATCGACGTGGCCGGAATTCGATTCGAGGACGTGCTCGAGGAGGTCGGCATTCCCCACCTTCTGAAGATCGACATCGAGGGCCACGACATGCTCTGCGTCGAGGCGCTGCACCGGTTTTCAGAGCGGCCTGACTACATATCGATCGAGTCGAACGTAACTGTCAACGACGCGCCATTTGAACGGGTCTTCGACGAGCTTGCGCAACTCTGGACACTTGGGTATCGCGCCTTCAAGTACCTCGATCAAAGCGTCAACCAGGATCGCCGCTGTCCGAACCCGCCCCGCGAGGGCACCTATGTCGACGTGAGATTCAACGAGGCGAGCTCGGGTCCGTTCGGCGAGGAGACGTCGCAGAGGTGGCTCTCGATCGATCACGCACTGCTACGTGCCCAACAACTACGCTGGCGTCACAGGCTGGCCGGGTCTGGTGGCCGATGGTCACAGACAATGCCGTCGCGGGCCTATCGCAGGATCCTGCAACGATCGCCGCCGAAATGGTATGACCTGCATGCGCGCTTGGTCGAGTCCGGTGTAGTGGTGTAGGTCTCTGGGCTCAGCTCGAGCCGCCGTGACAACCGACGTAACTCGGCGGACGACGTGTCGAGTGACCTGCGAAGGCATAGTTGAGATCGATAGGAGTTGGAGCGTGACAGGTGGGGCGCAAGACAGGTTGATTTCAGCCGTCCTAAGCGAGGACCGAGCGGGGCTCTCGGCAGCACGTAGAGACGTCCAGTGTGCTTTCCCTGGCTCAAGGCCCCGAGCCGAACGCGCCGATGGAGCGAGATGAGAGCGATCTCGCGCGATTCCTGGCCGCTGCGATGTCGCAGGGCTCTGATCGCGATGAGTGCTTCGGGCGTGGTGCTTGTGACCGTCTTCTTCGGCTCGGGCGCGCCGGTCGGTGTCGTGACCGCCAACGCCAGCGCGCGTGTCAGCAAGAAGCTGAACCGTAAGAACGCGCGTTCATGTCTCCGTCGACGGCTCGATCGCCGAAAGGTCTCCAGCTCGAGCAAGGCCTCAAGCCGGGCGAGGTCGGTGGAGGCAAAGTCGCGCAAGGCGAGGCGTGACTCCTGCCCGCGGCAAGCTACGACGGCCGCCCGCTGGCGGTCGACGCGACCAGCCGGGTGGGGCCAGAGCACGCCGGTCGCGCCAGGCGAAGCGAGCACGGGCCCGTCGGAAGCTTCGATGCCGACCGGCAACATCCCCGGGTGGAGACAGGTTTTTGCTGACGATTTCCACCGGTTCCTCGCTCGACCTCACGAAGTGGTACAGCTACGAAGGAGAACCGGGCGGCGACCTGGGGGCCCGGTTCGATACGTCTCACGTGACGGTTTCCGGCGGCGCATCTTGTGCTCTCCGCCTACCGCGACCCAGCCGACGGAGGTATCTGGGCCACCGGTGGTGCTTCGAGCTCGCCCGGCTTGGCGCAGACGTACGGCAAGTACCTCGTACGGTTCCGCTTCGACGGCGGCCGCGGCATCTCGCACGCCATTCTGCTGATGCCCGCCGATGGCTCCTGGCCGCCGGAGATCGACTTCAGCGAGGACAATGGCGAGGAACGCAACATCGACTACGCGACCCTGCACTACGGATCCCAGAACGCGCAGGAGCAGGCGACTGTCGCGACCAACCTCACACAGTGGCACACCCTCGGAGTGGAATGGACCCCGGGCAAGCTCGTCTACACGCTCGACGGGAGCGAATGGGGGCGTATGACAGGAAGTTCCGTGCCCTCCATACCCATGGTCCTCGACATCCAGACCCAGTCCTGGGCATGCGGAATAAACGAATGGGAGGCCTGTCCCGACGCGAGCACGCCAGCGACCGTGAATCTCTATGTCGACTGGGTGGTCGCCTACGCTCCATCGGAATGACACTTCGAGCCGAACGTCTTTAAGTCACTCGTGATAGCCTCTGCGAGCAAGCATGGTTCGTTCCTTGGGAAGCATGGATGCTCTCAGGCCGGTGCGCCGGCTGATCCCGCGGGCTGTACGACAGCGTCTGTTGTCGGCGACTCGCCTTCTGCGTCTCGTACCAGACTGGCATTCATATCGAGAGTTTCATCGTCTTGAGAAGGTCACCCCAGGCCAGAGTGAGGGCGAACCGCTTGCGTCTCTGCGCGTACGCGCGCTGGCCGGCCGATCGGTGGCGGTGCGGCCGAAACGACAGACCTCACGACCCTGGTCGACACGTTTGGATGGGCTTACCATCTCCCTCCAGCCGAGTTGGATCGACGGGACTGCACATCATCTGGGACCTGGGCTCGAACGTCGGGTACACCGTTGCCCATCTCGCACACCTCTTTCCTGGCGCACGCATCGTAGGGGTGGAGCTAGACGTGGACAATGCCGCAGTTGCGCGACTGAACATCGCTCCTTGGTCTGACCGATGTGACCTCATCCATGCTGCGGTCTGGACGGAGGACGGGACGCTCGGCTATCGGCGCGTCGCCGGGCAGGAGTACGGCCTCCGTGTGGCGCCGTTGATGGATGCCATATCCGAGCCAAACGCCACGGCGCCAGCGATCTCGCTGAACACGCTGCTCTTACGAGAGCCGTCCAGACAGATCGACTACGTGAAGATGGACATCGAGGGTGCTGAGAGTCGCGTGTTGCGCGAGAACACCGAGTGGGCGGCCAGCGTTCGTGCGATCAAGGTCGAGATTCATCCGCCATACTCGATGAGCGACTGCTCGACGGACCTTCAAGAGCTGGGGCTTCCAGACCATCGCCGATACCAAGCACCATGCCTGCGTCATCGGCCTTCGTCCGATCACCGCATGATGCCGTGGTGTTGCCGAGCCGCATCAGTGCGGTCGAACATCGAGCACCCACACTACCCTTCGAGGGGGCTCAACCAGCGACGCGATGAGTGACGGGTCCCGGCGATGCATCCCTACCACGGCTGGCCCTTCCTGACCTCGCCTCAGCATCCGACGCTCTCCGCGGTGGGAGCGGTGCTTATTCACGGATGTATCAGTCTCTTCGTGGTCTCACCAATCGTGTTGGTCAGCAGCAGACGAGGCCTCTTCGCCGTGCTCGCGTTCATCGGTGGCCCCGCGTTGGATCTCGATCATGTGGTCGCCGCAGGCAGTCTTCGCCCGCAGGCGCTCGAGACCCTGCATCACCGCCCGGACACCCATAGCCTGCTGCTCGCCGTGGCGCTCACGCTACTGGCGTTTGCCCTTACGCGAAGCAATCAGATCACCTGGTCGGTGTTCGCCGTCATCGTCTCCCATCTGCTGTTCGACGCAGCCGGAGGAAACGAGTACTGGCTTTACCCGCTCAAGCACCCCGACTCGATCCCCTGGCTCGCCTGTCCGGTCGGGCTCGCGATGCTGTTTGGGATTAGCGCAATCCTCGCGCGAGCCGGACCCTCGCGGCCGCGCACGCACCCGGTCGACGACCGAGAACAGCCCTTAGCCCGACGCTTCAGGGGATCCCATGATCTGCTCAAATAGTTCCTCATAGCGCTCGATCGTCCACTGCCATGAATGGACGCATGCAAACCGCTGTCCGCGCAGACCATGCACCTCACGCAGCGCGTGCGCGATAGCGGACGGATCGTGCGCGGGGACCGTCCTCGCTCCCTCATAACCGTCCACCGCCTCCACCAGTCCACCCACTGCGGTCACCACAACCGGGAGTCCATGAGCCATCGCCAGGTGAAGCGGGCCACTGGCCGATGAACGGTGATACGGAAGCACCACGGCATCGGCCGCTCCAAAGAAGAGGCCGACCTCCTCATCGCTTACATATCGATTGATGAAAGAGATTGAGTCGCGACGTGAACTCCGCTCGATCATTTCGGCCGGGAGGGTCCAGCCCTCCCAGGTCTCGCCCACGATCGTCAAGCTGAAACGACGAGCGTCGCTATCCGATAGCAGCTCAAACGCTGCCACCAGGTCCTCAACGCCCTTGAATGGACGGATAACTCCAAGATACAGGAGATGACAGATCTCGCTACCAACGTGTGCTCGGTCTGAATCCCGCTTGCTGGACTCAGATGCAACATATTGATCGTATGGCCCGTGTGGCGCGATCACGGCCGGCTGATCGTCCAGCTCGTAGCGATCCTTCAGTGCGCTCCGGTCGAACTCACTGTGAAACATCGCACCCTGTGTCAGACGGAAGAGAAGTGGGGCCAGATGCGATACATACCATCGTGCTGGCGCCAGAGCCAGCTCACCGGTATCGAGCGCCTCGTGATACTCGATCACGATCTTTGCGCCCATCAGGCGCGCGGCAAGAGCCAGCACCAGATACGTATGCAGCACGGTCCCCGTCCACCATTGCAATACGATGATCTCTGGTCGCTCGCGCCGGAGAAAGCGAAGTCCACGTATCAGGCTGGGCACCCAGAACCAATCAACCCCGTCAAGGACATTGACATCTGGAGGGTAGGTGAGATCGGCCAGCGCCCTGCCCACTCGCATGCGGCCCGGATAGAAGCGGGACGGCATCAGCTGGCGCATGAGGACCACTGAGACCCTATGCCGGGTGCTCAGCTCACACGCCAGCCGGTTGGTGTAATAACTGATCCCGCTCAGGAACCGTGTTCCCGATCCAATCACGCAAACGCGCAACGGTGGGTGGGAAAATTCATCGAGTGGACTCACCAGGCAGGTGTGAACCGGTAGATGGTCACGTGGTCGCGACGTGCCCCGCATGTAGGCGGTACAGACAGGACAGGACACTCGGGACCGCGAGCGCCAGCAGCCATGTCGGGTGCCAGTCGGCCAGCCAGATCATGATCGTTGCCGCGAGCGCAAACTCGGTAATGCCGAGTACGAAGGTCAGCGCGGCTTGCGCGAATGGATCGCCTGTGTCGATCTGACACGTGATCCCCGATCCAAGGCCGGCAAAGACAAATACGAGTGTGGCAAGCAATCCGACAGTGGGCCAGCGGCTCAGCAGGATGATGATTGGAGCAAGAACGCCGACCAGCAGACCGGTCCATGCTGCCATCGCGGTCCGGGTACCGGTGAAAGCGGACCCGGCTTCTCGAGCGGACTCCACATCAATCCTGTACTGAGACTCGCGGCCCTTCTCGTCCAGTTCGGCCTGGAGGGTCGACAGCGCCTCGTCGATGCCGTCATCGCCGTTCGCGAAAGGGCCGACCAGCACACCAGTCCATGTCGCCATCGTGCTCAACGCGTCCCCTGCGAGGGCGCTGGCCGCCGTGGACGCGGTCGCCGCAGCGGATGCCTGGCTGTCGCGGGTCGGGATCAAGAGCATGACGTCATCAGCGTCTGAGGACGGGGGAGTTTCATCGCGGAAACGTCTTTGCCAGGCGTCGACTGTGCCAGTAGGCGAGCGGCCCACGCACCAAGCCGCGTAGCTCCACACGGGCCAGGCTGGAGACACTGCTCGCACCGTCCGCCTCCAACCCGGGTGCGGTTCGGAGTTTTCGCCAGTAGGCCAGGCCTAGCGAGCGCACAGCCCTGGGCAGTGTCGCCACTATCCCACTGAGGTGTCGAGGCTCATCGGCCGCAAGCGCCAACACCATTGCGGCAAAGCCCACGCCGCTTCCCTCGAGCTGGCGCCGCAACGACTCGTCGTCGCGGTAGTGAGCGTGGTGGACCAACGCAGCCGGCTCGAAGCCCAGGGCGTGGCCCCGCCAGGCCAGCTGGGCGAACAAGGCGAGCTCCTCACCTCCCCTTGCGGGGGTGCCGGTGCCGAGGTTCGTGTCGAAGCCGCCGGCCTTCCGCAGCGGCGTCGTGCGGAACGCCATGTTCCCGCCCGTGCCGAGTGCGCCGGCAGCGTACAGCGAGAACGTCCGCAGTAGACGACCCTGGTCGTCGCGCTCAGTCACCAAGGCCGGGCCGAGGATGCGGCGAACCCGCGATGCTGGCGCCAGCCGGTGCGACACCGGCTGATAGATCCTCGGTCCGAGACCGCCGTAGTATTGCTCTAGGCGGATCTGCGCTGGGGTCTCGAGTTCGCGCGGGAGCACGAGCCCGGTTACGCAGACCTCGTCGGGATGAGTCGCCAGCCGGGTGGCGATGGCCCGCAGCCAGCCGGCGTCGACCATCACGTCATCGTCGGTGAAGGCCGCGATCTCGCCGCGGGCCTCAGTCAGCCCTCGGTTTCGGGCGGCGGAGATGCCCGGCCGCCGTTCGGTGAGGATGCGGACCATGGGGTAGCGCTTGATCCAGTCCAGCAACCCCCCATCCTCGCGGGGGCGGTTGTCGACGAGGAGCACCTCGTAGCGAGGGTAGTCCGAGTCTTCTATTGATTCCAGACAACGGAGTATGCTTTCTGAGCGTTTCAGCGTCGTCGGGATGATGACCGAAATCAGTGGCCACTGGTCCGGTAGCGGCGCCGTGGCTTCCTGTCCAGCGGCGACGATCTCGGTGATATGAGGCGCGAGTTCCTCCTCGGTGAGCACGTCGTTCGAGAACGGCAGCTTGAGGAGCTTCCTCGGGCGTCCTTCGCGGCGCACCAACGCCCAGAGGCCTTCGTAGCGACCTCCGTCCGGGTGGGCCGCGGAGATCTCGTTCGGAAGATGCTCGACATCGATGACGAGCACCTTGATCGGTCCCGGGCCGGTAGCGTTCGCACCCGGGCGCCGACCCGTCGGGGTGAGTTGCTCATCCACGGTCAAGCGTTCCATGTCATCCCCTGGGGTGGGTCCCTAGCTCATCCTCGAGCGCGACCTCCCCGGCCTCCGGTGGTCCCCAACCGGCCCAGCGCCTGCCAGCTTGCCAGATCCGCTGCTTGACCTCGGCCCGCCGACGGGCGAAACGGATCGGCCTCGAGTTGACCAGCGCCATGAGCAGCTCGGCGGTCGTGTCCGGTCCGACGTGAAGTCGCGGTAGCGCGAGCGGATCGTCGCTCACAACTGCCGGAAGATCCATGATGGCGCAGGCCTGAAGGAAGCCCGCCCCACGCACCGCTCGGCGGGCGGCCGCCGTCTGGTATCCGAACGGGTAGGCGTAGCTCTTCACCTCGCGGCCAAGGCGGCTCTCAAGCACATTCTTACTGTAGGCGGCATCCTTGCGCACGACCTCGGGCGCGTTCACGTCGGCGGCGAGGTGACGGTGACCATGAGAGCCAATCTCCAAGCCGGCGTTGGCGAGCTCCTCGATCGCTGCCCAGTCCAGCAGCGGGCGATCGCCGTCCTCGCCGGTGAGCCAGCGAGCCCTGCCGCCCACATATCCGCTCGGCACGAACAGGGTGGCGGGCAGGCGATGCGCAAGCAGAGTGGCGACCGCGCTCGCCGCGTCAGCCAGGCCGTCGTCGATCGAGATGGCAACCACCGTCCTTCCGTCCGCGGCGCCGCTTGCGGCGAGGAGGGCGGGCACGTCCTCGACGGCGACGAAGTGGCAGTCGGCGTCGATCAGCGCGGCGACATGCTCATCGAACAGGAGCGGATCCACCGTGAGGTGTCGGAAGGAGGCGGTCGTGGAGCTGGCGACGCTGTGATACATGAGGATCGCGATACCGGGCGGCGCCGGCGTCATGTTGCTCATTGGTCCGCCGCCAAGCGCGCTTGTCTCACTCGAAGCGTCGGAATGACGATCCATTGCCGGCCGGGCATCAACTGTAGGCTCCCCGTCATGCATGCTCCCACCTCCATGCGAGCGCCCGGGAACGAAGCCAGGAGATGCACGCGAGGCAATTATTGCGGCGACAGCCGCGGGCGCTGAAAGCGCCGTGGTCGGAATGATGCAGTGGACTCACCCCGCAGGCGTGAACCGATAGACGGTCACATCGCTGTTCTTGAAGTAGACCGTCCAGTCCGGTGAGGAGGGGAGCTCCTGCGTGAGGCGCACGTATCCAGTGGGAAAGCCGTAGTAGGAGCTGTATGCGGCCATGCTCCGACTGACGACGAGAAACTTCTCCGGCCCCTTGAGCGACGCCATCCACTGGTCCACGAGAGGTATGTCTCCCGCATTCAGCCAGTCGAGGTTCGAGCCGAGCTGCGGGTCGGACGGCATCAACTGCAGTTCATGTCTTTCGTAGTCGGCCGTCTCGAGGACCGGGAAGTTCTCCACGGCCAGCGCAAGGGTGGCGTTTCTCGGAGTGTGGCCATAGAGCCACTGGCTCGCGGTGAGCTCCGCTTGTGAAAATGTGTCCACCACGACAGGACCGTAGAGTCCCTGCAGCCCAGCCAACAGTGCTGCCGCCGGGACAAGCAGGATCGCGGCGCTGCGAAGACGCGCCCACCGAAGCTCGACGATGGCGCTGGCGATCAGGTACGCGCACCACGGCGCTGAGAACAGGAAGACCCGATAGATCGCCTCACCCCCGTAGCTCTGAAACAGGAGAATGACGAATGGACTGAAGCCGAGGACGGCGGGGATGGCCACTCGCCCAGGTGAACGCATCGACCGCGCCACGAGCGCGACCGCCATCAGCCACATGGCGAGCGCGAGCACGTGCACCACCCTGGCCGTGAAGGCCTGGGCCGCCGATCCCGTCAACTTCACCGATCCAGATGCGTTTTCAACGACGTTGAATCCCGAGAAGAGGCCACCGTACTGCGAGGAGACGATGTGATACCGGGGCAGCAGGAAGCCGACCGCGATGCCAGCCAGGATCGGCAGGAGCCAGCGCGGTCTCAACAGGCCCAGCGCCGCTAGACCAGCGAGCCCGGCGAGTCCGATGTAGGGCGTGAGCTGGTGTGAGGCAACGATCACAAAGAACACTGCGATCGTGGCGGTCACAGCCGTGATGCGCAGAGCCGGGCGTGGGGCCGGCCGATACTCAAAGCCACGCAGCAGGCGGCCACGGAGACGATCCAGGCGGCCATACGGCGGCCCGTGTGGAGTCCAACCCGAGAGCCAGCGCAGGACCACGAGGACCAACCCAAGCCACAGCAGGTAAGCGAAGGCCTGTGGTGAGAGGTAGTCCTGGCCGACCCAGCTGATGAAGCACTGGAACAGCAGCACTGCCAGAATCGGCACGCGGCTGTCGCGGGTCATGCCTCTGAAGATGGCCAACAGAACGAGACAGTTGGCCAGCTCAAAGAACAGGGGGGCCCAGGCGGCAAACGAGAGCGGGCCGGCACCGGACAGTGAGGATACGCCTGCCACTGCCGAGAAGAAGGCCGGCCACGCCTGATAGATTTCATGCGGGAGCGTGACGCGGCCATTCAGCTTCAGAGACTGCGCAACCCCGATGTGCTTGTACACCCACGCGTACTCGGGAACATGGAAGAGAATCGGCACTGTCGCATGAATCACGACGACAATTGCAAGGACGTACAGCACGAGGATCCATAGCGCCCGACCCTTGCGAGCAAGCTCCACCGCAAAGCCGCCGATAAGCAGAGCCAGACCCACGTAGAACCACGCGTCGACCGTGGCGAGGAGTCCGTACAGGCCGAGGGAATCCAGCCGCAAGGTGGCAATGCTGTAGGCCCAGCACGCAAGCCCGACAGCCGCTGGCGCCAGGCGCATCGCCAGGCGCCCGATCACCGCGAGCCCGGCGAAAGGCCTGGCGCTTGCCACGAACACGGTGGGCGGCTTGGCCCGGGTCGTGTTCATGCCCTTGCCCCAGAGACAGCGGTCGCCACGTACCCCTCGTGCAGACGGTGCAGACAGGACAGGACACTCGGGACGGCGAGAATCAGCAGCCACCTCGGGTGCCAGTCGGCCAGCCAGATCATGATCGTCGCCGCCAGCGCAAACTCAGCCATGCCGAGAACGAAGGTCAGAGCGGCTTGAGCATATGGATCGCCTGTGTCGATCTGACATGTGATCCCGGGTCCCAAACCGGCAAAGACGAACACCAAGGTGGCAGCCAATCCGAGGGTGGGCCACCGGCTCAGCAGGATGACGATTGGAGCGAGAACGCCGACCACCACACCGGTCCGTGCCGTCATCGCAATCCGGGCATCCCCGACGCCACCGCTAGCGCTCTGCGATCCGGCGGCCATTCTGGATGGCTCGTTCAAAAACCCCTCGTGGGACAATCGGGTCGCCCCCGATACACCGTCCTGCCCGCGATTGGACATCAGCTTCGCCACGAGCCAGCCGACCAGCAAGAGCATGCCACTCGCCACGACACGGTCCTTGGGATCTCTCATGGCAGACCCTCGGCGGCGATGCCCGTAGCTCTCCAGGAATGGGCGCTGAAGCGCGAACGTAGTGCGGGAGCCATCAGAATCGCTGCCGCCCCCTGGGCGGCGAGGTAAGCCCAGCCAACGGCGACAAGCCCCAGCTGCGGCAGCAGCGCGTAAGTGATTGTGAGCAGCAGCAGACCTGAGCCGGCCTGGATGGCCACCAGCCGCCACAGTCTCTGTTCGATCCAGGCGAATGCGCTGTAGACGACCGTCACCGCCGTGAAAGGCGCGCTCAAGCCGAGTAGTCGCAACAGAGAGGTGCCGTGCTCAGCGTATCCGGGCCCCGCCACCTGCAGGATCAGCCGTCCTCCGACACAACAGGCAAGGACAGCGCCCAACACCACCGCGCCGCCCAGGCGAAGGCTTCTTCGGAGAAGGTTGCGCGTCTCCGCCGGGTTCGCCGTGACCGCCACGACAAACGACGCCCCGACGCTCCACAGCAGCAGCGTGATGCTTATGCATATGAGCCACGGCAGCGTGAAATAGGCCTCATCCACGGCGCCGAGCCGCCAGAGCACGAGCAAGGGCATCGCCTGGAGAGTCGCGATCGCACAGAGGTTGCACGCATACTCGGCCGCGATAAAGGACAGCAGGCGCCGGCGCGGCGGCAGCTCGCCGCTGTCCATCCGCCGCGTATGGGCCACCGGTCCCCTGAACAGGAGCAGGTTCACCGCGATCACAGCTATGGCCACCGGAAGGATCCAGGCCACCACGGGGCCAAGGTGAGATGGCAGGAAGGCCAGGAGCGGAAGGAGGGCGAGCTTGGCTGAGGCGAAGCTCGCGTTCTCGACTGGCACCCAGTGGGCTATCCGCAATGCCGTCAGGACTGAGTCCTGGAGAGCGAAGATCGCAAACAGCGCCACGGCTACGACGAACAGTGCACGCTCTGCCCAGCTTGCGCCTACGACGTCGGACCCGAGCCCGCTGGCCACGAATGCGCTGCCTATGACAAGCGCCAGCGCTGTGACGGCCACGTAGCCCCGGGCGATAAATATGCCTGTGAAGCGACCGGCGACGGGAAGCAGCCGAATGAAGACGTTGGTCATGTTCAACTGCGCCAGCGTCGCCAGCAGGGTCAGCGCAGCCACCTCCGCGAACGCGCCTCCGACGGCGCTGGCGCTGTCGATATGGGCGGCGAGTGCCCAGAAGATGAGACCCAACGCGCTGGTCGCAAGCGTCGCGACCATCAGCGAGACCGCATTGACGCTCATCCCCTGAGGACGGGCGAGCTTCATCGTCGGGGTGAGTGGCTCATCCGCCGTCAAGCCATCCACCTCCGCTGTGCTCGCCGGCTGCGCGCGTATGCAAGCGGGCCGGTGAGCATCCCGAGCAGCTCCACTCGAGCAAGGCGTGGCGGGTAGTTGCCGCCGCGACGAGACTGCTTGGCCGAGGAGTGGAAGAGAGTCGAGCGCAGCGCCGTCGGAATCATGCCGATCAAACCGCCCAGGTGACGTGGATCTCGCCAAATGAGCGCCATGAGCATCGCCGTGAAGCCGATCCCGTAGCCGCCGAGCTGCTGCTCCAGCTCCGCCACACCGCGCCGGTGGACGTGGTGGACGATCGCGCCCGGCTCATACGCAAGACACCTGCCTGCGGCGAGCAACTCGATGAGAGCCGCCAGATCCTCACCTCCGCAGGTGGGCGTGCCTGCCCCGAGCGCCTCGTCGAACCCGCCGAGTGATCGCAGCGCATCCCTTCTGAAGGCCATGTTCGAGCCGATACCGAACTCGCCTGTGGCGTACAGCGAGCCAGTGCTGAGCTGGCCCTCCTGCGGCGCCCTGCGAATCACGCGAAAGCGAGCGGCCGACAGCGCGCCGGCGGCAGGTCGGCTTCGGGCCGCCAGCTCGAAGCTCAGGCGGACGTACGCTCGGTCCAGCCCGCTGCCGGACTGCTCGAACCAGATCTGGGCCGGTGTCTCAAGCTCCTTGGGAACCACGAGACCCGTCACGGCATCGGCCTGCGGCTCTTCGACGAACCGCCTCCCGAGCGCGCGCAGCCAGCGGCGGTCGACCTCCACGTCGTCGTCGGTGAATGCGATGATCTCCCCAGCGGCTGCCGCCACGCCCCTGTTTCGAGCCGCCGAGATGCCGGGGCGTCGCTGGGCGAGAACTCGCACGCGCGGAAGCCCGCGAAGCTCCTGGAGAACGTCCTCGCCCTGCGCGGTCGTGCGGCGGTTGTCCACGACGATGACCTCATAGTCGGGGTAGTCAAGCTCCGAGAGCCGGGCAACACACGCGAGCAGCTCTGCGGGCCGGCTCACATTCGTCGGCACGACGACTGTGGCGCGTGGCAGCGCGAGGTCGTTTGACTCCTTGGCGACGTGAAGGTGCCAGATTTGACCGAGCTCCTCGCGGAGCCTCAGCCGGAGCTCCTCCGCCGCGATCATCGGCGAGGAGACCTCGATCTCCACCATGCCGAGCGGCTGCCCGCACCTGACGGCGAGCACCCACACGGCGCTGTAGAGCCCACCCGCAGGGTGATTGCAAGCAACGGCTGAGAGCTCATCGACGTCGATAACGACGACCCGCGCCGGGCCTGGAGGCGCGGGGGTGTCGCCGGTGAAGACCTCAAGAGGCGAGCGGCTCATGGCCTTTGATGTCGCAACCATCCCGTCATCCCCGGGGGCAGGTCGCTAGCTCGTTCTCGAGCCCGATACCGGGTGCTGCCGGCGCGGTGTTGCTCATTGGTCCGGCCTCAGACGAGTTCGCCCGCCAGCAAGACGGGCGCGGACATACATCGCCGGTCCCTGGAGCAGGCCGGTTCGGTGGGTCTTCAAGAGGCCCCTGGGGAAGTCCTCCCCGATGCCGCCAAGGCGAAGGCCGTCGGGCGAGGTCAGGTCTTTGAGCGCCTGCGGGGCCAAGCGCACGAGCTCGGGCAGCGACTCGGGGTGGCGCAGGATCATGCTCGCGTAGAAGGCGCCGAGGCCCCGACCATACCCGCGAAACAGCCTGCTCAGCGCGTCGAGGTCCCGCCGATGCCAGTGGCGGACCAACGCAGTCGGCTGCCAGACCATGGTTCCGCCGAGGAATAGCAGCGTGCTGAACGCGGCGGTGTCCTCTCCTGCAAGCGTTGGTGTCCCCGCACCGAGGGCGCAGTCAAAGCGGCCGATGCGCTCGATGGCCTCGCGCCTGAAGGCCATAGAGCCACCCGTGCCGAACGGCGGCAGCGGATAGAGCGGGCTCTGTGCGGTACTTGTGCGCCACGAGAACACTGCCGGGGTGAAGTCACGCCCCTTGCTGTGGCCACCGTAGCGCTCGAACCACAGCTGGGCGGGCGTCTCGATCTCAGCTGGCAGAATCATGCCGCTGACGGCGTCGGCGTCGGGATGCTCGACAAAGCCCCGCGCAAGCTCGGCAGCCCACCAGGGATCGCACTCCTCGTCGTCGTCGATCCAGGCGATGATCTCACTGTCGGAGACGTCGATCGACCGGTTGCGAGCCCGGGAAAGGCCGGGACGCCGCTCCACCACGTATGACAGATCCAAATGCGAGGCGTGTTCGGCCGCCACCAAGCGACTGCGGTCGTCGAGCGGGGCATTGTCGACCACTAGCACCTGAAGCGATGGGTACTCCTGACCTCGCAGGCTCGCCAGAACGCGGGAGAGGCCCTCGGGGCGATCGCGGGTGCAGATCGCGACCGTGATAGACGGCGCATCGGCAAGCGCCAGCTCGCGACCCTCGAGAAAAGGTGGTATGCGGTCCGGGCGCAGGCCATCGACTGGCACGTGTCCGCTCCATTGCAGTCCGCAGGCGCTCAGGCGGCTTCCCACCTCTTCTCCGAGCTCTGAGGAGATCGCCAGTGCGAGCTCCTCCACTGCGATGCCCTCGGGCGAGACCGTCATCGCGAGGATGCCGATCGGCTCTGTGAAGACGCGCACCAAAACGAGGGCAGCACTCCATGGGGTGCCGCACGGATCGATTCCCGGAATGGCCTCGAGTCCGTCGGCCAGCTCGAGCTCGAGAATCGCCACGTGCGGTACCGCTGCGTGCGGTAGCGCTAATCGGACATCGGAAACCGTGCCTGCGACGGTCGCCTGCGGTGTGGCACTGTTTCGCAGAGACACGCTCACCGGGTTCCCTCGAGCTCCCGCAGGTCCTCTTGGTCGTTGCTCCGCGCAGGCAGCTGAGCGGCAGTGCCAGCGGAGTGGAGCCGATCGTCCAACAAGGCCGAGTACAACGAGACCGTTTGGTCGGCAACATCCTTGAAGGAGGGAACCGCGAGGGTCGCGAGCGGGCTCATGCGCATCTCGGCGGCACGCGCAATTTCATCCGCGATCAGGAGCGGCGAGGCTCGGCTTGATACCAGACGCACGGCAGCGTCATCAATCCGTTGGGCGACGTCACGATGAGCTGGCGTGTCAGAGGCGATTACGGGCGCCCCCGCGCAGGCGGCCTCCATCAGTGTCAGCCGGCCGGCGTCCGCGTCGGCCAGCACGAGGACCACGCTCGCCGTGCGCAACCAACTGTGCATAGCGGCGTCACTGACCTTGGCCAGGATGCGCACCTGCTCGGATACCAACAGGTCGCGAGCGCGAGCGTGCAGCCTGTGACGAGCGCCACCGCAACCCACCACCACCACCTCATAGTCACCCCCCAGGTCCGGCAGTGCGGAGATGACCCGATCTGCTCCCCCGCTGCCATCAGCGCGACCGACGCTCAAGATCACGCGACGCTCAGTGGAGAAGGGGCGTGCGGCGGCGATCGACTCGGCGTCCACGCCGTCCGACACGACCCTCACGCGTGGTGCGACCGCGGGGACCAGGCGACCTATCTCCGCCGCCTCCACGCGAGAAGAGCAGATGACGAGGTCGGCTGATGCAAGCGCGGTACGACCGAGCTGCCGGTGGGGGCTCAGCGTCAGCTGCCCGACGCGGCTCCGGGACACGCCATCGTGACGAGGACTGAAGACGAGGCGTCTGAAGAGCCCGCGCGCGGCAAGGACGGCTGGCAGCGACAGATATCCGTGGACATGCACGAGGTCGTAGGCGCCCCCGTGGCGACGCAAATGGGACCAGATCGCGTGAGATCCGGCGTAGCCGGAGCCGACCTGTGGTCGAAAGTGACGCACGTGGATCCCATCTTTGGTGGCTGACGCCCGGACCGCCTCGGGGAGATGCGCGAGGATCTCGACGCGCCCGCCGGCGCGCGCCACGCCGTGGGCGAGTTCGCGCACGCTGCGCCCGACGCCAACCTCGTGCGAATGGTAGGGAGGTGCGACAAGCGCAACCTTCATGGTCGCGTAAGCGTCGAGGAGAGACGGCGTGCGGTCACACGCCACCACTCGTGGCCGATAACCCGGAGCACCCGTTGGCCGTCTCGCAACACCCTCAGGTTGCTGTTTCCGTGATGGCGGCGGCTCTCGAAGCTCGGGACCTCATGGATTACGAGGCCAGCCTTGGCGATGCGAACGTTGATGAGCGTCTCCACCTCGAACCCGTCGCAATCGACACGCATATACGGAAGACAACGAGCCCAGAACGCATTGAAGCCGTAGCAGAGGTCGGTGTAGCTCGTCCCGTACAGCGCGTTGACCACCCTGTTGAGCGCCCAGTTTCCTGCACTGCGCAGGGCCGTCAGGTCGTTGCTGCCGCCACCCTGGGCGAAGCGAGACCCCTTGACGAAATCGGCGCCCTGGCAGAGAGCGGCGACGAAGCGCGGGATCTCCTGCGGATCGGTCGAGCCATCAGCGTCGAGCATCACGATGATGTCCCCGCCGCACGCTTCAAATCCGCTCTGCAGAGCATCGCCCTTGCCCCTGCCCTCCTGCTCGATGATCAGCGCGTCGGGTCGCAGGCTGCGCGCTACCTCGCGGGTGCCGTCTGTGGAGCGACCGTCGACGACGATCACCTCATGGAGATCGGTCGGCAGGCGCGCGAACACGTACGGCAGGTTCTCGACCTCGTTCAGGGTCGGGATCACGACACTCACACGCGGACGCTCGGACCGCCTCGCGCTCTCTGTCTGCAGCGCGCGATCCATCGTCGGCCGCGCACTCTCTGTCTGCAGCCCACGATCCATCGTCGGCGAGGCGTCCACCGTACGTCCTGTACGTCCTATGTCATCCATGTCAAAGCTCCCACCTCCCTGCGAGGGCTCAAGAAGGAACGGGTCAGGTAATCAGCGCGGGCGTCTTCAAACACCCGGGCGAATCCGGCGAACGCTCCTGGTAAACGCTAAGGGCCCGGTGCGTGACCCCGCGCCGGACGAAACGGGCATCGTCCTGGCCCGAAAACATGGTCATTGCGGCCCCCCGTAGAACAACAGATCAAAAACATGCGAGCAAAACACTACAACATATGTCCATCTTCCTACGACTCATATCATCCCTACTCAAACCTGTTTATCCCCCTCCTACCCGGGCTCGTTCTGAAGCGATCGCCACAGATACCTGCAGGCGAGCGTCCTGTGCGGGCGCCAGGGCTCGGCGATCTGCTCGATCTCCGCGGCCTCGGGGAGCTCCTCGAGGCCGTAGGCGCGTTCGATCGCCCGGCGGATGCCGAGGTCGCCGACGGGCAGCACGTCGGGGCGGTCGAGGTGGAACATGAGGAACATCTGCGCGCTCCACAGGCCGAGTCCCTTGACCGCGGTGAGCTCTGAGATCACATCCTCGTCTGAGAGCTCGTCCAGGCGCTCGAGCTCGAGTTCTCCTGAGATGACGTGTTCGGCCAGCGAGCGCAGGTAGGTGACCTTCGCGCGCGACAGCCCCGCGGCGGCGCGCAGCTCCTCGGGCTCGTCGTCGAGGATCTCCTGCGGGGTGGGCGGGCGCCCCTCGAATCGATCGGTGAGCCTCCCGTAGATCGCACGGGCGGCCAGCACGGAGAGCTGCTGGCCGGCGATGGTGCGCACGAGCGCCCCGTAGTGGTCGTCGCGCTCGGGGCGGCCCGCGCGGCCGTCCCCCAGGGGGCCGACCTCCTCGATGATGGCGCCCAGCACGGGGTCTGAGGAGCGAAGATCGGCGAGAGCCCGGGCGGTTGAGCCGCGTCGAGGGGAGGGCACGCGGCTCAGAGCGCCCCGAGGGGGGTCTCGAGCGTCACCGGCTCGCCGTCGAGCGCGTTCAGCGCTCGCTCGAGCGACATCCTGATGCAGGTGAAGCTCGGCGTGTCGCGCACGGTGTAGCGCGAGGCCTCGGTCGTTCTGAGCCTCTGCACGAGATCGAGGAACGTGCCGACGTCGTCGGTGTCGAACGCGACCACGAACTCCTGGTCATCGAGGCCGAACGAGTACGCCGTGTGATTGTCGACGCCGGGGTATTCGCGCCCGATCGAGATGTGCCCCTGCATGATCCGCCAGCGCTCCTCGGCCGGCAGCGCATACCACTCGCGCGACTTCACGAAGGGGTAGACGAACACGTACTTGCCCCTGAAGGCGCGCGGCGCTGAGCGCTCGTCTTCTGAGTACTCAGAGCTCTTTCGCATGCCGAGGAAGGAGTAGGGGGTCTCGGCCCACTTCATCAGCCCGCTCTGGGCGAGGACGACGTGGAACTCGTGGATGCGCTCCAGGTTCTCGGCCTCGGAGAGCAGCATCAGCTCGGCGTCCCCGCGCGTGCCGACCAGCGAGAAGGCCTGCAGCAGATGGCCGTCGGCGAAGTCCTCGCAGGCGGCCATCAGCTCGCGCTTGTCAAGGCCGCGCCGCTCGGAGTCCAGCCGCCGCCAGGCGGGGTCGAGCTTCAGGAACGTGTACTTGACGAAATGCCGCGCGCTCACACACTCGATTATGCCCTCCCAGCGGATACAGTGTGCGGCTGTGCGGATCGCGCTGCTTTCGCCGTACTCGTGGACCTATCCCGGGGGGGTCACGCGCCACATCGAGGCGCTCGCCGGCGAGCTGAGAGCCGACGGCCACGAGCCGCGCATCCTCGCGCCGTTCGACCCCGACGACGCGCTGTCTGTGCGCATGCACCGCGGCGCGCGCCCGCAGGAGCGCCCGGTGCCTGAGGGGTTCGTCTCGCTCGGACGCACCGTCGGCATCCCCGCCAACGGCGCCGTGTCGAACATGGCGCTGACCCCGCACGCGGTCTTCACCCTGCGCCGCGAGCTCCACGGCGGCGGCTACGACGTCGCCCACATCCACGAGCCGGTCGTCCCGATCGTCTCCTGGGACGCTCTCTGCTCGGCCGGCGAGCTGCCGATCGTCGGCACCTTCCACACCTACTCCGAGAACGTGCTCACGAACGGCTTCGCGGCGGTGCCGCTGGGCGGGCGGCGGCGGATGAACCGCCTGCACGCCCGCATCGCCGTCTCCGAGGCGGCCGCCTGGACGGCGCGGCGCTTCTTCGGCGGGCGCTACCGCATCATCCCCAACGGAGTGCACCTGCCGGCGGGCGAGATCGGCTCACCCGCGGATGAGCAGGAGCTCGGCGACTCGCCGCAGCGCGAGCTGCGGATCCTGTTCATCGGCCAGGCGGTCGAACGGAAGGGCCTGCCGATCCTGCTGCGCGCCTTCGAAGCGCTGCGCGATCACGTGCCGGCGACGCTCACGCTCGTCGGCGCGCGCCCGGAGGAGGTCGCCCACATGATGCTCGACGACCGCGGCGTGCGTGCGCTCGGCAAGGTCTCAGAGCAGCAGAAGCTCCAAGAGCTCGCGCGCGCCGAGGTGCTGTGCGCACCCTCGCTTGGAGGCGAGAGCTTCGGCATGATCCTGACCGAGGCGTTCGCCGCCTCGACGCCCGTGATCGCCTCGGACATCCCCGGCTATCGCGACGTCGTCCGAGACGGTCTCGACGGGCAGCTCGTGCGCGCCGGGCGATGCGCTCGCGCTGGCCGAGGCCCTGCGCCGACTCGCCCTGGACCCCGCCCGCCGCCGGCGCATGGCGCTCGCGGCGAAGGAGCGCGCCGAGCGCTTCGCCTGGCCGCATGTCGCCGCCGAAGTGATCGACTGCTACGAGCAGGCCCGTTCGATCAGCGCGCCCGCCACGCGCCTCGGGCGGGCGGCCGTGCGCCACGGGTTCGCGCCCGCCGACCGGCTGCCGCGCATCCCCGCCCAGCGCCTGCCGAGCCTGCAGACGGCCCCCGCCCCGGCGCTCGCGCCGCGACGCCTTCGCACGCTTCGCCGCGCCGCGCTTCTGATGAGCTGGCTGGCGGGTGCAGGACTCGCCGCGCTGGCCTTTCAGCGCGTCGGCGTCGGCCCCGTCGTAGCCTCGCTCGTGGCCTCAAAGCCGGGCCTCATCGGCGCCGGTCTCGGCCTCATGTGCGCCGCCATGTTCGTGCGCGCACTGGCCTGGCATTCGATCCTCGTCGCCGCCCCCACCTGGCGGCGCGCCAAACGCCGCGACGCGATGCAGGGCACCTTCATCGGCGTGCTCATGTCCGCGACGCTGCCGGCCCGCTTAGGCGAGCCCTCGCGAGCGCTGATCGTCGCCCGCCGCCTCGGGCGGGCGCGCGAGACGCTGCCGGTCGTGCTCGGGACGATGGTCTCCCAGACGCTTCTCAACCTGCTGGCGCTCACCATCCTCGCGGGCGTCAGCCTGTCGAACGTTCGCGTCCTTGATGTTCACGACCGGCCGCTGCTGTTGATTGCGCTCGCTCCGCTCGCGGTGCTGGTCGCGGTGCTGCTTGCGCCCCTCTTGATCCCGCCCACCGCGGTGTCGCGCTCGCGGCGCCTGCAGACGCTGCTGATCGGCCTGCGCCGATCCCTGTTACGCCTGCGAGACGGCCTGCGCGTCTTTCGCCGGCCGCGCCGCGCGGCAATCGCCACCGTCGCCCAGCTCGGCGCATGGGCGCTTCAGTGGCTGTCCTGCTGGCTTCTCCTGATGGCCCTCGGCCTCGACGGCCAGGCGGGGCTCGCCGGCGCCGCCGCGGTCCTGTTCGCCGTCAACATCACCGCCGTCGTCCCGGCCACGCCCGCCAACGTGGGCGTCTTCCAGGCCGCCTGCGTGGCCGTGCTGGCCGGCGCCTACCACATCTCAACGCCCGAAGCGATCGCCTACGGCATCGTCCTTCAGGTCGTCGAGGTCGCCGCCGCGCTGATCATGGGCCTGCCGGCACTCGTCAACGAGGGCCTCTCCTGGAAGGACGTGCGCCTGCGCACCATGCATGCCACGCCCGTCAGGCTGCCGGCGCTGCCGGAGTCACAGCGCGGCCTCGTGCGGGTCGACTGAGCCTCCCCGTCGACTCTCAACATCTCTATCGACCTCTCAACATTTCTTGCCAGATTCTGGTAGCGTTGCGGCCCTTCTTCCAGGAGGAGAGGATGTAGCGGGGTAAGTGAGCGTTCTTTGGGGGGCGCCAGGGCACGGAGGCAGGCATGGAAGCGCAGCATCAGGGCGGAGACGAACAAGGCACCACCGCCACACCACGAGTTCTCAGACGAGTGGCGGCGCGCATGAGTGTGCTCGCAGGCACGCTTGGCCTGTTTCTGGTTCTAGCGATCGCCCAGGCGGCATCAGCCTGGCACCTGACGTCCGTGTCCCCGACAACCGGATGTGCGGACACCACGATCACATTCACTGGGACCTCATTTAGCGGGAACACAGCGTACGCAGAATGGCAGGACCCAGCGGCCTTTCTGTTCAACGCGGCCACCACTCCCGCAACGCTGAGCGGCAGCACGAAAGCCACAGCGCCCGCCCCGCTGTTCCTATCGCTGGAACCTGCTGTCGGCACCGTCTCGATCGGGCGCAGTAACTCCGCACCATTCACGTTCCCCTCCTTCCCCTCTTGCTACGGCAAAGGCGCCAGTGAAAAAGGAGCAACCGGAGCGACCGGAGCGACGGGCGCGACCGGCGCAGCGGGCTCGAAAGGCGCGACAGGCGCCACGGGTTCCGCTGGGTCGACGGGCCCATCAGGCGCCACGGGGCCGACCGGATCCGAAGGCAAAGCCGGAGCCGAAGGCAAAGCCGGAGCCGCCGGCAAAGAAGGAGCCACCGGCAAAGAAGGCAAAGCTGGAGCCGTCGGTGCGACCGGGGCTACAGGGCCGACCGGCACCACAGGCAGCGCAGGCTCCGAAGGCAAAGAAGGCAAACAAGGAGCCACGGGCAAAGAAGGCGCGACCGGAGCTGAAGGCAAAGCCGGCACGAACGGCAAAGAAGGCGCGACCGGAGCCGCCGGGGCGACCGGCGCCACAGGCCCGACCGGCGCCACAGGCAGCGCCGGCTCCGAAGGCAAAGAAGGCAAACAAGGAGCCGCCGGCAAAGAAGGCGCGACCGGCGCCGAAGGCAAAGAAGGAGCCAAAGGCGTGACCGGAGCCACGGGCTCAGAAGGCAAAGAAGGCAAAGCGGGAGCCACTGGGTCCGAAGGCAAAGCCGGCACGACCGGCACGACCGGCGAAAAAGGCGCCACCGGAGCCGAAGGCAAAGAAGGAGCCAAAGGCGTGACCGGCGCCACGGGCTCCGAAGGCAAAGAAGGCAAAGAAGGCAAAGAAGGCACCGCCGGCTCCGAAGGCAAAGAAGGCAAAGCGGGAGCCACTGGAGCCGAAGGCAAAGAAGGCAAAGAAGGCGCCGCCGGCTCCGAAGGCAAAGAAGGCAAAGCGGGAGCCACTGGGTCCGAAGGCAAAGCCGGCGCCACAGGCGAAACCGGAGCGACCGGCACGACCGGCGAAAAAGGCGCGACCGGAGCCGAAGGCAAAGAAGGAGCCAAAGGCGTGACCGGAGCTACGGGCTCCGAAGGCAAAGAAGGCAAAGAAGGCAAAGAAGGCGCCGCCGGCTCCGAAGGCAAAGAAGGCAAAGCGGGAGCCACTGGGTCCGAAGGCAAAGCCGGCACGAACGGCACGACCGGCGAAAAAGGCGCCACCGGAGCCGAAGGCAAAGAAGGAGCCGCCGGCAAAGAAGGAGCCGCCGGCAAAGAAGGCGCGACCGGAGCCGAAGGCAAAGAAGGAGCCAAAGGCGTGACCGGAGCTACGGGCTCCGAAGGCAAAGAAGGCAAAGAAGGCAAAGAAGGCGCCGCCGGCTCCGAAGGCAAAGAAGGCAAAGCGGGAGCCACTGGGTCCGAAGGCAAAGCCGGCACGAACGGCACGACCGGCGAAAAAGGCGCCACCGGAGCCGAAGGCAAAGAAGGCGCCGCCGGCAAAGAAGGCGCGACCGGAGCCGAAGGCAAAGAAGGAGCCAAAGGCGTGACCGGAGCTACGGGCTCCGAAGGCAAAGAAGGCAAAGAAGGCAAAGAAGGCGCCGCCGGCTCCGAAGGCAAAGAAGGCAAAGCGGGAGCCACTGGGTCCGAAGGCAAAGCCGGCACGAACGGCACGACCGGCGAAAAAGGCGCCACCGGAGCCGAAGGCAAAGAAGGAGCCGCCGGCAAAGAAGGAGCCGCCGGCAAAGAAGGCGCGACCGGAGCCGAAGGCAAAGAAGGAGCCAAAGGCGTGACCGGAGCTACGGGCTCCGAAGGCAAAGAAGGCAAAGAAGGCAAAGAAGGCGCCGCCGGCTCCGAAGGCAAAGAAGGCAAAGCGGGAGCCACTGGGTCCGAAGGCAAAGCCGGCACGAACGGCACGACCGGCGAAAAAGGCGCCACCGGAGCCGAAGGCAAAGAAGGCGCCGCCGGCAAAGAAGGCGCGACCGGAGCCGAAGGCAAAGAAGGAGCCAAAGGCGTGACCGGAGCTACGGGCTCCGAAGGCAAAGAAGGCAAAGAAGGCAAAGAAGGCAAAGAAGGCAAAGCGGGAGCCACTGGAGCCGAAGGCAAAGAAGGCAAAGAAGGCGCCGCCGGCTCCGAAGGCAAAGAAGGCAAAGCCGGCGCCACAGGCGAAACCGGAGCGACCGGCTCGACGGGCGAAAAAGGCGCCACCGGCTCAGAAGGCAAAGAAGGCAAAGCGGGAGCCACTGGGTCCGAAGGCAAAGAAGGCAAAGAAGGAGCCGCTGGCACGACCGGCGAAAAAGGCGCCACCGGAGCTGAAGGCAAAGAAGGCGCCGCCGGCAAAGAAGGCGCGACCGGAGCCGAAGGCAAAGAAGGCGCCAAAGGCGTGACCGGAGCCACGGGCTCCGAAGGCAAAGAAGGCAAAGAAGGCAAAGAAGGCGCCGCCGGCTCCGAAGGCAAAGAAGGCAAAGAAGGCAAAGAAGGCGCCGCCGGCTCCGAAGGCAAAGAAGGCAAAGCGGGAGCCACTGGGTCCGAAGGCAAAGCCGGCACGAACGGCACGACCGGCGAAAAAGGCGCCACCGGAGCTGAAGGCAAAGAAGGCGCCGCCGGCAAAGAAGGCGCCACCGGAGCCGAAGGCAAAGAAGGAGCCAAAGGCGTGACCGGAGCTACAGGCTCCGAAGGCAAAGAAGGCAAAGAAGGCGCCGCCGGCTCCGAAGGCAAAGAAGGCAAAGCGGGAGCCACTGGGTCCGAAGGCAAAGCCGGCGCCACAGGCGAAACCGGAGCGACCGGCTCGACGGGCGAAAAAGGCGCCACCGGAGCCGAAGGCAAAGAAGGAGCCAAAGGCGTGACCGGAGCTACGGGCTCCGAAGGCAAAGAAGGCAAAGAAGGCAAAGAAGGCGCCGCCGGCTCCGAAGGCAAAGAAGGCAAAGCGGGAGCCACTGGGTCCGAAGGCAAAGCCGGCACGAACGGCACGACCGGCGAAAAAGGCGCCACCGGAGCCGAAGGCAAAGAAGGAGCCAAAGGCGTGACCGGAGCCACGGGCTCCGAAGGCAAAGAAGGCAAGGAAGGCAAAGAAGGCGCCGCTGGCTCAGAAGGCAAAGAAGGCAAAGCGGGAGCCACTGGGTCCGAAGGCAAAGCCGGCACGAACGGCACGACCGGCGAAAAAGGCGCGACCGGAGCCGAAGGCAAAGAAGGAGCCGCCGGCGAAAAAGGCGCGACCGGAGCCGAAGGCAAAGAAGGAGCCGCCGGCGAAAAAGGCGCGACCGGAGCCGAAGGCAAAGAAGGAGCCAAAGGCGTGACCGGCGCCACGGGCTCCGAAGGCAAAGAAGGCAAAGAAGGCAAAGAAGGCACCGCCGGCTCCGAAGGCAAAGAAGGCAAAGCGGGAGCCACTGGAGCCGAAGGCAAAGAAGGCAAAGAAGGCGCCGCCGGCTCCGAAGGCAAAGAAGGCAAAGCGGGAGCCACTGGGTCCGAAGGCAAAGCCGGCGCCACAGGCGAAACCGGAGCGACCGGCACGACCGGCGAAAAAGGCGCCACCGGAGCCGAAGGCAAAGAAGGAGCCAAAGGCGTGACCGGCGCCACGGGCTCCGAAGGCAAAGAAGGCAAAGAAGGCAAAGAAGGCACCGCCGGCTCCGAAGGCAAAGAAGGCAAAGCGGGAGCCACTGGAGCCGAAGGCAAAGAAGGCAAAGAAGGCGCCGCCGGCTCCGAAGGCAAAGAAGGCAAAGCGGGAGCCACTGGGTCCGAAGGCAAAGCCGGCGCCACAGGCGAAACCGGAGCGACCGGCACGACCGGCGAAAAAGGCGCGACCGGAGCCGAAGGCAAAGAAGGAGCCAAAGGCGTGACCGGAGCTACGGGCTCCGAAGGCAAAGAAGGCAAAGAAGGCAAAGAAGGCGCCGCCGGCTCCGAAGGCAAAGAAGGCAAAGCGGGAGCCACTGGGTCCGAAGGCAAAGCCGGCACGAACGGCACGACCGGCGAAAAAGGCGCCACCGGAGCCGAAGGCAAAGAAGGAGCCGCCGGCAAAGAAGGAGCCGCCGGCAAAGAAGGCGCGACCGGAGCCGAAGGCAAAGAAGGAGCCAAAGGCGTGACCGGAGCTACGGGCTCCGAAGGCAAAGAAGGCAAAGAAGGCAAAGAAGGCGCCGCCGGCTCCGAAGGCAAAGAAGGCAAAGCGGGAGCCACTGGGTCCGAAGGCAAAGCCGGCACGAACGGCACGACCGGCGAAAAAGGCGCCACCGGAGCCGAAGGCAAAGAAGGCGCCGCCGGCAAAGAAGGCGCGACCGGAGCCGAAGGCAAAGAAGGAGCCAAAGGCGTGACCGGAGCTACGGGCTCCGAAGGCAAAGAAGGCAAAGAAGGCAAAGAAGGCACCGCCGGCTCCGAAGGCAAAGAAGGCAAAGCGGGAGCCACTGGGTCCGAAGGCAAAGCCGGCACGAACGGCACGACCGGCGAAAAAGGCGCCACCGGAGCCGAAGGCAAAGAAGGCGCCGCCGGCAAAGAAGGCGCGACCGGAGCCGAAGGCAAAGAAGGAGCCAAAGGCGTGACCGGAGCCACGGGCTCCGAAGGCAAAGAAGGCAAAGAAGGCAAAGAAGGCACCGCCGGCTCCGAAGGCAAAGAAGGCAAAGCGGGAGCCACTGGGTCCGAAGGCAAAGCCGGCACGAACGGCACGACCGGCGAAAAAGGCGCCACCGGAGCCGAAGGCAAAGAAGGAGCCGCCGGCGAAAAAGGCGCGACCGGAGCCGAAGGCAAAGAAGGAGCCAAAGGCGTGACCGGCGCCACGGGCTCCGAAGGCAAAGAAGGCAAAGAAGGCAAAGAAGGCAAAGAAGGCAAAGCGGGAGCCACTGGAGCCGAAGGCAAAGAAGGCAAAGAAGGCGCCGCCGGCTCCGAAGGCAAAGAAGGCAAAGCCGGCGCCACAGGCGAAACCGGAGCGACCGGCTCGACGGGCGAAAAAGGCGCCACCGGCTCAGAAGGCAAAGAAGGCAAAGTGGGAGCCACTGGGTCCGAAGGCAAAGAAGGCAAAGAAGGAGCCGCTGGCACGACCGGAGCTACAGGCCCCACCGGCGCCACAGGCGCGACCGGGTCTGAAGGCAAAGCCGGCTCGAACGGAGCGACCGGCTCCGAAGGCAAAGAAGGCAAAGCCGGCGCCACAGGCGAAACCGGAGCGACCGGCTCGACGGGCGAAAAAGGCGCCACCGGCTCAGAAGGCAAAGCGGGAGCCACTGGGTCCGAAGGCAAAGAAGGCAAAGAAGGAGCCGCTGGCACGACCGGCGAAAAAGGCGCCACCGGAGCTGAAGGCAAAGAAGGCGCCGCCGGCAAAGAAGGCGCGACCGGAGCCGAAGGCAAAGAAGGCGCCAAAGGCGCGACCGGAGCCACGGGCTCCGAAGGCAAAGAAGGCAAAGAAGGCAAAGAAGGAGCCGCTGGCACGACCGGAGCTACAGGCCCCAACGGCGCCACAGGCGCGACCGGCTCTGAAGGCAAAGCCGGCTCGAACGGAGCGACCGGCTCCGAAGGCAAAGAAGGCAAAGCCGGCGCCACAGGCGAAACCGGAGCGACCGGCTCGACGGGCGAAAAAGGCGCCACCGGCTCAGAAGGCAAAGCGGGAGCCACTGGGTCCGAAGGCAAAGCCGGCACGAACGGCACGACCGGCGAAAAAGGCGCCACCGGAGCTGAAGGCAAAGAAGGCGCCGCCGGCAAAGAAGGCGCCACCGGAGCCGAAGGCAAAGAAGGAGCCAAAGGCGTGACCGGCGCCACGGGCTCCGAAGGCAAAGAAGGCAAAGAAGGCAAAGAAGGCACTGCCGGCTCCGAAGGCAAAGAAGGCAAAGCCGGCGCCACAGGCGAAACCGGAGCGACCGGCTCGACGGGCGAAAAAGGCGCCACCGGCTCAGAAGGCAAAGAAGGCAAAGCGGGAGCCACTGGGTCCGAAGGCAAAGAAGGCAAAGAAGGAGCCGCTGGCACGACCGGAGCTACAGGCCCCACCGGCGCCACGGGCTCCGAAGGCAAAGAAGGCAAAGAAGGCACCGCCGGCTCCGAAGGCAAAGAAGGCAAAGCGGGAGCCACTGGGTCCGAAGGCAAAGCCGGCACGAACGGCACGACCGGCGAAAAAGGCGCCACCGGAGCTGAAGGCAAAGAAGGCGCCGCCGGCAAAGAAGGCGCCACCGGAGCCGAAGGCAAAGAAGGAGCCAAAGGCGTGACCGGAGCCACGGGCTCCGAAGGCAAAGAAGGCAAAGAAGGCAAAGAAGGCACTGAAGGAGCCGCTGGCACGACCGGAGCTACAGGCCCCACCGGCGCCACAGGCGCGACCGGGTCTGAAGGCAAAGCCGGCTCGAACGGAGCGACCGGCTCCGAAGGCAAAGAAGGCAAAGCCGGCGCCACAGGCGAAACCGGAGCGACCGGCTCGACGGGCGAAAAAGGCGCCACCGGCTCAGAAGGCAAAGAAGGCAAAGCGGGAGCCACCGGAGCCACCGGCGAAACCGGCGCGACCGGCTCGACGGGCGAAACCGGAGCCACCGGCAAAGAAGGCAAAGAAGGCGCCAAAGGCGCGACCGGAGTCACGGGCGCGACCGGGGCGACCGGCGAAACGGGAGCCACCGGCAAAGAAGGCAAAGAAGGCGCCGCCGGCAAAGAAGGCGCGACCGGAGCCGAAGGCAAAGAAGGAGCCAAAGGCGTGACCGGAGCTACTGGCGCCGAAGGTAAAGCCGGGAAAGAAGGAGCCACCGGGAAAGAAGGAGCCGCTGGCACCAGCGGAGCTACGGGTCCGACCGGTAAAGAAGGACCCACGGGTAAAGAAGGACCCACGGGTAAAGAAGGACCCACGGGTAAAGAAGGACCCACAGGTAAAGAAGGACCCACCGGGAAAGGCGAAAAAGGCGAAACGGGCACGAAAGGCGAAAAAGGCGAAAAAGGCGAAACCGGCACGAAAGGCGAAAAAGGCGAATCGGGCTCAGGCAACAGCGTGTTCACGGCCAAGTCAACCGAAACTGTCGAAACGGCAAGCCAAACCTTCGTGACCTCCTCGAAAGGCCCCGAAGCCGTCAAATTCACGGTCCCAGGAACCGGCGCGCAGACGGTGCTCGTGACGGTCACCGCTGAGTGCAAAGGAAATGCAGACGGCGCCGAGTGCGCGATGAGCTGGTCGTCGCCGACGATCGCCGGGTTTACCACGGGTGAAAAGGGGCACGCCTACATCGGATTCGAGGGCGGCGGTGAAGCCAAGGAAGAATACTCCGCCATGTCGGGTAGCGAGACCACCATCGTCTCCCTGACGGGCGGGACGACGTACACGATCACCCCGGACTACGCGTCGTTCGCCAAGAGCGGCACGCCCCCCACAGCGAAATTCCTGCAGAGCAGCATTATCGTCCAGGCCTACTAGCCGACCGGCAGACCAGATCTGGGCGAAGCACGAGGAGGCCCCGGGAGGGGTCTCCTCGTCGTTGGGGCGACGCCTCTCGGCGGTCTAAACTCGAATGATCAAAGAGACTCTGCGAGTGCAGGCCCGGGAATCCCTCGGTCGCTTTGAGCTGGTGGCTCCCGCTTTTGCCTTTGTGGGCAGCGGCTGCTTGCTGATCCTCGAGCTTGTCGCCGCCCGGCTGATCGCGCCGACGGTGGGCACCTCGCTTTACACCTGGACGTCGGTGATCGGCGTGGTGCTCGGTGGGATCAGTCTCGGCAACTACCTCGGAGGCAAGCTGGCGGACGCGCGACCGACCCGCTCGACGCTCGCGCTCGTCTATCTGGCGGCCTCGGCCTCCTCCCTGCTCGTGCTGGGCATGCTCCACATCGTGGGATCGATCGAACTTCCCAAGAGCGCACCGGCACTGCTGCAGGTGTTGTGGATAACGGCGGTCCTGTTCCTGCTCCCCTCGACGATCCTGGGCATGCCGACGCCGCTCCTGACGCGGCTCTCGCTGCACGCGGTCGAGGAAGGCGGCCGCGTGGTCGGGCGGATTCAAGCGGCCGCGGCGCTCGGCAGCATCGCCTGCACGTTCCTGACCGGCTTCTTCCTTATCTCCTGGATCGGGACGCGCCACATCGTCGCGGGTGTCGCCGCGATCCTGCTCCTGCTGGCCGTGCTCGCCAGGCCACCCTGGCTGCGCGCGCGTGTGTACCCGCTGGCGGGGCTGTTCGCTGCGGGTATCGTCGCCGCGGGCTGGGCCTCGCACAGCGACTGCACGCGCGAAAGCAACTATTACTGCATCCGCGTTGTGCCCGGGACCCTCCACTTCACGACCGTGCAGGGAAGACGGATCGCCTACACGCCGCCGGTTGAGCAGCTCTACCTTGACCGCCTCGTGCACGCCCAGGTGAACGTCGACGATCCGACCCAGCTCCTTTACGGCTACGAGCAGCTCTACGCGAAGGTGCTCGAACCACTCGACGCGCCGGGAACCCAACTCGACGCGTTCTTTCTCGGGGGCGGCGGCTACGTCTTCCCCCGCTGGGTCGAAGCGAAATACCGCGGGCAGATCACGGTCGCCGAGATCGACCCGGAAGTGACCCGCATCGCCCGGGAACAACTCGGCCTGCGGCCCTCGCCGCGGATGAAGATCCTGTCCGAGGACGGACGCAAAGCGCTGCGCTCACTTCCCGCCGCGGAGAGGTTCGATGCAGTCTTCGGCGACGCGTTCAACGACTTCGAGGTTCCCTTCTACATGACGACGCGCCAGTTCGACGAACTCGTCGCGCGGCACCTGAAGCCGAATGGGCTCTACCTCTTGAACGTAATAGACGGCGTGCGCTACGAATTCCTGCGCTCTGACATAAGGACGTTGCGGCTGACCTTCCCCTACGTCGGCCTGCTGTCCCTCAGCGGCAACTGGCCGCCGCGCGGGGTTCGCGACACGTTCGTAATCGTCGCCGCCAAGGCGCCACCGACGCGCCCGCTGCCCGTCGTATCGGCGGGATCGCTCGAAACGTTCATGACGCAGGGCCACAGCGTCGTGCTCACCGACGACTACGCGCCCGTGGACCAGCTGCTCGCGCCCGTTTTCAGCCAGTTGCTCCATACCGAACGCTAGACGCCAATCACTCCAGCCGCGGCTTGCCGGCCCTGCCTCGCGGTCGGCACTCCTCCAGCTTTTACATCTTCGGCCCGGGAGCGCGCGGCGGGCTCGAAAGGCCGCCAAACCCACAACAAAGCCGCACTTTGCGAATTTCTCTCAGTCTGACCTTGTGGGGACAGCTACAAACCAGGTGTTCCACGGGGTAGGATCGCTCCAACTTTCCGCAACCAGCGGGCGAGAAAAATAAACCTGTCACCTGGGGGGAACATGGCCATGCGCGGCACCAATGTCGGATCATGGGTTCTTCGGCGGCGCCTTATGGATCGGCCAGGGAGGCGCCGCATCCACGGTGCCATCCTGATGAGCAGTGCGCTGGCGATGCTCTCGATGGGCGCGGCCTCGGCTTCCGCGGCGGAAGTGGTTGTGAGCCCATCTGCGCTGAATGGCTGGGCCCCGCAGACGAACGGTCCGGAAGGAACTCCATACGTCGCTGGGAACCCGGGCTTTCTCAACTCCTACTGCAGCGGCTCGGTGAGCTTTGTCACCGGCCCCGGGACACCTCCACTCGGTGCAGGCAGCGCCGAGCTCAAAACGGGCAACCCGCTGACCGGCGGCGATTGCGCCGCCCAGCTTCGCAGCAGCTCCTACGCCGGGTTGAAGCTCAGCGCGATTACCTCGCTCGAATACTCGACCTACATCACTGAAAACAACGGCTCGCAAGCGCCCTACCTGACGCTGTACCTAAACAACAAAGGCGAAGCCGGCGGTAAAGCCGAAGAAGAGCTCTTCTTTGAGCCGCCTTACCAGACGCACGCCAGTGGCAATCCCTCGTTGCCCGAACAGGAGGAAGTCAAACTGGACACGTGGCAGTCGTGGAACGCGCTCGAGGGTGGCTGGTGGTCCAATAGCGAAAAATACGGTACCCCGGGAACTGGCGTGGAACCGCTTTCGACGTACCTCGCGGCCTACCCGGATGCGGTCATCGTCAACCCCATCGAAGGAGAAATTGGTGGCGCTGGAGGTGGCCTGACCGCGGTCGTGGGCTACGCGTCTGCCGGCAATCAGTTCGACGGCAACATCGATGACGTCACGATCGGCGTCAACGGGGCAAACACGACCTACAACTTTGAAGCCGGCAAAGTAGAAACCGGACCGACTGGGCCGACCGGCGCGACGGGGCCCGCCGGAGCTGCCGGACCGACCGGTCCGACTGGCGCCGCCGGGGTGACCGGCGCAGCCGGCCCTACCTTCTTCCTGTCCTGTGGGGAGTTCGACTTCCCTGCTGTCCCCGGAGACACCTACTACGTCACAGTACGGGAAAACTTCGAAAACTTTGAAGGGCACCACGAAAGAACGCTGTTCGAAAAAGACGTCACGGCCGAAAACGAAGTGGTGTCAATAGGCGGAATCTACGCCGAAGGCAAAGTAGGCGGCTATGTCCAATATGAGTCGGGCGGCGGCACCGGACCATTCCTAGAACCAGGCCTGGTAGAAGCGACCTTCACGCAGTGCACCGAACCCAAAGGTGTAGCCGGTGCCACTGGCGCGACAGGAGCACCCGGCGCCACTGGCGCAACGGGAGCAACTGGAAACGCTGGAGGCACAGGCGCAACCGGAGCGACTGGTGAACCCGGAACAACCGGCAACGCCGGAAGCACAGGTGCCACGGGAGCAACCGGAAGCGCAGGCGCTGCAGGCGCCACCGGCGCGACAGGAGCACCCGGCGCCACTGGCGCAACGGGAGCAACTGGAAACGCTGGAGGCACAGGCGCAACCGGAGCGACTGGTGAACCCGGAACAACCGGCAACGCCGGAAGCACAGGTGCCACGGGAGCAACCGGAAGCGCAGGCGCTGCAGGCGCCACCGGCGCGACAGGAGCACCCGGCGCCACTGGCGCAACCGGAGCAACTGGAAACGCTGGAGGCACGGGTGCGACCGGAGCAACCGGCAACGCCGGAAGCACAGGTGCCACGGGAGCAACCGGAAGCGCAGGCGCTGCAGGTGCCACCGGCGCGACAGGAGCACCTGGCGCCACTGGCGCAACCGGAGCAACTGGAAACGCTGGAGGCACGGGTGCGACCGGAGCAACCGGCAACGCCGGAAGCACAGGTGCCACGGGAGCAACCGGAAGCGCAGGCGCTGCAGGTGCCACCGGCGCGACAGGAGCACCTGGCGCCACTGGCGCAACCGGAGCAACTGGAAACGCTGGAGGCACGGGTGCGACCGGAGCAACCGGCAACGCCGGAAGCACAGGTGCCACGGGAGCAACCGGAAGCGCAGGCGCTGCAGGTGCCACCGGCGCGACAGGAGCACCTGGCGCCACTGGCGCAACCGGAGCAACTGGAAACGCTGGAGGCACGGGTGCGACCGGAGCAACCGGCAACGCCGGAAGCACAGGTGCCACGGGAGCAACCGGAAGCGCAGGCGCCGCAGGCGCCACTGGCGCGACAGGAGCATCCGGCGCAACGGGAGCCACCGGAAGCAACGGCGCTACAGGTTCCGCCGGATCGGCTGGAGCAACGGGGGCAACTGGAAGCGCCGGAAGCAACGGTGCCACGGGTGCGACGGGAGCGACCGGAGCAACAGGAGCGACCGGAGCAGCGGGCGCCACCGGCGGCAAAGGAACGAACGGCACCAACGGAGAAACGGGAGCGACGGGAGCGACCGGAAGCGCAGGAAGCACCGGCGCGGCGGGTTCGACCGGGGCGACCGGTGCCCCAGGCGCGACCGGAGCTACGGGCGCCTCTGGATCTCAGGGTGCGACCGGCGCCTCCGGATCGAAAGGCGCGACCGGTGCATCCGGCTCAACTGGAGCCCAGGGAGTAACCGGCTCGACCGGAGCCCAGGGAACCGCGGGAGCTGCCGGAGCAACTGGAGCGACCGGCCCGACCGGCCCAACGGGACCGACCGGAGCAACAGGAGCAACGGGAGCGACCGGTAAAGAAGGGGGCAAAGGCGGAACCGGAGGCAGCGGGGTGACGGGTGCCACCGGCGCAACTGGAGCTACAGGACCGGGCGGAGCGGCCGGCAAAGAAGGATCCAAAGGCGGAACCGGAGCGACCGGAGTCGCCGGCGCCACCGGCGCCACGGGTCCAGCCGGTAATGCCGCGATCGCGACGTTCATCAGCTACCAGAGCGTGCCCAGCGGCTACTGCCTCGACTACACGGGCGATGTGGCTTCTGGCTCAGGCGTATGCCCGCCGAGCACGTCCGGCTTCTCCAGCAGCGTGCTTCTGGCTGGTCCGACGCCGGCCAGCGGGGCGACGGTGACCAACCTGTACGCCGACACGAGTGGGACGGCGTCCGGCAAAGACACCGCGCTGGTCTCCGTCATCGACAACACCACGGGGGTAACGCTGCTCACGTGCACGGTCAACGCAACCAACAAAAACAACTGCTCGAACAACAGCGGGTCTGGTCCGGCGGCACCCGGTGACAACATCGAGGTCAAGATCACGATCACCGGAACGAGCTGCTCGAGCAAGGCGTGGCGGGTGAGGTTCCGCTACTGAGTTCAGCAGCAGCGCACATTGAATGAGCGAACGGCTGGCCGCACGGCCCGCCGATTGCATTGGCGGCCCTCAACCTGGGCCAACGGGCGAGATTCCACATGCTTGACAGATGTGGTAGGTTCGGCGCCCAAAATCGGGGAGACACACAACCAGGGGGAGACACAAATGCGCCAGCGCACGGAGGCCGCGGAGGCCTCGTCACGAGCTTTTCGTGGACGGCTAAGGGGTCGCATCAGCCTGTTGGCCGGCACGCTCAGTTTGCTTCTGATTCTCGCCAACGCCCAGGCCGCATCAGCGTGGCACCTGACATCGGTTTCCCCGACGTCCGGCTGCCCGGGCACAGAAGTGGTGCTGACGGGAACATCCTTCAGCGGAACGTCATCGAAGGTTCAGTGGAAGGACCCGAGCTCGCTGATCATCACATCCCAGGAAACGACCGCAAAAGTAACCAGCAGCACGAAAGCTACGGCGATCGTTCCGTTCTTCTTCCAGACCGAAGGCTCTGGCGTCGGAACCACAGCGATCGACAACAGCAACACCGTCGTCTTCACCTTCAGTCAGGTGCAGAACTGCTTCAAAGGGGGCGGCGGGACAACCGGCCCGACCGGAGCCACCGGGGCAACCGGAGCGACGGGAGCGACTGGAGCGGACGGCAAAGAAGGAGCCAAAGGGGTGACCGGCGCGACGGGACCCGAAGGCAAAGAAGGCAAAGAAGGGCCGAAAGGCGCAACCGGCCCGACTGGTCCCGAACCGCCGCCAGTCAAAGAACCTAAACCGGGACCGACCGGCCCGAGCGGAGCGACGGGAGCCACCGGACCGCAGGGCGCGACCGGACCCGAAGGCAAAGAAGGGCCGAAAGGCGCCAACGGCGTGACCGGCGCGACCGGTCCGACCGGTCCGACCGGCGAACGAGGCCCGACCGGCCCGACAGGACCCACCCAGGCAACAGGCCCCACAGGGCCGACCCAACCGCCGGGCCCGACCGGGCCGACCGGAGCCACCGGGCCGACCGGAGCCACGGGGGCGAACGGCGCCACCGGTGAAAAAGGCGCGACCGGAGCAGAAGGCAAGGAAGGCAAAATAGGCAGAACAGGAGCCACCGGAGCCGAAGGCAAAGAAGGCCCCCAGGGCGTGACCGGAGCCACCGGCCCCACCGGCGCGACCGGAGCGACCGGGAGCGGCGGGACCAACGGCACCAACGGCAAAGACGGATCAGCCGGAGCGACCGGTGAAACCGGGGCGACGGGAGCAACCGGAAGCGGAGAAGCTGGAGCGACTGGAGCCGCCGGTGCCACTGGGGCAACCGGAGCTGCGGGAGCAACTGGCCCGACCGGACCGACCGGAGCGACCGGCGTGGCGGGACTCAGCTCGCCGCTCGTCTCCGGGCCTTTTGAATCGGCAAACGACCCAGATTCAGGCGAATGTGAAGACAACTGGGCCACGGACACGTTCACGCGGACCTACATGATCACGCCGAAATCCGATGGGTCGTTTGACGTAACGGTTCTGGTCAAAGGCACGTTTGAAACCCATGAAGGTGCCAAGCAGCCCGGTGCCAGCCCATGTGGTCCCACGGAGACCGGCAGCATCCCCGGTACGTTCTACGGCGATCTCGTCATACCGGTCCCAGCTGGTGCCGAATTCAACCCCTACGCCTCCTACGACAGCAACAACCCAAGCCTCATCACATCGACAGAAGAATTCATGCAGGCGTACTTTGGCAACCCAGCGCTAGGCAATTACGCCTGGCAGTTCCACTATGAAGCCGAAGGTGGCGCTCAGAAATGGGACAACACTGACCACGGCAACAAAGGCAACATCACGGGCTGACAGCAGACAGATGTAGCCCAGGGAGAGCCCGCCTGGTGCGGGCTCTCCCTGCTTCTGGCACCAGCTCGACGCGGCGCTCGTGCCGGCAGGCATCGATGATCCCGCGGCGTATCCAACCGAATGCCGGACGCCTGGGTCTACATGCTCTGCTGTGCCGACGGGTCGCTCTACACGGGCTGGAGCACCGACGTGCCGCGACGGCTCGCACAGCACCGCGCGGGCAAGGCCAGCCGATATACCGCAAGCCGCCTGCCGGTCGAGCTCGCCTTCGCCATGCCGATGGCCGATCGGTCGGCCGCTCGCCGCGAGGAGGCCCGCATCAAGACGCTCGACCGGGCGGCAAAGCTGGCGCTGATCGCCGCTGAGGCGCGTTCGCGCCCGGCGCGCAGTTAGATACCGGCCGGGACCGGGCGCCGTTTAGGGCATGATGGGGGTATGGCCAGCCGACCTTCTTCCCGCAGCGTCAAGATCTCAGCCGACGAGCGCACCGGCTGGTCGTCAGATCGCCCCCGCCCCGATGGGGCGCCTCCGCGCCCGGCCAACCTCTCGGTTCACTGCCGCGTGCTGGCGCCGGCCGACCGGCTGCGCTACTCGCCCGGAAGCCTGCTCGTCGTGGTGTCCGCTTCGATGGCCGAGCGAGACAGCTTCCTCGAGCGACTGATCGAGGACCGCGCGAGCCTGCTGTCGCTGGACAAGGTCCGCGGTCTTCTGGCCGGCCGCGTTGCCGCCGAGGAGGTGGAGGACCGGGCGCACGAGCTTCTGCTGGCAGCCGTTCGCAAACGCCTCGAGAACCGCGAGACGGTCGTACTCGGCGCCGACAGCCTGCAGGTCGAGGAGCGCGAGCAGTTCGTCCGCATCGCCTCCTCGCTGAAACGGCCTCGCCATCTGATCCTGCTCGAGACCGCTCGCGATCAGGTGCGCGAGGAGGACCACGCGACGCTCAACGAGTTGCGCCGCGCCCTTGACGCCGGTGAGCTTGGCGCAGAGGGCTTTCAGACCGTGCTCCGCCTGAGCGGAGGCTCGGCCTCTGAGGTCAAGCGCATCCTGTTCCGCCCCGCACCCCGCGAGGATTAGGTCAGAGCGGGCTCGTCCTCCTCCTCGACGGCGCCCTCGGGCGGGTCCGTGTCGTCGAGGTCGGCAAACAGCGAGGGGTCACGACTCGAGCCCCGGATCAGGTCGTCGGGCGAGCCCTCGGGCAGCAGGCGGCCCTGGCGCGTGCCGAAGTAGATTGCCTGCGGATGGTGGGCGACGAGCGCGAGCGTCGACTGCTCGGGCTCGGGGGCGTAGCCGTCGGTGATGGTCATCCCGATCTGCTCGAGGTCGAGGAGCTTCTCGACCTTCAGATGCTCGGACTGCTCGGGCACGGCCGGATAGCCCCAGGAGTAGCGGCGTCCCTGCGTGGGGTCGATGCCGAGCATCTCGCGCACGCGCCAGTGAAGCCACTCGGCGAGACCCTCGGCGGTTTGTACTCCGAGGCCGTGGACGAACAGCTGTTCGGCGAACTCCCCGTCTGACTCGAGCTTTGCCATCAGCTCGGTCACCTCCGAGCCGACGGTCACCGCCTGCACCGCGATCACGTCGAGCTCGGGTGGCGCCGCGCCGTCGACCGCCGGGCGGAAGAAGTCCGCCAGACAGATACGGTCGCCCTTGGGCTGGCGCGGACACACGAAGCGGGTGAGCTCGGTTGCGCGGTCGTCGGGGTCGAGCACCACGATGTCGTTGCCCAGCGAGTAGCAGGGGAAGAAGCCCAGCAGGGCGCGCGGATGCAGGTAGGTCTGCTCGCGCCACATCCGCTCAAGGCGCGGGCGGAAGTCATCGCTCAGGAGCGTCTGCCAGGCCTCGCCTTTGACGCCCTTCCCGCCCCAGTGCAGCTTGAACAGCACGTGCGTGTCCAGATGGCGGTAGACCTCATCCAGATCGACCTCGATCTCCTTCACACCCCAGAACGGCGGCGTCGGCACGGGCACGTCGGTGCGCGCCGGCGAGCGGACCGAGTCGTCTGTGAGGTCGACCTCCTCGACAGGAGTGTCGCCCTTCTCGCGGAACTCGCTGGCGCCGCTGCGGAGCTTTGCAAGGAGCGCCTCATGCGCGTCGGCGTCGATCAGCTGGTCCATCACGGCGAGACCCTCGAACGCATCCTTGCAGTAGAAGACGCCGGGCTCATACACCTCATCCGAGTCTTTGCCGCCCGGATACAGCGTGCGGTAGCTGAACGCACGGTTGATCGCGGCGCCGCCGATCAGCACGGGATAGGACAGGCCCTTTGCGTGCAGCTCCTGAATACACGCCGGCATCTGCTTGGAGGTCGAGACGAGCAGCGCCGACAGTCCGATCGCCGTCGCGTCGTGCTCCTGTGCAGCGTCCAGGATCGTCTGGATCGGCACCTGCTTGCCGAGGTCCACGACCGTGTAGCCGTTGTTGGTCAGGATCGTATTGACGAGCGACTTGCCGATGTCATGCACGTCGCCGAACACCGTCGCGAGCACGACCGTGCCCTTCGTGTAGCCCTCGATCTTGTCGAGGTATTTCTCGAGCTGGGCGACGGCCTTCTTCATCACTTCGGCGGACTGGAGCACAAATGGAAGGATCAGTTCTCCGGCACCGAACTTGTCTCCGACCTCTTTCATGGCCGGCAGAAGCACCTCGTTGAGGGTGGGCACGGCGCCGATCTTCTCCACGCTGCGGTCGATCCACACCTCGACGCCCTCCTTGCGCCGGCGCAGGATGTGGAAGTGGAGGGCCTCCTCGGGCTCCATCCCCTCGGTGGGGTCGGCGGCCCCCTGAACCTCCTCCTCGCCTTTCGACTCGAAATGGGCGATGAAGCGCTCGAGCGCGTCCTCGCGCCGGTTGAACACGAGGTCGTCGGCCAGCTCACGCTCTGTCTCTGAGATCTCCGAGTAGGGGGTGATGTGGTTGGGGTTGACCATCGCCAGGTCAAGGCCCGCATCCACGCAGTGGTGCAGGAACACGGAGTTGAGCACCGCGCGCGCGCCCGGGGAGACGCCGAAGGAGACGTTCGAGACTCCCAGCGAGGTCTTCACGGACGGGATCTCCGCCTTGATGGCGCGTATGCCCGCGATCGTCTCGACGGCCGAGGGGCGCCACTCCTCATCGCCGGTCGTAAGCGTGAAGGTCAGGCAGTCGAAGATCAGTAGCTCGGGGTCAAGGCCGTGCTCCTCGCAGCACAGGTCGCGGATGCGCTTGGCGATCTCGACCTTTCGCTCGGCCGTCTTTGCCATGCCAACCTCGTCGATCGTCAGAGCGATCAGCGCCGATCCGTGCGCGAGCGCCACCGGGACGACGCGGTCGAGCTTGTCGCGGCCGGCCTCGAGGTTGACGGAGTTGACGATCGCCCTGCCGGGAATCTGCTCGAGCGCCCGTTCGATCACCTCGGGCTCGGTCGAGTCGACCTGGATCGGAGCGGGCTGCGTCAGTGACACCTTCTTTGCCACCAGACGCATCTGTTCGTCCTCGTCAGAGCGCTCGGTGAGCGCGACGCACAGGTCGAGTACATGCGCGCCGCCCGTGACCTGGTCCTCGGCGATCTGCACGAGCCCGTCGTAGTCCTCTGCGAGCAGCAGCTCCTTGGCCTTGCGCGACCCCTGCGAGTTGACGCGCTCGCCGACCATCGTCGGTGCCGGCTCCTGCACCAGCAGTGACGGCGGCGATCATCGATGACAGGTGGGCCGGGCGTGGCGCGGGCCGCTCGCTGACCGATCGCCCGGCCACCCGCTCGGCGATCGCGGCGATGTGCTCGGGCGTGGTGCCGCAGCAGCCGCCGACGACCCCCACGCCGTAGCGCTCGACGAACTCCTTCAGAGCGTCGGCCAGCGGCTCGGGCTTCTCCGGGAAGATCGTCTCACCGTCGGGACCCTGCAGGGGAAGGCCGGCGTTGGGAATGCAGGCCACCGGCACGGGGCAGAGCTCGCCGAGGAAGCGGATCGCGTCGCGCATGTCCTCCGGGCCGGTCGAGCAGTTCAGGCCGATCACGTCCACCTTCAGCGCCTCGAGCGTTGTGAGTACCGCCGAGATGTCCGTCCCGAGCAGCATCTTGCCGCCGTTGGGGAGCAGCGACACCGAGGTGTGGATGGCAGCGTCCGGCCCGTGCTCTTGAAGGCGGCCCGGGCGCCGAAGATCGCCGCCTTGACCTCGAGGATGTCCTGAGCGGTCTCGATGATCAGTAGGTCGGCGCCGCCGTCGATCAGTCCCTCGGCCTGCTCGGTGAAGACCTCGACCAGCTCGCCGAAGCGGATCTGACCGAGCGAGGGGTCTTCGGAGGCGGGGAGGTAGCCCGTCGGCCCGATCGAGCCCGCCACGTAGCGATTCTCGCCCGCCGCCTTGCGGGCGATCTGTGCGGCGCTCGTGTTGATCTCGACCGTGTAGTCGGCAAGCCCCCACTCGCCGAGCTTGATTCGCGAGGCCTGGAAGGTGTCGGTCTCGACCACCTCGGCGCCGGCCTCGAGCATCGAGCTGTGGACGCCCTCGATGACATCGGGACGGTTGAGAACGAGCGCCTCGTGGCACTTGCCTGGCAGGCCGCCGTAGTCCTCGCTCGTGAGGTCGAACTGCTCGAGCGTGGCGCCCATGCCGCCGTCGTAGACGACGACGCGCTCGGAGATCGCTTTCAGATAGTCGCGTGACATTTGCAGTTCATGCTCGTGGCCGTCGGGAGTGCTGTCCGCCGGCCATCGGCCGAGCTGATCGCTTTGCGGTGTGTAGGCGTTCAGGACGACACGATTCTGCCCGACTCGGGCAGGTCCGCGGCGTCTCGACCGACACGGTCGTATGGCCTTTCGGGAAGTAGCTACATCCTTCGTCCAACGGCTCTGGACAACCGGTGGACAGGGTGCATTCTTGCAATCTGCAATCGCTGTTGCAGGCGATCGGTCAAGGGGGTGGGTCTCTCAGGGGGCACTTTCCGCGACACGGGATCGATCGTCGCAGCTGACCAACCAGGGACGACTGAGTCAGGAGATCGTGATATGCGACCCGTTCAAGGACCCGGACACTCACGGCGGCGAACCTCATCGCTGCACCACATCCGATGTGCGCCAAACGACGAACCCGCGGGGCAGACCTCGGCTGTGGCTGAACGCGCACGGCCGGCTCTGCCTGTTGTGGCTGGAGTCATCGCCGCGCTCGCCGCGCTGATGCTCGTCATCGCCTCGCTGGGCGCCCCGCAAGCCGGGGCGTATCCGTTCTTCGGGTTTCATCCGGGTCCCTTCGATCCAAGCGGCGCAACCGGGCCGTCCGGCCCCACGGGCCCAACTGGGGCCACGGGCGCGATGGGGGCCACTGGCGCGCAAGGGCTGAACGGCTTGAACGGCCTGAACGGCCTGAACGGTCTCAACGGTTTGAACGGTCTGAATGGAGCGACCGGAGCGACGGGCGCGACCGGCGCAGCCGGGGCAACGGGATTGACCGGCGTCACTGGAGCGACCGGAGCGACCGGAGCGACCGGCAGAAGGCAGCAACGGGGCGACCGGAGCCACGGGAGCGACAGGAGCCGGTGGCGTGACCGGGGCAACGGGCGCGACGGGCGCGACCGGAGAAGCCGGTGCCAATGGCTCCAACGGAGCCACGGGAGCAACCGGAGCAACCGGAGCAACCGGAGAAGCCGGCGCGAACGGCAGCAACGGAGCCACCGGTGAAGCCGGAGCGACCGGAGCTACGGGAGCGACGGGAGCCAACGGCGTGACCGGGGCGACGGGTGCGACCGGAGAAGCCGGCGCAAATGGCTCCAATGGGGCCACCGGAGCGACCGGAGCGACCGGAGAAGCGGGGACCAACGGTTCGAGTGGAGCCACGGGAGCGACCGGTGCCACTGGAGAAGCCGGAACCAATGGCTCGAACGGGTCCACCGGAGCAACCGGTGCGACCGGAGAAGCCGGAACCAACGGTTCAAATGGAGCCACCGGAGCGACCGGCGCCACCGGAGAAGCCGGAACCAATGGTTCCAACGGCACCAACGGTGCCACAGGCGCCACAGGTGCGACCGGAGAAGCCGGCACGAACGGCAGCAACGGCGCAACGGGTGAAGCTGGAGCCACTGGGGCCACAGGGGCGACCGGAGCCGACGGCGTCACCGGGGCGACTGGTGCCACAGGTGCAACGGGAGAAGCAGGTGCAACGGGAGAAGCAGGTGCCACGGGTGCCACGGGAGAAGCAGGGACCGACGGCACCAACGGCGCGACCGGCGCGACAGGGGCGACCGGAGAAGCAGGCCCCACGGGTGCGACCGGAACCGAAGGATTCGAAGGCGCTGAAGGTGCCGAAGGCGCCACAGGCGCGACCGGAGCCACTGGACCCACAGGGGCGACCGGAGAAGCAGGGACGGATGGCACCAACGGAGCAACGGGGGAAGCTGGCGCGACGGGTGCGACCGGCGCCACGGGGGCGACCGGAGAAGCAGGAACCGACGGCACGAATGGAACCAATGGAACCAACGGAGCAACGGGTGAAATCGGGGCCACTGGAAGCGCCGGCGCAACCGGTGCCACTGGGCCCACGGGCGCGACCGGAGCCGAAGGTTTCGAAGGCGCTGAAGGTGCCGAAGGAGCCCAAGGCGCCACGGGCGAAACTGGGGCCACGGGAGCCACGGGTGCCACGGGTGCGACCGGAGAAGCAGGGACCAACGGCTCCAACGGAGCGACGGGTGCGACCGGAGCCACCGGGGCGACCGGAGAAGCAGGGATCGACGGAACGAACGGCACCAACGGCACCAACGGAGCCACGGGTGAAACCGGAGCAACCGGAGCAACCGGAGCGGATGGCGTAACCGGTGCGACGGGCGCAACGGGAGCAGTGGGAGCCACCGGCGCGAGCGGAGAAGCAGGCGCCAACGGCAGCAACGGCAGCACGGGTGCAACCGGAGCCACGGGTGCCACCGGTGCCACGGGTGCCACCGGAGAAGCCGGAGCCAACGGGAGCAATGGCGGGACCGGTGAAACCGGAGCGACCGGATCGACCGGGGCCGACGGTGTGACCGGAGCCACGGGCGCCACCGGGGCAACCGGAGCCACCGGTGAAGCAGGCACCAACGGAACCAACGGAACCAATGGAACCAACGGAACGAACGGAACCAATGGAGCCACAGGTGAAACCGGGGCGACGGGAGCCACGGGTGCGACCGGTGCCACGGGTGCAACCGGAGAAGCAGGTACCAACGGAACCGACGGAACCAACGGGGCCACAGGAGCTACCGGAGCCACGGGCGAAACCGGGGCAACCGGAGCGACCGGATCGACCGGGGCCGACGGTGTGACCGGAGCCACGGGCGCCACCGGGGCAACCGGAGCCACCGGAGAAGCGGGGCGACCGGAGCCACGGGAAGCAGCACAACGGAACCAACGGAGCCACGGGAGCGACCGGAGCCACCGGAGGACAACGGCAACGGAGCACGGCAGCCACCGGAGACCAACGGAGCCACGGGAGCGACCGGAGCCACCGGAGAAGCAGGCACCAACGGAACCAACGGAACCAACGGAGCCACCGGGAAGCAGCACAACGGAACCAACGGAAAGGGAGCGACCGGAGACGAAGGCACCAACGGAACCAACGGAACCAACGGCGCCACTGGTGCAACCGGAGCCACGGGCGAAACCGGGCAACCGGGGCAGCCGGTGCTGACGGTGTGACCGGAGCAACGGGAGCCACGGGTGCGACCGGTGCCACGGGTGCAACCGGAGAAGCGGGCACCAACGGGACCAACGGGGCCACGGGAGCAACAGGGCCTGCGGGCGTCACCGGAGCTACGGGCGCGACGGGCGCCGACGGCTTCGAAGGCGCTGAAGGCGCTGAAGGCTCGAGTGGAGCCACTGGCGCCACCGGGCCGACCGGTTCCGCGGGCGCCACCGGTGCCACCGGGGCCACCGGCGAAGCCGGATCTCCGGGCGCGACCGGCAGCGGCGGCGCGACCGGCAGCACCGGCGCAACCGGTGCGACCGGGAGCGGTGTCACCGGAGCAACCGGCTCGACCGGTGCCACGGGTGCCACCGGGCCGACCGGCAAAGTCGGTGCGACGGTGGTTACCGACACCGAAAAACGAGTCGTTGCGGCCAACCGCGGGACCACCGTCGAAGACGTGGCCAGCTGTGAAAGCGGGATGGTCGTGCTGGGCGGAGGTGGCGAGGTGACTTCGTTCAACGGAGCCGTCGGTGCCCTGCTCAGCTCGTATCCGAGCAGCGCCGACGCCTGGACCGCAGTCGCGGTCGTGACCACCGGGAAAGCCGGCGGTGAAATAGGCGTCAAGGCGTATGCGATCTGCGGACCGGAATGACCGCAGATGTGACGTGGGGGTGAGACGCCTCCGGTAGTAAGGCACTCGGCCGCCGGGCTTCCGGCGGCCGAGTGCTATGTCGGCCTAAAGAAGCGCAGGCTCTGCGCCGATGTGTCTGAGATGGCAGGCAACAGGGCAGCCCTCCGGTCGGGAGTAAGCGACACGCGAGTCTCGCCTGCTCCGCCGGCCGCACTGCAAGAGCCGGTGGATGGACTCCATCTGCTCGGCGAGAGCGTCAGGGCGCGAGCCGACGGTGTGGTCTCAGAGACGGTCGCACGAACCATCGACTCAGGCCAGATCGTCGACGCACTCGTTCAGGAGAGCTTGGAGCGAATCTGCGCGAGCACCACGACGGCCGTGGCTCGCTGGATATCGGGAGAGGGTCTTGAGGTTGCTCGCGACGCCGGACGCGAGGCCTGGCAGATCTTCGGAGAGCTGGCGGCCCACCGCGCGGCTTCGCTTGACGAGGTGATCAGGCGCTGTCTGTGCTGGCGCGACGTCATGGCCGAGACGCTGCGCGCGGCTGCCGCGAAGCTTGAGGTCTCACCCGAGGCGCTTTCGCAGGCCCTGAACATGCTGCAGCTGAGCCTCGAGTCGAGCCTGGTTCTGATGTCCAAGTGCTTTGAGGCCGAGCGCCGGCGAACAGATGAAGAGCTCGCGCGGCGCGAAGAGGAGCTCGGATTCCTGGCGACCCATGACGCGCTGACCGGTCTGCCGAACAGGACGCTGATCCTGGATCGCGCCGAGCAGATGCTCGCGCGCAGCACACGCGGCAAAACGCAGGTCGCGGCGCTGTTCATCGACCTCGACAACTTCAAGGGGATCAACGACACCCTCGGGCACTCGGTCGGCGACCAGCTTCTTCAGGCCGTGGCCGCGCGGCTCGACGGTGTTGTCCGCGGCTCCGATGCGCTGGGACGTCTGGGCGGCGACGAGTTCGTTGTGATCTGTGAAGAGCTTTCGCTCGAGGCCGGACCGGAGCTGGTCGCCGAGCGCCTTCTCGAAGCGCTCAGGCCTCCGTTCAGGCTCGGACCCGAGGAACAGATGCGCGTGACCGTAACGGCGAGTATCGGCATCGCCACGGGAAGAACAACCGACGCCGAGGATCTGCTGCGCGAGGCCGATGTGGCGATGTACAGGGCCAAGTGGGACGGCAAGAACCGCCACGTCATCTTCGAGACGGACATGCAGGAGACGATCGAGGCCCGGATGGCACTCGAGATGGACCTGCGCGATGCCCTCGAGCGAGATGAGTTCTTTCTCGCCTACCAGCCCACCTTCGCCCTCAGCGATATGACGCCGACGGGCGTGGAGGCCCTGATCCGCTGGAATCACCCGGTGCGCGGGGTTGTTGCGCCCGATGAGTTCATCCCGCTGGCCGAGGAGACGGGGCTGATAAACGAGATCGGTAGATGGGTTCTGGAGCGTGCCTGCCGGCAGGGCGCCCACTGGCGAGAGGTCGGATATGGGGTGGGTATGGCGGTCAACGTCTCGGCACGCCAGCTCGACACCGATCAGTTCATCGCCGACGTCGAGGGCGCGCTCTCCCGCAGCGGTCTGGATCCGGAGGCTCTGACACTCGAGATCACCGAGTCGACACTGATGCGCAACGTCGAGGAGACCGCCCGCCGGCTGGCCGCCGTCAAGCGGCTCGGCGTGCGCATAGCGATCGACGACTTCGGCACCGGCTATTCATCGCTTGGTCACCTGCAGCAGTTCCAGGTCGATGCGCTTAAGATCGACCGCTCATTCATCGCCGGGCTGAGCCAGAACAAGGAGGGCGAGACGCTCATCCACACGCTCGTCCAGCTCGGCAAGGCCCTTTCGATTGAGACCTTCGCCGAGGGCATCGAGCAGCAGCAGCAGCTCTCGCAGCTCAGAGACGAGGACTGCGAGAGCGGACAGGGCTTTCTCTACTCGCGGCCGCTCGATGTGGCCGCCACCGAGGAGTTCCTGCGCAGCTGGGCCGAGAGCCGCTCCGTCAGCTAGCTGTCCTTGCAGGATTGCGCATTTCAGTAACGAGGCCGATCTGCCGACGTCATATGCGAACGTCCACGCGAGAGGAGCCGAACGCCGATGGCAACACACACCACCGAGAAGTGCCGCCTTGTCACCCGCAGCGACTTCGACGGGCTGGTATGCGCCGCCCTGTTGAAAGAGCTGGGGATTCTCGACGAGATCAAGTTCGTCCACCCCAAGGACATGCAGGACGGGCTCGTCGAGATCACCGACCGCGACATCACGACCAACCTGCCCTACGTCCCGGGCGTGCGCCTGGCGTTCGATCATCACGAGAGCGAGACCCTGCGCCTCGAGGAGGCCGCCGAGAACCACATCATCGTCCCCGGCGCCCTGTCGGCCGCCCGCGTGGTGTACGACTACTTCGGCGGCGCCGAGCGTTTCACGCAGGTCACCGAGCCGCTGATGGAGGCCGTTGACAAGGCCGACAGCGCGCTGTTCTCGCTCGATGAGATCAAGACGCCGACCGGCTGGATCCTGCTCAGCTTCCTGATGGACCCGCGCACCGGGCTCGGTCGCTTCCGCGACTTTCGCATCTCCAACTACCAGCTGATGATGGAGCTGATCGACGCCTGCCTGGAGCTGAGCGTCGAGGAGATCCTCGAGCTGCCCGACGTGGTCGAGCGCGTGACGCTCTACCGCGAGCACGCCGTCGAGGCGCAGGCGCAGCTGCTTGGCGCGCTCAACCGTCCACGGCAACCTCGTCGTGCTCGACCTGCGCGAGGACGAGGTGATCCACCCGACCAACCGCTTCATGATCTACGCGCTGCATCCCGAGTGCAACATCTCGATCCACGTGCTGTGGGGCCTGAAACAGCAGAACACCGTGTTCGCCATGGGCAAGTCGATCGTGGATCGCTCGAGCACAACAGACGTCGGCGCGCTGATGCTCTCCTACGGTGGCGGCGGACACGAGGCGGCCGGGACCTGCCAGGTGGCGAACGCCCAGGCCGAGCACGTGCTGGCCGAGCTGATCGAGCGCGTCACCGCCGACGGCTAGCCACAGGCATCGATCCCGCCGCGCGGTCTACTTGATGAAGAGCATCTCCGCGTACTTCGGAAGCGGCCACAGGTCGTCGGCGACGAGCTTCTCCAGGCGATCGGCGACGTCGCGGACGTCTTCCATCGCCGGGATGACCTTGTCGCGGATGTAGACGGCCCACTTCTGGGGAGAGTCCTCGGGCTGGTTCTCGTCGAGGTTCACGTCCTCGAGCTTCAACAGCGCGAAGTGGAGCTCTTTGACGAGCGGCTCGACCTCGCCGACCAGATCCTCGAGGCCTGAGTCCTGGAGTTCGTTCAGGTAGCGCACGGCCGCCGGCAGAAGCATCGTGCGGGCGATCGCCGTCTCGGTCTCGGACTCGATGTTGATGTTCACCGCGTACTGCTCGGTGAACACCTCATAGCGGGCCTCGAGCTCGCGTTTGGAGAGGACTTTGTACTTTTTGAACAGCGCGACGGTGCTTTTGTCGATCAGCCAGGGCAGCGCATCGGGCGTCGTGCGCAGATTCGCAAGGCCCCGCTTCTCGGCTTCCTTGTGCCACGCCTCTGCGTAGTTGTCGCCGTCGAAGACGATCCGCTTGTTGGCGGACCAGGCCTCCTTGACGACGCTCGTGACGGCCTTCTCGAGGGTTGCGCCGGAGCGTTTGAGGGCGGTCTTCAGCTTCTCGGCGAGCTCGTCGACCGCCTCGGCGACGATCGTGTTGAGCACGGTGTTGGGCCACGCCGGCGCGGCGCTCGAGCCGAGCGCGCGGAACTCGAACTTGTTGCCGGTGAAGGCGAACGGGCTCGTGCGGTTGCGGTCCCCTCCGTGCAGCGGCATCGGTGGCAGCACCGGTGTGCCGAGGCCCAGGAAGGACCCCGGTTTGGAGGGCTGCACTTTGCCCGCCTGGATCGCGCCGAAGACCTTCTCGAGCTCGGCGCCCAGGAAGATCGAGATGATCGCCGGAGGCGCCTCGTTGGCGCCCAGGCGATGGTCCTGTCCCGCGCTCGCGATCGAGGCGCGCAGGAGCGCCTGGTGCTTGTTGACGGCCTGGATGACGGCCGCGCAGAAGAACAGAAACTGCAGGTTCTCCGAGGGGGTGTCACCCGGGTCGAGCAGGTTCAGGCCCGTGTCGGTGCCCATCGACCAGTTGTTGTGCTTGCCCGATCCGTTGACGCCCGCGAAGGGCTTCTCGTGCAGCAGGCAGACCAGGCCGTAGCGGCGGGCCGTGTTCTGCATGATCTGCATGGTGATCATCTGGTGGTCTGAGCCGACGTTCGAGTTCTCGAAGATCGGCGCGACCTCGAACTGATTGGGCGCGACCTCGTTGTGGCGGGTCTTGATGGGACGCCGAGCTTCGCCAGCTCCAGCTCGACCTCGAGCATGTAGGCGAGCACCCGCTCGGGGATGGAGCCGAAGTAGTGGTCGTCCAGCTCGTGGCCCTTGGGGGGCTTGGCGCCGAACAGCGTGCGCCCCGTCGTCACCAGGTCGGGCCGTTCGAAGTAGTACTGCTCGTCGATCAGGAAGTACTCCTGCTCGCAGCCCGTCGTCGTGAAGACGCGCGCGGCGTCCTCGACGCCGAGAAGCTTGAGCGCCTCAACGGCCACGTTGGAGAGGGCGTCCATCGAGCGAAGCAGCGGGATCTTGTTGTCGAGCGCCTCCCCGGTCCACGAGGTGAAGGCGGTCGGGATGCACAGCAGCGCGCCGTTGGGGTTCTCGAGGATGAAGGCCGGCGAGGTGGGGTCCCAGGCGGTGTAGCCGCGCGCCTCGAAGGTGGCACGGATGCCGCCGGTGGGAAACGACGAGGCGTCGGGCTCGCCCTGGATGAGCTCCTTGCCGGAGAACTCCGCGAGCGCCGTCCCCTCGCCCGTGGGTCCGTAGAAGGAGTCGTGCTTCTCTGCGGTCGAGCCGGTCAGCGGCTGGAACCAGTGCGTGTAGTGGGTCGCGCCTTTCTCCATCGCCCAGTCCTTCATCGCCAGCGCAACCGCATCCGCCAGCGAAGTGTCGAGCGCCTCGCCGCGTGCGAGCGTCCGCTGCAGGGCCTTGTAGACGTGTTTGGGCAGACGGTGACGCTGGATGGCCGAGGAGAACACGTTCGCTCCGAAGACCTGGTTGCCCGAGATGGTCAGATCTGGAGAGCCGAGTGCGGCTCCGTTGGGGCTCCACTGCGCGGCGGTGACGTTCAGTTGACGGGTTCTTGGTGGCATGAGCGGGATTGTTTCCTCCTAGAGAAAGGGTCGGGGCAAGTTCTAAGGGTCGGGGCAAGTTCGCCTGGCAGGCGTTTGGCTGGCTGTCAGCCGTCGTAGGACTGCACGAACTCCCACGGGTGCGGGCGCAGATCGATCTCCTTTGCCTCCGCGCGCTTGTAGGAGATCCACTCGTCGATCAGGTCGCCCGTGAACACGTCGCCGTCCAGCAGGAACTCATGGTCGGCCTCAAGAGCGTCCATCGCGTCCGCGAGCGAGGCGGGCACGTGGTCGATCCTCGCGAGTCGCTCCTCCGGGTCAGATCGAACAGGTCGGTGTCGACCGGCTCACCGGGCTTCAGGCCACGCTTGATCCCGTCGAGGCCCGCCATCAGCAACGCGGAGAAGCCGAGGTACGGGTTCATCAGCGGGTCCGGCGGGCGGAACTCGACACGCTTGGCCTTCGGCGAGGACAGGTACATCGGGATGCGCACGGCGGCCGACCGGTTGCGCTGCGAGTGCACGAGGTTGACCGGCGCCTCATAGCCCGGCACCAGGCGCCGGTAGCTGTTGCACGTGGGCGCGCAGAAAGCCATCAGCGCGCGGCCGTGCGCGAGCACGCCGCCGACATAGTTGAGCGCCAGCTCCGACAGCAGCGCATAGCCGTTCTCGTCGAACATCAGCGTCTCGCCGCCCTTCCACAGCGACTGGTGCACGTGCATTCCCGAACCGTTCTCCTCGAAGATCGGCTTGGGCAGGAAGGTCGCGCTTTTGCCGGCCGCGCGGGCGACGTTCTTGACGATGTACTTGTGCATCATCAGCGTGTCGGCCATCCGCAGGAGCGGCTGGAAGCGCAGGTCGATCTCGCCCTGTCCGGGGCCGCCCACCTCGTGATGGTGGAACTCGCAGCGCGTGCCGAGCGCCTCGAGCGTCAGCACCATCAGCGCCCGCAGGTCGCCCATCGTGTCCAGCGGCGGGACTGGGAAGTAGCCCTCCTGCGAACGTGGATGGTGGCCGACGTTGTGTGTTGACTGCCGATCGCCGAACCCCTCGCCACGGTTCCAGTAGGCCTCGGCGTTGTCGACCTCGTAATAGGCGGTGTGTGTCTGCTGGTCGAAGGCGACGTGGTCGAACACGTAGAACTCGGCCTCGGGTCCGAAGTAGGCGGTGTCGGCCACGCCGCTTTGCACGAGATGCCGCTCGGCCTTCTGCGCGACGTAGCGCGGGTCGCGCGAATACGCCTCGCGCGTGATCGGGTCGATCACGTTGCAGATCAGCGATAACGTCCGCGTTTCGTAGAAGGGATCGATCTTCGCCGTCGTGGCATCCGGCATCAGCAGCATGTCCGACTCGGCGATCTGTTGGAACCCGCGAATCGAGGAGCCATCGAAGCCGAGGCCGTCGCTGAATGCCTCCTCGTCCAGGCTCGGACACGACAGGGTCATGTGCTGCCAGGTCCCAGGGACATCGGTGAACTTGAGGTCGACCATGCGCACGCCGAGTTGCTCGGCCATCGCGAGCACGTCCGCGGCGCCCGGGTCGCTCTTGCCGGAGAACTTCTCGATGGTCAGAGGCTCATCACCGGCGACGACGTCATGGATTGCAGTCTGCTGCGCTGTCACGGACATCGGTGGGTCGATTCCTCCTTGCACGGTTGGGAGGGCTCCCGGCGCACTACCGGACGACTTCCACGCACAGCTGAGCGTGGTGCCGGGGCCGCACGCAATCGTAGTCCGAAGCCCACTAAAAAGCATCACCGCATGGCGAAATCGGCGAGGGGATCTTTCGACAACGGGCCAAGACGGCGCGTCGGCCGCCGCCGGCGCGCGGCTACGGTTCAAGCCCCGGCGCTGTGGCCGAGCGGCTGGCACCGCGCGCGGCCCTGCGCGGGTGCTTCGGCGGAAGCGGGGGCGTCACCGGGTAGACGCCGGGGACCACCTCGCCGGTGTTCGGGTTCACCTGCGTCGGCGGCGGGGCTGAGGTGATGTAGACCGGGAACGCTCCCTGGACCGGCCCGCCGGTCCTACTCACCGCGCGAGCGTTGCCGCCCAGGCCGGCGGCGACCGTGTACTTGATGCTCTGCAGGCCCGACTTCACCGGCGCCACGCGCCAGCGGAAGGTGCGCGTGGCGTGCGGCGCGAGCGGGCCGAGCGCCCAGGTGTTCACATATGCGGTCTGCCCGCCGCCGGCTGGGCTCACCGAGGCGGTCTGGGCAGGATGGTTGATCGCGCCGGGGCCGGCGTCGACGATCCAGATCGGCCGTTTGTCGGAGGCCAGTTCCGGGAAGTTGGAGGCGTATTCGAACGAGTTGATCGTGACCGCCACGTTGGGCGCCGTGCGTAGGCCGCTGTTTCGCACGGTCAGCAGTAGCGTGGTCGGCCTCGCGATCGACTGAAGGCGGGGGAAGCTCGCGTGCACGACGTCAAGCCTGAAGGTGGTCTTGGGTTCCTTCGCGTTCTGGCGGGCGCCACTGCCGCATCCGCTCGCCAGCATGGCGGCGGCTGCCACGAGCAGGAGCCCGGGTCTGGCCAGGCGCGCGCCGCGCTCGGGCGCCCGCGGCGACGGGCGCGCGGTCGCACCACGCGAAACCAGCGGAAAGACAAGCCTCCCCCTCACGATTCGGGCCACGATACCAGCGGCCGTCTCGCGCCGTGCGGGGATGCCGGCGCCTCGGCGACGGGCGGTGACGCGCGGGGGACGCATGGCGTAGAGTTCGCAAAACCACCGATTGCGACGGGAGGAGGATAGGGAGAATGGTTCGCAGTGTCGCCGAGCGGGCGTTCGTGCCGGCGAGGCACGTGCTGGAGGAATTCGGGGACATGATGATCCTCACGGGCAGGACGCTCCTCTCCGCGCTGCGACCCCCGTATCCGTACGGTGGCGAGCTCGTCTCGCAGTTCCTGTTCACGCTGCGCCTGTGCTGGTTCCCGCTGCTCGTCTCGACGGTCGCCATCAACTACGGCGCGCCCGGATTGCAGGCCGCCAACTTCCTGAACCTGATCGGCGGGCTGGATCGCCTCGGAGCGTTCTTCATCGTGATCGTCGTGCGCGAACTCGGCCCGTTCATCACCTCGATCGTGATCGCCGGCGTGGCCGGCACGGCGATCACCGCCGATCTGGGCGCGCGCAAGGTGCGCGAGGAGCTCGACGCGCTGCAGGTCCTCGGCGTGGACCCCGTCAAGAACCTCGTGGTGCCGCGCTTTCTGGCGCTGATGCTGGTGACCGGCTTGTTCAACATCTACGCGGTGCTGTTCGGGCTGTTCGGCGGGATCCTCGCCGAGCTCCTGAACGGCGGCACGCTGGGGCCGTTCTGGGCGACGCTGTTCGAAAGCTCCTCCACCACCGACCTGTGGGGCTCTGAGCTGAAGGCGGTGATGTATGGGGCGATCATCTCGATCGTCTGCTGCTACAAGGGCATGAGCGCCTCCGGCGGCGCCGAGGGCGTCGGGCGGGCGGTCAATGAAGCCGTCGTGATCGCCTTCCTCGGGATCGGCGCCTTCAACTACGTCTTCACGCAGACGCTGCTCGCCACCCACCCGCAGATCCTGGTGATCAGATGAACGAATTCTTCGCCGTCCCGCGTGAACTGCTCGCATCGACGGGGAGATCGGCCGCTTCTCGGCCGGCGTCGTGCGTGATGTGTGGAGCCTGCGCGTGTTTCGCTTCTTCGGCGAGACGCTGCGCCAGTCGGGCATCCTCATCATCTACTCGACGCTCGTCATCTGGAGCCTCGCGTTCCTGATCGGGCTGGGCGCCTGCGGGATCGAGGCCGCCTACTTCAACCAGTCGATCAACGCGCCGTCCTACTCGGGCGTGTATGCGGCGTGGTGCAACCTGCGCGAGGCCGTCCCCTACGTGTTCGGCTACATGATGGCCGCCAAGGTCGGCACGGGCATCGTGGCCGAGCTCGGCGCGATGCGCATCTCCGAGGAGATCGACGCCCTGGAGGTGATGGGCGTCAACTCGCTGCTGTTCCTCTGCGCGACGCGCCTTCTGGCCGCGTGGATTGTCTTGCCGTTCATGTACATCGGCGCGATCGGCGTCGCCTACCTGGCCTCCTACCTGGCGATCGTGGACCAGCTCGGATACGTCTCATCAGGCGGATTTCTGCTCGTCTTCTGGCAGTTCCAGAATCCGCTGGACTTCTTATACAGCGTCATCAAGGGGATGACGATGGCGACCGCGATCGTGCTCGTGGCCTGCTATTACGGATATAACGCCAGCGGCGGGCCGGTCGGCGTGGGAAGAGCCACCGCCAAGTCGATGGTGCTCAACCTGGTGCTGATCCACCTGATCGGCATGATGGGCACGCAGGTTTTCTGGGGCGGCAACGCCCGAGCTCCCGTCGGAGGATGAAGTGACCGAGGACCAGCACGAACAGCACGAAGAGCAGGTACCCGAGCCGCAGGAGGAGTCCGCGCCCGAGCCCGAGCCCGCGTCTGCGGGCGTGACGCTCGAGCCGGTCGAGCGCCCCGGCGAAGGCGAGGAGGAGTTCCGCTACCACACGGGCACGATCCGTCCATCCAAGGAGCCCGACGCGGTGGAGTTCATCGACGTGCACAAGTCGTTTGGGCGAAACCATGTGCTGCGGGGGCTCAACATGGGCCTGCCGGAGAACCAGATCTCGATGATCATCGGCCCATCCGGGACGGGCAAGTCGGTGTGCATCAAGCACATCGTCGGCCTGCTCTACCCCGATGAGGGCGACGTGCTCGTGCACGGCGTCTCGGTCCCGAGCCTGTCCGACAACGAGCTGTTCGCGATGCGCAGGAAGTTCGGCGTGCTCTTCCAGGACGGCGCGCTGTTCGGCTCGCTGAACCTGTACGACAACATCGCCTTCCCGCTGCGCCAGCACACCGAGAAGGGCGACGATGAGATCGCCGAAATCGTGAACGCCCGCATGCGCGAGGTCGGCCTGGGGAGCGAGGGCCAGAAGATGCCCAGCGAGCTCTCCGGCGGGATGCGCAAGCGCGCCGGCTTCGCGCGCGCGCTCGTGCTGGAACCTGAAATCGTGCTGTTCGACGAGCCCGACTCGGGCCTTGACCCGGTGCGCACGGCGCTTCTGTGCGAGCTGATCAAGGAGGTCCACTCAGAGCACGGCGGCTGCTACGTCGTGATCACCCACGACATCAGAAGCGCTCGGCGCGTGGCCGAGCACATCTCGGTGCTGTGGAAGGGGCGCATCGTCGAATCCGGCCCGGCCGCCGAGCTGTTCGCCTCCGAGAACCCGTTCGTCCGTCAGTTCCTGTCCGGCGAATCCGCTGGCCCGCTGGGCATGGAGTAAGCGGCCTATCGCTTCGGCGCCGCGGATATCCGGGATATAATCCCGGGCATGGGCAAGGTGCTGGTTTCCTTCGAAGACGCTCTACTGCGACGAATCGACCGCGTCGCTCGGTCGCGCGGGCTCACGAGGAGCGCTTACCTCGCGCAACTCGCCGAGCGCGATGCCGCGAGCATGGACGGTCCCGGCAATAACCCGGAGGTTCGTGCTGCCCTTGACGAGCTCGACCAGCTGTTTGCGACCACGCCGAACGAGGACTCGACCGAGGCGGTTCGCGCCGAGCGGCAAGCACGGTGACGGAAGCCGTCCTCGATGCCTCTGTCGTCCTGAAGTGGTTCCGAAAGACGGGCGAGCACGGAGTTTCAGCGGCGCGCGCGCTGCGCACCGAGTTCGAAGCGGGCCGAGCGCGTGTGTTCGCCCCCCCATTGCTGTTCCTTGAGATTCTCAACATCGCCGGTCGTCGCTGGCGCCTGCCCGCACCACAGCTCGACCGCCTGGCCTCAACTCTTCCCAAGCTCGGGCTTCAGCTGGTCGAGCCCGACCTGCTCATCGTCGCGCGCTGGGTCAACCACGGACTCACCGCATACGACGGCGCCTACCTGGCCGTCGCAGAGCAAACCGGCGTAGCGCTCATCACCGACGACCGTGAGATTCTCGACGCTGCGCCGAATCTGAGCAGGCCGCTCGCTGATGGTGTGTGAGCGAGTGGACGCCCACAGCGGCGGCGGTCGCCAAGCGACACCGCACGCGGGCGTCATCGATTAGCCTCACCCTGACGTGATTGCTCGGTTTCTCTCGGCCCTGGCAGGCGGCGCGGCTCGTCGGCCGCGGCTCGTCATCGCGGTCGCGATAGTACTGGCGCTGGCCGGCGGTGGGCTCGCGCTGCGCCTGCATCCGACGGCGGCAACCAACACGTTCGTGTCGAGCTCGAGCTCCGGATACAGGGCCACGCAGAGCTTCTATGAGAGTTTCGGCGAAGAGCCGGTGGAGGTGCTGGTCAAGGGCAACCTGCAGCAGCTCGTGCTGAGCGATGACATCTTCCGCCTGGCGGGGTTGGAGGGGTGCCTGTCGGGCAACGTCCCCCGCAGCGCGCTCGAAGGCGAGGGCGGGGTGAACGGCCCCTGCGGGCAGATCGCGCGGGCGCATACGGTCAAGGTCGTATTCGGTCCCGGCACGTTCGTCACCGAGGCGACCGATCAGATCGACGAACAGCTCACCGCGCAGACCAAGCAGGCAGAAGCGCAGGCCAAGCAGGCCGAGGAGGTCGTCTCCAAGGCCGCGCTGGCCCGTGGCCTGTCGGTGAGCGAAGCCGCCACGCTCGGCCAGCAGGCGAGCAAGGTCACGACCGGGCGCTTTGAGGAGTACCTGGCCACGCTCGCCCTGAAGTACGGGATCACCGAACGGCCGAGCCTCACGAATCCCACCTTCCTGTCAACGCTCGTGTTCGATCCGACGAAGCCGGCCGGCACGCCGAAGGCGCGCTTCGCCTACCTGTTCCCGAGCCCCAACGCGGCGCTCGTGTCGGTGCGCATGAAGGCCGGCCTGTCAGAGTCAGCGCGGACAAGGACGATCGGCCTGATCCGCCAGGCGGTGGCGATGCCGCAATGGCACCTGTTGCACGGCGAGAGCTACCTCGTCACGGGCGAGCCGGTGATCGTCTCTGACCTGAACGACTCGATCACCCACTCGATCGAGCTGCTGCTCGTGGCCGTGCTGCTCGTGATGGCGGGGACGCTCGGGCTGATCTTCTCCGGGCGCCCGCGGCTTCTGCCGCTCGGCGTTGCGGTGCTCGCCGCGGCGCTCACCTTCGGCGCGCTGTCGCTCGTCGGCGCCTCGCTGACAATGGCCTCGATCGCGGTGCTGCCGGTGCTCGTGGGGCTGGCGGTGGACTATGCGATCCAGTTCCAGTCGCGCGTGGAGGAGGCGCGTGCACTGAGGGACGGGAGCGATAGCGCGGCGGTGGTGGCGCACACGGCCGCCGTCGGCGGGCCCACGCTGGCGACCGCCGCGGCGGCGAGCGCTGCCGCGATCCTTGTGCTCGCGCTCTCGCCCGTGCCGATGGTCCGCGGCTTCGGTGTGCTGCTGGCGGTGGGGGTGGCGATCGCCCTGCTGTGCGCGCTCACCGTGGGCTCGGCCGTGCTCGCGCTGCCGGCTCCGAGCCGCGCGCCACGACTCTCGCTCGCAGGCGTCCCGGGTGCCGCCCCGATCGGCGCCGCCTGGCGCGGCGCGCGCGAGCTGCTGCTCGATAACCCCGTCAATCGCTTCGTCGCGAACGTCGCTCTGGTCGTCGCCGTGCGCCGGCCGGGACGCGTGCTGGCGGTGGGGCTCGCGCTCGCGGCGCTCGGCTGGGGCCTCGACACGCAGACGAGCGTCGAGACCGACATCACGAAGCTCGTGCCCCAGAACCTGAGCTCGCTGCAGAGCCTCGGCGTGCTCGAGCGCACGACCGGCGTGGGGGGGGAAATCGACCTGATGCTGCGCGGAGGCGACCTGGCCAGGCCCGCGACGATCGAATGGATGCGCTCGTATGAGAGCGAGATCCTCAGGCGCTTCGGCTACACCTCGGCGGGCGGCTGCGAGAAGGCGCGGCTGTGCCCGGCCTTCTCGCTGACCGACCTCTTCCAGACGCAGACGGGCACCGGGGCGGAACCGCCCGCCGGCGCCTCGGCCAAACAGGCAAAGCTCTCCCAGGCGGAAGTGAGCGGCCTTTTGAAAGTGATCCCGCCCTACTTCTCCCAGGACGTCATCACCGCCGACCGCCGCGTGGCGACGCTCGCCTTCGGGATCAGGCTGATGAGCCTCGCCCAGCAGCAGCAGCTGATCGACTCGATGCGCTCGAGCCTTCACCCTCCCTCGGGCGTGAGCGCACAGCTCGTCGGCCTGCCCGTGCTGGCGGCCAAGTCCGGCTCGGAGGTCGCCTCGCCGTGGAGGCGCATCCTGACCCTGATCGCGGGCCTCGCGGCCGTCGCGCTCGTGCTGCTCATCGCATTTCGCGGGAATCGCCGCCGCGCGCTCGCGCCGCTCGTGCCGATCGTCCTTGCGACCGGTTGGTCGGCTTTGATCCTGTTCTGCGTGCGGGTCCCGCTGAACCCGATGTCCGTCACGCTGGGAGCGCTCGTGATCGCGATCTCAACAGAGTTCAGCGTGCTTCTGTCAGAGCGCCACCGCCAGGAGCGGCTCGCCGGCCACGACACCGTGGAGGCGCTGCGTCGAAGCTACCGGCACACCGGCGCCGCGGTCGCCGCCTCGGGTGTGACGGCCATCGCCGGCTTCGGCGTGCTCGCGCTGTCTGACATCAGGATGCTGCGCGACTTCGGCATCGTGACGCTGATCGACCTGTCCGTGTCACTTCTCGGCGTGCTGATCGCGCTGCCCGCGGCGCTCGTGATCGCCGAACGCTCCCAGCCGTTCGGGCTGCGCCACAGGCTGGGCGAGGCCGTCGCGGCCATGCCGGGCGCCCTGCGCCGCCGGCCTGGTTCGGGCCATGAGCCCGCCTGAGCCGGCGCCGGGCCAGCGCTGGATTCGCTATCTGGGCGTGCTGGCGGTGCTGGTGTTCGTGCTGATCGCCGTCCACACCGTCGTCAACAAGGCGACGCTCGTGAGAGGCATCGAACCGGGCCACCGCCTGCCGGCGTTTGCGGTGCCGCTCGCGCTGGGAGACGTGAAGGGCGACGCCGACATCGCAACCCACGCCGACGACGGAGCGGCCGGGCGCGTGCCGGCGTGCAGCGAGCGCGGCGCGCAGCTGCTGAACGTATGTCAGCTCTATGAACAGGGCCCGCTGGTGCTCGCGCTGTTCGTGAACGCCGGCTCCTGTCCTGGGATCCTGAGCGACATGCAGGCGCTCGCGCCCTCCTTCCCCGGCGTACGCTTCGCGGCTGTCGCGATCAAAGGAAGCCGCGCCGGCCTGCGCCGGCTGGTGCGCTCGCGTCATCTGAGCTTTCCGGTCGGCATCGACAGCGACGGCGCAGTGGCGACGCTGTACTCCGTCGCGAGCTGCCCGCAGGTCAGCTTCGCCTACCCGGGCGGGGTGGTGCAGAGCGACGCGCTGCTCGAGCGCCCAGCGCGGGCGACGCTGCGCGCGCGCCTGGTCGAGCTGGTGGCCGCGGCGCGGGCGCGGGGATGGAGGGGTGCCTGAGCGTGAGCGAGACGAGGGGCTCGAGGGGGTTGGGGGCGGGGGGCTCCGATGCGGGGGGGTTCGCGCCTGTCGTCGGCTGGTGCGCGCGCGAGGTCGAACAGGAGCTTCCAGATCTGCGTGTCGTGCACGCCGAGGTGCTGGTCGGGCACAGGGGCTCCTTGACCGGCCACTCCACGCGTGAGATCAGAGAGCGCCTGCGCGAGCTCTCAAACCGCTTTCGCGGCGCGCGCGCGGTGGGTGTTCGCCGCGAGCCCGTTCCCGCCGCCTACCGGGTCTTCTTCCGTCAGATAGGCCTCGACCCCGATGTCCGCCGGACGCCGATCGAGGCGGCCGTGCTCGAGCGCATGCTGCGCGGCGGCTTTCTCCCGGGCGGCCTGCTCAGAGACGTGCTGCTGGTCGCGCTGATCGACACCGGTGTCCCGGTGTGGGCGCTCGACGCCGACTCCGTCGATGGCCCGCTCGGGATCCGCCCGAGCCGCGAGGGCGAGCGGCTGGGGAGCGCAGCGGACGCCACGGCGCTCGCCGCCGGGAGCCTCGTCATCGCGGACGCCTCCTTCCCGCTCGCGCTCCTGTTCGGCGAGCCCGCCGATCCGCACGCGCCCTCCGCGCGCAGCCGGCGCCTGACGCTGTTCGCACTCCAGGTTCCGGGCGTACCCGCCCTGTTCGTCGAAGAGGCGCTGTGGAGCTGCTACGCGGCGCTCGAGCGGCCCTGAGGCGCTCTGCGCCCATGCGCTGAGGGGAGCCGCCGGGCGCCGAGCCGCATTGGTAGAATCGGCTCTTCCGCGGCTAGGAGGAGAAGTTGGGCCTGACCCAGTCCGAGCAGCTACTGATTGACCGCGAGGACGGCGAGCGCGCCGCGAGAGGCTCGCTGCGGGCGCAGGTCGCAAGGCTCGAGCGCGAGCTCTCGGCGATCGTCGCCGAGAGGTTTCCGCACATCCCCGCGCCCGCTCCGATGGCGCCGGTATCCGCCGCCCCGTGCCTGTTGAGCCTCGAGCAGCTCGAGCTCTCACGCGACCGGCTGGCCGGCCGCCTGCAGGAGCTCCGCAGGCTGGCCGCCGAGCGCACCCAGCATGAGCGCGTGGCGCACGAACTGCTCGAAGAGATGAAGCTCGAGCCGGGCCGCTACAAGTTCGCGCGCCTGCCCGTCAAAGATCTCGGCCAGGGGGGCTGCGGGGTCTGGCAGGTGCGCCCGCGCCTCGGCCTGATCGGGATGCTGGCGGGCTGGTGGCAGGTCAAGCTCTCGTCAGGGTGTCCGTTACCCATGGGCTCGCGCCCCAGGCGCGGCCCCGCTGAGTAGCGTTCAAGAGCACCGCCAGCGTGCGGCGCTGACGTTCGGTCATCGAGCCGACCGTCTTCTTCTCCGACATCGGGATCTGAGCCAGGAACTTCCGGCAGCGGGTCTGGCCCCAGCGGCGCTGGCTCATCAAGAGGTCGGCCACCGCCATGCTGTCCGCCTCCCAGGGGCACTCGAGGATCACCGCCGCCACTTCGATGTCGCCCATCGCCACCCGGCGCTTGAGCTCCGCGCGGGCGAGGCGGACCTTGTTCGCGCGTTCGAGGGCGCGCATGTGCTGTGGACCGTTGGGGGCGACCGTCACTGTCGCGTTCATATGTGCACTCTCCTGGTTGTCGCCCCGACATTCTCGCGGCGCGCAACACCCTTGCGGTTTTACGAGTACGCACCACCATGGCCATCTGAAACCCTCCCTCAGGAGTCGCGGCTGGTCCCGGCACATCACCTCCCGAGGGTCGACTCAGGGCCAACCCCGGATGGTCATGCAGTGCGCTCCCGCAAGCTACGCAGCGGGTGCCGCGCGGTCAACCTCGCGCTCCCCGCTTCGTACGCTAGAAGCGACCTTTTTCGTCGCCGAGAGGACTTGTGAAGAAACGGACAAGAGCCAGCGGCCGGATCGCGGCGCGGCGAGAGACGCGAACGGCCAGCAACCGCGCTTTCTCGCGGTCGATCAGCTCTCCCGGCCCTGCCAGACGGGCCCGTGCTCGGCCTCGAACTGCCCCTTTACCAGGGCAAACGCGTCGAGTGCCCGATCGAGCGTGGCGTGGTCGTGGGTCGCCATCACGCTGGTTCTCAGGAGCGCCCCGCCAGGCGGCACGGCGGGATGCAGCGCGCAGTTGGTGAACACGCCCGCGTCATACAGGGCCCGCCACAGAAGCGCTGCCTTCCAGTCGTCGCCGATCAGGATCGGGACGATCGGCGTGAGGATCGTCTCGATCCGAGCGTCCTCTGAGGGCCCCATGCGCACCGGCGCTCCGCTCAGCACGTTGTATCCGAGCGCCTCGAGGCCGGCGGCCAGGTAACGGGCGTTCTCGAGCACGGCGGCCAGCAGCTGCGGGCCCTCGGAGGAGCGCAGCACCCGCAGCGCGGCCAGCGCCGCGCCGAGCGCGGCGGGGACGGCGGATGCCGTGAACAGGAAGGCGCGCGAGGAGATGCGCAGGTAGTCGATCACCTCGGCGTCCCCGGCGAGGAAGCCGCCGCAGGCGGCCAGCGACTTGGAGAAGGTGCCCATGCGCAGATCGACGCGGTCCTCGACCCCCAGGAGCTCCGATGCGCCGGCGCCGCGCGCTCCGAGCACCCCGGCCGCGTGCGCCTCATCGACCATCAGGCGCGCGCCGAAGCTCGCGCAGAGCTCTGAGATCTCGACAAGCGGCGCGAGATCCCCCTCCATCGAGAAGACGCCGTCGACCACGACCAGCACGCCGCCGCCATCGTCGCGGGCGCGGCTCAGGGCCCGCTCGAGCTTGTCCATGCGGCCGTGGCGGAAGGGGCGCATCTTGGCCCGCGAGAGCAGCACGCCGTCGAGGATCGAGGCGTGGTCACCGGAGTCGACGATCACCGTGTCGCCGGAATCGAGCAGCGTGCCGAGGGCACCCATGTTGGCCTGGTGGCCGGTCGTGAAGACGATCGCCTCCTCGGTGTCCATCCAGTCGGCCAGCTCGCGCTCGAGCTCCAGATGCAGCGGCGTCGTGCCGTTCATCAGGCGCGAGCCGGTCAGCCCGGTGCCGTAGCGGCTCAGCGCGTCGCGCGCGCCCTGCATGACGCGCTCATCGCCGGTCAGCCCGAGGTAGTTGTTCGAGGCCAGCATGATGCGCGGTTGGCCTTCCATCTCGACCACCGGCATGGCCGGCGACTCGACGGTGCGGAAGTAGGGCAACAGGTCGGCCTCGCGCGCTGCGCGCAGCAGCTCTTCGCGCTCGTGGCCGCGGACCTTTGCGAAGACGTCTATCGAGGTGGGCATATAGGGTGGGCGCCGCGATGGCAGTCGAGATCCGGCCTGTGGCATCCCGCCGCGATCTGAACACCTTCATCAAGCTTCCTTGGCGCCTCTATCGTAACGAGCCCAACTGGGTGGCGCCGCTTTTGATGGACGTCAAGGAGCAGCTCGATCCCGCCAAGAATCCGTTCTTCGAGCACGCCGAGGCGCAGTACTTCCTGGCTTTCCGGGACGGCCGCGCCGTCGGGCGCGTGAGCGCCCACATCGATCGCAACCTGCAGGAGTTCCAGGGCAACGACTGGGGTCTGTGGGGCTGGTTTGAGTGTGAGAACGACCCGGAGGCCGCCCGCGCGCTGCTGGCCGCCGCCGAGGACTGGCTCAGAGCGCACGGGGCCGGCACGATGATCGGCCCGATGAGCTTCACGACCAACGACGAGGCCGGCCTCATGATCGAGGGCCACGGCAGCAGGCCGATCATCCTGAATCCCTGGCACCACGCCTACTATCAGGCGCTGCTCGAGGACGAGGCGGGTCTGTCCAAGGTGATGGACCTGTACATGTGGAGCCTCGACGTCTCCGGCCGCGACAAAGTCCATCCCGCGATCTGGGAGATGGCCCGGAAGGTCGAGTCAGAGCACGGGATCGTGTGCCGGAACTTCAAGAAGAAGGACCTGCAGGAGGAGGTCGGGCGCTTTCTGGAGGTCTACAACGCCGCCTGGGAGCGCAATTGGGGCTTCGTGCCGCTGACCGAGCGCGAGGTGCGCCACTACGCCAAGAAGCTGAAGCCGATCCTCGATGAGAACTGGGCGATGGTGGCCGAGAAAAAGGACACCGGCGAGGTCGTCGGCGCCGCGCTGTCGCTGCCCGACTACAACCAGGTGCTGGCCAAGCTGCGCCCGCGCGGGCGACTGCTCCCGTTCGGCTGGCTGACCGCCCTGCGCGAGCGCTCGAAGATCGACCAGGTGTACGTGTTCGCGCTCGGCGTGAAGCCCGCCTACCAGCACACGGGCGTCGCGGCGCGCTTCTATGAGATGCACTTCGACGCCGCCGAACGCACTCCGCAGAGGGGCGGTGAGATGGGCTGGATCCTCGAGGTCAACAAGCCGATGAACCGCGCCATGGAGGGCATGGGCGGCGAGATCGTGCGTCGCTACCGCGTGTATGAGCGAAAGCTCTGACAGGCGCCGGCGGAAGCCTTGAGAGGGCGCCGCGTCGCGGCCTGCGGCGGGCGCCCGCAGGAGGGGGTCTGAGGCGCCCTCTACACTTCGCCGCGTGAGGCAGCCCTTCGAGGAGGTACCGCCGGCAGCGGCCGGCGACACCGAGGAAATCGACGCCCTGCCCGTGCTCGCCGAGGAGGCGGAGGTGCTGAACGCCTACGCGCTCGGAAGCTCCCCGGCGACCTACTGGCGATCGACGAGCGCCGCCATCCCGGCCGTGCAGGCCGCCGCCGCGGCCGCGGGCGGGTTCATGGCCGGCGCCGCCGTCGTGCGCCTGGTCGGCCGCCGCCGGCGGCCGCGCTCGGCACTGTCCAGCGCTCGCGCCGCCCGGCGCGGCCTCGGCCGGGGCTCCCGCGAGAAGCGCGGCGGATCGAAGGCTGGTGAGCAGCTCATCCAGATCGTCGGCAGCCGCTCGCTGCTCGTCGACGTGCACCTGCTCGCCGGTCGCGACTAGCGCCGGCGGGCGGCCGGCTGTACGGCCCCGGCGGCGCTAACGTGGACGGGTGGACGGTGGGAACGTGGACGGTGGTGAGCTCGAGTTGCGCGAGGAGGTGCGGCCCGCCGGGCCGTTTCGCCTCAGCCTTCAGGCGGGCGTGGACGGGGTGCTGCGCCGTCGCGGAACGGTGCTCGAACGCCTGCTTCACCACGGTGAGGAGCCGGTGGTGGTGCGGGTCGCGCAGACCGCGCACGACCGCGTGCTGTTCGGGGCGCGCGCCTCGACGCGCACCGCCGCGGCCCACGGCATCGCGCGCATGCGATTCGCCGTCGGCGTCGATGAGGACGTTGACGCCTTTCGCAGGCGCTTCCTGCGCGATCCGCTGATCGGGGGCTCGCTGCGCCGGCGCCCCTGGCTGAGGGTCAGCCGCCGCCCCGAACCGTTCGAGGCGCTCGCCTGGGCGATCTGCGAGCAGCTGATCGAATTCGAGCGGGCGGCCGCGATCCAGCGCCGCGTCGTTGCCTCGCTGGGACGCCGCCTGGCTGAGCGCGCCGGCGCCGGCGGCGATCTGCGGGACCTTCCGGCACCGGCGGAGCTGGCCCGCACGCCGCCGGCGCTGCTCGAGTCCTTCGACCTGGCGGCCGCCCGCGCCGTCGCGCTAGTGCGCGTCGCGCGCGAGGTGGCGAGCGGGAGGGTTGACCTGCACAGCCCCAATCACGAGCGCGGCTGGCGACGGCTGCGCGCGATTCCGGGCATCGGCTCCTGGACGGTCGAGATGCTCGCGCTGCATGGCCAGGGCCGCCACGACCAGCTGCCGGCGCTCGACGTGGGGTTGCTGAAGCTCGTCGGGCGCTCGCTCAGCGGCGGCGATCCGCACGCTCGCGCGGAAGAGTCCCAGGTGCGCGAGTTCTTCGCCCCCTACGGGGAGTGGGCTGGTCTCGCCGCGGCGCACATGTATGCGTTGTGATCCCCGTGCTCACTCCCGTTCGCGCTCGAGCAGCAGGGCGAAGGTGGGGCAGGCCTGGGCGGCGCGCTTTGCGTGGTCGAGCAGCTCGGGCGACAGCGGCTCGCCGTCGATGAGCGGATAGCCCCACTCATCGAGCGTGATCCGCTCGGGCAGGAGCTCTGCGCACATGCCGTGAGCCTCACAGGCGATCGGGTTGACACGCAGGCGCCGGCTCATGCGCTCCACGCCATCTCGGGTTGGACGGAGGCTTCTTGCGCCCGCATGGGAAGCGGCAGCTCCGCCGACCCGCATGCCTCGCAGCGGCCGTGGCGCGCGTGGTCGGCGAAGTCCGCCGTGAATGTCCGCACAGCGCTGAGGATGAAGTTGACCGCGCCATCGGGATGGGCGCATGCTCCGCGCCCCTGCACGAGCGAGGCCAGGCGCTCGATGCGCTGAGTGGCCTGTGGGGGGGCCACGCCCGTCGCGATCTCCTCGACGGTCCGCGCGAGGGCATCAAGACCGTTCACGCACGGTCCGCACTGACCCGTGCTCTGGGAGGCCAGCCAGCTCGCCACGCGTGCGGTCTCCGCGACGGGGCAGGCATCCTCGGACAGGAGCGCCACCACCCCCGCTCCGAGCGAGGCTCCGTGCGCCGTGAGATATTCATCGGACAGCGCGACGCCACCCAGCAGCTCGCCGCCGATCCAGCTGCCCGCATATCCGCCCAGCAGCGCCCCCCGCAGCGCGGCGGTGCTCCCGCCCGCGGCGTCGATCAGCGACGACAGCGACGCGCCATGCTCGATCTCATACACGCCGGGCTGGGCGATCGGCCCGGACAGGGTCACTAGCGCCGAGCCCGGCTGTGTCGGGGTGCCGAGCTCGCGGAACCAGTCCGACCCATGACGGGCGATCAGCGCGACATGGGCGAGTGTCTCGGCGTTGTTGACGAGGGTCGGGCGCCGCTTCACCCCATATTCGAACGCCATCGGCGGGGTGAAGGTGGGCTTGGCCGGGCCACCGTTCAGGTGGTTGACGAGGGCGGACTCCTGACCGGCGACGTAGTGGCTCGGCACGACGGCCAGCCGCACCCGCACCCGCGCCGGAGCGCCCTGGAGGCCTCGGCGTTCTGCGATCGCCTCCGTGATGGCGTGAACGCTCCCGGGCGCCGACTCGCAGACGCACACGATCACCTCCTCGGCGCCGACCGCCTGGGCGGCCAGCTGACCGCCGTCCAGCACGAGATGCGGCAGCGACCTGCAGAGCGTGCGGTCCTTCAGGCTTGCCGGCTCGCCCTCCGCGGCGTTGACGACGACGATTGCACGCCCGCGCGCGCCTGCGACGGCGCGCATCTTCGTGGCCGTTGGAAAGCCCGCGCCGCCGCGGCCGCCCAGGCCGGCACGCTCGATCCTCGCGATCAGCGGCGACTCGGCGCGGCGCCTGCGCCTGTGCGCGGGCGGGAGCGGCCCGTGGACGGCCAGGTGCGACTCGAGATCCATGGCCCCGCGGGCGCTGATTCCCGCCAGTAGCCGCGGCAGAGCCGGAGCGGCGTCCGGGTGCGGGCGGGGCGGCGCCTCGCTCACCGTCATGGGCTCGGTGGATCCGCTCATCAGTGGCTCGCCTTCGATGTCGTGGTGCTGTGGGAGTCGCCCAGCAGCGAGGCCGGCGTGCCCGAGCGGCGCGCCCATTCCGATCCGAGCGGACCGCCCGGCAGCCACAGCACCAGAAACAGCGAGAACGCGGCGGCCCCTCCGAGGGCGGCGCCGCGAAGCCGCAGATTCGCAGGCCAGCCGTCGATCACGCGCGCGAGCACGGCGGCGATCACGATGACGATGCAGAGGATGCTGAGCGCGAGCAGCCAGGTGCTCTTGACGTCGCTGCCGGTGCCCAGACCGTGCAGCAGCGCGATCGGCCAGCTGGCATAGGTCAGCCAGTGGACAGCGCGCCAGCTTGCAAAGCCCATGCGCTTTCGCAACAGGCTCGTGATCGTGACGGCCAGCAGCAGGTCGAAGGACACCGCTCCGAGCCCCAGCCAGAACGGCCGGTAGGAGCCGGCGAAGGGGACGAACGCGTCGAGCAGCGAGATCGGGGCGAAGCTGTCGAGCACCGAGGTGAGGATGTGCAGCACCAGAAAGACCATCGCCAGCAGCGAGACGTTGCGGTGCAGCGAGTCCACGACGAAGCGCGGCCACCGCGGCGAGCTCAGGCGGCGCACGTCGATCACGCCGAGCGCTATCGCGAAGGTCAACAGCAGCAGCGCCACGGCGCCCGTCGAGCGGGTCAGGTACCAGTAGATGCTCGGTCCCGTGCTGGCCAGCGTCACGTTCATGCAGCACGCGCCTCCTCCTGGCCGCTGAACGGCTCAGCCGGCCAGTCGCCGACCGTCGTGATGCGCTCGTCCCAGTCGAGCAGGCGCGCGGGCAAGCCGAGCTCATCGAGCCATGCCGGCGCGGCCTCGCCCCGCACGAATGCGGCCGTCGTGGCGATGTTCGCATCGGTGCACGTGGCGGCGGCGACGCTCACCGTTCGCCATCTGCTTCGCGCGGACGTCCCCGTGGCCGGATCGATGATGTGGTGCATGGTGTGCCCGTCGTGGCTCCAGCGTCGCACCGCCGTGCTCGAGGTCGCAAGGCCGCCGGAGCGGATCGTGACCGTCTGCCCCGGCGCCGAAGCGTCGCTGCGGTGGTCGTCGGTCACGCGGATCCGCCAGCCGCTGCCCGGCGCCGGCCCGGCCGTCGCGATATCGCCGCCGAGGCTCACCAGAACGCCGCAGTCGCTCCTCGCCACTGCCGCCGCCGCCGCTGCCGAGCGGTCGGCCGCCCACGCTTTCGCGGTCGCGCCCAGGTCGAGGCGAACGCCCGCCGGGATGCGCACGCGGGAGGTCGCCCGATCGAGGGCCACCGTCCGCCAGCCTGAGCGAACGCGCACGGTCACCATTGGCGCCTCGGGCTCGTCGGTAGGCGCCGCGAGCAGCTGCCAGTCGCGGTCATAGCCGGCCAGCTCGAGCGCCCGGCCCACCGTTGGATCGACGTCGCCGCCGGTCAGCTCAGCGGCGCGCAGCGCCACCGCGAGCGCTTCGACGAACAGGGGAGAGACCTGCAGGGGCCGACCGCCGTGCGCGTTCAGTCGCGACAGCTCGGAGTCTGCACGGAAGCGGCTGCACGCAAGGTCGATCTCGGCGAGCTCCAATTCGACCTGCAGGCGCGCGTGTGGGAGCGCGCCCGGATCGCTCACCGCGAGTACTACGCTCGAGCCGAGCGCCTGCCAGGTCGCGTACGCGGGCTCACCGCAGATGCGCGCTGAAGCGGCCAACTCACGATCCCCCGGAGACGACGGCCGTCGAGGATTCTGAGGTTGAGGATTCAGCGCCTGTCGAGGAGTCGCTGCCAGTCGAGGATTCACTACCTGTCGAGGAATCGCCGCTCCTTGAGGATTCGCTGCCGCTCGAGGAATCGCTCCTCGTCGTGTCCGAGCTGGCTTTCGTCGCATCGGTGGAGGCCGCGCGCGGCGCCTGGGCGGCGGCGCGGAGCGCTTTGGTGGAGCTCTTGACCTGATCCTCCTGGCGCGAGCTTGAACTCGTCGAGCTGCCGCTTTCCTTGGAGCCGGCGCTTCCCGCCGTCGTCGAGGCGGCGTCGACGGTCTTTCCGGGGAACGCCTGGGACGCGACCACCGACAGCCCGCCGGCGAGCGTGACGCTGCCGGCGATCAGCCAGCGATTGATGCGGGTCAGCTTGCGCAGCGCGTGGTCTCTCGATTTCGTGTCGTGAATCACTGCCATGAGATTCAGTGTGCTCAGCTTGGATAAGGGGCGTCTAACCGCTCGGTTAGAAGCTCCATCGAATGGCTGAGCGAAGCGGTGCTCGCCCATCTCAGGACCCTCCAGAGACGACAGGAGGCGCCGATTCCTGCGCCGGAGCCGTTTCGCCGGCGGGCGCGGGCGTGGATTCGTGCGTCGATTCCTGCGGAGTGGATTGTTCTGCGGGCGCCGATTCCTGGGTTGGCGCCGATTGCGGGTTGGGTTCTGCCGCCGGGTCGGATTCCCGGGAGGGCGCGGCTTCGGTGGTGCTGCTCGGCGCGTTCACCGGCGGCGCCAGCTGGGTGGTGGGTGTGGGGGTCGATCCGCTGGGCGGGTTGGCCGTGCGGTGCTTCGTGGCGCGTGAGGTGCTCGCCTTCGCCTTGCCCGGGAAGGTCTCTGCAGCCACCTCCGCGAGCGCGCCCGTCAGAGCCACGCTTCCGGCGATCATCCAGCGGTTGATGCGGGCGAGCTTGCGCAGGGCTGCATCACGGGTGTATGTGGCATGGGTGCGCATCTCGACTTCAGCGATGATGGTGGAACGGGCCAGAAGCGTGAACCCATGCGCCGAATTCAGGTATCACGAGGATTGCAAGCACGGCTCCGGCCACGAGTGCGCCGGTCAGTGAAAGGACGCGACCGGCGCGACCGGTGACGTCGTGGCTCCACGGCGCGGAGGTCCCATAGTCCGCGCGCAGCGCCTTTGGAACCGCGGGCAGATGACCGAGCAGGTGCATCCCGGTGAACACAGCCCAGACGATGAAGCTCACCTTGTGGATCGGCAGCAGGGTGTCGCGCGATTGCGGCCCTGCGAACAGCAGCACGACTCCGCTTGCCAGCACGACGACAGTGGAAAGCACGACGATCGGTGCGATCACTCGCAGCAGCGCCGGTGGTGGTCCCCGCCTGCGATAGCGCGGGTTTCCCGAGTAGTAGCGCATGAACCGATAGCCGGTGCTGCCCATCTTCAGTGCGACCGGCCCGATCAGCAGCATCCCCACGAAAAGATGAATCCACAGGAATTGGCGCAGCGAGATTATGGTGACGACGATGACGGCCACGAGCGCGAGCAGCACCGCGCCCGTCGCCGCCGTCAGGCGTTCGTTACCGGTTGTTCCCCCAGCGGTGAGCTGCCTGATACTCGACCGAGCAGCGTGCGCAGGCGCCGCCTGGGATTCGCTCGTCATGTTATGAGTCTCGGCGCGACGGCTAAGGATCCGATAACCGCATGATGAGAAACCTCATGCATTTCCGCACCTGCGAAACGCCTGCTGCGGCGGCACCTATGCTTGACGAATGGCAAAGGTCGGTGCTTCAGTTCGCGTGGATGCTGGGCCGCTCGCCGAGGCGTCCTCTGACGTAGCCGCCTCGGGCCCGCCCGCGCGCGTGCTGCTCGATCGAGGACGAGCCCGGGATCGTCGATTTCGTCAGCCGCGGCCTCGAGGCTGAGGGCTTCTCGGTCGCGGCGGCCCTGGACGGGGTCGAGGGTGAGCGCCTTGCGCTGAGCGGCGATTTCGACATGGTCGTGCTCGACCTGATGCTTCCCGGGCGCAGCGGCCTCGAGATCCTCGCATCCATGCGCCGGGCGAGTCCGGGCGTGCCCGTGATCGTGCTGACCGCGCGAGGCGAGATCGCCGATCGCATCACCGGCCTCGACGCGGGGGCTGTTGACTATCTGGTCAAGCCCTTCTCGCTCGCCGAGCTCGTGGCCCGCCTGCGTGCTCAGCTGCGCGTGCTCGCGCAGGCCTCGACCAGCACGCTGCGCGCCGAGGACATGGAGGTGGACCTGCTGACGCGCAGGGTGCTGCGGGACGGGCGCTCGGTCGTTCTATCGACGACCGAGTTCGAGCTGCTCTCCTACCTGCTGCGCCATCGCGGACAGGTGCTCACGCGCGAGCAGATCCTCAGCTCGGTATGGGGCTATCAGCACGACCCTGCGACGAACGTCGTCGATGTCTACATCGGCTATCTGCGCCGCAAGCTCGGCCGTCCCGGTGACCCTGCGCCGATCTTCACTGTGCGCTCGGTCGGCTACCGCCTGGGCAGCCCCGGCTGACCCATGCGCAGGCCTCACATCCGGCTCCGTTACCTCGGGCTGCGCTGGCGTCTTGCGGGCTGGGTCACGCTCGTCACGCTGCTGTGCACGGGCATCGCCTTCGTCGCGGTCTACCGCGGCACCGGCACCCAGCTGCGCCACCAGATCGACCGCGAGATCTCAGGCGACGCGGGGGAGTTCGCCGCACAACCTCGCGCTTGCGGACTCGCGCTCGCCCAAGCGGGTCTCCGATGCGGCCGACGCGCTATGTGCGCGACCAGCCCTTCGGCGCGAGCTCGACGCTCCTGTTCGCGCTCGTGCCGGGCGCAGCGACGAGCACGCAACCGCCCCGAGCTGCTGGGCACGCGCGACCGCCCGACGAGGGAGAGACGCCAGGCTCGAGCAGGAACAGGAGAACCGCCTGGCAGCGCGGCTGCTCACGGTGCGGCGACGGCTACTCGACGGTCGTCTCTCCCCGACGTGGGCGACCTGCGGCTCCTGAAGCGGCTCGTGCGACTCCCCGGCGGACTGCGGGTGACGGTCGGCGGTCGGCGAGCCCCTCGCCCCGGTCGCACACGCCCAGCGAGGCGTCGCACGCACCTTCATCCTCGCCGGCATACTCGCGCTCGTCGGCGCTCTGCTCGCGTCCTATCTGATCGGCACCCGCGTGTCGCGGCCGCTGCGGCGGATGGCGGAGGTGGCCGCGCGGGTATCTGCGGGGGATCTGCATCCGCGCATCCATGATCCCGGCGGCCCGGGCGATGAGGTACGCGTGCTGGCCGACGCGTTCAATCACATGCTCGACCGCCTGACCGATGCTTTCGCCGCCCAGCGCGCCTTCATCGCCGACGCCTCGCACGAGCTGCGCACCCCCCTGACCGTGATCCGCGGCCAGCTGGAGGTGCTCGCGGCGCAACCGAGCCCGGCGGCCGGCGAGGTGCGGCGGGTGGAAGGGCTCGTGCAGGTGGAGATCGCACGTATCAGCCGCCTTGTCGATGACCTGCTGCTGCTGGCCAAGCGCCGAGCAGACGCAGTTCCTACGGATCGAGGCGATCGATCTCGCCCCCTACGTGCACGAGCAATGGGAGGCGATGAGCCTGCTGGCGAGCCGTCACTTCGAGCTGGGGCCGGTCCCCGCCGGGACGCTCAGGGCCGACCCCGATCGGCTCGCGCAGGCGCTGCGCAACCTGGTGGCGAACGCGATCGAGCACACCCCCGAGGCGCTGGGCTCGTGCGCATGCGTGTCGAGCGCGGCGAGGAAGGGCGCATACGCTTCATCGTCGAGGACGACGGCCCGGGCATCCCCGCCGATCAGCGCGAGCGCGTCTTTGACCGTTTCCAGCGCACGGACGCTGCGCGCGATCGCGCTTCGGGCGGAGCCGGCCTGGGCCTGGCGATCGTGCGCGCCATAGCCGAGGCCCACGCCGGACACGTTGCCGCAGGCTCCTCGCCCGAGGCCGGCGCGAGCGTCGAGCTCGACCTACCCGGCTTCACATCCCTCCGGGGGCGCCCGCCTGGCTGGGGGGAGCCGCCGCGAGCGGACGGCGACGGGACAGTGGGCTCCGCAGCCCGGACGATCACCCCCATTTGAGTGGTCCTCACGCGGGCCTGCAGATCGAGCACTCGTAGCTATTGACACAACCCGGAGATCTGAGTAGGTTTGCCGCGAAAAGTCGGTGGGCTTCTCGCGGACGGGCCGTCAGCGCGGCGTACCTTCAACGGGCAAGAGGGGGGCGCAGGATGTCAAGGATGATTGGACGGGCACGCGACGCCAGCCGCCGGGGTCTGCATCCAGTCGGCCTAGTGGCGGCCTTGGTGCTTGTGGCGCTGATTCTCACGCCGTCCGCTCAGGCGGCGATCTCCTGGTCAGCTCCCTTCCACCTCAACTTCCGCAACCTCTTCAACCCCTACTATGGCGACGATCTGGGCGCCATCACCTGCCCTTCGGCCCATCAGTGCGTCGCGCTCGACGGGGGCGGCGACGCGCTCACGTTCGACCCCGCTAACCCCGAAGCGCTTTCGCGCACGACGATCACAAACGCGTTCAACGAACTCGCCGGCGTCTCCTGTGCCTCGACGAGTCTCTGCGTGGCGGTCGAAGACTCTGGCGGTGAGGTGACCTTCAACCCCGCGGCGCCGGCTGCGGCCACGCGCGCCTCGGTGGATACGGAAGGCCTGGTCGGTGTCGCCTGCCCATCGCTGTCGCAGTGCACTGCGGTCGACGGGAGTGGCGGCGAGGTCACCTTCGACCCTGCCGCGCCTGGCAGCCCAACGCGCCACGATGTGGACGGGAGCAGATTGCGCGCGGTTGCGTGCCCTTCAAGCGAAGAGTGCACCGCGGTCGACGCCGGGGGTGGTGAGGTGACGTTCAACCCCGCCTCACCGGGCGTGCCCACGCGCGTTGAAGTGGATGCGGCCTACGAAGGTCTCGAACACCTCGCGTGCCCAACCACCTCTCAGTGCACCGGCATCGACTATTACGGCGGTGAGGTCACGTTCAACCCGCGCTCGCCGGTGAGCATCACGCGCGTGCAGATCGATAGCCAGGACGCCACGGGCGCGATCGCCTGCCCATCCGAAGGCGAGTGCGTGGTGGTCGACTTCGGTGGCGGGGAGGTCGAGTTTGACCCGCGCACGCCCGGCCTTCCGGGTCGCGTCCTGGTCGACACGTCGACGATCGACCCGCCGATCGGGAAACTCGCACTGGACTGCCCCTCGACCGCGCAGTGCACCGCGCTCGAGAACAACGGCGGCCTGATCGCCACCAGCTGGGGCGAGGCTACCTTCGACCCACTCGCGCCGGCCACCCCGAAGCCTACGAGCCTCGACGCTGAAGGCGAGCCGAACGCTATCGCTTGCTCCTCGGCCACCCGCTGTACCGCGGTCGATAACACAGGTGGCGAGGTGACCTACTCCCCGGTCACCCCTGGGACCCACACGCGCTCGCCCGTTGACCCGGGGGCGACCCCGACCGGAGTGAGCTGCCCGGCGGCGACCCAGTGCACGCTGGTCGATGGACAGGGAGGTGCCGTCACCTTCGAACCGGTCGCCCCCGGTGCACCCGCGCGCTCGACGATCGACGGCCCGCATCGGCTGGTCGCGGTCGCATGTCCGACCTCGAGTCGATGCGCGGCGATTGACAATGAAGGCTACGAGCTCACCTTCGAACCGCTCACGCCGGGCTCGCCGAGCCGCGTCCAGGTCGACACTGGATACGAACCGACAGCGATCGCCTGTCCATCGGCCAGCCAGTGCACGATGGTCGACTACGAGGGCAACGAGGTCACGTTCAACCCCAACTCGCCGTCCACGACCACGAGCGCGCTAGTCGACAGCTACGAGGGGCTGGACGGGCTCGCATGCCCGACCGCGACGCAATGCACCGCAGTGGATGAGGAAGGGCGGGAGATCACATTCGACCCGCAGTCACCCGGTGCGTCGCTGCGCGAATTTGTGGACGTCTACTACGGGCTCATCGGCGTCAGCTGTCCCTCGGCGCATCTCTGCGTCGCCGTGGAGAACGGCGGCGCGGCGAGCATATTCGACCCGGATTCGCCCGGTATGGTCGTTCGCGACGTCCTCGGCCTCGCCGCCAACAGCGACCGCGCCGTGCTCGCCTGCCCCTCGAGCACCGAGTGCACCGCGGTTGAAAGCCAGGGGCAGGAGGTCACCTTCAGCCCCGCACCCCTCGCCACCTCGTCCACCTACGCGATCGAGGGCGCGGTGGGGCTGAGCTCGGTGTCCTGCCCCGCGGAGAGCCAGTGCACCGCAGTTGGCGGCGCCGGCGCTGAGGCGACCTTCGATCCGGCAGCCCCGCAGACACCGACCAGCCACCTGATCGATAGCACCCGCGCTCTGCACGCAGTCGCGTGTCCGTCCACGAGCCAGTGCACGGCGGTCGACCAAAACGGCGGCGAGGTGACGTTCGCACCATCCTCGCCGGGCGGCGCTGAGCGTGTCGCCGTGGATAGTCCGTTCACACAACTTCTGGCGATCGCCTGCCCGACGACCGCGCAATGCACAGCGGTCGACAGCCATGGGGGCGAGGTGACGTTCGAACCCCACTCGCCCGGTAGCCCTGCGCCGGTGACCGTCGACGAGAGCGCCTCGCTCACGGGCATCGCGTGCCCGTCGCCGCATCAGTGCACTGCGGTCGATATGGGCGGCAGCGAGGTCACGTTCGACCCCACCTCACCCGGCGCGAGCACCACGTACGTGATCGACGAAGGCAACGGCGCGAACAACAGCAGCGCGTTGGCAGGTGTTTCCTGTCCGTCTGCGTCGCAATGCACCGCGGTCGACGGCGCCGGCGGAGCGGTGACATTCGACCCGCTCGGCCCAGGTCACCCCGCACGCGCCGCTATCGGCGGCCGCGAAAACCCGTTCGCGGCGGTGTCCTGCCCGGACGCAGAATACTGCGTGATCGTAGGCTCGGAGACCTACGATGGCAACCCTCTGACGGGTAGCTTCCATCGCGACGAACTCAGCGAACTGGCGGGCGTTGACTGCGCGGAGACGTCGGAATGTGCCGCGGTCTCCACCTATGGTGACGGCTACGCCGGGCTGCACCTGGAAGAAACGGCCGAAGAACCACCACCCGAAAAGCCCCCGCCCACTCCCGAACCGTCGCCGTCCGGCACCAGCACGCCCCCAGCTCCCTCCTCGGGCACAGCCAACTTCAGGGCCGCCACTCCGCCGCGCTCGGTGCCGAGCCGGATCTCAGCCGCCTCCGCGTTCAGCCTGCCCCCCGCCAAGCAGTGCGTCAGCCGTCGCAGGTTCACGATCCACGTGCGCAAGCTGTCCGGCATCACGTGGGTCAGCGCGGTGATCAAGATCAACCACAAGCGCGTAAAGACCGTGGGGCGCGCGCACATCAGCGCGCTCATCAACCTCGTGGGCCTTCCCAAGGGAACGTTCGTCCTCTCGATCACCGCCAAGACGAGCGACGGCCGCTCGGTGACCGGAACGCGGACCTACCACACATGCGTCCCGAAACGCAAAAGCCACTATCCGGCGCCGAAGCTCTAGGCTGAGGAGACGCTGGCAAACTGCCTGGGGGTGTAAGCTCAGCTCGTCAGCGGATTGTCTGGGGGCGGGGGTCAAGGGGGCCCCGGCTCGGCGCCAGATGGGAGGTTCGGTGAGGGGGTCGTCAGGAAGCCGATTGCAGTGGGGATCGCTCCGTGCGCGTCTTGTGTCTTCCGCTCGGGCCCACCACCAGTCCGGAGGATTGCGCACGAGGCGAGGCGGAGCCACAGGCTGCGCGATTGTTATCGCGGTTCTCGTCGTTGCGCCTGCGGCTGCAGCGGGCGCTCCGAGCGAGACGTTCACAAAAGTCGGGGAATCAACGACCGTCATTCCGCCTGGAGTCACGAACGTGGCAGTCACCGCGATCGCAGGGCAGGGCGGCGAAGGCGCCGAGGCGCAATGCCAGGGCGGTCCCGGCGCCGAGGTGACCGCGACGCTCCCGGTGACCGAAGGAGAGACGCTGTACGTCGAGGTCGGGGGCGCCGGGGGCAGGCCGGACGGCGGAGTCAACGGCGGCGGCGAAGGTGGCCATGGCTATTTCGACGGTGGCGGCGGAGGCGGGGCGTCAGACGTTCGCACCTCCCCGGCCACAAGCGGGCTCTCGCCCGACCCGAGGCTGCTCGTTGCCGGAGGCGGAGGCGGAGGAGGCGGCGGCTTTCTCGGCTGCAGCGGAGGCGCGGCAGGCGCGAGCCCCCAGGCCGGCGGCGGTGGGAACGCGGGTCAGCCGGGCACCAGCACCGAAGGCGGCAAAGGCGGGATAAGCGCGGTCGGGTGCGGGACTAATGGGCAGAGCGGGGAACGCGGGGTTGGTGGGCATGGCGGCAACGAAACCGGCCAGTGCGCCGAGAACGAACAGGGCGGTGGTGGTGGCGGCGGCTACTTCGGAGGTGGTGGTGGCGGCCAGGTCGGCGTAGGCAGTGGCGGGGGCGCGGGATCGAACTTCGTGGAAGCCGCAGCACAGAACATCTCGATCACGACCGCCCCCCAGACCGAGGAATTCCAATCTTCCCACCCGGCGAGTAACGGCGAAGTGCTACTCACATTCCTCATCGCGGGCCCGACTGGCCCGACCGGACCGACGGGAGCAACCGGAACGCAGGGCCCGACGGGCGAAACCGGAGCCGCCGGAGCGACTGGCGCGACCGGGCCGAGCGGGAGCACCGGAGCCACGGGCCCGACCGGAGCCACCGGCGCAACCGGACCCCAGGGAGTGACGGGAGCGACCGGAGCCCAAGGAGCGACCGGAGCGGCTGGCAGCAACGGAGGCAACGGAGCCAATGGCGCGACGGGAGCAACCGGCGCGACCGGGGCGACCGGGGCCACTGGCTCAAGCGGGCCCGAAGGAGCCGCCGGCAAGAACGGAGCGACCGGGGCAAGCGGACCAACCGGAGCGAGCGGAGCCCAGGGAGCGACCGGAGCAACTGGCCCGACCGGCAAGGAAGGGGCCAAGGGCACGACCGGAGCGAGCGGCTCAGCCGGCGTCACCGGTGCCACGGGCCCGTCAGGCAATGCCGCGATCGCGACGTTTGCAAGCTCTCAGAGCGTGCCGAGCGGCAACTGCCTGAATTACACAGAGCTCGCCGGCCAGGGCAACGGCCCCTGCCCGGCGAAGACGAGCGGCTACTCGCCCAGCAACCTGGTGGCGGGTCCAGCTACCGCCAATGGGGAGACGGTCACGAACCTGTATGCCGACACGAACGCCACTTTGAGCAGCAAAGAAAGCGCGCTCGTGTCGGTCATCGACAACACGACGGGAGCGACGCTGCTGTCCTGTACGGTCACATCTACGAGCAATCACAGCTGCTCGAATGCCAAAGAATCGGGTTCTGCGGCGCCCGGCGAGAACATCGAGGTCAAGGTGACGGGCAGCGGCTCCAACTGCAACAACAAAGCCTGGCGTGTGAGGTTCCGCTACTGACGCTTTGTCTGTGGATAGGAGCGTGCGGACGGCGACCACGTAACGCTCGGGCCGGAAGTCACAAAGAAAAGGCCGCCGACCTAGACGACCTTCTCAAAGCGTCTGGTAGCTGACAGCGTCACAACTAACTGGCACTCTCAACGACCGTAGCGCGAAGTGCAAGGCCGGTGAGCGCGAGTGCACACTTTGCGGCTTTTCGTCGACCGGCGCAGGCCAAACAAGAAACGGCCGCCCGTCGGCGGCCGCTCTTTGAGCCCTTGAAGAAGCACGAGGGCGTGCCGAGCCATTCAGCGCACCCAGCCCTTCATCCCCGTAAACGGGTTGAACAGTGAGGCTCATCGACAACGCTACTCCGAATAGGACCTAGCACCCAGGGACTGGACGGATAGCGCAGACGAACTACGAGGCCGGAGTTCAGATGGACTACGGCGTGGGTCAGACGAGCCACGCGCGAAACACACCTTGCGGTGCTTCTCGCTGCAGCCCGGTGCACGCTACGGCACGATCACCGCGGCCCCGCTGAAGCGCCCCGCGCGCAGGTCCGAAAGCGCCTCGTTGGCCTGCTCGAGGCCGTATTCGGTGACCCGCGTCTTGACCGGCACGAGCGGGGCGAGCGCGAGGAACTCCTCGGCGTCCGTCCGCGTCAGGTTGGCGACCGAGCGCAGCACGCGCTCCTCCCACAGGGCGCCGTAGGGGAAGGAGGGGATGTCGCTCATGTGGATGCCACCGCACACGACCGTCCCGCCGCGTGCCACAGCCGCCAGCGCCGCCGGCACGAGCGATCCGTCGGGGGCGAAGATGATCGCCGCTTCGAGCTCCTGCGCAGGGCGCTGATCGGATCCGCCGGCCCACACGGCCCCGAGTTCGAGCGCAAACGCCTGGGCCTTCTCATCGCCCGGGCGGGTGAACGCGAACACCTCCCGCCCCTGCGAGCGGCACACCTGGATGAGGATGTGCGCGGCGGCGCCGAATCCGTAGAAGCCCACGCGCTGTGCCTCTCCGCACATGCGAAGCGAGCGGTAGCCGATCAGCCCGGCGCACAACAGCGGCGCCGCCTGCAGGTCGTGGAAGCCCTCGGGGATGGGGAAGCAGAAGCGCTCGTCGGCGACCGTGTACTCGGCCTGGCCGCCGTCGATGTCACAACCCGTGAAACGCGCCCTCAGGCACAGGTTCTCACGTCCGCTCAGGCAGTAGACGCATTCCCCGCAGGTCCACCCGAGCCACGGCACGCCGACCCGACGGCCGGTGGCCGTCGCTCCTGATGATGTCGCCTCGGGGGTGGCTGGCGGCTTCTGGTCGGGGTCAACCACCGTCCCCACGATCTGGTGGCCGAGGATCCGCGGCGGCGAGGAGATCTCGACCTCGCCGTCGAGCAGGTGCAGGTCGGTGCGGCAGACCCCGCAGGCGTGCACCTTCAGAAGCAGCTGCCCGGGTCCGGCTGTCGGGATCGGGCGCTCGAGCGCCTGAAGCGGGCGCCCGACGGCCTCGAAGATCATCGAGCGCATCAGCCGAAGAACAGCTCCGCGGTCTCATACAGCTTCGGATCGAGGAGCTTCGGCCGCTCGAGCGCCTCTTCCAGCGGAACCTCGACTATCTCGGTTCCGCGCAGCCCCACGAGCACCCCGAACCGCCCGGCGGCCGCGGCGTCCATCGCCGCCACCCCGAAGCGCGTCGCCAGCACGCGATCGTAGGCCACCGGCGTGCCGCCGCGCTGGACGTGACCGAGGATCGTCACGCGGGTCTCGAAGGACGTTCGCTCTTCGATCTCCCGCTCAAGGCGCAGGCCGATCCCCCCGAGCCGCACGTGCCCGAAGGCGTCGGTGCTCGTGCCCTGGAGGGCCTCGAGCGTTCCCTCCCTCGGCGCGGCGCCCTCGGCCACCACCACGATCGAGAAGCTGCGCCCGCGCGCGTGGCGGCGGCGCAGGTGCTCGACGACCTCATCGATGTCAAACGGCCGCTCGGGCACGAGGATCGCGTCAGCTCCGCCGGCGATGCCCGCATGCGTGGCGATCCAGCCCGAGTGACGGCCCATCACCTCGACGACCATCACGCGGTTGTGCGACTCGGCGGTCGTGTGCAGCCGATCGATCGCATCGGTCACGATCTGCACGGCCGTCTGAAAGCCGAACGTCACATCGGTGCCGCCGAGGTCATTGTCGATCGTCTTCGGCACGCCCACCGTAGGCACCCCGGCCTGGTGCAGGCGCAGGGCCACGCCGAGCGTATCCTCGCCGCCGATCGGGATCAGCACGTCGACGCCGCGGTTCTCAAGAGTGCGCCGCACGGGCGTAGCGCCTTCCTGGCCGTCGACGAAGGGGTTCGTGCGGGAGGTGCCGAGGATCGTGCCGCCGCGCGGCAGGATCCCGGCCGTGCTCTGCAGCGTCAGGTCGATCGCATCGTCTGCCAATACGCCGGCCCAGCCTGCGCGAAAGCCAACGAAGCTGTTCTCGCCTTCGGTCAGCCCGCGGCGGACCACCGCGCGGATGACCGCGTTCAGACCGGGACAGTCTCCGCCTCCGGTGAGCAGTCCGATCCGCGCCATCCAGCGCATCTTTCCACGATCGGGCCGAGCGCCGCGAACTGACTCAGGCCGGTTGGGCCAATCGCATGGCGAGCATCTCATGGCTACCCGAGGTGAGCGTCGTCACCCGGTGCTGAGTGCTGAGCCTGCCGATCACCGGCCCCAGGTCATCGACGGCCGCATCCACGAGCAGCCGTTTTGCGTGTCCTGCCGGCAGTGGCGCTATGCGCAGCTCGAGTTCACGCGGCTGGACGGCAATGCTGACGCTGACATGGCCGTCGGCGGTCGATCTCTCCATGCGGGCGGCGAGCTCATCGGCAATCAGCTGGCCGTCGTGGAGACGGTCCGTGGTGAAGTGAGCACGCGCGGCAAAGACGCTCAGCAGGCGAGGAAGGATCGTTCGTGACAGGACCGTGGGCGCGAGGGTGATCTCGATTGCGGGGTCCGCTCCAAGCTCCTCGACGGTCGGCAGCCCGAGCCGTCCGGCGGCGGGCGCTTCAAGCGCGCTCGCTCCCGGCGAGTCAAATGTCATCCAGACCTCGCTCCCGCCGTCCTCTCCGGCGCTCACCGTGACGGATCGGGAAAGCGCTTCGATCACGGGCAGCCCTGTGCCGGCGGCACGCTGGGCCTGCGGCTCGATTCCAATGCCACGATCGCGCACCAGCACCTCCATCGCGCCCGGCCGGACATTGACCTCGATCTCAAGGGGTCCTTCATCGCCCCGGTAGGCGTGGACCACAACGTTGTTGCAGGCCTCGGTGACGGCGACGCTGATCTCGTAGATGTCTTTGGCGTCCAGATCGATCGCTTCGGCGATGCCCGCGAGCACCTGCCTCACGAGCATGACGTTCTCAGGCCGGTTCGCCAGCCTCAGACGAACGTTGGGAGAAGGCCTTGTGCGATGAGCTGAACCCGGCAACCGCGCATGCCCCCTCCTACGGCGTGTCCGTGGGCTCGGTCAGCGTGCGCAGTTGGTCAAGCGAGCGGCGCAGCAGTCTCGAGACCTGCATCTGTGAGACGCCGATACGCTCTGCGATCTCCGACTGAGTGAGGTCATCGACGAAGCGCATCTGAAGGATGAGGCGCTCGCGCGGGGGAAGGTGTCCGAGCACAGCGCTCACGGTCGCGTCCAGCTCCACGAGCTCGTAGCGCTCGTCCTCATGTCCCAGCGTTTCGCCAAACGTCGCGGCTTCATCCTCGGCACCCGCGGGCGGGCCGTCCAGCGACAGCGCCTCATAGGAGAGCAGTGCCTGCAGGGCCTCGATGACCTGCTCGATGTCCAGCTCCAGATACTCCGCGAGCTGACCCACGGTTGGGGCACGACCGCGCTCGTTGGTCAGGCGCTCCTGTGCGTCACGCACCCGCAGCGCCCGCTCCTGTGCGCCACGAGGCACGTGGACGGCCCAGCCGCAGTCGCGGAAGTAGCGCCTCATCTCGCCCAGGATCGTGGGCACCGCCAACGATGGGAAGGCATAGCCGCGGTCGGCGTCGAAGCGGTCCAGCGCCTTCAGCAGCCCCAGCGAGGCCACCTGCAGCAGGTCCTCGAATGGCTCGGCCGAGCGGCCGTAGCGGCGGGCGAGACTGCGCGCCAGCGGCATGAACCGCTCGACGAGCTCCTCTCGCGCCGTCTCATCGCCCTGCTCCTGCCAGCGCTCGAACAGCTCGCTCGTCTCGATTTTCGTCGATGAGCTGGTGCGCTGCGCGTCTCGCGTGGTTGCAACTGAAGACATGGTTCCCTCCGAATCCTTGCTCTCAGTCTCCGTTTGAGTGCGTTACCCGGTTCGCGCAGAATGTAAACGATGGCGAGACTTCGCAGATCGAACTGCGCTGCGCCCGGGATCGCGCGTCGGGGCCGCGGCCGCGGCTTTGAGTACCGCGATCCCGCCGGCGAGCGGATCGACGATCCGGAGGTGCTCGAACGCATCGCCCGGCTCGCGATCCCGCCGGCCTGGAAGGAGGTCTGGATCTGCATGGATGCTCTCGGGCACCTGCAGGCGACCGGTATCGACGCAGCCGGGCGCAAGCAGTACCTGTACCATGAACGCTGGCGTGCGCATCGCGATCGGCTGAAGTTCGAGGAGATGATCGCCTTCGGCGAGGCCCTTCCGCGGTTGCGCCGGCGCGTGACGCGCGACCTCGCCGTTGTTGGAGCAGCGCGGCTTGGCCTGGACGACCTTAGTCGCGAGCGGGTCCTGGCCTGCTCGGTGAGGCTGCTCGATCTCGGCTTCTTCCGCATAGGCTCCGAGGACTACGCCGAGCACAACGAGTCCTACGGGCTCACCACCGTGCTGCGCGACCACGTGAGGATCGTGGACAGCGAGGTCGTCTTTGACTTTCCCGCCAAGTCGGGGCAGCGCCGGGTCCAGGCAATCACCGACAGCGCTGCATTGGCCGTCGTGGCGGCGCTCAAGCGCAGGCGCAGCGGCTCGCAGCTGCTCGCCTATCGCGAGGCGGACGGCTGGGTCGAGGTTCGCGCCGATGACGTCAACGCCTACATCAAGCAGTTCAGCGCGGGAGACTTCAGCGCCAAGGACTTTCGCACGTGGAACGCGACAATTCTCGCGGCCGTCGCGCTCGCGGGCGTGGACGAGCCAGGGCGCAGCCGCGCGAGCCGCGAGCGCGAGGTCAGCCGCGCAGTGAAGACGGTGGCCAGCTACCTCGGCAACACTCCGGCGGTCTGCCGCGCCTCCTACGTGGACCCTCGCGTGATTGATCGCTATCACGCCGGCGTCACCATCGCCCACACGATCGAGGATCTCCCTGCCGATGGCCCCGACATGGCGAACGCCCGTGTCCGCAGGCGCGTCGAGGCCGCGGTGCTCGAGCTTCTCAGCGACGCGGACTCCCCGCAACGCAAGGCCGCCTGAACGGTGGCAGACACGCCCGCTCGGACCCTCAGAGCACGCTCGAGCTGCGTAGCTACGCCGGGTCCTGGCTCTCCTCACCCGGCCAGGTTCCGGTCAGCTTGCGGAATGCCTGGCGAGCTCCGTGGTCGAAGAGACCCCGGACGGCCCGGAAGATCGCACCCTCAAGGAGTAGGGCCAGGATCAGCTTCTGCCACGCAACGTCGCGACGCTTGGGGTCCGGGGGCAGTTCGTCATCGACCGCGCTCCAGAGCCCCGCACAGATCTTCTTGCCGGCGATGCCCGCCAGTACGCCGCCGAGGACGCCGAAGGGAACAAATAGAACCCTGCTCACGCCGACGCCTTCGTCTTGCGTGTCTCGCGCGGTTCGACGAACGGCTCGCGCCTGCCTCGGCGGCCGCCCTCGATCATGCGCGCGCGCTCGAGCTCGGCGTTGAACTCGGCGCCGAGGAGGGTGGCGAGGTTTGAGATCCACAGCCACACCATGAAGACGATGATCGCGGCCAGCGATCCATACGTCTTGTTGTAGGAGGAGAAGTTGGCGACATAGACGGCGAACGCTCCCGAGGCGACAAGCCAGATGGCGACGGCAATGGTGCCTCCGGGCCAGAGCCGGCGCAATCCCGGCTGCTTGACGTTGGGTGCCGCCCAATAGAGGATCGCGAGCATGAAGCTTACGACCGCTACGAGCACCGGCCACTTTGCGATGTCCCAGATTGTGACCGCCCCTGAGCCGGCGCCGATCAGGTCACCGACCTGCCTTGCCAGGCCACCTGTCAGTACAACGGCGATGCAGCTTACGGCGAGAAGCACCACCGTCACAACGGTTATGCCGACACGTATCGGAAGCGTCTTCCAGATCGGCCTTCCCTCCTCGACGTCATAGATGCGGTTCGCAGCCCACATGAAACCTGAGACGTATCCCGATGCCGCCCATAGTGCTCCGGCTATGCCCGCGATGAATATCACTCCGGCGGCGCCGCGGCTCCTGTTGAGGTTCTCGACCGATCTGGTAACGATTGTCCTCGCTGTCCCCGGCGCGAGTTCGTCGAGATTTTCGATGAGGGGCTGCGTCGCCGAGTGGCCAATCAGGCCGATCAGCGACACGAGCGCGATCAGCGCCGGAAAGATCGCCAGTATTCCGTAGTAGGTGAGCGCGGCTGCGAGATTCGTGAGGTTGTCTTCGCGGAATTCGGTGAAGGTGCAGGCGACCACTCCGCCCCAGCCACGAGCGCCCAGGTGGATTGACCCATCGGTTGCGCGGGCGTCAATCGCTCGGAACTCCGAGCGCCCGCCGTGGCCATTGTTTACGTGCTTTGACTTGAACATGAACACCGTCTCTACTTCAATTGCTGCCCGCAATGACCTCACCTAAACTTGAGGCCGGAGGGCGCCTGCACCAGGAGTGGGCGCCCGCCCGCCCGCGCCCGCCCGCCATCAGCCGTCGCGCGCCGCTGCCCGGTTATTGTGTGAATTTTGCCGCTAACCCCCTGCGAGCCTGGCTCGCAGGGGTCGCTCGGTGTCTACAGGCGTGGTTCTTCGTAAGGGCCGCGACCGACGCGGCCCCGAGCGGTGGCGGAGTAGATAAGCGACAGCACGACGCCGACGATGCCGGCGATGATGAGAATCAAGCCGATCACCGGACGCGACACTCCCGACACGTTAAACGTGAGCGCATACCGGACGATCGCGCCGACCGTGATGAGGAAAATCGCTGTGCCGAGACGCATCGCTAGATTCGCCCGCCTCTGCGATAGCCGAATCCGCCGCCCGTTAGGAAGATCACGAGGGCTACCACCAGCAGCAGCCAGAGCAACGGGCTTACACCTATTCCGCCGGCGATGGCGGCAACTATCAGAACAATCAAGAGCAACTCCAACAGCCCCATGCGGCCTCCTTTTGTTAGCACTACGTTGCTTTTCAGTTGCCCGGAATGCATGGTTGGCAAACCTTTGGCAAGCTCAGTTTTCCATCGCACTTCATCGGGAAGGCTTTGAGGATGTCTCCCGGTGATCGGAATGTATTCGGCTCAGGAGAGCCTTTCACGGTTGGCGTCGAGGAGGAGCTATTTTTGGTAGATCCCGTGACCGGCGCTCAGACGAACGCCTCGACCGCGGTGCAAGACCGAATAGGCCCGGTCGATGGAACCGTTGAGCGTGAGCTGCACGCCTGTCAGGTCGAGCTGATCACTGATATATGCCGTGGTGCCGGCGAGGCGGTGGGCACCCTTGCGGGGCTGCGCCGCGCTGTCGTTGCAACGGGAGCGGGTTTGCTCGGCTCGGGGACGCATCCGGCGGCGCGTGAGGGCGAAGCGGAAATCACCGACAAGCAGCGATATGAACGAATCCAGGACCTGCTCGGAGACGCGGTTGCGACGCCCGTCGGCGGATTGCACATCCACATAGGAATGCCGGACGCAGAGACTGCGATCAAGGCCTTCAACGGACTGCGCCGGCACCTGCCATTGCTGCAGGCGCTCGCCGCCAACTCGCCGTATCGCCATGGCCGGGATACCGGCCTGGCCTCCGCGCGCGAGGTGACCACGCGTGGCTGGCCGCGTTCGGGCGTGCCCCGCGCGATGCGTGACTTCCCAGACTTCTGCGCAATGGCAAGGCTGCTGGCGCGCGCGGCGGATGTCCCCGACTACACGTGGTTCTGGTGGAAGCTACGCCCGCATCCGCGCCTCGGCACCGTCGAGATCCGTGCCCTGGACGCCCAGACATCACTCGCCGGCACGGCCGGCCTGGTGGCACTCGCCCATTGCCTCGCTCGTCATGCGGCAGAGGCCGATCCGGAGCCCGACCCGCCCGCCGAGGTGCTCGAAGAGGGTGCGTTCCGGGCCGCCCGATTCGGTGTACGAGCAGAGCTGCCCGATGCCGAGGGCCGGCTGCGGCCTGTCGCCGAATTGCTCGATCGCGCGCTCGCGACTGCAGGCACTCATGCTGGGGAGCTCGGCTGCCAAGCGGAGCTCGGCGTGCTCCCCTCGCTGCTGGCGGGTGGCGGAGGCGCAGGGCGCCAGCGCGCGGCGCATGAGATCGCCGGGATGGGGGGGCTCCTTCGCGAGCTGACGCGACTGACGGCAGGCTGACGGTGGGCCTGCGGTTCGAACTTCCTACAGCGAGTCCCCTTCAGTAGGTGGGGCCCCCTGGTCCATGAGAAGCTCGAACCAGACTCGAGTGCCGCCGACCTGGTCGACACCCCAGCGGCTTGCCGCCTTCTCCAGCAGGTAAAGACCGTACCCTCCGTCGGCTCGCGGGTCCTGGCGTCTCGGTGTGAACCCGCGACCCGCATCGGTCACGGCGATATGCGCGATCTCCTCACCGACGGTTGCTGCGAGGAGGACTGGAGCCCCGGCCGGCCCCAGGGAGTGCTGAACCGCGTTGCTGACCACCTCCGAGACGAGCAGCATCAGAGTGTGCTGCGCGGATGGACTTGGATCGACGCCGACGCACAGCCCGCTGAGCGCTGCGCGAGCGATAGCCGGCGCCTCGACATTTCGCTGCAGTTCGAGCTCGAGGCTTGCCGGAGGTGCCGGCCCGCCGAATGTCGCCCTGGTGCCGCGAGGGCTCACGGCGCGTCCGCATCCGCGACGAACGGCAGGTTCTTGTCAGCCCCGGTGAGCGTGAGGATCGTGAGGGCCGGGTCGGCCGGCTTCAGCAGGCGAAGCGTCCAGCCCTCGCTGGTGGCGCGCTCGTTCAGGATGATGAGCAGGCTCAGCCCGGATGAGTCCATGAAGCTGAGCTCGGAGAGGTCGATGGTCAGCTCGTGCACGCCACGCGCAATCGTCGCGTGTGCGGCCTCTTCCAGCTGCGGCTTGGTTGCGATGTCCAGCTCTCCGATCACAGTGAGTCGGCCGGCGCCGGCCTCAATCTCGCTTCGGACCTCAAATGATGCGGGCTCGACCATCCCTATACCCTAATCATGGCGCGCGGACACCACATTTTCGCCTGGCCCGGGAGCGGCGGCTCGGTTGGCTCGCTGCCGGTGAAGCGCATGAAGACAGCCGCCGTATCATCAGCCTGCTCACCTACCTGGAAGCCCTCAAGCGTCGCGGCGAGTCTTTGGCGAATGACGGTGGGCTCCTCGTCCTTGACCTCATCCAGAATCGCTCGCAAGCGTCCGAGTCCGAAGCGCTCGGCGTTCGCGCCGACGGTATCGGTGACGCCATCCGTGAAGCTGACGAGGGTCTCGCCGGGCTGCACTTCAAACGGAACCTCCGGCCAGTCGACCTGATCGAAGGCACCGAGCAGCGTGCCAGGCCGGCCGACCTCGCGGACACCCTCGGCGCTCAGGCACAGCGGCAGGGGATGCCCGCCGGCGGCAATCGATCCCCGTGCCCACTGCCGAGAAGCGCACACACAGGGCCGTGCACACCGAAATCGAAGGCTCCCGCTTCAGGGCGGCGTCCACGCGGCCGAGGATTCGCCCTGGGCGCGGATCGAAGTCGGACGCCGCTCGGGCGCTGTGGCGAACCAAAGAGGTCAGGGCCGCGGCCCCCACGCCCTTGCCGGTCACGTCGCCGATCATCATGAGCCAATCGCCGTCGACCTGCCAGAAGTCATAAAAGTCGCCACCGACCTCGGTTCCCCGGCCGGCGGGGCGATACAGCGCGGCGACTTGCCAGCCCGGAACCTCGGGTAGCGCTTCGGGCAGCAGGCTGCGCTGCAGTGTGCGGGCCACCTCAGAGCGCTGGGTGTACAGGCGGGCGTTCTCCACCAGAAGACCCGCGCGCCTGGCGATCTGCTCCGCGAACTCCACATCGCTCTCGTCGAATGCCCGGCCAGACTCCGCGCTGACCATCGTCAGCGCCCCGATCGTGCTGCCGCGGGCGGTCATCGGGACGATCAGCGCCGAGCGCATACCCACGGCGCGCAGGAGTTCCAGGTGCTCAGGATCAACGGCGGCGTTGACGAGCAGCTCGTCGGTGATGTCCCTGAAGAGCAACGGCTCGCCCGTCCGCCTGATTCGGCCGAGGGCCCGCTGCGGGATCGAGCTGGTCCGCCTCAAACGCGCGTAGGCGTTCGGCCATCGCGAGCTTGGTCGGATCGGTGTGCGCCACGGCCACCGATTCGTACCCGCCCTCGTCGTTGAAGAGGTCGACGGCGCACCAGTCGGCGATCTGTGGAACGGCCAAGCTCGTGACGTTGCGCAGCGTCTCCTGGTAGTCGAGCGATGAGGCGAGCACCTGGTTGGTGGTCTGAGCCAGGAATTCCAGGCGCAGGGTTCTCCGTCTGGTCGCGGTCACGTCCTCGATGATCGTCACCGCGGCCTTCGACCGAGCCATCGGCATCGCGGATTGCAGCGGTCTTCAACAGCGCCCAGCGCTCCTCACCGGTGGCCCGGTTGACCCAATGCAGCAGCAGCGGCTCGGGCTGTTCGCCACGCAGCAGACGGACAGAGGGAAGATCGTCCATATCGATCTCCTGCCCGTCTGCGCCACGTTGTTTCATAGTCGCCCATCAGTTCTCGCGGGTCCGCGTCAGCCAGGTCCTCAACAGAACTGAACCCAAGGCGATCCAGCGCCGCGTGGTTGGCGTAGATGAGGCGGTCATCTCCTCCGCGGATCGTCACCGCCTCTCCGAGCGCGTCGAGTACGTCCGCAAGGTGGAGGTCGGTGCCTTCGGGCGCCCCGCGCGAATCCATCATTCGATTATCCCCCAAGTGAGAAGTGAGATGATCAGCAGACCGGGGCGACCGTGGCAGGCATCGGTGGGGTCAGATGCAGCTGCGCAGCTGGGTGCCGCAGGCCTGCCGACCGAGATGCGAGCGCAAGCTCGTCACCTCAAACGCGCCGTGGCCGCCTTGCCGGCGGCCTTGAGGGCCTCTCCGGCCGACTTTGCGGCCTCGCCGACGCTGTCGACCGCGCGCTCGGCCGACTGTCTGGCATCCTGACCGGCGCGCTTGCCTGCATTGCGCTGACGCGTCGCCGCCGCCTTTTTGGCTGCCGCCGAACGCTGAGCTTTGGTCTGCTGAGCCATGCCGTCTCCTGTCTTTGTCGGGGTAGTCCCGTTCTCGGGTTCATCCCGTTCCATACCCGGTCAGGCTCGTTTCACACTCGGACGGAGTTCGCACTGAGCAATCAGGACGACGTCGTAAGCCGCGCGGGTTTGCCTGGCGCCTGCTTCGGGGAATAGGTGACTCATGGCTGCGAGCGCGAACGAGGGGGTGCAGACGGGAACGATAGAGACCGACATTCCGGCGCGCCTGGATCGGCTGCCGTGGTCCCGGTTTCACTGGCAGGTGATCATCGGACTTGGAACCGTCTGGATTCTCGACGGACTGGAGGTCACGATCGTTGGCGGAATCGCTGGGCGTATCTCAGAAAAAGGCGCCGGGGTGGGCATTTCGGCCGCTGATGTCTCCGGGCTGGCGGCGACCCTCTACATCACCGGCGCGTGTCTCGGCGCCCTCGTCTTCGGCCAGCTAACCGATCGCCTTGGCCGCAGAAGAATGTTCATGCTGACGCTCGGGCTTTACCTGTTGGGGACGATCCTCACTGCGTTGTCGTTTTCTCCCCTGTGGTTCTTCGTCTTCCGCTTCATCACGGGTGCGGGTATCGGTGGCGAGTACAGCGCGATCAACTCGGCCATCGATGAGCTGATCCCGGCTCGCAGCCGGGGCCACGCCGATATCTCGATCAACGGAAGCTATTGGGGTGGTGCGATCGGTGGATCGCTGCTGGCAGTGGTCGCGCTGAATACCAACATCTTCCCCGAGAGCGTTGGCTGGCGCCTGTGTTTCGCGCTGGGCGCGGTGCTCGGACTGGGGGTGCTGCTGGTCCGGCGCAACGTACCCGAGAGCCCGCGCTGGTTGTTCATCCATGGACGAGAGCAGGAGGCCGAGGAAGTCGTGGCCGAGATCGAGAGAAAGGTTCGCGAGCAGACAGGCCAGGACCTGCCGCAGCCCGACACGACGATCACCGTGCGTCAGCGCAGGACGATCCCGCTGAGCCTGATCGTGCGCTCGGTCGCCACCCTCTATCCGCGACGCACGATCCTCGGTTTGTCGCTGTTCGTGGGGCAGGCGTTTCTCTACAATGCGCTGCTGTTCAGCCTCGGGTATCTGCTGAAAACATTCTTTGGTGTCGCCAGCGGAGACGTCCCGTACTACATCGCGATCTTCGCGGTTGGCAATCTGCTCGGGCCGCTGACGCTCGCCAAACTGTTCGACACGGTGGGGCGTAGGCCGATGATTGCCGGCACCTACATCCTGTCCGGCAGCCTGCTTGTCCTGACAGCCTTCCTGTTCAAAGGGCAACAGCTCACGGCAACGACCCTCGTCCTCGCCCTGATGGTCGTCTTCTTCTTTGCATCCGCCGGAGTCAGTGCGGCCTACCTGACCGTCTCTGAGATCTTTCCGCTCGAGACGCGCGCGCTTTGCATCGCCGTCTTCTATGCGGTTGGCACGGCCGTCGGGGGCATTGTCGGCCCCCTGCTGTTTGCCCACCTCATCGAAAGCGGGAAGGTCAGCCACGTATTCGTCGGCTTCATGATCGGCGCGGTCGCCATGATCCTGGGCGGACTGGCGGAGCTGCTGTTCGGGGTCAGGGCCGAGGGCAAGAGCCTCGAGAGCATCGCGGTGCCGCTGACGGTTGCCGACGAGCGCGGCCGAAGAAACGCAGGCAAAGGCGAGCCAAGCCCCCGGTCTGGCCAGCGTCCGGAACCATCACCTGCGTGAGGCGACCGCGTCACTCTGCAGCGCGCGGCGCCCGGCCTCCAGGCGCTCGCGTTCGAGTGTGGCGTGCTGCGACTCAGCGCGCGTGATCAACTCATCGAAGTTCGTCGAGGCCAGCGGCGGATATTGACCGGTGACCTCCTTGAGCATCCTCCACAGGCACGCCTTGCCCTCCACACCGAGCGCGAGACTCTCCAAGGCCATGAACGCGCCCTGCTCAGGCTCGCCGGACACGAGCCCGCCGAACTTCACCCGGCTGGCCTTCTCGGTGACCCAGCCGGTCGCCTGCTTGACACGATTCCTGGCTACGTCCATGCGGTCCATGAGGTGGGCGAGCGTCTGGCGGTCCTGGTCGATCTCGGTTGCAATCGATCCCATCACGTCCCCCAAGGGAGTGCCCGCGTGCCGATCGCGGATGCTCTCAGCGAGATCGCTCCCCAGCATGGCGCCGGCGAAATGGTCGTTCAGGTACACCTCAAGTGCTTTGTCACTCACTGTTCCACCCTCCTGCAGGTGAGAAGGTCCCAGCCCTCCTTACCCACGGCGCCGGCTCATAAAACCGGTGCAGCTCGTGGTTTCATGACCTGCCAGTCGCGGGTACGCCTTCGGAAGAGTTTCGAGCAAGCGAACAAGGAGGCGCGATATGCCACCCCGTGGAGTGAAAAAAGCCAGCAAGCGAGGCCGCCAGTACCAGCACATCAAGGACGCCGAGAAGGAACGCGGCGTGTCTGAGTCCCGCGCGCAGGAGATCGCGGCTCGCACGGTCAACAAGGAGAGAGCGCGCAGCGGTGAAACGCGCAGTCGTAGCCGCCTGTCGACGAATGACATCTCCTCTTCTCGGCGCGGTGGTCTGCGCTCGGGCAAGGCGGGCCCACGCGGACGCACACGCGAGCAGCTCTACCAGGAGGCATCCAGCCTCGGTGTGGAGGGCCGCTCGAGCATGAATAAGGCACAGCTGCAACGTGCGGTCGATAACCGTAAGCATTAACGACCGAGTTCTGAACGCCCGGTCGGGGGTTCCTCGCGCTCAGCCGCCGCCTCAGGGCGCCCGGGCGGCCGGTTGGGGCGCCGCTTTGCCACTCTGTCCTGATGCGCTTCCGCAGAGACGGCTCTCGTCGCGACGTTTCTCGACGCCATCTGGCTCCCACGCTTGGGGTTCGGGACATGGCGATCGACCTCGGTACGGCCAACACCCTTGTGTATGTCGGGGGACGGGGCATCGTGGTCTCCGAGCCTTCCGTCGTGGCCTCGGACTCGCTGACCGGGCGTGTCCACGCGGTGGGAGCGGACGCCGAGCGGATGATCGGGCGCACCCCGGCGACCATCTCAGCGACGCGCCCATTGCGCCACGGGGTGATCGCCGACTTTGACATCACCGAGGAGATGCTGCGCTACTTCATCCGCAAGGTGCTCGATCGGAACCGCGCCCACCCTCGTCTGATCGTCTGCGCCCCATCGGGGGTCACCGAGGTCGAGAAGCGGGCGGTCGAGGAGGCGTCGCTTGCGGCCGGCGCGCGCCGCGTCCACCTGATCGAGGAGCCGATCGCTGCCGCCATAGGCGCCGGCCTGGATATCGCAGAGCCGGTCGGGCGCATGGTGGTCGACATCGGCGGTGGCACCAGCGAGATGGCCGTCATCTCCCTTGGTGGCATCGCGCTGTCTCGCTCGCTGCGCGTCGGAGGTTATGAGATGGACGAGGCGATCACACGCTATCTGCGTGTGGAGCACGCGCTCGCGATCGGCTCCCAGACGGCGGAGGCGATCAAGATCGCGATCGGATCGGCGGTCGCGCTTCAGCCGGAAGAGACGAGCGAGGTGCGTGGCCGTCACCTGATAACCGGCCTGCCGACCCAGGTCCTACTGCGCAGCGAGGAGGTGCGCGAAGCGATCAGGGGGCCACTGCGCGAGATCGTCGACGCGATCAAGGACACGCTCGAGCAGACTCCGCCCGAGCTGACGGGCGACATCGCGCGCGACGGGATTCTCCTCGCCGGCGGGGGTACCCTGCTGCGTGGTCTCCCCGAGCTCGTCGCCTCGGAGACCGGCATCCCGGTCTTCCTCGCGACATCGCCTTTGACCTGCGTCGTCACCGGCTCGGGCCAGGCCCTCGATCATTTTGACGAGCTCAGCCGCTCCGGCAGGGCGGGCCGGCGGCGGGGCGGAGAACGCGGCTCAAATTGAGCGGGTCACCGACATTGCGGGCGAACCCGCGAGCGTCTGGAAGACGACGCAGTAGCGCTCGGTCAAGCGCAGCAGGGTGGCCAGCTCCTCCTCGCTCGCCTCGGTCTCCAGCGCGAAGTTCAGCCTGATCGCCGTGAAGCCGACGGGAGCCTCCCTGTCAACCGACAGGGTTCCGCGAAAGTCGAGGTCCCCCTCGGCGTGGACCGAGCCGCTGACGGCCAGACCGAGAGACGTCGCGACCGCGCGCATCGTGACCCCGGCACAGGCGACCAATGCCTCTAGCAGCATGTCTCCCGAGCAGGCCAACAGCCCGTTGCCGCCGCTCGCCGGATGGAGACCGGCCTGCACCAGTGCTCGTCCCGTGCTCACCGTGCACGCCACCCCGTCATCCAGCGATCCGTCCGCCTCGAGCGTGACGAGGGCAGCCGCAGGCTCGTCGCGGTAGCGCTGCTTCAACGGCTCCTGGATCGCGCGAAGCTGCTCTGTCGTGATGGCGCTCATCCGGGCGAAACCCTACCGCGCGGCGCGGGTCCCGGACTCGAGCGCTGAACTGATTCGAGCCGACAGGGCGCCCGGGTCATCCCACGCGTAGCGCAGCTTGCGCGGCGATCCGACAAGCCTCCCGGGGAGCCCTCCCGGTGGGACCGACATGGCCCTCTCCCCGCGCCTGGCGCCGTGGGCCTCGTAGAAGGCCTGGCCGTCCAGGTTCTGCTCATTGGCCCACAGGTATAGACCGCTCCGCTGGGGCCTTGCGGCGACGGCCTCGGCCATCCGGGCGAGCAGGCCCGAGCCAACACCGCGACGTTTGCGCGCGTGGGCGACATGGATGTTCTCGAGCAGGGCCCCCCACGTTGGGTCCTCCTCGAAGACCGTGTGCGCAAAGCCGATCAGGCCGCTCTCATCCTCGGCAACGATCGTGGCGGATCCAGAATCGCCCCGCCCCAGTTGGTCGGTCCAGACCGCCAGCCGATCGACGGCGAGGTCACCGTCGAGGAAGGCATCGGAATAGACGCCGCGATAGTGACGGCGCCAGCTATCAGCGTGCAGGGCCGCGACGGCCCGAGCGTCCGATGGTCCGGCGAGCCGGAAGTAGTGCTCGTGCGCCACGGCCGGCGCTAGATCCCTTCGCCGGGCAGGAACTCGTTGGTGAAGGGCGGCAGGCCCGTGTTCGGATAGTGCACCAGAAGCTTGTGCGTGTACATCCAGCTGCCGAAGGACGCCCACGCCGAGGTGCTCTGCCAGCCGAACGGTTTGCCCCCGCCGGGAAGCGCGGCCGGAAGCGTCTGCTCGATCGAGGCGAGCTGCAGCTTCTTTTCAAGTGACGGGTTGGCCTTGACGACGAGCGCCGCCGCCGCGGCGGGGTTGGCCCTGACCTCCTTCTCGCCGCGCGTGAGCGCCTGCAGAAAGGCGCGCAGGTCCTGCCCGCGCGTGCGCGCCTCGCCTTCGCGCACGACCAGCACGAGCTCGTTGTAGCTCGGCACGCCGGCCTGATCGACGGGAATCGTGAGCGGCTTCTTGTGCATCTGCTGCAGCTGGATCGCCTCGTAGTTCCAGAAGCCGCCCAGCGTCGCGGCCACCTTGCCCGAGAGCATCGCCGGCACGAGGTTGAATCCGACGTTGACTTCCTTCACCGTCGAGGGGTTCACGCCCGCGCTCTGCAGAACCGTTCGCAGCTCGGCCGCCTGATAGGGAATGCCGGCCGTGCCGACCGTCTTGCCGGCCAGATCGGCCACCTTGCTGACGTGCTCATCGGGCAGCGCGATGATCGACGTGAGCGCGCGCTGCACGAGCGCTCCGACCGACACCAGCTTCAGCCCCTGATCGCGCGCCAGGAGCAGCTCGGGCTCGTATGAGATCGCCATGTCCACCTTGCCGGCGGCGAGCAGCTTCAGCGGTTCCGCGGTTTCTGAGGGGATGACCGGTTGCACATCCAGGCCGACCGCACGGAAGTCCCCGTGGGAGATCGCCGAGTAGAGGGCTGCGTGATCGGCGTTCGGGAACCAGTCGAGCATCACCGTGAAGGTCTTCGTCCTGCCCGTGGAGATCACGTCCTGCTTTGCGCCGCAGGCCGACAGCGCGAGGCTCACGAACAGGACGGCGAGCACGGCCAGGATGCCGCGGCGGGCGCGGCGTGCGCTGAGCTGTGCTCTCAAGTGGTGTCTCCCCTCGAACGCACGCTCCATGGCGCCAGCCGGCGCTCGGCCAGGCCGATGGCGTGGAAGCAGGCGATGGCGAATACGAACAGCACGACCGCCGCCGCATACGCCCGCGGCGTCTGCAGGGCGGTCAGGTCTGCGTTGATCTCGTGCCCGAGGCCGGCGTGGATGCCGCTCGTCGCGGTCTGAGACTCCGCGATGTAGGCGCCGATGACGCCGACGGCAAGCGCGATGCGCGCTCCGCTGAGAGCCGCCGGCAGCGCGGTCGGCAGCTCGGCGAAGCGGAACGCCTGCCAGCGCGAGGCGTCGAGCGTGCGCATCAGCTTCAGCTGGTCGGGGTCCACCGCGGCCAGGCCGTCGACCGTCGTGACGAGCACCGGGAAGAAGCAGATGACCACGATCACCACGAGCTTGGGGAACATGCCGAAGCCCCACCAGAAGACCAGAAGCGGCGCGATCACGGCGATCGGAACGGCCTGCGAGCCGACCGCCAGGGGATACACCGCGCGGCGCAGGGCCGGCGAGAGATGGATCAGCACCGCGAGCACGAAGCCGAGCAGCAGCGCCAGCAGGATCCCGAGCCCCACCTCCTCGGCCGTGGGCCTGAGGTTTGCCGCGAGCAGCCCAGCGTTGTTCCACATGGCGGCGGCGATCGAGTGGGGGGCCGGCAGCACGAAGGAGCTGTCGGCGCCCGAATCGACGTAGATCTCCCACAGGCCGAGCAGTGCGGCCACGAGCAAAAGCGGCGGCAGAGCGGCCCGGATCGCCCGGCCAAGGATGCGCTCGCCGCCCGGCGCCTGCGCGCTCACGCTCGTCCTCGCGAGGGCGGGGCTCCGAGTGAGAGCAGGCTGAGCGCGCGCTCGCGCAGGGCGATAACAGCGGCGTCGGTGCGTGACCGCGGGCGCTGCGGCTGCAACCTCGACCTCCTCGATCACGCGCCCGGGCCGCGGCGAGAGGACGAGCACGCGGTCGGCGAGCAGGATCGCCTCCTCGACGTCGTGGGTCACGAGCACGACGGTGCGCGGCTCGCGCGCGAGCGCCCCCGACAGCCAGGCCTGCATCTCACCGCGCGTGATCGCGTCAAGCGCCCCGAACGGCTCATCCAGGCACAGCACCGGCTTGCCTGAGAGCAGCGTGCGCAGGAAGGCCACACGCTGGCGCATGCCTCCGGAGAGCTCGGAGGGGCGGGCCTCCTGAAAGCCCTCCAGCCCGAGCTCCTCGAACAGCGCCGCGGCTCGCCGGCGGGCCTCCTCGCGCGGCAGCCGCGCGATGCGCAGCGCGAGGGCGGCGTTGTCCACGGCGCTCAGCCAGGGGAGCAGCAGGTCGTGCTGCGGCATGAGCACCGCCGGCGCGCACGCGATCGAGCCGCCGTCGGGGGTCTGCAGCCCGCAGATCAGCTCGAGCAGCGTGCTCTTGCCGCAGCCGCTCGGCCCCACCACCGCGACCAGCTCGCCGTCGGCGGCGCTCATCGAGATCGCCGGCGAGCGCCTGCACGCTTGGGCGCCGCGCTCGCCGTAGATGCGGCTCACCTCTTCCAGGAGCACCGCCTCGCCCGTCGCGGTGTGCGGACCGCGGCGTCTGTGGGCGGGCCCTCAGTCCGGTTGCCACTTCGCTCCCTTCGCGGGCATTACCCCACAGGTTCTAAGGGTCGGCGCCGGGGGAATCGCTTCCCGGGCACCATCTCAGCCGGCCTTCCCGCCAGCCCCCCTGGTGTCTGCGCTGTCTGTCTGGCGGATGCTAGCGCGCGGTGGCCACAACCGGCCGCGCCAGCGCGCGCACGAAGTCCTCCAGCTGGGCGGTCGTCCAGCACTCGAACGCGGTGCAGTACTGCTCGTAGGCGGAGATCACCGAGTCGCCGTAGTTCCAGTACAGGCGCGGCTCGGGATTCAGCCAGAACGTGCGCCCGGCGCGGGCGGCGATCTGCGCGAAGATGTCGGCGCGGGGATCGCGCCCGTTGGTGCGCGCGTCGCCGAGGACGATCACCGTTGCGCGCGGATCCAGATCGTCCTCAACCTGCACGAGGAACTCCGACCACACGCGCCCGTAGTCGGTGTAGCCGGAGATGTCGGCCACGCCGGCGTCGTTGGCGATTCGTTCGCTGACCGTCTTGAAGTTGCGCTCGTGCTCGAAGATGTCGGTGACCTCAGAGATGCGCTCGATGAACACGAACGAGCGCATCTTGCGAAAGGTGTCGTGCAGCGCGTGCAGCACCGACAGGAAGAACACCGAGGCCGAGGTGACGCTCGTCGAGACATCGCACAGCACGTAGATCTCCGGGCGCCGGGGGCGGCGCGGGCGGAACTTGAGGACCACGGGAACCCCGCCAGTCTCAAGCGACGCGCGCATCGTGCGGCGCACGTCGACGTGTGCGGGGCGGCGGTGCCCGCGCGCCTGAAGGCCCTGCGTGGCCAGGCGCCGGCGCAGCTGGGCCACCACGCGATGGACGGCCGCCAGGTCCGCGAGCGGCCCTGAGGGCAGCGCGCGATCGAGGTCGCCCAGCGGCCGCGCCGGGGGCAGGTTGCCGGTCCGCTCGATCTGCATGCGCTCGAGCTCGCGGCGCAGGAGCGCCTCGAAACGGCGCAGCGCATCGCGCGGCAGGCCGTCGCGACGCGGGTCCTCCGCGCGGCAGGTCGGGCTGGGGTTCGGCGCGCAGGCCGAGCGCGCGGCGGATGCGCTGCACGTCGACGCCGATCACCCCCGAGCCCTCCTGGCGGCGGGCGAACGCGGCGAGCGCCATCCGCGCGAGGTCGCGCATCGCCCCCTCCGAGCCGTCCCTGAGGGCAGCGGCGATCTGCGCGCGCAGGGCGTCGAGCTCCTCATCGGTGAGCTCGCCGAGCTTCGCCCGGTCCTCCTCCTGCACCCCCTGCTCGACGGCGGCGAGCTCGACGGCGCGGAAGAAGAAGCGGTCGAACACGAGCTCGAACACGCGCCGGTCCTCCTGGCTCTTGGCGAGCGTCGCGGCGAGCGCCTCGCGGAAGTCCTCCTGCGAGGTCCAGCTGATCTCGCGCAGCACCTCGAAGGCGTCGAGCAGCTCGGAGGTGCCGACGGCGACGCCCTCTCCGCGCAGCTCCTCGCCGAGTTCCAGGATGCGCGCCGGCAGCCCCGCCGGACATCGCCCGGCCGGGTACTCAGCGGGCAGCGGCCGTGATCCGCCGTCAGCTGACATCGGCGGGGGATCGCAGCTTCAGCCCCACGCGCTCGGCGACCACGTCCATGTCGGTGCGGTGCTTGACGATCACCGACATCGTCTCGGTGAACGTCTCCTCGTCGATGTCCTCGACGCCGAGCAGCAACAGCGCCCGTGCCCAGTCGATCGACTCGGCGATCGAGGGCGGCTTCTTGAGATCGAGCGTCCGCACCATGCCGATCACCTCGACCAGCCTGCGCGCCACCGTCGCCGAGAGCTCCGGCGCGTGCAGTCGCACGATCTCGAGCTCGTGCTCGAGCGAGGGGTAGTCGAGCCACAGGTACAGGCAGCGGCGCTTCAGCGCCTCGGTCAGCTCGCGCGAGTTGTTGGAGGTGAGCAGCACGATCGGGTGCGTGCGCGCCTCCACCCGCCCCAGCTCGGGGATCGAGATCTGGAAGTCGGACAGCACCTCGAGCAGCATCGCCTCGAACTCCTGATCGGTCTTGTCGATCTCATCGATCAGCAGCACGACCGGTAGCTCTGAGGCGATCGCCGTCATCAGCGGCCGCGCCAGCAGGAACTCCTCGCCGAAGATGTCCTCCTGGACCGCGTCCCAGCCGGTGCCGGAGGCCTCGGCCTGGATGCGCAGCAGCTGCTTGCGGTAGTTCCACTCATACAGCGCCTTCGCCTCGTCGAGGCCCTCGTAGCACTGCAGGCGCACGAGCTCGCGGCCGAGATAGGAGGCGAGCGCCTTGGCGAGCTCGGTCTTGCCGACCCCGGCCGGCCCCTCCACGAGCACCGGCTTGCCCAGCTTGGTGGCCAGGTAGGCGACCAGCGCCGTCGACTCGCCGGGGAGGTAGCCCACCGCGCGCAGCCCCTCGGCGAGGTCTGCGATCGAGGCCGGAGCCGGCGATGAGGTTGGCATCGTCAGCGCAATGATAGGACCTACTCCTCGCCGGGCTTGGGGTCCTCCAGGGAGAGCTGCTCATGCGGGGCCGGGGGATAGCGCGGCCGCGCCCGCGCCGGAACCGGCGTGGAACCCGCCGGGCGGGTGCGCGCGGGGACGACGACCGTCTCATCCTCCGCGGGGCGGGAGCCCGGCTCCGAGTGCCCGCCGGCGTCGCCCTGGAGGCCGCGCTCAGCACCGGCCGGCGGCTCGGGCCGGGGATCGCGCTCTGCCCGCGCGCGCCGGGCCGATATCAGCGGGGTCTCGGGCGCTTCGGCCGCCCGCATGCGCACACCGGCGTAGGCGAGGCTGCCCGCGGCCACGAAGGCCAGGAAGAAGCCCCACTCGATCCCGACCGGGTAGCCGTGGCCGGCCGGGCGGTCAAACACGCGGTAGAAGATCAGAAGACCCGCCCAGCAGCCGGCGATCGTCACGATCGTGCCGTCGCCGCCGGGCAGGTGGAATTCGCGGCCCTCGGCGCGGGCCAGCACCATCACGACGACCCCCAGGGCCACGAGGAACACGGCCGCCTCGACGAAGGAGACGTCGCCGAAGGCGCTGATGTTGTGCGAGTCGATCGCGCCCGTCCTGCGATTGAGGCTCTGCAGCCCGTACCACGGGAAGAGCATGCACACCAGGAGCGCAAGCGAGGCGAGCGCGGCCAGTCGCTGCTCGGGCGTCATCGCGCGCCAGGCCTGCGTGAGCCGCGTCATGCCTGCCGCTGCCTGCGCTGGATCGCCTCGATGTTGCTCACCTGCCGCTAAGTCTAGGAGCGGCACCTGCCGCTAGCTGTGCTTGACGACGATGGTGCCGTTGGCGGTCGCGAAGTTGCCCGCGGGATCGGTCGCGCTGACGGTCACGCTGAAGGTCCCGCCCTTCGCCGGCGTGAGCCACAGGAGCTTCGGCTTGCCACGCCCCACGTAGGCGCTGTTCGTCCACACGACGCGCGATCCCTGGCGAACGCTCAGGCGGACGGTTGAGATCTTCGACAGCGACACCTGCACGCCGGCCCGCGTGCCGCCCTTCAGGCTCGTCGTGATCAGCGAGATCAGCGGCGGCGTGCGCAGGTAGGTGGTGAAGTCCTGGGCGGTCGTGCAGTAGATCTGATCGCCCGCGATCGGCGTGCTCGCGGTGCTCGTCGGCGTGCTCGTCGTACCGGGCGCCGGGGCCGGCGTGAAGGGTGGGCCCTTGCGCGTGCGTTCGCACAGGTGCTGCAGGAATTCGGTCAGCAGTTCGTGGTAGTTGAGGTTCGATTCACCGAACTGGTCATACAGCGACCAGGCCCCGGTGTCGTACAGCGGCGTGATCGCCCGCGCCTCTGCGTCGCCGGCTTCGAACAGCTGCAATCCGAGCGGGTCCCTGGTGATCGAGGTGTAGTCATACAGGCCGACCAGCGACTGGATGAAGCCGTTCAGGATCCTGTCGCTCGGGGCGTAGGTGTACTCGGCATACATGGCGCCGGCGGCGGTCGGCACGCGCACGCCCACCGGCGGGGCCGTCTCGAAGATGCCGAGCGCCTGCTGGGCGGCCGTAAGGTCGGGCGCTTCCTTGAAGCGCGAGTAGGCGCGCGCGAGCACCTGCAGGGCGGTCCCCTGCGAGAGGCCGCTCGTCCACGGCGGCAGCCCGCCGTCGAAGCGGAACATGTACTCCCACGCGATGCCGCCGGCGCGGTCGGTGGCCAGCGGGATGACTTCGCCGAGCAGCTGGCGCAGGTTTGAGTTTTCATGACCCGAGAGGTAGTAGCCGTTGGCCTCGCCGAAGGTGGCGAGCCACTGGATCTCGATGCCCTGCCCGGGGTAGTACTGCCACAGGATCTTGCTCGGAGGGAAGCTGACGCGCTCGCCGCTCGACAGCAGCGGTTCGCTCGTCCACCAGCTGCGGTTGCGTTCGAGTGTGAGGAACAGCGCTCCCAGCCGCGAGGGGATGAAGCCACCGGCGGCGGCGATCGCCTGCACATTTGCGAGCACCGCGCCGAGTTCCGCTCGCCGGGTGCCCTTGAGCTTGCCGAGCGAGCGTTTGGCGGCGGTGTAGGCGGAGTAGTACTGCTGATAGAGCGCCGGAGTGATGGCGCCGGCGCTCTGAAGGCTCGCCAATGCGCCCGAGACGCTCGGGCCGTGGGCGAGCGAGTCGCGGGCGTTCGAGGGCCGGCCCGCATGGGCCGGGGCGGCGAGCCCGCCGAGGGCCAGCGCCGCCAACAGGAGCGCCCATGCATGCATAGCCCGCACGGCGCGGATGCTACGCGCGGGCGCCCTCGTCGCTGCAGAGCTCCTTGCAGCGAGGCGGCTTCTGTCTGCGGGCACGCCCCAGGAACACATGCCCGCGCACCGCAGTTGCGCCGCGCCCTCACCTCACCGCCGCCCGGGCCGCTCCTTGAGCGGCGGGCGCGGGGTCTATTCCGCGTCGACCTCTAGCCCGTCCACGTCCAGCTCATCGACGTCGAGGTCGTCCTCGTCGTCCTCGACGTCATCATCGAGGTCGCTGTCGAGGAGCGGATCGCCGCCCGGCTGGTAGGTGACCTGGAAGAGCTCGACCAGCTCGTCTCGCTTGTGCTCGTCAACGGGGGAGTCCTCGGAGATGAGCACCCATTCGGCGGCCCCGAAGTCGTCCATGTTGAACAGCTCGTGATCGACCTCGGGAGAGTCGTCGACCACGATCATGACCTCCGTCTGCGGGTTGAAGTAGGTGCCCGGACGGATTGTCAGCTCGTCGAGCTGGAAGCGGCGCGCGTCACTCATGGCGCGTTTATACCCGACCGTGCGGCGGGCGTGCTCACCGGTCGAGCTCCTCGAGCGTGCGCACGACCTCGGCCTCGACCGCGAGCGGCTCGAGGCCCTGGCGTACGCGCCGTTCGTTGCGGGCCACGACCAGCTGGCGCACCTCATCGGCGAGACCGGGATCGGGCTCCTCCGGGGCGGGCGGCTCGAGCAGGCGGGCGACCTCGGCGTCGATGTCGAGCGCCGGCTTGCCCGCGCGCACGAGGCGCTCGGAGCGGGCGTTCAAGAGCTGGCGGACTTCGAGCTCGCGCTCGGCGCGCGCCGCCGGGGAGTCCGGCGCCGGCGCCGGCGGCGCGTCGGCGAATTCAGTGTCGCGCCCGAGCCCTCCCTGACCGATCTGGTCGTGCACGCTTTCGCGGCTGAACAGGAACACGAGCGACATCACGACCGAAAGCGCTACGGCTCCAAACACGACGAACGGAAAGGCGCTCTGCACACCGGGGATTGTTGCTCATCGGCCTGCTGTGCGCCAGCCCGCCGCCCGGGGCCTCCGGGCGGCGGGCGTGGCGCACCTTCAGCGGATGACGAGCGGCTGGCTGTAGGTGGAGATCTGCGCGCCGTTCGTTATGCGCACGAGCACGCGGTAGACGCCCGCTTTGACGGGCACCACCCGGCTGAAGCTCGAGCTGGTCAGCGAGCGCGGGCGCAGGATCGTGCCGCCGGCGAGCACGCCGCGGCCGTGCGTGATCCGCAGGAAGCCGACCTGCATGCCGTTCTCGGCGGGCGACACCGTTCCGTAGATGCGCGCGTGGTGGCGTCGCCCGGTGCTCCTGACGTGGGCGGTCACCTGCACGATGACGCTCTCGGCCGCGACGGGGCTGATCACCGGCGGGCTGTTGCTCGCCACGACTCGCAGCTGGGTGGCCACCGTCATGTCGGGCACCAGGAAGGTGAAGCTGCCGGTTGCCGTCGTCAGCACGGGGTTCAGGGGGGCGTTCTGGAAGCCCACGCTGAAGGGGAACTGGTTCTCCTGCAGGATGACCTCGCGATTGCCGTTGCCGGTGCCCGACAGCGTGCCCTGAACGGTGACCGTGCCTCCGAACAGGACGGGGTTGGGGGAGGACAGGATCTGAAGCGTCAGCGGCACCTTCTGGGTCAGCAGAGTCCGGTCTGAGCCCAGCACCGGGCCCGCGCTGTTGACGGCGACGAGCCGGTAGTGGTAGACGCTGAGGGGCTGAAGCCCCGTGATGGGCAGGCTCACGTTGACCGTGCCCGTGCCCGAGCCGGCGTCGGCGATCGCCGTCTGCCCGCCATAGCTGCTCGTGAGCCCGTACTGGAAGTAGTAGGAGGTGTCGCCGCCGTTCGGGGTCACCGTCCCCTGGAGCGTCGCCGAGCCGTAGCTCACGTGGACCGCGTTGCCGGTGTGGACCGTCGGCAGCGTGACCGCAGCGCCGGCGTCGCTCGCCAGCGGCCCCAGTGCCGCCGCCGCGACGAGGGTCGCGACCGCCGCGAATGCTCCCGCGGCCATCCTCAGTGTGCCTGCTGCGCGTCGGTTCATGTCTCTCCCTGCTCGTATTGGTCGTCTCTGCACCATGAAACCCCGGAAAGGCCCAAGAGATTCGGTTGTTGCATAGCATGCCCTTACCCAGCGGCACCGTGCTCTCGCCCGGCGGGTGCACTCAGAGGAGGCCGAGAACCCTGTTCATCTTCAAAGCAGCCGTCGTCGGCGCCGGAACGATGGGCGGTCAGATCGCCCAGACGATCGCCGCCGCCGGCATTCCCGTGGTGCTCAAGGACGTCGACGACGCGCTCGTGCAGGCCGGGCTCGAGGAGGCTCGCAGGGTCACGGCCGCCCAGAGCTCGAAGCTCGCCGAGAGGGGCAGGCTCACGCCCGAACAGGCCGAGGCGCAGGCGGCCGAGATCCTCGGGCGCATAGCGGGGACGACCTCCTATCAGGGCTTCGGCGACGTCGACTTCGTGGTCGAGGCGGTGCCCGAGCGGATGGACATCAAGCTGCAGGTCTTCGCCGAGCTCGATGCCTGCACGCCCTCCCACGCGATCCTCGCCTCAAACACCTCCTCGCTGTCGATCACCGAGATCGGCGAGGCCACGCTGCGGGGCGACAGGGTGATCGGCTTTCACTACTTCTACCCCGCCTCGCTGATGCCGCTGATCGAGATCGTCGAGGGCGAGGACACCTCGGCGGAGACCGTCGCCGCCGCGGTCACCTTCGCCCAGGCGATCCGCAAGCAGCCGATCACCTGCGCCGAGGTTCCCGGCTTCGTCGTCAACCGCATCCTCACCTCGGGCAGCTCGGAGATCTGGCGCGAGCAGGAGGAGAAGGGCCTGTCGATCAGGCAGATCGACGCGGGCGTCGGCGCGGCGGGCGTGTCCCCGGTGGGTCCCTACCACCTGGTGGACCTGCTCGGCCTGGACACCGTCCTGCACGTGGCCGAGCACCTGCTCGAGTCCTACGGGCCCGAGCGCTTCTACGCGCCGGAGGGCATGCGCAGGCTCGTCGGCGAACGAAAGCTCGGCGCCAAGACCGGCGGCGATGGCTTCTATGACCCGGACGGTGAGCCCAACATCGAGGGCGACGCGGAGCCCGACGTGGCGGAGCTCGTCGAGCTTCTGTCGCTGAAGACGCTGCACGAGGCCTGCCTGGTGCTCGAGGAGCAGGTGGCCGGCCACCGCGACATCGACTTCGGCATGATGGCCGGCGCGGGGCTCGATCCGCGCCGTGGCCTCTTGCCGCCCTTCATGAAGGCCGACAGCGAGGGGCTCGACACGGTTCTGGAGCGGATGGAGAGCGCCGCCGAGCGCTATGGCGAGCGCTTCTCCGCGCCGGTGATTCTGCGCCGGCTGGTCGCCCAGGGGCGGCTCGGGCAGAAGAGCGGGCAGGGCTTCTACCCCTACCCCCAGCCCGACGCTGAGCAGCCCGCCGAGACCGTCAAGCTCGAGCGTCGAGGCGAGATCGCGATCGCCTGGCTCGCCAACGGGCAGATGAACTCGATCTCCCCACAGGTGATCGAGGACCTGCAGAAGGTGTGGAGCAGCGTCGGGGGATCCGGCGTGCGCGCGCTGGTGATCGCATCCTCGAACCCCTTCCTGTACAGCGCGGGCGCCGACATCAAGGCCTTCACGACGATCGACGAGTCGGCGGGGGAGGAGCTCGTCAACTCCGCCCACGCGCTGTTCAAGGAGCTCGGCGAGGATCGGATCGCGACGATCGCGGCGGTCAACGGCCTGGCCTTCGGCGGCGGCTGCGAGCTGGCAATGGCCTGCGACGTGCGCATCGCGGCGCGCTCGGCGATGTTCGGGCAGCCGGAGATCAAGCTGGGGATCATCCCCGGCTTCGGCGGCACCCAGCGCCTGCCCCGCCTGGTGGGGGTCAACAAGGCGCTCGAGATGAACCTGATCGGCGATCCGGTGCTGGCCGAGGAGGCGTTCGAGTTCGGGCTGGTGAACCGCGTGGTCGAGGACCACGAGCTGCTCGACACGGCGCTGTCGTGGGCGCGCAAGCTCGCCGGGCAGGCGCCGCTGGCGATGGAGCAGATCAAACGCGTCTCCGCCGCGGGCGATCTGGACGAGGGCATCGAGGCCGAGAAGCGCGCCTTCGCCGCGGTGTTTGGAAGCGCCGACGGCAGGGAGGGCATCGCGGCCTTCCTGGCAAAGCGCCCGCCCGAGTTCAAGGGCTCCTGATGAAGGAGACGGGCGCCGACGCGCCCACGAGCTCCGGCGCAGGGAGCTCCGGGATGGGGCAGGGCGCGCCGCTCGCCCGCTTGGCCGAGCTGATCCGCAGGGCAGGCTCGGTCGTGGCGCTGACCGGCGCCGGGGTCTCGGTTCCCTCGGGCATCCCCGACTTCCGCTCCCCGGGCACGGGCCTGTGGGAGCGCGTGAACCCGATGGAGGTGGCGCACATCGACGTCTTCCGTGAGGACCCCGAGCGCTTCTGGGGCTTCTATCCAGAGCGCTTCGCCGCGCTCGAGGACAAGCGGCCCAACGCTGTCCATCGCGCGCTCGCGACGCTCGAGGCCGAGGGGCTGCTCGACGCGGTGATCACGCAGAACATCGACATGCTCCACCTCAGCGCCGGCACGCGTGATCTGGTCGAGGTGCACGGGAGCATCGAGCACTGCAGCTGCCCATCGTGCGGTGAACGCGTCACGCTGGCGGTGGCGCGCGCGAGGCTCGCGGCCGACGAGAACGGCGTGCCCCGCTGCGAGCGCTGCGGCGCGCCGTTGAAGCCGGATGTCGTCCTGTTCGGCGAGATGCTCCCGCCCGCGGCGATCGCGCGCGCCCAGGAGCTGTGCGGCTCGGCCGACCTGTTGCTCTGCATCGGCTCCTCGCTCGAGGTCCACCCGGTGGCCGATCTGCCGCTGATGACCCTCACGACGGGCGGTCAGATCGCGATCCTCACGCAGGGTGAGACGCCGCTCGATGACCTTGCGATCGTGAGGCTCGGCGGGGACCTGGTGGAGGAGATGCGGGGCCTGTTGGGCGCTCTCGGCCTCGGCGATAGGGCCGCGTGAGTGTTTGGAAACCGCGCAGAGGGGAATTAAAGGGCGGGATGATGCACGCAGAAAGCTCAGCCTTCGATGCGCTCAGCTGGCGGTTCAACCACCTCCCGGAGGCTCGGCGCAGCCGCAGCCGCCGCGCGGAGGCCCTTTCAGAGCAGGTTGCCGCGGGGCACGCGAACCTGCGCGTCGACGAGCTCCTGCCCGGCGACGTCATCAGGCTGGCGGGCAACGTCTGGGTTGTTCAGGACGCCCGCCTGGGTTCGGACGGCGTCTGCTTTCTATCGACGCTCGGCGGTCACATGCAGGCGTGTGACCGCTTCCAGCAGGTCCAGCTTCTGAGCTCCCCGCGCAGGGCTTCTTCAGGCCGCGGGCCCGCACCGAAGCTGCGCCGGCGCGCGCCCGCGACGCAGCGACGCGTCGCCGCCTAGCGTCGCCGTGTCCGCATGATTTTGCGCTACGTGCGGTCCGCGCGGGGCGTCTGTGACACCGCCGTAACACGGCCGGATCGGTGTCGTGGTAGGTATAGGCACATGCTGGATGATCGCCGGATCCTGAAACGAAAGAGATTCCGGGGCCGTCCAGCATGACGCTAGGAGCATCACGCCAAGGACACGAGGGATGAGGCGGATGGGGAAGTTGGGAGGCTGGCTTTGTGTGAGCGGATCGGCGGCCGGCTGGCCGTGGTGCGCTGGCGGGCGTTCCTGCCCGCAACGCTTGTAGCGGCGATCGCCGTCGCGTTGACCATACCGACAGCCGCGTCGGCGTCGGCCACGTCTGCCCGCGGTGCCACGAGTTCTCCGGTCTCGCTGGGTGGAGTGAGCGCCATGACCCCCCCGTTGCCGAACGGATTGGGCCAGGGGCTGTCCTTCTCATTCCGAGGACACAGAACCCGCCACCGAGCGCCGCGCGCGGCGATCTCCTTGAAGCCCTCCAGGACAAAGCCCTACTGGGCCTGTCCTGAAGATCTGTGCGAAGAGATCATCGATCCGCAGCCGATCAGGGCCTCGGGCCACTGGAAGCTGCCAGCGGGCGCAGGGCGGCCGCTCGAAGGCAGTGGGGAATACGGTGGATACGACCCGTCGGATCTTCAGTCGGCGTACAACCTCCACATCCCCTACCCCGAAGAATCGACTCATACGATCGCGATCGTCGATGCCTACGGCTATGAAGGGATCGAAGAGGACCTCGAAACGTATCGTCATCGGTATGGCCTCAAGCCATGCACCAAAGTCAACGGCTGCTTCAGAAGGGTCAACGAGTACGGGGAGGAATACAACTATCCGGGTGAAGGTTGGCAGGGTGAGAACGCGCTGGATATCGACATGGCCTCGGCGGCGTGTCCCTCCTGCCACATCCTGCTGGTCGATGCCGCCAGCAATTCCGACTCCGATCTTGCCAGCGCGGTAAATCAGGCCGCCGATCTCGGTGCGACGGAGATCTCAAACAGCTACGGCGGCGCGGAGGAAAGCTGCGGGGAAAACAACTGCGAAGAATACGGCGCCGCCTACGACGACCATCCAGGCGTGATGATCACTGCAGCCGGCGGCGACACAGGCTATGACGACAACGGGTCAGGGTATGAATCGCCCGAAGTCCCGGCGGCATATCCAGACGTGGTAGCCGTAGGGGCCACCAGCCTGCGCAAAGCGTCGAATGGCTGGTCTGCGGAAGTGTGGCCTGAAAGTGGCAGCGGCTGCAGCAGGTCCGAGCCGAAGCCGGCTTGGCAGTTCGACACGGGCTGTGCGACGCGGACCACAAACGACGTGGCGGCGGTTGGCGCCTGTGAAACGCCGGTTTCGAGCTTCAGCGCTCCCTACGGTGGCTGGAGAGTCGTGTGCGGTACGAGTGTAAGCACGCCTCTTGTCGCGGGGATCGAGGCGCATGCGAGCGCATTCGCGCGCTCCCTACCGGGCGCTGAGGCGTTCTACTCCGACCCGGGCGCCCTTGTCGGAGTCACAAAAGGCAGCAACGGGAAGTGTGAGCCTGAATATCTCTGCCACGCTGGGCTCGGCTACAGCGGACCCACGGGCAACGGCACGCCGAACGGCCCGCTCGAGCTCACGAGCCTGACTCCCATCATCGCTACGAGACCGGCGACCACGGTGATGAGCACGGAAGCCACGCTGAACGGCGCGGTGGACCCGCAGGGCGTCAACACGACCTACCGCTTCGAATACGGCACCACGACGGCCTACGGCACAAGTGTGCCGCAGCCAGCTGCGTCTGCGGGATCGGGCACGGCCAAGGAGCGAGTTAGCGAGACCGTCACCGGCCTTCAACCGAACACCACCTACCACTACCGACTGGTCGCTGGGGGCAGCGCGGGAGCAGACAGCGTGTTCAGGACTGGGCAACCCACGGTCACGGCGGTGGCTCCCGAGATCGGGCCGGCGAACGGAGGCAACTCCGTGACGATCACGGGCACCAACTTTGTGGGTGTCACCGCGGTCAGCTTTGGCTCGATGAACGCCAGAAGCTTCGTGGTGAACTCGGAAACCTCGATCACCGCCGTGGCTCCGGCCGGAAGGGGCACGGTCGATGTAACGGTCACGATAGCGGCGGGCACCACCCTGACCGGCGCAGACGACCGCTACACCTATGAACCCCTGCGGTGGGCTGGGCAAACGCCCTCGAACGAACCGGGCTTGGAACAAGGCTGGCTGAATGGCGTGTCATGCACCTCGGCCAGCTTCTGCATGGCCGTTGGCCACTACTGGCATCCATCTGGTTCGGTGAATAATCGTGCGCTCGTCTACCGGTTCGCCGGCGCGCGATGGATCCAAGGCTCCGTTACGCCGAATGAAGGCTACACAGGACCGTATCTGTCGGGTGTCTCCTGCACGGCCCCCACTGCCTGCACAGCCGTAGGATACGCCGTAGCGACAAAATCCAACGAGACCGTTCCCTTTGTTGTTCGGTGGACCGGCTCTGTTTGGGTGCAACAGGAGCTTGCGCCTCCGGAAGGGTCGCTGGAGGGCGAACTGTTCGGCGTATCCTGTCTGTCAGCAGACGAATGTGTTGCTGTCGGGACCCTGAGGAACTCGGCCGGCGTATGGGTGAACTACTCAGCGCGATGGAGTAACGGCACATGGACCGGCCTGGAAACACCCACCTCCAGCGAATCGACCCATAGTGTGATTGCCGGTGTCTCGTGCGGATCGCAGACGTCATGCATGGCCGTGGGCTGGTACGACACGGGGAACGGCGCCAAGCCCTTCAGCTTGGTTTCTGCGAACGGCCCCTCCGCAGGCTGGTTGCTGCAGCCGCGCGCGTGGTACGGAGACTTTGAAGGGGTCACGTGCACATCAGCCGAGTTCTGTATGGCGGCCGGAGAAGCATATGGGCCACCCGTGGTCGAAACATGGAACGGAGCGCAATGGACGGTCGCAGCTACACCGGACTTATCGGATGTCACTGACGGCTCGCTTAGGGGGGCGTCCTGTCTCTCACCCGTGAACTGCACAGTCGTTGGCTACGGCCACAGCAAGGATCAGGGAACCACGGTTACGCTTGCGGAGAGGTGGAACGGCGTATCATGGACCGAGGAAACGACACCTCGCGAAGGCGAACGACTGAGCGAACTAACAGGCGTGTCATGCGTAGCTCTGAGCGAATGCACCGCGGTCGGCTCCTCGAAAGCAGGCGGCAAGCGGGAGAGTCTGATCGAGACCCGTCGAGAAACCACGCCCACAAGCAGTACCGGTATCTTCGGGTCGCTTGGCTCAGGCAACGGCCAGCTGCACCACCCGACGGGCATCGCGGTGGACTCAAACGGCAACGTATGGGTAGCCGACACAGAGAACAACCGCGTCGAGGAGTTCTCGCCCGGCGGCGAATACTTGAGCCAGTTCGGAAGCGAAGGCACGGGTGATGGCCAGTTCAGGGGACCTGCGGGAATAGCGATAGCGCCGAACGACGATCTCTGGGTTACGGACTCCGAAAACGACCGCGTGGAGGAGTTCTCCCCCGAAGGCAAATACATCACACAGTTTGGGTCGAGTGGCGGTGGTAACGGCCAGTTCAGCGGGCCGTCGGGCGTCGCGCTTGCGCCAAACGGCGATATATGGATAGCGGATTCCCGCAAGTATCGTGTTCAGGAGTTCTCCCCCAAAGGCGAATACATCACGGAGGTCGGTCCGCTTTATCACCCGCAGGGCGTCGCCGTGGACTCCGCTGGCGATGTTTGGGTTGTGGATACCCGCGACAATCGCGTCGAGGAGCTCACGGCCTCGGGTGCGTTCATGAAGGTCTTCGGCTGGGGTGTAGAGAACGGAGAAGCCCACGCCGAGACATGCACGACGGAATGTCTGGCTGGTATTGCGGGCTCAGAAGAGAGCCAGCTCGATGAACCTACCGGTATTTCGCTCGACGCTTACGGAAACCTCTGGGTGGTGGACTCCGGAAACAATCGTGTGGAGGAGTTCACGCCTACGGGCGAATACATCACGGAGTTCGGCTCGGGCAGCGGCGACACGGGCCAGTTCGACAGCCCGTGGGGGATAGCAATTGCCGGCCGAGCGGCCTATGTCGCCGACAGCTGGAACAATCGCGTGCAGAAGTGGGTGGAGTCGGAATAATCCGCCTGCTCGTGGCGGGTGACGCGCCGTGGGGCAGAGGAGTCGGCATCGCCGGAGGAGCAATTCGGGCCACGGTAGTTCACCATCGCCGCCGGCGTGCGCCCGCTAGGCGGCGACGAGTTGCCGCCTAGCGTCGCAGTATCACGATGATGGGAGGTGTGGTGGCCCGTGCCGTGAGGCACAGGCCACCACTCGGGCTGTTATCGGTCTATTGGCTTAGTAACGGAACCTCACCGACCACTGCTTGTTGTTGCACGACCAGGACTTCCTGGGGCTCGTGTTGGTCACCTGCACCTCGAGCCTGTCGCCGGGCGCCGCTGCGGTCGCTGCTGTCGCCGCGTTCGAGCAGACCCCTTTGCTCGTCGATGTGACCGTGCACGAAAGCAGTGTGGCGCCGCTCGTGTTGTCAATGACGGTGACGGTCGCCGTATCACCGGAGCTCACCGACGCGTTCGTTTCGGCGTACAGGTTGGATACCTGTCCGCCGTTATCGGGCATACCTGCGAGCAGGGGGCTGAGGGAGAAGCCCGTCGTTTTCACCGGGCAGCTCCCGTTGCCCTCGCCCGCCAGCATCGTGTAGTTCAGGCAGTTGCCGTTCGCCACGCTCTGGGAGCTTGCGAACGTCGCAACTGCGGCACTGCCGGCCGGGCCGGTCGGTCCTTGTGGTCCGGTCGGGCCGGTCGCTCCGGTTGTGCCTTTGGCTCCTTCTTTACCGGCCGGGCCTGCGGGTCCGGTCGGCCCCTGGGCTCCGGTCGCCCCGGTCACGCCCTGCGTTCCGGTCGGACCGCTCGGTCCGCTCGGACCTGTGGGCCCGGTCGGGCCTTCGGGTCCTGTCGGGCCGGTGGGGCCGGGAATCGGGACCGTGTAGGTGATCGTCACCGAGGCCGCCTCTCCGACTCTGGCGAGTTTTACTTCGCCGTGTTTCGGCAAGAGGTTGGAGCCCCCTCCGCCGCCGCCGGAGCCACCGTCCTCGGGCGGGGCTAGTGAGAACAGGCCTTGGGCCCCGCCGCCCCCGCCGCCGTACACGCCGCCACCGCCACCGCCGGCCTGCTCGTTCCCCTTACCGCCTTCGCCGAGTTTGCCGGTTTCACCGCTCCAGAAAGCGCTGCTTGTCGATCCGAGGAAACCTTCACCGCCTTTGCCGCCTTCGCTTTCGCCGCCTGCGCCGCCACCGCCGGCACCGGTAAATCCGCAGTCTTCACCCGCTTCCCCGGCGTTGCCTCCGCCGCCGCCGGGCCCGCCGTTGCATTTCTGGGCGCCGGGAGCTGTCTCCGAGATTTCGGGGCTGGCGCCACCGCCTCCGCCGGCCGCGACAAGCAGCCGGGACAGCAGGGAGGGTTCTTCACCGGACGTCGTCGGCACCGTGCGCACGTCTGAGGCGCCTCCGCCGCCTCCTCCCTGTGTCAGGCTCCCTGCGCCCCCGTTGAAGCCACCGCCTCCGCCGCCAGGCGTTCCCGTAGCGCCGGGGCCGCCCACGAGCACGTACAGGATCTCGCCTCCTGTCACGGACAGATCGCCTTCGACGGTCGCGCCGCGGCCTCCTGCCACGCCGTTCTCGCCAGCGCCGCCGCTCGCCCCGATCGCCGTCGCTTCGATACTCGTGACGCCGGCCGGCACTTCGAATTCCTGCTGTCCGTCGGTGTAGGTGAACGTCGCGGTTTCCGCAAACGCGCTCGCGCTGAAGACGAGCACCCCCACGGCCACAAGCGCCGACCCGAGGGTCCAGATCCTGGCGTGCGTCGCCACCGCGCCGGCGGTGGATCCGTCGTGTCGCCTGCTCCCCTGCAGGGGCCTGAATGACCTCATTGTGCCTTCTCCATTTTTCAGAGGGTGCGGGCGATTCCGAGCGCCGCCCCGAGATTTAGCGCCTGCGGCGGTTTGAGCCGCAGGCCCGTGAGGACGATTGCTGGCAGGCGGGGTTGCGCCGAGCAGGAGGGCGTCACGCTGCCTCGGCTCGCGCCGACGCGGTGAGCTACTCCCCCCCAATGTCATCTCGCATCCTCCGAGTGTCAGCGGTGTCCTCGTCCTGAGGGCCCGTCCATCCGAGACGGGCCACCGATGCCACGCAGAAACGTATCAGCTCTCACATTATCCTGGAGGGCCGAAAGCCGCTTGAAGCCCGCGAGCGCATCGCTCCTGTTCGATGAACCACACCCCCCGCTGGATCGAGCTCGACGGAGCGGTCAACGCTCGGACCGTCGTACCCCGCGTGCTGCTGAGAGCCGACAACCTACAGTCGCTCAGCACGCGCGACGTCCGCCGGCTGGTGGACGAGCATGCGCTCGAAGTGGTGATCGACCTGCGCACTGACGTCGAGGCCAAGGTCGAAGGGTCGGGGCCGATGACCGCCGAGCGTGGCGTGCGCACGGAGCTTCGCTCGTTGCATCCGGACTCCGGAGGCATCATCGATCTCAACTCCGACACGATCTCCTCCTGGGATACACGCCACGAGGAGGAGTCTCCGGATGAGCCGCCCGTGGTACGCGCCTACATGAGCTACCTGCGACTCCGTCCCGACTCCATCGTCGGCGCCGTGCGCGCGATCGCAACCGCTGAGGGCGCGGTACTGGTGCACTGTGCGGCCGGCAAGGACCGCACCGGAGTGGTCGTCGCCCTCGCGCTCGAGGCGGCCGGCGTGGACCGAGACATGATCGTCGCCGACTATCTCGCAACTGCAGAGCGGATCGATGCGATTGTCGCGCGCCTGATCAGCTCACCCCTGTATCGCGATGAGCTGCAGGGCCACGACCCCCGGCAGCATGCGCCCGTCCCCGGCACCATGGAACGCGTGTTTGAGCTCATTGACGAGCGCCACGGTGGGTCCGTGGCCTGGCTCACTGCGAACGGACTGGGCGAGCGTGATCTGCAGCAGCTCCGCCGGCGGCTGCGGCCCGCCCACGCCTAGGCCGGCATGCGGGCGACCGTGAGGAGGTACTCCGCGGATGCGGAGAAGCTGCCGTCGTCGCCTTCGTCGCTGGCCGTGTACATGGCGATCAGCTCCGCCCTCAGATCCTGCCAGCGGCCCTGTGGCTCCAGAGCCGCCTTGGCCATGATCGCCGGGCCGAGCACGCGCTCGTTGTATTCGACCCAGCTGACCGGCGAGTCGTGCGTGAAGGTGACCATGCGACGCTCGAAGCTGAGCTCCGCGCCGCTGTCTGAGAAGAGCGAGCGCACGTGGCTCTCATCGCCCCACAGGACAGGCGACTGGAACTCCGGGGGCGGCGGCGGCATGTAGGAGCCGATCGTCCTGAACATGCGGCCGTTCAGGCCCTCCGGCGTCCAGGCCGTGAAGGCCACCGTCGCGCCCGGGCGGGCGACCCTCGTCAGCTCGCTCGCCGCGTGCGCGTGGCGGGGAGCGAAGATCACGCCGAAGCTCGAGGTGACTCGATCGAAGGAGTCATCCTCGAACGGCAGCTCCTCGGCGTCTCCCTCGATGAACCGCACCTCGACGCCGGCCTCGCCCGCGCGGCGGCGGGCGACCTCCAACAGCTCGGGTGTGAGGTCGAGACCCGTGACGCTCGCCCCGGCGAGCGCCGCGGGGATGGCCACGTTGCCGGTGCCGGTTGCCACATCGAGCAGATCCACCCCGGGGCGGACGCCGACCCGCTCGACGAGCGCCTCGGCGCAGCCCTCGATGTTGCGGGCCAGGTCGGGGTAGTCGCCGATCGACCACATCATCTTCTGTCCCTGCTTGATTGCACCGGCGTCGATGCTCATCGCGCTTGCCCCCTCAATGATTGACGGTTGTGACTTCGTGCTTGACGAGGGCGTGCTCGGGGTCGATGCCCCAGCGCGCGGCGACGGCCTGCAGATCCTCATCAAGCCCCCAGCGGTCAGGCCGCGGTTCGCCCTCGTGTTCGGGGGTCGCCCCCTTCAGTGTCATGCAGCCGCTGTTGTCGCCGATCGCGCGTATCGCGCGAACCTCCTCCTCGGTCAGGAGCGCGCCGGGGCGCGCTCCCTGGCCGGTGGCTGCGAGCGCGGCCAGCTCGGCGCGCTTGTCCTCGATCGGGCGGGCGTCGGTGCCGCTCTCCTGGATCAGCGTCGGCGCCACGCAGCGGACGGCGGGGTGGGCGAGGTTCCAGGCGCAGGCGAGCTGCAGCATCGTGAGCCCGTGGCGCTCGGCGTAGGGGCGCATCCGCTCGAGCCTCTCGCGGCCCCCCTCGACCCATCCCTCGGGACGGAACCTGCGGTGGTCGTGCTCGGCGAAGGCGTGCCCTTCGCGCACGTCGTCGTGGAAGAGCCCGCCGTAGTCCACCACGCGCGTGATCACAGTCACCCCGTGTGCCTGAGCTGCGTCGAGCACCAGCTCGCCGGGCCAGGGCTCGAGCGGGTTGAGGATGATCATCGCCCAGTCGACGTCTGCGGAGTTGCGCTCCAGGCAGTCGATCAGATCGAGCGTGAACCCGTTGGCCGGGCCCGGTGCGACGCCGAGCATGCGCGTGAGCCCCGCCTCGCGGACCGCCCGCATCCCGTCCCACACGGCGGCGCTCGAATAGCCGATGCGATCGGGATTGTGGAGCATCAGCAGATCGAAGCGCTCGACCCCGCAGCGCTCGAGGCTGCGCTCGGTCGCCGTGCGGATGTAGTCGCCGTACTCGCCCGGCCCGCGCAGCGCCGGGTCCGTGAAGCGGGGGAAGCCCTTGGCGCCGTCGCGCTCGCCCGCGTAGAAGTCGTGCCCGATCGCGCCGATCAGGCAGTAGCTGTCGCGGTCAACTCCCCGAAGGGCGCCGCCGAGCAGCCGGTCGGCCTCGCCGGCGCCATAGGCGTCGGCCGTGATGACCGTGTCGATGCCGTCCCCGGGCCGCAACAGCGCCTTCATGCGCTCGTCCGAGAGGGGCTCGCCGAAGTGCATGAAGCGCCCGCCGCTCCAAGTGCCGATGGCTGTGGTCGAGGGGTCCACCGGCTTCTAGCCTAGACCCGCCGCCGTGCGCGCGCGGAGCGCTGCTTCCAGGCGCTCGAGCGCGTGGCGCACGACATCCGGCTCGAGCGAGGACTCGCTGCCGGGCATGGCCGCCTGCGCTTGCTGTGCGACGCCGCCGCGCAGCTGCTCGAGCTCGTCGATGCGAAGCGCGAGGTCCTGGCGTCCCTCGGCGCGCAGCTCCGGCAGCGCGACGGCGAGCGCCCGGTCCAGCTCGATCGCGGCGTGGGCGGCCCGGCCCTGGTCGAGGTCGAGCCGCGCGCGCAGCGTCAGGTCCTCGCACACGAGGGGGGCGCCGCGCGCCGCGAGCATCTCGGCGAGGCGCTCTTCGGGGCGAAGCGCCGCGGTCCGGCGGCTGCCCGGCAGCCGCCTTCTGCTCCCAGAGCCCCCGGGCCGGTGATCGCTGGTCGCAGCCGGCAGCTCGCGCGCGTGCAGCCAGCGTCCGTAGGCGACCTGCTCGCCCTCGCCCCATCCGGCCCTGATGACGAGCGCCTGCATGGGCGAGACCTCGTGGATGTAGGGGTCCGCCGAGGCGATGCGATGGGTGTGCAGCAGGCGGTTCAGCACCGCCACGGCGGCGCCCACGTCGCGCCCCGGGTCGAGGTCCTTGAGCCACGCCTGTGCCTGGCGCTCGGCCGAGACGGAGACCGGATCGACGATCGTCGCCCGCGCTGTGGCCACGGTGGCCGGCTCCGGTGTCGCTGGCGGGCGCGCCGCCGGGCGCTTGATCATGCGCCGCTGCCGGCGCGCTGCGCGGCGAGAGGATCGCTGTGCGCCCAGCGTGTTCAGAACGACGACGTGCTCGGGCTCGGCGTTGAGCAGCGCGCGCAGCAGATAGCGCCCGTCGGGCGGCCCGAGCGCCCACGGGAACTCCAGCTGGATGAACAGGAACAGCTGCTCGGCCACCTCTGCACCGTATCCTTCTCCCGGGCCCTCGACCGAGCAGCGGCCCGGGCCCGTGAGGGCTCCCTGGAGAACGACCATCAGGAGCAGTGGATGTCCGACGCGAGCAACGCCGCAAGGAACCTGCGCGACCGCTTCAGCGGCAGCACCGAGGATCGGCTCGGCAGGGCGCTGTCGGACCTGCTCGAGAACCCCCTGCTGACCGGCGCGATCGGGCGGGCGTTCGACGCGCGCGAGAAGGCCGCCCAGGCCCAGGAGGTGGCGATGGGGGCCCTGAACATCCCCTCGGCCGCCGACATCGAACGGCTGACGCGCAGGCTGCGCGCGGTCTCCCACCGGCTGGAGGGCATCGAGGACGGGGTCCAGCGCCTTGACCGCGCGCTCTCCCCGAGCGCCGTCGAGGAGCGCCTGGCTGCGATCGAGGAGCAGCTTGGGCGGCTCACGGACAGGCTGAGCGCCCAGGCCAAGGAGCCCGCCGCTCGCGAGAACGCCAAGGGCCGCTCCGGCGGGTCTCAGGCCAAGCCGGGCGGTCGCCGCGCGACGGGCAAATCGAAACCGAAGAAGCACTGAGCGCAGAGCAGCGCGAGGGCGCTCAGGCTGCGAGCGCGGCGGCGGCGGCGGCGCCCATCGCCTCGGCGGCCTCGAGCAGCGCCTCGTCATCGATGCGATGGCGCTGGCCGCCTGGCTCGAACGTGTCTGAGATGGCGAGCACACAGCCGACCGGGACCTCGGCGCGCGCTCCGACGCAGAACAGCGCAGCGGCCTCCATCTCGACGGCCAGCGCCTCGTGGCTCGAGCGCTGCTCGCCCGTCTCATAGAACAGGTCGACGCTCACGATCGTGCCTGAGTGCGCCGCGGGCGCGGCGGAGATCAGTGCCTCGGTGAGGGAGGGGTCGGCGCTCACGCGCTCGGCCCCACACAGGGCGCGTGATGTGCCGTCGGCGCAGATCGACTCGCGCGCGACGATGAGGGCGCCCAGCTCGAGCCCCGCTGCGACCGCGCCGCAGGTGCCGACGCGGATCGCCCGCCTCGCGCCGAGCGCGATCAGCTCGGTGAGGATGATCGCCGCCGAGGGGCCGCCCATGCCGGTTGACTGGATCGTGAGCGGCTCGCCGTCGGATGCGGCCCCGGTGTAGCCCCACAGGCCGCGGTGGTGGTTGAACATGAGCGGCTCTGAGAGCAGCGACTGGGCGAGCGCCAGCGCGCGCCCGGGGTCGCCCGGCAGCAGCACCCGCTCGGCCAGCTCGGTTGTCGGGCGCAGGTGCAGGGGGGCGCTGTGCGACACGGCCCGCGACTTTAGACTGCGCTCCATGGGAAAGCCCTCCTCTCCGCGCGCCTGAGTGGCCAAGCCCGGAGATGATCCCGTGAGCACGCCCGGCGAGCTGACGCTCGCGCAGGTCGCGGCGCGCGTCGGGGTCTCCCCGGCGACGGTGACGCGGTGGGTCCAGAGGGACCTGGTGCCGGGGTTCGAAGGCCGCTGGACGCCCGCAGCCGTGGCCTACGTGCGCGTCATCGCGCGGTTGCGCGCGCGCGGGCACACGCTCAAGGAGATCAAGCAGGCCAGCGACTCCGGGCGCCTCGCGGTCGGCCCGATCGAGAACCTGCTGAGCGGATCGGAGGGCCGCTACACGCTCGAGGAGGCCGCCCAGGAGGTCGGGCTGAAGCCGGAGCTGATCGAACGGATGTTCACCACGATGGGGCTGAGCGCGCTGTCGCTGGAGGCCGTCTCAGACGAAGACCTCGAGATCATGAAGTACGCCGCGGCGATGCTCGCCGCCGGGTTCCCGGCCGGTGCATACCTGCAGATCCTGCGCGTGTACGGGCAGGCGCTCGCCCAGATCGCCGACGCCGAGGTGCGCCTGTTCCACCTGTACGTGCACGAGCCGCTGATGCGCGAGGGCGTGCCGGGCGTCGAGATCGGCGAGGAGATGGAGGGCCTGACCCGCGAAGTGCTGCCGTTCGCGGCGCCGCTGATGACCTACCTGCACGGGCGCTTCTTGGCCCACTTCGTCGAGCAGGACGTGGTCGGCCATATGGAGTCAGACCCGAGCGACCTCAGCGCGAACGCGATCGAGGCCGGGCGCCTGAGGGTCGCGATCGCGTTCGCCGATCTCGCCGGATACACGCGCCTGACCGTTGAGCGGGGAGACGAGGAGGCGGTCGGCGCCGTCGAGCGGTTCGTCGAGGCGGTCGAACAGACGCTGCCGCTCGACGCGCGGGTGATCAAGACGCTCGGCGACGAGGTGATGGTGGTGGGCTCCGATCCGGCCGCGCTGGCCGGATGGGCAGTTGAGCTGCAATCGCAGATCGAGGACGGCGAGCCGCCGCCGCGCATCGGCATCCACTACGGGCAGGCGCTCTACCGCGACGGCGACTACTACGGGCGCGACGTCAATCAGGCGGCTCGCGTGGTCGCTCGGGCGGCGGGCGGCGAGGTGCTCGTGACGCGCCCCGTCGTGGACGTCGCCGGCGGTGCGAACGGCGTCGAGTTCGACCGTATCGGCGAGGTCGGGCTGAAGGGGTTCTCAGAGCCGACCGAGCTTTTCATCGCCTCGGCGCGCGAGCGGTAGGCGCGCGATGGGCGCCGAGGAGGTCCGCGAGGCGGTTCGGGCCGGAGGCCTTCTGGCCCAGGACCGCCCGGTCGTCGCGATGCTGTCGGGAGGCCGCGACTCGGTGTGCCTGCTGGACGTGGCGGTGGCGTTGTGCGAGCCGGGGGACGTGCGCGCGCTGCACGTCAACTACGGACTGCGAGAGCAGGCAGATGTCGAGGAGCGCCACTGCGTGGCGCTGTGCGGGCAGCTCGGGGTCGATCTCGAGGTCGTGCGCGAGAAGGGGCTCGAGCGTGCACAGGGCTCCGGCGCCGCCGGCACGGGCAACCTGCAGGCATGGGCTCGGGATGTGCGCTATCGCGCCGCCCAGCGGATGGCCGAGGGCACCGACGCGCTCGTCGCGACAGGGCACACGGCCTCAGACCAGGTGGAGACGATCCTGTATCGCCTCGCCGCCTCGCCGGGCAGGCGGGCGCTACAGGGGATGGCGGCCGGCGAGGGGCGGCTGATCCGCCCCCTGCTCGGCGTGACGCGCGAGCAGACGCGCGCCTACTGCGAAGCGCGGGGGCTTCAGTGGTGCGATGACGAGAGCAACGACTCAGAGCTGTACGCGCGCACGCGCGTGCGCAAGGGGCTCGTGGCGGCGCTGCGCGCGGTGCATCCGGCGGCCGAGTCGAACGTGCTGAGGACCGCCTTGCTGCTGCGCGAGGAGACCGAGCTCCTGGACGGGCTCGTGGCGGCCGAGCTGGCCGGGCGCCGCGGCGTTGCCATCGCCCGCCTGGCCGAGATGCCGGCGGCGCTCGCGCGCCTCGTCGTGGTGCGGCTGGCCGAGGATGCCACCGGCGCCTACGTCCCCCAGGCGGGCGATCGCGTGCAGGAGATCCTCGCGCTCGACCGCCGCGGCGGTTCCGCCGAGCTGCACGTCGGCGGCCGGGCCGGCGCGGTCATCGAGGGCGGCGTGCTGTCGATGAAGAGGCTTCCGCCTCGCTCGGGTTAGACTCAGCAGCGTGGCCACTCCCGCGCGCGTCGCAGCCGAGCCCGCCGTCGGAGAGGTGCTCGTGGCCGCCGATGACCTTCAGCGCCGGGTGGTCGAGCTGGGCGCCGAGATCTCAGCCGACTACGCCGGTCGCACGCTCCTGCTCGTGGGCGTTCTGAAGGGGGCTGTGTTCTTCCTCTCAGACCTCATGCGCTTCATCGACATCCCGGTCGAGGTCGACTTCATGGCGGTGGCCTCCTACGGCTCGGCGACGGATTCCTCGGGTGTCGTGCGCATCCTCAAGGACCTCGATGTGTCGATCGAAGGCCGCGATGTCCTGATCGTCGAGGACATCGTCGACTCGGGGCTCACGCTTCAGTACCTGATGCGCAACCTGGGCTCGCGCAATCCGCGCACGCTCGAGGTGTGCGCCCTGTTGACCAAGCCCGAGCGGCGCAAGGTCGATCTGCCGACGCGCTACGTCGGCTTTGAGATTCCCGACCGCTTCGTCGTCGGCTACGGCCTGGACTACGCCGAGCGCCACCGTAACCTTCCCTTCGTGGCCGTGCTCGACCGCTAGTTTGAGGGCATCTGCCGGGCATCTGCCGCTGTCGCACGCGGCCCGTCGATAGCCGTAATGGGCGATTACCCATGGTACGCTAGGGGCCTGGTGGCCATAACCTCAGAGGGTGCCAGGAGCCCCAGGATCTCGCTATGAGTCGTTTCTTCAAGAGCGCCGCGTTCCCGATCCTCATCGTTGTGGTGCTGGCGTTTCTGGCTGTGAAACTGGTCAACCCGGGGACCAGCAACCACCGCACGCACAGCTATCAGACGTTGACCGCCACGGAGATCCCGAAGGGCGAAGTCAAATCGCTCGAGCTGAAGAACAAGGGCAAAGCGCTCGAAGTCAAGCTGAGGAACAAAGAAACCTACGAAGTCGGCTTCATCGACGACGCCGCGCCCGAACTGTTCAAGGAGCTGCGCACCTATGGCGTCGCCTACAACGTCGAATCGGAAAAGAGCTCAGCGCTGCTGAGCCTGCTCACCTACATCCTGCCCTTCGTGATCTTCCTGGGCTTCTGGATCTTCCTCATGAACCAGGTCCAGGGCGGGGGCTCGAAAGTGATGTCGTTCGGCAAGTCGCGCGCCAAGCGCATGTCCGCCGACTCGCCGAAGATCACCTTCCGCGACGTCGCCGGCGTGGACGAGGCGGTGGAGGAGCTCCACGAGATCAAGGAATTCCTCGAGAATCCGAAGAAGTTCCAGGCGCTCGGCGCGAGGATCCCGACGGGGGTCCTGCTGTATGGGCCGCCGGGCACCGGCAAGACGCTGCTGGCGCGCGCCGTCGCCGGTGAGGCCGGCGTGCCGTTCTTCTCGATCTCGGGCTCTGACTTCGTCGAGATGTTCGTCGGCGTCGGCGCCTCGCGCGTTCGCGACCTGTTCGAGCAGGCCAAGCAGAACAGCCCCTGCATCATCTTCATGGACGAGATCGACGCCGTCGGGCGCCACCGCGGCGCCGGTCTCGGCGGCGGCCACGACGAGCGCGAGCAGACGCTCAACCAGCTGCTCGTCGAGATGGACGGCTTCGAGGCGAAGGACAACATCATCATGATCGCGGCCACCAACCGGCCCGACATCCTCGACCCGGCGCTGCTGCGCCCGGGGCGCTTCGACCGCCAGATCGCCGTCGACCGGCCCGACCGCAAGGGGCGGGCGAAGATCCTCGAGGTGCACACCCGCGGCAAGCCGCTTGCGAAGGTGATCGACATCGACGCCCTGGCAGGGCAGACTCCCGGCTTCACCGGTGCCGATCTGTCCAACCTCATCAACGAGGCGGCCCTGCTGTCGGCCCGCACCGGCAAGCGCGAGATCGGCCAGGACGAGCTCGAGGAGGGGATCATGCGCGTGATCGCCGGCCCCGAGAAGAAGACCCGCGTGATGAGCGAGAAGGAGCGCCTGATCACGGCCTACCACGAGATGGGCCATGCGCTCGTCGGCCACTTCCTCGAGCACTCCGACCCGGTCCACAAGATCTCGGTGATCTCCCGCGGCCAGGCGCTCGGCTACACGATCTCGATGCCCCAGGAGGACCGCTTCCTGACCACGCGCGCCGAGCTGAAAGACACGATGGCGATGACGCTCGGCGGGCGCGCCGCCGAGGAGACTCGTCTTCAGCGAGATCACGACCGGCGCCTCCAACGACATCGAGAAGGTGACCGCGACGGCCAAGCAGATGGTGATGCGCTTCGGCATGAGCGACAAGCTCGGACCGCGCGTGTTCGGCCACGACCACGGCCAGCCTTTCCTCGGGCCGCGAGTTCTCCACCGAGCCCGACTACTCCGACGAGATCGCGCGCGAGATCGACGATGAGGTTCGGCGCATCATCGAGTCCGCCCACCAGCGCGCACGGGCGATCCTCACCGAGCACCAGCACGACCTCACGAAGATCTCCGAGATCCTCGTCAAGCGCGAGACGATCGAGAAGGAGGAGTTCCTGGCGCTGCTCGCCGGCAAGAGCGAGGAGGAGGTGTTCGGTGTCGAGGAGAAGTCAGAGCCCGGGCCCGAGCTGCCCGCGCCGAACGCGCCCGCCGAGCGCGCCGAGCGCGAAGCGCCGCGCACGATGCCCCGCCCCGGCCTGGCCGGCGGCACCGCCGAGCTGCGGGGCGCAGACCCAGAGCGCCCCGAGCTGGCCTGAGGCGCCGAGCCGCGCAGGCCCTGCCATCTCTGCCAGCCCCGGGCTTCCGCGCTGATGGGGATCGTCAACGTGACGCCGGACTCGTTCTCCGACGGCGGCCTGTATCTGGACGCGACCGCGGCGATCGCGCCACGCAGAGCGGCTCGCTGGCGCGAGGGCGCCGACATCCTCGATGTCGGCGGCGAGTCGACGCGGCCCGGCGCAGAGCCCGTCTCGCGGCGAGGAGGAGCTCCGCCGCGTGCTGCCGGTGATCGAGGGCGCTGGCCGCGGGCGCGGCATCGCGGCGAGATCTCGATCGACACCTCCAAGGCGAGTGTCGCGCGGGCGGCGCTCGAAGCCGGGGCGAGCCTCGTCAACGACGTGAGCGCGCTGCGCGGCGATCCGGAATGGCCTCCGTGGTCGCCGACAGCGGCGCGGAATGCTGTCTGATGCACATGCTCGGCGAGCCGCGCACGATGCAGGCGGACCCGCGCTACGGCGACGTCGTGGACGAGGTCAGGGCGTTCCTCGCAGAGCGCCTCGCGCTCGCCGTGCGCGAGGGCATCGCGCGAGGAGCGCATCATGCTCGACCCCGGCATCGGCTTCGGCAAGACGGTCGCGCACAACCTCGAGCTGCTCGACGCCTGGATGAGCTCACGGCGCTCGGGCGCCCGCTCGTGGTCGGGCACCTCGCGCAAGAGCTTCCTCGGCCGGCTGCTCGGCCGGCGCCCGAGGGCTGCGGCGGGCCGATCGAGGCCTCGCGGCGGCTGCCGGGACGATCGCCACCAACGTGCTCGCGCTCGAGCGCGGCGCGAGCGTCTTCCGCGTCCACGACGTGGCGCCGGTGCGCGACGCGCTGGCGGTGGCGGCTGCTACGTTGGGCGGGCGATGGACGGCGACGAGGAGACGGCGACGGACTCCGAGGAGCTAGACGGCGAGAGGCCGAGACTCAGACGACGATCGCGAGGAGACCGTCGAGTCGGTCACCGTCGAGATCACCGGCCTGTCGCTGTACACCCACCACGGCGTCAGCGAGGCCGAGCGCGAGGTCGGCCAGCGGCTGGTGCTCGACCTGCGCCTGGACGTCGGCGAAACCGATGCGACGGTGACCGACTCGATCGAGGACACCGTCGACTACGCCGAGGTCTGCCAGCTGGTGGCGCTGGTCGCCCAGCAGCGCTCCCACAACACGCTGGAGCGGCTGTGCAGCACGATCGCCGATCGGCTGCTCGCCGACTACGCCCTGGAGGGCGTGTGGGTCAAGGCGAGCAAGCCCGAGCCCCCGATCGCCCTCACCGTCGATGAGGTCTCGGTCGAGGTCTGGCGCGAAGCCGAGGGCTGAGCCCGCGCGGGGAGGATGCGCGCTAGCTTCTGCGCGCGATGCCCGACACGCGCCGGACTGCTCGGACTCGGCTCGAACCTCGGCGATCGGCGCGCGCAGCTGCAGGCGGCCGTCGAGGCCCTGCCGGCCGCCGGGGTGGCGGTCACCGCCTGCTCGTCCACCTACGACACCGATCCGGTCGGCGAGGTGCTCGATCAGCCGAGCTTCCTGAACGCCTGCGTCCTTATGCAGAGCGCGCACGAGCCGCTCGAGCTGCTCGACCGCGGTCAAGCGCCTCGAGCTCGAGCTCGGTCGTAGGAGCGAGGGCCCCCGCCACGGCCCGCGCGCGATCGACATCGACATACTCCTGCTGGGCGACTCGAGCTGGCCGAGGAGCGCATGCGCCTGCCCCACGAGCAGCTGCTGAGCCGCCGCTTCGTGCTGATCCCGGCGCTCGAGCTCGACTTCGAGACTGCGTGCGCCCTCGGGCGAGCGCCTGGCCGATGCGCTGGCGGCGCTGGCGGTCGATGAGGGCGTCCGCTGGGCCGGCCCGCCGCTTGAGCTGCCGAGTGGCCGGGCCGCCTGATCAGGAGGCGCTCGCGCTGCTGTCGGCCCAGCTGGCCAGGCGCAGCAGCGTTGCGTCATCGACGCCGCGTCCGGCCACGACGCACAGGTGCCCGTCGCGCAGCCAGCTGATCACGCGGGTGCCGTTCTCGCTGAGCAGCCGGTAGGAGACGCCGCTGCGCCAGGTCACGGTGCCGCCCTTCAGCCGCGGCGGCGGCGTGCCCGAGACGATCGCATAGCCGAGCCGCCGGCCGGCCGCGTCCGCGTAGAAGACCGTCGTCACGGTGCGCCCGGCGAGCCGGTCGCTGCGCGCGCCTGTCGAGCGCCAGCCGAAGTGATCTTCCCAGTAGGGGAAGGCGACGCCGTCCACCGCGGCCGCGAGATGGCCGCGGTCGCTCGTGCTCTCGCCGGGAGCGGGCTGGGTTGCGGCGCTCAGGGTCAGCGCCGAGGCCTCGCGCAGGGTGAGCGTGGGGGCCCGCCGCCGCCCTGCCCGAGCACGATCGCGAGCGCCACCACAGCGGCCGCAGCGATCGCCCCGGCGAGGCCCAGGCCGAGCCTCGATCGCCCGCTGCGAGCGCCGCCGCCGGTCGACGGCCGCCTGCGCGGGTGCTCGGAGCGGGCGTCGATCAGCGCGTCCACCCTGCGGTGCAGCTCATCGGGCGCACGCACGTCACTGGATCGCACAAACTCGACCAGCTCTGATTCGCTGCGTGGACGGGGCTCGCTCATGATGTTCGCCTACCTCCTAGGACTCCGCTGGGGCCCTTCTCTTCCCGCTGGGGGGATCCGAGCGCGCCGCGGCTCGGGCGCCCGCGGCTCGGGCGCCGGGCGGGTCGGCTCGCCCGGACCGGGATCGCGGATCGGGCAGAAGCCGCCCCGCGACCTGCTTGCGGGCGCGGAACAGCCTCGTCGTGATCGTCGCCTCGCGCACGTGCAGCGCGCGCGCCGCCTCGCGGTAGGAGAGGCCGAGCACGTCCACGGCGACGAGCGCCATGCGGAAGTCCTCCGGCAGCTCGGCGATCGTGGCGTAGACCTCCTGCATCTCGAGCGCCTGCTGGGGCTGGCCCATCGGCCGCGGGTCCGCGGCGGCCACGTCCTCGAGCGTGGCGACCGTCTGGGGCCGGCGCCCGGCTGTGCGGCGGCTGGTCAGGAAGGTGTTGCGAAGCACGCGCATCAGGTAGTAGAGCTCATCGTCGCCCGTCAGCACGCGGGTGCGCTGGAGCACGCGGGCGAAGGTCTCCTGGACGAGGTCCTCGGCGTCCTCGCGCGAGCCGCACAAAGCCCAGGCCGCGCGGTACAGGCGGTCGACGTGCTGGCCGAGCGACTTGGGGTCCAGGCGTGCGCATCGCCCAGGCCGAGCATAATGCTGCGCCGATGCTGCTGGTCGTGGACGTCGGCAACACGCAGACCCACTTCGGCGCCTTTCGCGGGCGAGGAGCTGCTCGAGCACTGGCGCTTTGCGACCGTCCGCCAGTCGACCGCCGACCAGCTCGGCGCCGCGCTGCGCAACCTGCTCGAGCTGCGCGGATACGGCTTCAAGGAGCTGGACGCCTCGATCGTCTCCTCCACCGTGCCCCAGCTCGAGCCCGAGTGGACGGCGATGGCCAGCCGCTATCTCGCCCAGGAGATGCACGCGGTCGGGCCGGGGACGAAGACGGGCATGGCGATCCGCTACGACAACCCGCGCGAGATCGGCGCCGACCGGCTCGTCAACGCGGTCGCCATCCGCGAGCGCTTCGGCGGCCCCGCAGTGTGCGTCGACTTCGGCACGGCGACCACCTTCGATGTCGTCTCCGCGCGAGGGCGAGTACCTCGGCGGCGCGCTGATGACCGGCATCGAGATCTCGCTCGAAGCGCTCTCCGAGCGCGGCGCGCGGCTGCCGCAAGGTCGACCTCGCGCCGCCCAGGAGCGTGATCGGCAAGAACACGATCGACGCGATCCGCTCCGGCGTCGTGTTCGGCTACGCGGGCGCGATCGACGCGATCCTGCGCCGCCTGTACGACGAGCTCGGCCGAGCGCGCCGACGTGATCGCGACGGGCGGCCTCGCGCCGCTGGTCGTGCCCTACACCGAGGAGATCGAGGAGGTCGACGACCTGCTCACGCTCACCGGCCTGCGCCTGCTGCACGAGCGCAACTCCTGACACTCGGGCGCCGGGCCGGTTCATAATTGGAGAGGTGGCCACCGGCCGCTCCCTGAACGACCCCTGGATGCTCGGCCCGCTCGAGGTGCCCAACCGCGTGATGCTCGCCCCGCTGGCGGGGATCGGCAACTGGTTCGTGCGCCTGCAGGCCAAGCGCTACGGCGCCGGCATGGCGGTCTCGGAGATGGTCTCCACGCACGCGATCCACTACGGCAACGTCAAGACCTGCGCGGAGATGCTGCGCATCGACCCGCGCGAGCGGGCGGGCGGGCCGGTGTCGATCCAGCTGTTCGGCGAGGACCCCGCGATGATGCGCTCGGCCGCGGCCCACGTGGCGCGGCGTGGGCGCCGACGCGATCGACATCAACATGGGCTGCCCGGTGGCGAAGGTGCAGCAAGACGGGCGCCGGAGCGGCGCTGCTGGCCGATCCCGACCGCGCGCGTCGCCGTGGCGCAGGCCGCCGTGCGCGGGCGCGGTGGGCGAGCTCAGGCGCGCTGCCGGTGACGGTGAAGCTGCGCTCGGGCCTGCGCCCGGCGATCACGAGCGGCTTTGAGCTCGCGCAGCGCCTCGTGGACGAGGCGGGCGTCGCCGCGATCGCCTTCCACCCGCGCTCGGCCGCCGTCCAGCACAAGGGCGTGCCCGACTACGCGCTGGCGGCGCGCCTGGTCGAGGCGCTGCCGGCGCCCGTGATCCTGACCGGCGGCCTGGACGACGCCGCCAGCGCTCGCGCGGCCTTCGACGGCACCGGCGCGGCGGCGGTGATGCTCGCGCGCGGGGCGCTCGGCAACCCGTGGCTGTTCGCAGAGCTGCTCGGCGGAGCGCGACCGAGCCGACGCCGGCGGAGATCCTGGCCGAGCTCGACTGGACGATCGCCCGCGCCGTCGAGCACCTCGGCGCCGAGCGCGCGGCGCGCTACCTGCGCAAGTTCTACCCCTGGTACGTGCAGCGGCTGACCCTGGGTGCCGGCACCTCGAGGAGACTGCAGGCCTCGCTGCAGGCGGCCGACGACCGTGGGGCGAGGCAAGCGAGCGCTGCCTCGACCCGCGCCGCTGGCCGCGTCGCGGTGGTCCTCTGAGCCCCTGCGCGGGGGCGCATTCGGCCCCGACGGCAGGGCGCTCGGGCCACGCTATACTGCTGCGCTCGCTGAAGCCCCCACGCGGCTGCGGCATTCCCCGCCTGACAGCGGGGATTTTCCTGTCGTCAGTCGAACTGCCAACCCGCGAACGAGGCGTCATATGCCGAAGGACGTCATCCTCACCCCTGAAGGCCTGACAGAAGCTCAAGGACGAGCTCGAGCTGCTCTCAACCGAGAAGCGGCGCGAGGTGGCCGAGCGCATCAAGGAGGCACGGGAGTTCGGCGACATCACCGAGAACTCCGAGTACGACGACGCCAAGAACGAGCAGGCGATGCTCGAGAGCCGCATCGCGAGCTGCAGGAGAAGCTGCGCATGGCGACCGTGATCGAGGCCAAGGACCTGTCCACCGACGTCGTCCAGGTCGGCTCGGTCGTGCACGTCAAAGACGAGAAGACCGGCAAGTCGGTGAAGTACACGATCGTCGGCTCGGCCGAGGCCAAGCCCGAAGAGCACAAGCTCTCCAACGAGTCGCCCGTCGGGCGCGCGCTGCTCGGGCGCAAGCGCAACGAGACGGTCGCGGTGAAGGTGCCGCGCGGCCCCGCGCGCAAGCTGAAGATCACGAAGATCGACGTCGGCCTCAAGTAGTCTCGCCACCATGGGCGGGACCGAGGAGCCGGACGAGGGCCGGCGCACGGCCTGCCGCAGCTGATCGCAGAGCGCCGCGCGAAGGCCGAGCGGCTGCGCGAGTCCGGACGCGGGCGCCTTCCCCTACTCCTTCCCCGGCGTCGGAGCCGATCGAGTCGGTCCTCGCCGCCTACGAGCACCTGCAGACGGGCGAGGAGACCGACGACGCCCACCGCGTGGCGGGCCGGCTCGCCGCGCGGCGCGGGGGCGGCAAGGCGGCCTTCCTCGACCTCGTCGACCGCACCGGCAAGATCCAGCTGCACGCGCGCGCGACGTGCTCGGCAAGGAGGCCTTCGAGCGCCTGACGCTCGCTCGACCTCGGCGACCTGATCGGCGTCGACGGCGCGCCGCTGCGCAGCCGCCACGGCGAGCTCTCGCTGCGCGTGGACGCCTTTCTGGTGCTCGCCAAGGCGCTGCGCCCGCCGCCGGACAAGCACCACGGGCTGACCGACGTCGAGACGCGCCACCGCCGGCGCGAGCTCGACCTGATCGCCAACGAGGACGACCCGCAGGCTGTTCATCGACCGCGCCCGGATCATCTCGCGCGGTGCGCGCCTACCTCGACGAGCGAGGGCTTCATCGAGGTCGAGACGCCGGTCCTGCAGCCGCTCTACGGCGGCGCGCTGGCGCGGCCCTTCACGACCCACCACAACGCGCTCGACCGCGACCTGTACCTGCGCATCGCCACCGAGCTGTACCTCAAGCGCCTGATCGTCGGCGGCCTCGAGCGGGTCTACGAGCTCGGCAAGGACTTCCGCAACGAGGGCGTCTCGCACCAAGCACAACCCCGAGTTCACGATGGTCGAGTGGTACGAGGCCTACGCCGACTACGACGACGAGGCTCGCCGCCTGGAAGAGCTCGTGCGCCGCGGCCGCCGCGCGCCGTCGCCTACGACGGGCGAGCTCGACTTCGACGCGCCCCTGGCGGCGCGTCGAGCTTCAGCGACGCGATCGCGCGAGGCCGACCGGGATCGACGTGCTCGCGCAGCCGCGACGTCGACGCGCTGGCGGCGGAGATCGCCGCGCGCGGCTGCCGGACATGCACATCGAGCGGGGCGCGCTGGGCGCAGCTCGCCGACGACCTGCTCTCGAAGTTCGTCGAGCCCGCCCTGCAGCCAGCCGACGTTCGTGCTCGACTACCCGGTCGAGCTCTCGCCGTTCGCGCGCGAGCACCGCTCGCAGCCGGGGCTGGTCGAGCGCTGGGAGGCGTTCGCCGGCGGCATGGAGATCGCCAACGCCTTCAGCGAGCTGATCGACCCCGACGTGCAGCGCCTGCGCTTCGAGGCGCAGGGGCGCCTGGATGTGCCGGCGAGGCCGAGACGAGCCTACGACGAGGCCTTCGTCGAGGCGCTCGAGCAGGGGATGCCCCCGGCCGGCGGGCGTGGGCCTGGGCATCGACCGGCTGGTGATGCTGCTGACCGGGCAGCGACTCGATCCGCGAGGTCGTGCTGTTTCCGGCGATGCGCGATTGACCGCGGGCCCTGCACTGCAGGCGCCCCGGCTGGCGCTGCGCCTGCCTTTACGATGGCTCCGGGCGACCTGCTATCAAGGCGCAGGCCCCGGATGACGATGAGCTCGACGGGCCCCGTTGGCCTGTTGGTAGACTGCCCACAAGGCCGGAACACCACCACATAACAGCAGGCACCGTCCTCGCAGGAAGGAACTACACGATGTTCGAGCGATTCACAGAACGGGCCCGGCAGGTGGTCGTTCTCGCGCAGGAGGAGGCGCGGACGCTCAAGCACAACTACATCGGCACCGAGCACATCCTGCTCGGGCTGCTGCGCGAGGAGGAGGGCCTGGCGGCACGCGTGCTCGAGAGCCTCGACATCACCGTCGAGCGCGTGCGCGCGCAGGTCGTGCGCATCGTCGGCTCCGGCGAGGAGGTCACCTCCGGGCAGATCCCGTTCACGCCGCGCGCCAAGAAGGTGCTCGAGCTCGCGCTGCGCGAGGCGCTGAGCCTCGGCCACAACTACATCGGCACCGAGCACATCCTGCTCGGGCTGGTGCGCGAGAACGAGGGCGTCGCGGCCCGCATCCTGCTCGACTTCGACGCCGACTCCGAGAAGATCCGCAACGAGGTCATCCGCATGCTCTCCGGGCCCGGGCGGGCGCCGCCAGGGCCAGTCCGGCGGCGGCTCGGGCTCCGGCGCGGGCCGGCCCCGGGCGAGGGCAAGAAGTCCTCGAAGCTGCTCGACCAGTTCGGCCGCAACCTGACCAAGCTCGCCGCCGAAGGCAAGCTCGACCCGTGCGTCGGGCGCGAGACGGAGATCGAGCGGATCATGCAGATCCTCTCGCGGCGCACGAAGAACAACCCCGTGCTGGTCGGCGAGCCCGGCGTCGGCAAGACCGCCGTCGTCGAGGGCCTCGCGCAGCGGATCACCAACTCCGAGGTGCCCGAGCTGCTGAAGAACAAGCAGATCTACACGCTCGACCTGGCCGCGCTGGTCGCCGGCTCGAAGTACCGCGGCGAGTTCGAGGAGCGCCTGAAGAAGGTGATGAAGGAGATCACCCAGCGCGGCGACATCATCCTGTTCATCGACGAGCTCCACAACCTCGTCGGCGCCGGCGCCGCCGAGGGCGCGATCGACGCCGCCTCGATCCTCAAGCCGGCGCTCGCCCGCGGCGAGCTGCAGACGATCGGCGCGACGACGCTCGACGAGTACCGCAAGTACCTCGAGCGCGACTCCGCGCTGGAGCGCCGCTTCCAGCAGATCCGCGTCGACGAGCCCACGATCGACCAGACCGTCGAGATCCTGCGGGGCCTGCGCGACCGCTACGAGCAGCACCACAAGGTGCAGATCACCGACGAGGCGCTGCGCGCCGCCGGCGAACTGGCCAGCCGCTACATCTCCGACCGCTTCCTGCCCGACAAGGCGATCGACCTGATCGACGAGGCCGCCTCGCGGATGCGCATCAAGTCGATGACCTCGCCGCCGGCCAACCGCGAGCTCGAGGACGAAGTCGAGACCACGCGCCGCGAGAAGGAGGCCGCGATCGAGGCCCAGGAGTTCGAGAAGGCCGCGGCCCTGCGCGACAAGGAGCGCAAGCTGACGAACAAGAAACGCGAGCTCGAGCAGGAGTGGGAATCGGGCGAGTCCGGCGAGCGGCCCGTCGATCGGCGAGGAGGAGATCGCCGACATCGTCTCGATGTGGACCGGCATCCCGGTGTTCAAGCTGACCGAGGCCGAGACGCAGAAGCTGATGCGGATGGAGGACGAACTGCACAAGCGCGTGATCGGCCAGCACCCCGCGATCGAGGTCATCTCGAAGGCGATCCGGCGCTCGCGCGCCGGCCTGAAGGACCCCAAGCGCCCGACCGGCTCGTTCATCTTCCTCGGCCCCTCCGGCGTCGGCAAGACCGAGCTCGCGCGCACGCTCGCCGAGTTCCTGTTCGGCGACGACGACGCGATGATCCGGATCGACATGTCCGAGTACATGGAGAAGCACGCCGTCTCGCGGCTGGTCGGCTCGCCTCCCGGCTACATCGGCTACGACGAGGGCGGCCAGCTGACCGAGGCCGTGCGGCGCAAGCCCTACAGCGTGCTGCTGCTCGACGAGATCGAGAAGGCGCACCCGGACGTGTTCAACATCCTGCTGCAGATCCTCGAGGACGGCCGCCTGACCGACGCGCAGGGGCGCACGGTCGACTTCCGCCACGCGATCGTGATCATGACCTCGAACATCGGCGCGGCCGAGATCGCCCGCAACACGCCGCTCGGCTTCGCCGTCTCCGACGACGAGACGGGCATCACCTACGAGGACATGAAGAACCGGATCATGGGCGAGCTGAAGAAGGTCTTCCGCCCCGAGTTCCTCAACCGCATCGACGACGTGATCGTCTTCCACAAGCTGCAGAAGGACGAGATCAAGCAGATCGTCGAGCTGCTGCTGCTGCGGATCCGCGAGTCGATGGCCGAGCGCGAGCTGCAGCTCGAGCTGACCGACGACGCCAAGGACCTGCTGGTCGAGAAGGGCTGGGACCCGGCGATGGGCGCGCGGCCGCTGCGCCGCGCGATCCAGCGCTACATCGAGGACCCGCTCGCCGACTTCGTGCTGCGCGAGCAGCTGATGCCCGGCGCGACCGTCGTGGTCGACCCCGCCGAGGGCGAGGAGGGCGAGGTGCGCCTCACGATCGTCGAGCCGAAGAAGCAGAAGACCCCCGTCGGCGTCGGCGCCGAAGGCGCCGGCGCGGAGGAGGCCGAGGGCGAGGGCGCCGCCCGCGGGCGACGAGCCTCCGAGCGACGGAGCGGCGAGGCGTCGCGCGCGCGGCCTGCCGCGGACGGCGCGGACTCGTGCGCTGCGGCGTGCGAGCTCGCATGCGTGTCTCACGGCTGTGGTCACAGGCACGTGACTCCGCCTGTGATCGGTCGACGTATGCAATGGCATGTAGCGATCGTCTGACCGTGGCACCGGTCGAGCGGTTTTCGCTCCTTATCTGCGTCGGGGCCCTGCCAGCCGTCCCCACGCTCGTAGGCTGCGAGGATGCCTCGCGCGCCACGATCCACGTCTGCTCGGAGTGCGGCGCTCCAGCGCCCAGTGGCACGGCCAGTGCCCGGGCTGCGGGGCGTGGAACACGCTCGTCGAGGAGCGCGTCCAGACCGGCCGAGGGGCTCGCGCCGGGCGGGGCGCCCCGCCGCCAGCGGCGGCCAGGCCCGGCGGGAGCGGGCGACGGCGCCGCAGGCGCGGCTGGCCCGCGCCCGCTCGGCGACGTCGGCGCGACCGCGGTCAGGCGCATGTCCACGGGCATCGGGGAGCTCGACCGCGTGCTCGGCGGCGGCCTCGTGCCGGGCTCGCTGGTGCTGCTCGGCGGCTCGCCGGGGATCGGCAAGTCGACGCTCACGAACATGGTGCTCGGCCACCTCTCGACGGCCGGGCACCGCACGCTCTACGTCTGCGGCGAGGAGTCGGCCGAGCAGGTGCGGCTGCGCGCCGAGCGGCTCGGATCCGGCGCCGCCAGCCGGCGCTGGAGGTGCCGGTGCTCGCCGAGACCGACCTCGACACGGTCCTCGAGACGCTCGACTCGAGGCGCCCGAGGCGTGCGTGATCGACTCGGTGCAGACGCTGACGCCGCCGAGCTGCTCGGGCGCGCCCGGCTCGGTCGGCCAGGTCCGCGAGGTCGCCGCGCGGATCATGGGGCTGGCCAAGGCGCAGGGCATCGCGGTGATCCTCGTCGGGCACGTCACCAAGGAGGGCGCGCTCGCGGGACCGCGCGTGCTCGAGCACCTGGTCGACTGCGTGCTGCAGTTCGAGGGCGAGCGCGAGCGCCCCTACCGCGAGCTGCGGGCGCTGAAGAACCGCTTCGGCTCGACCAACGAGGCGGGCCTGTTCGAGATGCGCCAGGGCGGGCTGGTCGAGGTGCTCGACGCCTCCGCGCGCTTCGTCGCCGAGGCCACGCGCGCGCCCGGGAGCGTGGTGCTGGCGGCGATGGAGGGGTCCCGGCCGCTGCTGGTCGAGGTCCAGGCGCTGGTCGCGCCCTCGGAGCTCGAGCAGCCGCGCCGCGTGGTCTCGGGCCTCGACCGCAACCGCCTGGCGCTGGTGCTCGCGATCCTCGCCCGCCACGGCGGCGTGCGACCGGCGGCGCGGACGTGTTCGTGAACGTCGTCGGCGGCGTGCGCGTGGACGAGCCCGGCGTGCGACCTGGCGGTCGCCCTGGCGGTCGCCAGCGCGAGCCGCGGCGTGCCGCTGCGGGGGGCCCCGCGGGCGTGCTTCGGCGAGCTCGGCCTGACCGGCGAGCTGCGCTGGGTCGGTCACCCCGAGCGGCGCCTGGAGGAGGCCGCCAAGCATGGTCTGGAGGACGTGATCGCGCCGGCCGGCAGCGGTGCGCGGGGCCTGCGAGGTCGGCCACGCTGCGCGAGGCGCTCGCGGCCGCGCTGCCGCGCGGACGCGGCGCCGGCCGGCCAGGGCCGCCGCCTGACGCGCCGCTGCGCGTACGGCGCCCCGCCGGGACGCCGTCAGGAGCGGCTAAGGAAACGGCTAAATGTCCTAGAATGGAGGGATCGTGGCCCTGCGATCCGGCGAAGATTTCGACAGCGAGGTAAGACCGGATCCGGGGCTGATGAAGGCGCTCGAGATGATCGCGCCCGGGACCGCGCTGCGGGAGGGGATCGAGAGCATCCTCCACGCCCGCACCGGCGGGCTGATCGTGATCGGCGAGCCCGAAGACCTCGAGCTTCCTGAACTCCGGCGGCATCAAGCTCGACATCGACTACACGCCCGCGTTCCTCTACCAGCTCGCGAAGATGGACGGCGCGATCATCCTCAACGCGAACGCCACGAAGATCACGATGGCCAACGTCCAGCTGATGCCGGACCCGACGATCCTCTCGCACGAGACCGGCACCCGCCACCGCACCGCCGAGCGCGTCTCCAAGCAGACCGACGCGCTCGTGATCGCGATCTCCCAGCGCCGCGAGGTCGTCTCGGTGTACGTCGACGGCGTCAAGTACATCCTCGAGGACATCCCGGTCGTGCTCGCGAAGGCCAACCAGGCGCTCGCCACGCTCGACAAGTACCGCACCCGCCTGGACCAGGTCTCCACGCGCCTGACGGCGCTCGAGTTCGAGGGCGGCGCGACGCTGCACGACGTGCTGACGGTGCTCCAGCGCTCGGAGCTGGTGACGCGGATGGCGGTCGAGATCGAGCGCTACATCGTCGAGCTCGGCAGCGAGGGCCGGCTGATCGAGATGCAGCTCGAGGAGACGATGGTCGGCACCGCGGCCGAGAAGGCGGCGCTCGTGCGCGACTACCTGGCCGAGCGACTCCGACGAGGCGTTCGCGGCTGCGCTCGAGGAGATCGGCCGGCTCGCCCACCAGGACCTGCTCGACTTCGGGCGCCTGGCCGAGCTGCTCGGCTACGACCGCAAGCTGAACACGCTCGACTACCCGGTCGCGCCGCGCGGCTACCGCGTGCTCGGCCGCATCCCCCGGCTGCCGAAGCTGGTGGTCGCGCAGATCGTCAGCGAATTCGGCGGGCTGGACGAGCTGCTGGCCGCCAGCGACGCGGAGCTCGAGGCGGTCGAGGGCGTGGGCGAGATCAGGGCGAAGGACATCCGCGAGGGCCTGCGCCGGCTGCAGGAGATCAACCTCGTGGACCGCTACCTACAGACTTGAATCAAGGGCCGCCACAACGGTCGGCCGCGACGAAGGAGGACACCATTCCGGCACAAGCAACTGACGAAGCAGCGCTGATCGAGCGAGCTCGAGTCGACGCGCGAGGTCGAGTACATCGAGTTCGAGCTCGGCGACCACGTCGTCTACCCCCACCACGGCGCGGGCAAGGTGATGAAGAAGGAGGACATGGAGATCCTCGGCGAGCGGCGCGAGTACCTGACCATCAAGATCCTCCACAACGACATGACGGTGCGGGTCCCCACCGAGAACGCCGCCCTGGCGGGACTGCGCAGGGTGATCGACGAGGAGACGGTCAAGAAAGTGCTCGACGTGCTCCGCGACGAAGTCTCGGAGATGCCCAAGAACTGGAACCGCCGCTTCAAGCACAACCGCGACAAGATCAAGACGGGCGACATCTACGAGCTCGCCGAGGTCGTCCGCAACCTCTCGCTGCGCGAGAGCGAGAAGGGCCTCTCGACCGGCGAGAAGCAGATGTTCACGCGCACCAAGAAGATCCTCGCCTCCGAGCTGATGTACGCGCTCGACAAGGACGAGGAAGAGGCCGAGAGCTACCTCGACGAGCTGCTCGCCGACTCGGCCACCAGCCAGATGGCGATGCCGCGGCCGAGTAGCCGAGGCTTTCGCGCACGCGGCAGGCACGGCCACGTGGTCTGAGCGCCGCGTGCGCGAAGTCCCTGAGCGATGATCATCGCCCTGATCGTGGCCGCCGGCAGCGGCGAGCGCCTCGGCGCGAGCGGCCCGAAGGCGCTCGTCGAGCTGGCCGGGCGGCCGATGATGCAGTGGAGCATCGACGCGCTCTGCGGCGTGCGCGGGATCGAGCAGATCGTGGTCGCGCTGCCCGCCGGGCGACGAGCGCGCCCGACGGGCGTCGATCGCGGTGGACGGCGGAGCGGTGCGCTCGGACTCGGTGCGCCTCGCGCTCGCGGCGGCGGGGCCGGCGGACCCGGGCGATGCCGGTGCTCGTCCACGACGCCGCGCGCCCGCTGGTGACGGCGGAGCTCGCTGCAGCGCGTGCTCGCGGCGCTCGGCGGCGATCCGAGCCTCGACGGCGGCGATCGCCGCGGCGCCCGTCACCGACACGGTCAAGCGCGCCGGCGAGCCGGGCGCCGTGCGTCGAGACGCTCGACCGCAGCGAGCTGTGGGCGGTGCAGACGCCGCAGGTGTTCCGCCGCGCGGCGCTCGAGCGGGCGCTCGACGTGCCCGAGGAGGTTCTCGCGCAGGCCACCGACGACGCCTGGCTCGTCGAGCGCGGCGGCGGGCGGGTGGCGGTCGTGGCGGCCGGCCGCGGAGAACCTCAAGGTCACCACCCCGCTCGACCTGCGCGCTCGCCGAGCTGCTGCTGGCGCGCCGCGGACGGCCTGACGAGCCGCTGCGGCGATGGCTCTGCTTGAATCGCGCCGCGGATGCTGACCGACTACCACCTGCACCTGCGCCCCGACGAGCGTCGACGCGACCGCGGCCGAGGAGCTTCACCGAGGCCAACGCCGAGCGCTACCGCGAGGCGGCCGAGCGAGCGCGGGATCGCCGAGCTGGGCGTCTCCGAGCACGTCTACCGCTTCACGCAGGCGCTCGAGGTCTGGCGCCATCCGTTCTGGCAGCGCTACGCCCACGACGACCTCGACGCCTACTGCGCGTTCGTGCGCGAGCAGCACCGACCTGCGGCTGGGCATCGAGGCCGACTTCGTGCCGGGCGCGAGGACCGCATGGCCAACCTGCTGGAGGCGCGCGACTTCGACTACGTCGTCGGCTCGGTGCACTTCCTGCGCGACGGGCGCCGTCGACATGGACGACTACAGCGTCTGGGACAGCGGGCGCAGCGCCGAGGAGATCTGGCGGCGCTACTTCCAGACGCTCGGCGAGGCCGCGCGCAGCGGCCTGTTCGACATCCTCGCCCACCCCGACCTGGTGAAGATCTGGGGCGGCGAGCGCCCGCTGCCCGCGGGCGACCTGCGCCGCTACTACGAGCCGGCGATGGAGGGGATCGCCGAGTCTCGGGATCGCGGTCGAGGTCTCCACCGCCGGGCTGCGCAAGCGCGCGCAGGAGCTCTATCCGGCGCCGGCGTTCCTCGAGATGTGCGCTCGAAGCCGGCGCGCCGGTGGCGCTCTCCAGCGACGCCCACCGCCCGGAGGACGTCGGCGCCGACTACGAGCGGGCGCTCGAGCTGCTCGACGAGCTGGGCGTGAGCGAGCTGTGCGTGTTCGAGCGGCGCGAGCGCCGGCTGGAGCCGATCGGCGGCCGAGGCGAGCCGATGACGCTGGCCGGGATCGGCTATGACTCCCACCGCTTCGCCGCCGGCCGCAGGCTCATCCTCGGCGGCGTCGAGATCCCCCACGAGCTGCGGCCTCGAGGCCACTCCGACGCCGACGTGCTGGCCCACGCGGTGATCGACGCGCTGCTCGGCGCCGCCGGCCTGGGCGACATCGGCGAGCACTTCCCCGACACCGACGAGCGCTGCGGGACGCCGACTCGATCGAGCTGCTGCGAGCGGTCGTCACGAGCGTGATCGCGGCGGGGCTTCGAGATCGTGAACGTCGACTGCACCGTCGTGATCGAGGCGCCCAAGCTCGGCGCCCACCGCGCGGCGATCCGCGAGCGCCTGGCCGACGCGCTCGGGCTGGAGATCGAGCGGGTCAACGTCAAGGCCACCACCGGCGAGGGGATGGGCTTCGTCGGCCGCGGCGAGGGTGTCGGCGGCGCTTGCGGTCGCGAGCCTCGATCGCCGCGACTGATTAGGGTTGCCCGCGCAATGCGCAGGATCCGTCTCCACGACACGCGCAGCGGCGAGCTGCGCCGCTGCGAGCCGCGCGACCCCGGCAGCGGTCGGCATCTACGCCTGCGGGCCGACCGTGTACAGCCGCATCCACATCGGCAACGCGCGGCCGTTCGTGGTCTTCAGCCTGCTCAAGCGCTTCCTCGAGCACGAGGGCCTCGACGTCACGCTGGTGATCAACATCACCGACGTCAACGACAAGATCTACGACGCGGCGCGCGCCGCAGGGGCGCCCGAGCGCCGAGCTGGCGGCGGAGATGACCGCGCTCTACCGCGCCGACACCGACGCCCTCGGGCTCGGGCGCCCCGACCACGAGCCGCTGGCGTCCGAGACGATGGGCCCGATCATCGACTACATCGCAGACGCTGGTCGACATCCGGCCACGCCTACGCCGCGGACGGCGACGTCTACTTCCGCGTGCGCTCGGACCCCGACTACGGCAGCCTCTCGCACCGCCACCTCGAGGACATGGACCAGGGCGAGGAGGCGGAGGGCGCCGAGCGCAAGGAGGACCCGCTCGACTTCGCGCTGTGGAAGGCCCACAAGGAGGGCGAGGACACCGTCTGGGAGTCGCCCTGGGGGGCGGGGCGCCCCGGCTGGCACATCGAGTGCTCGGCGATGGCCGAGAGCCTGCTCGGCGTCGGCTTCGACATCCACGGCGGCGGCTCTGACCTGCTCTTCCCCCACCACGAGAACGAGGCCGCCCAGACCCGCGCGGCGCGCGGGCAGGAGCTCGCGCGGCTGTGGATGCACAACGGCATGATCCAGTTCACCGGCGAGAAGATGGCCAAGTCGGTCGGCAACATCGCCCCGCTGCACGAGGTGCTCGCAGCGCTACGGATCGCGAGACGGTCGTGATGTACCTCATCTCCGGGCACTACCGCCAGCCGCTGGCCTTCTCCGAGGCGGCGCTCGAGCAGGCGCAGGCCAACGTCGAGCCGCATCCGCGAGGCCGGGCGGCGGCTGTCCGAAGGGCCCTCGGACCCGGCCCTCACGGCGCCTGCGCGAGCAGTTCTTCGAGGCGCTCGCGCGACGACTTCAACACGCCCGAGGCGCTGGCCGTCGTCAACGAGTGGATCCGCGAGGCGACATCTGCGGCGCTCGACGGCATGGGCGACGAGGACCTGCGCGAGATGCTCGGCGTGCTCGGGCTCGAGGACCTGCTCGCGCCGGCGGCGCAGGCGCCCGATGGAGGTGCGCGAGCTGGCCGAGCGGCGCGAGCGCGCCCGCGCCGAGCGGGACTTCGCCGCCGCCGACCGCCTGCGCGATCAGATCGCCGCGCTCGGCTGGGAGGTCCGCGACGGACCGCAGGGCTTCGAGCTGCCTGCCGCTGTGATCGTCTACGGGCGCAACCCCGTCCGCGAGGCGCTGCGCGGGCGCCGGGCTCACAGCGTGGGCGAGGTCTGGGCGACCTCCGGGCGCCGCGCGCGAGCCGTGGCTGCAGGGCGTCGAGGTGAGGATCGCCCCCGCGGCGGAGATCGAGCGCCGCTGCGGCTCCTCCGCCCACCAGGGCGTCTGCGCGGAGGCCGGCGCCTACCCCTACGCGAGCGCCGAGGAGCTCCTGTCGGGCTCGCATCCGCTGCTCGTGGCGCTCGACCAGGTCCAGGACCCCCAGAACCTCGGCTCGATCTGCCGCACGGCCGAGTGCGCCGGCGCGGCGGGCGTGGTGATCCCCGAGCGCCGGGCGGCCGAGGTCACCCCGGCGGTGTGCAAGGCCTCGGCCGGGGCCGTCGAGCACCTGCCCGTGGCGCGGGTGCGCAACATCGCCGACTTCCTCGCCGAAGCCCGCAGGGCGGGCTGCTGGTGCTATGGGGCGAGCGCCGCGCGCGGCCCGGGCGAGCGCGAGCCCGTCCCCTACGACGCCCCGGACTATCGCGGGGGCGGGCGTCGTGCTGGTGCTGGGCAGCGAGGGCACGGGCCTGCGCCCGCGCGTGGCGAAGGCCTGCGACGAGCTGATCGCGCTGCCGCTGCGCGGGCGGATCGAGTCGCTCGGCGTGAGCGCGGCGGCGGCGGCGCTGTCTGTATGAGATCTTGCAGAAGCGCGGCGCGAGCCCTTGACAAAGCTCTCATAACTTGCGAGGCTCGCGCCGACATAACGCTGAACCTAAGGTTGAAGAAAGCCTTGGAATACATAGCTTTGGCGCCGGGGGAGGAGTGCGCCACTGAGCAAATTTGGGGCTGCCCGCAGGGTGGTCCTCAAGAAAGGACCTGCTCGTGGCACGAATCTCCCATAACCCTAACTCTGAACCTAAGGTTGAAGATGGTTTTCTGATCGCCCTGGCAAAGCAGGGCGATCGCATTGCATATGACCGACTGGTCAGGCGCTATCACGGTTTCGTGCGCCTGAAGGCCTCCTCCTACTTCCTGGCCGGCGGCGACTCCGAAGACCTCATCCAGGAGGGTCTCGTGGGCCTGTACAAGGCGATTCGCGACTTCCGCACCGACCGCGAGTCGAGCTTTCGCAACTTCGCCGAGCTGTGCATCACCCGCCAGATCATCACGGCCGTGAAGACCGCCACGCGCAACAAGCACACGCCGCTGAACCAGTACGTCTCGTTCGCCTCCTCGCCCGCCGGCTCGGGCGAGGATGTGCCGACGCTCGAGCAGATGCTGCCCGGCCCGACCGTGCACGACCCCGTCAACCAGGTGATCTCCTCCGAGGAGCTGCGCTCGCTGGTCGGCTGCCTCTCAAGCGCTCTGTCAGAGCTCGAGAGCCGGGTGCTGTCGCTGTATCTCGACGGCTGCTCCTACGAGCAGGTGGGCGAGCGTCTCGCATGCGACACGAAGACCGTCGACAACGCGCTGCAGCGCGTCAAGCGCAAGGTTGGCGCGCACCTGCAGTCCCGCGCGGTCGCCGCCTGAGCGACTCCCGGGCTGCTCTTCGCAGCCCGGAGAGTCGCCCCTGCGCCACGCGCCGGGCCATGGGCGACCGCGGGCGGCCACCCATAGCCTGCGCGAGAGCTCAGGTCTGGCCCTGGCCCGGCTGGGAGGAGTTGCTCGGCGGTTCCGGCAGGAGGGCTGTGATCGGGCCGGGCGTCACCGTGATCGTGAACGGCGGGCTCGCGGCGCCCTCGTTGTCCGGTCCACCGGGGATCTTGACCCGGAAGACCCTCGTGCCCGGGTCATACACCCTGTGCGCGATCGAGTAGCTCGAGCCGGACTGGACTGTTGCCACCTTCACCACGTGGAAGCCCGTGCCGGAGGCGTTCTGGCGTTCGAGGTAGATCACGTGGCCGCTGTGATCGGGGGCCACCGTCCCCTTGAACGTCAACGGCTCGCCGGCCTGGATCGTCGTCTGTGAGACTTCGGCGGTGAGGACGTCCTTCACACCCTCATACAGCACCGCTGAGGTTTTGCCCGCGCCCTTCACGCGATAGAAGGTGCTGTTGATCGGCGACTGGGGGAGGAACGTGTAGTTGCCGGTCGCGCTTGTGCTGACTTCACCGACCGGTGCCCACCCGTGCTGGCGAGCGGTGTGCGCCTGGAGTGTGACCGGCGCTTTCGCGGCTCCGGCGGCGATGCCGCTGATCGTCACCGTCTGGGTGTAGGAGATCGGATCAGGTGCGGCTTCGATCGTCAGCGCCGGGTTCTGGGCCTGGGAGATCTCGTAGGTGAGGATGTTCGATTCACTCGGAACGTTGCGCCGCTGACTGCGCACGAGAACGCGCAGGTTGGCGTCGCCGGGGACCACGAACGTGTGGGTGATCGAGTAGGAGCCTGTCGAGGTGACAAAGCCCAGGTCGATCCGCCGCCATTCGTTGCCCGTGGCGGCGTTCTGGCGCTGAAGTATCACGCGCGCGCCGACGTCGGCCGGGTCGACCGTGCCCGTGAAGGTCACCTTGTTCACCGAGCCGGTCAACAGCTGCGTGCCTTCCGGCGGCCCGCTGAGCGTCACCTGGGCGCCCACCTTGACCGTCCTTCGCCCGCTCGCGGCGCCGTGGGAGCGCACGAAGAAGGAGCTGTTCGCCTGCAGCGTTGTGACGGTGAACTCATAGCTGCCGTTCGTTTCCGTGTTGGTGGTCTGGACCGGGCCGAATCCCCCGGGCCCGGCGGCGGCACGCTGCATGAGCGTGACCGTCTGGGTGGCGACGCTGCGGTGGTGGCAGCGCAGCCGCCCGTATACGACGACAGTGTCGCCGAGCGTGATTTGGCTGGGCGCCACGTTGATGTTGATATTGCAGCGGCCGCTGGGGCTCGGGTGCTTGACGGCCGCTCTGGCATTGGCCGCTGCGCCGCTGGGCACCAGCGCGAGCAGCGCGAGGGCCAGGGCAGGGGCAAGCTTCACTGAACGCATGTGTGCCTCTCCTTGTGCGATGAATCGGTTGTGGGGGTGAATCTGTGGGTGAATCACCTGCGTGATCGGCCTGTCGCGCTCGCACGCCGACCGCTTGAGACCATCCCCTTAACCGTCGGGGCGGGGGTTCGATGCGGTTGCCCCTCGCGGTCGCACGTTTGCTTGCGTAGTCTCTCTTCAGATGAGCCTCTCCGCGGCGACCCTCGGACGGCCGCGGGGTGTGAACGCGCTGCGGGCGCTCCTGCATGATCGTGTGCTCGTCGCGCTCGCGCTGCTGCTCGGCGTGGGACTGCTGTTGAGGATCTGGTTCTTGCTCGTGTGGAGCCCGGGAATCACCGGATTCTCAGACAGCGGCGTCTACTTCCAGGGTGCCGTCGTCTCCCTGTGGTCGGCCCCCGGCAGGACGGCCGGCTACTCGATGTTCCTGCGCGTGCTGCACGCGATCAGCCCGCATCTGCTGCTGGTCATCATCGTCCAGCACGCCCTCGGGCTGTGCGCGGCGGTGCTCTTCTTCCTGGCCGTCCGCCGCTGCGGTGGGCCGCGCGGGCTGGGCCTCGCGCCTGCGGCGATCATCGCGCTGGGGGGCGATGAGCTGTTCATGGAGCACTCGGCGCTCAGTGAGAGCGTGTTCATATTTCTGCTCAGCGCGATGCTGTACTGCGCGGTGCGGGCCTCGCAGAGCAGCGCGCGGTGGGCGGCACTGGCCGGGCTGTGCGCCGGTCTGGGGACCTGGGACCGCATCGCGGGAATCGCGATGATCGCCGTGATCGCCCTGTGGCTCACGTTCAGCGCCGGGCGCCCCAGCCGGCGGACGATCGCCCTCGGCCTGGTCTCGCTCCTGGTGTCGCTCGCGAGCATCGGCGTCTACGTCGAGTGGCGCCATCAGGCCACCGGCCTGAGCGGCCTGACGACCAACGGCAGCTGGGCCCTGTACGGGCGGGTCGCGCCGTGGGCGGACTGCACGAAGTTCACACCGCCGGCGGGCACACGGGCGCTGTGCCAGACGACTCCCCCCTCGCAGCGGAGTATCCGAAGCGCGGCGGAGTACATCTTCGGGGACTCGCGTGCCTATCAGCTTTTCGGCCCCGCCTATCTGGTCTCCAAAGTCCCCCATGCGATGTCCAAGCTGCAGCGCTGGTCGGAGGCGGCGATCCTCGGGCAGCCGCTCGACTACCTCCACGCAGTGTGGCTTGATGCGATTCGGCTCGTCGACCCCAATCGCCACTCGTTCGGGTCCTACTCGGCCAACGAATTGATCGCGTTCCTGTTGTACGGGCCGGACATGCACAGCGGCAAGAACCAGTTCGTCACCTACTGGCAGAAGCTGCTCTACCCGCACGATCACGCCACCCATCGCGGTGACATCTCACCGCTGAAGAAATGGGAGCGCATCACGCGCGTGGACGGCGTGTGGATGCTGGTCTTGCTCGCGCTGTGCCTGGCCGGGCCGTGGCTGCTCAGAGGCCGCGCTCGGGCGGGCATGGTGTTGTTCGGGGCGACTGCGCTGACACTGCTCCTCTTCCCGATCTTCACGAGCGGCTATGACTACCGCTACACGATTCCCGCCTTCGGGCCGCTGCTGGCCGCGGGGGCTCTGGCGGGGTGGGGCCTCGTGCGCACGATCAGGGCAAAACGGCGCCCGGGGCCGGCGTGATCGCGCCGCTGGATGGCGCTAACGTATGGCCATCGGTCGGTGAGGGTGATCGCGACCGCGGACTATGACCGATCTCGAGCCCTACGTCGTCGTCGGCGCCGGTCCGACAGCAGCCGCGGCCGCCAAGGCCCTTGTGGCCGCGGGCCGGCGGGTGATCGTCCTCGACACGGGGCTCGCGCTTGAGCCCGAGCGCGAGGCGGCTCGGCGGCGCATGGCGATGAGCGGGCCGGCGGGATGGCCGGCCGGCGACGTCGCGCTGACGCGCTACTCGGCGTCGGCGACGAGCGGGGCCGGCTACAAGCGCTCGTTCGGCTCGGACGTCGCCTTCCGCGACGACGGAGTGCTAGAGCTGCGGGCCGACGGCGCCGTCGGGGCGCGGCCGTCGTATGCGATCGGGGGGCTCAGCAACGTCTGGGGCGCCGGAATCCTGCCCTACGCCGATCGCGATCTGAGCGGCTGGCCGATCACGGCCGCCGAGCTCTCTGACGCCTACCGGGCGGTGTTCGGGTTCGTGCCCTACGCAGCCGAGGACGATGAGCTCGCCGAGCGCTACCCGCTCGTGGGCGTGCCCGACGGACCGCTGCTGCGCTCTGAGGCGGGCGAACAGCTGATCGCCCGGCTGCGCCGCCACGGCCCTGCGCTGGGCGCCGCCGGCTACCACTTCGGCGCCTCGCGCCTTGCCGTTCGCGTCGGGCACCCGGCTCCTCAGAACGGCTGCTCCTACTGCGGGCACTGTCTGGATGGATGTCCCTATGGGCACATCTACAACGCGGCCGAGACGATCGAGCAGATGCGCCGAGACGGGGAGATCGACTACCGCCCCGAGCTGCACGTAGACCGGATCCTCGATCGCGACGACGGAGTGCTCGTGGAGGCCACGCCGCTTCGCTCGGGACCGGGGATGATCCTGCGCGCGCCGCGCGTGTTCCTGGCCGCCGGAGCGATATCGAGCACCGTCATCCTGCAGCGCTCGGGGCTGCTCGCGGCGCAGGTGGAGATCCTCGACAGCCAGACGCTGTATCTGCCCTTCGGCTGGGTCGGCCGGGTGGGACAGACCGGGCGCGAGCCCGGCCACACCCTGGCGCAGAGCTTCCTCGTTCTCGAGGACCCCGCGGTGACCGTCAATCCGGTGCACATCTCCCTGTACACCTACAACGACGGCCTCAGCGAGCGCGCCCGCGCGGCCCATCCGCGACTGACCTCGCTGGTCGGCCCGGCGCTCGACTCGATCACCCGCCGCCTGATCGTGGGCATCTGCTTCTTTCACTCTGATGACTCCCACCGCATCCTCAGCAGCTGGGATAGGGAGGGCCGCTCGGTGCGCCTGGACCCCGTGCTGAACCCCCAGACGCCCGCGATACTCGGGCGCTTTCAGCGCGCGCTGGCGCGCTCGCTGGCACGCATCGGGATCGTTCCACTCGCGCCGGTCGCCGAGACGGCGCCGCCCGGCGGCGGCTACCATTACGGGGGGTCGGTCCCGATGCGCTCGCGACCCGTGGCGGGCGAGTCAGACACGCTTGGGCGGCCCTTTCCGGCGCGGCGGCTGCACGTCGTTGACTCCTCCTGCTTCCCGTCGGTTCCGGGCGGAACCGTCACCTTCCCGGCGATGGCCAACGCCTACCGCATCGCGACGGCCGCCCAGCAGGAGGATGGAGCTGTAGCTGAGGGTGAGACATGATCGCGGTGACGGGTGCCAACGGCTACGTCGGCGGGCGCATCCTGTCCCACCTGCGCGCCGAGGGGCTCGAGGCGATCGCGTTCGTGCGAAGGCCGGCGCCCGGCGATCAGAGCGAGCGCCGCTATGCGCTCGCGGAGCCGCTCGAGGACTCGCTGCTCGACGGAGTCGATACGGTCGTGCACGCCGCCTATGACCTCTCCTGCCGCGGCGAGGAGGAGATCCGCGAGGTCAACTTCCGCGGCAGCCTGCCGCTGCTCGACGGCCTCGCCGCGCGCGGCGGCCGAGCCCTGTTGATCTCCTCGCTGTCGGCCTTCGACGGCGCTCGCTCAGACTACGGGCGCACGAAGCTCGAGCTCGAGCGGGCCGTGCTCGAGCGCGACGGCATCGCGCTCCGCCCCGGCCTCGTCTTCGGCGCGCGGGCGGACGGGCTGTTCGGCTCGATGGTGGCCGCTCTGTCGAGGCGTGCGCTCGCGCCGTTGATCAGCGGCGGCCATCAGCGACTGTTCGTGACCCACGATGAGGCACTGGCGACGCTCGTCTCAGAGCTGGCGGGCGGGCGAGCCGACCAGAAGGGCCCCGTCTTCGCAGCGCATGAGGTTCCCACGAGCCTGCGCGCGATCGCCACAGAGATCGCCGCTGCGCAGGGGCGGCGGCTGAGGGTGATCTCGCTTCCATCGGCGCTCGTGCGCGTCGGCCTTCGCTGCGCGGAGATGGCTGGCGTTGAGCTTCCGTTTCGCAGTGACAGCCTGCGCTCGCTGTCTCACCCGATCCCGCTCGATCAGGTCTCCGCGCTGGCACGATCGACGGTCGCGTTCCCGGCGCTGTCAGCGGAGCTGTGGCTTCGCTGACTGTGCCGCTCAGCGCCGCGCCGTGGCCTCGGTCTCGCTTTGATCCTCGGCCGGGGCGGCCCCGTTGGCGCCGTTCTCGCTCTGCCGTTCAAGGCGCTGCTGCAACAGCGCGAGACGCTGCGCGAGCATCGTGTTCTGGTCTGACAGCCGCGAGATGGTGGTCGAGAAGTGCACGAGCATCAGCAGCACGAACAGGAACGCGACCGCGAACAGCGCCGAGGGAAGGTAGGTGATGCCCGCGGCGTGGGCGAGTGTCGTCAAGAGGCCCTTCCACAGGGCCAGCACCAGCACGCACAGCCCGGCCAAGAGCCACAGGATCGCGTAGCGCTCCATCAGGCGCTTTCGCCTGATCAGCTCGAAGATCAGGAAGCAGATCACGGCGGCCAGCACGATGACCTCGATGCGCTGCTTCAGCAGGTTTTCTGAGACCTTGCTCGCGCTGACTATGACGCTGTTCATGTCACTCGCTCCGGCTCTGCGACGACCGGCGGTTTCGCATCCGCATCCTTGGCTTCGGCGGCGGGCCTCGTGCGGAACAGGCCGACGAATACTGCGAGCAGCACCTTGATCATGTAGTAGACCGACTGCGTGGAGGAGATCGCCGAGGAGCCCGTCAGGCGGGGGCGCATGACGACCGGGATCTCGCAGCTCTGTAAGCGGTGGAAGTGCATCAAAAGGATCGCCTCGACCTCGGGGTAGTCGTGCGGGTAGTCGCGCGCGAACAGCTCGATGCCGCGCCGGTCGGTCATGCGAAAGCCCGAGGTCGGGTCGGTCACGCGGTTGCCGGTGATGCGCGAGACCACTCGCGAGAACACGCGGATTCCGATGCGCCTGGTGGCCGAGGAGCGGTAGCCGTCGCTGGCGGAGTCCAGAAAGCGTGATCCGGTGACCATGTTCAGGTCGGGGGTGTCGCGCAGGCGCTCGAGCAGGGCGTGTAGGTAGCTCGGGTCGTGCTGGCCATCGCCGTCCACCTGCACGGCGACGTCGTAGCCGTGCTCGCGCGCGTAGATGTAGCCGCTCTGCATGGCGCCACCGATGCCCAGGTTGAACGGCAGACGCAGCACCTCCGCGCCGGCCGCACCGGCTCGCTCGGCGGTCGCGTCGCTCGAGCCGTCGTCGACGACCAGGATGTCGAAGTCGGGCGCCTCCGAGCGGATCGAGTCAATCGTCGTGGCGATCGCCTCGACCTCGTTGTGGGCTGGAACTATGGCGAGATTGCGGTTCATGGTAGTCTCGGATCACGTGCAGGGCCCGCCGCAGCGAGGTCGCTGCAGATGCCATGCACTCCACAAGATACCCCGCAACCGGCGATATTCCGCGGCCGGTAAGGATCATCCGGGCGGGCACTCTTACCCGCGTCGACTGCTGAGCGGACCGTGTCGCTGATTCTTCCGTGGGTTCTGTTCCCGCTCGTTCTGGCCGTAATCGGCGCAGGTTGGGGCGTGATCGTCGAGCGCGCCGCCGGCTCCCGGCTGAACGACGCCCTGATATTGCCGATGGGGCTCGCCGCGGCGCTCGTCGTCGCGGGCACCATAACCGCCTTCAGCGCGACCGCCCCCGCGGCCGTCACCGTGGTCGCGGTCGGCGCGGTCGCCGGCCTCATCTTCGCCTGGCCGGGGCGGCGGTTCGGGCGCTGGCCGCTGTTGGCGGCCCTGGGCGTCCTGCTCGTCTACGGCGCCCCGGTGCTGCTCTCCGGGCAGGCGACGTTCACGGGCTTCATCAAGCTCGATGACACCTCGACGTGGTTCGACATCATCGACAACGTCATGTCGCATGCGCGGTCGGTCTCAGAGCTGCCGTCGTCGACCTACTCGCTCGTCTACACCGGAGATGTCGGCCCGACCTACCCGCTCGGCGCCTTCATGCTCCCGGGCGTCGCCCGGGCCCTCGTGGGGATCGACATCGCCTGGGTGTTCCAGCCCTACCTGGCCTGTTGCGGGGCCGCGCTGTCGCTGTGCCTGTATGCGTTGATGGAGCCGCTCGTCAGCTCGCCGCGCATCCGCGCCCTGTTGGCGTTCATCGCCGCCCAGCCGGCGCTCCTTTACGGCTACAGCCTGTGGGGCGGGATCAAGGAGATGACGGCGGCCTTCCTGTTGGCGCTCGGGATGGCGCTCGCGGCCGCGATCCTGGTCGAGCGCCCGTCGCGCTGGCGGGCTCTGATACCGCTCGCGATCGCGGCCGGAGCGCTGATCCAGACGCTCGGGGTGGGCGCGGCGGGCTGGGTGGCGCCGGCGCTGCTGGCCGTGGCCGGGACGTGGCTCTGGCAGGGGCGCGCTGAGCCGGGCCGTGTGGCGAGCGTCAGATCGGTCGCCTGGCTGGCCGGGATGACCGCGGTGCTCATCGTTCCCGTGTGGGTGGTCCTGTCGGGCTTCTTTAGCAACCAGGGCAATCTGATCAACCAGCTTTTCTCGAGCGGCCAGTCGACAGCCGTCAAACTCGGCAACCTGATTCACCCCCTGAGCGCGTTCCAGCTCGCCGGCATCTGGCCGGTTGGGGACTTCCGGCTGACGGCGCCGACGCTCTCGACCGCGCTGTGGATCGGCCTGACGCTGATCGCGGCCGCCGCGGCGATCTGGCTGAGCGTGCGCAGGCGCCAGTTCGGCGTGCCGCTGTATGTGGCGGTGGCGCTGATCGGATGCGCTGTGGTGCACTTCTCCGGCGGCACGCCCTGGGTGACGGGCAAGTCGCTGGCATTCTCCTCGCCGGCGCTGCTCGCCGCGGCCTTGACCGCCGGCGGGGTGCTGTGGAGCCGCTGGGGCACCAATCGAGCGGCGGGTGCGGCCGGCGTCCTCGTGGTCGCCGCGATCGCCGGCGGCGTGCTGTATTCCAACGTCCTCGGCTACCACGACGCGACGCTCGCGCCGCGCGAACCGCTGCGGGAGCTGCAGCACATCGGCCGTCTGGTCGCCGGCAAGGGGCCGACGTTCATCAACGAGTACGAAATCTACGCCGACCGGCATTTCCTGCGCGAAGGCGCTCCGGTCGAGCCCTCCGAGTACCGCACGGTGGACCTGCCGCTGCGCAGCGGCACGCTGTTGACCAAGGGGTCGTGGGCCGACCTCGACTCCTTCCCGCTCTCGACGCTCGAACCGTACCGCTCGATCGTGACACGGCGCTCGCCGACGGAAAGCCGCCCGCCGTCGATCTACAACCTCGTCTACCAGGGCCGCTTCTACCAGCTCTGGCAGCGCAGCGAACCGCCTGAACGGACGATCCTCGAGCACGTCCCCCTCGGGGAATCGAACAAGCTGCCCTACTGCGGCGACGCCCAGACGGGGCCGACCGAACCCCTCTGCTCGCTGAATCCGGTGGCCACGCCGCCGTGCTCGGCGGTCAAGGCCCTCGCCGCGACAGCCCTGCACGACCACGCGGAACTCGTCGCCTACCAGCGCGCCGCGCCGGTTGTCGCGCGCGGCGATGAAACCAACTGGCCGGAAGCCTGGTTTCACGATGACAGCGGGCATTCGCTGACGGCCACGAGCCCGGGACAGGACGTCGCCCACATCGCCGTGGCGAGCTCGGAGAACTACGAACTGTGGCTCGGCGGGAGCTTCGGCCGGGGCTTTCAGGTGAGCGTGGACGGCCGCCACATCGGCACCGTCAAGGACGAGCTGTCGAGCTTCAACGGATACGTCTACGTCGCCAAGGTCTATCTGACCGCCGGCGTCCACACGTTCGTGTTCACCTACCCGCACTCGAACCTCACACCGGGCAGCGGCGATGAAGAATTCACCGTTCTGAGCGCCATCACGCTGCAGGGCGAAAACCCGCCGAGCGAAATGATCGAAGTGTCGCCCGCGCAGGCGACGCGGCTGTGCGGGCGCCCGCTCGACTGGATCGAGATAGTCAAGAGCGCAAGCTGAGCGTGGGGCCCTTGCTGCAGCGAATGCTGGCGCTCCCCGAGGTCTCAGACCTCGATGTCGATGACCCGAACCGCCTGGAGGTCCACGCCGAGGTACTCCGCCGCAAGCCGATGCTGGCGCCGAGTGTTTCGAGAGTGTCACGAGCTGATGCTCGGCCTCGATCGCCGCAACTTCGCCGACACCCCCGGGCTGCGCATCGAGCTGGGCGCCGGCGTCGCCCCTATCGCCGGCACCTTCCCCGAGGTCCTGGCCACCGACGTCGTCCCCGGGCCCGGGCTCGACAGGGTGCTCGACGCGCAGGCTCTCGACCTACCCGATGGCTCGGTGCGAGCGCTCTACGGGCAGAACTGCTTTCACCATTTCCCTGACCCGCTCAGGTTCCTCACCGAGGCCGAACGTGTGCTGGCGCCCGGCGGCGGCGTGATCCTGATCGAGCCCTATTACGGCCCGGCGGCCTCGCTGCTGTTCACGCGGCTGTTCGCCTCCGAGGAGTTCGACAAGGCGATGCCCGGGTGGAAGACCGGAGCGACCGGTCCGATGCAGGGAGCCAACCAGGCGCTCTCATACATCGTCTTCGTGCGCGACCGCGCGCTGTTCGAGCGTGAGCTGACCGGCCTCGAGCTCGTCGAGAGCTTCCCGCTGGGCAGCTATGTGCGCTATCTGCTCTCGGGCGGGCTGAACTTTCGCCAGCTCGTGCCGAGCTTCACCGAGCCGGCGCTACGAGCGCTCGAGGCGGCGCTCACGCCTGCGCGGCGCCAGCTGGCGCTGCATCACGTGGTCGTGCTGCGCCGGCGCGCGTGAGCGCTATTCGCCCTTGTAGGTGACGTAGCCCTTGGAGTTTTCGACGGTGACTTTAAACGGCGTTTTGGTCACGACGGAGGGCGTCTTGGTGCTGTGGCCGGTGGCGATGCACACGAAGGTCCTGCCCTTTTCCTGTGGCACCGTCGCGGGGCAGGTGACCGTCACGTGCAGGTGGCGCTCGGCCAGAACGCTCTGCTCGATGGACAGCGCGACGCGATTGGTGTTCAGGTTCGTGGTCGACGTGGAGGTGGTCGAGGAGTTGGATGATCCGCAGGCGCTGAGCAGCGCCGCGCATGCGAGCGCGACGACAGCGGCGATCGCTCCGCGACGAGCTCGGACGACCGAGGTTGTTGGGGTGGTGGTTTCGATGTGCATGCGCGCATACTAATCGTTCTTGCCGTGGCGCGCCACGGCTGGGCGGACATTCTCAGCCGGCGCGACGCGCCTCGCGCGCGCGTGTACAAGCGGATCCAGCGAACGGATCGAGCGCATCCGACAGAGCGCATCCGATCGCAGTCCCTGAACGGGCTGCGCTGGAGGAAAGCGCCGCTGCGCCTGCTTGGCTAGGAAGAGCGCCGTTCCAATGCCGCCAGGGCGTTCCAGCGGCCGCCCAGCCCCGCGCCGCACCCGTCTACAGGGGCCTTTACGGGCCGGGTCACAGGGCCTCGGAGGCTTGACAGAAGGAGCCGTATCCAGTAGCGTTCCAGCGCTAGAAGGGCCTACGTCCAGATTTCATCGGGCGCTAGGAGGACCTACGTCCATATTTATCCGTATTCCAGGAGGAGACCTTATGCGTAAGCGCAGGGAAGCCATGCAGGGCACGACGGCCGAACCGCGAGCACTTGGGCGGCTGATGGGGCGTCTAAGCCTCGTCGCCAGCATGCTCGGCCTGATCGTGTTCCTAGGCAGCGCCCAGGCTGCATCAGCGTGGCATCTAACATCAGTTTCCCCGACAACGGGGTGTGCAAACACCACGATCAAATTCACGGGGACCAACTTCAGCGGAACGGAAACGCTCGCTGAATGGAACGACCCGGAAGCATTCCTGTACACCGCGGCGACGACAAAAGCGAAAGTGATCAACAGCACGACTGCTGAAGCTCCTGCGCCTTTGTTCCTGTCGCTGAGGCCCGGAAACGGCACGGCTGCGATCGACAAAAGCAACACCGTGAGCTTCACGTTCCCAGCCTTCACCGAATGCTATGGCAAAGGCAGCGGCGGCGGAGGCACCGGAGCAACCGGAGCCACCGGTGCCACCGGAGCCACCGGAGCAACCGGAGCAACCGGCAAAGAAGGAGCAGCCGGTAAAGAAGGCGCCGCTGGTAAAGAAGGCAAAGAAGGCGCCGCCGGTAAAGAAGGCAAAGAAGGCAAAGAAGGCAAAGAAGGCAAAGAAGGTAAAGCCGGAGCAGCCGGAGCAACCGGAGCCACCGGACCGACCGGAGCGACCGGAGCCGCAGGCAGCGAAGGCAAAGCCGGTAAAGAAGGCCCAGCCGGAGCGACCGGAGCAACCGGAGCAACCGGTAAAGAAGGCGCCGCTGGTAAAGAAGGCGCCGCTGGTAAAGAAGGAGCAGCCGGCAAAGAAGGAGCAGCTGGCAAAGAAGGCAAAGAAGGAGCCAAAGGTGTGACCGGCGCGACCGGCCCCGAAGGCAAAGAAGGGCCGAAAGGCGCAACCGGACCGACCGGAACTGGAAGCGGAACGACCGGAGCGACCGGACCGACTGGACCGACCGGAGCCGAAGGCAAAGCCGGAGCAGAAGGTAAAGCCGGAGCCGAAGGCAAAACTGGCGCGACTGGCGCGACTGGCGCCACTGGAGCCGGTGAAAAAGGCGCAACCGGATCTGAAGGTAAAGCCGGAGCAGAAGGCAAAACTGGCCCGACTGGCGCGACTGGCGCCACTGGAGCCGGTGAAAAAGGCGCAACCGGATCTGAAGGTAAAGCCGGAGCCGAAGGCAAAACTGGCCCGACTGGCGCGACTGGCGCCACTGGAGCCGGTGAAAAAGGCGCGACTGGCGCAACCGGATCTGAAGGTAAAGCCGGAGCCGAAGGTAAAACCGGAGCAACCGGAGCCGAAGGCGCCAAAGGCGTAACCGGAGCAACCGGAGCCGAAGGCAAAGCCGGAGCAGAAGGTAAAGCCGGAGCAGAAGGTAAAACCGGACCGACCGGAGCAACTGGAGCCGGTGAAAAAGGCGCGACTGGCGCAACCGGATCCGAAGGTAAAGCCGGAGCCGAAGGTAAAGCCGGAGCAACCGGAGCCGAAGGCGCCAAAGGCGCTACCGGAGCAACCGGAGCCGAAGGTAAAACCGGACCGACCGGAGCAACCGGAGCAACCGGACCTGAAGGCAAAGGCAGCTCGGCTTCATGCCTCGCGCCTCTGACGTCAGAGAAGGGTGCATGGTCGACCTCGCTGCTCTCACCGGCCAAAGGACCGCAGATGGAGTCGTTGGCGACAGCGTCATTCCAGATTCCGCTCTGCGAAAACCCGCCGGACGAAGGTGCAATTGAAGTCGTCACGCCTGTTTACAGGACCGTGCCGCAGTCCGAAGAACCAGAAGCGCCGTGCCTCGGCAACCAGAATGAACCGGTTGCCGACCCAGGTTACATTTGCTTCTACAGGGGCCAGAACTTTGGCTCACTCGAAAAAAATGACAAAAACGCCAAGTTCGCTGGATTGTTCCAGTCACCCAAGGGTGAATTTGGAGAACCCGGCGAAAACGGAGTAAGCGCCGTCTTCAGGACGACCGAATTCAAAGAAGAAGGCACACCGATTGCGGAAATCAAAGCCGCATCGTCGATAACCGCAGCTGGAGGTTGGGCCATGACAGCAGGAGCGCTGAAATAGCCACTTCCAAGTACTAGTACTGGGACTCTCTTCCCGGGCGTCGCCTCACTAGCAGGGGCGACGTCCGGGGGAGGACCCCGGTTGGATGTAAGGCCAGAGCCCCGGTTCATGTGAATCGGGGCTCTGGTGTTTAAGCGGCCGATACGGAGAGGACCGCATGGCCAAGCAGCTGCGGTCCGTTCCCGAAACGCATCGTGGTCTACCGGCGCCCGTTGACGGCGGCTCTGGCGGGGGTGCGCGCCACCCTTGCTCGGCCTGCTCGCGCGCGCCCGCCAGGATGCTCGGCTCTGGTTGAGGGCTTCAGGCGGGCCGGGTGGGAGCGGAGCGCCTGGTAGGTGGCGCTCTTTTGTTCATCGCTGAGCGATTCTCGCCTTGCCGAAGGGCAGGTCGGTGGTGACGATCAAGGAGGCACGCACGTTGCGCTCTTAGATGACCTGGAAGACGAGTAGCTAGCGGGCGATGACCCGGCCGAGCTCGCCGCGGGTCTCGGCAGCCCGCAGCTCGCTCGCGAGCGCCGCCAGCGCTATCAGGCGACGCGCCGGCCCTGCTGGCAGGCAAGCACCGCCAGGGAGATCGCGAGGTGTGTCTTTCCGGTGGTGTCCGAGTCCCCGAGCAGGATCACGACTCGCGATCGGCGATCCTGGTGCGTTGGCCGGGGTCGCGATCATCGCCTGCGCGATCTTTCGGGTTGTCCTCGACGCGAAAGCTCGAGACGCTTCATCAGCGGAATGCGCGCTTCGATCAGCGTCTCCATGGCCCGGGTCTTCGGCCGGGGCACGCCGTCGCGTGCCGTGTCAAGGCCGATCGAAAAGTGGGCCACTTTGGCCGGTTGAAAAGTGGGCCACCTGCGCAGACGCGCGGGCTGGCTCCGCCGGTTGAAAACTGACCCCCTTCGCCGGTTGAAAAATGGACCCCCCGCTGAGGGTGACAGCCTGACTCGGTTAGCCAAGCCGAGGCCAGGAGGAGGAGTTGATCGCCGTGGAGCAGTGGGCGGAGATCCGTCGCGTGCACTTCGTGCAGGGCCTCTCGATCAAGAGGATCGCACGGCGCACTGGCCGAGATCGAAAGACGGTCCGGCGGGCGATCAAGAGCCCTGAGCCTCCCGGCTATCGGAGGACCCCCCGGCGGATTCGAAGCTCGACCCCTACCGCGAGCAGATCGCTGCCCCGATCCTGTGCCCGAAGCACATATCAGCGCACGGTCTATCGTCCCGGTGAGCTCGCCGAGTTCGACTTGGTCGAGCCAAGACGGCACATCCCCGTCGGCCACGGCCAGACCCGCAAGGGCTTTGTCGTGACCTGCGAGCTCGGCTGGTCTCGCGCCGCCGCCGGCGTCTTCGTCTTCTCAAAGCGCTTTCGAGGACCTCGCCTACGGCATGAGCTACTGCCTCTCCTCGCTCGGCGCCCTGCCGGAGACGATCGTGGCGGACGGCGAGGGAGCGATCCACGACGGCCACGGCATGCCAGCGAGGACCTCGCCGCGTTCTGCGGTCGCTTGAAGCTCGGCTGACGGATCCTCCAGGCACGCGACCCTGAGCCAAGGGGCGCCTCGAGCGACACCCACCGTGCGATCATCGACCGCCTCGTGCATCACGCCGAGATCCTCTCGCTAAAGGGCGATAGCTACCGCCTGCGCGACAAGGACCTCGGGCGCCCCCTGGGCAGGACCGACCTCCGCTACCCGACCGCACGCTGTGTTTGGTTCGGCCCCCCGATGGAGAGGGGTCTCTTTTTCAACCGGCGAAAGGGGGTGACGTTTCAACCGGCTCGGCACGAGCTTGATGACCGAGCTCAGCCTGTCGTAGCGACCGAGCGAGAAGACACCGCCGAACCGCGAGCCTGGACGTATTCGCGGACTGTGCGCTCGGCGACATCGACGGCGTGCTCATCGCGCAGACGTTCCAGATGCACCTGGCCGTCCGTCGCCGCCCGCGTGGCGCCGTGAGGTCTTCCTTGAGCCAGGAGTCGATCAGCTGGCCGTAGGCCCGAGCTTCGGTGCCGGGCGGTGCGACGGTCGACTCTTTGCGGGCGGCACCGGCGATGCGAGTGCCTCCTTCCGCCGCCTCCCGCTCGTGCTCGATGAGCCTCGAGCGTTCGGTGGCGAGCCGGACGGAGGTGGGGCCGGCTGAGACCGCCGCGGTGGGCCAGTTCAGACTGCCAACCCTCCGCGACGCCCAACGGCTCGGCTCCAGGAGCCGCTGGCGTTACACCTCTCAGCCCTGGGGGAGGATTACGCGATCGTCGTCACTTAAACATCACAGCCCCAGTTCAAACGAACCGGGGCTGTGTCTCACGCCTGAACGGGACCTCCGCTGGACGTCACCCACAGACTGTGAGACGACGCCCAGGAAGGGGATCCCGAAACTACTTGAGTAGCTCCTATTTCTTTTCTGGTCCCTCCGTCACGGCCCAGCTTCCTACCGCGAACAGGGATGACGCTTTGGCGATTTCGGCAATCGGAGTGCCTTCTTTATTGAATTCGCTCGTCCTGAACACTGCGAGCTCTCCAGTCGGTGAGCTTTCTCCGATCACGCCGGACACCGTCAAGGCTCCCTCAGTCGGCTGGAACCCGGCGAATGCCGCGTTCAAGTCGAACTTTTCGAGCGAGCCGAAGGTGCCACCCCTGTAGAAGCACACGTTGCCCGGTTCTGCAACTGGTTCAGTCACGATTCCGAGACATGGTTTTTCAGGGGTTTCGGCCTCCTTTTCGGTCCTGTAGGTCATTATCGGTGTTTCCGCGGTACCTCCGAGCGGTGGGTTTTCGCACAGCGGGAGCTGGTATGAGGCCACGCCGAACGACTCGGTCTGCGGTCCTTTTGCAGACACGCTGAGCGAGGTCGCCCAAGCACCGTCCTCAGACGCCCCGAACGTCAGGCATGACGCGGAGGTGCCACCTCCACTGCCGGTCGGACCGGTCGGGCCTTGTTTACCTTCAGGTCCGGTCGGGCCGGTTGGGCCGGTGCCGCCGCTGCCCGTGCCGCCTTTGCCTTCGGGTCCGGTCGGGCCGGTTGGGCCGGTGACTGTTTTTCCTTCGGCTCCCGTAGCTCCGGTGGCTCCGGTTGCTCCGGTTTCACCTTTGCCGCCGCCGGTGCCGCCGCCTTCAGGGCCGGTCGGTCCGGTGGGGCCTGGTTCGCCTTTTTCGCCTTTTTCGCCTTTTTCACCGGTCGGGCCCGTGGGTCCGGTCGGGCCGGGTTCACCGCTGCCGGTACCGCCACCAGCTGGTCCGGTCGGTCCAGTGGCTCCGGTCGCTCCGGCTGGGCCTTCTTTACCTTCAGGCCCTTCAGGTCCGGTCGGGCCGGGTTCGCCGCTGCCGGTGCCACCGCCAGCTGGGCCGGTTGGGCCTTCTTTACCTTCTTTACCTTCGGGCCCTTCGGGTCCGGCTGGGCCGGTTGCGCCCGTCACACCCTGTGGTCCGGTGGGTCCTGTCGCACCGCTACCGCCGCTACCGCCGCCTGCTGGGCCGGTCGCGCCGGTAACGCCTTTGGGTCCGGTCGGGCCCTTCGGTCCGGTCGGGCCCTTCGGTCCGGTCGGTCCCCTCGGTCCGGTCGGACCGGTGCAGCGTGAGTAGTAACAGTTGTTGTTGTTGTTCGAGCTCGTGGCCTTTTTGGCCGCCTGAGCGCTGCCGACGTAGACGAGGCCGAGCGCCATTACCGCTCCGACCAGGCCAAAACGCCGGACAAGTCTTGAAAGCATCCCTGAAAACATCAAAAGCTCCTCCAGTTTCGATCGATCTGAATGCGCCCCCGTTGACGCCGCTCTCGCAGGTCAGGACCCACACCCAAAGAACATGGTCCTCGAACTCGTCAGACTGACAGCCCTCCTTGGCTCGCGGCTGCTAGCAGAGAGATCGTATCTCCGGCGGGACTTTACCAGTTGCCAGCGAGAACTGTCAAGGTTGATGGTAGGGTTACCCGCCTCTCGTGCGGCGTAAACGCGATCGCCGAGCTCGAGCCCCGAATGGCGCAGTCGCATCGGATCCGGATGCTCGGGCCCGCGACCGCTACGGGGGGCAGTTACAAGGGGCGGCGGTTGGACGCGCCGAGGGCCCGAAGGGGCGGCGGTTGGACGCGCCTAGGGCGCGGCCGTGGGCGAGCTCCAGGCCGGAAAACCCAACACAGGACCGGGTGCCTGTGCTAAACTCCGCACCTGTTCCCGCCGAACGGGGCGGTCGAAGTCGAGTAGTGGGAGGAGGTAGCCAAGCTCGCATAGACAAGACTTTCTCATGGCAGAGCTGCCGCGCAGCGTGCGGCGGCTGCTCTAAAACGCCCATGCGCGTCGGCGCCGGCTATGCGAGTTCGGCGGCGGCTCGACGGGGGGCCTCTCGATCGCTCTGTGTGCCAGAGCGGGAGCAGAATGCCCAGAACGGCCTCGAAGTGCAAACCGGCATGGAGAGCGCTTGGTGGCCGACCAGAGTAGTTGGCTTCGGTTGAGTGCCGGGGTCTTGGTTTTAAGTGTTTTAGTCAGACTAAAAGACAAACAGGAGGAGACACATATCATGAGCAAGAAGCTCTTTATTGGCTTCGCCCCGCTGCTCGCTGTTGCCGCTTTTGCGGTAATGCCCGTGGCGGCGCAGGCGGCAGCAGGAGAAGGTCACTGGTTGTCCGGTGGCTCCCTTTTGAAAGAAGGCGTGAAGACGCCGGTAGTCACTTGGGGCGGAACGACGAACCTGTCCCAGACAAGCGCCATCGGCGAAATCAACTGCAGGGGCGTCGGCGGAGGAACTGCCGAAAACCCCAAAGGCGGCACCGCAGGTGTCGGCACGACGTGGGAGTCCAGCTTCTTCGAATGTAAATCCGTAGGATGCGAAGAAGCGGCCGTCAAAGACGGGATTCCGCTGCAGTCGTACGCCATCACAAACGCAGGTGATTTCGGTTGGGCCAACAAAATCACCGGGACCTCACCGGAATTCAATGAGACGATCGGTGAACCATTCACAGAATTCACCACCTACCCGGCCCCGACCAAAACGCATCCGCACGAAATCGTGGCGCTAGTCACGTGCGAAACAGCGTATGGCTTCGAACCACACATTGTGGGCGTTGAAGCGACGTTCCAGGGCGAACTCAAACCGAAAATCGGCCCTGGCCACAACGGCACGAGCGCTGCGGCCCCGTCCACGGTTGAATTCGCGGGCGCATCGACAGGAGCACTTCACTCCTCGGTCGGTGGCGAAGGCACGAACAGCGGTAAAGTCAAGTACGAGGCCTACAACACCAACTCGCTGTTGACGGTCGAATAAAGCAAACACCAGGCAGGTCCCAGGTGGGCCTGTAGCAGAGATGTGACAAGGGGCCGCGACATGATGTCGCGGCCCCTTCGTCGTGCAGGGCTACTTGGCTGAGGCGGGGGTTGTGGGAGCGGCGTAGTCAGGACGCTTTCGCGATGTCTCAAGTCTCGGAGGAGCCTCGAGCCGATCGGCCGCACAAATGGGTTGCGCGCCGGCGCAGGGCCGCGGGGCCACAAGATGCAACACGTGCGCGCCGGGGCCTCGGCGGCCGAGCGGAGGCCGCCGAGATCCTCCGACCGCAACTCAGGGTGCAACGTGCGCAACTTTCTTGACCCGGGGGGGTCTAGGGGGTATCTTGTGTAGTCGGAAAAGCGGCGGGGCTGACGAGGTTGGCAGCGCGAACACCGGGAAGAGGGAGTAGGAATGATCGGCAGGACCTTGGTTTCACGCCGCCTCGTATCGGCGAGCGCATCAGCGCTGTGTGTGTTGGCTTGCGCGGTGACGGCCCTCGCCCTGAGCGCCACCCCGGCCCTGGCCGCGGAAAGCAAATGCCCCAACGAATCGGTCCAGAAGGAAAGCGACATCAACCCGCTCACCGGTAAGGCCTACTCGCTGCAGCTTCCGGAATGCCGTGCGTATGAGATGGTCAGTCCGCTCTACAAGCAGGGACATAACGCGAGCGGGATCCCTGGGTCGGGCCTGCCAACCGCAGAAGGCAACTCGCTTGAGTTCTTCTCAGAAGGGGACTTCTCCGAACCCGAGAACTACCGGGCCAACCAGAAACCCGAGAACATCTATCTTGCGACGCGTGGATCTGCCGGGTGGACTACGTCTTCGGCGTTCGCACCACGCTCCATGGTGGATATCTCGTTCTCCTCGGGGCTGTTCGGCGTTGACTTCACGCCGAATATGAGCTCCGAGCAGGTGGGCTGTGGCGCAACTCCGATCTACAGTCACGGCGAAGAACGCGGACAGGCGCTCGAGTGCGCCACGCGCTCGGGCCAGCCCGACGGCTCGTTTGGCCCCTGGACCCCTACTCCGGCCCACACAACTCTGAATGGCAACCCCTGTCGAAGGAACCCAGGGATATCTGGGTGCCTCATCGGATCTGTCGCGCGTCTTCGTCCAGCCGGAAACCCCCTTGCTGAGCGACGACATCAAGGGGAGTGGTGGCGTCGGGATCTATGAACTCGAACTGGCGGGGCCGGGCGCGGGCACCTCCGAAGAACTGAGGCTTGTGAACGTCAACAGCAAAGGCGAAGAGCTCAACTACCTCGCTGCGCCCGGCGACATTGAAGGTGCGCTGATCGGCGACAACCGCCAAAATCCGAAGAGGGAGGGGAGCGCCTACCAGGCGATCTCCGAAAGCGGCAACACGGTGTTCTTCCAGGCCTCCCCAACGAGCGGGCCGCGCGCCTACACCATGACCCTCTACGCCCGCATCGATCACGAAAAAACAGTGACGATCTCAGGGGCCGAAGAAGGTCAGCCGGAAATCGGCGTAGGCTCAGCCGGCCGACTTCCAGGGCGCCTCCGCCGACGGATCGAAGGTCTTCTTCACGACCGAACAGAAACTCCTGCCCGGCGATACCGACGAAAAGGAGGATCTGTATGAGTATGAATTCGAGCCCAACGGCCAACACAGGCTGATCCAGATCTCCGCAGGGACGACGAACACCTACGGTTCCCACACCGAAGGGGCCGGGGCGGAAGTCGAAGGGGTGCTCCGCAACTCCTCAGACGGCAGTCACATCTACTTCGTTGCGGCCGGCGCGCTCACGCCCGAATCGGAACTGAACGCGGAAGGCAAGCGACCCGTGGCGGGCCAGGACAACCTGTACGGATACGACACGGTCACGGAAAAGCTCAAGTTCGTCGCGACCCTGGCCACTGGGTCCACACACGACGAGAACCTGTGGGGCGAATCGGGCAAAGGGAACCCGGGTGAACTTGCGAACTTCGATGAAAGCTCGCGCGAAGTCCAGACGACGCCCGACGGCAACTATGTCGTCTTCGACAGTGAAGCGCAGCTGGCGGACGACCCCGCTCCCCCCGGTCCCCACGGGGCCGTCTACCGCTATGACTTCGAAACCGGGGAACTGACGTGGGTCTCCCACGGTGAAGAAGGACTTGGTGTTAGAAGGAGGGGCTTCGATTGCCACGATACGCGGCGGGGAGGATGGTTCCGCCGCTGCCATCAACGACACCGACCGGGCAATCAGCGCAAACGGTGAATACATCGTCTTCACCACGCCTGAAAAGCTGCGGGCCGACGACGTGAACGGCGGCCCTCAGGCGTATCTGTGGCATGACGGCACGGTCAGCCTGATCTCCGACGGACATCAGGGAATCACCGCACCGGAACCAGCCATATCGGCATCGGGCTCGGATATCTTCTTCGTTAGCGCCAGTCAGCTCGTCGGTCAGGACACCGATGATCTCTGGGACGTCTACGATGCCCGCATCAACGGCGGTTTCCCCGCGCCACCTCCCCCAACCGGAGAATGCTCGGGTGAAGCCTGTCAGCTTGAACACTCGGAACCCCCCCCGTTCGGACCGGCGACGAGCACCCAGGAGGCGGCTCAGGGAAACCTCGGTCCGGCTCTGGGCGGAGTCCTCTCGGCTGTCGTTTCCAAGCCCAAGCCGCTGACGGAGAAGCAGAAGCTCGCCAAGGCGCTGAAGGCGTGCAAGACCAAGCCCAAGAAGAAGCGAGCCGGCTGTGAAAAGGCGGCCAGGAAGAAGTACGGCCCCAAACCCAAGGCCAAGAAAGCCAAAGCGAAGAAGAGCCGCAAGGGGGCGAAGTGATGCTGAGCGCTTTGGAGAGTCTCGCTGGAGACCGTGGCCGCCGGCTCCTCCTCGCCGCGGTCGCAATCGCCTCAGCAGGACTGTTCGCGGTCCCAACGGCGGGTGCCGCGGTTCCCGCGCTGGGCATCACGATGACGCACCTGAACGCCTACGGTTCCCAATGCGGCGGCGAAAAAGGGACCGAACTCAAAAAAGCAGAAGAAGAAAAATGCGTCGATCCGTTCACCGGCAGCCCAAAGACCTTTGCGCAAGAAAGCGGTGAGAACAGGTACTTCATCACGGTCGCCAACGAGCACCGCGGAAGCAAAGGCGGCCGGAACCGCAGTCACGGTGGTAGACCGCCTCCCGGAAGGCATGATCGTCGGCGATTTCAATGTGCAAGACTTCTATGAGTCGACTTTCTGGAAATGCACGATCGAACCCGGCGTCGGCGGCCTGAACGCGGGCCAGGCCACATGCACGAACACGACAGCCCTGCCTGCGAATACGGCCTACAAGCCGATAGTGCTGCCCGTGCTCGTCACGCTCAAAGCGCACAACCCGTCTATCAATGAAGCGACTTTGACCGAGGAAGGCACTCCGCCGGTCAAGGCCACGGAAGAAGGCACCGAAGTCACGCCGGCCTTGCCGCTCGGGATCTCGAAGTTCACCGCGAAGGTTCTAAAGGTGCCGGATCCGTTCTCGGAAACGCTCACCGAACCGTTCAGCGAAGCGGGCGGACACCCGTTTGCCGTAACCACCGAACTCGTGCTCAACTACACACCCAGTTCCGAAAACGGCGAGGGAACGCTTGAAGAATCGGCTGTCGTCGCCGCGGGTGGTGGGGCGAAGGAAATTCAGGTCGAACTTCCGCCCGGCTTCGTCGGCAATCCACAGAACAAGCCCCTGTGCCCAATCGCGGTGTTCGAGGTGGAACCGTGTCCCGAATCGACGGCGGTGGGCTTCGCTCAGGTGGGCAAACAGCCGAAAATCAGTCACGGTAAAGCGCAACTATTTCTCGAACCCGAAGCCGCAAAGGGCCAGAATACCTCCGGCCTCGTGTACGGCCTGCAGCCCACCACAGGGCATCCCGCGGAGTTCGGGTTCATCGTCGGCGGGGGCATCCCGTTCGTGCTCGATGCGAAGCTGCGCAGTGACGGCGACTACGGTGTCACGGTCGGCGACAGCGCCGTGGGACAGAAGCCCGTCAGCACCAAGGTGACGTTCTGCCAGAGCGGGGCGGCAGGCGGAAGAAGGCTGCCTGCAGGAGAAGGAGGGTACTACTGCAAGCCGCCGACGGCCCTCAGGCCATACCTGACGAACATCGTGCAGTGCCCGTCGGCGCCCAGTTGGACCGTCCTTGCGAACGCGTGGTATGAACCGAGTGACTACGTCTCCCAGACGGTGGGACAGGATCCTGCGGTCACCTGCCCTGGCGAACTTGGCGAACAGCATCCCAAATCGCTCCCGTTCAACCCGGGCCTCGAATTCCAGCCGAGCCCGCCCGAATTCAAAGCTGGCTCGACGACGAATGAAGGGGGCACCAAGCAGGCCGACAAGCCTACGGGCATCGATGTGGGGTTGACCCTCCCACAGGGCAACGAAAGCGAAGTCAACGGCACCCCCGAGCTCAAGGACGTCAAGATGACGCTTCCGGCGGGGATGACGATCTCCCCGGCCGCGGCGGACGGGCTGCAGGCATGCACGAACGCCGACTTCGGCCTGGGTACGGAATTCGAAGCCGGCGGAGTGAAACTCCCGTCGGGGATGAAGCCCACAGAACCGGCCAATCCCGCGCACTGTCCGGCGGCATCACAGGTCGGCACAGTGGAAGTGTTCACGCCACTTCTGAGCGGCGCTCCGACGATGGAAGGCTCCGCGAAAGCGGGAGACGTGTTGAAGTGCTCGCAGGGAACATGGAGCAACGGTGCGTGGCACCGCAATCTCGAACAGCACGAAGCCGGAGTCGAAGAACTTGAAAACGGCAACAAGGAATCGCTCAAGCTGACGTATGAGTGGTTGCGCGACGGCGAGATCATCGCAGGGGCCGCAGCTAATCAATACGTGGTGCAGAAAGCGGACGAAGGCAGGCCACTGCAGTGCGCCGTGACCGCCAGCAACGCGGCTGGCAGCTCGGTGGCGTTGAGCCGCGAGACTGTAGCCATACCGTTAGGAGAGCACGAACCAACGCTCCCTATCCGTGAAACCAAAGGGAAAAAAGAACTGGAGGCCGCTCCCGAACCGCCCGTGGCCCCGCCGAGTATCGCGGCGCCGAGCGGAACGCCTTCGGTGGGCAACGCGCTGACGTGCGCGAGCGGCGTCTGGACCGGCGAACCGGAACCGTTCACCTACCAATGGCTGCGCAACGGCGTCGCGATCGCGGACGCGACCGAAGGCAGCTACATGCTCACCTCCGAAGATGTCGGCAAGGTGATCCAGTGCCAGGTGACGGGCAAACGCAAAGAAGAAGTGGCGATCGGGGTCGGCGGCTCGGAAAAGGTGGTGGTGGGCAACGTCGTGAGCGCCGACAGCGCCGCCGTTGTCGTCCCGTCGTCTGTAGCCTCCTCGGCGCCGCCGCTTCCGGGAGGCGCGCTGCAGGGGCAGCTGTACGTCGGTGAACCGGAATGCAACCCGTGCACGGAAGCGAATCACGATGCGGCCGACGGCAGGATCTTCCGACTTTTCCTGCAGGCCCAGGACCCCGCTGCCGGAGTGGTCGTCAAGCTTTTCGGCACGACGTCCGTAAATGAAGAAACGGGTCAGCTGACGACGACCTTCGTGAATCAGCCCCAGCAGCCGTTCGAATTGCTGCAGGTTAAGCTCAAGGGCGGCCCCGGCGCGACGCTGGCCAATCCGCAGACCTGTGGCAAGGCCACCACGATCGCCGATCTCACCCCTTGGAGCAGCCCCTTCACAGCCGACGCGACCCCCGAATCGTCCTTCGCGGTCGAAGGGTGCTCGGCGACGATGCCTTTCAGCCCGTCGTTCAATGCCGGCACGGAGGGTGCCAACGCCACCGCCGCCGGCACCAACCCGTCCGAATTCTCGGCGACGTTCTCCCGCCAGGACGGCGAACAGGACCTGTCCAGCATCACGGTGCACATGCCGCTCGGGCTCGTGGGCAAGATCGCGGGTACGCCGCTGTGTGGAGAAGCGCAGGCGAACGCGGGAACGTGCGGTCCCGAAAGCCAGATCGGCACGGCGACGGCCTATGCAGGTGCCGGGTCCGAGCCCTACGCGTACTACGCGGGCGGGTCTACCTGACCGGTCCCGTACAAGGGCGGGCCGTTCGGCCTGTCGGTCGTGACGCCCGCGGTCTCCGGGCCGCACGACGAATTCAACCTCGGCAACGTCGTCGTCCGCTCGGCGATCTACATCGATGAGCACACCGCGGCGGTGTCGGTCGTCTCCGATCCGCTCCCGCAGTTCGTGCGATGGCGTGCAGCTGAGGCTGAAGTCGGTGAACGTCAAGATCAACAAGCCCGGGTTCATGTACAACCCGACCAACTGCTCGGCGCAATCGGTCGCGGCCACCCTCACCGCTGCGCAGGGCGCGAGCGCAAACGTCTCCTCGCCGTTCGGTCTGGCGGGCTGCACGAGCCTGCCGTTCAAACCGACGTTCACGGCGACCTCGAACGGGCAGACGAGCAAAACGCAGGGGGCGAGCCTCGATGTGAAGATCACCTACCCGCCGGGTGCCTACGCGAACATCGGGAAAAGCCTCACAGAACTGCCGATCTCCCTGCCCTCGCGCCTGACGACGATCCAGAAAGCGTGCGTCGACACGGTGTTCGAAGCGAACCCGGCCGCGTGCGACGAAGGCTCCGTGATCGGACACGCGATCGCCTACACGCCGCTTGCTGCCCAACCCACTCGCCGGGCCGGCCTACCTCGTCTCCCACGGCAACCGCGCCTTCCCCGACATCGAGATCGTGCTCCAGGGTGAAGGCATAACGGTCGACCTCGACGGGCTCACGGACATCAAAAAAGGGATCACCAAAACGACCTTCGAATCGTTGCCCGATTCGCCGATCTCAACATTCGAACTGATGCTGCCCGAGGGTCCCCACTCGGCGCTCGGACCGAACGTCGAATACCCTCTGTGCGAACAGCCTTCGGTGAACCTGCCGACGGTCCTCACAGGGCAGAACGGCGCCGTCGAGAAACAGAACACGAAGGTCGACGTCACGGGCTGCACTCCGAGCGTCAGGATTGCGAAGGCGAAGCTGGACGGCAACGGCCTGCTGGTGACCGTCGCGACCGCGATCGGGAGCACCACCGGAACCGTGAAGATCAGCGGCCGGGCTCTGAAGACGACGATCAAGAAGGGTCTCGCGCCCGGCAGCCACCAGATCCTGGTGCCGTTCACGAAGTTCGGTAAGTCGCTGCGGGCCCATCGCAAGAAGGCGACGATCCGCATCAGCCTGACGGTGGGCAAGAAGGCGGTCGTGAAGAGCACGAGCGCACGGCTGTAGGTAGCTGGCCAAGCGCCCGGCTCCGGCGGCCCTCTGGCCAAGCGCCCGGCTCTCGGCTGTAGCCGCCCGCGTGGCGCGAGCACCCGACTGTAGCTGCCTACGCCAGTCGGAAGCAGTCGGGGGCTACAGGAGTGGTGAGGCTACCGGCGCGGGGCCCGCTCAAACATGCCTCATACCGCCGTGGCGTGACACTGTTCGATCCGCTGCTGGATCCTTGACGGCAACGGGATGTGCTGTTTTACCTCGGTTTCCATGAAGAACAGTTCAGCTATCGCCTGTCCCTGTTCGGAGACCTTGCTGAGCTCGAACTTACCGAGCAGGCACTCGCAACTCGAGGTGGTTCCGCCGTTGCGCGTGCAGCTCAAGATGAAACGCTCCTGGACTTCCGTGGAGAATCGCTTGCTCTTGGGCACTCCGGCCGCTTCCAGGGGTTTGTATTTGATCTTCTTCCCTTCGGCCTTGGCTTTTGCGAGAGCCTTCTTGACCTTTTCCGCGATGTTTGTCGCTATTTCGTGGGTCACACGCGGCGGCTGTTTCGTTTCCGTGGTCGGAGCCGCTTCTTTGGTGCTTTTCGCCGGGGTGGGCGGAGTCGTGGTGGTCGGCGCGGCCGTCGTTGTCGGCGCAGCCGTCGTTGTCGGCGCAGGCGCGGTTGTGGCCGTGCTCGCGCTCGCCGAGCTGTGCGTGCTCGCCGTTTCCCCGCAGCCCGCAATGACGGCCGCCGCCAGGAGCGGAGAACTCGCCAGGCAAAGTGACTTGAACATGGCGGAAAGCATACCGAAGCGCGCCAACGGCGTGTGCGTCCTGTAGGATCACCGACGCAGCGCAACTTTATGTCTCGGGAGCGGTTTGAGGGAGCATGCTGAGATCGTCGCGAAGAGCGTCTGGACGGGTCGCTGGTGCATACACGGGCGCGCGTCGTCGCGCACAGCTGGGCGCGCTCGCGGTGTCCCTCTCGCTGGCGGTGGCGCTCCTCTGCGCGCAGGGCGCGACGGCCGGTCTGGTGCGTCCGTTCACCGAATTCTCGGCCCCCACGACCCACAGCTTTCCCGACTCGATAACCGCGGGCCCGGACGGCAGCCTGTGGTTCACCGAGGAGAGCGCCAATAAGATCGGGCGAATCACCACGAACGCCAGGTTCACCGAGTTTCCGATCCCGGTGCCGGGCAGCCGCCCGGAAGCGATCACCGCCGGTCCGGACGGCAACCTGTGGTTCACCGAGGTGGGCGCCAACATGATCGGGCGGCTGACCCCCAGCGGAGCCTTCAGCGCGTTTCCGATCCCCACGCCGGAAAGCCACCCGGGCGGGATCACCGCGGGCCCGGACGGCAACGTGTGGTTCACCGAGTTCTCCGCCGACAAGATCGCCCGGATCACCCCGAGCGGAGTGATCACCGAGTTCCCGGTTCCCAGACCGTCAAGCCACCCGAAGGGGATTGCGCTGGGTCCGGAAAAGGACCTGTGGTTCAACGAGGTGGCCGGCAGGATCGGGCGCATCACCCCGAGCGGCTCCTTCACCGAATTCGCGCTGCCCGCGGCGGGAGGCATCCCGGGCGGGATAACCGCAGGTCCGGGCGGGGACATGTGGTTCTTCACCGTGGGAGCGACCAGCACGATTGGGCGGATCAGCCCGAGCGGCGCGGTCAAGGAGTTCCCGCTTCCCAACCCGAGGCTCGGCTCGAGCGGCGCGACCGCGATCACCGGAGGCTCTGACGGCAATGTCTGGTTCACCGAGGGGTCGGCCAGCCGAGTGGGGCGCATCACCCCGAGCGGCGAAATCAGCGAAGACTCGACCACCTACCAGGAAAGCTACCCGAACGCGATCACCACGGGTCCGGACGGCAACATCTGGCTGACCGAGGGGGCGGCCAGCGATATCGGTGGGATCCGCCCAAAGCTTCTGTTCCCCCCGCCGCCCAAATGCGTGGTGCCCAGGCTTGAGGGAAAGACGCTCACCCAGGCCAAGACTCTCCTCCATCGCGCCCACTGCAACCTGGGGAAGGTGAGCAAGCCCTCCAAACATCAGGGCAAGCTCGTCGTCGTCAGCCAGAAGCCATCCGCCAAGAAGAAGCTGTCGGGTGGGACCAAGGTAAGCCTGCGGCTGGGCTGAGAGGACTGGGGCTTGGGCGCGGTGCGGGAGTGAGGACGTGGGCTATGAGGCGGCGAGCATCAGCGGGTCGGGCGGCGCGCTACCTGCTGCCCATCCTCGCGGCCGGCCTCGCCGGCTGCGGCTCGGGCTCATCCGGACCGGCGAGCAATCATTCTGCCGCGGGTGTACAGGCGGCGGTCGAAGAATTCTCCACGGATATGAGCGCCGCCAACTTCAGCAAGGCCTGCGAAGCCCTCACGGCAAGCGCGCGCGCTGGGCTGGGGGGCCGCGATTGCGTGGACAGTCTCCCCCGTGATTACCTCCTCCTCGGGGGGGAACTTCATAAATGGCTCCGGGTGGTCGCTCCCGATGTTCGGGTACAGGGAGACCTGGCCGCCTACTTGGGCGTGATCCAAGCCCGCTACGAAGGCGGCCGCTGGCACGTTGAAGACAGCGTTTGGTGAGCCTAGCCGCGCAGCGGCCCGCGCACCGCGCCGCCGGGAAACTGACGATTGTGAATGTTGACGAAGAACTGTTCCGGTTTGTCCACGATCAGTTCGAGGACGACCGACTCCACCTTGATGCAGCCCGAGGGCGAATATTTATGGCCGAGGAAATAACCGCCTTCGCCCGTCGCCCCCGGGAAGTTGCGGAACAGGCGCGCCACCGTCGGTGAGGGGACGTTCACCAGCTGCGTGAACTGCCAGCAGAGTTCACCTTTGGGGGGATAGACGTTGATCATTGCCAGGGCGGATCCGTTTGGCGACCCCCCTTTGAAGGGCCCGAGAGTCACGGCGAAGCTGGTCGCGGGGGCCGTCGGCGCAGTAGTGGCCGCCGTCGTGACCGGATTCGACGCGGTCGATTCGGCCTTTTTCGAGCTGCCACAGCCGGCGAGCACGAGTACGAGGGCGGCCAGGGAAACGACGGTGGTCCTGATGCGCATGTCTCGTTCTCTCCTCCCATTGTGAGTTTGCCGATGCCGCGCGCAGGTTGCAGCGCTTGAAATGAAACCCTAGCGAGTGCCCGCCCGAGCGGGCGCCAGGCCGGAGAGGGGACTCGAACCCCTGACCCCCTGTTTACAAGACAGGCGCTCTACCAGCTGAGCTACTCCGGCGCGACGACGATGCTGCTGCCAACTGTAACGGCGCCGTCGGGGGCGGTGTATCTGAGGGCATGGAGCACCCCTCGACAGAGCGGCAACCCGCGGATCTCGCCGGCTTTCGCGAGCGCAGCCTCACGCGCGGCGTGAACCCCGTCCTGTACTGGACGCTGCGGGCGCTGTTCGTGCCGTTCTTCCTCATCTACTTCCGCATGCAGCGCATCGGGCGCGAGCATCTTCCCCGCCACGGAGCGCTGATCCTGGCCTCCAACCACCGCAGCTTCCTCGACCCCTTCGTGATCGGCACGCTCGTGCGCCGGCCCGTCTACTACATGGCCAAGCGCGAGCTGTTCGAGAAGCGCTGGCAGGCGTGGGCGTTGAACGCCCTCGGCGCCTTCCCGGTCGATCGCGGCACCGGTGATGAGGCCGCCATGGACACCGCCCGCGCGATCCTCGCGCGCGGAGACTGCGTCGTCGTCTTCCCCGAGGGCACGCGCGTTCGCTCGCCGGGCCTCGGCTCCCCCCGGCGCGGGGTCGGTCGCCTCGCGCTGCAGACGGGCGCTCCGGTGGCCCCGATCGCCGTGCTCGGCTCAGACCAGGTGCGCCGGGGCTGGCGCATACGCCCGCGCAAGGTCCGCCTGCGGGTCGGGGCTCCTCTTCTGTTCCCGCGCGTCGAGAGCTCCTCGCCCGCGCGGGCGGCCACGGTCACCGAGCGCGTGTGGGCCTGCGTCAGCCTGCAGTGGGCCTGGCTGCGCGGCGAGGCCGCTGTCGAGGCGCCCCGCGATGAGCTCGAGCGCCCGCGCGAGCAGCCCTCGCGCCGCAGGCGCGTCCATCAAAACTCTTCCCGGCACAGCAGGAGTTCTCCGCACAGGAGGAGGCCGCTGAGCGTGAGGAGGTCCGCGCGGCCTGACCCGCGCGGACCCGCGATGCCGGCGACCGAGCGAGGCAAAGGCCGGGGGATAGGGTGTGCGATGAGTGAGCGACGCAGTCCCTCAGAAGCCCAAGGCACAGCTCGACGCGGAGTTCTCAGAGCTCTACCGCGCCCACCTGCGCGACGTCTACAGCTACGCCTACTATCGCGTGGGAGACCACCACGATGCCGAGGACTTGACCGAGCAGACCTTCCTTCAGGCCTACCGCCACTTCGAGCGCGCCCAGCGCGAGTCGGACGGGCGGCCTCTGCGGCCTTGGCTGATCCGCATCGCGCACAACCTCGCCGCCAACCTCTACCGCGACCGCTCGCGCAAGCCGTCCTGGCCGATCGACGAGACGACGACGCTCGCCGCGCCGCACACCACCGAGCAGCTCGTCGAGGGGCGCGACGAGCTGAGCCGCGTGCTGGACGGGGTGCAGCTGCTCCCGGACGACCGCCGCGAGGCGCTGATCATGCGCTTTGCCCTCGGCATGGACAACCGCGAGATCGCGCGTGCGCTGGGCCGCTCCGACGGCGCCACCAAGGTTCTCATCCACAGGGCCATCAAGCAGCTGCAGGAGCTCGTGGGCGACCCTCTCGTGGAGGACGAGCATGAGTGAGGCGCTCCCCAACTTCGAGGGCCTGCTTGCGCGAAGCGCTCGCGCCCGTTGAGCCGCCCGAGGATCTGATCGTGCGCCTCGAGGGCACGCTCACCTCGATCACCGAGATGGCCGCCGGTGAGCTCGAGGCGTGGGAGCTCTCGACGATGCGCGATCCCCGCAACTGGGCCCGGCCCGCCGTGGCCCTCGTAGCCGGAGGCGCGGCCGGCACGGCGCTCGTGCTGCTGCGCGCCCGCCGGCGCGGGCGAAGCTCGCAGACCACCGTCGCCGGCGTGCGCCTGCCCGCCTTCGACGGCTCCGCGGCCGAGCGCGCCCTGCGCGATCTCGGGCGCGAGACGCGCAAGCTGCTCGGCGACCGCTGAGCTCGCCCGCCGGCTCTGGGGCGCAAGCCGAGCCGGTAGGGTCCCTGCCGCTCATGGCCACCTGCTACCGGCACCCTTCGCGCGAGACCGGCGTCGCCTGCTCGAACTGCGGGCGGCCGATCTGCCCGGACTGCATGACCACCACGCCCGTCGGCATGCGCTGCCCGGAGTGCTCCAAGCAGGGGACGAAGGTCGTGCGCATGCGCGACATGGCGAAGGTGCCGCGCGTGACCTACACGCTGATCGCTGTGAACATCATCGCCTTCCTCACCGAGCAGGGCCAGTTCACGCTGTACGGGTCGAGCATCCACGGCACCGTCATCGAAGAAGGCGTGCTCTACCGCGGGGGGATCGCCGAAGACCAGTACTGGCGGCTCATCTCAAGCGCCTTCCTGCACGAGAACTTCCTGCACATCGGCTTCAACATGTACCTGCTGTATCTGCTCGGCAGGATGCTCGAGCCGGCGATCGGCTCGCTGCAGGTTCTCCGCGATCTACTTCACCGCGATGCTGGCCGGCGCCTTCGGCGCCCTGTTCGCCACCGCCTCCCCCAGCCTGGGAGCCTCCGGGGCGATCTTCGGGCTGATGGGGGCGGCGGTCGTCGAGCTGCGCGCGCGCCGCGATGAGCGTCATGGAGTCGGGCATCGGCGGCCTCATCGTGCTCAACCTCATCCTCAGCTTCAGTCTTTCCAACATCTCGGTCGGCGACCACATCGGCGGGCTGATCGGCGGCGCCGTGGCGGCGCTCGCGCATCCGCACCGCCGACGCCCGCCGCGTGCCCGCGCTGGGGCTGATCGCCTGCCTGCTCATCTCAGCGGGCTGCGTGTTCGGCGCGATCGCGGTCTCGGGGGTCTCCGGCACCGGCATCGCCTGAGCCGGGGTGGAATATGTCCGCCAGCAGCTCGAGCCCGTCGATCAGCCGCGGGCCCGGGCGCGAGAAGTAGGCCGAGCGCGTTCACCGCCACGATCCGAGCGCCCTCGAGGGCGGCGAGCTCGATCGGCGTACGCGACGGCCTCGGCCTGCGCGCGCGCTGGCGTCATAGCCGCACGGCATCACCACCACCACCTCGGGCTCGGCGGCCGCCACGGCCTCCCAGGAGACCGTCTGCGAGGGCTCGCCGGGCATGCCCAGCACGTCCTCGCCGCCGGCCAGCTCGATCAGCTGCGGCGTCCAGTGGCCGGCCACGTACACGGGGTCGAGCCACTCGAGGGCCACCACCCGCGGCCGCGCTCTGCGCGGCGGGCTGCGGACCGCCTGCGCGATCCGCTCGATGCGCAGCTCGGCGTCCCTCAGGAGCGCGGCGCCCTGCGCGCCGTGGCCGCTCGCCTCGGCCACGTGCGTCACGTCGCGAGGCGTCTCGCTCGAGCGTCTTCGGGTCAAGCGCGATCACGCGCGGGGCGATGGGCAGGCGCCCGGCCAGCTCGGCCACCTCCTCGTAGGAGACCGCGCACACCGGGCACAGCGCCTGGGTGACGATCAGCTCGGGCTCGAGCGCCGCGAGCGCCTCGGCGTCGAGCTCGTAGATCGCCTCGCCCGCGAGCGTGCGCTCGCGCACGGCCTCGTCGATCTCGGCGGCGCTGAGGCCGGCCGGCAGCACGTCGCGCGTGACCCGCGGGAGCAGCTCGCGCCGCGGGCGGGTGGTCGCACTCGTGCGTGACCGCCGACAACCTCATCGCCGGCGCCGAGCGCGAACAGCAGCTCGGTGGCGTGGGGGACGAGGCTCACGATCCTCATGCGCGAGACTGTACGCGCAACCCGGCCGCGCTAATCTCGGCGGTGGAGATGGCGGTCCTCCCCGACGCGGAGATCGAGCAGCGTCTCGCCGAGATCGGCGGCTGGCGCAGGCGGCGAGGGCTCCTCGATCGTGCGCGAGCTCAAGTTCGCGGACTTCGCCGCGGCGATCGCCTTCGTCAACCGCGTCGCCGAGCTCGCCGAGGCGGCCAACCACCACCCCGACATCCTCGTGCACGGCTGGAACAAGGTGCGCCTGACGCTGTCAACCCACTCCGAGGGCGGGCTGACCGGCGCCGACTTCGAGCTCGCCGCCCAGATCGACGCGTTGCCTGACCGCGCCTCGCGCCCATCCGCGTCCGACGCATGCGTCGCCCTTCCTCGCCGCGTATCGACCATCGCCCTTGCTACCGTTTGACTGGTCGGCAACCGATGAACGACGACGAAGAACTTCCCCGAAGTAGCGCGCCGCCGGGCGCCGGCGGCGTGAACGGCCTCAAGCTCATCATCGCGGCCGCTGCTGGTCGCGATCAACGCGTTCTTCGTGATCGCCGAGTACGCGCTCGTGCGCTCGCGCAGGGCGCGCCTGGAACTGATGCGCGAGGAAGGCGCCCGCGGCGCGGCGCTCGCGCTCGAGCAGCTGGGGAACGTCAACGAGTACATCTCCGCCGTCCAGATCGGCGTGACGATGACCTCGATCGGCATCGGCGCGCTCGGCGAGCCCGCGCTGGCCGACATCCTCGAAGAGCGCCCTCGGCGGCCCGCTCAGCCACGGCGTCGCCGTCGCGGTCTCGGCGGTGCTCGCCTTCCTCGATCATCGCCTCCACGCAGCTCGTCGCCGGCGAGATGGTGCCGAAGTTCTACGCGATCGACCGCGCCGAGGCCGTGGCCCGGCGCGTCGCCCGCCCGCTGCAGATGTTCAGCGTGCTGTTCCGCCCCTTCATCGTCGCGCTGACGGCGGTCGCCGACCGGATCCTGCGGCTGCTCGGCGTGGACATGAGCCTCGAGCGCCGCGGCGGCTCACCGGATGAGCTCAAGCGGCTGATCGCCGAGTCCCACGCGGGCGGGCAGATCGACCCGGGCGAGGCGGGCATGCTGACGGGCGTCTTTCACCTGCACGAGCAGGAGGCGCGCCAGGTGATGACGCCGATCCCGGCGGTCGTCACGATCGACATCTCCCAGGACGTCGAGACCGCGCTGCGGCTGTGCGTCTCCAGCGGCCACACGCGCCTGGTGGTGACCGAGGAGCGAAGACCGCGACCGCGTGCGCGGGCTCGTGCACGTCTCCGAGCTCGCCCGCCAGCTCATGCAGGAGGGGCCGCACGCCTCCACTCGAGCCGATCGTCCACGACGCGCCTGATCGTGCCCGAGACCAAGCCGCTGGACGACCTGCTCGCCGATCTGCAGCGCCAGCGCACCTCGCTGGCGGTCGTCGTCGACGAGTACGGCCGCGTCGTCGGCGTCGTCAGCGTCGAGGACATCATCGAGGAGGTCGTCGGCGAGATCACCGACGAGACCGACCCGGCCGCCGGCGAGATCCGCAGGCTCGCCGACGGCGACTGGTTCGTGCGCGGCCACGTCGCGGTCACCGACCTGGCCGACTACGGCCTCGATCTGCCGGTGGACAGCGACGCCTACAACTCGATCGGCGGCTTCGTCTTCGCCGAGCTCGGCCGGCTGCCCCGCCGCGGGGACACGGTCAACGCCGACGGCTACTCGATCCGCGTGGAGTCGGTGCGCGACAACCGCGTCGAGGCCGTGCGCATCCGCGAGCGCGCGTGCCCGCGCCGCGCGGCCGACGCGTGCGAGCCGGGCCGTTAAACGACCTCCGGCCCGCGGGGGGAGCGGACCGGACTTCGTGCGCACTGGGAGGAGGCGGGTGTGCGTTGCGACTCTGACGTCGCATGTACAAGTATCGCCAGGTCGATCAAGGCAGCTAAACTAGTCGGCGCTGATAAATTCCGCGCCGCACAGCTCTGTGCATCAACGAGCGTTCAGTAGGTGTGGAAGCCGCGCCCGCTCTTGCGCCCGAGCGCGCCTTCGGCGATCAGGCTCGACCCGCGCGGGGATCTGGCTCGCCGATCGTCTCGCCGATCGCCTGGGAGACGTCGAGCCCGACGAGGTCGAGCAGCGCCAGCGGCCCCATCGGGTGCCCGGCGCCCGAGCCGCATGCAGGTGTCCACGTCCGCGGGGTCCATGCCCGTCTCTTCCACCAGGCGCACGGCGCTGAACAGATACGGGAACAGCAGCCGGTTGACGACGAAGCCGGGCACGTCGGGAACCTCGACGGGCGTCTTCTCGAAGGTCTCGCACAGCTCGAGCGCGCGGCTGCGCGTCTCCTCGCTCGCCTGCGCCGGGAAGATCAGCTCGACCAGCTTCATCCTCGTGACGGGGTTGAACACGTGCAGGCCGAGGAACCGCTCCGGGCGCCCGCTCGCCTGCGCGAGGCGCTCGACCGACAGCGAGGAGGTGGTGCTCGCGAGGATCGCCTCGGGGCCGAGGATCGCGTCCAGTTCGGCGAGCAGCCCGGCCTTCACGTCGTGGTCCTCCACCACCGCCTCGACCACGAACGTCGCCTCGGCGAGCGCCTGCGATGTCGGTCACGATCTGCACGTGCTCGGGGTCGACCTCCGCCTCCAGCCGGCTCGAGCGTCTTTTCCACGGTCGCCCGCGCGCGCTCGGCCGAGTCTCTCGAGCGGGCCAGCAGCAGCACGGGCCCGTGGTGGGCCGCCGTCGCGGCGAGGCCGCATGCGATCGCGCCGCTGCCGGCTATCGCGAGTGCTTGTTCACGTGCTCCTTTCCTCGAGTCGGGTGCGACCTGGCTGACTGACCAGTCAATCGATGAGGTGCCCGCGATAGAGTAAGGGGTGCAGGGTCCGGGCATCCTCTCAGGACGCGCCCGGATCGCTCGGGAGCGCCCCGGCGTCTCCCTCCATCCAACGCCGGGCAACAGACTTTAGGAGGACTCCTGACATGAGGCAACCAGAGGGCCGCGAGGTCGTGATCGTCGAGGCGGTCCGCACGCCGATCGGCCGCGGGCACAGGGAGAAGGGCTACTACAAGGACACCCACCCGAACGAGCTGCTGGGCAAGTCCTACACCGAGGTCATCGAGCGCGCGGGCATCGACGCCGCGACAGGTCGAGGACGTGATCGCCGGCTGCGTCCAGCAGTTCGGCGAGCAGGGCCTCAACGTCGCCCGCAACGCCTGGCTGCAGGCGGGCCTGCCGATCGAGACGCCCGGCACGACCGTCGACCGCCAGTGCGGCTCGGCCCAGCAGGCCGTCAACTTCGCCGCCGCCCTGATCGCCGCCGGCGTCCACGACGCGATGATCGGCTCGGGCGTCGAGCACATGGGCCATCTGCCGTTCGCGGCCGTGATGCAGACCCAGCAGGAGTTCGGCGTGCGCCTTCACCGCCCGAGCTGATGGCCAAGCACAACATCGTCGGCCAGGGCCTCGGCGCGGAGATGATCGCCGACCAGTGGGAGATCCCCCGCTCCGAGCTCGACGAGCTCGCCGTGCGCTCGCACCGCCTCGCCCACCAGGCGACCGAGGAGGGCCGCTTCGAGCGCGAGATCGTGCCGATGACGGTCAACGGCGACACGTTCGTCACCGACCAGGGCATCCGCCCCGACACCAACCTCGAGGCGCTCTCGCAGCTGAAGCCCGCCTTCAAGCCGGACGGCAAGATCACCGCCGGCAACGCCTCGCAGATCTCAGACGGCGCCGCGGCCGTGCTGCTGATGTCCGCGGACAAGGCCAAGGCGCTCGGCCTGACGCCCGCGCGCGCGGATCGTCGACCAGACGACCGTCGGCTGTGACCCGGTGAAAATGCTCGAGGGCCCGATCCCGGCGACGCGCAAAATCCTCGAGCGCAACGGCATGAAGATCGACGACATCGACCTGATCGAGATCAACGAGGCGTTCGCCCCGGTGGTCGCCGCCTGGCGGCGCGAGCTCAACCCCGACATGGACCGCGTCAACGTCAACGGCGGCGCGATGGCGCTCGGCCACCCGCTCGGCTCGACCGGCGCGCGCCTGATCACGACCCTCCTGCACGAGCTCGAGCGCTCCGACAAGGAGATCGGCTTCGTGACGATGTGCTGCGGCGGCGGTCTCGGCACGGCACGCTGATCCAGCGCGTCTGACGGCCGGCCGACGCGTCGAGGCGTGGCCGGTCGAGCGCCGGCTCGCCGGCGCGTCTCAGTCCGCCGCTCGGTCGCCCGGCCCGCCGCCGGTCCAGTCCACCGCGACCGGCGGGAGCGCCAGCAGCGCCGCCCAGGTGGCGGCTTCGACGACGCCGCTGGCGGCGATCCCGTGGGCGGTCTGGAAGCTCTCCACGTTGGCGAGCGTCTGGGCGCCGAAGATCCCGGTCGTTTCCTGGGCTGGGGATCGCGCTGGCGAGGTGCTCCTGCATCCACAGCACCTGGTCGCCCTTGCTGCCGCTGCCCAGTTCCGGGTAGGTGGTGTTCGGCGTGACGCTCGTCAGCGGCGCGAGCGGCGCGGCCAGCGTGGTCCAGCCGCGCGGCCGGCGTTTCCTGCCAGTCCCAGAAGGACACGCCCGTGGCGCCGTAGTCGACGGCCTCCTCGCGGAAGCGCAGCAGTTCGGCGGCCGACACGCCGCCGTAGGTCTGCCCGAGCGGGAAGATCGGGCGCCCGTAGATGCGGTTGGCGATGTAGGTGTTCGCGTAGACGGTGTCCACCGACTGGCCGATGTCCTTCCAGTACATCTGCGGCGCGTTGTACTGGGCCCCGTCCGGGCCGAGGAACACCGAGTAGGGGAAGGAGGGGTGGTAGCAGACGTACGGGAAGGAGGCGAGCCCCAGCGGGTAGTTGGGCCCGACCTTGGCGCGCAGGTCGTCGATGTAGGTCTGCGCGGCGGCGTAGTGGCCTTCGTACTCGGCCTCGGCGTCGATCACCAGGCAGTCGGCGCCGTCGGCCACCGCCTCGGCGCCGAGTTCGGCCTCGCCGGCCGGGTTGGTGCCGTAGACGTACTGCCAGGCGCACACTTTCAGGCCGTCGGCGTGCAGTTCGGCCACCAGCTGCGGCGGAGAACTGGCTCCAGTAGTTGGTCGAGCCGTCGGAGCTCTTGATGAACAGCGTGCTCACGCCGGCGGCGTGGGCCTGGGCGACGATCGAGGCGACGCTGCCGCCGTCGGAGTCGCTCATGTACCAGATCCACATGCCCTGGCCGTCGAAGGCGCTCCGCTCGCGGCGGCGCCGGCGTCGAGCGGCGGGCAGTCGGCGGCGGCGGCGGGTGCAGCGCGTGGTTGTAGACGTAGATCGGCCCGTAGGAGCTCGTGTAGCGCCGTGGCTGAGCAGGATCATGATGTGCCCCGAGTGGGCGCTGGCCGGGACCGTCGCGCACGCAGGCCGGAGGCGATCGGGCGCAGGTGCGCGGCCGGCGAGCTGCTGCGTGATGCGCGGCCCGGGGGCCTTGGGGAAGGCGACCACCATGCCCGCTCTTCAGACCCCTGCCTTCAACAGCAGCGTTCCGTGCATCGAGACCTGGCGGGGGTTGCCGCTGCATTTCGCGCTCGGGCACGCAGCTCACGCTCGTGATGCGTACGAGGTGTACGTGCAACGCTCGCGCCGTCCCGCGCTGACGGCGCGGCCGCGGCCGGACGCGTGCCGCCCGCCGTGGCGCGCCGCGGCCGGCGCCGGCGCTCAGCGCAGGCGCGCCGAGCAGCAGTCCCGCGAGGGCCGCCGTTGAAGAACCTCGATCGCCTGTGGGCGCCCGTGCTCGCCATGAGAACGCCCTTCGCGCGGAAGATCCTCCGCAGATTGAAGGCTTGACCGTGGGGCAGCCTCGACGGGGGCGCCGACCTTAGCGGCTATGCCTGCGCAAACCGACGCAGCGATAGCGCGAAGTCGTCGGCGCTTCTCAGCCCCAGCGGAAGCCCGCGTGCGAGCGGCGCCGGCGCCAGCGGGCTGGAGGGCAGGCCGGCGCGGGTGTCGGGCAGGTTGAAGCCGGTGGGCGCCACGTCGTTGGGGGCGTCGGCGTGGAACAGCGAGGCCAGGTACTGGATCTGCCCGCGGCCCACGCCGAGCTCGAACTGCCCGCCGCCGTAGTTGCCGATCCCGTGCTCGGCGCAGTAGTCGTAGGCGTCGAGCAGGTTGCGCAGCCCGCCCAGGCGCGACGGCTTGATGTTGACCATGCGCGGCGGGTAGGGCAGCGCCTCGATGTCCGCGATCGAGTGGATCGGCGCGTCCCAGGAGAAGCGGTCGCGGTGGGGCGCGAGCACCGCGTCGGTCTCCGCGGTCAGCGCGGGATCCTCGATCCAGGCCTCCGGGAAGGCCTCCGCCACGCGCCGGTAGAGCACCGGGTCGGCGGGCTGGTCGACGATCGAGCCGACGTAGAGGCCCTTGAAGTCGACCGAGTCGACCGCGCCGGTGGCGACGAGCGCGGCGATCAGCCGCTCGTCCCAGGAGCTCGTCGGGTCGAGCTTGAAGCGCAGCCCCGGGTAGAGCTCCAGGCGCTCGCGGATCGGCTCCAGCGTGGGCGGCTCGCCGAGGCGCAGCGAGACGACGAAGCGCACCGGCTGCGGCTCGCGCCCGAGCGCCGCGTGCAGCGTGCGTGCCCGCCTGGCGCAGCGCGAGGTCGAGCGCCGCCGACTCGTACGCCCACGTGCGGTAGCGCTGCGAGACCTCGCGCTGGGGCGGCTCGGGGAACAGCGACAGCCCGGCCAGGTGCTCGCCGAAGGAGGCGAGCGTGAAGCGGCCCGGCGAGCGCGAGCAGCGGTCCGGCCGCCTGCAGGATCTCGTGGTCGACGGCGTCGTAGGTGACGTCCTCGCCGACGCCCTCCTCGCCCGCGCCGCGCAGGCTGGATGACGGTGCTCTTGCGCTCGAAGTCGCTCGACACCTTCGCCTGCGAGGGGCTCGAGCGCGTAGTCGTCGATCTCGCACTCGCAGCCCGGCGAGGAGCTCCCAGGTGCTCACGCCGAAGCCTCACCTTCGAGGCGGCCGACGAGCTCGTCCAGGCGCAGCTCCTCGAGGGCGTCGCCGACCGCCGCGAGCTCCTTCGCGCACAGCTCGATCAGCGTCTTGCCCTCGCTGACCAGCTCGAGCGTCTCGTCCAGGCTGGCCTCGCCGGAGTCCAGGCGGCGGATGATCTCCTCGACCCGCGCCGCGGCCGCCTCGTAGCTCGAGCGCCGGGCTCGCTCATCGCTGCTCACCCGCGGGCGGCAGCATCATCGGCGCTCGAGGATCCTCGCCCGGACGCGTCTCCTCGGCGAAGCGCAGGCGACCTCGCTCGGCGCGCTGCGGGCCTGCGGCGGCGCTCGACGAGCGGCTCCCCGTCCGCGGACTGGACCAGCACGTAGCCGCGTTCGAGCGTGCGCTGGGGGTCGTGGCCGGCGAGCGCCAGCGCGAGCCGCTCGAGCTCGCGCGGGCGTCGCCGGCGGCAGTCGAGCAGCGAGGAGTCGGTCTTGCGCTCGAGCACGAGCGCGCGCTGGCGGGTGAGGCGCCGCTCGTGACTCGACGCGCCGGCGCCCGGCCGCGCGGACCTCGCGCAGCTGCTGGTGCAGGCGCGCGCGCTGGCGCTCCACGTGCGCGGCGGGGGCGCGCGAGAGCGTCGCCAGCAGGCGCGCGCGCGGAGAGGACGGCCCGGCGGCCGTGGTCGCGCAGGCGCGCTGCGGCGGCCGCCTGCTCGAGCGCGCGCGCGCCGCAGTCGACGCCGACGGCGGCCTCGGCGGCGTGGGTCGGCGTCGAGCAGCTCACCGCGGCGACGTCGTCGAGCAGCGTGCGGTCGGTGTGGTGGCCGACCGAGGCGATCACCGGGCACGCCCAGCAGCGCCACCGTGCGGCACAGGGTCTCGTCGCAGAAGCACAGCAGGTCCGCCAGCGAGCCGCCGCCGCGCGCGACGATCGACCACCTCCACCTCCGCCACCGCCAGCGAGATCCGCCAGCGCCCGGCACGATCGCCGGCGCGGCGTGGCGGTCCTGCACGGGCGCGAAGCCCCACACCAGCCGCCCCGCCCAGCCGCGGCGGGCGAGCGCCGCGAGCACGTCGTCGCGGGCCTTGCCGCTCTCGCCGGTGATCACCCCGATCGTGCGCGGCAGCAGCGGCCGCGGCGAGGCGCTTCTGGCAGCTCGAGCAGCCCCTCGGCGTCGAGCTGCTTGCGCAGGCGCTCGATGCGGGCCAGCAGGTCGCCCTCGCCGGCGAGGCGCAGGTCGCGGACCGCGAAGGAGAAGCCGGGCGAGGAGGTGGCGCTGCCCGGGTAGTAGTCGCAGCCGCCGGCCACGACGATCTGCATGCCCTCCGCCGGGCGCCGCGCCGGCGCGTGCGCATCATCGCCTCCCAGTCTCCGCGCCAGGCCGCGCAGGGGATCGCGCCGGTCGCGTCGCGCAGCTCGAAGTACACGCGCGCGCGCGACGGCGCAGGTTCACGAGCTCGCCCACCAGCTGCACGCGCGCGAAGCGAGCGCAGCTTCGTGCGCAGCGCGGCCGCGTACTCGCCCACCGGGAACGGCCCCGCCAGGGCGCTGTCCGGGATGCCCGCGCGGGCGGTCTGCGCGGAGATCGGGGGCGTGGACATCGGCTCCAGGATAGGCGCTAGCATCGACGTCGATGCAGCGCAGCGGACCTCGGCAAGACCGCTGAACGCCGTGGCCAAGCGCAACAAGAGCGGTCGCGCACGCTCGCGCAAGCGGCGGCCCTCCAAGGCGAGCGCCCGCCAGGGCGCGGCCGCGCAGGAGGCTCGGCGGCTCAGGCGGCGCCGGCGAGCGGCGAGCGCTCGCCAGCGGGCCCGCGCGGGCCGCGGCGAGCGCGGCCGCTCGCACAGGCGCAGCTCACCGCCGCGCCCGGCGAGCGTGCTCACGGACCGCCTCGCGGTCGGCGAGCGCCCGCAGGCGCCGTGGCATCCGCTGCCGCTGTCGGAGCTGCTGATCCTCGTCGGCGCGATCGGCACGGTGATCGGCCTGGCCAGAGGGGAAGCGCGGCACTGCGCGCTGCTGATCGCGGGCATCGTGGCGGTCGCTGATCGGCACCCTCGAGGTGACGCTGCGCGAGCACCTCAGCGGCTACCGCTCGCACACGCTGATCCTCGCGCTGGTGCCCGCGATCGGCCTGCACTACGGGCGGTCGTGCTGATCGCCGGCCGCCGGCCGGCGGCTGAATATCGTGCTGCTCGCGATCGTCGCCGCAGCTGCCGTGTTCCTCTTCAAACGGCTGCGCGCGCGCTTCCTGCGAGCGCGCCGCGAGCGGACGCTTCGCCGCCAGCGCTGATCGCCGGGACGGGCGTCGAGAGCGGGCCGGCGAGCGTCAGTCGCGTCCGGCCTCTGAGGCGTCGAGCGAGGGCAGCGCCGGCAGCGTGCTCCTCGGGCTCGCCCAGCTCGCCGCGCGTCTCGCCGCTGAAGCCGAGGCGCTCGAGGCGCGCGATCTCGCGCTCGCCTTCGACGCGCGCGGGATGCCCGGCGGGCAGCCCGGCGATCAGGTTGGCGATGCGGTTGCGCAGCTGAAGCGCGAAGTGCGGGGTCGAGGCGCCCATCAGCTGGCGCACGTCCTCCACGGTCACCTCGCCGGAGCCCTGCTTGCGAAGCAGGCGCTGGGGATCCTCGGCTTGGCTCAATTGCTCATTCGGTCGATGGTTGTTCGGTGGCCGAGGCGGAATGTTCTTCTTCTGCTGTGAGCGTGGCGGGGCGTGATCTCGAGCATCGAGTCGATTTCGGCCTGGGTGCGCAGCGAGATCGCTCCTTCGTCGCCGATCAGCCAGCCGTGATTGTAGGTGCCGTGGACGGGCTGGTACTGGGGCGCGCTGCCGTAGGCGGGCTGGATGTCCGACAGGTAGCTCGCCAGGGCCGAGGGCACCCCTTCCGGCGCCTTCCAGGAGCAGCAGCGGCGCGTAGTCGCCGGTGGCCGACAGCAGGGCCGCGGCGGGCGCGTCGAGCGGGCGCCCGGCGTTCGCGAACACGAGACCGTGGCCGGGTTCTTTGACGCCCCAGCCGAAGGTGCCGTCGGTGAAGCGGGCCACGGCGTTCGCGTTGCTGACCGGGTCCGGCGGCTGCTCCGGGCGCTCGCAGGCGTCGAGGATCGGCGTGACATGGCCGAAGTGCGCGAGCGCCGCCAGCCCGGCCTTGCCCACGCCGGCGGGGTCGATCACGTAGATCGAGGGGCGCTTCAGGCTCCTCAGCGCCGCGGCGCTCGCCGCCGGCACGCTGTCGGCCCCGAGCATCAGGATCGGTGCGCCGGACTCGGCCGAGAGGCCGGCCGCGGGCATCTGAAGCGCCTGCAGGCGCATCGGCTGACACGGCGATCACTGGGCGCGTGGGCGCCGGCGTGGGTGACGTCGAGCAGCCGCTCGATCGCCGCGGCCACGTTGGCGGGGCCGCCTGCGGTGACGACGTCGCGGGTGCGCAGGCCTTCGGGCACCGCGGCCTGGGTCCCGATCCGGATGACCTGGGCGCCGCCCAGGGCCGGCGCGCCCAGCGGGTGCAGCGCGCGCAGAGCCTGCAGGCTTGCCGCGGGGAGCGTTTCGCCTTCGCTGAACAGGAGCGGCGCGTTGAGCGGCGCGCTCGCGAGCACGGAGGCCGCGAGCGAGGCCGGCCCAGTCGTGCTTGTCGACGAGCACCACGGCCTGCGGCCGCGTGGCGGTCGTCAGGCCGGGGTAGACCGCGCGAGCCACGGCCGCGGCGTCGCTCGCGGTGTCGGCGCCGCCCAGCCGGGTGGTGTTCCTCGTCGCCACGCCCACCGCGCCCGCGGCGCCCGCCGGGGGGATCGTCCCCTCGGGCGCCCGTTCGCGGCTCGGACTTGCCGCAGCCCGCGAGCAGCGCGGCGAGCGCAATGGACGCGAGCCCGGCCGCGAGCAGCCGAGGCGAGGAGACGGCGCGCATCGCCGGGCAGCCTAGCGGGCGTGCCAGAGGGCACGGCCACGCTGTCGCAGGCGCCGGCCGCGGGCGAGCGAGGCGCAGGGGAGCCCTACGCCGCCTTCAGTTTGAGCGTCGTCCGCGTCGTCGAGTGGCGGCTGTTGGTCGAGCTGACGAGCACCTTGAGCGTCTTCACCTTCCCGCTCCTGACCTGCGCGGCGAGTGTCTTTGAGACGGCGATCGCGGGGCTCGAGATCGTGAAGCGGGCGCTCGAGACCGAGCTCTTCAGCGTGATCGTGAGCTTTTCGTGAGCGACCTTGGCGCTGAACTTGACCGTCTTTGAGCCGGCCTTGACGAGGATGCCCTTGGTGAGGTTCTTCTGCAGGTGCGAGAAGGCGAGGCCGCTCGGGAGGGCGATCGTGATCGTCTTCAGGGAGGCCTTCTTGCCGGCGGCCAGCGTGAACGTGAGCTTCACCTTGCCCTGAGCGACGCCGGAGACCGAGGCCTTCGACACCGAGCCGGTCGTCCCACCCGCCCGCCAGGGCGGAGCTCGACGCCGGTGATCTGCTGACGGGAACGCTCGCTTCGGGCAGGGCCGGGTTGAACGTCACCTCGCGACCGCTGCCATCGACGGTCGTGCACTGGCTCGCGGACGGGCACGCGACGGCCTTCAGGCTGTAGCCGGCGTCGATCGTGGCCGAGACGCTCGTGGCCGGGGAGGCCGGGTTGAAGTCCACCTCATGACCATTGCCGGTGACGGCCGTGCACTCGCTCGCGGACGGGCACGCGACCGCCTTCAGGCCGTACCCATAGCTGTACGGCCCGCTGTTGATGACCGCCGGGGTGGGGGTGCCCGGCGCGGCCGGGTTGAACGTCACCTCGCGGCCGGCGCCGTCGACAGCGGTGCACTGGCTCACAGAGGGGCACGCAACGCCTTCCAGGCCGGCGGTGTCGACCGGGGCCGGGGTCGGGGTGCCCGGCGCGGCCGGGTTGAACGTCAGCTCCTGACCGGCGCTATCGACGGCGGTGCATTGGCTCCGAGGAGGGGCAGTCGATGGCGCTCACGCTACGCCCGGCGTCGATCGTCGCCGGTGTGGGAGTCCCCGGCGCGGCCGGATCGAACGTGACCTCCCTGCCGCCGGCGTCGACGGCGGCGCAGCGCCCGGCGGATGGGCAGCCGACGGTCAAGAGGCCTTCGCTGTCGATCGTGCACCGCCGCGGAGCTCCCGGGCGCTTCCGGGCTGAACGTCACCTCCTGACCGCTGCTGTCGACAGCCGTGCACTGGCTCACAGACGGACAGGCGACGCCTTCCAGGCTGGAGCCGTCGATCGTGGCGGGGACGGGGGTACCCGCGGCGGTCGGGTTGAACGTGACCTCCTGACCGCTCTGATCGACGGCGACGCAGCGCCCGGCGGCCGGGCAGGCAACGCTTTTCGGGTTGCCGCTGTCGATCGCGACCGGGGCCGACAGCGCCGCGCCGGCCGCCGCCGGGAGCAGCAGCCCCGCCAGCAGGCCGATGATCAGGCAATCTGCGTGCCTCACGCAGCGCCCGGCAGGCGTTCACGCCGTCGCTCACAATCCCCTCCCTGTGGCCCATACGAGAAGCAAACACCGAACCTAGCAACTCGATGTGGTCCGCCGCCATGCCAGCGCGCCCTGCACCCTCTGCAAGCGTCCTTGCACTCTGCTAGCCTGCCGCGCGAACGCCGAGTCCCTGATCAGATGTCAGGGAACGGGGGACCCAGATTGTTGGGGCGAATCCACGGTCGAGCCGTGTGAAGCGCAGGCTCTTTCAGCGCTAGCCCGTCAGCTAACCCCGCAGGCCGACGAAAGAGGTTGTCTTGCTGGTCCGCACCCGAAGGGTGTTTGCTCTGCAGCCTGACGATGTTGGCCATGTCGGCCGCCCCGGCCTTCGCGGTCTCGACCGGCGGCGTGGCCGCCGGCGGCACCTCGGCCAGCGGCGGGTCGACCACGACGACCACGACGAGCACACCGCCCGCGCCGGCGAAACCCGTTCACACGGCGCCGGTCACGGCCAAGACCCCGAACATCACCTACAAGGGCCCGGTCTACGAAAGAACGCGACCGGCCAGATCGTCCCCTACGTGCCGCCGACGGCGCCCGGCGTGGTGGGTGGCGAAACGGGCGGAAGCCCCGTGGGCGTGGTCGCCGACACGAAGCCCGAGCTGCTCGTGCCGGGCTCGACGGCCCGCTACGTCGAAGGTCTCGCCGCGGCGCCGATGTCGGCGCCCGCTGGCGGTGCAGGACATCATCTGGGCCGGCAACCAGATCGTCGGGCTGCCCTACATCTACGGCGGCGGCCACGCGTCGTTCGAATCGCCCGGCTATGACTGCTCGGGCACCGTCTCCTTCGCCCTGCACGGCGCCAGCCTGCTGGCCGCGCCCGAGGACTCCTCGGAATTCATGGTCGTGGGGCTCCCACGGGGACGGGCGCTGGGTCACGATCTTCTCGAACCCCGGTCACGCCTACATGACCGTCGCGGGGCTGCGGCTGGACACCAGCTCGGCCGACGATCCGTCAAACCAGCAGGGGCCGCGCTGGCGCCCGCTGCGTCCCGCCAACGCCGGCTTCACCGTTCGTCACCCGCTCGGGCTCTGAGAGCCCGCGGCGCCACGCCGGCCGCGCCGGCCGCGTCGGCTGCCGCCTCGCGTCGGCTACGCTTGAGGCTGCTGGCCGATCTCCGATCGGTGTCCTGAAGAAAAGCAATAGGAGGATCAGATGGCCGGCCTGACCGGGCGCATGTCAACTGTCGTGAAGGCGAAGGTCTCGAAACTGCTGGATCGGGCCGAAGACCCGGCCGAGACGCTCGACTACAGCTACCAGAAGCAGGTCGAACAGCTTCAGAACGTCAAGAAGGGCATCGCCGACGTGGTGACGGCCAAGAAGCGCCTGCAGATGCAGGAGTCCTCGCTGCAGCAGAGCGTCGTAAAGCTCGACACCCAGGCCCGCCAGGCCGTGTCCGCCGGCCAGGAGGACCTGGCGCGGACCGCGCTGGAACGCAAGAACGTCGCCCAGACCGAGCTCCAGGGGCTCGACGGACAGGTCACAGAACTCGAAGAGCAGCAGCAGAAGCTGACCGACTCAGAGCAGAAACTGCGCGCCAAGATCGAATCGTTCCGCACCAAGAAGGAGGTCATCAAGGCGCAGTACTCGGCCGCCGAGGCCCAGGTGCGGATCTCCGAGGCCGCCACGGGCGTCGGTGAGCAGATGGCCGACGTCGGCCTTGCGATGCAGCGGGCGGTGGACAAGACCGAAAACATGAAAGCCCGCGCCGACGCCGTGTCCGAGCTCGAAGCCGCCGGCACCTTCGACGACATCACCGCGCTGGGCTCGGGCGAAGACGACATCGACCGCCAGCTCAAGCAGCTCTCAAACCAGCCGGCCATCGACAGCGAGCTGGCCAAGCTGAAGGGCGAAGTCGGCGCGGGGGGCGCGGGCGCTGCGCAGATCCCGGCGCAGAGCGAGTCGCCCGCGGCGCCGCCGAGCCCGCGCCCGAGGACGCCCAGCAGGCGTCGTCCGGGGACGGTCAGACATGATCGTGCGCATCTCCGGCGAGGACCAGTACGAGCTGCCGGACAGCGAGGCCGACGAGCTGAACGAGTTGGAGCAGGGCGTCGCGGCCCGTGTCGAAGGCGGCCGCGAGGATGGCTTCGCCGAGGCATATGCGGCGCTTCTCGAGTTCGTCCGCACGCACGGCAAGCGCGTCGAGGACGATGACCTGGCGACGCTCTGACGTGATCCTGCCTCCGTCCGACCTCACCTTCGAGGAGGCCGGCAGGGAATTCACCGGCGAGGGCCTGATCCCCGACTGAGCCGTCTCGAGCGCCGCCGCCGGCGCCCTCGCTGCGCGGCGAGGCTGTGCTGCCGGCTCAGATCGGGATCCCCCACAGCGGGAACCAGCGCTCGAGTTCGGGCTCCATCGGCAGTTCTGAGGCCATCTGCGCCTTGATCTGCAGCTCGCGCTCTGTCGAGCGCTGCTGGGCGGCGGCTTCGTCGCTCGCGGCGGGGTGGGCGCGGTCGGACTCCGGCACGAACGGGTACCAGAAGCCGCGCTTGTAGTTGTAGATGAAGTAGATGCGCGTCTTCTTGGCATCGACGAAGGCGAACACGGCGCACAGCAGGCGCTCGCCGTGGCCGGCGGTCTCGATCGAGCTGGACACGGCGTTGATGCCGACGGCGAGGTCTTCGACGCTGGGCGCCCCGTCGGGGTTGCGCAGCATCATCCAGCGGTAGCCGTAGCTGTCGTCCTGGGTCGACACGCTCGTGGCGCTGTCGCCGCCGGTGGCCCTGACGACTTCTTCCATGTCCTTGAGGGTCGCTTCGAACTCGCTCGTGGCGAGCGCCTGAAAGACGATCGCGGCGGTGCCGACGGGAACGATCTGGTGTTCTGCCTGGAGCGTGATGTAGGCGGTCGAGATCGCGAACAGCCTGTCGGGCGCGGGGCCCTTGACGTCGTGGCGGCCGATGAGGATGTCGCGCAGGCCCACGTTCAGGCGGCGCTCTGCAGCTGGGACTCCAGCCGCTCGAGCGCGGCCAGGCGCTGCTCGAGCGGCGGGTGGTCGGCGAAGATGTTCATCAGCGACTTCTTGGTCCTGGCGGGGATGATGAAGAAGGCGCTCATTCCCTCGGCCTTGCGCAGGTCCTGGCTGGGCACGCGCTCCATCGTGCCGCTGATCTTCAAAAGCGCCGAGGCGAGCGCGCTCGGGCGCCCTGTGAGGACCGCCGAGCCGCGGTCGGCGGCGAACTCGCGGTAGCGCGACAGCGCCCGCAGCAACAGGAACGAGAGCGCGTACACGAGCACCGAGACGAGCAGCACGAGCACGATCCCCTCCTCCTCGTCGCGGCTGCGGCCGTAGCCGCCGCCGAAGCCCCCGCCGAAGAAGAGCGCGAACTGGGCGATCAGCGAGGCCAGCGTGGCGAAGAAGCTCGCCAGCGTCATCACCATCACGTCGCGGTTGATGACGTGGGTCAGCTCGTGGGCCATCACGCCTTCGAGCTCGGCGGGGGAGAGCAGCTTGAGGATCCCGCGCGTCGCGCAGACGGTCGTGACTTCTTGCTGCGGCCCATCGCAAAGGCGTTGGGCATCGGGGTCTCCATCACGCACACCCGCGGCTTGGGCAGATCGGCCTGCACGCACAGGCGTTCGACGATCCCGTGCAGCTCGGGCTCCTGGGCGGGCGTGACCTCCTTGACGCCCATCGTGGCCATCGCGATCTTGTCGGAGGCGAACAGCTGCACGAGCAGCAGCACCAACGCGACGCCACGACCGATATGGCGGCCGCGCCGACGGCGAACAGCACGCCGACGAAGACGACGTAGACGAGGCCGAGCAGGAACATCGTCAGCAGCATCCGGGCCTGCAGGCCCGTGTCCTTACCGAAGCTCGCGTGTCGTGTAGCCATCGATATCCATTGTCGCAGACGCGGTCGCGTCCCCGTTACAGTCCGGCGAGGACGATGACGCCTGCGAGCGGAGACCCGGTGAAGCCCGAAATCGAAATCCTGGGCATCTCGATCAAGACCTTCGGCGTGATGTTCGCCCTCGGCTTCCTCGCCTGCGGGGCGGTCGTGGCGCGGCAGGCTGCGCGAGCTCGGACAGCCGGTCGACTGGGCGTATGAGATCACGTTCGCCGCGCTCGTCGGCGGGGTGATCGGCGCCCGCGCCTACTACCTGATCCAGAACTACGACCAGGTCAAGCACAACCTCGGCACGAGCATCTTCTCCGGGGTCGGGGCTCGTCTGGTACGGCGGCGCGATCGGCGGCGCGATCGGGGTGGTCGCTGTGGATGCGCTGGCGCGGCGTGCTGGAACTGAGGATGTTCGACATGTGCGCCACAGCGCTCGCGCTCGGCTATGGGATCGGGCGCATCGGCTGCCAGGTCTCCGGCGACGGCGACTACGGGATCCGCTCGAGCCTGCCGTGGGCGATGGGCTATCCGCACGGCACGGTGCCCACGCCGCCGGGGTGAGGGTGCAGCCGACGCCGATCTATGAGACGGTCAGCATGTGCCTGCTGGCCTACGTGCTGTGGCAGCTGCGCGACCGCGTGCGCCCGGGTGTGATCTTCGCGCTCTACCTCGCTGCTGCAGCGGCCTCGAGCGGTTTCTCGTCGAGTTCATCCGCCGCAACAAGGAGGTGCTGGTCGGGCTGACCGCGCCGCAGCTCGAGAGCGCCGTGCTGATCGTGATCGGCTCGGTCTGGCTGGTCGTGATGGTGCGCCGCGGCGGCCTGGCCGCGCTCGCGCGCCGGCGCGACGGCCTGAGCGCTCCGCGCCGGCGCATGGCTCGACGGCCACCGTCCGACGGCGGCTGCAGCGGCAAGCGATAATCAGCGGCGATGGCGACCGGCACGACCCTCTCCGACGTGTTTCCCCTCGGCAGCCGCCTCAACGAGCGCGGCCGCCTGGAGGTCGGCGGCTGCGACACGATCGAGCTGGCCGCGCGAGTTCGGCACGCCCGCCTACGTGGTCGCCGAGGACGACCTGCGCGCGCGCGCCCGCGCCTTCCTGCAGGCCGGGCGCGACTGCCGGCCACGAGCGACTTCCACGTCGTGTTCGCCTCCAAGGCGTTTCCCTGCACGGCCGTGCTCGAGCTGTTCGCGAGGAGGGCCTGTGGTGCGACGTCGCCTCCGGCGGCGAGCTGCACCTGGCGCTGAGCGCCGGCTTTCGCCCGGAGCGGATCGTGCTGCACGGCAACGCCAAGTCCGAGACGGAGCTGCGGCATGGCGCTGCGACACCGGCGTGGGGCGATCGTGATCGACAACTTCGACGAGATCGACCGCGCTCGAGGAGCTGATCGCCGAGGGCGCGCTCGAGGACGCGCGGCGCGCCAGCCGGTGCTGGTGCGGGTGACCCCGGACGTGCAGGGCGAGACCCACGAGAAGATCTCCACCGGCCAGGCCGACTCGAAGTTCGGCTTCTCGATGGCCGCAGGCGCGCGAGGCGATCGAGCGCGTGCGCGGCGATCGCGGGGCTGACGCTGCGAGGGGCTGCACGCCCACATCGGCTCGCAGCTGCTCGACCTGGAGCCGTTCGCCGCGCGGCGGCCGCGCTGGCCGAGCTCGGCGACTTCCCGGTGTGGGACCTCGGCGGCGGCCTCGGGGTCGCTACACCGAGGATCAGCCGACGCCGCCGTCGATCGAGGAGTACGTCGCGCGATCGTGACGGCGGCGCACGCGCACGGCATGGGCGCCGGACGGGCGCCTGCTGATCGAGCCGGGCCGGGCGCTGTGCGCGAACGCGGGCGTGACGCTCTACACGGTCGAGAGCGTCAAGCACAACGTCTCGCGCTGGGTGGCGGTCGACGGCGGCATGTCCGACAACCTGCGCCCGATGCTCTACGGCGCCCGCTACGAAGCCCACGTCGCCGACCGCCTCGGCGGCTCGACGGCGTGCGTGCTGGCCGGCAAGCACTGCGAGTCCGGCGACGTGATCGTGCGCGAGGCGCTGCTCGACGACCCGCAGCCGGGCGACGTGATCGTCACGCCGGCGACCGGCGCCTACGGCTACGCGATGGCCAACAACTACAACGGCGTGCCGCGCCCGCCGGTGATCTTCTGCCGCGACGGCGACGCGCGCGTGGTGGTCCGGCGCGAGAGCTTCGAGGATCTATCGCCCGCGATGTCCGCGAGGGCGATGCCGGGATGCCGCGCTGAGGGCGCGGAGCGCCGTTCGGGCCGACCTTCAGGATCGGCCTGCTCGGCCACGGCACCGTCGGCGCGGCGTTCGCCGAGCTGCTCGAGGAGCGCGCCGACGAGATCGAGCGCTTCAACGGCCGCCGGCCGGTGATCAGCGGCGTGCTGACGCGCACGCGCGGGAGACTTCGAGGAGATCCTCGCCGAGCGCCGACCTGCTCGTCGAGCTGATCGGCGGCATCGAACCGGCGCGCGAGTACCTGCTGCGCGGCGATGCGCGCGGGCAAGGACGTCGTGACCGCCAACAAGCAGCTGCTCTCCCAGCACGGCGAGGAGCTGTTCGAGACCGCCCGCGAGCACGGCGTCAGGCTGCGCTTCGAGGCGGCGGTGGCCGGCGCCGTGCCGGTCGTGCGCGTGCTCGAGGAGTCGCTGTCGGCGACGCCGATCGAGCGCATCCACGGGATCGTCAACGGCACGACCAACTTCATCCTCACCGAGATGGCGCACGGCTCGAGCTACGACGAGGCGCTCGCCGAGGCGCAGCGCTGCGGCTACGCCGAGGCCGACCCGAGCGATGACGTCTCCGGCCGCGACGCCGCCGCGAAGATGGCGATCCTCGCGCGGCTGGCGTTCGGCACGCCGGTGCACCTCGACGACGTGCGCTACGAGGGCATCGAGCACCTGCACGGCGACGACCTGCAGTACGCGCGCGAGCTCGGCCTGGGGCTGAAGCTGATCGGCACGGCCGAGCGCCGCCAGGGCGGCCTGTCGGTGCGCGTGCATCCGACGTTCCTCTACGCCGGGCACCCGCTGGCCTCGGTCTCGGGGCTCGTTCAACGCCGTCACGGTCGAGTCCGAGACGATCACCGAGATCACGCTGTCCGGGCCCGGCGCCGGCGGCCGGCAGACCGCGAGCGCCGTGCTCGGCGACGTCGTCAGCGTGATGACCGGCGGCGCGCGGCCGCCCGCGCCGCCGCTGCCGCTGCGCGCTGATCGAGGACGTCGAGAGCGCCTTCTACCTGCACCTCGACGTCGCCGACCGCCCCGGCGTGCTGGCGTCGGTGACGCAGGTGCTGGGCGAGCACGATGTGTCGATCAAGTCGGTCGTCCAGCGCGGCATGGGCGAGAACGCGCGGCTGGTGATGGTCACCCACCCGGTGCTCGAGTCGCGCCTGCGCGCGGCCGTCGAGCGGATCGGGGAGTTCGACTTCGTGCGCTCGCCGCCGCGCACGATCCGCGTGATCGAAGAGGAGTTCGTGTGAGCGATCGACATCGAGGCGCCTACGGCAACGCTGTCCCGACGCGGTGGAGGCGCGGCCTTCACGGGCACGCACGTGCCGCTGATCGAGCGCTACCGCGAGCGGCTGCCGTTCGAGGCCGGCGACCCGCTCGTGAGCCTGCAGGAGGGCTCGACGCCGCTGCTGCGCGCGCCGCGTGCTCTCGGAGATGGTCGGCGCGACGGTGCGCCTGAAGCTCGAGGGCGCCAACCCGACGGGCTCGTTCAAGGACCGCGGCATGACCTGCGCGGTCTCGGCGGCGGTGCGCGAAGGCGCCAAGGCGGTGATCTGCGCCTCGACCGGCAACACGGCCGCGAGCGCGGCCGCCTACGCGGCGCGCGCGGGCATCACCTGCGCGGTGATCGTGCCCGAGGGCAAGATCGCGCAGGGCAAGATGGCCCAGACGCTCGTGCACGGCGCCCGCGTGATCTCGCTGGCGGGCAACTTCGACCAGGCGCTGACGCTCGTGCGCGAGCTGACCGACGACGCACCCGATCGTGCTCGTCAACTCGGTCAACGAGTTCCGCATCGAAGGCCAGAAGACGGCCGCCTTCGAGATCCTCGAGGCGCTCGACGGCGGCTGCGACGCGCTCTGCATCCCGGTCGGCAACGCCGGCAACATCACCTCCTACTGGCGCGGCTTTCGCGAGATGGGCGCCGTCGCCGAGGATGCTCGGCTTCCAGGCCGAGGGCGCGGCGCCGCTCGTCGAGGGGCACGTGATCGAGCACCCCGAAACGGTCGCCAGCGCGATCAGGATCGGCAACCCGGTGCGCTGGGAGGACGCGATGGCCGCCGCGACCGACTCGCGCGGCGCGATCCGCGCCGTCAGCGACGAGGAGATCCTCGACGCCTACCGGCTGCTGGCCTCGCAGGGAAGGGATGTTCTGCGAGCCCGCCTCGGCGGCGTCGGTGGCGGGCCTGCTCAAGTACGGCGCCGACGGCGCGGAGCAGATCGTCTGCGTGCTCACCGGTCGCGGCCTGAAGGACCCCGAGACCGCGATCGCCAACAACGACGGCGCAGTCATCCAGTGCGTGGCCGAGATCGGCGGCGATCGAGGAAGCGGTGCTGGGTGATCCGTAGGCGGGTCGTGCGGGTGCCGGCCTCCTCGGCGAACCTCGGGCCCGGCTTCGACTGCATGGCGGCGGCGCTGGCGCCGTACGCTCGAGCTCGAGGTCGAGGAGACCGGGCGAGCTTCGCCGTCGAGACCGATCTGGCGGTCGCGCGGGGACGCGAGAACCTCTGCGTGCGGGCGTTCGAGCGGCTGCACCCGCGCCGACGGCTTCACCTTCAGGATCCGCTCGCAGATCCCGCTCGTCGGGCGGGCTGGGCTCGAGCGCCGCGGCGATCGTCGCCGGGCTGATGGCGGCCGACCACCTGTTCGAGCTGGACGCCGACCTGCTGGCGCTGGCCGAGCGCGCTCGAGGGTCACCCCGACAACGTCGCGGCCGCGCTGCTCGGCGGCTTCGTGGTGTGCGCCGACGGCCAGGCCACGCGGCTCGATCCCCCGACGGGACTGGAGGCGCTGGCGGTCGTGCCCGACGAGGCGGTGCGCACGCGGGCGGCGCGCGACGCGCTGCCGGCGGAGGTGCCGATCGCAGACGCCGTCTTCAACGTCGCCCACGGCGCGCTGCTGACGCTCGGCCTGGCCAGCGGCGACTGGGACCTGCGTCGCGCGCGGCCTGCACGACCGCCTGCACCAGCAGCGCCGCGCCGGCCTGTTCCCGCGCTCGCTTGAGCTGGCCTCGCGGGCGCGCGAGCTGGGCGCGCTCGGGGCGACGATCTCCGGCGCCGGCCCGACGGTGCTGGTGTGGTGCTTCTACGAGCAGACCGGCGTCGTGGCGCAGGCGCTGCGAGCGGAGATCGAGGGCTGGGCGACGCTGCTGCGGCCTCCGTTCGAGTCCCAGGGCGCCTACGTCGGAGAGCTCTGAGCCGACGGGCGTGAGCCGCTTGCGCGCGGCCTCGAGCCCGGCCAGGCGCTCGAGCAGTTCGGCCGCCAGGGCGATGTAGTCGGCGCCCAGGTCGGGGCGGTGATCGAGGATCGAGCGTCGCCCGCTCGGCCGACTCGGCGTAGGCGATCGAGGCGCGCATGACGGTGTCGAAGACCACCTTCTCCCCGAAGCGCTCCTTCAGCGAGGCCAGCGCCTCGCGCGAGTGGACGGTGCGCATGTCGGCGAGGTTCAGCAGGACGCCCAGCAGCGAGAGGTCGGGGTTGAGGCTGTCGCGCGCCAGCTCGACCACCTCCATCGCCTGCTCGACGCCCTGCAGCGCGAAGTACTGGGCCTCGGCGGTGATCAGCGCGTAATCGGCGGCGACCAGCGCGTTGACGGTCAGCAGCCCCAGCGAGGGCGGGCAGTCGATCAGGACCACCTCGTAGTCGTCCGGCACGCTTGGCCAGCGCGCGCTTGAGCGTCAGCTCGCGGCCGATCTTGCCGCCCAGCATCAGCTCCGCCTCGGCGAGCGTGAGGTTGGCGGGGATGATGTCGGCCTGGATCGCCTTGGCGGCCGTCGAGCGCCCGGAGAGCACGTCGGCGATCGTCGGCTCGGCGTCGGTGGGCAGGTCGAAGTAGTCCGAGAGATTGCCCTGCGGGTCGAGGTCGACGGCCAGCGTGCGCACGCCGCAGCGGCGGAGGACGTCGGTGAGAGTGCGAACGGTGGTCGTCTTGCCCGTGCCGCCCTTCTGCGAGAGCACCGCGATCGTGTGGGCCATGGCGCGATACTACGCGGCCCGCGCACCCGGGCGCATCTAGGCGCTCAGCCGGAGTCGCTGAGCGAGCTCCGCTCGGGGATGTCCGAGCTCGCCTCGGGCGCGGCCTCGACGTCCAGGAAGCTCAGCCGGTAGCGCCCGACGATGATCTCATCGCCGTCCCTGAGCACCTTGCCCTCGACGCGCGCGCCGTTCACGAACACGCCGTTCAGGCTGCGGTCGTCGAGCAGCGCGCACGCCGTCGGGCTGGCGCACGATCAGGGCGTGCCGGCGCGAGACGGTCGGATCGTCGAAGCGGACGTCGGCGGCGAGGCTTCGCCCGATGCGCGTCCACTCGCGCGTCAGCGCCACCGTCCGCAGCTCGCCGCCCTCGTCGTAGCAGAGGTACTCGACCCGGCTGCTCGATGCTCGCCCGCACCTTGTCGAGCTGGGCCTGCTGGTCTGCCGGAGCGGGCTCCGAGAGCGTGCCCTCGCGGCCCGTCCGCGTGGTGTCGCTGAGGCGCTCGGTGCTGAACAGCGATGCGCGCACGAAGTCTTCCCCGGCGCACCCCGGGCAGGCAGGTCAGCGTGTCGGAGCCCTCGAGCGTTAACACGTAGCCGCAGCGCGTACAGCGGAAGGACCCTGCACCCACGAAAGTGCCCGAAGCAAGTGACTCCATGTCGTGCCCCTCCCCTTTCTTCTCGCTGCGGCCAGAGGGCGCCGGTGGCCGAGGGAGACTCGTGGCGATCATAATAAGATGTCAATCATCGTTGATTCCGCAGGCCGAGATGACTGATGGACGGACACCTCTTAATGAGCGAAATCCACGCACGAGCGCGCAAACGCCTGCAGGAGGTGGCGGGCCGGCGGCGAAATCCGTGATGAACATGGCCTCGCAGAGCACAAACGTCGAGCAGTTCCGAGCGCCTGCTGCTGCGCCACGGCGTCGGCACGCTCGAGGCCGACCGCCACCGCTGCGCCGACTGCGGGCGCTCGCCGCTGATCGGCGAGGTCAGTCCACCTGTACGAGGGGCGCGGCAGGCGGCGTGATCTGCGAGCTGTGCCGCCAGCTGCGCCGCGAGACCCCGGTGGCGACGGCGAGCGTGCGCCACTCCGCGCACGGCCACGCCGTGCGCCTCACGCGCTCGCGCCGCCTGACGAGCACCGCCCGCCTGGCGGACACCGGCCGCCCGGCTCGCACTAGACTCACGGGCGCCGTGGACCCCGTGACCGTCTCGATCGTCGTCTCCGCTCCGCGCGAGCAGGTGTTCGACTATCTGCAGGACATCGCCAACCACTCCGAGTTCACCGACCACTACCTGGTCGACTGGCATCTCACGCGGATCGACTCTGTCGGACGCGGAGCGGGCGCGCGGTTCCGCGTCAAGGCGCCCGGCAACCGCTTCAGCTGGGGCGATGTGACGTTCGCTGAGGTCGAGCGCCCGCACCGCATCGTCGAGGTCGGTCGCGGCGGCAAGAACAACCGCATTCGCACGCTCGGCGTCTACGACCTGTCGACCGCCTCGCACGGCGCCACGCGCGTTGAGTTCACCGTTCGAGACCATCCCCGCGACGCTCGCGGACCGCCTGATGGAGGGGCTGGGCGCGCGCCGCTGGATCAAACGCAAGAACGAGCGCGCGATGCGCCGGCTGCGCGGGATCCTCGAGCGGGGTGAGGGCCGGGGACAGCGCGTGACCGTCGCCGGCGGATAGACTGCCGCGTCGCATGTCCAGTCCTCTGCGCAAGCTCCCGCTCGCCGCGTTGGCCCTGCTTGCGGCCGTCGCGCTCGGCGCATGCGGGAATGCCGCACACGAAGGTGACGACCGGCACCTACGCCGGGGAGTCGGGGCGCAACGCCCCCTATCTGAACGTCGGGCCGCTGGAATACGAGGTCCAGCTCTCGCGCGAGCTGAGCCCGTACGACCTCGAAGACTCGGCCTATCTCGCAGGGGCTGACCCCGGCGCAGCGCAAGCTCGAACCCGGGCGAGGAGTGGTTCGCGGTGTTCATGCAGGTCTACAACAACACCTCGCTCGCGCATCCGGCCTCTGATGACATGACGATCAGCGACACGCAGAACAACGTCTACGTTCCGGTGGTGCCCGGGCCGACCAACCTGTTCGCCTACCGCGGCGGGCGTGGTCCCCGCGAAAAACCGCCTGCCGGAACCCGGCTCGGTCGCGGCGAACGGCCCCACACAGGGTCAGCGTGCTGCTGTACAAGATCCAGATCGTCTCGCTCGACAACCGGCCGATCGAGCTGAAGATCGTCGACCCGAGCGACCCCACCCAGACCGCCTCGGCCGAGCTCGACGTCTAGTCGAAGCCCGGCGCCCCACCCGAGCGCAGGGTCGCTCGCAGCCGGCGTCCCGACGGCATCAGGTGGTGAAGACGACGCGCTGCCCCGGCGCGGCCGGCGCGCTCCAGGCGGACTCGACGTCGGCCAGGGGCGTCGGGAGGGGATCGACCGCGAAGGTGCCCGCGCTGATCCGATCGGCGAGCTCGGGCAGCTCCGCGACGATTGCGGCGGTCGTGAGCGAGCCCTGGCCGCTTCCGAGGAGCTGCAGGTTGGCGGCGCGCAGGGCCGCCGAGGGCAGCGTGATCGTCGTGCCGGCCATCGAGCCGATCTCTATCCACGACAGCGGCCTGCTGCGCTCGGCGCGGCCCCTGACGAGCGCGGGAATCGCCAGCTCGGCCACCGAGCCCCACAGATAGTCGATCACGACGTCGATATCGGCCCCCGCTGCCGCGAGTGCCCGGGCGATCTGCTCGGGCTCGCCGCTCAATGAGACGGTCTCGTCGGCGCCGAGGCCGGTGAGCCCGGCGAGCCGCTCCGGGTCGCGGCCGGCCGCGACCACGTGGGCGGCTCCGAGGAACTTCGCGATCTGCACGGCCATCCGCCCGGCGTTGCCGGTCGCGCCGAGCACGAGCACCCTCTGCCCGGCCCTGAAGGAGATCCGCCTGCGAAGCGCCAGCCACGAGGACATGCCGGGATTCATGGCGGCGGCGATCGCCGGCACGTCCGCGTCGCCGGGCAGCTCAACGGCGCGCCGGCGGTCGATCACCGTCCGCTCGGCCATCGTCCCGAACGCGCCATCGAAGGCGACGAAGTACAGAAGCCGCCCGTCGGCCGATCGGCCGACGCCGTCGATGCCCGGTATCAGCGGCAGCGCCTCGGTGCTCGTGTAGTGGCTGCCCGAGGCGCCCGAGCGCACCCGCGGATGAAGACCGGCGGCGAGGACATCGACGGCGATCTCATGCTCGCCGCCCGGCTCGGGCTCGTCAAAGGCTTCATATCGGGGGGGCGCATCGAAGGATCGGACGACCGCTGCACGCATGAGACCTCCTAGTGGCCGCTGTGGAGGGCGGTTTCGAGCACTTCGCGGGCGACCGGGGCGGCGGTGTCCCCGCCGGCACCGTCTTTGACGAGCAGGACCCCGACGACGACGCGCGGGTGAAGCGCGGGCGCGAACGCGGCGAACCAGGCGTCGGTGTTGCTCGCTTCGTCCGCCGCCTGACATCCGCCCGACCCCGATTCACCAGTGCCGGATTCGCCGCTGCTCGAGGTGGGCGTGCAGGCGGTCTTCAATTCTGCGGTGCCGGTCTTGCCGGCGACCGTCACCCCGGGGATCGCCGCCGAGGTGCCGGTGCCGAAGCGCACGACGCCGATCATCAGATGGCGCACGGTGCGCGCCACGGCGGCGCTGATCACCGCCGGGGCCTGGGCCGGAGCGCCGGGTGTGAAGGTGGGCGCGGGACGGTGGCCGTCGTCGCCGATGGTCGCGGCGACGGTGGCCATCTGCAAGGCGCTGGCGAGGACCTGGCCCTGGCCGATGGCGGTCGATCCGACATCGAGTTCGCCCTGGATCTGTGAGGCCGGTGGCAGGGTGCTTTCCGCGGCGCCGGCGATTCCCGGTTTCCGGTTGAAGCCGAAGCGTTCGGCCGTGGCCACGAGGCGTGCCGCGCCGAGCTTTACCCCCAGTGGCGCGAACACCGAGTTGCAGGACACGGCGAAGGCGAGTTCGAGCGAGCCGCCGCATTCCTCGCCGTTCGCGTTGTTCAGCCTAACGCCGTCGAGCGTGGCGTAGGTCGCGTAGGGGAAATTGGTGTGCGGCGTGGCGATCTGCGACTGAAGGACGCCTGTCACGGTGACCATCTTGAAGGTCGACCCCGGCGGCTGCAGGCTGTCCAGGCCGATGCCGGCCACAGCCAGAATCTCACCGTTGGAGGGCTGCATCGCGACGATGCCGCCGAGCTGGCCGCCGAGCGCCGTGACGGCCGCTCGCTGCACCGCCGGGGAGATGGTCGTGCGCACGGCCCGCGCCTGGCGGGGGGCGACCGATGCAAGCACGCGCTGCCCTGCCAGCAGCTCGCCGCCGGGCGTACCGCGCAGGCGGTTGTCGAGCGCCAGCTCGAGCCCGCTGACGCCGACGGTGGCATTCGCCGGGACCCCTTCGGCTTCCAGTTCGGCCTTCCGCGCGGAGGGGATCGGCCCGACCGTGCCGAGCACCGCGCTCGCCAGTTCTCCGAGCGGCGAGCTGCGGTCGAGCCCCGAGGGCTGCGTGTCGCCGGGGCCGGCTTCGGGGCTTTCGGCGAGGATGGTGCCGTCGCGCGCGAGCAGCGTCGCGCGACGCGGCAGCGTGGTGCGACGGCTCAGCCGCTCGCCGGCGCGCAGCCCCGGGAAGGCCAATGAGGCCGACCACGCGATGCGCGTGCCTTCGCCGCCACCGGTGACGATCGGCAGTGCGAAGGAGAGGTTGAGCGTGCCGAACAGGCGGGTGTAGACGCGAACGGGCACGAGCACCTCGCCGCCCGGGCCGCCGCGCGGCTTGCCGGCGAGGCGCATGCTCGTGGCGGTGGCCGTGGTCAGAGCCTTGCGGTAGACCGCAGCGAACCCGGTACTCGTGCTCGCCTGCTGGGAGGAGGCGTCGATCTGGGAGTACATCTTCGCGTAGTCGCCGCGCGTCCAGGACAGCACGAAGCCCTGGGCGAGCGAACGCGCCGAGGAGGAGCGGTGGTTCGCGCCGACGATCGCGCCGATCGCAAAGGCCACGCAGGCCATCGCGATGACCGGCCGCGCGCGGCGCAGGCGTTGTGCGTGGTCTTCGGTCGCGGAGCGGTAGAACATGACTGGTGACGATGCTCGACTGGCTCATTGTCGCGTTCGCGGCCGTCCTCGCGTGTTTCGGCTTCTGGCAGGGCTTCATCGTCGGTGTGCTGTCGTTCGCGGGTTTTGCGGCCGGTGCGTTCCTCGGCACCCGCCTGGGCCCGCTGCTGCTCGCGAAAGGATCGTCCTCGCCCTACGCTCCCGCGTTCGGCCTGATCGGCGCCCTGCTTGCGGGCGCGATCCTCGCAAGCGGACTGGAGGGTGTCGGCTTCAAACTGCGCCGCACGCTGATCATCCCTGGCATGGGCCTGCTCGACGGGCTGCTCGGCGCCGCTCTGGGAGTGGCGCTCGGCCTGGGAATCGTGTGGATCCTCGCGGCCGTGGCCGCCCAGACGCCCGGTCAGAACGCGCTGCGCGCCGATATCCAGCACTCGGTGATCCTGCGCGAGCTGAACCAGGCGCTGCCGCCGTCGGGCCCGATCCTGAACGCGCTCGCTCGGCTGGATCCGCTGCCCTCGATCACCGGCCCCTCGCCGGATGTTGCCGCGCCCCTGCCGAGAATCGCGCATGCGCCCGGGGTGGCGGCTGCCGGGCGCAGCGTCGTGCGCGTCCTCGGCACCGCATGCGGCCTGGCGATCGAGGGCTCCGGCTGGGTGGCCGAGCCGGATGTGGTGGTCACCAATGCGCACGTGGTCGCCGGTGAGCAGGACACGACCGTCGAGATCGGCGGGCACTCGCCCGGCCTGACCGCGCGAGCGATCGACTTCGACCCGAAAAACGACATCGCCCTGCTGCGTGTCGAAGGTCTTGACCTGCCCTCCCTCGACCTGGTCTCCGAACCCGCCTCCGGGCGTGCCGGGGCGATCCTGGGCTACCCCGAGGATGGCCCCTTCGACGTGCAGCCGGGGCGCATTGGGCGAACGCAGACCGTGATCACGCAGGACGCCTACGGGCGGGGCCCGGTATCGCGCCTGCTGACCCCGCTGCGCGGGCTCGTGCGCCCGGGCAACTCCGGCGGGCCGCTGGTGGACGCCGACGGGCGCGTGCTCACGACGGTGTTCGCGAGCACCGTCGGCGGCTCCCCCCCGGGCGGCTATGGGGTCGCGAACGCGACCGTCGCCAGCGAGCTCGCGGACGCAAACGCTCCTTCCGAGCGCGATGGGCAGGTCAGCACGGGTCCGTGTGCGGCGGGGTGACACCCGCTAGGCTGACCGCGATGTCAAAGACGCTGGTGATAGCCGAGAAGCCCTCGGTGGGGCAGGACCTTGCTCGCGTGTTGACCGGGCCGTTCAAGAAGCAGGAGGGGTTCCTTGAGGGTCCCGAGGAGGTGATCACCTGGGCGGTGGGTCACCTGGTGCAGCTGGCCGAGCCGGACGCGTATGACCCCAAGTTCAAGAGCTGGCGGATGCCCGATCTGCCGATCGTGCCGGACCACTTCAAGCTGGTGGTGCGCGATGAGCGTTCGCGCAAGCAGATGTCGGTCGTCACCAAACAGATCGGCCGCGACGATGTCGGGGAGGTGGTCAACGCCTGCGACGCCGGCCGCGAGGGCGAGCTGATCTTCGCCTACCTATATGAGAAGGCCAAGGGCAAGAAGCCCGTGAGAAGGCTGTGGCTGAACTCGATGACGAGCGCCGCGATGAAGGACGCCTTCGCCGGGCTCCGCCCGGCCTCGGAGTTCGCGCTGCTCGAGGACGCGGCGCGATCGCGCTCGGAGGCCGACTGGATAGTGGGCATGAACGCGACGCGCGCGGCGACGATCCGCCTGCGCAGCTCCTTCGACGGCGCGGTGTCGCTCGGGCGCGTGCAGACGCCGACGCTGGCCATCATCGCGCGCCGCGAGGAGGAGATCAGGGCCTTCAAGCCCGAGCCATACTGGCTCGTCGACGCGACCTTCGCGGCGCCCCCGCTGGACGGCGAACCCGGCGGCGGCGAGCGCAGCTACATCGGGCACTACCAGGCTCCCGCCAACAGCCCCGGCAACACCAAGGGCCCGCGCATCGCCACCGAGCAGGAGGCCGTCGCGATCGTCGAGGCGTGCCGCGGTGAGCCGGGCACGATCACGAAGCTCGAGAAGAAAGAGCAACGTGAGAAAGCGCCGATGCTGTACGACCTGACGACGTTGCAGCGGGAGGCGAACAACCGCTACGGATTCTCCGCCAAGCGAACGCTGGCCGCGGCGCAGAGGCTCTATGAGGAGCACAAGGCGCTCACCTACCCGCGCACGAACTCGCGTTATCTGACGAGCGACATGGTCGAGGAGATAAAGCCGATCGCCGAGCTGGTGGGCGCCCACCCCGACTACCGCAAGGGCGCCGACTACGTAGCCGGGCTGGACGTGCTGCCGCTCGGTCGGGTGGTGAACAACGAGAAGGTGACCGATCACCACGCCATCATCCCCACCCGCGCAGAGCACAATCTCGAGAAGATGGGCTCTGACGACAGGCGCATCTACGACATGGCGGCGCGGCGCTTTCTGGCGGTGTTCCACCCCGAGGCCGTGTTCGAGAACACGCGCGTTGAGACGACGGTCGCGCCCGGCGGCTCGCCGGACGCCGAGGCCGGCAAGGGCGACTCCCACGTCTTTCGCACGCGCGGCAAGCTCCTGTTGATACCCGGCTGGCGCGGGGTCTACGACGAGGTCTCAAGCGAGACGAAAGCCGCCGGGGAGGAGGACGACGACGTCGATCAGCAGCTGCCGCGCCTGGAGAAGGACGAGCAGGTGCAGACGCGCGAGATCGAGAGCATGCGCAAGGAGACCAAACCGCCGCGGCGCTACAGCGACGCGTCGCTTCTCGGAGCGATGGAGACGGCCGGCAAGCTCGTCGATGACGACGAGCTGCGCGAGGCCATGAAGGACTCGGGCATCGGCACGCCGGCCACCCGGGCGGCGATCATCGAGCGGCTGATCCAGGTCGGCTACGTGGAGCGCGACGGGCGGGCGCTGGTGGCCAGCGAGAAGGGCCTGAACGTCATCAGGCTGCTGAACGAGCACGCGCTCACCTCGCCTGAACTGACCGGCAGCTGGGAGCACCGGCTGGGGAAGATCGAGCGCGGCGAGGACTCGCGCAAGGACTTCATGAGCGACATCGCGGGCTTCGCCGGGGAGACTGTGAAGGAGCTCGATGAGACGCTCAAAGACGTGCGCATTCCGCGAGCCAAGCTGGGCCCGTGCCCGGTGTGCGGGCACGAGATCGTGGAGAACCGCAAGGGCTACTCCTGCTGGGCGCGCGAGGACCCCGGCTGCGGCTTCGTGATCTGGAAGTCCAAGGCCGGCAAGCAGCTGCCGATCGCGGTGGCGCGCGAGCTGATCAAGACCGGCTACACCGATCGCGCGGTGACGGGCTTTCGCGGGCGCAGCGGACGCACCTTCAGGGCCCACCTCGCGATGAGCCAGACCGAGGACGGGAAATGGCGGGTGGAGTTCAACGAGCCGTGGGCGCGCGAGGGCGTGAAGCCCCCCGAGGTGGACGCCGATGCGGCTGCCGAGGCGGCCGAGACGGTCGAGGCGCGCAGCGCCGCATAGCTGAAGGGCCCTCGGGCACGTCGGGCGGTTGCGCAAGGATGGCGTGAGGTGTCCATCACGCTGATAACCGGACCCGCCAACGCGGGCAAGGCGCAGGTCGTGCTCGACGCCGTGCGGCTGAGAATGGCCCACGGCGAGGAGCCGCTGCTCGTCGTTCCAACCTTTGCGGACGCCGAGGCCTACCTGCGCGAGCTCGCCGGCGACGGCGCCGCCATGGGGGTGCGCGTGCAGCGCTTCGAGGGGCTGATCGAGGAGGTCGTCCGGCGCGCCGGCGTGCGCGAGGCCTCCTTCGGCGGGCTGGGTCGCGAACGGCTGATCGCCTCGCTTCTGGAACGCCACGGCGCAATCGGGTTCTCGCCGGGGCTCGTTCACGCGGTGGGGGCGCTGTTGGGCGAACTGCAGGTGCAGCGCGTGAGCCCGGCACGGTTCTCCCAGGCACTCGCCGTCTGGTCTGAGAAGGACGGCCCGGCCGTTCTTCGGGATGAGATCGGCCGGCTGTTCGAGGACTACAGCCGTGCGCTCGAGCGCCTGGGGCGCCTGGATGGCGAGCAGCGCGCCGTGCGCGCGCTGGACGCCCTGCGGCGCACGCCGCGGCTGTGGGGCCGCACGCCCGTCGCCTTCTACGGCTTCGATGACCTCGACCCGCTTCAGATCGACACCATCGAGACGCTCGGCCGGGTCGTGGGCGCGGCGGTGACGGTCTCGCTGACCTATGAGCCGGGACGGGTCGCCTTCGCGGGACGGGCCTCGACCTTCGCCCAGCTTCAGCCGCTCGCCTCCGAGCACCGCGAGCTTCAGCCGAGCGCGGGCTTCTACTCGCCGAGGGCGCGCGCTCCGCTCGGCCATCTCGAGCGGCTGCTGTTCGAGGGAGGCGGGGCGCGGGTTGATCCGGGAGAGGCCGTGCGCCTGCTGGAGGGCGGCGGCGAGCGCGCGGAGCTCGAGCTGATCGCGCGGGACATAGGCGAGCTCTTGCAGGACGGCATGCCGGCGGAGGAGATCGCGGTGGTCATGCGCTCGCCGGGGGCGAGCGCCGCCCTGTTCGAAGAGGTGTTCGCGGCCGGCGGGATACCGTTCGCGCTCGAGCGCCCCCGCCGGCTCGGCGACACCGCGATCGGACGCGCACTGATCGGGCTGCTTCGCTGCCTGCCGGGCGCGGGCGGGGCCGCCGCGGGGGAGCTGGGCGACCTGCTCGCCTGGCTGCGCGCGCCGGGTCTGCTCGAGCGCCCCGAGTTCGCCGACTCGCTGGAGATCAGGGCGCGGCGCACGGGCGCCCTGAGCGCGTCGCGGGCGCGCGAGCTGTGGGAGGAGCGCCACTGGCGCCTTGACACGATCGATCAGCTCGAGCGCGCCGCCGAGCGGGGCCCGGCGGCGCTGATCGAGCGGGCGACGCGCGAGCTCGAGTGGCTCTTCGCCGCGCCGCGGCGCTCGCAGGCGAAGGTGCTCGGCGAGGAGGAGCTCGACGAGGCGCGCGCCCTGTCGGCCGGCCTCGGCGCGCTGGCCGAGCTGCGCGAGCTGGCCAGGGCGGCGCCGGAGTTCGGGCTGAGCGACGGTCCGCAGCTCGCGCGATGGCTCGAGCGCGTGCGGGTGTTCAGCGGGCAGCGGCCCAGGGAGGGGGCGGTGGCGGTGCTCGATCCGCTCGCCCTGCGGGCCCGCCGCGTCAGGGCCCTGTTCGCATGCGCCCTGCAGGAGGGCGTCTTCCCGGCGCGCGCCCGGCCACAGCCGCTGCTCGGCGAGGAGGAGCGCCGCAGGCTCGCGGAAACCTCGGGGCTGCGCCTGGGCGGGCACGAGGACCGCTCGCAGGCCGGCCAGCTCGAGGCGGAGCGCTATCTGTTTTACGCGGCCGTCTCTCGCCCGCAGGAGCTGCTCGTGCTGAGCTGGCACGTGGCCGACGACGAAGGCGAGCCCTCCTCGCGATCGCTGTTCGTCGATGACGTCTGCGACCTGTTCGATGAGAGGCTCGGCGAGGAGCGCCTGCGCAGGCCGCTGGGCGCGGCCGAGCGGGCGGGCCCGGCGGCTCCTCAGACGGCGGGCGCGGGCGTCTTTGCGGGCTCGCAGGCCGGCGCGGCTGCGGGCCGGGCCGCGCGGCCGGCAGGGCTCTCGGACGAGCGCGTGCTCGAGGCGCTCCGAGAGCGGCTGTGGTCGGCATCCTCGCTTGAGGGATGGATCCGCTGCCCCATGCGCTGGTACGTCCAAAACGTTCTCAAGCCGGGCGCCTTCGATCCGGAGCCCGAGCCGCTCGCCCGCGGCGGGCTGGCCCACGCCGCGCTTGCCGACACGCTCGAGGGCCTGCGAGCCGAGACCGGCTCGGCGCGCGTCACCCGGGCGCGGCTGGGCCTTGCGCGCGATCTCCTGCACGCGGCGCTCGAGCGAAACGAGCCCGAACACCCCCTGTCGGTCACCCCTGAGCGCCGCCCGGGCGTGCGCAGGCGCCTGCGCGCCGATCTCGAGCGCTATCTCGAGTACGCCGCCGGCGTGGAGAGCCCGCTCGAGCCCACGTTCCTGGAGGCCGGCTTCGGGATCGACGCCGGCGCCGGGCGGGGCGAGGCGAGCGCGCTTTCGGCCTTCGAGTTCGCACCCGGCTCGAGGCTCCGCGGCCGCATCGACCGGGTCGACGTAAGCGAGGACGGCGAGGCGGTGGTCTACGACTACAAGAGCAGCTCCGCTCCAGCGCCGGCCAAGTGGCTTGCGGAGGGCAGACTGCAGGTCGCCCTGTACATGCGCGCGGTCGAGGAGCTGCTCGGGCTGCGGGTGGTGGGCGGCTTCTACCAGCCGCTCAGCGGAGCCGATCCGCGCCCGCGCGGCCTGCTCGACAGCGACAGCGCCGTGCAGCTCGACTGCGTCAGGGGCGACGAGCGCGAGCACGGCGAGGTTCGGGAGCTACTCGACGGGGCGCTCGCGATGGCGCGCGAGGCCGTGGCCGAGGCGGGGCGCGGGGAGATCGAGGCCAGGCCGCGCACCTGCATGTTCGGCAAGGGCGGCTGCGAGTTCCCCACCATCTGCCGCTGCGAGCGCTGATGCAGGCGCCTGTGACCGGGCCCGTCGAGGAGCTCATCCTGACCGATGAGCAGGAGGCGCCGGTCTCCAGGCGCTCGGAGCCGCTTTTGCTGTCGGCGGCGGCGGGTAGCGGCAAGACCTCGGTGCTCGTCGAGCGCTTCGTCAGGGCCATCCGCGAGGACGGAATCGCGCCGGGCAGGATCCTCGCGATCACCTTCACCGAGCGCGCCGCCGGCGAGCTGCGCGAGCGCGTCCGCGAGCGGCTGCTGTCGCTCGGCGAGCGCGAGGCCGCCCGCGACGCGGAGGCGGCGTCGGTGGGGACCTTCCACGGCTTCTGCGCGCGCCTGCTGCGCGCGCACCCGCTGCCGGCGGGGCTCGACCCGGAGTTCAGCATCCTCGAGGAGGGCCTCGCGGCTCGCCTGCGCGAACGCGCCTTCTCCGCGGCGCTGCGCGCGTTCCTCGAGGGTGAGCGAAGCGGGGCCGTCGACCTCGTCGCCGCCTACGGGGTCGACCGCGTGCAGGGCATGGTCGAAGGCGTCCATGCCCGGCTGCGCAGCCGCGGGCAGCTGCGCCCGCGGCTCCCGCTGCGGGCGCCAAGCGAGGCGGCCGGCGAGGATGAGCGCGACGCGCTCGCCGCGTGCGTGCTTCTGGATGAGCTCCTGGCGGGCTTCACGGAGGCCTATGAGGATCTCAAGAGCGACCGCCGCGCCGTCGACTTCGATGACCTCGAGCTGCGCGCGCGACGGCTGCTCGAGGACCATGACAGCGTGCGGGCGGCGTGGGCGGAGCGCTTCGAGCTGCTCATGGTCGACGAGTTCCAGGACACCAATCCGCGCCAGCTCGGGATCCTCGAGGCGCTCGAGCGGGGCAATCTGTTCACGGTCGGCGACGAGTTCCAGTCGATCTACGGATTCCGCCACGCCGAGGTGGGGCTGTTCCGCGAGCGCCGCGCCTCGCTGTCAGAGCTCGGCGGCAGCCTCGTGCTGACGCGCAACTTCCGAAGCGTGCCGCCTCTTCTGGAGGTGGTCAACGAGGTCTTCTCCGATCGCTTCAGCGGATTCTCAAGGCTCCGCGCTGCGCGTGCGGCGGCGCAGTCGGAGCCGATCGTCGAGCTGCTGCTCACCGCCAGAAGCGGCTGGGAGGAGGATCAGGAGCTCGCCTCGGACATCGCCCGCGGCCTGCCGCCCGCCGCGCTGTGGCGCCAGGCCGAGGCACGCCTGCTGGCCCAGCGCGTGGCTGAGCTCGTGCAGGGCGGCAGCGCGCGCGCGGGAGAGGTCGCCGTGCTGCTCCGCTCCGGCGGTGACCTCGAGGTCTACGAGCGGGCGCTTCAGCTGCGCGGCATGCGCACGCTGGCGGCGGCCGGCGGCTTCTGGGCGCACCAGCAGATCGGCGACCTGTTGGCGTATCTGCGCGCGCTGGCCAATCCGCTCGATGAGCTGGCGCTGTACGGGACGCTCGCCTCCCCGCTCACCGGCGTCTCACGCGACGGCCTCGCGCTGCTCTCGCGGGCCGCCGGGCAGGCCGGGCTGGGCGTATGGGAGACCCTCGCAAGGTCGCCCTCCGAGGGACTGCTCGACGAGCTCTCCGAGGCCGACAGAGGCATCCTGCTCGCGTTCTGCGCGCGCCTTGAGGGCGAGCGCGCCAGAGCGTCGGAGCGCACGCTGTCTGAGCTGATCGAGCGCGCGATCCGCTCAAGCGGCTATCGCGACCACGTGCTCGGGCTCGAGTGGGGTGAGCGCAGGCTGGCCAACGTGCACAAGCTGCTGCGCCTGGCGCGGGCGTTCGAAGCAAGCGAGGGCCGGGACCTGCGCGGCTTCCTCGACCACGCCCTGCGCCTGCAGGAAACGACCGGTGCGCGCGAGTCCGATGCGCCCGTCGAAGGCGTCGAGCCCGACGCGGTTCGCCTGATGAGCATCCATGCGGCCAAGGGCCTTGAGTTTCCGGTCGTCTGCGTGGCTGACCTCGGGCGCGCGCCGAACGTGCGCCAGCCCGAGCTGCTCGCCGACGGCGAGCGCCTGGGCCTCTCGCTCGTGCGCCTGGACGGCGAGAAGCCGCTGGCGGCCCTCGACTACGAGGAGCTGGCCGAGGAGCGCAAGCTGGCCGAATCCGAGGAGGAGGACCGCATCCTGTACGTCGCCATGACCCGCGCCCGCGAGCGCCTGCTGCTGAGCGGAGCGGTCGAGTTCGAGCGCTGGCCCGAGGCTCGCCAGGCACCGACCATGATCTCCTGGCTCGGGCCGGCGCTGACGGCGGAGGTCGTCACGCTCGCCGCATCCGCCGGTCCCGCGCAGGCGATTCACGACCTGGCGGTCGCCGGCGCGCAGGTGCGGCTCAGGCTGAGCTCTGCTCACAGCGCCGGCCAGGTCCTCGATCGCTCCGGTATGTCCACCGGAGCGCCACCGGTCCCCTCCTATCTGCGCGGCGCCGCGAACCTCGAGCGCCCCGTCCCGCGCACCGCTCAGATGAGCCTCCTGACGGGCGCCTCCGGCGCAGGCGCGCGGCTGTCAACGCTCAGCTACACCTCGCTGTCAGAGCTCGAGCGCTGCGGCTACCGCTACTACCTGGAACGCGAACTGGGCATGGGCGAGCGCAGGGCGAGGAGCGGCTCGGCCTCCGCCGCGGGGGCCCTCGAGGCGCGGGCGCGCGGAACGCTCGTGCACCGACTCTTCGAGACGCTCGACTTCCGCGCCCCTAGCGCGCCGGCGGCCGCGGACGTCGCGGCCCATGCCCGCGAGCTCGCCCTGCGCACGAGCGCTGAGGAGCGCGAGGAGATCGTCCGCCTGATCGCCGGCGCGCTCGCGGCACCAGGTGCGGCGCGGCTCGCGGGCGCGGTGGCATTGCGCCGCGAGTACCCCTTCGCCTTCACGCTCACGGGCGCGGCGGCGAACGGCGCCGTGGACCACGCGGGCGCGGTGCTCGTCAACGGCGTCATCGACCTGCTTGCCGAGGAGAGCGACGGAAGCCGCCTGGTGATCGACTACAAGAGCGATCGCATCGGCTCCGAGGAGGACCTCGCCGCGCTCGTCGAGCGCGAGTACGGCATCCAACGGCTCGTCTACGCGCTCGCCGTGCTGCGCGAGGGCGCGCCCGCCGTCGAGGTCGTGCACTGGTTCCTTGAGCGACCCGAGGAGTGGCTACTCGCCCGCTACAGCGAGGCCGATCAGAGCGAGCTCGAAGAGCTTCTGGCTGCGCGCATCGACAGCGCGCGCGCACGCGGGTTCGCTGTCAGCGAACACCCTCATCGGGGCCTCTGCGAGACCTGTCCCGGGCGCGCGTCGCTGTGCTCCTGGAGCGAGGCCGAGACGCTGCGCGAGATCCCCGTCGCCTGAACGCGGGGGGCGGGGCCTTCCGGGAGCGCTCAGCGCGGGTTTGCGCGGCCACGGAGACCCCCGCGCGGCTGGTTTTTGCCCGCTCAGCGCTGCTACGCTTTTGCTTCGCCGCCTCGTGTGCCCGCCTGCCCGCGCACCGGTGGGCGTGCCGGCACAGGGTTCATCTGCCCCGTGCGGGATGCACCACCAGAACCGAGCACTTCATGACTACGCAAATCAAGCAGCCGCCAAAGGCCGTCGGCCTCTACGACCCCCGCTTCGAGCACGATGCGTGCGGCGTGGGCATGGTCGCGCGGCTCGACAACCGGCCCACCCACGAGGTGCTCTCGCGGGCGATCGCGGCGCTTGAGAACCTCGAGCATCGCGGCGCCTCCGGCGCCGACCCGTGCACAGGCGACGGCGCCGGGATCCTGATGCAGATGCCCGATGAGCTCTTGCGCGCGGTGGTCGGCTTCGAGCTTCCCGCGCCCGGCGACTACGGGGTGCTGATGTGCTTTCTGCCCAACGACCCGGCAGCGCGCGGGCGCCTCGAGGAGCTGCTGGACAGGACCGTGCTCGCCGAGGGCCAGCGGCTGCTCGGCTGGCGCGACGTTCCCGTCAACCCCGAGCACACCGGCGAGGTGGCCGGCGCCTGCCGCCCCGTCATCCGTCAGCTGTTCGTGGGGGCCGGGCCCGAGCAGGAGGGCGACCAGGACGCGTTCGAGCGAAAGCTGTATGTGATCCGCCGCGTGTCCGAGCTCACGGCGAAGGAGCCGGGCCTGTACGTCACCTCGAGCTCCTCGCGCACGATCAACTACAAGGGCATGCTGATCTCCTACCAGCTGGCCGACTTCTACACCGACCTGCGCGACGAGCGCACCAAGAGCGCGATGGCGCTCGTGCACTCGCGCTTCTCCACCAACACCTTTCCCAGCTGGGAGCTCGCCCACCCCTACCGCGTGATCTGCCACAACGGCGAGATCAACACGCTGCACGGCAACATCAACTGGATGCGCGCGCGCGAGTCAGAGCTTCGCTCGGAGCTGTTCGGCGAGGACCTCGAGAAGATCCTTCCCGTCGTCAGCCCCGGCAACTCTGACTCGGCCACCTTCGACAACGTGCTCGAGATGCTCATGCTCGGCGGGCGCTCGCTGCCGCACGCGGCGATGATGATGATCCCCGAGGCCTACCGCAACCGCGACGATCTACCGGAGTACCTGAAGGGCTTCTACGCCTTCCACTCGTGCATGATGGAGCCCTGGGACGGCCCGGCGGCGGTCGCCTTCACCGACGGCCGCGTCGTCGGCGCCACGCTCGACCGAAACGGCCTGCGGCCGGGCCGCTGGGTGGAGACGACCGACGGGCACGTCGTGCTCGGCTCCGAGGCCGGCCTGCTCGACATCCCCAACGACCAGATCCTCCGCCTCGGGCGCCTGCAGCCCGGCAAGCTGTTCCTCGTGGACCTCGAGCGGGGCCGCATCGTGGAGGACGAGGAGGTCAAGCGCGAGGTCTCCACCCGTCACCCCTACGGCGAGTGGTACGCGCGCCACGCGGTGCACTTCTCCGAGCTTCCGCCCTCCAGCGAAGTCACGCTCTCAAACCAGCCGCTGCGCCTGCGCCAGCGCGCCTTCGGCTACTCCCAGGAGGACCTGCGGGTGCTGCTCGAGCCGATGGCCATCGAGGGGGCCGAGCCGGTCGGGTCGATGGGCAACGATCTCTCCCTGGCGGTGCTCTCCGACCAGGCGCCGCCGCTGTTCTCCTACTTCAAGCAGCTCTTCGCCCAGGTCACGAACCCGCCGATCGACCCGATCCGCGAGGAAATCGTGATGAGCCTCACGACGAGCCTCGGCAACGAGCGCAACCTGTTCGAGGAGACGCCCGAGCACGCGCACAAGCTCCATCTGGAACAGCCGATCCTCCTGAACGGCGAGCTCGAGACGCTCAGGCACGTCTCCCATCCGGTCTACGCGGCGCGCACGATCGACATCACATGGCCGGTCGCCGAGGGGCCCGCCGGGATGGCGCAGGCGATCGAGCGCATCTGCCGCCAGGCGCGGGAGGCGATCGCCGAGAAGGTCAACATCATCATCCTGTCCGACCGCCAGGTCGGCCCGCGCCGCGCCCCGGTGCCGTCGCTCCTGGCCGTCGCCGCCGTCCACCACCACCTCGTCCTCGAGGGGACCCGCCTGCGCGCTGGCATCATCGTCGAGTCAGGCGAGCCGCGCGAGGTGCACCACTTCGCGACGCTCATCGGCTACGGCGCGAGCGCGATCAACCCCTACCTGCTGCTCGAGACGCTCGAGACGCTGGTCGCCGAAGGACGCATTGCGCGCACCGGCCCGGATGGCCAGGAGGCGCCGCTCAGCTCCGTGGTGGCCGCTCAGAACCTCGTCAAGGCGATCGGCAAAGGCCTTCTGAAGACGATCTCGAAGATGGGCATCTCGACGATCCAGTCATACCGGGGCGCGCAGATCTTCGAGGCCGTCGGCCTCGAGAAGGAGCTGATCGACACCCACTTCACCGGCACCGCCTCGCGCATCGGCGGCGTCGGCACCGATGTGCTCGCCACCGAGGCACTCGAGCGCCACGCGCGCGCCTACCCCGTTCCCCACGACGACGTGCTGCCCGTCGGTGGCGTCTACGCATGGCGCCGCGACGGCGAGCACCACATGTGGAACCCCGAGACGATCGCGCTCGTGCAGCACGCCGTGCGGGCGGCGAACGGCGACGTGAAGGCGGCCCTCGGAGGCGACCGCGAGGCCCACGAGGCTGTGCGCGGCAGCGCGGCCTTCGCCAAGTACCTCGAGTACGCGCGCACCGTCAACGAGCACGCCGCCCGCACGGCCACGCTGCGCGGCCTGCTCGACATCGGCACCGCCGGCGCGGGTGGGCGCCAGTCCGACGAGGGCGACGCCCTCTCACCGGAGGCGATCTCGATCGATGAGGTCGAGCCGGCTTCTGAGATCGTCAAGCGCTTCTGCACCGGCGCCATGAGCCTCGGCTCCATCTCGCGCGAGGCCCACGAGACGCTCGCCATCGCGATGAACCGCCTCGGCGGGCGCTCGAACACCGGCGAGGGCGGGGAGGACCCCTCGCGCTTCACACCCGACCGCAACGGCGACCGTCGCCGATCGGCGATCAAGCAGGTCGCCTCGGGGCGCTTCGGCGTGACGATCCACTACCTCGTCAACGCCGATGAGCTGCAGATCAAGATGGCCCAGGGCGCAAAGCCGGGCGAGGGCGGCCAGCTGCCCGGGCACAAGGTCGACTCCTACATCGGCTCGATCCGCCACACCACTCCCGGCGTCGGCCTCATCTCGCCGCCGCCGCACCACGACATCTACTCGATCGAGGACCTCAAGCAGCTGATCTACGACCTGCGCTGCGCCAACCCGCAGGCCCAGGTCTCGGTCAAGCTCGTCTCCGAGGTGGGCGTCGGCACGGTGGCCGCGGGCGTGTCCAAGGCGAACGCCGACCGCGTGCTCATCTCCGGCCACGACGGCGGCACCGGCGCCTCGCCGCTGTCCTCGATCCAGGCCGCCGGAGTGCCGTGGGAGATCGGCCTGGCCGAGACCCAGCAGACGCTGTTGCTCAACGACCTGCGCTCGCGCATCGTCGTGCAGACCGACGGGCAGCTGAAGACCGGCCGCGATGTCGTCATCGCCGCGATGCTCGGCGCTGACGAGATGGGCTTCTCCACCGGCCCGCTGATCGCCACGGGTTGCATCATGATGCGCGCCTGCCACCTGAACACCTGCCCGGTCGGCATCGCCACGCAGGACCCGGTGCTGCGCAAGCGCTTCAAGGGCACCCCCGAGCATGTCGTCAACTTCTTCTTCTTCGTGGCCGAGGAGGTGCGCGAAATCCTCGCCTCGGTGGGGCTGCGCTCGCTCGATGAGGCGATCGGGCGCGTCGATCTGCTGGGCGCCGAGCGGGCGATCGACCACTGGAAGGCACGCGGCGTGGACCTCACCCACATCCTCACCCACATCGAGCTGCCCCGGGGCATGCCGCGCCGGCGCGTGGAAGCACCGCCCGAGGTGCTCAAGGACGCGCTTGACTGGGAGCTGGTGGACCAGTCGCGCGCAGTGCTCGAGGCGCCGCAGAACGGCGCCGAGGCGCCAGCCCCGGTGAGGATCGAGATGCCCATCCGCAACCGCAACCGCTGCGTCGGCGGCATCCTGTCAAGCCACATCGCCCGCGAGCATGGCGCCGCCGGGCTTCCAGACGACTCGATCGTCGTCGACTTCAACGGCTCGGCCGGGCAGAGCTTCGCCGGCTGGCTGGCGCCGGGCGTGACGTTCACGCTGCACGGCGACGCCAACGACTACGCGGGCAAGGGGCTGTCCGGCGGGGTGTTCGCGATCCGCCCGCCGGCGGATATGGGCGCGCACTTCATGGCCGAGGACAACGTGATCGTCGGCAACACCGTGCTGTATGGGGCGACCGCCGGAAAGGCGTTCTTCCGCGGCCTCGCGGGCGAGCGCTTCGCGGTGCGCAACTCCGGCGCCCGCGCGGTCGTCGAGGGCATCGGCGACCACGGCTGCGAGTACATGACGGGCGGCTGCGTCGTCGTGCTCGGAGCGACCGGGCGCAACTTCGCCGCGGGCATGAGCGGCGGCGTGGCCTACGTGCTGGACGTGGATCAAACGTTCGCCAAGCTCTGCAACATGGGCACGGTCGGCTTTGAAGAGCCGTCGGCTGCCGATGAGATCGAGCTGCGCGCGCTGATCGAGGAGCACCTGCTGCGCACAGGTTCCCGGGTCGCCGAGCGCGTGCTCGCCGCGTGGGAGCAGCTGCTCGCGGCCGGAGCGTTTGTCAAGGTGATGCCGCACGACTACAAGCGCGTCCTCGCCGAACGGGCGGAGGCCGAGGAGGAGCTCGCGGCGCGCGCGGCCGAGAATGGCGCGGTGGTGACGTCTCGCCGGCTGGACGTGGTCGGCGGAACGGGCGGCTGATGGGCAAGCTGGGGGGCTTCATAGCAATCCAGCGCCAGGGAGTTCCCCAGCGCGATCCCGCAGAGCGCGCCCATGACTACCGCGAGTTCCTGCTGACGCGGCCCGTCGAGGACCTGCGCGAACAGGGCGCGCGCTGCATGGACTGCGGCGTGCCGTTCTGTCACAACGGCTGCCCGCTCGGCAACCTGATTCCCGACTGGAATGATCTCGTCTACCACGATCGCTTCGCCGACGCGATCGTGCAGCTGCACGCGACCAACAACTTCCCGGAGTTCACCGGCCGGCTCTGTCCCGCGCCGTGCGAGGCCGCCTGCGTGCTCGAGATAACCGAGGGCGACGCCGTCACGATCAAGCAGATCGAGAACGCGATCATCAACCGGGCCTTCGAGGAGGGCTGGGTCGTGCCCGAGCCGCCCCGCATCGAGACCGGTCAGGGCGTCGCCGTGGTCGGCTCCGGCCCGGCGGGCATGGCGGCCGCCCAGCAGCTGCGCAGGGAGGGCCACCGCGTGACCCTGTTCGAGCGCGACGAGGCGATCGGCGGGCTCGTGCGGTTCGGGGTGCCCGACTTCAAGATCGAGAAGACCGTCGTCGAGCGGCGGGCCGAGCAGCTGATCGCGGAGGGCGTCGAGGTGCGCTGCGGCGTCGAGGTCGGAAGTGACGTGAGCGTTGAGGAGCTGCGCGCGGGCTTCGATGCGGTCGTGCTCGCGACCGGCTCGCGCGTGCCACGCGACCTTCCCGTTCCCGGCAGGGAGCTCGACGGCGTGCACTTCGCGATGGACTACCTCTATCAGCGCAATCGCTGGGTCGCGCGCGAGCTCGGCCCGGAGCCGACCGTTCCCGCGCCCGAGCCCGAGCGGGAGATCACCGCGAGGGACGCCGACGTGATCGTGATCGGCGGCGGAGACACCGGAGCCGACTGCGTCGGCAACGCCCTGCGCGAGGGGGCACGCTCGATAACCCAGCTCGAGCTGCTGCCCGAGCCGCCGTCGAAGCGTCCCGACAGCATCACCCCGTGGCCGCAGTGGCCGCTGAAGTATCGCCTCAGCTACGCCATGGAGGAGGCCAAGCAGCTCGCCGTGGGCGAGCAGGACTACTCGGTCACCACCACGCACTTCTCAGGCGACGGCAGCGGGCGAGTGGCCGCCGTCAACATCGCCCGCGCCGAGCCCGAGCCGCCGTTCGGGCCCGTGCCGGGCTCCGAGCGCGAGCTGCCGGCTCAGCTCGTGCTGCTGGCGATGGGCTTCCTCGGCCCCGAGCAGCCGCTGCTCTCGAAGCTCGGCGTGGAGCTCGATGCGCGCAGCAACGTACGGGCCGTGAAGCCCTACACCACCTCGGTGGACGGCGTGTTCGCCGCGGGAGACGCCCGTCGCGGCCAGTCGCTGATCGTGTGGGCGATCAACGAGGGCCGCCAGTGCGCGCGAATGGTGGACCGCTACTTGACCGCCCGGCGCAACGGAGAGGCGTCCGGCGTGAGCCTGCCCGAAGACGACGGCCTGGCCGGCCATACCGACGCCGACGAAGGCCCGGAGGGGCCGCCGAAGCGCTCACAGGGCCCGCAGGGCTGGGCCGGCCCCGGGATAGGCGCCGGTTAGCCGAAGGCCACGGGCCGACGGCTTTCCCACCACGTTCGATGCCGACCTTCTGCCGGCACAATCGATTCATTGAGCGATGTCCGATCTGCTCAAAGACGCTGCCCGACGCTTCGGCGGGCGCCCGGCCCTCCCGCGGCGCGAGGCCGGCGCGAGACCGCTCCGGCGCGCGTGCGAGCGGCGCGGGGCGCACTGCGCGCCCGGGCCGCTCGCGCGGGGAGAGCATGCGCATCCACCGCGAGGGCCGCGCCGAGGACGACGGCTACAGCTCGGCGCTCCTGCCGGGCCTGCACGCCTCCGCGGACGCCGTGCGCCTGGCGGAGGAGATCGCCTTCGCCGCCGGCAGGCTGCTGGGCCTGGCCGCGGCGCCGCCCGGGCTCTACGGCGAGGCGCAGGCGCTGTCTCACAGCGATCTCGAACAGGCGACGTGGATCTGCTTTCTGATCGCCTACCTGTGCCCGCTCGAGGGCGAGCACCCGTTCGCCGGCATCCGCCTGGCCCTGGCGCGCGGTCCGCTACCGGATCTCGAGGGCATCCCGCTCGGCCCGCGCAGCTCCCACGATCCCGCGCGCGGCAGCGAGACGCTGCGGGCCTATCGCCACTGGGTCGAGCACCAGCCCGGCGCGTTCTCGGGCGATCCCGGCTGGAGTGGGCAGCGACGCTTCGAGCGGCTGTTCGAGCGGCTCGCGCTGCCGGGCTTCGGTCGGATGGGCCGCTATGAGCTGCTCGTCACGCTGGGACGACTCGGCCTGTATGAGCTGCAGGTGGACTCGCTGCACCTTTTGAGCCTCGGCGGGCTGTCCTCGGGGGATCTCACGACGCTGGCCGCCAAGCGGCTGTTCGCGATCGGCGACCCGATCCACCTCGAGCGCCGCGCCGAGGCGCTCGCCGAGGCGCTCGCCGTGCCGCTTGAGACGCTCGATCTGGCGCTCGCCAACTGGACGGCTCCGCAGCGGGCCACGCTCGCATTCCCGCCCGATATGAGCGATCTTGCGGTGCTCGAGCGCGCTCGCGAGGCCCTCGGGCTGTGAGCAGAAAGTGCCGTCCACACCGCCGCCTACAGTCCCGGTTGTCAGTTGTTCCCCCTACGGCCCGGGAGTCGCGATGCCACTCTGCTTCATCGAGCCTCAGGATGCCATTCGAGTCATAGCCGAGTCCGTCGGGCGCGAGGCGCGCCGTCAGCTCGTGGGGGAGGTGGTGCGCGCCTGGGTCGATGACATCCCCGACCAGGAGCTGTCCGTGCACTACGCCAAGGCGATCGCCGATCTCGACGAGGACGACCTGCACCTGCTGGCGGCCTGGCATGCCTCGCTGGAGGTGGGCCAGCCCATCCCCAACACGGACTTCCTCGTCGGCGTCTTCCCGAGCCTCGGCGAGAACCGGCGCGAGGCGCTCAAGATCGCCGCCGGCTTCCGCGGCGAGGAAGCCTTCCAGGCGGGCGTCTCCGAGGAGCAGGCTCTCGACACGGTGCTTCCGCGCCTCTCCACCGAGCGCGCGATCGAGCTGGCCAACGAGTGCATCCAGCTGTATATGTGGGACCGCCTCGGTACCGATAACTAGCGCGCCGACGGGCGGCGATAGACTCGTCGTATGAGCGAGCTTGAAATCGCACCCAGTGAGGACGACGTGATGGAGGCGCTGTCGAACGTGATCGACCCGGAGCTCGGGCTGGACTTCGTCGAGCTCGGGCTGATCTACGGTGTGGAGGTCGATGAGGGCAATGTGCGCGTCACCTTCACGCTGACCACCCCCGGCTGCCCGATCGGCCCGCAGGTGACCGAGCAGATCGAGGAGTTCGTCGGTGAACTGGAGGGCGTCAAGACGGTCGCCTCGGAGATGGTCTTCACGCCGCCGTGGTCGCCGGAGAAGATGAGCGAGGACGCCAAGTTCGCGCTCGGCTACTGAGTCGCGCGGCCGCGCGCGTGGGTGACGCCGCCCCATGCACCCGCGGGCCACACGTGTTCACCGATATCAGGTAGGTTTCTCGCGGTCATCGTCACGGCTGGCCCGTCTCGGACGGACGGGCATCTCCACGTGAGAGCAGCTGTGGCAACGGAGGGGGGCGCGAGGTGGTCAGGATGGCAGGGGACACCGCATACGCGGACGCTGTCTGCCGAGCCACGAGCAACGCTCCCGAGCCGGCGAGTTCAGCGCACGCCGGCTCAGTTTCACTGACGGTCCTCGGACGGTGTGCCGGGCAAGGCGGCTCACCGTCCCAATCGCGGGCGGCGCTCAGGTTCGCCCGCACTCTTAAGGAAAGGGAGACCATCATGAGAGCGTTCAAGGCCCTGCGGGGCCAGGGCACCCGTGCGGGTGCATGGACAGCGATGAGCCTGCGAGCGGTGAGACGGGGAAGTCTCATCGCCGGCACACTGGGACTGCTCGTGTTCCTCGGCGCCGCTCAGGCCGCATCGGCATGGCACCTGACTTCGGTATCGCCGACCAGCGGGTGTCCGAACACCACGATCAAATTCACGGGGACGAGCTTCAGCGGGAAAACGTCACTCGCAGAATGGAGCAATCCCAAGGCCTTCCTCTACACATTTGCGACGACCACGGCGACGCTGACCAGCAGCACTGCTGCGACCGCGCCGGCGCCCCTGTTCTTCTCGATTGAAGGCGGCACCGGCACCGTGGCGATCGACCACAGCAACACGGTGGTCTTCACCTACCCGGCATTCACGACGTGTTTTGCGCCGAGCAGCGGCGCGACCGGGGCAACGGGAGCAACCGGGGCAACCGGAGCCAAAGGTTCGACCGGAGCCACGGGAGCGACTGGAAGCACCGGCCCAGCTGGAGCAACCGGGGCAACGGGCCCGACCGGATCAGCCGGAGCGACCGGAGCGACCGGAGCGACTGGATCGACGGGATCGCAGGGTGAAAAAGGCGCGACCGGTGCGACCGGTGCGACCGGTGCGACCGGACCGACAGGATCGACCGGATCGCAGGGGTCGCAGGGATCGCAGGGCGAAAAAGGCGAAACCGGAGCTACCGGAGCGACCGGAGCGACGGGCGAAACCGGAGCCACGGGAGCACAGGGAGTGACCGGATCGACCGGAGCGCAGGGTGCCACCGGATCAGCCGGCGCGGAAGGTGCGACCGGCGCAGAAGGAGCGACTGGAGCAACCGGGGCCACCGGCGCAGAAGGCCCAACCGGGGCAGAAGGCCCAACCGGGGCGACGGGATCGGCCGGAGCGACAGGAGCCACGGGAAGCGAAGGCCCGACCGGACCGGCCGGAGCGACCGGAGGGACCGGGGCCGAAGGGCCGACCGGGCCGGAAGGACCGACTGGGCCGGCCGGAGCGACCGGACCGCAGGGACCGGGCGGCGCCGCGGTTGCCGTATTCGACTCGACGACCGCAGTAGCGAGCGGCGATTGTCTCGACTACGCGCTCGACGTCGGTAGCAATGGGGCCGCTGCCTGCACGGCGAAAACAACAGGATGGTCGAACAGCGCTCTGCTGGCAGGGCCGATCCCTGACGGCGGCGCGACGCTGACCGACCTGTATGCGGACTCCAGTGCGACCGTGGCCGGCACGGACACCGTTCTGGTGCAGATCATCGACAACAGCACGGGGGCGACGCTGCTCTCGTGCACCGTCAACGCGACGAACAAAGACAATTGCTCCAGCTCAGGGACGGGCTTTGCCGAAGCTGGAAACAGCATCGAGGCGAAGGTGACCGCCACCGGCACAAGCGGAAACGACCAGGAGTGGCGGGTGACCTATCGCTACTAACCCGTAGGGCAGTACCGGTAAGACCGACGCAGCAGCGGTAAAGGCAATGATGGCGGGAGGTGGCCCGTGTCTCACGGCACGGGCCACCTCCCTGCTGCGGTCAATGGGCGGGCGCAGGAACCGCCACTACACTCAAACCATGGGTTCGCTGCACGCCAAGCCGGCGCTCTGCCACTGAGCCGCCCCGGAGCGAGTGAAGTGACACGTGGGCATCATCGCGACCCAAACCATCAAGCTGTCGGTGGGCCTTGCCGTCCTCTACGGCTTCGTCATCATCGTCTGGTACGAGCTGCTCAGATCGCTCGTGATGCGACGCCGGGCTCGCAATGCATCCGTCTCGGAGCCGCCGCCTGAGAGATCCTCAGAGGCTGAGGCCAGCGAGCGCGACGGCAGCGAAGACGGCCACAGGGCCGACCTTGAATCAGAGCTCGAGCGGGCGCGCCGGCACTACCACCTCGCGCGCAGGGAAGCCAGGATCGAGCGCGACGAGGCGATCGCCGCGGCGCATGAGGCCGCCGAGCAGGCGATCGAGCGGATCGAACGACGCTACCGGGAGATCGACGGGGCATTCACCGACGAAGAGACGGAGCGAATCCTCGAGATGCTGCGCCGCCCCGCGGGCGATGAGACGCCGTAGCCCGGCGACCGGCCGAGCTTGAGAAACATGCGGATGGGCCGCGGAGGGTGCGGCCCATCTCGCATCTCCTCCTGCACAGGCTTCCAGGGACCTGTGTGCTGATGTGCCCCACGTCTCGCCTATTCCGTGACGGTGGTGAATCCCTTAGCGTCGTGTGGAGCACTCATCCATTGGATCATCCGCCGCCCCGGCCGTGGGGTGCCATTGTGGCGCGCAGGGCGCTCTGAAATGGGCCACATCGGCCCGTCGCGGCTCTAGCCTGCGCCGTTGCTCGAGCTGTTGGCCGCGCCGTTGCTGGCCACGGGCACCGGCTCGCGGGCGAGCGCGACCAGCGTCGGCCAGCTCCTCTGCGATGCCCTCGCCGATCAGGTCGATGTCCGGGAACCGCGTCGAAGTCGCCGAGCAGGCCGAAGTTCATCTGGCCGTTGTAGGACATGATCGCGATCGCCAGGGCGTGGTTTTCGGGCAGGAACGCGACCGGGATAGGCCTGCAGCATCTCGCGGCCCAGGACGTACAGCGGGAACTGCGGGCCGGGCACGTTGGTGACGATCAGGTTGAACAGCCGGGTCGAGAAGTTCAGCCGGGAGGCCTGGGCGAGGATCGTCGGCGGGGCGAAGTTCTGGGCCCCGGAGATGACCTCTGCGCCGAGGGCCTGCTTGGACTCCTTCAGGCCGTCCATCGCGTTGCGAGACGAACCGCAGCCGGTTGAGGGGGTCGGCGATGTAGATCGGCAGCGGCCCCCGCATCACCACGATGCGGTTGCCGACCCGCTCGTGCTCGTCCTCGCGTGCGGACCGACACGGGCACCAGGGCCCGCATCTCGATGCCCTCGGTGCGCCCGCCGCGCGAGACCAGCAAGGAGCGCAGGGCGCCGGCGACGACCGGCAGCACGACGTCGTTGACGGTGCCACCGAAGGCGTTCTTGACGATCTTGAAGTCCTCGAGCGTCGTCGGTGACGGCGACGAACCGCCGGTGGGGGCCGATGGGGACGTTCAGCGGCGTTTCCGGAGCCGGGTTCAGACCCGCCCAGATGATCTCGCCGATGCCCTCGGCGGCTTCGCGGGCGTGGTCGAGCGCGCGCTCGGGGTGGGCCAGCGCGTCGACCGCCCCCTCCGCCAGCGCGACGCCCGGCGCGGATCGCCCCGCTGCACGCCCGGCGGCCAGCAGGTCCACCGTCCCCGGCTCGGGGTGCGGCTGCCACGCGCGCGGCCGGAGTGCGGCAGCGGCGGCGGTTCGGGCGAGAGGTCGAACAGCACCGTCGCCAGGTCCACGCCCGCGATCCCGTCGATCAGCGAGTGGTGGGTCTTGGTGATCAGCGCGAAGCGGTTCTCCTCGAGGCCCTCGATCAGCCACATCTCCCACAGCGGCTTGGATCGGTCCAGCTGCTGGGAGAAGATGCGCGCCGTGAGGCTCCTGCAGCTGCTCCCATCCTGCCCGGCGCCGGCAGGGCGCGTGTGGCGGACGTGGTACTCGAGGTTGAAGTCGGGGTCGTCGATCCACACCGGGCGGCCGCTGTCGAGGGCCGTGTGGGCGAGCTTGTGGCGGTAGCGGGGGACCAGGTGCAGGCGCCGGCGGATCTGCTCGAGGAACTCGTCCATCGACGGCGGCGGGCCCTCGACGATCGTCAGCCCGCCGATGTGCATGTGCGAGACGGGGCCCTCCTGATGGAGGAAGGAGGCGTCGACTGGGGTCAGCCGATCGAGGTGGCGCTGCGGCACCGGCTTAGGGTACCCCGCCCGCGCCCTACAATGAGCGTCCGTGCCGAACACGGTCGAGAAGCTGCTGCTGGCAGCGCCCCGTGGCTACTGCGCAGGCGTCGATCGAGCCGTCCAGACGGTCGAACGTGCGCTGGAGATCCACGGCGCGCCCGGTGTATGTCCGCAAGGAGATCGTCCACAACAAGCACGTCGTGAGGACCTGCGCGAGCGGGGCGCGATCTTCGTCGACGAGCACACCGAAGTCCCCGAGGGGGCGGTGTGCGTGTTCTCGGCCCACGGCGTCGCCCCGAGCGTTCGCGAGGGCGCGATCGAGCGCCACCTGCAGACGATCGACGCCACCTGCCCGCTGGTCACGAAGGTCCACCGCGAGGCGGTGCGCTTCGCCAACGACGGCTACACGATCGTGCTCGTCGGCCACGACGGCCACGAGGAGGTCGAAGGCACGATGGGGGAGGCCCCGGAGAAGATCGTGCTGGTGCAGAACGAGCAGGACGTGGACGAGCTCGAGATCGAGGACCCCGAGCACATCGCCTACGTGACCCAGACGACGCTGGCGGTGGACGAAACCGAGCTCCATCATCGCGCGCCTGCGGGAGCGGTTTCCGAGCATCGTCGGTCCCCGCACCGACGACATCTGCTACGCCACCACCAACCGCCAGGCGGCCGTCAAGGACATGGCCGCCAGCTGCGACGTGCTGCTGGTGATCGGCTCGAGCAACTCCTCCAACTCCAAGCGGCTCGTGGAGGTCGCTCGCGACCTCGGAACCGAGGCCTACCTGATCGACAACGTCGGGGAGGTCCGGGAGGAGTGGCTCGAGGGGGCGCGTGGTCGGCATCTCCTCGGGTGCGAGCGCCCCCGAGAACCTCGTCGTGGAGCTCGTCGACTTCTTCCGCGAGCGGGGCGTGAGCGACATCTCAGAGTTCCACGTGATCCGCGAGGACGTCCGCTTCATGCTCCCCAAGCAGATCCGCGAAGCCGTCTCCGCCGGCGGAGCCTCCTGACCTCCGGCCCTACGGCGCCCATTCCTCGATCCGCCCGTTGCCCGCATCGGCGGTGAAGACATTGCCGGAGGAGTTCACGGCCACCCCCTGTGCGTCGGACAGCTGCCCTTGACCTGAGCCCGCCGTGCCGAACGCCGTGATGAAGGCGCCAGAGGCGCTGAACTCCTCGATTCGGCTGTTGACGGTGTCCGAGACGTACAGGTTGCCGCTGTTGGGGTCTGAGGCGATTCCCCACGGCCCACGGAACTGACCGTTGCCCGAGCCGGCCGAGCCGAACTGCCCGAGATAGGTGCCCGCGGTCGAGAACTCCTGCACCCTCGCGTTGGCGAATTCCGAGACATACAGGTTGCCGCCGGAGAAGGCCAGGCCGAAGGCCCACCCGAGCTGGCCGTTGCCGGAGCCCGGCGTGCCGAACTGCCCCAGGTAGGTGCCCGAGGCGGAGAACTCCTGGATGCGGTAGTTGAACGTGTCGAGCACCCACACGTCGCCGCCTTCGTCGATCGCTATCGCGCTCGGGCCCGCGAACTGGCCGTCGCCCGAGCCGGCCGAGCCGAACTGCCTGACATAGGCCCCGGTGGGGGAGAACTCCTGGATGCGATCGCTGCTTGAGACATACACATCTCCGGAGGCGTTGACGGCGATGCCGGCAATGCCCTGGAACTGACCTTGCCCTGAGCCGGCGGAGCCGAACTGCCTGAGGTATTCGCGTTTGGGGTTGAACTCGAGCACCCTGTCATGACCGGAGTCGCCCACGAAGATGTCGCCGCTCGAGTCGGTTGCCACGGCGTCCGGTTCCTTGAGGCTTCCTTCGATGTTGGCCGGCGTGATGCTCGTCGAGTAGGCGGGGGGTTCTGAGCCTTTCGGCGCAGCCCATTCCTCGATGCGGTTGCCGGCGGTGTCAGAGACGTACAGGGTGCCGGACGGGCCGACGGCCACCCCCTGTGCGTCGGACAGCTGCCCTTGACCTGAGCCCGCCGTGCCGAACGCCGTGATGAAGGCGCCAGAGGCGCTGAACTCCTCGATTCGGCTGTTGACGGTGTCCGAGACGTACAGGTTGCCGCTGTTGGGGTCTGAGGCGATTCCCCACGGCCCACGGAACTGACCGTTGCCCGAGCCGGCCGTCCCGAACTGCCCGAGATAGGTGCCCGCGGTCGAGAACTCCTGCACCCTCGCGTTGGCGAATTCCGAGACATACAGGTTGCCGCCGGAGAAGGCCAGGCCGAAGGCCCACCCGAGCTGGCCGTTGCCGGAGCCCGGCGTGCCGAACTGCCCCAGGTAGGTGCCCGAGGCGGAGAACTCCTGGATGCGGTAGTTGAACGTGTCGAGCACCCACACGTCGCCGCCTTCGTCGATCGCTATCGCGCTCGGGCCCGCGAACTGGCCGTCGCCCGAGCCGGCCGAGCCGAACTGCCTGACATAGGCTCCGGTGGGGGAGAACTCCTGGATGCGATCGCTGCTTGAGACATACACATCTCCGGAGGCGTTGACGGCGATGCCGGCAATGCCCTGGAACTGACCTTGCCCTGAGCCGGCGGAGCCGAACTGCCTGAGGTATTCGCGTTTGGGGTTGAACTCGAGCACCCTGTCATGACCGGAGTCGCCCACGAAGATGTCGCCGCTCGAGTCGGTTGCCACGGCGTCCGGTTCCTTGAGGCTTCCTTCGATGTTGGCCGGCGTGATGCTCGCGCAGAAGCCTTCGGGCGCGCAGCTCTGGAGCGTCTTGAAGGTTTCATCAGAGCCCACGCTCGTGCCGTTCGCGTTCGTCGCCGAGATTCTGAAGTGGTAGGTCGTGTCGGCGGACAGGCTTGAAACGACCGCCGAGACCGCGACCGGGCTCGAGCCCGCGCCAGGCAGGGCCGAGCACGACGCGCTCTCACCGTAGGAGCTCGTCGTGCCGTATTCGAATTCGCATCTGCTCGCTTCGCTGCTGTTGGGGTTGACGGTGGCGTTGAGGGTCGCGATCGTCTGGTCGATCGCGGCTGCCGGGGTGCTCACGACCGTCGGCGGGGTTTTCGCTGCTTCAGTCGTTTTCAGCGTTTCATCGGAGCCTTTGCGTATGCCGCTCGAGTTGATCGCGACGATGCGAAAGTGGTAGGTGCCGTTGGCCGACAGGCCCGTGACCGGCGCTGAGACCGCGACCGGGCTCGAGCCCGACCCCGGTAGGGCTGAGCACGGCGCGCTGAGACCGTAGGAGCTCGTGGTTCCGTATTCGAATTCGCATCTGGTCACTTCGTCGCCGTTGGGGTTGACGGTGGCGTTCAGGGTCGCGGTCGTCGGGGCGATCGAGGATGCCGGTTTGGTGAGCACGGTCGGGGCTTCCGCCACGATCGGGGCGCCGGAGGGGCTGCCGAGCCCCGTCGGCCCGTCGTAGCCGACCTCGCCGGTACAGAGATAGTTGCCGCAGCTTCCGTTGCTGCCGGATGTGACATCGGTCAGAACCCCCGTACCGTTTTGGTAGGCCTCCTGGTAGTAGGCGTCGGCGCCGGCCAGTGATCTTGTGTAGGCATTCGCCAATGCCATCGTCCCGGCCATCAGCGGAGTGCTGACGCTCGTCCCGCCCGCGAGCGTCCATCCCGGTTCGGGTCGTTCGTATTCTTCGGGGAGTTTGTATGAATCTGCGACGGATACCGGCGTTTCTGTGCTCGCCACGGCGGCGATGTCGTTGTTGGTCCGCTTTGTGCATTTCGGGCTTGCGCTCTGCCAGGCCGGCTTGGGCTCATAGGCGCTGCAGCCGCTGCCGGTTTCATCCCAAACGGTTTCAGACCAGCCGCGGGAGTTGGACGCCTGCGTGAGGGCCGTTCCGCCGACTGCGGTCACATACTGCGAGGCCGCTGGGTACCTGACCCCGTAGCTGCCGTCTCCGGCGGCCGCAAAGATCGGCACTCCCGGGTGGTCGAAGTACACATCGGACGATGTCTCGCTGGATACCTCTTTGCTTTCGTAGCTGTTGCTGATCTCCGTCGCGCCGAGCGTTGCGGCCTCGTCCTCGGCTTTGTACAGGGCGGCGTTTTCGTTGCTTTCAGCCTCCACCAGCAGGATGTGGCAGTTCGGGCACGCCGCCGAGACCATGTCGGTGTCGAGCGAGATCTCGACCGCCCAGCCGGGTTCTCCCGGTGGATAGTTGTTGGTTTCCCCCTGCTCGTTGACCTTCTTGAAGCAGCCGTTGGCGGTCGTGCACGCCGGCAGCCCGTAGTGGGCGCGATACACACCCAGGTCTGATTCCGCATCGGGATCGTCGAAGGCGTCGACGATCGCCACCGTCTGTCCAGAGCCCGCGGATTCCGAGGGCAGGTTGTACGCCGAGCGAAGATCCGCCGGATCGAAGCCGCCGCCAATGCCGCTGCCGGTGTAGGCCGGGCTCGAGAGGCTGGGGCTTGACGTCTGTCCTGAGACGGACAGCGATCGTTTCACGGCGGTCGGGACGATGATCGCAGCGCACGCAGAATGCCCGGCGGTCGGCCGGCCGCATACGGCATACGGCTCAGTCCTGGACGGCATGTAGGAGAAGCTCAGTGCGCTTGCGGATGTCGGCTGGGGGAGAGCGAGGGCAACCGCGGCAGCCGCGAGAGCCGCCACGCGCGCCACGCGGGCACTCGACAGGCGATCCATCGCTCTTTTAGCGTAGCGCTGCCGGATACCGGCGGGGCCGCGGCCGGGCGCGCTTCTATTGTCAGCGGTTGCCATGCGCACGCTGATCATCTCCGACCTGCATCTGGGCAGCGTCTCGTGCACCGACGTGCTGCGCCAGGCCGAGCTGCGCGCGCCGTTGCTCGAGGCCTTTGCCGACGCCGATCGCGTGGTGCTGCTGGGCGACGTGCTCGAGCTGCGCCACGGCCCGGTGCGCGATGCGATGAGCGCGTCGCGGCCCTTCTTTGAAGATGTCGGGCGCGCGCTCGCCGGACGCGAGCTCGTCCTCGTGGCGGGCAATCACGACCATGCGCTGGTCGAACCCTGGCTCGAGCACCGCGGCGAGCGGCTCGAGCCGCCGCCGCTTGAGGTGGAGCAGCTGCTGGAGCCGGCCGAGGCCTCGCCGATGCTGGAGCAGATCGCCGCGTGGGCCTCCCCGGCGCGTGTGACGGTGGCCTACCCCGGCCTGTGGGTGCGCCCTGACGTGTACGCGACCCACGGCCACTATCTGGACTGCCATCTGACCGTGCCCACCCTGGAGCGACTCAGCATGGGCGCGATGAGCCGCGTGCTCGGGCGCCCGGCCGACACGTTCGCGGGAGTCGATGACTACGAGTCGGTTGCGGCGCCCGCGTTCGCCTGGCGGGACGCCGTGGCCAGGAGCGGTCGCACGAGCAGCCTGCTGAACGGGACCACCGCCAACGGCGCCTGGCATGCGCTGCGAAGCGACGGTCGCCGCGGGCGCGAAGGGGCCGCCGCCAGGCTGCGCCGGCGCGCTCTGCTGATGGGCTTCCCGCTGGCGGTGGCGGCGCTCAACCGCGCGGGGCTCGGGCCGGTGCGGGCTGACATCTCAAGCGGCGTTCTTCGCCGGGCGGGACTTGACGCGATGAGCGAGGTGGCGGGGCGACTCGGCCTGGGCGATGCCCATGTGGTCTTCGGTCACACCCACCGCGCCGGGCCGCTGCCCGGCGATGACCCAGCGGAGTGGCGCCCGGGGAACAGCACCACGGCACCCGGCGGCGGCGCTCGCCTCGTGAACACCGGCTGCTGGACCTTCGCGCGGGTCTTCCTCACGCCGACGGCCGGGGAGAGCCCCTACTGGCCGGGGGTGTGCGTGCTCGTCGAGGATTCCGGCCCGCCTGTGATCAGGCGGATGCTGCTCGACCGCTCGCTGAGCGAGATCAGCCCACTCCCGGCGTAAAGCAGGTCGCCAGGCACTCGACGCCCGGGGCGCAGCGGAGCGCGAGCATGCCGGCGGTGTGTCGCTCGTGCTCGATCAGGGGATAGGCGCCGGGGTGCGTGACCATCAGCTCCCGGCCTCCGGCGGCCGCGCCGCCGTTGACCTCGACGGCTCCTGAGCCGTCGAGCACCGCCCATACGCCGCCGGCCTCATAGGGGCCGCAGTAGGCGCCCGGCTGATCCTCGGTCTGCGCGATGAGCCGCGCTCCGGGCTCGTCCTCCGGGCGTAGCGGAGCCATCGGCTGGCGTTCGACTCCGAGCAGCTCTTGGATGGCCAGCTCGGTTTCGCCATAGCCGCCCTCACCCGTGTGGTAGTCGATCAGGCGCGCGCGGCCGTCGAACAGGTAGCGCGCCGGCCAGCCCTCGTTGCCGTAGTCCTGCCACAGCTCGAACTCGCTGTCGATCAGCACGGGGTAGGAGATCTGAAGGCGCGCCACCGCCTCGCGGACCGCCCGCTCCTCGCGCGAGGGGTCAAAGCCGGGGCAGTGCACCCCGATCGTGCGCAGCCCGTCCGGCGAATAGCGCTCGTGCCAGGCCCTCACATAGGGCAGCGTGCGCAGCGAGTTCGCCCGGCAGAAGTCCCAGAACTCCACCAGCATCGGTCGCCCTCGCTGGATGATGCTCGCCTGCCCGCCACCGCCGGGCGCGTTGACCCACGGCAGGCCCCTAGGGAACAGCGGGGCGACGATCGTGTCCACAGGAGCGCGCAAATCGCGACTCCTAGCCTATGCTGCCGACCATCTCCAGCTGTATCAGGCGGTTGAGCTCGACCGCGTACTCCATCGGCAGCTCCTTGGTCACGGGCTCGATGAAGCCGTTGACGATCATCGCCGCGGCCTCGTCCTCGGTGAAGCCGCGCGAGCCCATGTAGAAGAGCTGGTCATCAGAGATACGCCCGACGGTCGCCTCGTGGGCGACGGTCACGTGCGGGTTCTGGATCTGGATGTCCGGCCAGGTGTCGGATTTCGATTCGCCGTCCATCATCAGCCCGTCGCACTGCACCCGCGCTTTCGAGCCCTGGGAGTGCTGGCCCATCTTCACGAGGCCTCGGTAGCCCATGATGCCGCCGTCCTTGGAGATCGACTTGGCGAGGATGTTCGAGGTCGTGTTGGGCGCCAGGTGCACGACCTTCGCGCCGGTGTCCTTGTGCACGCCTTTGCCGGCGACGCCCACGTTCAGGTGGTCGGCGCGGGCCCCCTCGCCCATCAAGAACGAGCCGGGATAGAGCATCACGTACTTCGCGCCCATCGATCCGCCGACCCACTCGACGGTTCCCTCGGCGTCCACCACGGCGCGCTTGGTGTTCAGGTTGTAGACGTCCTTGGACCAGTTCTGCACGGTCGTGTAGCGAGCCTTTGCGCCCTCGTGCACGAAGATCTCGACGACCGCCGAGTGCATCGAGTTGACGCTGTAGGTCTGCGCCGTGCAGCCCTCGATGTAGTTCACCTCAGAGCCCTCGTCGGCGACGATCAGCGTGTGCTCGAAGGTGCCCTCGCCGGCGCCCTCCATGCGGAAGTAGGACTGCAGCGGCAGGTCGCACTTGACGCCCTTGGGGACGTAGCAGAAGGCCCCGCCCGACCATACGGCGCCGTGCAGCGCCGAGAACTTGTTGTCCTGCGGCGGCACGCACTTGTTCATGAAGTATTTCTGCACCAGCTCGGGGTACTCGGTGATGGCGGTGTCCATCGAGCAGAACAGGATGCCCTGCTTGGCGTACTCCTCCTTGAGGCCCTCATAAACTGGCTCCTGGCGCCATACCCCGACCACGCCCGCGAGGTGCTCGCGCTCGGCCTGGGGGATGCCCAGATCCTCATAGGTCTGCTTCATCTCGGCGGGCACGTCGTCCCAGCTGTTGAACCGACCGGCCGTCGGGGGGGAGTACAGGACGAGGTCGTCGAGGTTCAGGCCGCTCAGGTCCGGTCCCCACGTGGGGACGGGCTTGCGTTCGAAGATCTCGAGCGACTTCAGCCGCTTCTCGGCCATCCAGTCGGGCTCGCCCTTGATCTTCGAAAGCTCGCTGACGACCTCGCGAGAGATGCCCTGGCGGGCGCGCAGCTGCCCCTGATCGTCCTCGACGATCGGGCTGGGCTTGGCGATCTTCACGCTGTCAATGGTGGCCATGGCGCTCCTCGCTGGTGTTGCCTTGGAGAATCCTGTGCTCTGCAGTAGGGATTGTATCGCGGCCGTCCGACTTCACCATAGGGTCCCCTCGGGGTCAAAGCTGCGGATCGCCATATCGCGCGTGAGGAGTGTCGCGCCGGCTGAGCGGGCCGTTGCATAGATCAGCCGATCGACGGGGTCGCCCGGGAACCCGGCGGCATCAAGGAGCCCCGCTGCCACGGCCACCTCGACGCTCGGCGCAAGCGACTCGACCCGCCTGTCCGCCAATGCGTGCCTCACCCACAGGCTGACGTCGCGATCGAGCGAGATGCGACCGCGTACGCTGAGCATCGCGACCTCCCACGCGCTCAGCGTCGAGACGCCGATGGCCGGCGAGCTCCGTATCGCCTTCAGCGCGGCGGCCGACAGGCGCTCGGGCGCCGCGACCCACCACAGCCAGATGTGCGTGTCAAGGACGATCACCCGGAGCTGGCAGCCCAATCGACGTCGAGCGGCTCGATCAGCTCCTCGTCGGAGACGTTGAAGATGACCGAGCCACGCAGCTCCGCCGGCTCGGTCGCCGCCGACACCCGTGCAACCGCCCGGCCGCGCTTCGTCACGACTATCTCCTCGCCCGTCGAGGCCACCTCGTCGAGCATGCTCAGGCACTTCGCCTTGAACTCGCTCGCAGACACGGTGCGCTCAGACATGACCATGGTCATATTACCATGGTCATCACGGGATCGGGCGTCTGTCCCGGCGCGGGGCCCGTGCTCAGACAGGCCAGGCGTTGTCACCCGTGACGGCGCCGCGAACGACCTTGAGGTTCAACAGCGCGCACTTGCGCCGTGTCGCAGACACGGGGATGCCGAGCAGCTCGATCATCCAGTCGGCGCCCAGCCCGCCGACCTCCGCGAGCTCCATGCCTTTGAGCTCCTCGGAGGCGATCGACGCCGAGGCCTGGGAGATGGCGCAGCCGTGGCCGTGGAAGCGCAGGTCCTCGATGCGGCCGTCCTTCACGCGGATGTGCACCCCGAGCTCGTCCCCGCACAGGGGGTTGTGCTCGAGCGCCTCCAGATCGTGAGGCTCGAGCTCGCCGAAGTTGCGTGGCTGCTTGTAGTGGTCGAGGATGTAGTCGCGGTAGAGGTCGTCCATCGTCACAGCCCGAACACTTCGCGCCCGCGGATGCAGCGCCTCCACGAGCGCGTCTATGTCCGACGGCTCGTTGTACACGCCCACGCTCGCCCGCGCGGTCGCGCTCACGCCGAGGCAGCGCATCAGCGGTTGCGCGCAGTGGTGCCCGGCGCGAATGCACACCCCGGCACGGTCCGCCAGCTCGGCGATGTCGTGAGGGTGCATGCCCTCGATCGTGAACGACACGAGGCCTCCTCGCCGTCCGGCGTCGGGGGGCCCGACCGCGCGCAGCCCGGGGACCTCGGCCAGCCGCTCGAGCATGTAGGCCGTGAGGGCGCGCTCGTGGGCGCGCACGCGCTCCATGCCCAGCGCGGAGAGGTAGTCGACGGCTGCGCCCAGGCCCACGGCCTCGGCGATCGGCGGCGTTCCCGCCTCGAACTTGTAGGGGAGCTCGTTCCAGCTGACGGTCTGGAAGTCCACCGAGGCGATCATGTCCCCGCCGGTGAGGAACGGTTCCATCGCCTCGAGCATCTCCGTGCGGCCGTGCAACACGCCCACGCCCGTCGGGCCCAGCGCCTTGTGGCCCGTCCAGGCATAGAAGTCCGCGCCCAGCGAGCCGACGTCGACCGGCATCTGTGGCACCGCCTGGGCGCCGTCCACCAGCGACGCGGCGCCCGCCGCGCGGATGCGCGCGGTCATCTCTGCGACCGGGTTGATCGTGCCGAGCACGTTCGACACGTGCGTGAAGGCCACGAGCCTCACGTCGCCACGGGCGAGCTCTGAGTCGAGGTCCTCGAGCGACAGCTCGCCGTGGTCGTCCACCTCGAGGTAGCGGAGCTCCGCAGAGCGCTCGCGACAGAGCACCTGCCACGGCACGAGGTTCGCGTGGTGCTCGGCCTGGGTGATCAGCACCGCGTCTCCGGCGGCGATGTTTGCGCGTCCCCAGGAATACGCCACGAGGTTGATCGCCTCGGTCACGTTCTTCGTGAAGATCGTCGTCTTCGCGTCTGCGCCGGTGAACGCGGCCACCCGCCGGCGGGCGCCGTCGTAGGCGGCGTCGGCCTCCTGCGCGAGCGCATACACGCCCCGGTGCACGTTCGCGTTGTGGCTACGCAGGTGCTCGGCAGTCGCCTCGATCACCACATGCGGCTTCTGCGAGGTGGCCCCCGAGTCCAGATACACGAGCGGGCGCCCGTCGAACTGGCGCGCGAAGATTGGGAAGTCGGCCTTCACCCCTGTCAGCACGGCGCTGTCAGCGACTTGTGGCATACGCCTCGATGTCATCGCGCGCCGCCGCCAGCTTGTCTGACACCTTCGCGCGCACGAGCGCTTCCAGGGGCTCGTCCGCCAGCTCTGAGATGAGCGGCTCGAAGAAGCCCTCGACGATCACGCGCACGGCCGCCGGGCGGTCGAGGCCACGGGTCTGCATATAGAAGATGGCCGCCTCGTCGAGCTCGCCGACGGTGCCGCCGTGCGAGGCCGAGACGTCGTCGGCCGAGACGAGCACCGAGGGAATCGCGTCGACGCGCGCCTTCGGAGAGAGCATCATCGAGTGGATCTGAAGGTAGGTGTGCGTCTGCTGGGCTCCCGGATCGATCTGGATGAGACCCTCGAAGCTCGCGCGGCTCTCGCCGCTGGCGGCGCCTCGCCAATGCACGTCCCCGCCGGAGGGCCCGGTCTCGTGCAGGTCAACCGCGAACACGTCGAGGTGCTCCTGCTCCTCGGTGAAGAACAGGCCGCGGAAGGCCATGTCCCCGCCGGGCTCCGTGATCGCGAGCTCGAGGTGCTGGCGGACGAGATGTCCGCCGAGCAGCGCCGGCAGCCAGTGGCAGTAGGCGTCGCGCCCGACGCCCACGAATCGCGTGGAGACGTCGAATACTTCTCCCGAGCCCCAGTCCTGCAGCTGGGAGAGACGGCAGCGGGCGCCGTCATTCAGGTACATCTCGAACGCTCCCGCGTGCAGCGCCTGGCCCTCGAAGTCCTCGCCCAGGTCATACTCGGTCAGCCGGAAGTCGCTCATCGCCCCACCCAGCACGAGCGTGCGCGCATACTGGGCGACGCCCGGCTCCTCGATCGCATAGACGATCTCGAACGGGTCCTCGACCACGACGCCCTCGGGCACGTGAAGGAAGGCCCCTCCGGTCCAGAAGGCGGCGTTCGCCGCCTCGAGCTTGTGCCGGTCGATGCTCAGGCGCTTTGAGTACCAGGGCTCGACGAGCGCGGGATGTTCGCGGAAGGCATCCTCGAGCGAGCACAGGATGACGCCGCGCTCCTTCAGGGCGGGATCCAGATCGATGTGCACGACCACGCCGGCGCTCTGCACGAGGCGGCCCGCGCGCGGGCGCTCGGGGAGGGTGCGCTCAACGACGTGCGGCACCTCTTCAAGCGCCGGCGCTCCCGGAGCGGCCGCCCCGGGCTCGATCGAATCGGATTGATCTTCGAGCGCGTCGAGGTCGAGGGTCTGAAGCGTTGTCGTCCAGAAGCCCGAGCGCCGCCACACCGGAAGCTCGCAGGTCAGGTAGTGCGACAGCGCGAGCTCGCGCATCTGCGCAAGCGTGAGCCCCTCGGGCGCACCGGCGCCGGCCAGCGCCTGATAGAGAGTTGCCTCGCGGTGGCGACCTGGCTTGACCGCCACCTCAGACACTGACGCCGAACTCCTGGCGGATCTCGTCGTAGCCCTCGCGCTCGAGGCGCTCGACCAGCTCGACGCCACCCTCGAGCACGATCCGCCCGTCCATCATGATGTGCACGAACTGGGGCTTCACGTAGTGCAGGATGCGCTGGTAGTGGGTGATGATGAGCGCGCCCAGGCCCTGCTCGTCGTGCAGCCTCTGGACGCCCTCGGCGACGGTTCTGAGCGCGTCGATGTCGAGGCCCGAGTCGGTCTCGTCGAGAATCGCAACATCGGGGGCGAGCATCGCCATCTGCAGGATCTCCGCGCGCTTCTTCTCGCCGCCGGAGAATCCGTCATTGAGATGCCGCGAGGTGAACGCTTTGTCCACGTCCAGCAGATCGATCGCGTGCTGCAGCTGGGTGCGGAACTCTTTCACGCCGATCGGCTCCTCGCGCTTGGCGTTGATCGCCATGCGCAGGAAGTTCGCGACCGACACGCCGGGGATCGAGACCGGGTACTGGAAGGCGAGGAACAGCCCGGCCTTGGCGCGCTCGTGCGGCTCGGCCGAGGTGATGTCCTCGCCCTTGAAGATGATCGATCCCTCGGTGATCTCATACGTCGGGTGCCCGAGCAGGGTGTTCGCGAGGGTGGACTTGCCCGAGCCGTTGGGGCCCATCAGGGCGTGTATCTCACCGCGGTTCATCTCGAGGTCCACGCCTCTGAGGATCTCGCGCTCCTCAATGCGCACGTGCAGGTCTCTGATCTCTAGGTCGGCCATGTTCGCGGTTCAGGCTCCAGTCGTGAGTGTTTGAGGTTTCGTGTCGATCGCGGCGAGGGAAGCGGCGGGCGAAAGCGCCGAGGCGGCCTGCAGGGTCGGGCCGAGGATGAGGTCGGCGAGGGTCGTCTCCTGCAGCGTGCGCACGATCGAGAAGCGCACCCTCGTCCACAGCAGCTTGGTCGGGCAGATGTGGCTGGGCTGGTCGGGGTCGGCGGACTCGCGCGCGCACACGATCGATCCGTCGGAGCTCTCGGAGATGCACTCGATCGGCGCGATCGAGCCCTCCAGGGCCTCGACCACCTCGGCCATCGTGATCTCCGTGGGAGAGCGCGCGAGCAGGTAGCCGCCGCGCGAGCCGCGACGCGAATCCACGAGCCCGGCCTTGCGCAGACGCGCGACCAGATGCTCGAGATAGGCCAGCGGGAGGCCGTCGTGCTCGGCGATCTCCGTCAGCGGAATGGGATCCTCGCCGGCTCGCCGTGCCAGCTCGACCATCACGCGTACGCCGTACTCGGCCTTGGTTGAGAACATCATCTCGGAATACCTACCTGCGCGCTAGGGTATCAACGCGGCGCCCTCCTCCCGGGATGTTCGCCCTCGCTAGCCCCCGGATTGCAGACGGCGTATGTCGTGCGTGAGCGATTCCGGGGTCAGCTGTTCAAGTGGATAGAGCACCCGCTCAAGGCCGCGGGCGTCGATCAGGATGGCTGCGGCCGAGGTGTCGATCTACGGCGCTTCCAGAGCCCGCCGGCGCGGCGTGGTAGGCGCGCCACAGCGGCTGCAGCTGCAGACAGCGGCCCGGTCAGGTAGTGGACGCGCCCGCTCAGCGACATCTGCGAAAGGAAGCGGCTGATGCGCGCCGGCGTGTCGGCGCGAGGTCGACCGTGACGATGAGCACCGTGACCGGCCGCGACAGTTCGTCGAGCGCCCCGCGGATCTGCTGGGCGATGAGGATGCATGTGGAGCCGCAGGTCGAGTCCAGGAAGACGAGCAGCACGACCTGGCCGCGATACTGCGAGAGCGAGACGGTTCGCCCGGACTGGTCGGTCAGCGTGAAGCCCGGAGCGGGCACCCCGTCCGGGCAGCGCCGCGCCGTCGAAGCCCGAGGCGCGGGCGCTGAGCGACGCGGCGCCGGAGCTCGAGGGAGCGCCGCCCGGCGAGCGCCCGGCGGGCCGGTCGAGCAGCACGACGAGCGCGAGCGCGACCACCGATCAGGGCGGTCGCGGCGAGCAGCAGATGCGCAGGGCGAGAGGGCATCGGCTGTCATGGTGTCGGACCGCGCCGAAGGTGCCATTCTCCAGGGCGAGCTCGGCCTCGCGGAGGCGCTATACTTTATGAAGTCACATAGAAACCCGACCGTGGTTTAGGAGTTTCAATATGAGCCCGTCAGGCGCGGAGCTTCTCCGCCAAGTCAAGAGCAAGATCGCCGAGGTCGACCCCTCCGAGGTCAAGGAGCTGATCGACGAGGGCGTGACCATCGTCGACGTGCGCGGCAGCGAAGAGTTCGCGACCGGCCACCTGCCTGGCGCCAGGAGCATTCCACGCGGCCATCTGGAGTCGCGTATCGAGAACGCCGCGCCGGATCGCTCCGCCGAGCTGATCCTCTACTGCCAGTCCGGTGCCCGCTCGGCCTACGCGGCGCGCACGCTGCAGGAGGATCTCGGCTACGAGCACGTGCGCTCGATGACCGGCGGCATAACCCTGTGGAAGGACCGCGGCTATGAGGTCGAGATCCCGCGCTCGCTGACGGCCGAGCAGCGCGACCGCTACTCGCGCCACATGCTCGTCCCCGAGATCGGCGCCGAGGGCCAGCAGAAGCTGCTCGACGCGAAGGTGCTGCTGCTCGGCGCGGGCGGCCTCGGCTCGCCGACAGCCCTGTATCTCGCCGCCGCCGGCGTGGGCACGATCGGAATCGTCGACGACGACGTCGTCGATCTGTCAAATCTTCAGCGCCAGGTGATCCACACCACCGCCGGCGTGGGCACGCCCAAGGTCGACTCCGCCGAGGCGGCGATCCACGCGCTGAACCCCGACGTGAAGGTCGTCAAGTACCCGGTGCGCATCGACGCATCGAACATCATGGAGATCATCGAGGGCTACGACGTGATCGTCGACGGCGTGGACAACTTCCCCACGCGCTACCTGCTCAACGACGCGACCGTGCGGCTGAAGATCCCCGTCGTGTCAGCCTCGATCCTCGGCTTCGACGGCCAGCTGTCGGTGTTCGCACCGTATGAGGGCCCGTGCTACCGCTGCCTGTTCCGCGAGCCGCCGCCGGCCGAGCTGGCTCCCTCCTGCGGCGCCAACGGCGTGCTCGGCGTGCTGCCCGGCACGATGGGCCTGCTGCAGGCGACCGAGGTGGTGAAGCTGATTCTCGGCATCGGCGAACCCGCGATCGGCCGTCTGCTGCTGTATGACGCGCTGGCAGCGACGCTCACCGAGGTCAAGGTCCACCGCGACCCGGACTGCCCTATCTGCTCGCGCGAGCCCGATCAGATCACCGATGAGGAGATGGGCTCCTTCCCCGACTACGAGGCGTTCTGCGCCGCCGCCGGGTAGTCTGCCCGCGCGATGGCAACGATCAAGATCCCCCCGGTCCTGCGCGCTTCGGTGGGCGGCGAGAAGGAGGTGAGCGCCTCCGGCGATAACGTCGGCGATGTCCTGCGCTCGCTGTCCGACAGCCACCCGGCCACGCAGAGTCAGCTGTTCTCCGCCGACGGCGAGCTCAACCGCTACGTGAACGTGTACCTCAACGACGAGGATGTGCGCGTGCTGGATGGCCTCGCCACCGCGGTCGGCGACGCCGACACGCTCGTCATCCTGCCGGCCATGGCGGGCGGCGGCGCGCCCTCCTGAGCGGCTTCGGCGAGGTCGACATCGTCCGTCCACCCCGGGGCGAGCGCGCGGGGGTCCTGCAGGCAGGCTGCCGATGCAGAGAGATGAGAGCGATCTTTCATGTGAGCCGCGTGCCCCTGCTGCTGTGCCTGACAGGCGCCTTTGCCCTCGGCGCCTGCGGCATCGCCCTGGGCATGGCCAACCACACGGGCTGGCCGGTCATCGGCCATCACCAGGGACATCCCCGCAACGAAAGCGGTGTCATGCGCGGCGAGCTCGGCGTGCACAACATGCTGCTCGGCGGCGACGGCAACGACACCATCTGGGCCGGAAACGAGGGCGACGTGATCTGGGGCGACTCCCACCCGGGCAACCAGCCCACGACACAGCGCGACTTTCTGCACGGCGGCCCCGGCGAAGACTGGATCTACGCAAGCCACGGCTACAACGTCATCTGGACGGGGGCCGGCAACGACCACGTGGCGCTCGTGTACGGCTACGGGACCGTGTACTGCAACGGCTCCGGTCTGAAGACCTTCGTGATGCGCTACCTGCCGGCTAACCGCCACTATCACCTCGTGGGCTGCTCCCACAAAGTGATCTTTCCCTACCGCGCGTAGATCCCGGCCGCCTCTCAGGCGGCGGCGCGCGTGCCGGCCCGCTCCTCGGCGCCCTCGGCGGACGCCGGCACCTGGCTCATCGCGTGCTCGGCCAGCGCGGTGATCGTAAGCGAGGGGTTGACGCCGACGTTCGCGGGGATCGCCGAGCCGTCGCAGACGAGCAGGTTCTCATAGCCGAACACCTGCTGGCGGGCGTCCACGACGCCCTCCTCGGGGCTCGGGGCGATGACGGCGCCGCCCAGGATGTGGGCGGTCGTGGGGATGTTGAAGAGCGCCTCGGTGGCCGAGCTCTGCGCGATCCCGCCGGTGCGCCTCGCGAACCATTCGGCGGTCCGGTTGGCGATCGGGATGAAGGTCGGGTTGGGTCGCTCGGGATCCTGTTCGGTCCTCAGCCAGAAGGAGCCGAACGGCCCTTTCTGAGGCCGCAGGGCGATCGCGTTATCGAGCGTCTGCATGACGAGGATGATGATCGTGCGCCGCGACCAGTGCTTGGGGAACATCACCTGCGCGAGGCGCTTGGGGTGCAAAAGGACCTGCAGGAGCAGCTTCAGCGGGCGCGTCACGCGCGTGCCGTCGCCGACCAGCAGCGTGTTCAGGCGGTGCATCGAGTCGCCGTCGTCGCCATAGGTGACCGTCTCGATGTGGGTGTGGGGGTCGGGATATATCGAGGAGGTGATCGCCACGCGTTTGATCAGATCGTCGGGGTAGTCCTCGGGCACGGTCACGGCGAGGATCGACTCTGAGTTGGTGCGCACGAGCTCGCCCAGTTGCGCGGAGATGCCGGGCAGCGACCCGGTCGTGCGGCAGCGCTGCAGCAGCTTGTTCGTGCCGAGCGGCCCGGCGGCCACCACGACCCCGCGAGCGCGCTGCACCCGGCGTTCCTTTCGAAGCCAGGCCCCCGAGCGCTCGGATTCGACCTCATAGCCCTCGCTCCCGTCGGCGGAGCCGAGCGGGCGGACGTCGATGACCGTGCGTTCGGGCATCACGCGCGCGCCGCGGCGCTCGGCGAGATAGAGGTAGTTCTTGACAAGCGTGTTCTTCGATCCGTGCGGGCAGCCGACCATGCAGCGCCCGCACAGCCTGCAGCCCGTGCGGTCCGGCCCCTCGCCCCCGAAGTAGGGATCCGGCACGGTCTTTCCCGGCTCGCCGAAGAAGATGCCGACAGGCGTCTTTTTGTAGGTGTCGCCGACGCCCAGCTCCTCGCCGAGCTCGCGCAGCAGCTGATCGGCCGGATCATCGTGCGGGTACTGAACGACCCCGAGCATGCGCTGTGCCTCGGCGTAGTGGGGGGCGAGCACGCCCTCCCAGTCCTCCATGTCCGCCCACTGGCGATCCTTGAAGAACGTGTCCGGCGGGACGTACAGCGTGTTGGCATAGCCCAGGCTGCCGCCGCCCACGCCACAGCCGGAGACGACCGAGACGTCCCTGAAGACGGTCATGCGGAAGATGCCCTTCATCCCCACCCTGGGCCTCCAGAAGTAGCGTTTGAGGTCGGCCGTCGAGCTCGGCAGCTCGTCGTCTGAGAATCGCCTGCCGCACTCGAGCACCCCGACCGAGTAGCCCTTCTCTGAGAGCCGCAGCGCCGAGACGCTGCCTCCGAAGCCGGATCCGATGACCAGCCAGTCGAAGTCGAAATCGCGGCTCATCAGATGAGGCATGTTAGGGCCTCGCGCGCCCGCCGGCGCCCGAAACGCGGCTCCTCTGCGTTTATGTGCGCTGATAGGGCCTGTGCTAAAAGGACCGAATGCTCAGGCGGCTGCCCACATCGGCCCTCCTCCTGCTCGCCGGCGGGTCGCTCCTCGCAGGCTGCGGCTCGGGCGGAAGCTCAACCTCCACGATCACCGAGGCGGCGACGACGCCGGCCGCGGCCTCGACCACTTCGGGCTCGGGCACGGTCACGGCGCCCGCGGTCGGCGAAAGCGGCTCGAGCGCCAAATCACCAGCCAAGACCACGACGACGCCCGCGGCGCCGACCACGCCGACCGCCTCGACGGGAACGTGGAACACCGCGCAGTGCAACGCTGCGCTGATCGACTGGTACAAAGGCCATTCGGGCGCAAGCGCCAAGGAGGCGCGCAGCTACAAGATCGTTCTCGGCCACCAGCACCAGTGCTTCACCGCCAAGTCGCACACGCCGGTGCCGGCGCCGGTGTCCGTGTCGGCCGGCACGTGGAACAGCGTGCAGTGCAACGCCGCGCTGGTCGCCTGGTACAAGACGCATCGGCGTCCCGGCGAGGCGGCGATCCGCAGCTATAAAGCCAGCTTGAGCAGGGCGCATGGCTGCTTCACGGCTGCCTCGCTGACGCCTCGCTCGCCCCCGCGGGTCAGTAAACGCTGAGCGTGGCCCGTTCGATCACGATGGGGATGCGCGGTTTGCTCGACGCGCCCCCTTCGGCGGCGGCTTCGGTGGGCACGTGGGAGATCGCTTCGACAGCCTTTTCCCCGCTCACGACGCGCCCTACCAGGGCATACACCGGCGGCAGCCTGGTGTTTGCGCCGGTGACGATGAAGAACTGGCTGCCCGAAGCGCCCGAGGGCGTCGCGGGCGACTTCGCCATGGCGACCACGCCTTTCGTGTAGTGCAGGTTGGCAGGCGGCGGCTCGACGACCCTCCAGCTCGGACCACCGCTGCCGTTGCCGTTCGGATCCCCACCCTGAATCACGAAGCCGGGCACGACCCGGTGGAAGGTGAGTTCGTTGTAGTAGCCGGTCTGGACGAGGTGGGCGAACGAGGCCGTCGTCTTCGGCGCTTCCTTGACGGCCAGTCGAATGAGGATGGTGCCGCAGTTGGTCGCCAGGCGCACCGTGTAGGTGCGCGCGGGATCGAGCTGCGCGGTCGGCTTCGATACTTCCTCGCCGGCCCGCGATTGGGGAGCGGCCACGGTCCGGCAGCCGGCGACGGTGACTTCAGGTGGGCTTGTGACGCTCGCCTGGCTGCTGGTGGTCGAGGTCGAGGAACCTGCGGAGCCGCACGCGGCGAGCAGGAGCGCCGCGGCCGCGACCGCGATGAGGCACGCGGCCGGACTCCTCGGGCTTCGCGCTAGCAGTCGTTTCTCAGAGCGAGGTCGATGATCGCCAGACGTTTGCACGCGGCCAGGATACGCGAGCGGCTCCGGCGGGGCCCCGCGATGGGGTTGGGGGCCCCGGCAGCTGCGCAGGAAGCCCGGTCACCACGCGAGGAGCCCCGGTTGGGCATCAGTTTGAATGGTGGCGCGTGGGCGGCGGGTACACCGATCGGGCGATGGTCGCCGAGGTCCAACCGAGCAGCCAGCCAAGAAAGAGGTACAGAACTCGTTCCCTTGTCGCTTCGCTCGACTGGGTGCCTACAACGATCCACAAGATTCCCCATGCGATCACGCAACCCACCGTGTAGGCCTTGTACGTGTTGAATCGCTTCATGAGATGACCTTAGTCCAGCAGGGCGGCTACCTCAATCGCGGTCCAGGGGGTCGAGGTCGATGGCTCGCCGTTTTCAAACCGATACACCACCACAGCCCACCCCGCTATATTCAGTGAAGTAATGGCGGTTGAGAGGCTGAGGAACCGGCCCTGCGGGGGCCGGTACGGGGACATCGTGCAGTCGATCGGCAACACGCCGCTGGTCGAGCTGCCCAATCTCTCCCCGAAGTCGTCCGTGCGCATCTGGGCAAAGCTCGAGTCGCGCAACCCGACGGGGTCGGTCAAGGACAGGGTGGCTCGCGCGCTGATCGAGGACGCCGAGGCGAAGGGAGCGATCGGCGACGGTCACACGATCCTCGAACCGACATCGGGGAACACGGGCATCTCGCTGGCGATGATCTGCTCGCGCAAGGGCTATCCGCTGAAGGTCGTGATGCCGGAGAACGTCACGCCCGAGCGCACCGAGCTGCTGCGCATGTACGGCGCCGAGATCGTCTACTCCGAGGGCTCCAAGGGCTCGAATGGCGCTGTGGAGAAGGCCCTCGCGATGGCCGCCGAGGACAGCCGCTACTACATGCCCTACCAGTACGGCAACCCGGCCAACCCGAACGCCCACTACAACGGCACCGCGGTCGAGATTCTCGAAGAGCTCGACGAGGTATCCGCCTTCGTCGCCGGGCTCGGCACGGGGGGGACGCTGATGGGCAACGGCAGGCGCCTGAAGGAGACCTTCGGCGACGCTGTGAAGATCGTCGCGGCCGAGCCGATGCAGGGCGAGCCCGTGCAGGGGCTGCGCTCGCTCGACGATGGCTTCATCCCGCCGATCATCGACCTGGCCCTGCTCGACCGCAAGATCTTCGTGACCAATCGCGACGCGATCACCTGGACGCGCAGGCTGCTCGACGACGAGGGCGTCTTCGCCGGCGTCTCAAGCGGAGCGATCGCGAGCATCGCCGTGCGCATCGCCTCAGAGCTCGAGGAGGGGAACGTCGTGTTCGTCGTCGCCGACGACGGCTGGAAGTATCTGTCGAGCGGCATCTACACGCTGCCGGTCGAGGAGATCGAGAACCTCGACTCGACCGTCTGGTGGTAGGCCTCGCGACAGCCCGCAGCGACCTCGGGCTGACATGAACATCTCGTCAGAGCTTCTCGGCGAGGTGATCGAGCATGCCCTTGAGGATCCCCGCAACGAGGTCTGCGGCGTGGTGGCCGTCGAGCCCGGCCCGCCCGCGCGGGCGGTTCGCGTGTACCGCGCGGTCAACATTCACAGAAGCCCGCTGAAGTTCGAGATCGATCCGATGGAACTGCTCGAGCTGTGGAACGCCTGCCAGCAGGACGGCTCAGAGCTGGGGGCGATCTACCACTCGCACGTTCGCAGCGAGCCCTATCCGTCCCAGACGGACGTCAACTTCGCCGCCAACTGGCCGGGCGTGGAGTGGATCATCGTGGGGCTCGCAGGCGGCGATGAGCCCACCGTGCGCACGTATGAGATCGAGGGCTCAGACATCAAAGAGCTGAGCATCTCGGAGACGGCGATGTGAGCGAGGAGCCGCTCGTGTGCCCGGGCTGCGCTCGCTCCCATCCCCGCAGCGAGCGTTTCTGTGAGGCCTGCGGCATGCCGCTCGTGAACGCGGCCGGGCCCGAGCGCGAGGCGACAGAGCGCCAGCAGAAGGCGCGCAAGATCAACCCGCAGTACGCCCAGGGCGAGCTCGTCAAGGTCGCCCGCGCGGAGAACCAGATTCAGGCCGAGTTCATCGAGGGCATGCTGCTCGAGGAGGGCATCCCCTGCGTGCTGAGCGCGCTCATCGCCGGCTACGCGCCGGTGGTCGGCGCACGCGACATCCTCGTGCCGCAGTCCGGAGCCGAGGCGGCGCGCGAAGCGCTCGCGTGGGACTCCTCCCAGCCCGGTCCCGGGTAGTGAGCGCCTAGGCCAGGACGGGCTGGCCGGCGTCTTCGCTCGTGATCGCGCGGATCTCATCAGAGGCGCGCTCGAACTCGGCGTCGGACAGGACGGGGGTGCCCTCGAAGGGAAGCTCGCGCTGCAGCTCGACCCAGGCGTGCGAGCCGGTGTACTCGTCCTTGACCTTCACGGTCACCGGCCGGGGGATGCGGTAGGTGCGCAGCAGCAGCACGTGCAGCGGCTCGTGCCGGCGCCAGCCGAGGCGCTTTTCAGCGTAGTCGGGCGTCCACACGTAGAAGGGCGAGAGCGCGTCCACGCAGCGCGGGTCGGCGATCGTGAAATGGCCGGCAACCTGGGCCCAGGCACGAATGCGCACGCGGTCGGGCTGCTGCACGGGCGCGCCCGAGGCGAAGGCGGGCAGCGGTGGCTCGCCTTCGCTCCAGACGCCCTCCTCCAGCGCGCGGCGCAGCTCCGGCTGGTGGGACTCGCGCACGAGATCACCGGGCTGATGGTCGAAGGTCGGGTACAGAAAGAAGCGCTCGTGGGCAAGCTGGAAGGACTTGCCGGGGTCGCGAATACCGCCCTTGCGAAGTGTTATGAGCTGCTCGCCTTCCGCCAGGGCGCGGACGGTGACAGCCCATTCTTTGAAAGCAATTGGCATAAAAAGACGAAAGACCTGAAAAAGAAACGGCTACTTTGAAACCCTGCGTGTCGCCCCGGGGGAGCGACTGCCGGTCCGTTAAAGATACGAACTCCGGGCGAAAATCCCAAATCCCCTGCAAATAGCGACATTATTTGCCATCCCTCATTGATCCAGCGCGCAACGGCGCGTTCACAAACGCCATCCCGCGAGCCCCTCGGCGGCCTCGATGAGGGCCGCGTAGTCATCATCGCCGTGACCCCGCCCCATCGTGGCGACGAGCAGGTTGCGCGCGTGCCCGGCCGAGGGGAACGGCACACCGGCGGCCTGCGATTCCTCGAGGCACAGGCGCACGTCCTTGAGCAGGTGCGCGGTCTTGAACAGCGTCGTGTAGTCGTGCTCGCGCATCGGCGTGGACTTGGCCTGCATCTGCACGGAGCCGCCCGAGCCCGCCGAGGTGACTTCGACGAACGCGTCGAGGTCCACGCCGGTCGCCCGCGCGAGCAGGAGCGCCTCGGCCAGCGCCGCCGCATTGGCGGCGCCGAGCGCGTTGTTGATCAGCTTCAGCATCTCACCCTGGCCGAGCTCGCCGACGTGCACGATCAGGCGGCCCATGGCTTCGAGCAGAGGCTTTGCGCGGGCGAAGTCCTCGGTGCGGCCGCCCGCCATGATCGTGAGCGTGCCATCCTCGGCCCTGGGCGAGGAGCCGGTCACGGGAGCGTCGAGCATGGCGACGTCGCGCCCTGCGAGGGCGGCGCCGATGCGGCGGGTGTCCGAGCGGGAGATGGTGGAGGAGTCGACGCACAACAGGCCGGCCTCGGCGCCGTCGAGGACGCCGTCTGAGCCGAGCAGGATCTCTGAGACCTGCTCGCCGTCCACGACCATGCTGACCACGATGTCGCTGACCCGCGCCACCTCGGCGGGCGTGGCAAAGGCGGAGGCGCCGTGCTCTGAGGCCCAGCGCTCGGCCTTGCCGGGCGTGTGCGTCCAGACGCTCAGCGGGAAGCCCGTGCGCGCGACGTTGGCCGCCATGCGCGAGCCCATGATGCCCAGGCCGAGGAAGCCGATCCGCTCAGACATGGCCGAATCCTCCTCCACCCGGCGTTTCGATGCGCAGCCGCTGGCCCGGCTCGAGCGCACCCGTGACCTTGCCGGGGAGCGTGCGGCCGTCGAGCTCGTCGTGCCCACGCTCACCGGGCTCGCCGCCGCCGGCCCCGGCAGGCGGGTGGCGACGGCGCTCTGCGATCAGCGAGAAGGTCATCGGCTCGAGCGCCTCGATCTCGCGCACGACGCCGTCGCCGCCGCGGTGGAGCCCCGCGCCGCCCGAGCCGCGCCGCAGCCCGTACTCGCTGACGCGCAGCGGGAATTCGCGCTCGAGCGCCTCGATCGGCGTGTTCAGGGTGTTGCTCATGGCGACGTGAACGCCGCTCGGGCCGTCGGCGTCGGCGCACGCCCCCTGACCGCCGCCGAGCGTCTCGTAGTAGGTGAAGCGCGGGTTGCCGAGGGTGAGGTTGTTCATCGTGCCCTGGCCGAGCGCGCGCCCGAACGCGGCGAGCACGAGGTCGGCGACGCGGGATGAGGTCTCGACGTTGCCCGCCGCCACGGCGGCGCCCGGACGGGCGTTCAGCACGCTGCCCCGCGGCGCGCGCACCTCGATCGGGCGGTGGGCCCCCGCCGAGGCCGGGATGTCCGCGTCGGTGAGCGCCCGCACGGCGAACAGGCAGGCCGAGCGGGTGACGGCCAGCGGGCAGTTGAGATTGCCCGCATGCTGCGGCGCTGAGCCGGCGAAGTCCAGGAGCAGCCGATCGCCTGACAGGACCGCCCGCAGGCGCAGCTCCAGATCGCCCTCCGGGGCCTCGAGCACGTCGGCGGCGGTGAACGTGCCGTCCGCCAGGGCGGCCAGGCAGGCCCGCGCGCGGCGCTCGGTGTAGTCAAGGACGGCGTCGGTGGCCTCGCGCAGGCGAGCTGCGCCGAGGCGCACCGCGAGCTCGCCGAGGCGCTGGGCGCCCGTGTGGTTGGCGGCGAGCTGGGCGCGCAGGTCGGCGCGGCGCTCGGCGGGCTGGCGCATGCGCGCCACGAGCTCCTCGATCGCCGTCGCGTCAAGGGGGCGGGCGGAGATGACGACGCCCTCCTCCTCGAGGCTTCGGCTGTCGGCGGGCATCGAGCCGGGCACGCGCCCGCCGACGTCGGCGTGGTGGGCGCGGCTGGCGGCGAAGCCGATCAGCTCGGCGCCGGCGAAGACGGGGGTGATGACGGTGATGTCGGGCAGATGCGTGCCGCCGGCGAACGGGTCGTTGAGGATCCAGGAGACGCCGGGGGAATGGCGCTCTGAGAGAACGGCGGCGACGGCGGCGGGCATCGCGCCGAGGTGCACCGGGATGTGCTCGGCCTGCATGATCATCTCGCCGTCGCCGTCGAACAGGGCCGTGGAGGCGTCGCGGCGCTCCTTGATGTTCGACGAATGCGCCGAGCGGATAAGCACGACGCCCATCTCCTCACACGCGGCGCGCAGCGCGCCGGTCAGGACCTGCAGCTCGATCGGGTCAAGCATCGTCGCCCGCCGGGGCCTTCTGCGCGGCCTCGTGGAGCAGGTGGACGGTCCCCTGCGGGTCGACCTCGCCGGACCAGCCGGGCGGCACCAGAAGCGTGGCGTCCGGGAGCGCGCACAGCGCCGGTCCTGCGATACGCGTCCCCGCTCCCAGCTCGCCGCGGTGGACGGTCGCCTCGAGGATGCCGCCGTCGAAGACGATCGGGCGCGTGTGAGGCGGGGGTGTCTCGGCGGCGGCGGTGAGCGGTCGCAGCGCCGGCGCCGGACCCCACAGGGACACGCGGATGTTGACCAGTTCGACCTCGGCGGAGTCCTCGCGATAGCCGTAGCGCTGCTCGTGCGCGCGGGCGAAGGCCTCGCGCAGCAGGTGCGGGTCGACGGACTCGGACTGCTCGACCGCCAGCTCGAAGGACTGGCCGCGGTAGCGGAGCTCGTGGCGCACGCGACAGCGCGCCGCCGCTGCGCCGAGCCCGCTGCGGGCCTCGGCGATGAGGGCGTCGCGCTGCTCGCCGACGCGCTCGCTCGTCAGAGAGTCGCCGCTCAGCATGATCGTGCGCGAGACGTCGCGACGGGGAGCGGCGGCGGCGAGGCCGAGCGCGCAGAGGACGCCTGAGGCGCGCGGGCAGAGGATGCGCTCGATGCCGAGCTCGCGCGCCAGGGCGCCGGCGTGCAGTGGCCCGGCGCCTCCGAACGGCAGAAGCGCAAAGCCGCGCGGGTCGATGCCCCGCTCGACGGTCATCAGGCGCAGGGCGCCCAGCATCTCGGCCTCGGCCACCCGCACGATTCCGCGCGCACACTCGAGCAGCTCCATGTCGAGCTCACCGGCCAGGCGCGAGACGGCCTCTTCAGCCGCTGCGCGGTCGAGCTCGAGCGCGCCGGCGAGCGGCGAGTCCTCGAGCAGGCGCCCGAGCAGGAGGTTGGCGTCGGTGACGGTCGGCTCGAGGCCTCCGCGGCCGTAGCAGGCGGGCCCGGGGACGGCGCCCGCGGAGGCCGGCCCGACGCGCAGCGCTCCGCCGGCGTCGCGCCAGGCGATCGAGCCGCCGCCGGCGCCGACGGTGTGGATGTCGAGCGCGGGCAGCGACAGCGGCCGTCCGGCGATCGTGCGCTCGGCGGTCTCTGAGACCTGTGAGCCGTCGATCAGGCAGACGTCGCAGGAGGTGCCGCCCATGTCGAAGCAGAGCACGTTCGGCTCGGAGGCCAGCTCCGCCAGGAGAAGCGCCCCGCCGACGCCGCCGGCGGGGCCCGACAGGACGGTCAGCGCGGCGTGGGAGGCGGCGCGCTGTGAGTCGGTCAGGCCGCCTGAGGATTGCATGATGAGCGGCGCGGGCAGCCCGCGGGCGCCGGCCTCTTCTGAGAGCCGGCGCAGATAGCTGCCGAGCAGGGGGGACAGGGCTGCATCAAGGACGGTCGTCGCAGTGCGCTCGTACTCGCGGAAGGTGCCGACCACGTCGTGGGACAGGGACACGTGGACGTCCTCCAGGAGCTCTGTGACGAGCGCGCCGAGCAGGCGCTCGTGGGCGGGGTGGGCGTAGGAGTGAAGGAGCGCCACCGCCACGGCCTGCGGGGCGGCGCGGGCGATCTCCTCGACGAGCGCCCTTGCCTGCGGCGGGATCTAGCGCGCGCAGCGGCCCGTCGGGGCCGGTGCGCTCGGGCGCCGCGAAGCGGAGCTCTGCGGGCACGAGCGGCGCCGGCGCGGAGGCGCATAGCTCATACAGCTCGGCCCGTGCCTGGCGGCCGAGCTCGACGACGTCGGTGAAGCCGGACGTGGCGATCAGCGCGGTGCGGGCGGTGCGGCCCTCGAGCAGCGCGTTGGTGGCGACGGTCATGCCGTGGGCGAAGCGCTCCACCTGCCCGGCCCGCGCGCCGGCGCGCTCGAGCACGAGGCCGACCGCGGCGAGCACGCCGGCCGACTGCTCCTCGGGCGTCGAGGGGACCTTGGCGGTGTGGACGCTCGAATCGGCGCCGACGAGCACCGCGTCGGTGAAGGTTCCGCCGACGTCCACTCCCAGGAGCACGCCCGGGAGCCTATGCGAGGCTCACGCTGCCGCGAGCTCGCGATCCTCGGTATCGGCGAGGTGCTGGTGGGAGGGGCAGTAGCCGTTGCGGGGAAGCGGCACGCGCTGGCAGGGGGTGCCCTTGCGCGTGGTGGCCCGGCACACCGGGTCGGCGCCGCTCACGGCCGTGTAGCCCTCGTGGGGGTGTTCGTCGAGAAACCGCTGGGCATAGCCGACGTATAAGCAGACGACCTCGTGGACATGCTCCTGCGCGGACATCGGGAAGTAGTTGCGGATGTCGTAGAACAGCGTGCGGGCGGGCCGCGCGAAATGATGGCGGTCGGTTGCCATGCGCTTGACCACCGCCTCGCATGCCTTGAGGACCGCTTCGTGATTACTGTTGGGCCCGGCTCCGGGCGGGGGCGCCATGATGTCGGGCAACAGCTCCCGATATATGGCGCGACTGAATTGATACATGGCGTTACCGCTCACCTTTCTCACTCAGATCTGGTGTTGGCAGCACGCCTGCCTTCCTCAAGTACTCGAGACTCCGCTACCTACCAAACCTTGCATCACAGCGAACACGCCGTCGATCCGAAAGGATCGAGATAAAGACGGGGAGGCGATTTTTTTAGGAAGGGCCCCGCAGGGGCCCGCGACGCCGTGGCGGGCGTCAGCTCCAGGTCTGCCAGCCGACCTCTTCCCCGCTCGAGATGACCGCGTGGCGATGGTCGAAGCCGGGATCGCGCTCGGGGTGGTCAGAGCGCCGGTGCGCGCCGCGGCTCTCGGTGCGCGCCAGCGCGCAGCGCGCGATCAGCCTGGCGAGCGGGTGCGGATCTGACAGGAGCCGCTCGAGCCCCTCGCGCGAGCGCACTATGCCGGCGTCGCGCCACAGCGCCGCGCGGGTGGCGGCATCCGCGCGCGGGGGCGCGTGCAGCGAGCCGAGCGCCTCGATCTCCGCCTCCGCGGGTTGGGCGGGCGAGGGCGCGGACTCTGACAGCGCGCCGGCCACGGCGCGGCGGGCGAAGACGAAGCACTCGCTCAGCGAATTGGAGGCCAGCCGGTTGGCTCCGTGCAGGCCGGTGCAGGAGGACTCGCCGACCGCATACAGGCCCGCGAGGGTCGAGCGGGCATGCAGGTCGGCGACGATGCCGCCCATCGTGTAGTGGGCCGCCGGCGCGACCGGGATCAGCTCGCGCACGGGATCCAGCCCGGCCTCGCGCAGCGAGGCGACGACGTTGGGGAAGTGGGCGGGGTCGATCGCGCGCATGTCAAGGCCCACCGACTGCGCGCCGGTCTCCGTGAGGCGCGCCTGGATCGCCCGCGAGACCTCATCGCGCGGGGCGAGCTCATCGACGAACCGCTCGCCGGAGGCGTCGTGCAGGGTGGCGCCCTCGCCGCGGATCGCCTCGGTCACGAGGAAGCCCTCGCGCCCGGCCACGCCGATGACCGCCGTCGGGTGGAACTGGAGCAGCTCGAGGTCGGCCAGCTCGGCGCCGGCGGCGTGCGCCAGGAGCAGCCCCACGCCCTGGGAGCCCGGCGGGTTGGTCGTGCGCGACCACAGCGCCGCGGCGCCTCCGGTGCCGAGCACCACCGCGCGCGCGCCGATGACGAGCCCGTCGTCGCAGATCAGCCCGCGGCAGCGATCCTCAGAGCGCCACAGCGCGCGGGCGCGGGCGCCCTCGAGCACCGTGATCAGAGGCTCCTCGACGGCCAGTGCCGAGAGCTGGCGCACCACTCGCCGCCCCGTGGCGCTGCCGCCCGCGTGCACGACGCGCCTGACCGAGTGCCCACCCTCCAGTCCGAGCGCGAGGCGGCCGAAGCGGTCGGCGTCGAAGCGGACGCCGAGCGCCTGCAGGTCGCGCACGCAGTCGGGCGCCTCGTGCACGAGGACCTCGGCGGCAGAGTGTCTGACCAGGGCGCGGCCGGCGAGCTCGGTGTCGCGCAGGTGCAGCTCGAAGCTGTCGTCGGCGGCCAGGGCTGCGGCCAGGCCGCCCTGCGCCCAGTAGCTGGCGGTCTGGGCCAGCGGCGTGGCCGAGACGAGCACGACGCTCGCGTGCTCGCGCGCGGCGCAGAGCGCGGCGTAGAGGCCGGCCGCGCCGGCACCCACCACTGCGACGTCGGCCCGGCGAGAGGCCGCCAGAGGGGAGCCGGGCATCGCGAGGAACCGTATCTTCCCGGGCGCTTCTGCGCCTATCGGCTTCGGCGGCCGTCCACCCTTACCGGCTGCCGGCCTTCAGGCGCAGCAGTTCTTCGTGAAGTTTGGTCCGTTCGGCCGCCGACTTCGCGCTCTTTTCGTGCGCTTCCAGTTCGTTGATGAGTTTCGTCAGGGCCGGTGAGCGCTGTGTGGTGCCTGGAGTGGTGGTGGCTGCGCCGGGGGTCTTGGCGGCGGGAGTCGTCGCCGGCGTTTTCGCGGCCGGTGTTGTCGCGGCGGGCGTTGTCGCCGGCGGCGTGATGGTGGTCGGTGTGCTCGTCGTCGGCGCCAGCGTCGTGGCGGTGGGCGTGACCACGGCCTGGGATGTCGTCACGGTCCTGAGGACGGTCGTGGTCTTGTCGGAGTTGAGCGATATCAGCGAGGCGGCGAGCACGCCGAGCGACAGCACGACGATGACCGCCACCGCGATGATCGGGGCCTTCCAGTTCGACGACGTCGCAAGGCGCGTGCGGGCGGCGGCCCCGCAGTGCAGGCACCACTCCTGGTCGGGGCGAAGGGGAGCGGCGCACAGCGGGCAGGCTTCGAGCGCCGGCACGCCGGGGTCGGGGCCGCCCACGGGCCCGGGCGCGGCGCCGCCGGAGGCCGGCCCAGCTCCCTGGGATCCGCTGGTGGCGGGCGGGGGAGACGTGGCGGCGCTCACGCGCCCGCCTTCTTGGGCGGGCGCAGGATCTCGGTGGGTTCCTCGTCACTGCTCGGGGACGGTGTCGGCTTCGGTGTCGGCTTCGGTCTCGTCGGTGTCGGCGCAGGCGTCGCGCCGGCGCTCGGGGCGGGAGCCGCGGCCGGGGGCGGGCTCGAAGACCGGCGGGCCGGCGGGCGTTTTGGCGCCGGCCTTGCGGCGGGCTTGGGGGCGCCGTCGGGCGGTGAGCTCACGGAGGGCCCGTCGGCGGCTTTCCCGGGCGCCCCGCCGGCGGCGTCGGGCGCAGCGGCCGGAGCCCGAGCAGCGGCCGCTGTCGGAGCAGCGGCCGGAGTCGGCGCGGGCGAAGCGGGAGCGGGCCTGCTCAGCCGGCGCCCGGGCCGGCGGGGTCGGAGTCGTGGCCGGGGTCGCGGCTGGGTGAACCGGCGGTCGCGGGCTGGGTGCCCGGGTGAACGGCGGTCGCGGGCTCGGCGACGGGGCGAGCCGGCACCGGGGTGGGTATCGCGGGCGACGGCGCGCGGGCGCCGCCGGGGCCGCTCGGAGTGCCCGCGCCGCTCGCAGGGCCTGCGCTGGTGGGAGGGCCTACGACTGTGGGAGGGCCTGTGGGCGCCGGAAAGCCTGTGGCGGGCGGAGGGCTGGCGGCGGTGGCGGGCCGGCGGCCCCCGCGGCGCTCGGCGTCACGGTCACGGGAGCGCCGGGGCGCCGCCGCGGGGGCGCCGGCGATGGGCAGGTCGACGCGACGGCTGACGGGCAGCCCGCAGTTGGGGCAGAAGTGGTCCTCGCCGCTGTGGAGGGCCGCGCAGCGCGGGCAGGCGGTGATGCCGGCCTCGCGCAGGACGGTCATCGGCTGGCGCTCTCCGAGGGCGCCCTCGAGCGAGCGCAGCTCGGTGTCGATGTGCCCGAGGGTGCTCAGCTTGGCGATCACCAGCGCGTCGTTGCGCTGTCCGAAGCGGTGCAGGTTGAAGACGAGGCCGCCGAGGTCGCGGTAGGCGAGCTCGCGCGCCTTGCGCAAGAAGCGCGCGCGGCGGCGGGTGCGGCCGCGCGTGCGGAAGCCCGGTTGACCGGCGTCGGCGGCGGCGGCTCGGGCCGGCGCGGCTGTCGTCTGGCGCCGGCGCTCGGGGCGGCCTGCGGAGTCGTGGCAGTTGGCTGATCCACGGCCGATCCATGTCTACGCCGGACGGCCCCGGTGCCGCGCGCCATGCGTCGGCCACGCGCTCGGCCATCGCGGGCGCCGAGAAGCGCGTCGCGCTCGCGCGCCGTCGACGCGCGGGTCCGAAGCGCGCAGATGGGGTTCGAGGGCCGCTCGCCAGCGGGCGAGCTCGAACGGCGCGCACAGCGTGCCGTCCACGTTCTTCAGGGCATCAGGATGTATGCCGACGGGGGTGGCGAGCACGGGCACGTCGCAGGCCAGCGCCTCGAGCACCGCCAGCCCGAAGCCCTCATGCTCGGAGGGGACGAGCACGGCGTTGGCAGCGTTGATCCACAGGGGCACCCTCGGCGGGTCCACGGCGCCCAGCGTCAGCAGCTCGACCCCCACCGCGCGGCGAGCGCGAGCGCGAGATCGTAGCGCTTCCGGTGCGCGACGGGTCGGCCGCGAACAGGAGGTAGGGCGCGTCCGGGTCGAGGCCCAGCTCGGCGCGCGCGCCTCGGCGCGGGCGAGCGGGTGGAAGCGCTCGAGATCCACGCCGCAGGGCAGCACCTGCGCTCGGCGCCGCGCGGCCGCGGCCGGGCAGTTCGCGAGCGAGCGGGGCGGAGACGGCGGCGAGAAGATCGATCAGCGGCAGCACGGCGCGCGTCGCCAGGCGCGTGCGGGGGTGGCGCACATCGGTCCCGTGCACCGTCAGCGCGCGCACGCGGGCGGGAACCGCGAGCGCGGGCCAGGCGGTGAGTCCGAAGTGCGCGTGGACGACGTCGAAGCGGTCCGCGTCGCCGCGCCGCATCGGAAACGCGCCGGCGCAGATCGAACGCCGGCGCGCGCCAGCGCCGCTGGCGCCCGGTGCGAACTCTACAGCTCGACGTCCAGACCCGGCAGGCGGCGCAGCGCGGCGACCTGGTCGCGGACGAAGCTCCCGCGCTCCGGGTGGGCGGCGTCGGGAAGCATGTTGGAGACCACCAGGGCGCGCACCATGGCCCCGACCGTAGCGCTCTGGAATGATGGCGGGCATGGACAGCGCATCCTGCCGCATCTGACCCGCGTGAACGGCCGATCGGTGTGTTCGACTCCGGCGTGGGCGGGCTGACGGTCCTGCACGAGCTGCTCGTGCGCGCTGCCGCGCGAGGACTTCGTCTACCTCGGGGACACCGCGCGCTTTCCCTACGGCGAACGCTCGCCCGAGGAAATCGAGCGCTTCGCGGCGGAGATCGCCGAGGAGCTGCTGGCCGCCGCGCGAAGCTGCTTGTGGTCGCCTGCAACTCGGCCGCCTCCTCGGCGCTCCCGAGCCTGACGGCGCGCATGCAGCAGACGACGCTCGGCCTGGACGTGCTCGGCGTCGTGCGTCCCGAGGCGATACGGGCGGTCGCCGCCACGCGCAGCGGGCGCATCGGGCTGCTCGCAACGCCCGCGACCGTGGCCAGCGGCGCCTATGAGCTGGCGGTGGCGACGGTCGATCCGCACGTCACGCTGCACGCCATGGCGTGCCCCACCCTGGCGGCGATCATCCAGGCCGGAGAGCAGTTCGACGAGACGGCGGTGGAGACCGTACGGGTGGCCTGCGAGCCGCTGCTCCGCGGCAGGCGTGGACACGGTGATACTCGGCTGCACCCACTACCCGCTGATCAGCCCCCTGCTCCAGCGGTTGCTGGGGCCCGAGGTGACCCTGATCACCTCCGGCGCGGCGCTCGCGCGCCAGGTCGAGCATGCGCTAGCACGCGGGGCCTCGAGAACCCGCGCACCGAGGGGGAGGGCGACTACATGCTTCCTGTGCACCGGCGACGTGACCGCCTTCCGCGAGGTGGGGACGCGCTTTCTGCAGATGCCGCTGGGCACGGTCGAGCACGTGCAGCTGGCCGAGGTCGAGGTGCTCGCGTGAGCGGACGCAGCGGCGGGCGCGGGCCCGGCGAGCTGCGTGCCGACCGCGATCGAGCCCGGGTTCATGCGCACCGCCACGGGCTCCGCGCTGATCTCGGTCGGCGAGACCCGCGTCATCTGCACGGCCTCTGCGCAGGAGAGCGTGCCCCGCTGGATGGCCGGCCGGGGCACGGGCTGGCTGACGGCCGAGTACGGCATGCTGCCCGCGTCGACGGGCGAGCGCAAGCAGCGCGACGCGACGAGGGGGCGCCAGGATGGGCGCACGGTCGAGATCCAGCGGCTGATCGGGCGCGCGCTGCGCGGGGTGCTCGACTTCGCGGCGCTGGGCGAGCGCACGATCTACCTGGACTGCGACGTGCTGCAGGCCGACGGGGGCACCCGCTGCGCCTCGATCACGGGCGCCTACGTGGCCCTTTCGCTGGCGTGCGCGCGCCTGAAGGACGAGGGGCGCCTCGAGCGCTCGCCCCTGACCGGCTCGGTCGCGGCGGTGTCCTGCGGGATGGTCGCCGGCGCGCCGCTGCTCGACCTCGACTACTCCGAGGACTCGACCGCCGAGGTCGATGCGAACGTGGTGATGACCGGCGAGGGCGGGCTGATCGAGGTGCAGGCGACGGCCGAGCGCACGCCGCTGTCGCGGGCGCATCTGGACGAGCTGCTGGCGCTCGCCGCGGAGGGCATCGAGAGGCTGCGCGCCGCGCAGGAGGAGGCGATAGCCGGGGCGGCTGCGTAGGGCGCTTCGATCACTGGCGTTTAGGTCACTGAACGCGAAGATGGTACGCCTGTCCCCTTGGCAGCGGTGGGCCGGCCGAGCACACTCAGCGTCAAGCGCGGCAAGCGCAAACCCGAGACACGGAGGTCGACGGATGCGGACCATCAGGGCCAGGCGAGCAATGGCTATGGCAGCAGGCATGTCGATCATCCTGTTGCTGACGGCGGCAACCGCAGCGTTGGCCTCGCCGACGATCTATCTGTGCATGCCCAAAGGGCAGAACAAGCCGATCAAGACCGTTGGAAAGAAAGGCTGTGAGCCGGGCTACACCCTGGTCGCAGCGAACGTGGAAGGCAAGGAAGGTAAGGAAGGCAAGCCGGGACCGGGCGGCGCCGCCGGACCTGCCGGCAAGAGCGGCGAAAAAGGCCCGACTGGAGCGACCGGCCCGACGGGAGCGACCGGAGCCGAAGGCGCGACGGGCGCGACCGGAGCGGTGGGGCCGGCTGGAGAAGCCGCAACCGGAGCAACCGGAGCAACCGGAGCAACCGGCCCGACCGGTCAAGCCGGGAAAAGGGAGCCAACGGGCAGGCCGGGGAAAAGGGCAAGAACGGGCAGACCGGACCGAAGGGCGCGACTGGAACGACGGGCCCGACCGGCCCAGGCCCCAAGCCTCCTGGAGGCCTTTAAGGAGCTGGCCGGTAAAGTCAACGACGGACCGAGCGCCGAGCTTGGTCCGCTATGCAACAGCTCTTACTCGCCACCCACAACGAGCACAAGCGCCGAGAGTTCGCGCGCCTGCTGACCGGTTCCGGCGGGCAGGAGAGCTGGGAGATCGTGGTGCTGCCGGCGGAGGTGACGCTGCCCCCGGAGGACGGGGAGACGTTCGCCGAGAACGCGCTCGGCAAGGCGCGGGCGGCGGCGCAGGCCATGGGCGAGACGAGCATCGCCGATGATTCGGGCATCGAGGCCGCCGCGCTGGGCGGGGCGCCGGGTGTGCGCTCGGCCCGCTACGCGGGCGAGCAGCGCCACCGACGAGGAGAACCTCCAGAAGCTCATGCGGGAGGCGCCGGCGGACAGCGCGCTCGAGTACGTGTGCGTGGTCGCCTATGTCGATCCCGAGCGGCCACTCGGAGCGGGTGTTCGAAGGTCGCTGCTCCGGGCGGATGGCGGCCGAGCCGCGCGGGGAGCGCGGGTTCGGCTATGACCCGGCGTTCCTTCCGGATGACAGCCCGCCCGCGGATGTGAGCCCGCCGGCGGCGAGAGTCGGGCCCGCGCCGACGATGGCCGAGCTCTCCGACGCGCAGAAGGATGCGATCAGCCATCGGGGCCGCGCCGCCGCGCGCACTGCTCGCGTGGCTCGCGGCGCGCCGCGCTCAGGAGGTTGATCGCGGCCGAGGCGCCGACGGCGACGCTCAGCCCCGCGTAGCCGGTATAGCCGGCGAGCAGCAGCAGCAGAGCGGTGAGCAGTGCGATGAGCACCGTCACGATCCAGGCCAGGCGGGCGATGGCCATGGAGGCTATTCTTGCGGATGCGCCCGTCCGCACACGGTGTTAGCTTCGAGCAACTGTTTCACGAACGAGGAGGACAGAAGTGACAAAGTCCGAGCTGGTCGACCAGGTGGCGGATCGCGCCGACCTGACCAAGCAGGATGCAGCGCGGGCGGTCGACGCGGTGCTGGCCACGGTGGAGGATGCGCTGCGCCGTGGCAGCGAGGTCACGGTGTCGGGATTCGGCAAGTTCCACGTGAGCGAGCGCGGCGCGCGGATGGGCGTCAACCCGCGCACCGGCGAGCGCATCCAGATCGCGGCTTCGCGGGTGCCCCGCTTCACCGCGGGCAGCGGCCTGAAGAGCGCGGTGAAGGGACGCTGATCTCGGCACGCTCGTTCGGCGACACCCTGGCCGCGCGTGTGGCCGAGCGCGAGTCCCAGATCGTGCTCGGCCTCGACCCAGATCCGGCCGCGCTGTGGCCGGGCAGCGCGGAGCCGTGCGCAGGGATCTCCGCGCCGAGCGGGCCGCGGCAGGCCGTGCTCGGCCACTGCCGGGCGCTGATCGACGCCACCGCGGAGGCGTGCGTCGCGGTCAAGCCGCAGCTGGCCTGTTTCGAGCGGCTCGGCGCGCCAGGATGGAGCGCCCTCGAGGCGGTGGTCGCGCACGCCAAGAGACCGGGCCTGCTGGTGATCGCCGACGGCAAGCGGGGCGACATCGCGGTGACCGCCGCCGCCTACGCGCAGGCGCTGATCGGCGGCGCCGACACGCCGTTCGGGACCGTGCCGCGGGCTGGGAGCCGATCTGGTGACCGTCAATCCGCTGATGGGCGTCGACGCGATCGAGCCCTTCGTGGCGGCCGCGCGCGCAGCCGGGGCAGGCGTGCTGGCGCTCGTGCGGACATCCAACCCCGGGCGCCGCGGACGTCGAGGATCTGAGCTCGCGGATGGCGGGCCCGTGTGGGAGCGGCTGGCGGCGATCGTGGACGCGCTGGGCGCCCCGGGGGTCGGCGAGGCGGGCCTGAGCGACGTCGGGGCGGTCGTTGGGGCCACGGCGCCCGGTCATCTCGCGCGCGCCCGCGAGCTGATGGCGCACGCCACCTTCCTGCTCCCGGGCGTTGGCGCGCAGGGCGGGCGCGTGGAGGAGCTCGCGCCGGCATTCGCGCCGGGGCGGGCGGGCGGTCTCATCACGGCGTCGCGGAGCATCGCCAACGCCCATCGCGCGGCGGCGGCGAGCCCGCCGGCGGCAGCACGCGCCGAGGCCGAGCGCCTGCGCGCGCTGGCCTGGGCGCTGTCCGATCGCGCCGGTGAGCGAGCTGTCCGCTAGCCTTGGGGGCGCGCGGCGCGTGCGCTCAGCCGCATCGAGGCGCGCCGGAAGGTCGGTACAGAGCCAGGATGATCATCACGGTCACGCTCAACGCGGCGATCGACAAGTCGCTCTCGGTGCCGAACTTCCGGCTCGGGCGCCGCCACCGCACCGTCGAGCAGCGCACGATGGCCGGCGGCAAGGGCGTCAACATCGCGCGCACGCTGAAGGCGCTCGGCCAGCCGGTGATCGCGACCGGCTTCGCCGGCGGCGCGACCGGCACGCACATCGTCGAGCAGCTGACCGAGGAGTCGATCCTCAACGACTTCGTGCGGATCCGCGAGGAGTCGCGCACGAACACCTCGGTGCTCGACCCGACGACCGGCGAGCAGACCGAGATCAACGAACGCGGCCCCTCGGTCTCCGACGCGGAGGTCGAGCTGTTCCGCGACAAGCTGCTCTACCTCGCCCGCGGCGCCGCGATCGTGGTGTTCGCGGGCTCGCTGCCGCGCGGGGTCGAGCCCGACTCTACGCGGCGCTGATCCGCGAGCTGCAGCGGCTGGACGTGACGACCGTGATCGACACCGACGGCGAGCCGCTGCGCCAGGCGGTGCGCGCCGAGCCCGACGTCGTCTCGCCGAACGTGCTCGAGGCCGAGGAGCTCGTCGGCCACGAGTTCGCCGACGAGGAGGAGCGCTCGCTGGCGGTGCGCGAGATCGCGGCGCTGGGCGCCGCGCGAGGCGATCATGACGCTGCCCGACGGCTGCTTCGCGCAGGTGCTCGTCGACGGCCAGCCGCGCCTGAAGCGCGCGCGCATCGAGCCGCGCGAGCCGATCGCCAAGCAGCGGCTCCGGCGACGCCTTCCTGGCCGGCTACCTGGCGGCGCGCTACGAAGGCCGCCCGCCCGACCAGTGCCTGCGCTTCGGCGTGGCCTGCGGGGCCGAGTCCACCGGCGTCTCGGCGCGGGGCCTGATCGACCCGCGCGAGGCGAGGCGGCTGATGGGCGACGTCGAGCTGTCGGTCGATCGAGCTGCCGGCCGAGGTCGAGCCTGAGGCTCGCCTGGGCGAGCCGCACTCGAGCTCTACCCGCCCGCGACGTCGCGGCGCAGGAAGACGAGGTAGCCGGCGAACAGCGCCGGCACGCGCATACAGCGCGCAGACCCACGCGGAGTGCGCGATCGGAGCCCAGTCGGTGGGCGTGCGCAGCAGGCCCTGCCAGGCCTGGAACTGTTCGGTCAGCAGGTAGGGCTGGATCCCTTCCAGGCCGGGGATCTGGGCGACGATGAACAGCAGGATCACGAGGCCGATCGTGCCGACCACCGCGGCGGCGCTGTTGCGGGTGGCGGTGGACAGCAGCACGCCGATGCCGACGAGGCAGCAGCGGGATCAGGTAGACGGCGTTGGCGGCGAACACCAGCAGCAGCGCTTCGGGCGCGGAGACGACGGTCCCGAGAAGGTCGTGACGGAGTGAAAGCCCCACGAGGCGACGCCCGCGACGGTGGCGACGGCGGCCGACACGAACACCGCGATCGCGGCGTAGGTCATCGCCGCGAACGCCTTGGCCGCGAACACCTGGCCGCGGTCGACCGAGCGCGTGAGGATCGTCTTGAGCGTGCCGTTGCCGTCCTCGTCGGCGACGATGTCGCCGGCGACCAGCGCGGCGACGACGGGCAGCAGGAAGGCGGACAGGAACAGCAGCATCAGCACCGGCGTGGCCAGCCCGGACTGGGTGATCTGCGCGGCGAAGATGTTCTCCGTCGCCGTGATCGTGGCGCTGGTGCAGGTTCTGGAAGACGACGAAGAACAGCGGCAGGAGCGATCACCAGCGCCAGCCCCAGGTAGGTGCGCTTCTGGGAGACCAGCTTGCGCAGCTCCCAGCGGTAGACGGTCAGCGTCGACGGGCGCCGCGCGTGCGCGCGCGGCGCGGCGCGCGGGCGGTGGCGCGGCGCTGCTCATCGATGCGCCTCTCGGCAGGCGACGCTCGCCCGTGCGCCGCGGCCGGTTCGCCGGCGGCGCCTGCTGCGCTCGGCGCCGCCGTGCCGTCGCCCTCGGTCAGCCTGAAGAACAGGTCCTCGAGCGTCGCCAGCTCGGGCGTCAGCGCGAGGATGCCGATCCCGGCCGCGCGCCAGCGCCAGCGACAGCTCGCCCACCTCGCGCTCCTCGGCCTGAAGCCGAGGCCGTGCTCGCCGGCGGAGGCGTGCTCGATGCCCGGCTGCGCGCGCGCCAGCTCGAGCGCGCGGGCGTCGTCGGTGGTGCGCAGCCGGTAGCCGGCGCCGCCCTGGCGGCGCAGGTCGGCGAGCGCGCCCTCGTAGACGACGCGTCCGGAGTCGACGATCGCCACGCGGTCGCACAGTTCCTGCACCTCGGGCAGCTGGTGGCTTGAGAGCAGCACCGTGATCCCCTCACCGGCGAGGCGGCGGATCAGCGCACGCATGTCGCGCATGCCCGCGGGGTCGAGACCGGTCGCGGGCTCGTCGAGGATCAACAGGCGCGGGCGGCGCAGCAGCGCCGCGGCGATGCCCAGGCGCTGGCGCATCCCGTGCGAGTAGCCGCCGACCCTGTGCCCGGCGCGCGGGCTCAGCTCGACGATCGTCGAGCACCTCGTCGATCCGCGCGCCGGCGCCGTCGCCGTCGAGTGCGGCGAGCAGCTCGAGGTTCTTGCGCGCGCGTCAGGTAGGGGTAGAAGCGCGGGCGCCTCGACGAATCCCGCGACGCCCTCGCAGCGCGCGCGCGCCTGGCGCAGCGGGTCGCGCCCGAACAGCTCGACGGTGCCCTCGGTCGGGCGTGATCAGGCCGAGGGCCATGCGCAGGGTGGTCGTCTTGCCGGCGCCGTTCGGGCCGAGGAAGCCGTACACGTCGCCGGCGCGGACGTTCAGGTCGATGTGATCGACGGCGAGGACCTCCTTGTAGCGCTTGACCAGCCCGCGCGCCCGGACGGGCGGCGCCTCCTCGCCCACGCTAGAGGCCCCGGGCGAGCGCCTCGATCGCGGCGGGCGTGACCGAGCCGGCCAGCAGGTAGCGCACGCCGGCGCGCTCGAAGCTCAGCAGCGTGCCGAGCTCGGTGCGCAGCTCGCTGGCGCTGGTGCCGTTGATCGTGACCTTGGGCAGTCCTTCGAGCGGTTCGCTCGAGCTCGTCGCGCCGGCTTGGCCTTGCTTTCGAGACGGCGATCGCCGCGAGGCCGTGGCCGTGGTGGTGACCTCGGGCTTGTCGGCTCCGCTGCGCGCTGTGCGCTGGCGTCGGCGCCGTGCCGGCTGCGGGCAGCGTGACTTCCTTGATCTTGGCGCTCGGCGGGCGGCGTGATGCGAACACCGAGTTCGCCACCGGCCCGTAGGAGACTCGGTCGCCGCCAGTTCGATCACCGGCGAGCTGCTGGTCGAGGAGTAGATCGCCGCCCGCAGCGGCACGCCGTGGACGGCGTCGAAGGAGAGCTCGGCGCCGCCGAACAGGCTGCCGCCTTCGCTTGGGCGAGACGCGCACCGTGTAGGCCGGCTGGCCGGCGACGTCGGTGGGCGTCGCGGCGGAGACGTCGGCGTGGCTTGCTCAGCTTGGAGATCGCTTCTTCGATCTTGCGCGACCGTCGGGACTTCGTGGCTGTGCGCGGCCGTGCGCGGTGCGCTCGCTTCGTCTGCGGCCGGCGGCGTGTAGCGGTAGAGCGTGTTCGTGGCGGCGTCGTAGAGCGACACGGTGTGTCCGTCGGAGAGGATCTGGTGTCGCCCTTTTCGGACTGCAGCTCCAGGCGGACGCGGCCGTCCTTGGCGATCCACAGCCGCCCCGATGCGCCGGTGACCAGCGGGCTCGAGGTAGTTCGCCGGCCTGCGCCGCCGCCGCTGGCCAGGTTGGCGCCTTCGAGCAGGTGGTCGGTGAAGCTGGATGTTCGCGCTCACGCCTTCCACCGGGGCGCGCGCCGAGCGCGTCGTGGATCGCCTCGGCCAGCGGCTTGGGCGGTGGCGTTGGGCCCGAGCCCAGCGCGAACGCGAGCGCCGTGGCCGAGACGCCGACGCGCGATCACGCAGCGCAGAGCAGCAGCAGGCGCTGACAGCGGAAGACGGCGGAGGATGTTCACGGCGGGCGTCCAGCTCCTTGGCGTTGCCTGGCACTGACTCCAGGTTAGCGCGCCCTGGAGCTTGCGACGCGGCTGAAGGTGCCGGCGGCGATCGATCGGCGCCGCAGGGCACGCCGCTCGCGCGAGGCCGTTCGGCGGCCCCACCCGATATCTTCTCGCCTCCATGGTCTATGCCGTTCTTGGTCTTCTGGCTGGTTCTCGGGCTCGGCGTCTTCTTCGTGGCGATGCGCGGCGGGCCGCGCGGCGCGCGCCAGTCGCTGCACACCGAATCGAAGTTCGGCCAGCGTGCGGTCACGCTCGGCGTCGTGGTGGCTGTTCGCCTTCGGCCTGGTCGTGCCGGCGCTCGTGCTCGCGTTCAACGCGAGCGAACAAGGCGAGCGTGGCGGTCGGTGGCGTGCACCTGACCGCCGAACAGCAGAAGGGCCGCGAACTGTTCGCGCACTCGTGCGCCGTCTGCCACACGCTCGCGGCGGTCAAGTCGGTCGGGCGCATCGGGCCCGACCTCGACGTGCGCGTCGGCGATGACATCTCGACCGCGGCGGGGCGCAAGGCGCTCGTTGAAAACGCGATCGCCGAAGGTCGCGCCCGCGGCCTGGGCCAGATGCCGGCGCTGCTCTACCAGGGCAAGGAAGCCGAAGAGGTCGCGAGCTTCGTCGCCGCCGTCGCAGGCCACTGAGCGCCGCCGACGGCGGCGTCTCAGCCCGCCGCCGCCGGCCGCGTCGGCGAGCTCCGGCGTTTAGCCATCCGTCGATAGCCGCGAGCGGCGGGCATCGTCTAAGGTCCGCCGGGATGGCCGACACCCCCCTCGACAGCCGATGACGTCAAGGCGCTCGTGGCCGACCGCGAGATCCGCTTCATCCGCTTCTGGTTCACGGACATCCTCGGCCAGCTGAAGTCGTTCTCGATCAACGTCGCCGAGCTGGATGACGCCTTCGAAGCGGGGATGGGCTTCGACGGGTCCTCGATCACTGGCTTCAACGCGATCGAGGAGTCCGACATGATCGCGATGCCCGACCCCTCGACCTTCGCGTGCTGCCGTGGCGCCCGGAGGAGCAGGGGGTGGGACGCATGTTCTGCGACATCATCACCCCTGAGCGCACGCCCTATGAGGGCGACCCGCGGCATGTGCTGCGGCGCGCGGTCGAGCGGGCCCAGTCGATGGGCTTTGACACGTTCAACGTGGGCCCGGAGCTCGAGTACTTCCTGTTCCGCGACTCGCGCTCCACCGAGGTGCTCGATCAGGGCGGCTACTTCGACCTGACCACGCTCGACGCCGGCTCGGACGTCCGCCGCGAGACCGTGCTGGCGCTCGAGCAGCTGGGCATCCACGTCGAGTACACCCACCACGAGGTCGGCCCCTCCCAGCACGAGATCGACATGCGCTACGCCGATGCGCTGAAGATGGCCGACGACTGCATGACCTACCGGATCACGGTCAAGGAGTATGCGATGAAGTACGGCTGGCACGCCACGTTCATGCCGAAGCCGCTGTTCGGCGAGAACGGCTCGGGCATGCACACCCATCAGTCGCTGTTCAAGGACGGCAAGAACGCCTTCTACGACCCCGAGGACCAGTACTTCCTGTCAGACGTCGCCAAGGCGTTCATCGCCGGCCAGCTCAAGCACGCGCGCGAGATCTGCTCGATCTTCGCGCAGTGGGTGAACTCCTACAAGCGCCTGGTTCCGGGCTTTGAGGCGCCCGTCTATGTCGCCTGGTCGCGGCGCAACCGCTCGGCGCTCGTGCGCGTGCCGCTGTATCACCCGGGCGACGAGAGGGCGACGCGCATGGAGCTGCGCTGCCCGGACCCGGCGTGCAACCCCTACCTGACCTTCGCCGCGCTCCTGCAGGCGGGCCTCGAGGGAATCGAGAAGGGCTATGAGCTGCCCGAGCCGATGGAGAAGAACCTGTATCACCTGTCCGGCGAGGAGCACCGGCGCCTGGGCGTCGAGCAGCTCCCGGAGAGCCTCGGCGAGGCGATCGAGATCACCGCCGAGTCAGAGCTCGTGCTGCGCACGCTCGGCGAGCACATGTTCAACCGCTACGTCGAGATCAAGCGCCAGGAGTGGGAGGACTACCGCGTGCAGGTGACGCAGTGGGAGCTCGATCGCTACCTGTCGATCCTCTGATCAGGACGGCGAGCGCGGCGCCCTGTTTGGGGGGATCGGGCAGGCGATCGGGCGCATCGGGGAAAGATGGGAGTGCAGCGCCTGAAGCGCGTGTCCGAAGGCGCCGGGATAACGCGGAGCGATGTCGCGCAGCAGCGCCAGCACCGACAGCGCGTGGCGCTCGTAGTCCTCCTCGCCCGTCAGCTCTGAGAGGCGCAGCAGGCCGAGCGCCGCGCTTGAGCCGCCCGAGGGGATCGGGCGTGTCCTCGAGGTCCTTGCGCCGCGCGATCAGCGCTTCACCGTCGGCGGCGGTCGAGAAGAAACCGCCGTATTGCGGGTCTGCGAAACGGGCGATCATCTCCTCGGCGAGTGCCGTGGCCTGTGTGAACCAGCGCTCCTCACACGTCGCTTCGAACAGCGCGATCATCGCCTCGAGCAGGAAGGCGTGGTCCTCGAGGTAGCCCTCGATCTTGGCGTGGCCGTGGTTGTAGGTGCGCAGCAGCCGGCCGCGATCGTCGCGCAGATCTCTGAGGACGAACTCCGCACAGGTGACGGCGGCCTCGGTGTAGGCGGGCTCCTCGAGCGTCGCGCCGGCGTCGGCCAGGGCCGTGATCATGAGGGCGTTCCAGCTCGTCAGCCGCTTGTCGTCGAGCATCGGGCGCTCGCGGCCTGCGCGCGCGCTGAGCAGGCGCGCGCGGATGTCCGCGCTGTTCTCGGGGCGGGGACCGCGGTCGGTGAGCACGTTCAGTCCCGGTTGGGGGCTGTGCGGGTCGACGAAGTTGCCCTCCTCGCTCACGCCGAGCCAGGCGATCGCGCGATCGCCGTCGGCGCCGAGGACCTCCCTGATCTCGGCGGCGCTCCACAGGTAGAAGCGGCCCTCCATGCCCTCGGAGTCCGCATCGAGCGCCGAGTAGAAGCCGCCCTCCGGGCCGCGCATCTCTGCCAGCGCCCAGTCCAGGGTGTCGCGGCATACCTCCTGCAGAGCGGCATCGCCTGAGGCCTCGAAGCCATGCAGGTAGGCGCGGGCGAGCAGGGCGTTGTCGTAGAGCATCTTCTCGAAGTGCGGGACCGTCCAGCTGCCATCGACGCTGTAGCGGTGAAAGCCGCCGCCGATCTGGTCGTGGATCCCCCCGCGGGCCATCGCGCGCAGGCTCGTGAGCGACATCTCGTGCTCCTGCCTCAGCAGCAGAAACTCGATCGCCGAGGCGTGCGGGAACTTGGGCGCGGCGCCGAAGCCGCCGTCGCGCGCGTCGTAGGTCTCGGCCAGATGTTCGACGGCGACATCGAGCGCGTGGGCGTCGATCGGCTCGGCTGACGGCCGCAGGCGCGCCCCGCCGGACAGTCCCTCGCGAAGGCTCTCTCCGCCCGCGCGGATCTCCTCGCGGTTCTCGCTCCAGGACTCGGCGATCGCGCGCAGCACCTGCGTCCAGGCGGGCATGCCGTGGCGGGGCTCGGGCGGGAAGTAGGTTCCGCCGTAGAAGGGCAGCTGCTCGGGCGTGAGGAACACGTTCAAGGGCCAGCCGCCGTGGCCGGTCATCCCCTGGACGGCCTCCATGTACAGCGCGTCCACGTCCGGGCGCTCCTCGCGGTCGACCTTCACGCAGACGAAGCTCTCGTTCATCAGCTCGGCGGTGCGCGGATCCTCGAAGGACTCCCGCTCCATCACGTGGCACCAGTGGCAGGAGGAGTAACCGATCGACACGAGCAGCGGCTTGTCCTCGTCGCGAGCGCGCGCCAGCGCGGCCGGGCCCCACGGCAGCCAGTCGACCGGGTTCTCGGCGTGCTGGCGCAGGTACGGAGAGGTCTCGGCGGCGAGTGTGTTGGGCACGGTCGGCTCGAGCTCCTCAGCGTATGCGCCCCGGCGGATCTTCGATCAGCCCGGGATGTGGGAGAGTGAGCGGGTGCGCGGGCCATTCACCGCCGCCGCTCACGCGCGAGAGCTTGACCTTTGCGAGGCTCACGTCGAAGCGCCTCCCGGAGAGCGTGCCGCTGATGTGGGTGCCCGAGCCGATCCTCACCGTGCCCCGTGCGGCGTCTCTGCCGGAGATGCGTATCGTCGCCGTCTGCAGCTGGCCGTTCTTGATCGGGAATGTCCCGCTCAGTTCCACGCCCGGGACGAACGTGAAGTCCCTCAGGGTCGCCGCGCTGGTGGTGAGCCTCGCGTAGCCGCCATGCAGGCCGCCGAAGCTCGAGCCGCTGGGCAGCGCCGCATCGGCCTGGAGCGTGGCGGCGGTGACCAGCCTGCTCAGGTCGACGAGAGCGTCGAGCACCGTGGTGAGCGTTCTGCCGGGCTTGCCGCCGAGCCCCGGGGGCGAGTGCACGTAGGCGGCCTGCGACGGGGTGATCGGCGTGGGGGCGAACATGTTGGTCGTCGACGTGCACGGCTCAATGGGGGCGTTTCCGAAGAACGCGCTGACCGCGCGCTCGGCACAGCCGCTGAAGTCGCTGCCGAGGACGGAGTGGCCCGTGAACGGGACGACCAACAGCTGCGCATCGGGAATTTCCGCGGCGACTCGTCGCGCGCTCGACGTCGGCGTTCGCAGATCCTGCGCGCCGGACAGGATCAGGGTCGGCACGTCCGGCGGCGCCGCTAAGGAGGGGGGCGCGGGGGATGCATCCGGCCAGGAGGCGCAGTCGGTTACCAGGCTGTTGCCGAGCGTGGTGCTTCTGTCGAACGGGTAGAACACCGAGCTCGGCTGGGCGCGCAGGGAGGCGAGAGCTTCGGCCAGCCGCGTCGCTGAGGTTGCCGCGCGCTGCCAGGGGAATGGGGTCTCCTCACAGGTCGTGGTCACGAACAGCGCTTCGTCGATCCCGCCCGAGCTTTCTTCGATCCGTGGGCTGACCGGCACGGTGGGGATGAGTCCCTCGGAGAGCAGATGCAGGCGCAGCAGGGGATCGGGGTTGTTGCGCAGCGCCGATTGCACCGCGGCGGGCAGCAGCGCGCGCAGCGCCGGGTTCAGATCGCCGGCCTCGAGGATGTCGAGCAGGCCGACCTCGTTGAGCGTGACCGCGTGGCGCCGGCCCGAGCCGTCGTAGGCGGACCCTCCGAGCGCGTGCTTGCGCAGCTCCGCCGTCAGCCGGGCGAGATCGGCGACCGGATTGGACGTGATTCCGCTGCAGGCGTGCCCGGAGCAGAGTTCGTCGAGCACGGGGGAGACCGCCTGCAGGGAGGGGATCGCGAACGGTTCCGGTCCGTCGGTCGGCACGACCGAATCGAGCACCAGCGCTTCGACGTGCTGGGGATAGCGCTCGGCGTACTCGAGCGCGACCTTGGTGCCGTATGAGGTGCCGTACAGGACGAGCTTTTCATAGCCGGTCGCCTGCCGCAGCGCCTCGATATCTTCGACCGATTCCTCGGTTGTGTAGGCGCCGCGGGCGGGACCGATCTGCTGGGCGCACTGTTCGAAGATCTGACTCTCGCTGCCGGCCGCGAAGCCGTCCAGGGCGGGGCAGCTGAGGGGGTCTGAGGCGCCGGTGCCGCGCTGGTCGAATATCAGCAGGTCGCGGCTGCTCAGCGCCGGAGCGAGCGCCTGGGCGATGAATTCACCGAGCGGGAGCGTCGACTGCCCGGGGCCGCCGGCGAGACCGAGCACGGCCGTTCTGCTCTGCCCGGCGCCGGCGCTCAGGCGCTGCACGCTGAGCGAGATCGTCCCGGGCAGGCCGCTTGAGCGATCGAGCGGGACGGCCACGCTCGCGCACGTGAAGGGGGCGCCCGCGGCGCACGGCGTGAACGCCAGCGCACCCGCGGCCGGGACGCCGACGATTGCGAAGCCGCTGCTCAGAAGCGCTGTCGCAAGCGTGACGCGCAGGCTGCGTTGGAACACTCCCGAGACGTTAGCGGCATGCGTGCCGATCGGAGCCTGCTCATCGCTGCGCGCGCGTCGAGGGAGCTGAGGGCCGCGCTCGCGACGCTCACCTGCTGGCCTTCCAGCAGGCCGCTCAGCGTGTGGCCGGGCCCGATCAGCAGAGGGCCGCGGGCGGCAGCCGCGCCGCCCACGCTGAGCGAGGCCCGAGCGGAGGTGATCACGCCCGAGACCGTCACGCCCGGCACGTAGGAGTAGCGGTGAAGAACGAGCTCGCCCGCGGTGAACTGTGCCCAGCCGGAGCGCAGGCCGCCGACGTCGACCGAGGACAGGGCCGTCAGGTTGCCCGAGCCCAGCTGTGCGAGCGCCTGGAAGGTGAGCTGGCGGTCGAAGTCTGAGAGTGTGAGAAGGACGGCGGCAAGCGTCCTTCCGGGCTTGCCGCGGTTGCCCCTGGCGGGCGCGACGTCGGCCAGGCGGGCCGGCGGCAGGGGCGTGGGGCGAAAGAGGGCGGGCGGGGTGGTCGGACAGGCCCTTGAGGGCCTGTCCGCGAACAGCGCCTGCAGGGCGTAGCTCGAGCATCCGGTCGGGTCCGAATCGAGCACCGAGTGCCCGGTGTTGGGGACCACGAGCAGCCTCGATCCCGGGATCTCCGCCGCCACTTCGCGGGCGTTCGCCGTCGGCGTGCGCAGGTCGTCGGCGCCGCTCAGGATCAGCGTGGGGACGCGCGGAAAGGGCTCCTCGAGCGGCGTCGGAGCGGGTGTGGTGAACGGCCAGAATGCGCACGCCGGAATGTCGCTCAGTTCGAGCACATCGGTCGGCGTGAAGGGCGCGAACGCCCCAGCTCCGAGTGCGGCTATGCGTGCCTCGGCTTCCCTCAGGCGCGTTGCGGGAGTCGAGGCACGGTTCCATGGGAAGAGGCCCTCTTCGCAGGTTGTGGCGTAGTAGAGGGCCGTGTCGAAGCCTTCCGGCGGAGGTTCGGCTTCACCTTCTTCGCTTGCGTGTGCGCGCTCGAGCAGCCGCGCCAGCGCGGCATAGTCGCCGTGCGACGCCGAGCGCACGGCCGCAGGGAATTCGCTCCGCAGGGTGGGTTCCAGATCGCCCTCGACGAGGATTTCAAGCAGCGAGTAGGAGGAGATCTCGATCGCGTGGGCGCGACCGTGGCCGCCGATCCAGTGGGCGCGCCGCGATCGATTGCCAAGGCGCCTTATGAGGTTGGCGAGGTCGGCCGTGGGATTGGGGGTGATGTGCTTGCAGGCGCGCTGGGCGCACAGTTGGCGAAGGATGCGCGGAATGGCGGCGAATGTCGCGCGGTTGAGCGGGTCGGGCCCGTTCGGCGGCACGACCGAGTCGAGCACTAGTGCTTCGACGTGGCTCGGGTAGGCCTGGGCGTACTCCTCGGCGAGCTTCGTGCCGTAGGAGGTGCCGTACAGGACGAGCTTTTCATAGCCTCCGGCCACGCGGATCGCCTCGATGTCCGCGACGCTGTCTGCGGTTGTGTAGAAGCGGCGCGTCGGCCCGATCTGCTGAGCGCATTTGCTGATCGCCGCGCTGGGCGGGTTGCTGGCGGTGGAGGATTCGAGGCTGCGGCAGAAGAGCGGGTGTGAGAATCCGGTGCCACGCGTGTCGAACACGATCAGGTCGCGTGTGGAGACGATCGGCCCGAGCAGGGTCAGGGACTGTTCGGCGAACGGCAGCCCGGCCTGCCCCGGCCCGCCCGCGAGCGCGATCACGGCGCTCTTCTCTTCGCCGGCTGGAGCGCGATGGCGGCGAATCGCCAGCGTGATCGTTCCCGCCGTGGCTCCGCTCGGATCGAGCGCGACCGTCAGATGGCCGCAGCCGAATTCGTTGCCGCCGGCGCACGCGACGAACGAGATGCCGGCGCCGGCGCTCGCGGCCGCCGCCCAGCTGCAGAGGGTCGCCGTCAGGAGCACGGCGGCGGTCTTCCCGGCGGAACGGCGCACCGATCGCAATGTAGCTCCCCTTCTTTCCCGGTAGGCTCGCTGCCGGCATGAGCAGTGACCGCGAAACCGTCGACGCGCCCGCGGCCCCGCCCGCGATCGGGCCATACAGTCACGCGGTTCGGGCCGGCGGGCTGTTGTTCTGCTCGGGCCAGATCCCGCTCGACCCCCTCACCGGCGAGCTCGTGGGCGAGACGCCCGCCGAGCAGGCCAGGCGCTGTCTTGAGAACCTGCGGGAGGTCTGCAGCGCGGCCGGGACGACGCTCGAGAGGGCGGTGCGCGTGACCGTGTACATGACCGATCTGGATGCCTTCGGCGCGGTCAACGCGGTGTATGGCTCGTTCTTCGACGAGCAGCCGCCGGCGAGGGCTGCGGTCGGCGTGGCGGCGCTGCCGAAGGGCGCCTACGTGGAGATCGACGCGGTCGTGGCGCTGTAGTCCTGATCGTCCTCATCGGCGAGCGGCTCGGCGCCGTGCAGGGCACGCGTGAGCAGCCGCCACAGCGTCGCGCGTTCGCTGGCGTCGAGCGCCTGTAGAACGTCGTCCTCGATCGTTTCCTGCGCGAGCTCCGCGCGCGCCAGCGCGCGGACGCCCTGCTTGGTCAGCTCGACGCGGTGGCGACGGCGATCGAGCGGATCGCGAAGGCGCGTGATGTGCCCCAGATCCTCGAGCTCGTTGAGCAGCAGGACGACGTTGTTGGCGTCCATGCACAGCACCTCCGCGAGCTCCTGCTGGGGGCAGCCGTCGTGATCGCGCAGATAGCTGAGGGTCATCAGCAGGCGCAGGTGCATCCCCAGGAGCTCCTCGCTGCTGCGCCGGTAGACCTGCTTCGCCAATCGCGTAAGCAGGACCATCGATCCCGAGGTCGCAGCCGACGATTGTCCGTGTTCATAGCGCCGATCATTGTACCACAAAGTAACGATCGTCATGTGACAGAAGATAATACCTGCTCCATGGATGATCCTTGCTATGGTGTTCCCTTCGCCCAGATCGGAAGGAGCAACATGAGCAGTGTCACCATCTCCCGCCCTGACGCCCCGACGGCCTCGAGCGAGGCCGAGCGCAGGCGCGAGCGTCGCCGCTGGATCGCGCTCGGCGTGCTCTGCCTGGGCCAGCTGATGATGGTGCTCGACGCGACGATCGTGAACGTCGCGCTGCCCTCGATCCAGCGTGACCTGCACTTCACCCAGGGGAACCTCACGTGGGTGATGAACGGCTATCTGATCACCTTCGGCGGCTTTCTGCTGCTGGCCGGGCGCCTCGGCGACCTGATCGGGCGAAAGCGCGTCTTCCTGACCGGCCTCGTGATGTTCACCGCGGCGTCGGTCCTGTGCGGAGTGGCCGACTCCCAGGCGCTCCTGATCGGAGCGCGGCTGCTGCAGGGAATCGGCGGGGCCGTCGCCTCCAGCGTGATCCTCGCGATCATCGTGACCGAGTTCCCGCAGGCCAGGGAGCAGGCCAAAGCGATGGGCATGTACGCGTTCGTGTCCGCCGGCGGCGGCTCGATCGGACTGCTCGCCGGGGGAGTTCTGACGCAGTCGCTCGACTGGCACTGGATCTTCTTCGTGAACGTGCCGATCGGCGTGTTCGCGTTCGTGATGGGCTCGGCTCTGATCGTCGAGAACGAGGGCATCGGCCTGGATGGCGGCGTCGACGGCTCGGCTCGCTGCTGATCACGCTCGCGACGATGGCCGGCGCCTTCGCGATCGTCAAGTCAACCGAATACGGTCTCCTGTCGGCGCGCACGCTCGGCATCGGAGGGGCCTCGCTTGTGCTGCTGGGCGCGTTCCTGCGGCTCGAGGGCCGGCTCGAGAACCCGATCATGCCGCTGCGGGTGCTGCGCCTGCGCATGCTGATGGGCTCGAGCCTCGTGCGTGGCCTGCTGGTCACGGGCATGTTCTCGGCCTTCTTCCTGGGAGCGCTGTACCTCGAGCGCGTGCTCGGCTACGACGCGATCGACACGGGCCTTGCGTTCCTGCCCCTGACGGCATCGATCGCGATCATGTCGATGGGGGTCGCGGCCAGGGCGATGGAGCGCTTCGGCTCGCTGCGCACGCTGAGCGCCGGGTCTCGTTGGGATCGTCGCCGGGCTGCTGCTGCTGGCGGTCGCGGGCGTGCATGCGAGCTACTTCCCGGGCCTGTTCTTCGCCTTCCTGCTGCTCGGGCTCGGCGCGGGCGCCTCCTTCCTGCCGCTGCTGACGATGGGGATGGCCGATGCGCCCAAGCGCGACGCGGGGCTGGCCTCGGGAATCATCAACGTCTCGGTGCAGCTGTTCGGCGCGATCGGCCTGGCCACGCTGGGAACGATCGCGACCGATCACTCGAAAGCCCTGACAGCGAGCGGGCACACGCTCAACGAGGCGCTGACCGGCGGCTATCACCTCGCCTACGTGGTGGCGGCGGTGTGCGTCGCGTTCGGGGTGATTGCGGCCCGCCTGATCCTGCGCCCGCCCGCCGGGCCGGTGCAGCGGGAGGTCGATGAGCTGGAGCGGGACTTCGAGCGGGCGGGCTCTAGCGCTCAGATCGCAGAGCAGCTCGTCTGATCTTGCCGCTGGCGGTCTTCGGCAGCTCGGCGACGAAGTCGATGATGCGGGGGTACTTGTAGGGCGCGGTCTCGCGCCTTACGTGCTCCTGCAGCTCGCGAACGAGCTCGGGCGATGCGTGCCGGGCGCCCTCGCGCAGCACCACCACGGCGCGCACGACCGCGCCGCGCTCGTCATCGGGAGAGGACACGGCCGCGGCCTCGGCGACCGCCGGGTGGGAGACGAGCGCCGACTCGACCTCGAAGGGCCCGATTCGGTAGCCCGCGGAGACGATCACGTCATCGTTTCGGCCCTCGAAGTGAAGCCAGCCCTGGTCGTCTTCGCTGACGAGGTCCCCCGTGTGCCAGGGTCCGCCCGCGCGGCGATCATCGATCCTCCAGGTCCCGTCCGTCGCGCCGCTCGACGCCCTCGCCGAGGTAGCCGAGGAAGAAAGTCGGCACGCTCAGCGGATCGGCGATCAGCTCATCCTGCTCGACCGACAGGGCCACTCCCGGCAGGGCCCTGCCCATCGAGCCCGGCCTGGCCGTCTCGCCGGGTCGAGTCCCCGTCATCTGGCCGGTCTCGGTCTGGCCGTAGCCGTCGCGGATTTCAAGGCCCGTGCCTCCTTGAAGGCGCGCAGCACCTCCGGGTTGAGCGCCTCGCCGGCGGCCACCATCCCGCGCAGGCCCGGCAGCGGCCCGAGCGTCGCCCGCTTGGCGATGACGCGGTACTCGGTCGGCGCCATGCACAGGATGCTCACCCGCTCGCGAGGCCATGAGCTCGAGGCGCTCGTGCGGATCAAAGCGCGCGTCGTGCAGCAGCGCGCAGGCGCCCGACAGCCACGGCGCGATGAAGACGTTGCGTGCGGACTTCGACCAGCCCGAGGCGGCCGTGCACCACACGAGCTCACCGGCGCGTGCGTCCAGCCAGTGCTGTGACTGAAGGAGCTGGCCAGACAGGTAGCGCTGGCCGTGCACGACGGCCTTGGGCACGCCCGAGGTGCCGCTCGTGAAGGTGATCAGACAGGGATCGCCGTCGCCCAGCTCGATCGCGACGGCTGGCTCGGCGGCGAACAGCGTCTCGTCGGGATCGAGCACGACGGCGCACTGCGGGCTGGCCGCCTCGAGCTCTGTGCGGTTGCGCTCGTCGGCGATCACGAGCGACGGCCGCGCCGCCGCCAGGCGCAGGCGCAGGTCCTTGGCGCGCAGCTGCTCGGTGCACGGCAGCACGACCGCGCCGAGGCGGAAGCAGGCGCACATCGCCGCAACCCAGTCCGGGCGGTTCCCGATCAGGGTCATCACGACATCGCCCCTGCCGATGCCGCGCTCCTTCAGCGCGCCGGCCAGGCGGGCGCTGCGCTCGCCGATCTCGGCGAAGGTCCACTCGCGGCGCTCGCCGTTGCGAGCGAGCTCGATCAGAGCGAGATCTTGGCGGGTTTTGCCCGCCGAGGACGTCGCGCGCGAAGTTCACGACGGTATTCTCCCTTCAGGAGCCGGAAATGAATTCGGACAACGACCCTGGAGCGCTGAGCGAATGGCCGTGGCCGCCGAGCCGTACACCGAGAAGACCGAGGAGCAGAAGGCGATCACCGAGATGGTGAGGCAGTTCGCCGACGAGCAGATCCTTCCGAACGCCGAGCACTACGACCACGAGGACTCCTTCCCCGGGCCGATCGTCGAGCAGATGAAGGAGCTCGGTCTGTTCGGGGTGACGATCCCCGAAGAGTACGGGGGCATGGGTCTCGATCTCACCACCTACGCGATGATCGTGGAGGAGCTCTCGCGCGGCTGGATATCGATCTCGGGCGTGATCAACACCCACTTCATCGGCTCCTATCTGCTGATGAAGTACGGCACCGAGGAGCAGAAGCAGAAGTACCTGCCGCGCATGGCAACGGGCGAGATCCGCGCAGCGTTCTCGCTGTCAGAGCCCGAGCTCGGCTCCGATGTGCAGGCGATCAAGACCTCCGCGCGCAAGGGCGAGGACGGGAAGTATGAGATCAACGGGCAGAAGATGTGGGTCACCAACGGCCTGCTCTCGACGCTCGTGTTCGTGCTCGTCAAGACCGACCCCGAGGCCGAGCCGCGCCATCGCGGCTTCACCTGCTTCATCGCCGAAAAAGAGCCCGGCGTCGGCGAGAACACGGGCGAGTTCGCCGGCCTGAACGTGCCGCCGAAGATCAAGAAGCTCGGCTACAAGGGAGTCGAGTCCACCGAGCTCGTGTTCGACGGCTACCGCTGCCCGGCGGAGAACATCCTCGGCGGCGAGTCCGCGGGCCTGAACAAGGGCTTCGCGCAGATGATGGACGCGCTGGAGGTGGGTCGCGTGAACGTCGCCGCCCGCGGCGTCGGCATCGCGCAGCGCGCGCTCGAGCTCGGCCTGCGCTACTCGCAGGAGCGAAAGACATTCGGCAAGCCGATCGCAGAGCACCAGGCGATCCAGTTCAAGCTCGCCGACATGGCCACGCAGGTGGACGCTGCGCGCCTGCTCACGCTGCGCGCCGCGCGCCTGAAGGACGCGGGGGAGCGCTCGGACCTCGAGGCCGGGATGGCCAAGCTGTTCGCCTCCGAGGCGGGCCGCTTCTGCGTCGAGGAGTGCCTGCGCATCCACGGCGGCTACGGCTACTCCAAGGAGTATGAGATCGAGCGTCTCTACAGGGACGCGCCGCTGCTGTTGATCGGGGAGGGCACCTCGGAGATCCAGCGCATGGTGATCGGGCGCAAGCTCCTGCAGCGCCACAAGATCTGACATGGCAGAGGACGCCAAGTCGCTGATCGAGTTGGCCACGCGCAGGTTCCTCGAGGAAGTGCCCGCGCTCGAGCCGATCAAGCTGGTGGTCGGCATCGAGCTGCGCGGGCGCGGCGACGTGCAGCACTTCCGCCTGCAGATGCCGGAGGTGCAGGTGACGAAGGGATCGGCTGCACGAGGCCCACGTGCGCGTCGACATGCGCCGCGAGTTCTTCAACGTGATGGCGCGCGAAGGCAAGGTGCCCGACTGGATCGAGGCATTCACCTACGGACAGGCCAAGGCGACGGGCCCGGAGCAGTTCCTGAAACTGATCACGAAAGTCGTCGAGGCTCAGCAGGAGCGCCAGCGCACGCGCAAAGTGCGAAAGCTCTCCTGCAGCGCTCAGTGGTAGGCCGTGAGCTGCTGGGCCAGGAACGCAAGCGAGCCGAGCAGAAACAGGCACATCACGATGAGGGAGACGTTCTCGTTCATGGTTCCTCAGCGGCGACGAAGCCGCTGCTCACAGGATAGGCGCTCGGGCCCCGGCGTGCCAGACCGCCGCACGGGCCCGCCGTGTTCGATCGCTCAGGCGAGCAGGGCGTCGCCGTCGTAGAGCTTGACGATCCTCACGACGCCGGCGGGCGAGGCGTCCAGGCACAGGCGGCAGAGCACGCACTCATCCACGTTCTTCTCGACGATCTCGAGCGCTCCGCCGTCGCTCTGGGCGAAGATGTCCACCGGACAGGCCTCGGTCAGGGCGCGCGCGAGCTCCGCGTCGGCGGCGGCCGCGTCGTCGACCTCGACGGCGATGAAGATGCCGTCCTCTCTCACGCCGCACTCCGCTCGGCGATCTTGGCCTGGATCATCCCGGGGATGTCCTCGATGCGCTCGGCCACGGTGATCCCGGCCTGCGCGAGACGGGCGATCTTCTCCGAGGCCGTGTCCTCCTTGCCTTCGACGATCGTGCCGGCGTGGCCGAAGCTCATGCCCGGCATCTCGTCCATGAAGCGCCCGGCCATGAAGGCGACGATCGGCAGCCTCGAGTCGTTCTCGACGACCCATCCCGCGAGCTCGGCCTCCATGCGACCGCCCGGCTCGGTGTAGATGACGATGCCCCGGGTCTGCTCATCGGCCTCGAACAGGGGCATCAGCTCGGCGTAGCTCTGGCCGATGATGGCATCGCCGCCGATCGACACGGCGGTGGACTGCCCGAGGCCGGCCGCACTGAGGGTCGAGGACATCTCCGTGGTCATGCCGCCCGAACGCGAGATCACGCCGATCGGCCCGGGCGTGTAGGCCTGCGCCGCATTCTTGGCCGGGCCGCCGATGCCGCCCATCTTGATCACGTCGGGGACGATGATCCCCAGGCAATTGGGGCCGATGATGCGCGCGCCGCGCAGGTTCGCGAGCTCGACCATCTGGGCAACGTCGCGGCGGGGGATGCGCTCGGTCACGATCACGACCAGCTCGATGCCGTTCTCGATCGCCTCGAACACCGCGTCCTTGGTGAAGGCGGGGGGGACGGTGACGACCGAGCCGTAGATCGGCGAGCCGTGATCGGCGACCGCCTGGGCGACGGTGTCGAACACCGGCACGCCATGGACCTCGCGGCCGAGGCGCCCGGGGGTGACCCCGCCCACCACCTTGGCGCCCGCGCCGTAGTCCAGGCACTCGCGCGTCAGATTGACGGCCTCCCGGCCGGTGATGCCCTGGACGATGAAGGTCGTCTCGGCGTCGATCAGGATCGACATCAGACCGCGGCCCCCTGGATCTTTTCGACCGCCCGCCTGGCCGCCTCGTTCAGGGAGACACTGCGATCGGCGTAGTCGACGCCGTAGGCCTCGAGGATCTTGAAGCCCTCCTCCTCCCAGGCGCCGGGAATGCGGAAGATCGCGATCTTCTCGGCGGGGTCGTGGCCGAGCTCAAGGCACGCTTTGATGACGCCGCGCGCGACGATGTCCACGCGCGTGTTGGAGACGATCGACATCATCACCGCGATCTTGTCGACTCCCGGCTTGCCCAGCACGAGCTTGGCCAGCCCGCAGGCCTTGGCGACCGACGGGTTGCCGCCGATCTCGCAGTAGTTGGCCGGCTTGCCGCCGTGGGCGCGAACGGCGTCGAACAGCGTCAGCGAGCCGCCGCCGGCGCCGATCACAAGGCCGAGATTGCCGTCGAACTCGGTCACGTTGCCGGCCACGCCGCGGTGGTCGGTGGCGTCCACCTGCTCGCCCGCCAGCTCGAACGGTGTGGCCTCGCGCGCCTGTCTGGTCTCCTCCTCGCCGACACCGAGGTCTGTGAGCAGCTGCTTGTGGCGCCCGCGGGCCTCGTTCTCCATGTCCATGTGCGCGTCCAGCGCCACGAACGAGCCGTCCGCGAGCCGTCCGAGCGGGTTGATCTCCGCCAGCACCATGTCGTTCTCCACGAACAGCCGCGCCAGCCGTGTCACGATCGGGACGAGCCTGTTGAGCGCCGAGGAGCTGACACCCGTCGAGGCGATCACCTCCTTGGCCTGGAAGTCCGACAGCGGCAGGATGTTGGAGAAGTGTCGGCGGCCGACCGCCTCGGGCTGCTCCTCGGCGACCTGCTCGATGTCGATTCCGCCGACCGGCGAGAAGATCATCACCGGCTGCTTTGCAATGCCGTCCCAGACGACGCCCGCGTAGTACTCCTGCTCGACCTCGGCCTTCGGGTCCACGAGCACTCCACGCGGCATCTGCCCGCCGATCTCGAGCGCGAGGATGTCCTTGGCGTGGGCCTCGGCCTGCTCGGGGGTGTCGGCGAACTTGACTCCGCCCGCCTTCATCCGCCCGCCGGATAGGACCTGCGACTTGATCACGGTGGGCCCGGCGATCCGCCGGGCGATCGAGGCGGCCTCGGCCGGATCGGTCGTGAAGCCGTAGTCGGTGACGGGGATGCCGGCGCGCTTGACGATCTCGCGCGCCTCGTACTCGAAGAATCTCATGATCTGATGTCCAGTTTGGGCACGGGCGTCGGAACCCTATATGCAGGCGCGATCGGGGTGACGCGCGGCCGACTAGCCCAGCAGGGTGAAGCTGGGGTGCTCGGAGGCGGTCGCCGTGGCGGCGGCGTCGGTTGCGAGCAGCGAGATCCGGTAGGTCCCAGCGGGCAGGCTCCTGCCGCCGTCGAGAACGCCGTCGAAGGTGATCCTGTTCGCGCCCGCATGAGCGGCGCGTGAGATGCCGCGGGACACCGGTGCGTAGCGAGTACAGCGCTTGCCGCTGCGGTGGGTCTTGGATTTCGCGGTGCACTTCGCGCCGACGCGAACACCCTGCTGGGAGGCTTCGAAGACGAGCTTCACCGTCGCCTCCTCCGAGACGACGAATGAGATCGTGGTCGCCGTGGGCATGGCCTTCGTCTTCGTCCTTGCGATCGTGGCGGTGCGCTTGCCGCGCCGGAAGCGTGCGGGGGTGACCTTCAGGCCGGTCACGGTCAGCGTTCCGCTCGAGCCCGCCTTGCCGGCGCCCGAGCCCGGGGCGTTCGACGTCGATGAGCCTGCGGTGACCGTGATCGAGCCGCTGTGAGCGGTGCTGTTGCCGGCCGCGTCGGTGCCGGCGACGGTCACCGTATAGACGCCGGCGTGCGCGTAGGTATGTGTCACGCTCGTGCCCGACGCGCTACCCCCGTCTCCGAAGCTCCAGCTGACCGCGACGGGCGGCGACCAGACGTCGAACGGGCTTTCGACGGCGAGCGTGACCGGTACCCCGGTGCTCGCGCTGGCCGGGATCATCGGCGCTCCGACGGTCGGGGCCGCGGCGTCGTAGGCCGCGTACTGGAGCGAGTCCGACGTGCTCAGCCAGGTCGCGACCTCGTCGCCAAGCGGATCGGCGACGACGCTCATCGGCGCCAGGTCCAGCTCGCCTGCGCCGGAGAGCCTGTGGGGCGCGCCGAACCCGCTGCCGGCGGTCCACGACATGCCCTGTGGAACCTCGGTGCCGCCTTCGAAGTGCGTCCACGTGAGGATCCCCTGCCCGGTGGGGCCCAGCGCGATGTACACCTGGCGTGCGAGGTCTGAGACTTCGGCCACCTTGGAGGTCTGTGTCGGCAGTGGAAAGGAGCCGCCGGCCGGCGCGGCCGAAGAGCGGACCGTCGAGATCGTGCCGGAGCTCGGTGGCACTTCCCAGGCCACGAGGGCATCCCCGGCGGAGTCGATTCCCGCCGCCGGTTCGGCGGAGTTCTGTGTGGCGTCTGACAGGTCGATCGGAAGGCTGAGTCCGCCCGCGACGGTGCCGCGCGAGGCGAACACCTCGCTCGTGGCGCCCTGTCCCCAGGCCAGCAGAACCTGGGTGCCGGAGGTCGCGAGGCTGACCTTGCTGGCCAGCGTCGCGGCGCCGTTTGAGACCTGCTGCGGGGAGGTCGCCCATGAGCTGGCCTGACCGGTCAGCACCCACGCCTGACCGTTTCCCTCGAATGCCAGCACGTCGTTTCCGGCGCTGTCCACGGCGTCGGCGATGGCGCCCACGGGGGCGGCGGCCGCGCCGAGGTTCGTGGTGAAGTTTCCGAACGCCTGACCGGCGGCACCGCGCGTGATCGCTTCGATCGTGTGCGATTCGGGATTGACCCACGCGACAACGCCGGCGCCCGCAGAGTTCTGGGCGACGGACGGCGTGTCGTAGCCGCTGCTCGTGTTGGTCGCGAGCGTGCCGAGCTGTGTCACCGAGCCGGCCGCAGAGCGCGTCGCGGCCAGCACTTTGTAGTTGAGGCTGGGCGTGGCGGAGATCTCATACCAGGACAGGACCGCGTCGCCGGCGGCATCGACGGCGATCGAGGGTTCGCTCGTGATGCCGTTCGCTTTGAAGATAACCTGGGGCGCGCCGAAGGAGCCGCCCGCGGGACGCACGACGAGGGCGATGTTCTCGCTTTCCGGGACTTTGTAGGCGATGAAGGTGTCGCCCGCCGCGTCGACTGCGACGCTGCTGCTCGCCCCGTCCGAGGCCGCCGATCCGTCAGCCGTCCAGCCGGCGCCTGCCGCCCGCGCGGGCAGCGCGAGAAGCCCGAACATGAGCATCACGATCAGGTGCGAGCGGGTCACGTCCCATTTATCGGCACATCCTGCGCTCAGGTGGAGTGCTTGCGCGGCCTCGGGCAGCCCGGTCAGACGGCCGCCGGCTGGAGCCCGTAGGCCTCGGCCAGCTCGGGGTCCTTCTTGGCCAGCATTTCGGCGAGGTTGACCATCACCTTGCACTGCTTCCAGGTGGCGTCGTCCTGCATCTTGCCGTCGATCATGTGCACGCCGCGGCCGTCGGGGATCGCCTCGATCACCTTTTTGGCGAAGGCGACCTCTGCGGGATCGGGGGAGTAGACGCGCTTGGCGATCGCGATCTGCGCCGGATGCAACGACCAGGCGCCCACGCAGCCGAGCATGAACGAGGCGCGGAACTGGATTTCGCAGCCCTCCTCGTCGCGAATGTCGCCGTAGGGGCCGTAGAAGGGCAGCGCGCCGACGGCGGTGCAGGCGTCGACCATGCGTGCGATCGAGTAGTGCCAGGGATCCTGCTGGTAGCTGGGGCGGGGCGCGTGGGGATCGTTCGGATCGGGGTCGGCGATCGTGCGGTAGCCGGGGTGCCCGCCACCCACGCGGGTGGTCTTCATGCGCCGCGACGCGGCCAGGTCGGCGGGGCCGAAGCTCATGCCCTGGATGCGCGGGCTGGCGCTCGCGATCTCCTCGAGGTTGGCGACTCCCTGGGAGGTCTCGAGCACCGCGTGTACGAGGATCGGCCGCTCCAGGCCGGCCTTGGCCTCGAGCTGGGCGAGCAGGCGGTCGACGTAATGGATGTCCCACGGGCCCTCGATCTTGGGGACCATGATGACCTCGAGCTTGTGCCCGATCTCGCTCACCAGCTGGGTCAGGTCGTCCAGCACATACGGCGAGGCGAGCTCGTTGACGCGTGTCCACAGGGCGGTGTCCCCGAGGTCCATCTCGCGACCCACCTTGATCAGCCCGGCGCGCGCGGCCTCCTTCTTTTCAAGCGGCACCGCGTCCTCGAGGTTGCCGAGCAGGATGTCCACGGTCGGCGCGATATCGGGGACCTTGGCGACCATCTTCTCGTTGGAGAAGTCGAGGAAATGGATCATGCGGGACGGCTTGAAGGGGATTTCGCGGGCCGGCTCGGGCGCGTCGATGGCCAGTGGCTTGAAGAAGTCGCGGGGGTTGCGCATGCCCACGATCGTATTGATTTTTGGGAGGCAACTTCGGAGTGACCATCTAGAGTTCTCGGTGAACAGCGGCCAAAGGAGACCCCGAGAGACCAATGAGCGTGACGAGCGAGACCCAGTCCGTAGAGACCGATCAGGCGGCGCGCGAGGCGAGCGGCGCCCACCCCTATGGCCGCTATCTGGAGGAGTTCGAGGTGGGCGACGTCTACAAGCATTGGCCCGCCAAGACGGTGACCGAGTCAGACGACCACCTGTTCTGCCTGATCACAATGAACCATCACCCGCTGCACCTGAACGACGTGTACGCTGCCAAGTCCCAGCAGGGGCGCAACGTGGTGGTGGGCCCGCTCGTCTACTCGCTGGCGCTTGGCATGTCGGTGAGCGATGTCAGCGGCAAGGCGATAGCGAACCTCGCCACCGAAGAGCTGATGCACCCGGCACCCGTCTTCCACGGCGACACGCTGTACTGCGAGTCCGAGGTGCTCGAGAAGAAAGAGTCGAAGTCGAAGCCCGACCGCGGCACCGTGAAGGTGCACACGCGGGTGCTCAACCAGGACGGTGTGCTCGTGGCCGAGTTCAAGCGCCTCGTGCTCGTGCCGCGCAAGAATCCCGGCGGGGGCGAGGCCGAGGGCAACGTCGACTAGCCGCGCGATAGGCCGTGCGATAGGCTCTTCAGATCGCCCCACGAGGGCGTTTTTCCGTTCGCCGGCCGTCCCGGCCGGTGTGAGAGGCGCTCACGCAAGGAAGCGCGAGCACGACCGCGACACGAGGGAGCCGCTCCGACGTCATGAATACCACCGCCCCAGCCCCCACCAAGAACGATCGCCTGCTGGCCTGGGTCGAGCAGGTGGCGGCTCTCGCCGAACCCGATGAGATCCATTGGTGTGACGGCTCGGCCGCCGAGTACGACAGCCTCTGCCAGGAGCTCGTCGACGGCGGCACCTTCGAGCGGCTGTCGGAGGCCAAGCGGCCGAACTCCTACCTGGCGCTATCCGATCCGGGAGACGTCGCGCGGGTCGAAGATCGCACCTTCATCTGCTCGGCGACCGAGGACGAAGCCGGCCCGACGAACAACTGGTGCGACCCCGAGGAGATGCGCGAGACGCTGACCGAGCTGTTCGAGGGGTCGATGAAGGGGCGCACGATGTATGTGGTGCCGTTCTCGATGGGGCCGCTCGGCTCGGACAAGAGCCATGTGGGCGTGCAGCTGACGGATTCCCCCTACGTCGCGGTGAGCATGCGGATCATGACGCGCATGGGCCAGGGCGCCCTTGACGCACTCGGCAGCGAAGGTGACTTCGTCCCCTGCCTGCACTCGGTGGGCATGCCGCTGCGCCCCGGTGTGGCGGACGTGCCGTGGCCGTGCAACGCCGAGAACAAGTACATCGTGCACTTTCCCGAGACGCGGGAGATCTGGTCCTACGGCTCCGGCTATGGCGGCAACGCGCTGCTCGGCAAGAAGTGCTTCGCCCTGCGGATCGCCTCGGTGATGGCGCGCGATGAGGGCTGGATGGCCGAGCACATGCTGATCCTCAAGCTCACCTCTCCCGCAGGCGAGGTCAAGTACGTCGCCGGCGCATTTCCGAGCGCGTGCGGGAAGACCAACCTGGCGATGCTGATCCCAACGCTCGAGGGCTGGAAGGTCGAGACGATCGGCGATGACATCGCCTGGATGAAGTTCGGTGAGGACGGCCGCCTGTACGCGATCAACCCCGAGTACGGCTTCTTCGGCGTCGCGCCGGGAACGGGCGAGAAGACGAACCCCAACGCCGTGCGGATGATCGGGCGCAACTCGATCTTCACCAATTGCGCGAAGACCGATGACGGCGACATCTGGTGGGAGGGTCTGACCAAGGAGCCGCCCGCGCACCTGATCGACTGGCACGGCAACGACTGGACGGCCGAGAGCCGACGCCGGCCGCACACCCGAACGCGCGCTTCACGGTTCCCGCCGCCCAGGACCCGGCGATGGCGCCGGAGTGGGAGGACCCCGCCGGGGTGCCGATCGACGCGATGCTGTTCGGCGGGCGGCGCTCGACGGTCGTCCCGCTGGTGACCGAGGCGTTCGACTGGGAGCACGGGGTGTTCCTCGGCTCGGTGATGAGCTCGGAGAAGACCGCGGCGGCTGCCGGCACGGTCGGCGAGCTGCGCTTCGACCCGTTCGCGATGCTTCCGTTCTGCGGCTACAACATGGCCGACTACTTCGCCCACTGGCTCGAGGTCGGCCGCCGGGACGGGGCGAAGCTGCCGAAGATCTTCTACGTCAACTGGTTTCGCAAGGACGAGGACGGGCGCTTTCTGTGGCCCGGCTTCGGCGAGAACTCACGCGTCCTGTCGTGGGTGTTCGCGCGCTGCACGGGCAGCGGCGAGGCGAAGCAGACGCCGATCGGGTTCATCCCGCCGCTCGGTGGCGAGGGCATCGACACCGACGGGCTCGAGGTCTCCGAGGCGGACATGACGGAGCTGTTGCGGGTCGACATCGAGGAGTGGCGAGCCCAGCTGCCGCAGTTCCGCGAGCATCTCGCCAAATTCGACCGTCTGCCCGCCGAGCTGAACGCCCAGCTCGACGCCCTCGAGCAGCGCCTCTCGCAGTAGGGCCCGGCTCGACCGGCCCCGCGCGTCCGGTAGTGACGGAAGCCCGACCGCGCCTCTTGCGCCGTCGAGGTGTTCTACAGGTAGATGACCGTGACGCTGGCGCCTCTTGACCCGCGCATCAGCCGATGGATCGCTGGACCCCGACGATCACGCGTCTGACAATCCAGCGAAGGAGCATTCAAATGCTGCGCAGAGCATCCACTCTTGTGGCCCTGGCCGGCCTCGCCCTGTTCGCCCTGCCGGCCGGCGCCTCGGCGACGCCGGTCGTGACGTTCAAAGCGAAGGCCGTACCGATCCCGGGCTTTCGCGGCACCGGCAACATCCTCGGCGCCGGCGCCGCCCTGCAGGTCCAATACACGATCAGGGGAACCGAATACGGCGGCTTCCCGCCGCCGCTGATCGGGGTCAACTTCTTCACCCCCGCGGGGACGAAGCTCCATCCGCACGGCTTTGTGAGCTGCTCGTCGGTGACCCTGAAAAACACCGGCCCCAGGGCCTGCCCGGCGAAGTCGAAGGTCACGATCGCCGGCGAAGCTCTCGGCGTCGTCAGCTTCGGCGACGAACGCGTCGAGGAGAAGGCCTCGATACAGGCGTTCTTGGCGCCCGGGGGCGCGCTGCAGTTCTACACGCAGGGCACCTCGCCCGTGTCACTTGAATTCCTGTCGCCAAGCCGGGTCGTGAATGCCGGGCGGCCGTACGGGCAGGAGTTCAAGACCACCGTGCCGCTGATCGAAACCGTGCCCGGAGCACCCGACGCATCGACCCTGTCGATCAACGTGAAGGTCGGAGCCGCCTTCAGGAAGGGCAAGAAGGTCACCTACTACGGCACCGTTCCGGCGAAGTGCCCGAAGGGCGGCTTTCCGCTGAAGTCGCAACTGCTGTTCGCGGGCCTCGGCGGCCTCGCCCCGCAGACGGTGACCGCCACCTACAAGGCGCCGTGCCCCCGCCGCTGAGCATCGCGAGCGACCGCCGGTGCGCGCCGGCGCCGCTCCGCGGTCGGCTAATCGTGGCCGTGTGTCTCGCCGGCGGCGGCCGGCGGGCGTGACTCCTCGGCCAGCGAGGTGATCGTCAGGGAGCCGCGCGCGGCGGTCTCGAGCACCTCGGTGGCCTCCTCCAGCGAGCGTGCATACAGCTCGACGAGCAGGTGCACGATGATGCGCGAGTCGTCTTCATGCTTGTGGAAGCGCACATGCGTGAAGAACTCGCGTACGCCGTGGTCTCCGAAGGCCGCGTAGGAGAGGGCGTCACCGGCCTCGGGCCCCGAGCAGCTCTCGACGTCGTCGGCATCCACCGCGACCGTGCAGGAGGCGACCCAGGGCGTGCCCGCGATCATCCGCTCCCAGCGATCCTCGATCGGCTCCACGCGGCCGTTTGAGAAGCCCAGGTGGGGCTGGTCGTGCATGCAGTCAAGGCACTGGACGACGGCCTCCTGCAGCTCATCGACGACTTCCGCCCGCTCGCCGGTCTCGGGATCGATCTTGTGGATGCCCTCGTAGTGCACCTGCACCTCGAGGTCCTGCGACCAGCAGCGGTAGCAACGCAGCCAGCTGCGCGCGCTCGTCTCTGACATCGAGCCCTCCATCGCAAGCATTGTATGCGCCCGCCCGCCACTTCCGTATGAGCGGGCGCTCGTTTGCGGGCCGCTCCGAGCAGGCGAGCGTGCTGTTCTGCGCAATCCGCCCCCCGCATCGACGAGGCGACATGGCGGCGCCTCGTCTATGCGGGGGGCCGCGGGGACCGGGTCGCGGACCCGTCCCACGGCGGCCTGTTCTCAGTGCCTATTTTTTGCCTTTTTTGGCGTGCTTCTTGGGCTTGTAGTGGACCGTCACGTAGGAGACGCGAGTGATGTGTTCTGTGCTACCGGCGGGGGTGAACACCAGCGTCAGCTTGACATGCACCGTCTTGACTTTCTTGAGAGCGCTCAGAACCGTCTTGCTGGGTTTGATGTGGAGCTTGTAGCGCCCGGCTTTGGTGATGCTGAGCGTCGCGCGTCCGTATTTCACCGGCTTGTTGCTGACGCATTTGCCGCTCTTCCTGACATAGCCTTTTTTGCACTTCTTGGCTTTGGCCTGGTAGGCCGCCGGGGCATTGAGGAATGCCTGGCTGTCGGGGTCAAAGCGCGCCAGGCTCGCGCCTTCGTCGACGTAGCCTTCGTCGTCCGCGGTCCCGGGTTCGGCGAATTCGTCTTCGACTTCCACTTCGCCTTCTTCGAGGACCACCGTTTTCTTGGCGACCGGAGCGCTGCCGGCGACTCTGGTCGGGGTCGAGATCACCGTCGGCGGCCCCGTCCCCGTGAACGTCGGGATGCGCACGCACGGCAAGCCCGGGCTGCGGCTGTATCCGGGCGGGCAGGGTGGTATGCCTTCGGCGCTTTCTTTGATGATCTGCGCCAGCTTCGAGTCGAGCGATTTGGCGCCTTCTTCGGTGGTTATGGCCTGCCCGCCCGCGGCGGCGGCCCAGTATTCCCAGTAGTGGACGTAGTTTGAGCTTTCCAATTGACCGGTGTGGAAGTAGTCGACCATCGCCAACGGCTTTTCTTCGGCGTTCAGTTTCTGAAGCGTCTTGTGAAACTCGAGTGATTCGCCGGTTTTCCAGGCGGTGCCCGGGATGCCCCATTTGCCTTCCAGTTCTTCACCGGTGTTCGGCCAGGTTGGAAAGCCGTCGTTGAATTCTTCGGTGAATTGAAATTCGCTCGGAATCCCTTCGTTGACGTTGGGCGTGTGCGGCACGTTGTCGCCGATCATGACGATCTCGTGGCGCGCGCCGGGTCGCCAGCCGACGAGCGGGTTGGTGGCGGTCTCATACAGGGCGCGACCGTAGGTTTCCGGTCCGTCGCCGCCGAAATGCGCCACCTCGGAGCTGGACAGGTTTTCGATCGCCGTTTCGACGAGGGCCGCGTTGGCCGTGAGCGGCTGCCACAAGGCCCACGGTTTTTCGGTGCTCACTTCGTATTCGTGTTCGGACAGGGTGGTTTCCAGGGTGCCGTTCTCATAGCCGGGGATGTCTTCGACGTTTGCGACGCCGAACTCGGCATTGGGAAGGCTGGCCTCCGTGTTGGCGATCAGCGTTTTGATTTCTTCTTTTGCTTCCTGCAGCACTCCCGCCATCGATCCGCTCGTGTCGAAGATGAACATCACGTCCGTTTTCGCCGGCACCGCGGCGGCGGCGGGCGCGAGCGACGGCCCGAAGCCGATCGCAAGCAGCGCGGTGACGGCCCCCAGCAGAAGGTACGCACGTCGCGAAGCGCTGCACGCGGGTCCCCGTCCTTGCCGTTGCATCGAACAAC
>CAVXRF010000004.1:0-162686 GCA_963764185.1 uncultured Solirubrobacteraceae bacterium | reverse complement strand
ATGTCCCTGCTCTTCGTTCAGTTCGCGCACATGCCTCGACCGGTAGATGAAGCCACGGACGAGTTCTTCCGCGGAATGAACGGGCTGGCCTTGATGCGCGCGATCGACTGGCGCACGTCCTCGTCGAGGTCGCCGAACGCCTCCGCCGCCCACTCCGGCTTGATGCCGGCCTCGTCCTCGATCGGGCGCTTGAAGTCGTCGTCGGTGAAGGTCAGCATGCCGCAGTCGGTGTGATGGATGAGGATGATCTCCTCGGTCCCCAGCAGCCGCTGGGAGATCGCCAGCGAGCGGATCTCGTCGGCTGTGATGACGCCGCCGGCGTTGCGGATCACGTGGGCCTCGCCCTCCTTCAGCCCGAGCAGCGAAGTAGGGGTTCAGGCGTGCGTCCATGCACGCCACGATCGCGACCTTGTCGCCCGGAGGCATGGGCAGCTCCCCCTTGTCGAAGCTCGCGGCATAGGCTCGTCGTTGTTCGCCAGCAGCTCATCGGTGACGGTCACGTGGCCTCCTGTTCGGCGTCGCGGGTCGAGGGCCTCAAAGTCTTGCGGGCCCTCAAAGTCTACAAAGCTGACCGAAAAAGCCGGAAAAGCCTCAGCTGGGCTCGGGCCCCGCTCCGTCGCCGAGGCCGGCGATCGCCGCCTCGGCCGGGTCCAGCGGCACGAGCGCGCCGTTGGCGACACGCTCGTCCGCCCGGCAGCCACTCGCCGGCGCGCACCGAGACCGCTGCGCGGATCACCATCCCGTGGCACACGATGAGCGCGGGCAGCTCTCCCCGTTCGACGTCGTCGAGCGCGGCGCCGACGCGGAGCTCCTGCTGGGCGAAGGACTCGCCACCGGGGAAGGCGAAGCTCGGGTCTCCGGCGAGGAACGCGGCAAACAGCTCCGGCGCTTCGGCCTGCACCTCGGCGAAGCTCCGATCCGTCCAGTCGCCGGCGTCGGTCTCCATCAGGCGGGGGTCCTCGGCTGGGATGAGGCCGATCCGCCGAGCGACGACGTCGGCGGTTTCGCGCGCGCGCAACAGCGGGCTGCTCCACAGCGCGCGAAAGCCGTGCGTGGCCGCGCGCTCGGCCAGTTCCGCGGCCTGCCCGCGCCCGGTGTCATCGAGCGGAACCGGCAGCTGGCCCTGGAAGCGCCCCTCCAGGTTGTAGGCGGTCTGGCCGTGGCGGGCCAGGTAGACCTTGATCGACACCGGGCCGATCCTAGCCCGCGGCGGGCCCGACCGAGTTTCGGCCGGGGCGTGAGCAGGGGAGGTCATACACTGCTCCGCATGCGTCGCCGGGTCACCTTCTCGCGCAACCTGACGCTGTCGCTGTCGCGCACCTGCCGCTGCTACTGCAAGTACTGCGCGTTCGCGACCCACACGGCCCACCTGTACGCGCCCGAGCAGGTGCTCGAGATCCTCGACGCGGCCGGCGCGCCGGCAGGTCAAGGAGCTGCTGATCCTGACCGGCGAGCGCCCCGAGGTCAACCCCGAGGTCGCCGAGCGCCTGCGCGAGTACGGGCACGCGGACTTCACCGCCTACGTCGTGTGGGTGTGCGAGCGCGCGCTCGAGCGGGGCCTGTTGCCGCACACGAACCTCGGCGTGCTCGCGCGCGAGGATCTCGCGCGGCTGCGCGAGGTGACCGCCTCGCAGGGGCTGATGCTCGAGTCGATCTCCGAGCGCCTGATGGAGACGGTGCATGCGGGCTCTCCGACCAAGCATCCCGGCGCGGCGCCTCGAGACGATCCGCGCGGCGGGCGAGCTGCGGATCCCGTTCACCAGCGGGATCCTCGTCGGGATCGGCGAGACCGAGCAGGAGCGCATCGAATCGCTCGAGGCGCTCGCGGCGGTGCACGCCGAGCACGGGCACATCCAGGAGGTGATCCTGCAGAACTTCGTCCCCCACCAGCGCTACTACGGCGAAGAGCCCGCGCAGATCGCCGAGGCGGCCGCGCGCGAGTACTGGCGCACCGGCGTCGCCGACGGGCGCCCGCGGCTGCCGCTGCCCGAGTGGGCGTGCCCGGTGAGCATCGAGGACATGAAGCGGCTGATCGCGCGAGGCGCGGCGGCTGATGCCGGATGTCGGGATCCAGATCCCGCCGAATCTCGCCGACTGGTGGGGCGAGCTGGTCGCCGCCGGCGCGACCGACCTCGGCGGGCTCAGCGCCAACGGCGATCACATCTCGCCCGAGCATCCGTTCCCCTCGCCCGCATCAGGTGCGCAAGGCGCTGCAGCGCGACGGCTACGCGCTGACCGAGCGGCTGTGCGTCTACCCGCACTACATCGATCCCGCAATGGGTGGCGCCCGGCGGTGATGGACACGATCAAGGTGAAGTACTGGAGCTTCATCCCGCGGCGAGGATCAGGGCGCACCGAGCCGCCGGCGCCGATCCGCCCGGACCTCGTCGCGGGCGCGATCGAAAAGGGCCGCGCAGGGCGCGGCGCTGAGCGCCGATGAGCTGACCGCGCTGTTCGCAGAGACGCGCGCGGAGGCGATCGAGGAGATCCGCGCGGCGGCCGATGAGCTGCGCGCGGAGCTCGCCGGGGAGACGGTCACGTTCGTCGTCAACCGCAACATCAACGTCTCGAACGTGTGCGTCGTCGGCTGCGCCTTCTGCGGCTTCGGGCAGGGCAAGCGCTCGCCCGACGCCTACGAGCACGACCGGAGGAGTTCGTGCGGCGCGTCCACGAGGCGGTCGAGTACGGCGCGAGCGAGCTGTGCATCCAGTCGGGCATCCATCCCGACTGGGCGCTCGAGGACTACCTCGGCTGGCTGCGCTTGCCAAGCGAGACCGCGCCGGCAGCTTGCACCTGCACGCCTACAGCCCGATGGAGATCGCGCACATGTGCGACATCTCGGGCCTGCCGCCGAGCGAGGTGTTCGCGCGCCTGCGCGACGCGGGGCTCGGCTCGACGCCGGGCACCGCCGCGGAGGTGCTGCACGACGGCGTGCGCGAGCGCATCTCCCCGAACAAGCTCCCGGTCGCGCGCTGGGTGGAGATCATCGAGGCCTCCCACAACGCCGGGCTGCGCTCGACCGCGACGGTGATGTTCGGCCACATCGAGGAGCCCTGGGAGCTGGCCGAGCACATGCGCGTGGTTCGCGAGCTGCAGGAGCGCACGGGCGGGATCACCGAGTTCGTGCCGCTCTCGTTCATCCCGTTCCAGACGCTGCTCGGACGTACCCACGGCGTCGAGGAGATCTCGCGCGAGGAGAACCTCAAGCACACCGCCGTCTTCCGCCTGGCGCTCGGGCGCAGCGTCGCGAGCCTGCAGGCGTCGCTGGGTGAAGATGGGCCTCGAGGCCGCCACCGAGTCGCTGCGCTGGGGCGTGAACGACCTCGGCGGGACGCTGATGGAGGAGTCGATCAGCCGCCTCGCGGGCAGCTACCACGGCACCAGGCTCGACCCCGATGAGCTGTCGCCGCGGCCCACGAGGCCGGCCGCCCCGCGGCCGAGCGCACGACGCTGTATGAGATCCGGCGCGAGTACCCGCTCGCGGACGCCGACGAGCTCCAGCTCGCGGTCTGCAGCGCCGTGGGCCCGCCCGGGGGCGTTCAGCGGAACAGGTCCTCATCGAGCGGGCGCAGGAGCGCTGCGGCCCCCGGACCGTCGTCCTGCGCCGACGAAGCGCTCGAGGCCGTCGAGAGCACACGACGGGCTCGCGCGAGTCCTTCGCGCGGGCGAGATCGGCGGTCGCGGCCGCGCGTCGGCGACCGCCAGCCAGGTCGCGCTGCAGCTCGAGGCCGCTCGCGTCGTCGCGCCCGCGCCAGTCCTCGAGCGGGCGATCCCGGCGAGGCCGATCGCGACGTCGAGCTGGCCGTGGCGCCAGGCGCGGCCGAAGCTGTCGCTGATCAAGACCGCGACGCGTCGCGCCGGCGAGCTCGCCGCAGGCGCGCGCGGATGCGCGCGCGCCGAGGCGTCGGGGTCGCGCGGGAGCAGGATCAGCGTGTCCGCGTCGGCGACGTTGGAGGCGTCGACGCCGGCGTTCGCGCAGACGAAGCCGTGGCGGGTGCGGCAGATGAGCACGCCGCGCTCGGCGCGCAGGATCTCCGCGGACTCGTCGAGCACGACCTGGACCGCGCGCGGATCGCGCTCGGCGCTTCGCAGCGCCACCGCGCGGGCGCGAGCGCTCGCGCGCTCGACCCCGCCAGCGAGACGACCGCGCCCTCGGCCTTCGAGACGACCTTGTGGGCGATCGCGACGACCTGGCCGTCGCGTATCGGGCCATCCTTCAGCCCAGCGAGGATGAGTCCCGCGAGGTCATCGCCCGCACGCACCTCGGGCAGGCCGCTGAGTGCACGCGCGGAGAGGGCTGCCACGGTGCGAGAGCGCTCAGGCGGTGTTCGTGATGGAGGGAAGCTCCGCGCCTTCGCGCTCAGCCCAGCACGTCCCGCGTGCGCGAGGCGCGCGCGCGTGCCGGCGGACAGGCGCTCGTCGCAGCGCGGCGAGATCCGCGCCGGTGTCGATGTCGAGCAGCAGCGACGGAGGCTGCTCGAGGCGCCAGGGCGAGGCCCGCGGCGAGCGCCAGCGCGCGGTGGCGCTCGCAGCTGCCGGGCCCGAAGCTGGGGGCGATGGCGTCCGGCGGCGTGAGCAGCAGGCCGTTGGTGCCGGTCCCGTGGCGGTCGGGCACGATCACGACCTGCGGCTCGCCGCCCGCCCCGCCGAGCAGCGCCTCGAGCTCTGCGGGGTCGAGCGCCGGGCAGTCGCCGGGGATGCAGAGGACACGCTCTGCCCCCTCCTCGAGCGCCCGCTCGATGCCGAGCGCCACCGCCGCGGACTGGCCGTCCTCCGCCTCGTCCTCGACGACGAGAGCGCCCTGGCTGAGCGCGGCGGCGCGCCACGGAGTCCTCGCGCGTGACGACCACGGTCAGCGCGATCGCCTCGGTTTCTGCGAGGGCGTGCAGCACGTCTGACGACCATCGCCCGCGCGAGCTGGGCGCGCAGCGTCTGTGAGACGCTTGCGCCGAGTCGCTGCTTGGCCAGCGCGAAGCTCTTGACGGGCAGGATCGGCGGCGGTGCGCATCTGACCCAGACGATAGTGGCCGCCCGGTTCCGGCCCCTCATGACGCCCGGGGCACGGCGGGCAAAGCCCGACGCTCGATCAGCTAGCCGCTCAGGGCCTCGGCGAAGCGGAGCGTCTGCTCGGCCACCGTCGCACGGCTCGAGGCGTCATGCATGCGGGTGTCGGTCTGCAGGGTCGCCAGCCCGTGCACGGCTTCGTCGGCCACCATCCCGTCCAGCGAGCTCGCCGTAGAAGTCGGCCACTCCGTCGGCGCTCAGAGTCGAGCGCGGCGAAGGCCATGAACGATGCGGTCGGGCCCTTCAGCACCTCGCCGCCGACGACCGGGCTCACCGCGACGACCGGCGCGTCGGCGGCACGAGCGCGTCGCGGATCGCCCGGCACGGCGAGGATCGGAGCGATCGAGGCGAGCGGGTTGGAGGGGCCGATCACGATCGCGCGCGCGCCGGCGATCGCGGCCGAGCGCCCGCGGTCGCTCGGCGCGGCCTGCTCGGCGCCGCGGAACTCGAGACCCTCGATCACCCCGCCCGCCTGCTCACGGATCATGAACTCCTGGAAGGGATGCCAGCCGGTGGGATTGCGAACCCATGTGCGCACGGGGTCATCGCTCATCGGCAGCACCTGCGCGCGCACGCCGATCGCGCCGTTCAGACGCGCGAGGGCCGCCGTGGGGGAGAGCCCCTCGGCGAGCATCCGCGCGCGCCGCAGACACCAGGCCAGGTCGCGGTCGCCGAGGTTGAACCACACCTCCTCGCCGAGCGCGCGCAGGCGCGTCCATCACCGCGAACGTGTCGCCCTCGAGGCCCCAGCCGCGCTCGTCGATCAGATCGGCCAGCCAGAAGGAAACGAGGTCCGGGTCCGGGGAGACGTGGGCGCCGTAGATCTCGATGTCATCGCCGGTGTTGACGATCACGGCGAGCGCCTCGGGGCCGACCGACGTCGACCATGCCCCGCACGAGCTTCGCGCCGCCCGTGCCCCCGGCCAGAACGACGACCTCGAGCGGCGCTCACTCCCACGACGGGTCCGGCAGGCCGGTCAGACGGATGCCCGCGTGGGCCTTGTAGCGGGCGTTCACCGAGATCAGCAGAGCGGTCAGCGACTCTGTTATGCGAGCCATCTCAAGGCGCCCGCAGTCCACGCAGCGAAGGCCGTCGATCCGCTCGATCAGGCGGGCCGCCTCGTGCTTGTCGTCGCGTGAATCGCCGCACAGCAGCACGTCCTGTGCCAGCGGGTTATCCAGGTCGGTGAGCGAGGCGGCGCTGACGGTATGAAGGGCCGAGACCACCCGCACGCCCTCGGGGCCATCTCGAGCGCCTGCTGGCCGGCCGATCCCTGCCACACGCCGAGCATGCGCGTGGCCTTGCCGCTCACCGCCGCCGCCAGCGGCACGGTCGCGTCGATCAGCAGCTGTCCCGGGCCGAAAGCGTCCCTCAGTTGGCCAGCGTCTCTGAGTGGTTGCGGAACGGCACGCTCAGGATCACGGCGCCTCCGCCCGCACCGGCCTCGGAGTTCTGTACCCCGAGCACGAGCCCCCGGGAACGGCGGCGAGCGCCCGCTCGCGGCCTCGCTGGCGCGCCCGGCGTCGCGCGAGCCGATCACGACCGGGACCCCCGGCCCCCCCAGCCTCACCGCCAGCCCGAAGCCGAGCGCGCCTGAAGCGCCGATGATCGCGACGGGCTCGGTGGGCGAGGTGGCAAGGCGGCCGAGTATAGGCTTCGAGCGATGAGGCTCAAGACGCCGAACGTCAGCGGTGGCCTGTCAGTGTGATGAGCATGAGCGAGCTGCCGCGGGCGGTGAGGATCAGGGAGGTCGGCCCGCGCGACGGCTTTCAGAACGAGCCGGAGGTGATTCAGACCGCGCGCAAGATCGAGCTGATCGACGCGCTGGCACGGACCGGCCTGAAGCGCATCGAGGTCACGAGCTTCGTTCGCGCCGACGTGATCCCGCAACTCGCCGACGCAGCCGAGGTGATCGCCGCGATCGACGTGCCGCCGGAGGTCAGCGTCTCCGTGCTCGTCCCGAACGAGCGCGGCCTCGATGATGCGCTGGGTCTGCGCGAGGGCCGCGCGGGCAGGCGCGCGGCGTTCGACGAGATCAACGTCTTCCTGTCGGCGTCTGAGACGCACAACAGAAAGAACGTCAACCGCTCGATCGCCGAGTCGCTCGCCGGCACGGAGGCCGTGCTTGAGAGGGCGCCCGCGCTGCGGGACTGCGCTGTGAGGGAGTGATCTCGACGTCGTTCGGCTGCCCATATGAGGGCCGCGTACCGATCGAGCGGGTGCTCGATATCGCCGCTCGCCTGCACGCCGCCGGCGCGCAGGAGGTCGGCTTCGGTGACACCACCGGAATGGCCAATCCGCGGCAGGTGCGGGAGTTCTTCACGACCGCCCGGGCGTCGCTGGGGGAGGGGGTGGAGCTGACCGCGCACTTTCACAACACCCGCGGCCAGGGCCTTGCGAACGTGCTCGCCGCGCTTCAGGCAGGGGTCGAGAGCTTCGAGTCGAGCTTCGGTGAGCTCGGCGGCTGCCCGGTTCCGGCGGGCGCCACCGGCAACATCGCAACCGAGGATCTCGTCTCCATGCTCGAGGAGATGGGCGTCTCCACAGGCATCGACCTGCCGGCTCTGCTCGCGTGCGCGGACAGCGTACGGGCGCTCTTGGGTCGCCCCCTGGGCAGCCACACGCTGCTGGCAGGACCGATCGACTGGCGTTAGAACCGGCCCGATCGGCCGCGGCCGGCCTGCGGCCGGCCCATCCTCAGCGCCTCAGTGCCCGCTGAACTCGGGCTGGCGCTTCTCGGCGAAGGCGCGGGCGCCCTCGGCAAAGTCAGCGCTTTCGGCGCAGATCTGCTGGATCGTGACCTCCTGCTCGAGCGTCACGGCGAGCGCCGGCTTGGCGGAAGCGTCGATCACGCGCTTGGACAGGCCGACCGCGACCGGCGCGCAGGCGAGCAGCTCGGCCACGAGCGCGTCGGTGGCCGCGTCAAGCTCGCCCGGCGGCGCCACCCGGTTGACGAGGCCGATGCGCTCGGCCTCGGTGCCGTCGATCATCTTCGACGCTCATGATCATCTCCTTCGCGCGCCCCAGCCCGATCACGCTCGGCAGCCGCGAGGAGCCGCCGACGTCGGGGATCAGCCCCACGCGCGTCTCCACCAGGCCGATCACGGCATCGCAGGCCATCGTGCGCAGATCGCAGGCGAGCGCGAGCTCCATCGCCCCGCCGATGCACGCGCCGTGGATCTGCGCGATCGTGGGCTTGGTCATCTCCTCGCACAGGTTCCACGCGTCGAGCACGGCCGTGCGGAACTCGCGCAGCCGCCCCGGTTCGCCCGCGAGCGCCCCCAGCGAGCTGAAGTCCATGCCGGAGGAGAACATCGTGCCCTCGCCGCGCAGCACCACGCACAGCACCGAGGGATCGTGCGCCGCCGAATGCACCGCGCCGGCGATACCGGCGATCAGCTCGTCGTTCATCGCGTTGCGCTTCTCGGGGCGGTTCATGACGATGTGGCGGACCGCTCCGCGGTCCTCGGTGACGACGATGCTCATCGCGGGCTCCTGACGGTGGGTGATGGCTTTGGCGAATGCCGACAACCGTACACCCGTCAGGAACGGGGGAGCGGACGGGCGAGCGGCCCTGCCCGCCCGTCCGCTCCCCGCCCTGGCCTCAGTGCAGGAGGTCGAGCGTGTTTTCGGCGTCGTTGACGAAGTAGACGCCCGGGCGGCCCGTCGAGACCGTCAACCCGAACAGCCCGCCCGCGCCGGCGCCGGTTTCGAAGGGCTGGAACTCGGCGCCGAACGGCGTCGTCTCGACGATGTTCCCGTCGTTGGCGTTGGCCGCCAGAAGGGCCCCGTTCGGCGCGAGCGTAAGTCCCAGCGGGTTGTTCAGGTAGCCGCCCCTGGCGACCGTGATGCCGCCGCCGCCGAGCGGCGCATGCCGGAACAGGGCGTTGGGGACGGCGGCGATGCGGTTGCCCTGGGTATCTGCGACGTACAGGGTTCCTTCATCTCCGAGGGCGACTCCGGTCGGCCCCACGACGAGCGCGGCGCGGTCGGTGCGCTCGGGGAAGCCGCCCGCGATCACCTGCGCCGAGGTGACGGTGGGGGGATGGTTGCCGTTGGCGCTCGTGTGCAGGGTCATGCGCACGACCGTGCCTTCGTCCACCGGCGTTTCTCCCGAGGCCACGGTGCCGTTGAGCACGTTCGTGATGAACAGCGTCGTGTTCTGATCGTCTCCGACCGCGGTCATGTCCCAGGGGCCGTTGATCGGCGCACCGGAGATCGTCTCCACCACGTGACCCCTGCTGTCGAGCACGATCAGGCAGCCCGCCTGAGCCGTGGCGGCCATGCCGTTGCTGGTCGGAAGGCTTCCGACGACCACGTAGCCGTGCGGCAGGATCGCGAGCGCGGTGGTGAGGCCCACGCCGCCCGGACAGGGGCCCGGAAGGGTCGCGGGGTTGATCTGGGCGAACTGCGAGCGCGCGCCACCGGGCGTGATCTGCACGATCGTCGTGCCTGTTCCCTGGAGGTTTTCGGAGTTGTTGAAGTTGCTGATGAGCAGGGCGCCTCGCATCAGCGAGCCGGCGCTGGTGGGGACCGTGACGATCCCGTAGGGGTTCTCATCGCCGTTTGACGGCACGGTGCTGGCGACCGTGCTGACGGTGGTGAATTTCCCGATGAACGGATGATCGAACGCCAGCGCGACTCCCTGCGAGAGCGTCGCGCAGAAGAGCACGGCGGCGACCGCACCGAGCACGCGCGTTCTTGGAATTGACCTGGGCATGACTGCCTCCCTCCATTTGTGGACGGCTTTCATGCGGACAGACTCCACGCCCTGCGGATCCTTCCCGGCCACTCGCCGGGAGGTCCTTATCAGCTGAGGTCGAGCACGGTCTGGGGGGCCGGGATGACGTGGTCCTCGATGCCCTCGGCGGGGATGATCGCCGTGCCGATCGCGAAGAACTCGATCACGTGGCTGCCCCAGCCGTGGGACTTCTCTTCGATGTGCACACCGACGATGCCCTCGGCCTTGGCCTCCAGCGCCTCGGCCTGCATGCGCTCCATCGCAAGCTCGCGCGCGTCGTAGAGCGCCTGGGTGAAGTTCGGCAGCTCGACGTTGCGCCCCGTGTTGCCGATCGACTGGCGCCAGCTCTGGTGGGCGACGTGGTAGACGCAGGAGCCCATCACCATCCCGACCGGGCCGGTGGCCGGTCTGCAGCAGCGTCCAGAACTCCTGGCCTGACAGGTCGCTGGTGAACGGGCGGCCGGACGGCGCGCGGTGAAGCTCGCCCCCGCGGTGCTTGACGGCGGTGCCCATGGCGATGAACTCGGCCATGCTCTCACCCCAGTCGTAGCGGCCGATCGTCAGGCGCACGCCGACGATGCCGTCGGCGCCGAGCTGCTCGGCCTCCTCCTCCATGCGCGTCATCGCGAGCTCGCGCGCCTCGTACATCGCCTGCGAGAGCACGTTCATCTCCTGGCTCTGTTTCCACTGCGCCTGCTGGTAGCCGATGTGGTAGATCGAGCTGCCGATGACGAGCCCCAGCGGCTGAAAGCCGGCCTGGCGGACGAGCAGGAACTCGTTGACCGACAGGTCGCTGGTGAACAGGCCGGAGCGGTTCTGCTGCAGGCGGGCCGTGCCCGCCTCGGGCACGCCCTCGGTGCTGGTGGGGTCATAGGCCATGTCTGCCGGTCCTTTGTTCGCTTGGCGGGGGCTCACCGCAGTGAGACGATCTGCAGCGGCGCCGGCGGTGGCCGGCTGGGCGGCGAGTCGCGGGGTCCTCGCGGATGACGGTGCCCATCACGTGGAAGGTCACCTCGAGGTCTCGGCTCTCGTACATGCCGCGCCTGCACCGCGTGGGTGCGGCCGTGCTCGGTGATCTCGACCCCGATCACGCCGTCGCCGCCGAGCGCGCGCGCCTGCGCGGCGACGAAGTACATGGCCTTCTCGCGCGCTTCGTAGACGCCCTGGCGTGAAGTCGACGAGCTCCTGGTTGGCCCACGAGGCCAGCCGCATCCGCTCTGTGCCTGCTGGGTCTGTAGGCGGCGGGGACGTAGTGGACGCTCGTGTGGGCGGCGATTCCCACCGGGCGCATACCGGCGTTGCAGAGCAGCGCGAACTCCTGGCCGGAGAGGTCTGTGAGCAGCGCGCCGCCGCCGCTGTCGCGCAGCTGCTCGGGCAGCCGCACGGCGGTGCCGACCGCGATGAACTCGACGGCGCCGGCCGCCCAGTCGTGGGCGCCCTCGTCGATCCGCACCGCGACCACGGCGTCGGCGCCGCAGGCCTGCGCCTCCTCGAGCAGCCGCCCGAGCGCCAGCCGGCGGCACTCGTTGTAGGCGCTCGGAGAGCACCTCGAACCTCGGTCGGGACGTTGAAGTACGTCGGCTGCCAGCCGACGTGGTAGATGGAGGAGCCCATCACCTGCGTGATCGGCGTCGACGCCGAGTCGCGCGAGCGCGCTCCATTCGCTGACCGCCAGATCGCTGCTGAACGGCGCCGGGCCGGCGCCGGTCTGGTCGAGCGCCGCCAGGCGCTCCGAGGCGGCCAGGGGAATGTGGCCCTGCTTCGATCAGCGCAAGCGACGCCGCGGCACGCTCGTGCGAGCGCTCCGCTGCCTCGGCTCGCGCCTGCGCGGCCGCCCGATCGGCGGCCCTCTCCTCCTCGGAGCGTCGGCGAAAGAGCGGGCTCACGCGAGCAGCTTCGCGAGCGCGAGCCGGTCCTGTTCGGAGACCTCGGCCGCTGCGGGCGACGGCGGCGTTGAGCTCACCGATCCAATCGGCCATCGCAGCTCGCTGGCGGCTCAGCGTGATGCCGCGTACGACCTTGTGGCGCGTGCAGCTGAGCACCCGCGCCGGCGCGCGCGCAGCTCGAACCGCTCCTCGCCGAGCGCTCACCTCGATCCGCTCGACCTCGCGGCGCTTGGAGCGGAAGCCGCCGACCTTGCGGCGCTCGACACGAGGGTGAGCGCCGGCAGCGCCTGCTCGAGCCGCGAGGCCGAGCACCTCGATCGACATCGCAAGCTCAGCGCCGTCGGCGCGCAGCGCGGCCGCCGGAAGATCGAAGACCTCGTCAGGGGACACCCGGGAGAGGCTACCGCTGATGTGCGCGCAGGCACATATCCTCTGTTGCGATGAGCGACTCCTCCAGCCTGCGCGTCGCGGACGCCGACCGCGAACAGCTCGCCGATGAGCTGCGCGATCACGTCGTGGCGGGCGCGCTGACGCCGGAGGAGTTCGAGGAGCGCGTGGGGCGCGCGTACGAGGCCTCGACGCGCGGCGAACTCGACGCGCTGAAGGCGGACCTGCCGATGAGCCCGGCGGCCGTGCAGCGCTCGCTACAGGCGCGCCGGGCACACCTGCGACGGCGCATCCTGCAGGAGGGCGGCGGTGGCCTGGGCATCTCGGCCGTGTGCATCGCGATCTGGGTCGCCAACGGGGCGAGCGGCAGCTTCTGGCCGGTGTGGGTGATCCTGTTCACGCTCTTGCCGCTGGTGCGCAATGCCTGGCGGCTGCTCGGGCCCGCGCCGGACCTCGAGGCGGTCGAACGTCATCTGAACGCCGGCGGCGGGCGCCGCCGCGGTCGCCACCGTGGGCGCCACCATCATCACCGCAGGCTCGAGCAATGAGCTCGCTGCGCGACGCGAGCGAGCGCGCGCTGGCGGGCGGGCCCGAGCACCATCGCCGCAAGGCGAGCGAGCAGGGCAAGCTCGCGGTGCGCGAGCGCGTGGCGCTGCTGCTCGACGAGGGGAGCTTCGCCGAGGAAGCGCTGCTGGCCAACTGGGGTCAGGACGGTCTCGGCGCCGACGGCGTCGTGACCGGGGTGGGGACGTGCGAAGGACGGCTGCTCGCGCTGATGGCGAACGATCCGACGGTCAAGGCCGGCTCATGGGGCGCGAGAACCGTCGAGAAGATCCTGCGGATCCAGGAACGCGCGGCCGAGCTTCTGATCCCGATGGTCTACCTCGTCGACTCGGCCGGAGCCCGCATAACCGAACAGGTGCAGATGTTCCCCGGCCGGCGCGGCGCCGGGCGGATCTTTCACAACCAGGTCAAGCTCTCCGGGGTGGTGCCGCAGGTGTGCGTTCTGTTCGGGCCGAGTGCCGCCGGCGGCGCCTACATACCGGCGTTCTGCGACCTGGTGATCATGCGCGAGGGGAACGCCTCGATGTACCTCGGCTCGCCGCGCATGGCGGAGATGGTGATCGGGGAGAAGGTGAGCCTCGAGGAGATGGGCGGCGCGCGCATGCACACGGGCGTCTCAGGCTGCGGGCACCAGCTGGTGAAGAGCGATCACGAGGGGATCGCAACAGCGCGGCGCTACCTCTCCTATATGCCGAGAAACTGGGAGGAGGAACCGCCGCTGCTCGTGCCGGTCGATGCGCGCGCGCCGGCCGCCGGTGGGTCCATCGCCGAGCTGATCCCGGCGGATGAGAACAAGCCGTTCGACATGGCGACGCTGATCGACGCGCTGATCGACGAGGGCTCGTTCCTCGAGATCCATCCGCGCTGGGCGAAGGAGCTGATCGTGGGCTACGCGCGGCTCGAGGGCCGCGCCCTCGGCATCGTCGCGAGCCAGCCCAAGCACAAGGGGGGAGTGCTGTTCTCCGATTCGGCCGACAAGGCCGCGCGCTTCATCTGGACGTGCAACGCGTTCAACGTACCGCTGCTGTTTCTGGCGGACGTGCCGGGCTTCATGATCGGCACGCAGGTGGAGCGCGACGGGATCATCAGGCACGGCGCGAAGATGATCAGCGCGGTCAGCGAGGCGACCGTGCCGAAGATCTCGGTGATCGTGCGCAAGGCCTACGGGGCGGGGCTGTACGCGATGGCCGGACCCGCCTTCGACCCCGACTGCTGCCTGGCGCTGCCGGGCGCCCAGATAGCGGTGATGGGCCCGCAGGCGGCGATCAACGCCGTCTACTACAACCAGCTGCAGGCGATCGAGGACGAGGCCGAGCGCGCCCGCCGCACGGAGGAGCTGCGCAGCGAGTACGCCGAGGACATCGACGTCCTGCACCTCGCCTCAGAGCTCGTGATCGACGCTGTCGTCGAGCCGGATGAGCTGCGCTCCGAGCTGGTCCGCCGCTTCGCCCACGCCGAGGGCCGCCGCCGGGATTGGCCGGCCAAGCGCAACCCCGTCACACCGGTGTAGGGCCCGTCGTCCCGGCGGCCCGCGTCTGCTCGTCCTGGAACGGCGGGTAGGTCTCGGTCAACAGGAGCAGATAGGCGTCGCTGCGGGCCGTGTAGGAGTTGGCCAGCACCATCACGTCATACAGGCCGCGGGGCATCCTACCGGTGAACAGGATCACGATCCAGGCGCCGACCGCGCCGACCTCGAGCAGCAGGCCCATCACGTAGCGCAGCACCAGCACGGGGATGGCGAGGATGTAGCGGAAGAAGGTCTTCGCGCGGCTGTAGCGCTCGAGCGGGCCGGTGAAGTGGACGCGCACCGGGTAGGAGTCGTCAGGCGCGCCGCTGAACGCCGGGTAGGGGTCGCACAGCAGGGCGCAATAGGCCGTGACCCGGGTCACGAAACGCAGGAAGCCCGCGACGAAGTCATACAGACCCTGCGGGTAGCGGGCTGTGAAGACGATCGCAAACCACGCGATCAGGATCGCGAACAGGGCCACGATCGCATACACGTAAAGGACGATCGCGACCGGGATGGCGAGGATCAACCGGAAGAACGCCGTGAGCCGGTTGCGCCGCTCGACATAGTCGGCCTCGAAGGTGACTGGATAGGACACGGGTTGCTCCCCCTTCTGTTGACGGGGACCGACCATACGGCGGCATGCGGCGGAGGAATCGCGCCGTTCAATAGATTGCCGGCCAATGGACGCCAGCGACCTCGCCTATGCCGGAATCGCGCGCCAGGCCGAGCTGATCGCCGCCGGCGAGATCTCCTCTCGTGAGCTCGTCGAGCTGTATCTGGAGCGGATCGCGCGGCTCGATCCGCAGCTGAACGCCTTCCGTGTCGTCCTCGCCGAGCGGGCGCTGCTGGAGGCCGACCAGGCCGATGCCCGGCTCAGGGCCGGCGGCCGGCGGGCGCTGCTGGGCGTGCCGATCGCGGTGAAGGACGACATCGACGTCGCCGGCGAGGTGACCGGCTTCGGCACGCGCGCCTACGGCGAGCCCGCCGCGAAGGACGCCGAGATCGTGCGCCGCGCGCGTGCGGCGGGCGCCGTGGTGATCGGCAAGACGAACGTGCCGGAGCTGTGTGCGGTCCCCTGGACCGAGTCGCCGACGCGCGGCACGACGTGCAACCCGTGGGCGCTCGAGCGCACGCCGGGCGGCTCAAGCGGCGGCACAGCGGCGGCCGTGGCCGCGGGTCTCATCGGTGCCGGGCTGGGCTCCGACGCGGGCGGGTCGATCCGCTGCCCGGCCGCCTACTGCGGGCTGTTCGGACTGAAGACCCAGCGCGGGCGCGTGCCGCTCGCGCCGAGCGTGGACGCCTGGCTCGGCCTGTCGGTGGACGGCGTGCTGACGCGCTCGGTCAGGGACAGCGCGCTGTTCCACGACGCGATCGCCGATGGCCCGCCGGACCCCGGGACGCCGCAGCTGCCGCACAGCTCGTTGCTCGAGGCGGTGGGGCCGCAGGCGGGCGCCTCACCCGGGGATCGGGGGCCGCGGGCGCTGCGAATTGCGGTTGGCAGCCGGCTGCCGCCCTCGCCGCTGAGCCGGCTGCATGAGGACAACCGCGCAGCGCTCACAGACACGGTGGCGCTGCTGCGGGGACTCGGCCACGAGGTGAACGAGCGCGAGCTCGACTACGGACCGCTGATGCCCCCGCCCGAGTTCACGGTGCGCTTCCTGCGCAGCCGCCACGAAGACGCGGTCGCGCTGGCCCACCCCGAGCGCTTGGAACGGCGGATGCGCACGATCTCTCGTCTGGGCGGCCTGATCGGCCCCGGCATCGTCGCCTGGGCGCGCGGGCGAGAGGCTGCCTACGCCGCACGGCTGAACGAGCCGCTGGCCGACCACGACGTGCTGCTGATGCCCGTGACCCCGGCACCCCCGCCGAAGATAGGCGCCTGCGAGGGGCGCGGCTGGCTGTCGACGACGCTCGTCGCGGGCGGCACCGTCTCCTACCTGCTGAGCTGGAACGTCACCGGTCAGCCCGCCTGCTCGGTGCCCGCCGGGTTCGCGCCGGATGGACTGCCGCGGGCGGTGCAGCTGGTGGGAAGGCCGAACGACGAGGCGACGCTGTGCTCGCTGGCCGCCCAGCTCGAGGCGGAGCGCCCGTGGGCGCAGTCCCGTCCCGCCGGCTTCTCGTGAGCGACACGGCCGCGGCCGGCGAGGAGCTGCTGGAGGTGGCGGTCGACGCGGCCAGGATGGCCGGCGACCTGCTGCTGGCGCGCGCCCGCCACGGCTCCGAGAAGGACGTCTCGAGCAAGAGCACGCCGACCGACCTGGTCAGCGAGGCCGACCTCGCCGCTGAGCGGGCAATTCGCGTTCTGCTCAAAAGACGGCGGCCCGATGACGGGTTCCTCGGGGAGGAGGGCGGCGCCGTGAATGGCGCCAGCGGGCTCAGATGGGTGGTCGATCCGCTCGACGGGACAGTCAACTTCCTGTTCGGTATTCCCCAGTGGTGCGTGAGCGTCGCCGTGCGCGATGGCGAGGGCACGCTCGCCGGCGCCGTGTATGACCCGAATCGAGACGAGCTGTTCACCGCGACGAGAGGGGGCCGTGCGCTGCTGATCGGAGAGGAGGGCGCCGCCGAGCTGACAGGGCCGCAGGGGAGGGCGCCGGCGAGGCGGGGAGCAGGGGATACCCCGGGAGTCGCCGATCTGCCCAGCGCGATGGTCGCCACCGGCCTTGCATATGACGCGAAGGTGCGTGAGGCGCAGGCGACGGTGCTCGCGCGCCTCATCCCGCGCGTGCGCGACATCCGTCGGTTCGGCAGCGCCGCTCTGGATCTGTGTTGGACCGCGGCGGGGCGCAACGACGCCTATTTCGAGCGCTCGGTCAAGCAGTGGGACATCGTCGCCGGTGCGCTGATCTGCGAGCGCGCGGGCCTCGAGGTGCACGAGCTTCCGGTGTTCGAGAACCTGCCGTGGGGAATCCTCGTGGCCTCGCCGGCCCTGGCCGGGCCGCTGCTCGATCTGGTGGGGGGGCCGTAGGGACCTGGGCGCTACCGGGAGATCGACGCCTCGAGCAGCTCCGCGGTAGCGGGCGGGCGCGCCTTGGACTGGCGTTCGGCGAGCGCCGTCATGTCCGCACCGGACAGCGGCTTGGCGAAGTGGAAGCCCTGACCGAAGTCGCAGTGCATCTCAGCGACCCGCTCGAGGTGCGATGTGTTCTCGATGCCCTCGACGACCACCTCGAGCCTGAAGATCCGCGCGAGCTGAACGATCGCCGCGGTCAGCAGCGTGGCCTCCTGGCTGGGATCCGCGAGGAACGAGCGGTCGATCTTGAGGATGTCGACCGGCAGCCTGCGCAGATAGGTCAGCGATGAATAGCCCGTCCCGAAGTCGTCGATGGCGAGCCTCACGCCGAGGGCGCGCAGGGCGCTCATGCGCCGGACGCTCAGATCCATGTCCTCGATCATCATGCTCTCGGTCAGCTCGAGGATGAGGCTGCCCGGCTCGATTCCGGTCTCCTCCAGCACGCTGGCAACCTCATCGACGAACTCCGGGCGCCGCAGCTGGAAGGCGGAGACGTTCACGGCGATCATCAGCGGCGGCTCGCGCGGACACTCACGCTGAAGCAGCACGGCCTGCTCGCAGGCCTGCGTGAGGATCCGGTGCCCAAATGTCGTGATCAGACCGGTCTCCTCGAGCAGGGGGATGAACTCGATGGGAGCCACGATGCCGCGCGTCGGATGCTCCCAGCGCGCGAGCGCCTCCATGCCCGCGAGGTCGCCGCGGGCGAGATCCATGATCGGCTGGTAGCGCAGCGTGAACTCGCGTGCCTGCATCGCGCGGCGCAGATCCGCCTTCAGCTCGAGCCGCACGAGCGCCTGAGCGTGCATGTCCGGTCGGAAGACCTCGTAGCCCCCCTTGCCCGACTGCTTGGCCGTGTACATCGCGGCGTCCGCATCGTGCAGCAGCTCGCTCGCGTTGCGGCGGGCGGATCCTTCGGTGCCGCTCAGGGCGACGCCGATGCTGGTCGCGACGGTGAGCTGTCTGCCGTCCAGCGTGAACGGCGGCGCGAGGGCGGTCATCACGCGGTGGGCGATCTCGATCGCGTGCTCCTCGCTCTCAGAGCTCTGGATGAGGACGGCGAACTCGTCGCCGCCGAGTCGTGCGGCGGTGTCGACCGGCCGCATGCAGCCGTCCAGCCGGCGACCGACCACCTGCAGCAGCTCGTCGCCCGCCACGTGTCCGAGGCTGTCGTTGACGTCCTTGAAGTTGTCGATGTCCAGGAACAGGACCGCGACGGTCATGCCGGCGCGCAGCTGCCCGGACAGCGCGTGTTCGACGCGGTTGCGGAACAGCGCCCGGTTGGGTAGGCCCGTGAGAGTGTCATGAAACGCCTGATGCTCGAGCTCAGCCTCGAAGGCCTTTCGCTCGGTGACGTCGCGGATGTTGAGCACGATGCCGTCGATTGCCTCGTCCGCGAGAAGGTTCGTGCCTAGGGCCTCGACGTTGCGCCAGCCGAGCTGGGTGTGACGCACGCGGAACTCTGCCGAGTGGGGGTGAGCAGGCGGCTGCGCCGCGGTCGCTGCAATGAAGTCAAGCACTCGCGGGCGCTCGTCGGGGTGCACGATGTCCGTGAGGCGACCGCCCGTCATGGCGTCCGGGAGGTATCCGAACATGCGCTGCACCGATGGGCTGAGGTAGCGGATCGCGGCGTCCTGTCCCACGATGCAGATCACGTCAGATGCGTTCCTGACGAGCGAGCTGAGTCGCGCCTCCGAGCGTTGGTAGACCGCCCGTTCGGCCAGCGCGGCGCTCTGCAATGCGAGCGCGACCTCGCTGGCGAGTGCGGCCAGGGACAGCTGTGCGGCGCGCTTCAGCGGCTTTGCAGCACGAACCCACAGCAGGCCGGCGAGGTCCGCCCGGATGAACAGCGGCGCGAGGAACTCGCTCTGTCCCGGGTTCTCAATGGTGACGGCTCGGCGGTCCTCGAGCTCTCCATGCACCGTCGCCGGGAGCTCATCCAGGCGCAGCGGGGCGAGGCTCGCGAAGTCTCCGTCGCTGCTGCCCACCGCGGCCAGCTGCCCGGGCGTGTCGGTGGTGATGTACATCCGCGCGAGCACCTCCTCGCCGGACAGGGAACCGGCGGTCTGCAGTGCCGTGAGGTAGATGTCCTCGTGCGTGACGGCCGCGACGAGGCCCTCGCCGCCCAGGCGCAGGGCCGTCTCCCGCCGGGCCGCCTCCTCGTTGCGATGGACGAGCCCGGTCATGCGCAGGAGCACCAGTGCAAACAGGATCACCGCAGCGACGGTGAGCACGTAGAAGTCGAGGGTGCCCAGCGAGGCTCCCCGGACGAGCAGCAGGGCCGGAGCCGTCAGGGCGGCGCAGGTGAGCAATATCAGCCGACGGCGGCCCAGGCGGGCGTCGGCGTCTGCAGCGGGCTCGACGAGCTGGCGCATCGACGGATGCAGCGCGGCCGCGCCGAGCAGACCGTAGAAGCTGGCCCAGCCCGCATCGAGCACGCCCCCCGTCACATAGCCGCCGTGCAGGAGCTTCCATCCGTACACCGTGTCGGTGAGCATCAGGAGCGCAGTGCCGACGAGCAGGAATGAGGACGCCGCTCCGCGGCGGCGGCTTCCCAGCGCCAGGCGCAGCACCACGCCCAGCAGGAGGATGTCGCAGACCGGGTATGCGATCGACGTGAGCTTGGTGGTCAGCGTCAGCGTGGGGTCGTGGGCGTAGGGCGCCATCAGGTAGACCCACGACAGTGCCGCCCCGGCGACCGTGAACATCAGCGCGTCGATCAGGCTGGCGGCGTTGCGGGTCTCGCTGCGCTGGCGGATCATCAGCAGCAGGCCTGCGACCAGCAGCGGATACACCGCCAGGTAGAAGGCGTCGGCGACCGACGGGAAGGGAAGCGGCGTGCCGAAGAAGCGCGCGTAGTTGTAGGCGAGCACGTCGCCGGTCACGAAGAACGCCTGTGCGAGCGCGAGCAGGTACCAGGAGAGGCGGCGATCGGGGGAGTTCCGCCGCGCGCCGACGATCAGCGCGACGACCGCCGAGCCGCCGATGAGGTTGAACACGGGACCGCTGTTGAGCCAATGCGGCCCCACGAAGTGCGCCGCGACGTACGCCGTGGTGAGGGTTGCGACGGCGCCCAGATAGGCCGACCACGCGTGCAGATGCAGCGGCCTCGGCCCGCCGCTCAGGCGCCTCACGCGGGCGGGTCAACCCCCGCGGCGAAGACGGGCAGGCCCGGCGTCGATGGCACGGGCGCTGAAGAGCGCATCGCTCGCATGCTTCCCCTTCGGCACGTGCCGCCCGCAACACGACCCCGATGGCCGCTTCACTCACAGATGTTGAACGGCCGCTACGGCGGGCCTTGAGCGTGTCCACCATGTCCCGGCACACCTGTCCGGCATGTCCCGACACACAACAATGGTGCGGCGGGTGGGATTCGAACCCACACACCCTTTCGGACAGGGCCTTTTGAGGGCCCCGCGTCTACCGTTCCGCCACCGCCGCACGCGAGGGCTCAAGTGTATGTGAGGCCGCCCCGGATCAGGCGGGCTGCGGGGGAGCGTCCGTGTGGATGTCGGTGGCGCTCACGGACGGGTCGCGGCGCTCGAGCTCGACGTTCCAGCCCTGTGAGAAGCCGCGCATGGCGAAGGTGACGAGCAGTATCTGCACCGGCAGGATCAGCAGCGTGAGCAGGCCGAGGAGCTCGGCGTTCAGGTAGTCCGGAGAGGCGAAGCCGGACTTGTCGCGAGTGAACCACGCCGGCCCGGCCAGCAGCGCGAAGATGCCCAGCAGCACCGCGAGCACCGCGGCGACCGGCAGAACTCCGCGGTTCCAACGGGCGGCGTAGAAGGCGAACGCGAGGTAGATCGCGATGTAGGCGATCTGGATCGCGACCGCGCTCTCGAGGACGTTCCAGCCGCTGACCGTGATGATCAGGATCAGCGCGGCGCTCACCAGCAGCAGCAGCACGACCGTCGCGCGGGTTGCCTGCACGACGGGCTTGTCGCGGTTGGGGTGGGTGATGATCACCTCCGACCGGGACCCGTGCTCGGCTGGTGAGGACATCGCGGCAGACATCGCAACAGTGACCATACAATCTCGCGCGGCCCCGTGTGCCTCGCGCCGCCGGTGCGCGCGAGCTGTTCCATTCGCGGGGCGCGTGGGCGACGGACACCGGGGAGCTACGCTCTGCAGCGCCCGTGCGGGCGTGGTGGAACTGGTAGACACGCCGGCCTTAGGAGCCGGTGGGCGTTCAGCCCTTGGGGGTTCGAGTCCCTCCGCCCGCATTGTGTGCTCTCAGACCGGGTTGACAGCATCAGCGTCGCTTGTCCTGGGATCCGACGGGTGCTAGTCTTCGCGCCTCGGGGAGGAGCCACCGTCGGAAGCGGTGGGCCCAGGACGAAGACTTGAGGGAGGGAGGGAGTTCCATGGAGGGCACGGACATGTCCGTGGGGCGAGTGGCGGTGGGCGCCGGCGGGCAGGCGGCCCCGGCGGCCTTGTCGCGGCGCGCCCTGATTGCGGCCGCGCTGCTGGCGTTGCTGCTCGGCGCAGCGATCTATGCGGGCCTGGCCGGACGGCACTCCTCGGTGGCCCCGGCCGTTCGCTTCGGCGCCTCCTCGCACCTGCGCTCCCGGGCCGATTCGCACAAGGCCGGATTGTCAAGTCTTCCCCCCGCGGCACAGGGCCCCGTCTCTGAAGCGCTGGGCGCCGACGACCCGGCTTACCGCGCCAGCACCACAAACGGCGGGTTCGCCGCTACGAGTTCCGCGCAGCGCCTGCGCACGAGCTTCGGCCGCACAGGAGTATCGATCAGCTCCGGCGGCACCCAGCTGAGCCTGAGCGTGCGCGCTATGGGCTACGGCAGCTCGCTGAGCGCCCTGGACCAGGTCGCGCCGCGGGCGAAGGCCAATCGCGTCGCCTATGAATACCGGGGCCTCAGCGAGTGGTACGTCAACGGGCCGGTCGGCCTCGAGCAGGGCTTCACGGTCGCAAGGGCGCCGTCCGGACACCCGGCGGGTGCGCTGACGCTGTCGATGGCATTGTCCAGCAACGCGCACGCCTCGCTCGGCCCCGGCGCTCAGAGCATCATCCTCAGCCGTGATGGGCGGCCGGCGCTCCGCTACAGCGGCGTGAGCGCCACCGATGCCCGCGGGCACGCGCTGCACAGCTGGCTTCAGCTTCAGGGAGGCCGGATCCTGCTTCGCGTCGATGCGAGCGGCGCGCGCTATCCGCTGCGTATCGACCCCTGGGTCCAGCAGGGCGAAAAGCTCACCGGGGCAGGCGAGCGAGGCGAAGAAGGCGGCTTCGGCTACAGCGTTGCGATCAACTCCACAGGCGAATACGCCCTCATCGGCGGCGAGGCCGACAACGGCCGAATCGGCGCGGCGTGGGTGTTTCTGCGCACCGGCACGACGTGGGCCCAGCAGGGTCCGAAGCTGACCGGCAAAGAAGAGGCAGGCGCAGGCGAATTCGGCGCGAGCGTGTCGATCTCTGAAAAAGGCGAATACGCGCTGATCGGCGCGCCCGGCGACGACGAACGTGTCGGGGCGTCGTGGGTGTTCCTGCGCTCGGGCACGACATGGACCCAGCAGGCCAAGCTGACGGCAAAAGTCGGGGCCACCGAAGAGATCGGCAAAGGCGAATACGGCACGAGCGTGTCGATCTCGGCGACCGGCGAATACGCGCTGATCGGCGCCCCCGGCGACAACTCCGGCATCGGCGCGGCGTGGGTCTCTCTGCGCACCGGTACGACCTGGGCGCAGCAGGGCGCGAAGCTCGTCGCGAAAAGCGGCGAAGAGATCGGTGCCGGCGACTTCGGCTACAGCGTGGCGATCTCCGCTGAAAAAGGCGAATACGCGCTGATCGGCGCCTATAGCGACAAAGAAGGCATAGGCGCCGCCTGGGTGTTCCTGCGCTCGAGCACCACCTGGACTCAGCAGGGCGCGAAGCTCGTCGCGAAAAGCGGCGAAGAGATCGCCTCGGGCTCGTTCGGCAAGAGCGTGGCGATCTCGGCGAAAGGCGAATACGCGCTGATGGGCGCCCCCGACGACAACGCAGGCGTGGGCGGGGCGTTCGTCTTCCTGCGCTCGGGCACGACCTGGACTCAGCAGGGCGCCAAGCTCGTCGCGAAAAGCGGCGAAGAGATCGGCGGCGGCGAATTCGGCTACAGCGTGGCTATCGCCTCGAAAGAAGGCAACTACGCGCTGATCGGCGCGCCCGGCGACAAAGAAGGCACCGGCGCGGCCTGGGTGTTCCTGCGAACCGGCACCTCATGGGCCCAGCAGGGCGCGAAGCTCGTCTCGAAAAGCGGCGAAGAGATCGGCGCGGGCCAGTTCGGCAATGCCGTGGCGCTGTCCTCCGAAGGCACCTACGCGCTGATGGGCGGTTTCGCCGACCACAGCGAAGTCGGCGCGGCGTGGGTGTCCCTGCGCTCTGGCACGACCTGGGCCCAGCAGGGCGAAAAGCTCACCGGCAAAGAAGAGATCCGCGAAGGCGAAGCCAGCGGCAAGGCCGAACTCGGCTACAGCGTGGCGCTCGCACCCGGAGGCGAATACGCGCTGATCGGTGGCCCGGGCGACAGCAAACAGATCGGCGCCGCGTGGGTCTTCCTGCGCACCGGCACGACGTGGGCCCAGCAGGCGAAGCTCACTGCGAAAAGCGGCGAAGAGATCGGCGCCGGCGAATTCGGCCAGAGCGTGTCTCTGTCTGAAAAAGGGGAATACGCCCTGATCGGCAGCCCCGGCGACAAAGAAGGGATCGGCGGAGCGTTCGTGTTCCTGCGCTCGGGCACGACCTGGGCCCAGCAGGGTGCCAAGCTCGTCGCGAAAAGCGGTGAAGAGATCGGCGCGGGCTCGTTTGGCAAGAGCGTCTCGCTCTCGGCAAAAGGCGAATACGCGCTGATCGGCAGCCCCGGCGACAAAGAAGACATCGGCGGCGCGTTCGTGTTCCTGCGCTCGGGCACGACCTGGGCCCAGCAGGGCGCCAAGCTCGTCGCCAAAAGCGGCGAAGAGACCGGCGCCGGCGAATTCGGCGCCAGCGTGGCGATCGCGACCAAAGAAGGCAACTACGCGCTGATCGGCAGTCCCAGCGATAAAGAAGGCATCGGCGCGGCCTACGTCTTCCTGCGCTCCGGCACGACCTGGACCCAGCAGGGCGCAAAACTCGTGCCGAAAAGCGGCGAAGAGATCGGCGGCGGCCAGTTCGGCAAGAGCGTGTCGATCTCCGCCGCGGGCGAATACGCGCTGATGGGCGCCCCCGGCGACAACGCCGGCATCGGCGGGGCGTTCGTGTTCCTGCGCTCGGGCACGACCTGGACCCAGCAGGGCGTCAAGCTCGTCGCCAAAAGCGGTGAAGAGACGGGGGACGGCGAATTCGGCTACAGCGTGGCGATCTCCTCCGAAAAAGGCGAATACGCGCTGATGGGTGCGCCCGGCGACAATGCCGGCATCGGCGCGGCCTACGTCTTCCTGCGCTCCAGCACGACCTGGACGCAGCAGGGCACGAAGCTCACCGGTAGCGGTGAGAACGGCCCCGCCGAATTCGGCAAGAACGTAGCGCTGTCGGGGGCCGGCGAATACGCCCTCATGGGCGCCCCCAGAGACAGCAAAGAAATAGGCGCGACGTGGGTCTTCCTGCGCTCGGGCACCACCTGGACCGAGCAGGGCGAAAAGCTCACCGCCAAAGAAGAGTACGGCGAAGGCGAAATCCTGGCCGGCCGAGGCGCCTTCGGCTACAGCGTGGCCCTCTCCGCGGAAGGCAACACCGCGCTGATCGGCGGTCCTGCCTACGACTTAGGGCAAGGCGCGGCATGGGTGTTCACGCGCTCGGGCTCGACATGGACCCAGCAGGGCACAAAACTGACGGGCGGCGGCGAGGTCGGAGCGGGCGAATTCGGGGAGAGCGTGACGCTGTCCTCCACCGGCAGCACCGCGCTCATCGGCGGCTTCCGCGACAACGCGGCCGCCGGAGCCGCGTGGGTGTTCACCCGCTCGGGCTCGACCTGGACCCAGCAGGGAGCAAAGCTGACGGCGAAAAGCGGCGAAGAGATCGGTCCGGGCGAATTCGGCGAGAGCGTGGCGTTGTCCTCGGAAGGCACGACCACCTACGCGATAATCGGCAGCCCCGGCGAAGACTACGGCATCTACTACCGCTACGGCGGTGCCTACGTGTTCACGCGCACGGGCACGACCTGGACCCAGCAGGGGGAAAAGATCCAGAACCCCGTCGGCGAGGTCGAAGAAGGTGAATTCGGCTACAGCCTGGCGCTCAACTCCGAAGGCAGCACCGCCCTCATCGGCGGCCCCGGGGACAACAAAGACGTCGGCGCCCTGTGGACGTTCCTACGCTCGGGCTCGACCTGGACCCAGCAGGGCGAAAAGTTCACCGCCAGCGGCGAGATCGGCAAAGGCGAACTGGGCTACAGCCTGGCGATGTCGCCCAGCGGCAAAGCCGCGCTGGTCGGAGCTCCCGGAGACAACAAAAACGTCGGCGCCGCCTGGCCGCTGACGTACTCGGGCTCAACCTGGACCCAGGCTGAAAAGCTCACCGGCACCGGGGAGGTCGGCGAAGCCCAGTTCGGCTACGGCGTCGCGCTGTCCGCGAACGGCAACATAGCGCTCATGGGCGGGCCCAACGACAACCTCAACGTCGGCGCCGCGTGGGTGTTCGCGCACACCGGCACGACCTGGTCTCAGCAGGGCTCCAAGCTGACGGGCGGCGGAGCGGTCGGCGAAGGCTGGTTCGGCGACAACGTTGCGCTGTCCTCCGAAGGCAACACCGGGCTGATCGGCGGCTTCTCGGACAACAGGGAGGTCGGCGCGGCGTGGGTATTCGTAAACAGCTCCCCGACGGTCGAAACAAAAGCCCCCTCGCCGATCGCCCAGACGACGGCGACGCTCAACGCAAGCGTGAACCCCGACGGCCACGAAGTCACGAAATGCGAATTCGAATACGGCACGACGACCTCCTACGGATCGACCGCGTCGTGCGCCTCGCTGCCGGGATCGGGAAGCAGCGCTGTGGCGGTGTCCGCGGCGCTCACCGGGCTGGCGGCGAACACCACCTACCACGTCAGGATCTCGGCGACGAGCGCGGAAGGCACGACCAAAGGCTCTGACGAAACCTTCAAAACGCTGCCCAACGCGCCGACGGTGGTGACGAAAGCGGCCTCGCCGTTCACGCAGACGACGGCGACCCTCAACGCGACGGTGAACCCGAACAGCGGCGAAGTCACGAAATGCGAATTCGAATACGGCACGACGACCTCCTACGGATCGACCGCGCCGTGCACGCCCGCGCCGGGTTCGGGGAGCAGCGCGGTCGCGGTCTCCGCAGCCCTCACGGGCCTCACGGCGAACACGACCTACCACTTCAGGATCTCCGCAACGAACGCGGGCGGCACGAGCAAAGGCTCTGACGAAAGCTTCAAAACGCTGCCCATCCTGCCGACGGTAGTCACGAAAGCCGCCTCCTCGGTGGCGCAGACCACGGCGACGCTCAACGCGAGCGTGAACCCCAACGGCGGGGAAGTGACGAAATGCGAATTCGAATACGGCACGACGAACTCCTACGGTCAGATCGCCTCGTGCTCCTCACTGCCGGGGTCGGGGAGCAGCCCCGTGGAAGTGGCCGCGGCGCTCACGGGCCTGTCCGCGAACACCACCTACCACTTCAGAATCTCCGCGACGAACGCGGGCGGCACGAGCAAAGGCTCTGACGAAACGTTCAAAACGCCCGTCAGCCCGCCGACGGTCGTGACCGAAAAAGCGTCCTCAATCACCCAGACAACGGCGATCCTGAACGCGAGCGTGAACCCGAACGGCGGCGAAGTCACGAAATGCGAATTCGAATACGGCACGACGGTCTCCTACGGAAAAGCGGCCGCGTGCACGCCCGCGCCGGGATCCGGGACCAACCCAGTCGCGGTGTCCGCGTCGCTAACGGGCCTGACCCCCAACACCACCTACCACTTCAGGATCTCGGCCACGAACTCGAGCGGTACGAGCAACGGCTCTGACGAAACGTTCAAAACGCCGCCCAACCCGCCGACGGTCGTGACCGGAGCCGCCACGTCGGTCACCCAGACCACGGCAACCCTGAACGCCACGGTCAACCCGAACGGCGGGGAAGTCACCGAATGCAAGCTCGAATACGGCCCGACGAACTTCTTTGGATCGAACGCCTCTTGCACACCCGCGCCGGGCTCGGGGACCAGCGCGGTCGCGGTGTCGGGGTCGGCCACCGGCCTGTCCCCGAACACCACCTACCGGTTCAGGATCGTCGCGGTCAACTCCGGTGGAACCGGCGACGGCAGCGAAGTGGTCTTCAAAACGCTGCCCAACCCGCCGACGGTGGTGACCAAAAAAGCCTCGCCGATCGCGCAGACGACGACGACCCTCAACGCCACCGTCAATCCCAACGCCGGCGAAGTGACGAAATGCGAATTCGAATACGGAACGACGATCTCCTACGGTCAGAGCGCCCCGTGCGCCTCGCTGCCGGGCTCCGGGGAAAACCCGGTGGCCGTCTCCGCAGCGCTGACGGGCCTCTCGGCGAACACCACCTATCACTTCAGGATCTCCGCCACCAACGCAGGCGGGACGAGCAAAGGCTCTGATGAAACCTTCAAAACACTGCCCAACGCGCCGACCGTGGTGAGCGAAAAAGCCTCCTCGATCGCCCAGACGACGGCCACGCTTGGAGCAAGCGTCAACCCCAACGGCGGCGAAGTCAGCGAATGCGAATTCGAATACGGAACGACGGTCTCCTACGGGAAAACCGCCGCATGCACCCCTGCACCGGGCTCCGGGAGCAGTCCGGTGGCCGTTTCGGCCGCCCTGACGGGCCTCACGCCGAACACCACCTACCACTTCAGGATCTCCGCAACGAACGCCGGCGGCACGAGCAAGGGCTCTGATGAAAGCTTCAAAACGCTGCCCAGCCTCATGATCACCACAGCGAGCCTGCCGAACGGCTACCTGGGCAGCACCTACTCACAGACTCTCGGAGCCAGCGGCGGCGTGACCCCCTACCACTGGTCGCTCAGCGTCGGCTCGCTGCCCGCCGGGCTGTCCCTGAACTCGGAAACAGGAGCCATCACCGGCACCCCGAGCGCCGCGGGCACCCAGAGCTTCACGGTCAAGGTCACCGACTCGAGCACCCCGACGGCCCAGAGCGCGAGCGCCAACCTGTCGATCACGGTCGTCGAACCCACCTACGCGACCTCCATCACCCACTATGAAAACCCCGAAATCAAGCTCTCAGAACCAAACGCCGTGGCTGTCGATGCAAGCGGGGACATCTTCGTAGCCGACCCGGCCCACGATCGCATCGCCGAGTTCAACTCAGAACGCAAATACATACGGCAGTTCGGCGAAGAAGGCTCGGGCAACGGCCAGTTCAAGGGCATCGGCGGAATCGCCGCCAACGCATCCGGAGACCTGTACGTCAGCGACTCAGGCAACAACCGCATCGAGGAGTTCGGGACCTCCGGGGAATACCTGCGCAGCTTCGGATCATCGATGTTCGCCTCCGGGCAGCTCTTGTACCCCGGAGCGATCGCGATCGACTCCGAAGGCAACGTCTGGGTTCTCAACCCGTATGGAGCCTCCGAAGGCGGGCACATCGTCGAGTTCTCATCGACCGGCAGCTTCATCTCGAAGTTCGGATCGAGCGGCAGCACTGAAGGAAAGATCGGAACTGCCTACGGCCTCGCCGTCTCCACCGGGCACATCTACGTCTCTGAACTTGCCAACTCGAGAGTCCAGGAGTTCTCCACCAAAGGCGAATACCTGGGGAGCTTCGACCCGATCGGCTCGGGCACCGGCAAATCGAATCAGCCGTGGGGCATCGCCTCTGACTCGAGCGGCAACCTGTATGTCTCAGAACTCGGCGCAGACCGCGTGCAGGAGTTCAGCTCCGCGGGGGCCTTCATCGCCGCCTTCGGCTCTGAAGGCTCGGGCTCGGGGCAGCTTCTGAGCCCCAAGGGGATAGCCGTGGGTCCCACCGGCAAGATCTTCATCGCCGATGCCGGCAACAACCGCATCGAGGAATGGGCGCCGGGGTCGCCGCCCACCTACGCGACCTCCATCACCCACTATGAAAACCCCGAAATCGGCTTCAAGGAACCAAACGCCGTGGCGGTCGATGCAAGCGGGGATATCTTCGTAGCCGACCCGGCCCACGATCGCATCGCCGAGTTCAACTCAGAACGCAAATATCTGCGCCAGTTCGGCGAAGAAGGCTCGGGCAACGGCCAGTTCAAGGGCATCGGCGGAATCGCCGCCAACGCATCCGGAGACCTGTACGTCAGCGACTCCGGCAACAACCGCATCGAGGAGTTCGGAGCATCCGGGGAATACCTGCGCAGCTTCGGATCATCGGTCGTCACCGGTGGGCAGCTGCTGTACCCCGGGGCGATCGCGATCGACTCCGAAGGCAACGTCTGGGTGCTGAACCCCTATGGAGCCCAGACCGCTGGGCGAATCGTCGAGTTCTCATCGACGGGCATCTACCTGTCGAAGTTCGGATCGACTGGAAGCACTGAAGGATTGCTCGGCACCGCCTTCGGACTCGCCTTCTCGAATGGGCACATCTACGTCTCTGAACTTGCCAACTCGAGGGTCCAGGAGTTCTCGACCAAAGGCGAATACCTGGCGAGCTTCGACCCGGCGGGCTCGGGGACCGGCAAATCGAATGAGCCCTGGGGCATCGCCTCAGACTCGAGCGGCAACCTGTATGTCTCAGAACTCGGCGCAGACCGCGTGCAGGAGTTCAGCTCCGCGGGGGCCTTCATCGCCGCGTTCGGCTCTGAAGGCTCAGGCTCGGGGCAGCTCTCAAGCCCCAAGGGGATAGCTGTGGGTCCCACGGGCAAGATCTTCATCGCCGACAGCGGAAACAACCGCATCGAGGAATGGGCGCCATAGGGGCGCCCCGAGCGGAGCGCGGCCGTCAGCCGCCGGTGGCCGCGGTCTCCCGCGAGACTTTCCAGCCGGTCCTCAGCGGGGAGAGGTAGTAAGGCGGCTCCGAGGTGGCCAGGCGCTGGTCGTAGATGTATTCCTTGCTGTAGCCGTGACTGTTGACCTGCCCGACGGGACCGCGGAACTTCTGCGCGATCGCACCGTAGACGTTGAGGTTTTTCAGTTGCGCCCCACACTTGTAGTTGTCGACGACGAAGGAGTGGCTCGTCGAGAGTATGGCCGCATAGATCCACGGTTCCTGCATATAGCCGGTCTGGTTACCGCCGATGGCGGTGCAAGGGTGGTAGACGCGCACGAAGTTGGTCGCGATCAGACCGAGGGTCGTTGTTCCGGAAGGCGCGTTGCCGAGTTTGCCTTCGACGCTGGTCGGAAAGATGTTCCCTTTGATGATGACATCGTCCGAGCCCGCGATCGTCAGCGGTTTGCTGTAGCTGCCTTCGACGTAGACGTCGCCGCATTTCTCCGCTTTTTCGTAGTCGCTCGTGGTGTCGGCGCCTTCGACCTGGTATTCGTATGTGCACGCGCCGTTGCCTTCGACGTAGAGCAGGCCATTTTCCGGCCAGTTGATTTCAGTTTTGACCTTCGCTCCGCTGGACCAGTTATAGACCGTGATTTTGTTCGTTGAACCGTTGAGGACCAGTTCGGTCAGGCCTTTGAATTTGTTCGCGGGTTCAACATACTGGCCGAGGCTTTCGTCGCTGGCGGGGGCGACCAGTTCCTGGCCTTTGGAATAGGTTTTGGATTCGGTGTAGTACGTGGGTTCATTGCCGGTGGTGCACGTCGGCCAGGTACCGCCGTTGATCTCAACGGCGTCGGGCGGTTTGTGTTCTTTCCGGCCGAAGTTGAGTTCTTTGCTGCACGTGACGTTGGCCGCGTCGTCGGTATGCATCGGTCCATTGACGTCGTCTTCCTTGGAGAAGATGAGGGTTTCGCATTCTTTCGCGCGTTTGACCCCTTTTTCTTCGTAGTATTTCGTGCAGTTGACTTCGTTCGTGCCGTTGAGCGCCGGATCGATGTCTTCGTACTGGGTGAAGAAGACATAGTCGAGAAAGCCGGTGAGTTTGAACGTCGCGACGATCGAGCGCGTCGAGACGTTCGATTTGGACTGGCCCTGGCAGCTCGTCAGGTTGGCCTCGCCGGCACAGCCGGTGGACAGGACCCGAAACGTGTTGGCGGCAGTGCCGCTGGATTCGATCTCCGTTTCAAACGGGTTGGACGGGTTGCAGGTGGTCCCTTTGGGCTCGTCTTCGGCCGCCAGCAGCGTGACTTCGTAGCGCTCGCCGCCTTCCTCGACGCTGCTGATCCCCTGGCAGCTCTGCCAGTAGCTGTTATTGGACTCGAGCTTGTACTCGTACTCCTGCACTCCGGCGAGAGCCGCGTAGTAGGCCTGCTGGTGGGTGACGTTCTCGTGGGAAGTGTTTATGTCGCCGTTGACCGCCGTGAAGGCTGCAACCAGCAGAAGGCTCGTCACGAACATGACGCCGAGGGCGATGATCATCGTGAAGCCATGCTCTTCAGCGGCCCGCAGGCAGACTCTCTGCCTGAAGGTCGTCATTGGCACGGCCCATCTTCGATTTTGGCTTCCGGGCTGGGGGCGCCGAAGGCCAGTGTGACCTGGTTGGTGAAGTCCGCGACACCACCCTTCGTGGTGTACTGCCCATCGGTCGCGCCGGCCCTGATGCTGATGACCACCGAGGCCACTTCTTCGGCCTTGGTGCCGAGCGTTTCTCCCGATCCGAGTTCGATCTGGGTGAGCGTCCCGACCGGGAGGTTCGTGTCTTCAGCTGCGTTGCCGGCTTTGGTGGCGTACTTGTAGTAGCGGAAGATGGGCATCGGGATGGTTTCGGATTTGCCTTCTTTGTTTTTCACAACGGTCGTGCCCTGGGCCGTGATGTCTTCGCCGAGGAGCGTGCCCGTGGTCGGGCTGGCGGCGGAGGAGTAGGTGAAGTTCGGCCACGATCCGCCGGTGGAGGGATATGCGAAATCGATGAGTACGTCGGACCGTTCGCTTGGAAGGGTCCCGCCTCCGGATTTTTCGGCTGTTTCGTTCCAGACGATCTTGTGTTCCGTGGCGCTGGTGGGAACCGCCTTTTCGCTGTAGCTATTGCGGAAGTACAGGGCGGTGTTGGAGCTTTTTTCCTGTATCGGGACGAATTCGGTTGCCAGGCAGGACGAGCGGAGTTCGTCGACCATGCGCGTCATCGACGCGCGGCCGAGCTGGCTGGCCTGGACGACGTCCGCGGCGCGGGCGGACTGATGCAGCGAGACTTCGAGGATCGCGAACAACGCCATGGTGACCACGATGCCGGTGGCGATCGCCACGAGCGTCTCGATCAGCGTGAAGCCGCGCGGGTCGCGTGCGACGCGGCCGGCGCTCGCCAGCCGGGAGCTGACCGGGGCGAGGCTCAGCATGTTTCAAACCCGGATTCGACCGTCACTTTGGTGGCGGTTGCTTCTTCGGTTTCTTCTTTTTCTTCTTTTTCCCGTTTTTCCTTTACTTCTTTTTCTTCTTTTTCCTTTTTTTCGCGAGGTTCTCTTTCTTCTTTTTCCTTTTTTTCGCGGGCTTCGGTTTCTTCTTGTTCGTGGGCTTTCTTCGTGGTTTCTTCTTCGCTTACCTTTTTCGTCTTAGCTTCGGATTCTTTTTTTTCTTCGGCTTTCTGAGTGTTTTCTTGTTTTTCGCGGTTGGTTTTCGTGGTCGCTTCTTTGGTTTTGCGTTCTTCTTCTTCTTTTTTTTCGGCGGCTTCCGCGGCTTTACGGCTCGTTTCCTGAGTTTTTTCTTTCGCTTTTTTTTCGGCGTTGGTGATTTCTACTTTGCCGGCTTTTTCGCAGGTGGCTTTAACTTTGGAGGTCTTGCATTCTTCCTCCCATTTCCACAGTTCGGTTTCTTTTTTTTCGTTCGCAAGCCGTTCTGCTTTTTTCGCTTCTTCTTTCGTTTTGGTTTCGGCGTTTTTGGTGGTTTCTTCTTCCCAGGCTTTTTTGGCCGGTTTTTCTTCGGTTTCCCGTTTGGCTTTGGCCGTGGCTTCCGAGGCTTCGCGGGCACTTTTGGCCGTGGCTTCCGCAGCTACGCGGGCACTTTTGGCCGTGGCTTCTTCGGATTCGCGTTTTTCCCGGGCTTTCGTTTCTTCTTTTTCGCGGGCTTCTTTGGTGGCTTTTTCTTCGCCTTCCCTTTTGGTTTTCAGCGTGGCTTTTTCGCTTGACGATCGGGCCCCGAGGTAGATGGTGGGCGCGGTGCCAGCGGGCGTGAGGTTGCTGCCGGAGAACTTGTAGCGCTTTTTTTCTTTTTTGCTGGCCACGCAGACTTCGTAGGCGCCGAACGGCTGGTATGGGTTTTCGAGAGTGCCTTCGCTCGTGGTTTGCTGTTCGTGGATGATGTTGAGTTTGGAGGCGTTGTTCGGGGTCGTGGCGCCGCTGCATGCTGTGTTCGTGATCTTCACCTGCAGGCCGCTCACACCGTTGGACGGGCTTTTGAGGGTCCCTTCGCGCGCCACGAGAGCTGTACGACTGATGGGTGCTTCGACTTCCGCGGTCGCACCGGGTTTGACGAGCACTTCGCCCGGTTTGATCAGCGCGTCGTAGGTGCTCGGATCGTTCGCCGGGCAGTCACCGGCATACACCGCCCATTCGTTCGGCAGCACGAAGGGAAAGAGGTCGCCGGTGGAGTAGCGGGTGCCTTTGGCGGTCGTCGCCGATGAGGCGTATTTGCCGGTTTCGGCCTGGTAGTGTTCTTCGCCGCCGCTTTCGTATGAGAAGAGGTTCGAGCCGACCTCGTATTTCGGGGCAGTGGGGAGAGTCCCATTGGACACGACGAAGTTGTCGCCGGTCACCGATTTGCCTTCCCACGTGAAGTTGGCTTTGATGGCGCCGCCCTGGTCGTAGACGACTGCGTCGTGGACCGTGATATTCGGTGCGAGGGTTACTTCCGCGGGCGGGACTTTGAACGTGCCGCTTACCGTGACAAAGCCCGGTTTTTCGCGGATTTCGACGGTCGCCGCGGTCGATTCGATGTCGCCGAAGACGACGCAGCCGGCGCTGTTGGTGGTTCCTTCGCGGGTTTCGGTCGCCGTTGAGTTGATCGGCGTGAAGGTGATGACGGCGGTGACGCCGGGGACTCCTTCGGTGGGGGAGGGGCTGTTGCCGACGTCCACCTCGAGGCCGGCGCCCGTGGGCGGCGTGATGATGCTCGACAGCTTGACTTCTGGGCGTTTGGCGATTCCGAGCGCCGCCCAGGTGACCCTCGAGGTGATTTCGACGTTGGCGCCGGTCTGCTTGGTTGTTTCGATGGCGCTGCAGCCGGTGGTGTTCGCCGAGCCGTTGCTGGGCGCGGCTTCCTGCCTGATTTCGTAGGTCGTGCCGTTGATCGTCTGGGTGTAGATGTGCGGTGTCGCCTCGATGGCCTGCAGGGTGCTCACGGGGTCGGTGCGCATCTGCTCCTGGGACTGGGCGGCCAGGACCACCGCCTGGTCATGGGCGCGATCCTCGGCCTGGGCGCGATTGACGACATCGAAGCCGTTGAACGTGGCGATGACGATCAGCGCGACGAGCATCGCGCTGACGATCACCTCCACGAGCAGGAAGCCGTCCTGCGCGGCGGGCGCCAGACGCCCGGAGAGGCGGCCGTGGATGGCCAGGAACGCCCGGCGCGCGCGGGCCATCAGGAGGTGCGAACAGCGCAGCCGAAGGCGATGGTCGGACCGAAGGTTGGCAAAGAAAGTGCGCATCGTTACAAAAACCCACTGGGCTACATACGCTTCGGCATGCGAGAAGGTCGGCTTTAGCGGGGCGAGCGCCGATAAACACTGGGACGGTCGCCACGAACAGGGCGCCGGAGCGGCCCGCAACCGTTCGCGCTCTGAAGCGGCCGCGGCCGCCACATGAGCCGGTCGGCGCGCGCCCTGTCAGACGCGCCGGTTCCGGGCCGGAGACGCCGTACAATCGGCGATCCCGGGGGACTGGTGTATCGGTAACACGGCGGTCTCCAAAACCGCAACGCGAGGTTCGACTCCTCGGTTCCCCGTTACGCGTTACGGCGATGCCCCGCGCTTGCGGGGAATCCCGAGCGTCCAGAAGCAGTGGACGCAGTGGACGTCCGTTCGAGCGGCGCTCGCCGGCTCGAGCGCCGCCGCGATGATGACGCTGCGCCGCCGGGGCGGCCCGTTGCACTTTTCGTCCCGGGAGCGGAAAAGCGCTTCGTCTGCTAATCTCCATAAAACAGATCAGCAATCTCTAGAATAGGTAGACCAGAGTCGCACGGCCCTTCGGAGCCAGACAGCCATGATCAGGATCGACGTACATCAGCACATGTGGACCGAGCCACTCGTCCAGGCGCTCGCGGATCGCGACGAGTTCCCCTTCGTCCGCCGCGAGCACGGTCTGACGGTGCTCTTCATGGCCAGCGAGCGTCCCTATGTGATCGATCTCCCGGCCGAGGCGCCCGCTCGGCGAGCCGCTCTGCTCGAGCAGGACGGCCTCGACCGTGCCCTTTTGTGCCTGTCGAGCCCGCTCGGCATCGAGTCGCTCCCGCGCGAGCAGTCGCTTCCCCTGATCGAGGCCTACCACGACGGGGCGCTCTCGCTGGGCGGCCCCTTCGGCGTGTGGGGAGCGGTCGCACTCGACCGCCTCGACCCCGACGATGTCGACCACGCCCTCGCTCGTGGCTGCATCGGGCTGTCGCTTCCAGCCGGTGCGCTCCGCGGCGTCGAGCCCATCTCCCGCCTGCGCCCGTTGCTGAAGCGCCTTGAAGAGCGCGAGGCGCCGCTGCTCATCCATCCCGGACCCGGATCCGGCTGGGGGGCCTCGCCCGCCGTCGGGCAGACCTCGCTCGGCGACCCCCTGTGGTGGCCGGCGCTGACCCGCTACGTGGGCGAGATGCACGCCGCCTGGCTCGCCTTCCTCACGGCCGGTCGCGCCAGCCATCCCGGACTGCGCGTGGTCTTCTCGATGCTCGCAGGCCTGGCCCCGCTGCACACCGAGCGCCTCTCCTCGCGCGGTGGCCCATCACTGCATACGCCGGACCCGCTCGTGTTCTATGACACATCCTCGTACGGAGCCTCCGCCGTGCGGATGCTCGAGGAGGTCGTCGGATGCCAGCAGCTCCTGTACGGCTCGGACCGCCCGGTCGTCGAGCCGAGCGAGCTGGGGATGCCCGAGGCACTCGACTGGGATCCGATCGAGGACGGTACGCGCCGCGCCCTCGGCGCCGGCGGGACGGTGTTCGCGCGATGAACCCGGCATCCATGAACCCGGCATCCGCATCCTCTGCGCCCGCACAGGCTGACACTCTGCCCCTCTCCTGGGTTCCTCGCCCGCGCGGGCGCGATCTGCTCGGCCCGGAGCTCGAGGCCTTCGTCGGCGAGCTCGCCGACCGGCCCGAGCTGTGGATTCACCTCGTCAAGCACGACTCCACCCAGCGCGTCTATGAGGAGCTGCTGAGCGACGATCACCTGACCGCCTGGCTGATCTGCTGGATGGACGACCACGACACGGGCTATCACGACCACGACGTCTCCGCCGGTGCCGTGGCGGTCGTGAGCGGAGCCGTGCGCGAGGAGCGCCTGACGATCGACGGCGAGCCGCGCGATCGCACCTTCGCCGCGGGCCACACATTCCACTTCTCGCCCGCCGACATCCACCGCGTCCGCCACGCCGGCGAGGACCCCGCGGTGACGCTTCACGTCTACTCGCCGCCGCTCGAGCGCATGGGCGCATACGTGATCGGCGACGACGGTGTGCTCGCCCGCCACTCCGTGTCCTCGGGAACGGAGCTGCGGCCGCTCGAGCGCGCCGGCTAGAGCCGGACAACCTCCTCGGTCCTTACGGCTGGCCGCTCCCCTTGCCGCCGCTGCGGCGCTCAACGCCGTCCTCTCGGGCGATCAGGATGAGGCTCACCATGTCGGCTGCGAACAGGCCGTGTGAGACGACGCCCGGGGTGGCGCTCAATCGCGCCGCAAGCTCCCGGGCATCGGTGAACGGGGCGAGATAGTCGGCGAGCAGACCCCCGTCCGGGGTCCGCTGGGCGCGCTCGGCAGTCGACGACGGCGCCTCGCCTGGCGAAGGTCGCAGCCGCGCATGGGCCAGCGCCCTCAATGTGCTCGGAAGGCCGAAGCTCATCAGCTCCAGAGGCACCGGCGGGCTCAGCTCTGCGACCGCCTTGTTCGCCGAGGCGATCACCACGAAGCGCTTCGCCGCGGCCGCCACGATCTTCTCGCGCGTGTGCGCTCCGCCGCCTCCCTTGACGAGCCATCCGCTCGGATCGATCTGGTCGGCGCCGTCGATCGCCAAATCGAGCTCGTCCAGCTCCTCGGGTGCTCGCAGGCTCAATCCGAGAGAGAGCGCAGCGTGTTCAGTGCCCGGCGATGTCGCCACGCAAGTGACGTCCCTCAGCTCGCGCTCGGCCAGCGCCTCGAGCAGATATGCGACGGTCGAGCCCGTGCCCAGCCCGAGGCGCATCCCGTCCTCGACGATCTCAGCGGCGGCCCTCGCCGCGGTGCGCTTCTGGTGAGCGACGACTTCCTCGCCGCTCACTCCGGCCGGTCGCTGCCCCGGACTCGCACGAGGGGACGCCATGGCAGGGACGTTACAGCCCCCGAGGTCTCTCTGAAGACGCAGGCGCTCGGGTGACTCGGGCGGGTGCAGCAGATTGCCCTGCCCGACCGCGCACTCGAGTTCGCGGGCCACCGCCAGCTGGCGATTGGTCTCGATGCCAACGGCCACCGCGGTGAGGCCGGCCTCGTGGGCGAGTGCGATCATCCCGGCCACCATCGCCCGTCTGTTGCGATCGTGCTCGAATCCCTGGATCAGGGCCCGGTCGAGCTTGAGGATGTCCAGCGGCAGGTTCCGCGGCAGGCTGAGGGAGGACTGGCCGGCGCCGAAGTTGTCCAGGGCGAGCACGACGCCGAGGCGCTTGACGTCATTCAGCGCCGCGCGGGAACGCTCGGGGTCTCGCTGCACGGCCTCCTCGCTCACCTCGAGGCACAGCGAGCGCGCCGGCAGCCGCGAGCTCCTCAGCTCTTTCTGCACCCGCTGGGCGAGATCAAGCTCGGTCAGCTCGCGCGCGGAGACGTTGACGAAGACCGGGATCTGCATGCCGTCGCGATGCCACAGTGCCGCCTGGGCACAGGCGTTGTGAAGCACCCAGTCGCCGATCTCGACGATCAGCTCGCTCTCCGCGGCCCGTGGAAGGAACGTCGACGGCAGCAACTGGCCGGTCTTGGATCGATCGGCCCCGCGAGGATTCCAGCGCACAAGCGCCTCGCAGCCGATCGCGTGTCCTCCCGCGAGCGGGAGGATCGGCTGGTAGGCGAGCACAAGCTCATCCCGTGGCAGCGCATGGCGCAGCCGGCCCTCGATCTCCATATGGGCGCTGACTTCCCGGCGCAGCTTCTCGTCGAACAGTTCCAGGCGGCTGCCGCCCGCCCCTTGGCGCGGTACATGGCGACATCGGCCTCGCGGAGCATGCTCTCGGGGTCGCTTTCGGGGTTGTGCGAGACCGAGACGCCGACGCTGGCGAGCAGCGAGACCTCGGCTGAGCCCAGCTGGAAGGAGTCCTCCATGGCGTGCAGCACGCGCTCGGCCAGCGCGAGGGCTTCACCGTCGCTGACGATCTCCTCGGCGAGGATCACGAACTCGTCGCCGCCCAGACGAGCGACCGTGTCGCTGTCGCGCATCAGGTCTTCGAGGCGCTTGGAGACGGAGATCAACAGCTTGTCGCCGACCTCGTGCCCGAGGTTGTCGTTGACCGCCTTGAAGCGGTCGAGGTCGATGAACAGCAGCGCGACCACGCCGGGGCTGCGATGCAGGCGCGCGAGCGCCTGGCGCGTGCGGTCCATCAGAAGGCTGCGGTTCGGCAGATGCGTGAGCGGGTCGTGCAGAGCCTGGTGCTCGAGGTCGTGCAGAGCTTCGTGCTCAAGGCCATTGCGGTCGGTGACGTCCTTGGCCGATGCGTACCAGAGCTCGCCATCGCAGCGGGCGCTCCACAGCAGCGCAGTGCCAGGAGCCGTCCTGGTGGCGGAAGCGGTTGGTGAAGCTCTCAAGACGCGTGGAGTCGCCGTCCCCGGCGACCATCAGCGCAAGCGTCTGCTCGACGTCGTCCGGGTGGATGAGCTCGCTCAGGGTGTGGGCCTGCAGTTCCTCGCGAGTCCAGCCCAGCAGCTGCTTCCCAGGCCGGGTTGACCAGGGTGAAGCGACCGTCCAGTGAGATCGTCGCCAGCAGATCGCTGGTCATCTCGAACAGACGCGCGAGCTGAGCCTCGCCAGCTTCGACAGCAACGGCGGGCTCGACCGGAGCGCCGGGCTCGATCGCCACTTCGGGGTTGGTGCTCGTCGTCGGGGCGTGCATATCCTTGTCCACCACGTCGGTCCAGTGACGTCCTAACTCCGCCGCTGGATGCATGCAGTGGACGGATTGACTAGGGCGCGTGGGGGCCCCCACGGTCACACCACGCGTGCGCGTGAGGGCCGCGGACGCTTGTTGGGGGCGCCGGGCCGATCGGGCCGCGGCTCCGCAGCCGGGTTCTCTCAGGAGTGCGTGGCGCCCACGGGAGGAGCCGGCTCAAGCCCCTCCCGGTCCCCGTCGAGGAGCGCGGGGCGTCCGCCGGCGGGACATCGCCGCGCAAGAATCGCCAGACCGAAAGGATCATCAGCAGCGTCACGATGACCGCGCTCGACACGCACCACTCGCAGATTTTGTGCAGCGTGAACAGCTCGCGATAGGTCAGATAGGCGCTGAATCCGAAGCCGCCGAGCGTCAGCACCATCGTCAGGAATCTGCTCCCCTCGCTTTCGCGAGCCAGCAGCGAGCCGAGAATCAGGATGTAGCCGATCAGCCCGATCAGCGCCACCGGAACGCCGGCCAGCTTGGAGTACTGCGATTTCTGCACCTGGCTGCAGGGGTTGCCCTTGATGGAGCAGATCGGCGTGGCGCCGGAGTAGTGGACGTAGGTGAGATAGCTGGCCACGCCCAGGCCGATCACCGTGAGCGCGATCATCGTGATCCTCAGCCCTCGAGCGCTCATCGCCGGCCTAGCTCTTCAGCTGCTTTTCGATCGCGGCGAGGTACGGCGCAGGGTCGCTGTAGGTGCCGGGTTCGAACTTCTGCAACGTCGATGGGCTCGTGCCGAGCTGGAACGATGGTGTGCCGGTGAAGCCAAGGGTATTGGCCGCCTGCTCGTCGCTTGCCACCTGGTCGGCCAGCGCTGGTTCGTTGCGGTCGCTGGTCCATGTCGCGAGGTTGAGTCCCGGCACCTGTTTGGCCAAGCCCTGCAGGTAGCTTTCGGTGACGTAGCCGCTGTCCTCTTCTCCCTGCTCGTGGTAGAAGAGCTCGATGAAGTCCCACATCTTGTTCTGCTTGCCCGCGGCGAGCGCTGCCACCTGCTGGCTCTTGAAGACTTCCGGTTCGCGCGTCGCCGTCTCCAGCGAGCGATATTCGATCTTGAGCTTTCCATCGCGCACCAGTGGCATTATCGACGGCAGCGCCTCGAGCGTGAACTCCTTGCAGATCGGGCACTCGAGGTCACCGAAGTATTGAAGCGTCACCGGGGCCTTGGGATCGCCGATCACGTTGGCGTTCTGCGGGATCCCGCTGACCAGGGAGTTCACTTCGGTGAGCACCCCGGTCTGCGCTGTCCCGTGCTTGAGGCCGCCTTTGGAGCCACCGCCGGTGGCGATGAGGATCACCACGATTGCCACCACGACAACCGCGACGACGATCCCGAGCCGCGTCAGCCGCGCGCGCCGAACGGCGCCGGCCGCCTCGGCCTGCTCGAGTTCCCTGCGCTGCTCGCGCGCCTGCTCGCGCCGCTGCTTGCGCGTCAGATCGCCCTCGTCGTCCTCCAGATCATCATCACGCGAGCCGCTCACAGACGCAACTTTTACAGGTTTATGCTCAACGATGCCTAAGTACCTGCCACGATAAAGCCGATCCGGCGGAGCTCGGTCGTGGGTGCGCCGGTCTCGATGTGGTCGGGCCCCCGTAGCTCAGCCGGATAGAGCATCGGACTTCTAATCCGAGGGTCGCTGGTTCGAATCCAGCCGGGGGCATCGCAAATAGCCTGGAAACAGGGCATATTCCGAACGTGGAGCTGTGGGCACGCTTCGGACATATCCCCAAAATGTCCCAAGAGTGGACTGGATTGGGGGACGCGAGGGGCTGATGGAGGCGCCGATTTGGCAGCCAAGCGGTCGCGTTGCGAGCCGAACGCGCCCGCGGACCGGTGTGGTGCGCGAAGTATCGATTTCCTGACGCCCGCCAGATGCGTAAGAAGCCCGGCCCGCCTCGGACGGGGCTGCGCATGGGCGAGCTCCTCGCCCTCGATCAGCGCGACATGGACTTTGCGCCACAGTCCGTGCGCGTCACCGCGAGCCACGCGGCCGGCAGGCTCAGACTCCGAAGTCCGGACTGGGGCGCGCCGTCCTCCGATGACGGAGTCGCGGGAGGGCTCGCGCGTATCGGCGACCGCGCCCGCTGGACCGCTCTCCACGAGCCGATGTTCTGCGGAGCGACTGGCGAGCCGCCCGACGGCTCGGCCCTGCGGCGTCACTGCAAGCCCGGACTGCAGCCGGACTGCGGCCTCTACGCTTCCACGATCTTCGGCATATGTTCGGGAGCATCGCCATCCGTACTGCAGACTCGCTGCGGGTCATGTCCCAACGGAGGAGGACGCCGTTCGCGCGAACGGCAGATCGGTAACTGCGAGCAGCGCCTGGCCTGCCTTATCCAGCCTCCATCGTCTGTGCCAGCGTTCGAAGAGCCCCGTTTTCTTTTCTGTTACCGGCCCGGCAGCAAAGTACCAAATTCCCTTCACCTCGGGAAATGCAAGTAGTTCCTCATACTCTCCCGTGGCTTCCGCGGCCTGGACCGATCCCGATGTGGTGAACCCCAGCTCAGTCACGTATACAGGCAGATTCCCGAGGCCGAGATCCTGCGCCTCTTCGTAATCGTACTTCAGCCCCAAAGTCCCGGAATCATGCCGAGGTTCTTTCGCGGCTTCCCATCCGCCCTTTGAATTGCGCACCCGCGTTTCGTAGGCGTGAAAACTGAAGCCTTCTATCCTGCTCCTCAGTTCCTTTCCCACTTCTCCAGGTGCGTCCAGGGCGTCTCCGAGCCATCCATGCAACTTACCTGCCGACAAGGCGAGTTCGGACCATTTCCCCTTGGATTCTTCGTATTCGCCAAAGAGATTGAATAGCAGTCTGACCCCCGATGGCAATTTGTAGCCTTTAGCGCGGTGCTTGGCTGCGTCGACGGCCTTGGACAGGGCGACAAACATCTGAGCATAAGCCTGTGGCTGCGGGTATTTGACTTCCTCGACGGCAGCTACCAGGAACATCTCGTTGCCAACCTCCATGAGCGTGTTTCCGTATCTTGCCGCTTCTTCAACTTCACCCAATGCTCTAGTGGTCCATCGTCCCAGATTGGGTTCTGTTGCCCATTCCGACAACGATGCTTCCCTACTCCGTGGGCCACCATGGTTGATGTCCCCCACGAGCACGGCATTGTCAGTAAACCCGAAAGCAGCCGCGATCTTGGGAACGTTTTCATACGACACATCTCTGCCACGCACGAGTGGTTCGATTCTGTCCGACGTGAAGCCCGCGGCACGGACGGCTTTGGCAAAGTCCTCTCCACGGCCAAGCGCAGCATTTACGCCGATAATCACCCTCGGAGAGTGGGGTTTCGCGGAACTCGGTGAGGCGGAAAGGCGCGCTTGCGCGGGTGTTGTAGCGAGCACCGCATAGCTGGAGGCAAGCGCCAACGAGGCGAGGACGGTCGCCGCTAGAACAGGGGGAAGAAGGGTCGCCCATAGCTTCGGAAGCATGTCCGTCACCCGTTCTTGTCGATAGGAAGGTTTGTCGAGCGCTTGCCCACGCCGGCTCTTCGGCTGAGGTCCCGCGCGAAGGTGCTGAGAGGCAGATGCTCCGCTAGCGGGTCCGCCGCCTCCGATCGCGCAGCCTAGCGCCCAGGCGTCTTCCGCCGCGCCGCTTGACCGATGCGGTTCGCACATCACTGGCTCCGGACGAGCTATCCCTGGTCGGTGCCTATTCTGGGACCGTCTGGTTTCTGTCGTCGTCAGCCAAGACCCAGCAGGTGAGCGCGAGCCGCCTTGTGCCGCCTTGGTGCGAGTTGATGGGCGGGTGCTACCTTGCCTTCGTGACCCGGAATGAGCTGCACCGCTTGGCGGGTGAGCTTCCAGACGAGAGCGTGGATTTCGCGGGCGCCGTGCAGCGTTGGGAGGTAGTCCTCGAACCCGCTGTGGCCGGCCATGGCTGCGCGCCGCCATGCCCGACCCGCCATCGCTGTGACCACTGATCGATCTCAACGACAGGAAGAACGAATGACCGCCACAACCACAGTCACTCAAACACAGCGCGAGCCTGAGCTTCTCGGACAGACCGTCGTCGTGATCGGCGGCAGCTCGGGCATCGGGCTGGCGACAGCCACGCGCGCCCGCGCCGCGGGCGCCGGCGTGATCCTCACCGGCCTGCACTCCAACGATGCCCTTCAGCGTGCAGCGCTCGATCTCGACGCGCTCAGCACCGCCGCGTTCGACGCCAACGATCCGGCGGAGCTCGAGCGGTTCTTCGCGGGCCTGCCGAAGGGAATCGACCATGTGATGGTCACCGCCGGCGGTCCGCACTACGGACGCCTCCTCGAGATGACCACCGAGGAGCTGCGCCACGCCCTTGGCGACCACCTCCTGCTCGCCGTCGAGGCCGCCCGCAACGCCGCCGGCAGGGTCAGGCCGGGCGGGACGCTGCTGTTCATGAGCCCTGAGGCCGGCCAGCCGACTGTCGGCGCAGGGTCCGAGTCGACGGTGGCCGCCGCGATTCCCGCGCTGATAGCCAACCTGGCGCTGGAGCTCGCCCCAGTCCGCGTCAACCTGATCGCCGCCGGCTTCATTGACACGCCGCTATCGGCATCGGTGCTCGGCAGCGACCTCGAAACGCGGCGCGATGAGCTGCGCGCGAGGCTACCGATCGGACGTGTCGTCGAGCCGGGCGACGTCGCCGCGCTCGCCGTCCACATCATGAGCAACACGGCTTTGACCGGAACGACCTACACCATCGACGGCGGCCAGCAACTCGTCTCGGCCTAGCAGAGCACGTTGTGGATCGGCCTAGTGCTCGCGGTCCGGAATCGGATCGGCCAGCGCAGCGCGCGCGGGAGCCGTGGGAAAGGGGTCGGCGAAGAACTGGGTCTCATGCGTCACGAGACCGTCGGTGATCTCCATCACGCTGACCGAACATGTCGGCACGCCGTCGTAGGTGATCACGCACTCGCTGACCCAAAGGTCGCCGCGGCCCAGGATCCGGCGGATGGTGAAGTGGCGCTCGGCCGGATGTCCGCCGCGTTGCGCCTGGATCTTCGACCGACCTCTGAAGCGCTCGCCGGACTGCGGGTAGTCGAGGATCGCGTCCGCAGCGTAGATCGCGTGCTCGGCGTCGAGGTCCCCGCGCTCGGAGGCTTCCCAGTGCTGCTGGATCCAAGCCCGGATGTCGGCTTCATGATCAACTGCGCTGCTCACACGTGTTGGCCCCTCATGACCGGGACGTCGGATGTCGCCGGCTCGCTCGCACGCCAGATCTTACTCCCGAGTTTCGCGTTCAGCGCGGGCGCAGGGCTCGGCGCCCAATACGCTTGTCGGCGATGACCAGAGTGCTCCTAGCCACTGCTCTTGCGGCGATGCTGCTCGCCGGCTGCGGAAGCAGCCGGGGCCCGACGCTCGTGCAGGGGGTCCCGCAGACGGTCGTGCAGGTCGTCCCTGAGACGCCCTCGCCGCTCTTGGCCTGCATCGTCAAGCGGGCGCCTCCCGGGGCGACCCGTGAAAAATCCGGCGTCCTCACGGTCGAATGGCCAGGCGGCGAGATGCTGACGGTCACCACCGCCTCCTCCCGCGCCGAGGCAGAAGGCGCCGTCGCGAAGCTCCGCGCTGAGCAGCTCGCGCACCCCACGGGCGTGACCGTGGAACGCCACGCCACAGCCGTCGTCGAGTGGAGCCCGAAAGCTCCGAGCGCACAGCAGGCCGCGGTGCTGCGCGGGTGCTGAGGGAGCGCTCGCAAGCTCGTGCTCGACGATGCCGGCGCCCGACAGCTCCACTAGCGATCGCATCTACGCGGGCGTCGGCTCGCGCCGCGCGCCGGCCAGCGTGCATCGATCACGCTGGCCGCTATGCGGCTTGCACGCACCGGCTGGACCCGAATCGCCCACCATCACGGCGTCCCCGTATTGAACCTCTCTCGCTCCGAGCACAGCCGAGCGCTATCGCGGCAGCTGTAGCGGCCGGGCCGTCTGCAACGGTCGGGCGCCGGCAGCTGGGATGATGCGTCGATGTCCCGGGAAGATCGACCATCGGCCCTGCCCTGTGGAGATGTGCGGCCGCTGCGCCCGGTGAGCTCGCCCCTGCTTTAGATGTTCGTCCTCACCACGTTGGTCTACCCGGTGGTGCTCACGGCGCTCTGCATCGGTGCGGGCCTGCTCGTCGACCGATGCTGCGGCGGCTGGCTGCCGGGCCTGCTCCTGCCCGCAGTGGGGGCGGCGACATTGATCGGGCTCTCCCAGCTGACGACCTACATCGCGCCCGTCTCACGCGCGACTCCCTACCTCATGTGCGCAGTCGCACTCGCCGGCGTGGCGCTCGCCTGGCCCAGGGTGCGAAGGCTCGCCGGCTGCCTGCGCGAGTGCGGCTGGCAAATCGTCGCGCCGGTGTTGGCCTACCTGCTGGCGCTGGCGCCGGTCCTGCTGGCCGGCCGCCCCAGCTTCTCCTCCTACCTGACCCTCTCGGACTCCGCCGTCCATATGACGGGTGCCGACTATCTGCTCCGCCACGGCCAAGCCTACGCGCACCTGGATCTGACCAACTCCTATGGGCAGTACATCAACGACTACTACAACACGAGCTACCCCTCGGGCGCTGACACGCTCCTCGGCGGCAGCGCCTTCCTGCTCGGCCTTCCTCTCATCTGGGCCTTCCAGCCGTTCAACGCCTTCATGCTCGCCATCGCCGCGGGACCCGCGTGGCTTTTGGTGCGCCGCATGGGTCTCAACGGCCCCTGGGCCGCCCTGGCGGCGCTCACTGCAACCGTGCCCGCGCTCGTCTACGGCTACGAGCTGATCGGCTCCATCAAGGAGATCACATCGCTCGGCATGATCCTCACGATGGGCGTGCTCGTCGTCCTCTACCCGCGCTGGCTGCGGGGTCCGCCCGCCGGCGCCATCCCGTTTGCCCTCACAGCCGCCGCCGGGGTCTCCTCGCTGGGCGCTGGATTCGGCGCCTGGGTGCTCGCGGCGGCGGCCGTCCTCGCCGTGGTCATCGTCCGCGACGCCGCAGCCGATCCGCGCAGCGCATGGCGCTCTGTGCGCCTGATCGCCGTCGGGCTGACCGTGGCGCTGCTCGCCGCGCTGCCGACGTGGACCGAGCTGTCGCGATCGCTGCAGGTCGCCCAGAACATCGCCTCCACCGGCAATCCGGGCAACCTGCGCACGCCGCTGAAGACCCTGCAGGTGTTCGGCGTGTGGCTGTGGGGGACCTACAAGCACCCGCCCACCGGCGTCGATCTCAGCGCGACCAATGTGCTCATCGCGCTCACCGCCGCCGCCGCCCTGCTCGGAGTGCTGCGCGTGATCCACACGCGCGACTACGCGCTTGGCGGCTGGATCGCGCTGAGCATCGTCGCCTGGCTTGCCCTCAACGAGTACAGCACCACCTGGGTGGACGCCAAGACACTGATGCTCACAACGCCCGTGCTCGTGCTGCTGGCGTGGGGGGGAGTGGCGGCACTGAGAACCTCCCCGCTCGGGCATGCCGCGCCGCTCTTGGCGCTGCTGCTGGCGGGTGGCGTGATCGCCTCCGATGCGCTGCAGTACCACAGCTCCAACCTCGCCCCGACCGCGCGCTATGAGGAGCTCGCGTCGATCGGCCATCGCTTCGCCGGCAGGGGCCCGACCCTGTTCACCGACTTCGACGAATACGCGCTGTATGAGCTGCGCGACCTCGACGTGGGGGGGCCCAACTTCGAGTACTCGCCCCCCGCGCTCAGGGACGCAGGAGCGAACTACCGCTACCCGGTCGAACTCGATCGCCTGCCGCCCGCGGCACTCGGCTCCTACCCGTTGATAGTCGCCCGCCGCGACCCCGCCGCCGAGCGCCCCCCGTCGGCCTACAGCCTGCTCTGGCAGGGGACCTACTACCAAGTGTGGGGGCGTGCACGCGGCGCGCCAGCGGCAATCGCCGATGTCCCGCTGTCGGGTTCCCCCGGCGAACAGTGCGCCCGTATCGCCCGCGTGGCCGCTCTGGCGGGCGCCGGGGACCGTCTCGTCGCCGCCACCTCCCCGGAGCTCGTGACCGTCTCTCTTGCCAAGGCGTCCCGCCCGGCGGGCTGGGAACGACTCAGCGTGGGGTTGGGGATGAACACCGCCGGGCACCTCTCGGCCGAATTCGCTGTGCCCTTCAGCGGCATCTGGGACGTGTGGCTTCAGGGCCAGATGATGCCCACCGTCACCGTCGGCGCCGACGGGCATCGACTGGCGGCGATCGGCGGCCAGCTCGGGGGCAACTCAGTGGTCCGCAACAGCACCACCCCGGTGGCGGTCTCGCTCGCTGCAGGGCGCCACCTCGTGTCCATCGCCCGCGGCGGCTTCAGCCTCGCGCCGGGCAATGGCGGATCGGCGGATCTCTACGGCATCCTGCTCACCCCCGCCGACGCGCCCGCCGAGCAGCCGCTGCTGACGGTCGCCCCCGCCCGATGGCGATCGCTGTGCGGTCGTCCCTATGAGTGGATTGAGATCGTCCCGGCGTAGGGCGTCGTCGCTCCCCCGTAACCTCTTGAGCAGTGGCCCGCTTCAGTGAATCCGCTCCCGCCAACCGGATTCTCCTCGGCGAGAACCTCGACATCCTGCCCGGCCTGGCCGCGGAGTCCTTTCAGCTGATCTACATCGACCCGCCGTTCAACACCGGCAACGTGCAGGCGCGCAAGACCCTCGAGACGGTGGCGGACGAGGATGGCGATCGGACGGGTTTTGAGGGTCGCCGCTACAGGACCAAGCTGCTCGCCGAGTCCTCCTACCGCGACTGCTTCGAGGACTATCTGGGCTTCCTCGCCCCGCGCCTTGAGCAGGCCCGCAGGCTCCTGGCCTCAGAGGGCACGCTCTACTTTCACATCGACTACCGCGAGGCCCATCACTGCAAGCTCCTGCTCGATGAGATCTTCGGGCGCGACTGCTTTCTCAACGAGATCGTCTGGGCCTACGACTACGGCGCGCGCTCCAAGCGGCGCTGGCCGTCCAAGCACGACACGATCCTCGTCTACGTCAAGCATCCGTCCGCCTACCACTTCGACTCCGAGTACGTCGATCGCGAGCCCTACATGGCGCCCGGACTCGTCACCGCCGAGAAGGCGGCCAGGGGCAAGCTCCCCACCGATGTCTGGTGGCACACGATCGTTCCCACCAACGGACATGAGAAGACCGGCTACCCCACGCAGAAGCCGGAAGGCATCGTCCGCCGCATGGTCCAGGCCTCCACCCGCCCCGGCGACTGGTGCCTTGACTTCTTCGCAGGCAGCGGCACGCTCGGCGCCGTCGCCGCCAAGCTCGGGCGCCGCTACGTGCTGATCGACTCCAATCCACAGGCCGTCAAGGTGATGCGCGCCCGTCTGCGAGCACCGGCCGAGACCGCTGAGGGCGCGCCCGCGGTGGGGGGGACCGCTGACGGCGACGTCGACACCGCCGGCGGGGACATGCGAGCCTTTGACTCGTGTACCACGTAGAGCTCCGCGAATCCTTCCACAACCTCTGCCACTTCAACCTCGATAGCGGGGCACTCGGGGCGATCGTCAAGGCCTGGACCACCGACCCCTGGGTCGAGATAGAAGGACGCAAGTGGAATACCGACCGAGCCAAACTGAAGATCATCGAAGGTCCGGAGCTGCCGCTCGACCAGCTCACGATGGGCCGCGGTTGGCGCGCCGCCGAACGCCAGGGCACCGATGTCTCAGACCGTATCCTCGAGGCCGCGCGCGCAGCCGCGCACGGTGCTTCCCAGCAGGGCGCCGCGCAGGCGGTGGCGCAGCAGGCAGTGCCGGATGGCGCCCTGGAGGCCGACTCGCTCGGCCTCGAGCTGTTGTCCCTGTTGGCCGACGGACCCGCGCCGCTCTACTATGCGTGGCGGCTGGCCGCCAAACGATTTCCCGAACGCACCGCCGGTGAAGCCCTCATGCTGGCCGAGCGCTCCGTCGAGTCGCTGCTCGATGCACGCCTCGTCGTGCTGCTCGCGCCTGCCGCCAACACCGACGGCGGTCGTGGCGGCCCGGATTCCGACGCGGTCTCCATTGGGGAGCACGAGCTCCGGGCGGTGCTCAACGCGCACGACAGCTGGGCCCAGCCGGACCACTCGACGGCCGTCCGCATGCGCCGGGCCTGAGCTCACCCCACGGACGCTAAACTCCCGCTTCTTCCCGTGGTGGGCGTAGCTCAGTTGGTAGAGCTCCTGGTTGTGGTCCAGGCGGTCGGGGGTTCGAGTCCCCTCGCTCACCCTTTGCAGAAGGCCTGCAAATGCGGTGGTTTGGTTTGCGGACTTGGTGGGTGTTTCGGGGTCGGGGTACCAATGGGGTATCAAACTTGAGCGACGGGGGCAGACGTTGAGTGCCTCCCCATCATGCTTGCTGGGCGCTTCGCGCTGACAGCGGCACTGAGCGGTGGGGACGCCAAGCCTCGGACCGGGCCCTGCGAGTAGACTCGGCGGGTGCCCGAGGTCATCATCGCGGAGCGCTTTTGCGGGCCGTCAGACAGCGGTAACGGCGGATATACGTGTGGGCTGATCGCCGGCTTCATCGAGGGGGCGGCCCAGGTCACGTTGCGCAAGCCCCCGCCGCTTGATCGACCGTTGACCATTCAATTGAATCCGGACGCTACGGTCGGCCTGCTGGACCAGGATGGACTTATCGCCGAGGGCGTTGCGGCTGCCGTCGATCGGGAGGTTCCCACGAGGTTGACGCTGGGCGAAGCTCGTCTGGGAGCAGAACAGTATGAGTGGGCGCAGCCGAGCGATCACCCGTACCCGAACTGCTTCGTCTGCGGGCCATCACGCCGGGAACGGGATGGCATGCGCATATTTGCCGGCCCGGTTTCCGGCCGGGATCTCTACGGCGCCCCATGGCGCCCCGATGACTCGCTCGTCGACCCGCAGGGGCAGGTACGCCCTGAGTTTGTGTGGGCAGCACTCGATTGCCCGAGTGGGCTCGTGACCAACACGTTCAATCCCGCAGGACGCATCTTGCTTGGCAGGCTCGCCGTCGATCTGCTGCGCCCAGTCCCAGGAGACGGGGAGTATGCGCTGGCATCGTGGCCGATCGATCAGAGCGGACGCAAAATGTCGACTGGCTCCGCGCTGTTCTCCGCGGAAGGCGATCTTCACGCAGTCGCACGGGCGGTCTGGATCGAGGTCTCGGCATAACCCGCTTGGCACGCGGCCGCAGTCTCGTGTGGGCACAAGTGATCGGCCGCCTCACCACTTTCCCCGAAGCTGAAACGGATGAGGCCCGCGCTGCCGCTGAACGCCTCGTGCAGGAACGGGGATAGACGGTGTCGCGGGAGAACGTGGAGATCATCCGCAGAATGTACGCCGCATGGATTGCTCGGGACATACGTGCGGTCTACGAGACCTTCGATGAGGACATTGAACTGAATCCCGACCCGGAGGCAAGCTTGGGTCGGGATCGGTCAGACATATCGAGGCCTTGCAGGGATCAAGAGCTACATGGCTGCGCTCTACGACGCTTTCGAGGACTACCGTCCAGAGGTCGAGGAGTTGATGGACCTCGGTGACCAAGTCCTCACTCTCGCAATCGAGCACGGCACAGGGCGGGGTAGCGGCGCAGAGGTGGAAGCGAGCAGAACCGCACACGTCTGGACCCTGCGCGACGGCAAGGCTGTCCAGCTTGACCTCTACCTGGAGAGAGACGAGGCCCTCAAAGCCGTGGGGCTGGCGTGAGTTGGCCTCACACCGGACACCGGCACCGGATCCCGCGGCTTACCGTGAGAGACCAGCTGCCCGCAACGCCTCGCCGTGATCGAGAAACGCGAGGACGCGCGACATCTTTTTGTCGCGAAAGTCATAGATGACACCAATCGGCGAATCGACCTGGACGCCACTGCCTCTACCACGTCCCTCGGTTCGACCGAGCACGACCACGCGGTCGCCGAGATCGCGGAACTCGCCACCGATCACGCGAAGCTCCTCCCAGGTGTTGGAGATTTCCTCGAAGTACATTTCAATGCCCTTGCGACCACGGTAGCCGCCGCCCTCCACGACTCCCGGAAGCGCAGGGAACCACGCGAAGTCAGGGGTCACGAGCGTGGCCAGCAGGTCAATGTTGCGATGGTTGAATGCGTCTATCCCCCGCTTGACGATCTTCACGTTCCCTGGCGACATCGCCTACACCTCTAGCCCACGGCTTCGAGAGCCTGCTCCACGCTGCCATACCAATCGAGACGCACGATGTTCTCACCACCCGCTCTGGACGACCCCGGGCCTCGCCCAGCAACGGGATTTCCCCCGGTCAGGTTCGTGGACTGTCCTGCGTTCGGCGACCTGTCGCCAGCGCAATGCCGCTCAGTGCGGCAGATCGACAACTTCTCGGAGACCGCAGGTGCCCCCGGCCGAGCATGCGTGGTAGTCGGACTCTGCTGTGAAGGGACCCTTCCAAGTGGTTCCGCCGCCGATCCCTGAGACGTAGGCCGGGCGGTAGGGATAGCCGCAGAAGTAGAACCCCATACGACCGCCGCACACCCACCAGCGGCCGTCAATGAGCACCGGCCCGGCGTCGCCGGTGGCGGCCCCGTCCGCGGTCAGTTCGATGTGCTTGGCGTGTGGGTTGATGGCGCCGGCAAGAATTGTCCGGGCCTGCGCGCATGACATGTGCCACGGATAGATCGCGTCCTTGCCATAGAAGCCTTTGGCCGCGTAGCCGCAGCGCTTGACGGTGACCGTCGTCAGTGCGGACGCTGCGCCGACGCCGATCATCAGTAACGCGAAAGCGATCAGGATGCACCGCCATCCCCTGAACATGCGCGCGAGCCTAACACGAAATCGCTGTCGTTCGACAGCGGTTTCGGCGCGCGAGCGCATCGGCGACTTCTCGATGGTGGCGATCACCGGCACCACAGTGAGCAGGATCGGCCGGCACCCCGCGCATAGATGTGCGGGGACTGGGCGTCGGGATAGGCCCGGCGCCGACACCCCAGCTATGGGAGGTGCCGACCATGTCAGAGAGTATGGCCCTTGTCGGGCTCGATGTTCACCAGTCCCAGACGGTCGGGGCGGTCTTGGATCCGCTCACCGGGGAGCTGCGAGTGGAGCGTTCGCGCGGCGAGCCCGATCGCGTCGTGCCGGTCTTCAGTAGCGCGCCGGTGGTGGCCGAGTGCTGTAAACCCAGGCCAGCACCACCCCGGCTGTCATCGCTCTATCGGTTCAATAGCGGAACCTGACCGACCACTGCTTGTTGTTGCAGGACCAGGACTTCTTTGGGCTTGCGTTGGTCACCTGCACCTCGAGCCTGTCACCTGGCGCTGCGGCAGTCGTCGCTGTGGCGGCGTTCGAGCAGACCCCTTTGCTCGTTGATGTGACCGTGCACGAGAGCAGCACGGCGCCGCTCGTGTTGTCTATGACGGTGACGGTCGCCGTATCGCCGGAGCTCACCGTCGCGTTCGTTTCGGCGTACAGGTTGGATACCTGCCCGCCGTTCTCAGGCACACCCGCCAGCAGCGGGCTGAGGGAGAACGTCGATTTGGCCGGGCAGTAGCCGTTGCCCTGGCCCGCCAGCATCGTGTAGTTCAGGCAGTTGCCGTTGGGCACGCTCTGGGCGCTTGCGAACGTGGCGACTGCGGCGTTTCCAGCCGGGCCGGTCGCTCCTTGTTGCCCGGCCGGGCCGGTGGCTCCGGTCGCTCCGGTGACTCCCTGGGGTCCACTCGGGCCTGCCGGTCCGGTCGGGCCGGTCGGCCCCTGGGCTCCGGTCGCCCCGGTCACGCCCTGCGCCCCGGTCGGGCCGCTCGGTCCTGTGGGCCCGCTCGGGCCTTCGGGTCCAGTCGGTCCGGTTGGTCCCGTCGCGCCGGTGACCTGGACCGTGGTGATCACCACCTCCTGGGATTCGCTTGCGCCTGCGCTGGCAAAGGTGGCTGTATTCGGGGGGGCGATGTAGCTTGAGCCCGCGCCCCCGCCGCCGCCGGCGTTCTCGTCCGAGCCGCCGCCGCCGCCGCCGTAGTAGCCGCCGCCGCCCCCTCCGCCCGGACCAGATATGCCGCATGCGCAACCCGCTTTCGCCGCTGCCCCGGCGCCACCTTCAGCGAGGACGCCGCTCGAGCCCGCAGCGCCAGCGTTATTGCCCGCCGAGCCGCCTTTGCCTCCGGAGCCGCCGCCACCGCCTTCACCTCCGCCTCCCGGGGTTGTTCCGGGCTCGTTCGCGTCTCCCGGTTTGCCGGCCTGCGCCGAGCTGCCGGAGCTTCCACCCGCTCCGCCGAGGCCCACAAGGCATCCAGGGTACGGACCCGGACAGCTGCCGCCGCCTTCTTCGTTGGCGAATTCACCCTCGCCGCCGCCGCCGCCACCACCACCACCGGCCACGAGAAGGCGGGACTGGAGCGATTTCAGAGCATTGCCCCCCGGTTCTTCGCGCACGTCTGAGGCATTGCCCCCGGCGCCGGCCAGCATCCCGCAGCCGACGGGTTCGTTGCCGCCGGCGCCGCCGCCACCGAAGTCGACATACAGTTTCTGACCCGGTGTCACCGTGAGCTGCGCGGTCGCCTTCGCGCCCGCCCCGCCGGGGGGTTTGTTTGCTGAGTCGCACGAACGCCCGGCGTGGCCGGCACCGCCGACGGCGAGCACTTCGATCTGCGTGACGCCCGCAGGCACGATGAATTCCTGCTCGGCACCACCTTCGGGCGTGAACTTCGTGCTTTCAGCAAACGCGCTCGCGCTGAAGGCGGGCACCCCCACGGCCACCAGCACCAGCAGAACACCCATACGCAGTCTCACTAGGACTCCCTCCCCCTTGCAATGAGGCCCCGAGACTGGCTCCGGGCCGGTGAGCGCCATGAGCGCGCCTCGAAAAGTACCAGAGGGCACGATCAACGGGAGCGCGGTCACTGGCTAGTCAGTATGGATGCCGAGTTGAGGCTGGCCCTCGGCGTTCGCAGGTTCGCGGGTTAGCCTCGCGGTTGCACTCGTGGCAACGGAGTCAGCAACCGGGGCCTGAAGGGCGTCGCGGATCTGCCCCCTCGCCGGCTCCTCCGTTGCGCGAGAGGGTGCCCCGAGCGGCACGCGTTCAGACAGCCACGCAAGCCTCCTGAAGGACGGATGATGGACGCATAGTCTCCACTGCATGGAGACCGAGTCGGTCGTGGAGAACAGATTCGGCCGCGTGATCGGAGTGGTTGCACGCAACCACGCCCTGACCCGGCTGCTGCTCGCCTACCTGGTGATGATCGTCGCCGAGTTCGGTGAGTGGCTCGCCGTTATCGTCTATGCGTACGTTCGCGGTGGCGCCTCTGCGGCGGGACTGGTGGTGATCCTGCAGCTGATCCCATCGATGCTCCTCGCCCCGCTGATCAGCGCCAAGCTGGCGCACATCGGCGTCGCTAGACTGCTCGCCGGCGCCTATGCCGCTGCGGCAGCGACCCTCGGGTGCTGTGGCGTGGCGATCCTCGCGGGTGGGCCCGTGTTCGTCGTGTACCTCGCCGCAATTGCATTCTCCCTCTCACTCGGGGTGAGCAGGCCTCTGCACCACGTCCTGATGCCACTCGTCGTACGCCACCCGGACGAGCTCACCTCGGCCAACATCGCCACGAGTTGGAGCGAGGGCGTGGGAGCGTTGGTCGGCCCCGCGCTCGCGGGCGTGCTGATCAGCGCTGATGGGCCCGGTCTCGCCTGTACGGCGCTTGCCGGGCTATGTCTCTCCACCCCCGCTGCTGGCCCACGTGCGTCCGCTGCGCGCCGACGCTCAGGAGCCCGGAGAGGAAGAGGGCGGTCTCTCCGATCTGCTTGCCGCCGCCCGGGTTATCTTCTCCCGGCCGAACACCCGGGCGCTGATCGCCTTCCCCGCCGGAGCCGCTGCGATCGAGGGCGCGATCGACCTGCTCGTCGTCGTGCTCGCGGTGCAGATCCTCGCAATCGGACCAGGTGCTGCGGGCTACCTGAGCGCTGCCTTCGGCGCGGGCGGCCTGCTCGGCGCCACCATCGCGGTGCTGTTCGCGGGCCGCCGGCTCGCACTGCCTCTAGCTGCCGCCACCCTCATAGGCGGTCTGGCTCTCGGCGCACTGGCACTGGCCTCCACGGTGCTCGTCGCGGTGCTGCTACTGGTGGTCGTCGGCGCTGCGCGCACCATGCAAAGTGTCACCGCCCAGACGCTGCTACAGCGTTCCACGCCCCTGGATGTGATCGTCTGCGCCTTTGCCTTGATCGAGTCGATGCGCGACCTTGGCATGATCTTCAGCGCGTTGATCATTCCGCTGCTTATCGGTCTCGGCGGTGCCAAGGCCGCCTTCCTGGGGATGGCCTGCTTCGCCCTGATCGCGGTACTCGCAGCCGCGCGGCGGATCCGCCGGATCGACTCAGAGGCTTCGATCCCGGTCGTCGAGATGGGGATGCTGCGCAACATGGGGATCTTCTCAGCCCTCCCCGCTGCCCCGCTCGAGACGCTCGCTCGCGAAGCACACTACGTGAGCGTCCAGCCGGGCACCGCGATCATCAGCGAGGGCGAGGAGGGGGACAGCTACTACGCGATCACGCACGGGTCAGTCCGTGTCACCAAAGGCGAGGAGCGAGATCAGGCAGCTGGACAGCGGAGACGGCTTCGGGGAGATCGCGCTGCTCCACCCCGTCAGGCGCACCGCCACGCGTCACCGCGACGAGCGAGACGACCCTGCTGCGCATCGGCCGCGAGGCCTTCCTCACGGCGATGCGCGCGCACCTCGCCACGTCTGCGGCCGCCGAGAGAACCGCCACGGTCCTGCTCGAGGAGGCCGGCTGAGGCCGGCTGGCCGGGGTTGACGTGAGGACGAGCACGGCCGCGATTGCGGTAAGTCGCGAAGGGACGGGTCCCGAGGTCCTGCTCGTACATGGCGGGGCGAGTCCAGCGACGACGTGGTTTGGGCTGGAGCACCTGAGCGAGCGCTGGACGCTGGTGTGCGCGTACCGCCGCGGCTTTCACCCGAGTCCGGCGCCGCCCCGCGGGCGCCAGGACTTCGAGCTGGACGCCGCCGACGTCGAGGGGCTGCTCGACAACCGCCCGCACATCGTGGCCCACTCCTACGGCGCCGTCGGCGCGGTCATCGCCGCCACTCGAAGACCAGCGCAATCGCGGTCGCTGACACTGCTCGAGCCCGCGCTCTTCCTGCCCGACGATGATCCGGAGGTGGCACGCTTTCGACGCATGGGAGACGCCGTCCTGACCCACGGGCTTGAGACTGAACCAGCCACACTACGCGAGTTTCTGAAGATCGCAGGGGCACCGGTGCGCGATCGGGGACCGCTTCCGGAGGCGGTGCTAGGCGGCGTTCGACGCGCTCACGGCAGCCGCTCTCCAGGTGAGGCGCGCCCAGCCCTCGACGTTCTGCGCGACGCCCAGGTTCCTGCGCTGGTCGCCTCAGGCGCCCACCACGACGCCATCGAGCGGATGTGCGATGCAGTTGCAAGCGCTCTCAACGCACAGCGCACGAAGACACCAGGCGCGGGCCACTTCGTCGCCGCCGCGCCAGGCTTCGCAGACCGCCTCGAGCAATTCCTGATCTCGAACGGCTGAACCACAGATACGCCTCACGATGACGGACCACGCCGCCCCGTGCTTCCGAACCAGAGCGCTGGTCAGGATCGATACCGAGCGCGACGTCCCCGACCCATTGGTCCAACTATGACCCACCTTCCGCCAGCCCCACACTTCCCTACACCGCGACCGTCGGCCCGTGTGAGCAGACGCCTGCTTGCGCGGCGCGGTGCGGCCGTGTCGTTAAACAGGTCCGGCCCGCGGGGGGGCGGACCGGACGGTGTGCACACTCTTAGGAGGAGGTCGTGCAGTGGCGACTTCGATGTCGCGTACATGCAGTATCGCCATTTCGATGAGCGTCAGCTAAGGGTTCCTCTCACCCGAGATAAAAGTCGGCCTCACCTGCGATAAGTGTTTCTGCGAGTGTTTCTGCGCGCCCGAGGGCAGGGAGCGCGCATCGAACACGTGGCATGCCCGATCGAATGCTCGCGTGCGCGGCGGAAAGCGCGCCGCCCTGCTCGATGCAGGTCTAATCGACCAGTTCGATCTGGACCTCGCGGGGGTCGAGTGTCTTGCCGCAGACAGCACAGACGACCTCGGCGTGAGTGTGCTCTCCGCATGGCCTGTGACGCAGGCGCAGTTGCTCTCCATCGGTCGGCAGGTGGACGTCAGCCCAGTGCAGCGTCGCGAGGATGGTGCCGTAGAGATCGCGCCCCGCATCCGTAAGGACGTACTCGTACCAATCAGGGTCTTTCCGGTAGCACCGGCGCTCGAGCAGCCCATCTTCGACCAACACCTTGAGTCTCGAGGCCAACACGTTGCGGGCAATTCCCAGGTTGCGGACCATCTCGCCATATCGGCGCACGCCGTAGAACGCCTCGCGCAGGACGAGGATCCTCCAGCGGTCGCCGAGTATGTCGGCGGCGCGCTCAATCCCATCCGGGCGGCGCGGGGTGTGGTTCCTGGCGGACAACTGGTTTTCGCTCGCAAATGAATCTGTTGCGCAACTAGTTGCTCGATGGTACTACTAGCGCCATGATCAACACCAACGGCACCACAACTGATTTCGAGTTGCTTCGCTATACGGAGGACGGGGCGATCGCGCGGATAACGCTAGATCGCCCCGAGAAGAGAAATGCGCTCTCAATCGCGCTGAGCGACGAGCTCATCAGGGCGATCGACCAGGTCCAGGCCTCGACGGCTCTCAAGGTGCTCGTGATCCAGGGGGCCGGAGATACCTTCTGCGCCGGCGACGACATCACCGAGATGTTTACATGGGGCGACGCCAACGGCGTCATGCGCCGCGCCCGCCTCTATCAGGCCATGGCCAACGCGCTCGAGGAGCTTGACAAGGTGACCGTGGCGGCGGTCGACGGATTCGCTGTCGGCGGCGGGCTTGAGATCACGATGGCCTGCGACTTCGTCGTCGCCACGCAACGCGCTCGCTGGGGGATGCCCGAGGTCGACGTCGGTATCACACCTGGCTGGGGCGGCACGACACGCCTGGCGCGGCTGATCGGCAGGCGCATGACCACGGAGGTCAACCTCCTCGGCGCGCTGCACCCGGCGGTCCGCGCGGTGCAGCTCGGACTCTGGAATCGGGTCGTTCCCGACGAGCGGTTGGATGCCGAGGTGGATGCGCTGGTCGAGGTCCTGCTCTCGAAGAACCAGCAGGCAGTGCGCCAGTTGAAGTTCATCATCAACCGCGGAGTCGAGGCGGATCTGTACACGGCGCAGGGTTTCGAGGCACTCTCGGCGGGACTCACCGGAGCGGTCAGCGGCGGCTGGCAGGTGCCCGACGCGGACCAAGGCGCGGGCGTGGCCGGCTTCACCGAGAAGGACTCGCTGTGGCAGACACGCCGCGCGCTCGCCCGGGACTTTTGGGTTTAAGGGCTAGTCACCAGAGCACGGGGCGAATGACCGGTCCCGAGCATTCGCCCGAACGCCGGCTCCCGAGACTGCTCCTTTACGATGGGCTAAGCGATCGTCTCGCACGTAGTAGAGCGGACGCGTCAGCTTCGTCCAAACCCAGGAGCGCGCGTGCCGTCCGCCCGCTCGGGCGGCCCCAGCCTAGCCAGCCCCGCGGCGGACGTCGTACGAGAAAAAAATGCGGGGCCCGTCGATTTCGGCCGATCTCGTTCGACGTGGGGTAGAAAACCACCTCATCCACCACAAGGAGACACAAATGCGTTTCATGGTTCTGGTCCCCGGGAGCCCCGAGTCCGAGGCGGGCGAGATGCCCAGCACCGAGGCTCTGGGGGCGATGACGAAGTACAACGAAGAGCTGGTCAAGTCAGGCGTGATGCTGGCCGGCGAGGGCCTGCACCCGACCTCCAAGGGGGCAAAGGTCCGCTTCAAGGGCGGCGAGCGCACGGTCACCGACGGTCCCTTCACCGAGGCCAAGGAGCTTGTCGCGGGCTATTGGATCTGGCAGTGCGCGTCCCGCGAGGAGGCGATCGAGTGGCTCAAGCGTGCGCCGTTCGACGGCGGTGTCGAGATCGAGCTGCGCCAGATCTTCGAGGCCGACGACTTCGGCGAGCAGCTCACGCCGGAGCTCCGCGAGGCCAATGAACGGCTGCGCGAGCAAGCAGCCCAGAGTTAGGCGCGTGACGCTGTCGGCCACCCACCGTGCGATCGACGCCGTCTGGCGCATCGAGTCAGCCCGGTTGATAGCTGCGCTGACTCGCATCGTCCGCGACGTGGCGGTGGCCGAGGACCTGGCCCAGGACGCGCTCGTCGCCGCGCTCGAGCAATGGCCTGAGTCGGGGATCCCGGACAAGCCGGGCGCATGGCTCATGGCCACCGCCAAGCGCCGCGGCATCGATGCACTGCGCCGGCGCGTCACACTCGAGCGCAAGCACGAGCTGATCGGGCGCGAGCTGGAAACCCTGCAGCAACTCGACCGCCCCGACCTCGCCGCACCGGTCGCCGACGTTCAGGACGACGTCCTGCGCCTGATCTTCATGACGTGTCATCCGGTCTTGTCCCGGGAGGCGCGCGTTGCGCTGACGCTGCGTCTGCTCGGCGGCCTGTCGACGCCAGAGATCGCGCGCGCGTTTCTCGTCTCCGAGGGCACGGTCGCGCAGCGCATCGTTCGCGCCAAGCGCACACTCGCAGAGGCACACGTGCCATTTGAGGTCCCCGCCCGCGAGGAGCTGGCCGAGCGTCTGTCGGCCGTGCTGGAGGTGATCTACCTGGCGTTCAACGAGGGCTACGCGGCCACCGCCGGCGAGCACTGGATCCGCCCCGCCCTGTGCGAGGACGCCCTACGCCTCGGACGGATCCTTGCGGCGCTGATGCCCCGCGAGGCCGAGGCCCAAGGCCTGCTGGCCCTGATGGAGCTGCAAGCCTCGCGGCTGCGGGCGCGCGTCGGGCCGGAGGGAAAGCCGGTGCTGCTCGCCGATCAGGACCGGGCGCGCTGGGACCGTCTACTCGTGCAACGCGGCCTTGACGCGCTGCGGCATGCCGAGGAGCTCAGCGGCGCGCTCGGTCCGTACACGCTGCAGGCCGCGATCGCTGCCTGCCACGCGCGAGCCCCGAGCGTCATTGAGACCGACTGGCCGAGAATCGTCGCGCTCTACGACGGGCTGGCGGCGCTCACCGGTTCCCCCGTCGTGGAGCTCAACCGTGCTGTCGCCGTGACTATGGCCTTCGGTCCTGAGGCCGGGCTCGAGCTAGTCGATTCGCTGGCCGATGAGCCCGCGTTGCGCGGCTACCATCTGCTGCCCAGCGTGCGTGGCGACGTCCTCCTGCGCCTGGGGCGGCTGGCTGAGGCACGCGGCGAGTTCGAGCGCGCAGCCGACCTGTGCGACAACGAGCGCGAGCGCGAGCTACTGCTCTCTCGCGCGATCGCTTGCGACGCATAAGGGCGCGCGCCGAATCGTGGCCCGCGCCGTGAGGTACAGGCCACCACCCCCGTGGCTGAGGGAGAAGCCCGTCGTTTTGGCCGGGCAGTAGCCGTTGCCCTGGCCCGCCAGCATCGTGAGTACAGGCAGTCGCCGTTGGGAACGCCCCGGGGCGCTTGCGAACGTCGCAACCGCCGCGCTCCCAGCCGGAGCGGTCGGCCCTTGTGGTCCGGTCGGACCGGTGGCTCCGGTTGTGCCCCTAGGCTCCTTCATCACGGTGCGCCCGGGCCGACCATCGCCCGGGCGGAGATCGCTACTTTGCTTCCTTGATCGGTGCCAGCGAGTTACCCGGTGCAATTTCCGCGCAGTCTTGGGGCGCAGCGAGGCCTGCGAATCGCCCCGCGAGCCAGGCCGCGGCCTCAGGCAACCATGGACCCGCGCCCTCGATATGCCCGAGATGCTGGTATTCGGTGTACTGCACGGCGACGCCCCGGCTACACCATTCGCGAGCGAGGCTTCGCACGTCACCGGCGATCATGACACCGTCGCCCGGTCCAATCCCCGGCTTGCTACCTGAAGTCCCTTCGAATTCTTCGCCGCCGTTGCCCTGCCCGATGAGGAACGGGACCGTCGGAGTCCCTTCGTGGCCCACGATGAGCGCGTTTGCGATGCGCACGAAGACCGGGATCGCTTCGGGCGTCGGGTACTCCGGCTTGGCCAGTTGAGACCAGGTGAGGCCGGGGACTTCCTGCTCATTGGTGATCGAGTCGTGCTGATCCTCCCTGAGGAGTTCCTGCCCGTATTCGCTGAGATAGGGGGTGAAATCGACATGGAAGGCTCGGGATAGGCCGTCCAGCGACATCGGAATGATCGATGCCCATTTGCTGCTGCCTTCGACATATTTCAGGTTGTGCGCGGGATCGACAAGCACCCCGCCCATCGCTGCGCCGACGATGTCCGAGTTGATTTCGGGTGCGTAGGTGGGTGCTAGCTGCGCGGCCCACTCCGTCGCGATCGCGCCACCGGAGTAGCCCGCCAAGCCGATCTTGGTGTTGGCCGTCAGCCCGGTGGCAGGCGAGCTGAGCGCCGCCCGTAGCGAATCGAGCGTGTTGTAGCCGTACACGGGCCCGGCGCTGAAGTCCGCTTCCTCGCCCTCGGTGTCGGGGACGACGACGGTCTCGCCCGCGAGTAGCGCCGGTGCGATCAGTACAGACTCGACCTGCGGTATTTCGCCCCCCATCGAGAAGCCACCCGAGATCGCGTAGGACGGGTCGTCTTCGGTGCTCAGGCTGTCGTAGAACGACTGATAAGAGAGGACCGTCGGGGTGGCGAGCCGTACGGGCGGCAACAGCACCGAGGTCACGTTGACTGTGGGATTGCCGACCTCCGAGGTGGAGCGGTACAGGAGCTGCACCGCCGTGATCGGAAGTGGGATCTCGGCGATGTGGAAGGAGACCGTCCGCGTCTTCAAGACCGTTCCGGGCGCGATGCGCTTGAGCGGTGTCGAGCCTTCGTAGTTGTAGAACGGATCCTGTTCGGGCGTCACCGCTGCTCGGGCGGCGGGCGCCGCGAGGGCGGCCCAGGCGACCAGCGCAAGGACGCCAAACAGTCGGAGGCCCCAGCGGAGCTGCTGCCCTCGCGACCCGGACATCGCCCATCCCACTCTGCCTCCCACCGTCATCTGTCCTCCCATGTCGACGTTCGCGGATGAGTGGCTCATCCTTGCTCCCGGCGTTCCTGGCATTACCCGCACGGCGCAAACGGCAAACGCGGACGCGTTGGGCCGAATCGGCCCCTGCTAGAGGCGGCCGGGCGAACTGTCTGGCCGCTCCTGCCGAAGCATCCGTCTCGTCTCCGGCAGGACGACGTGTCCGAGCTACTGCTCCTCGGCGTCTGAGCGCTTGAAGCGCAGATTCAGGCGGTCGGCCGGGTCTTCGTCCGCCCTGGGCGGGTCGAACATGCCTCGGGTCAGGGCGCGGATCGTGCCATCCTCGGGATACTCCACCAGCTCGGGCAGCACCTTGTTGGAGACCATCAGGTACCGCACGGGCTCGTCGGTTCGATTTGCCAGCGTGTGGCCGCCCCGGCGGCCTCGGGGGAAGGCAACGATGTCCCCGGGCGCGAGCTCGGACTCGCCCTCGAGCGTCCGTAGCGTTGGCCGGCCGGAGATCACGATGGCCAGCTCCTCCATTCCGTGGTGGATGTGCAGGGGGACGCCCTCGCGGCGCGGAGCCAGCTCGTACAGCGTCCCACCGAGCAGCTCGCCACCCGCTGCCCTCACGACCGGCTCGGCCCGCAGGCCGGAGCGTTCCCTGCTGAACCTCTCGGCGAAGACATTCGGCCGCGTGCCGCCCACGACAGCGATCATAAGGCGCCGGCTTGGCGACGCGCGGCGTCCACCGTCGACGCGACGGATCTAGCTGCTGGACTCGGCATTCACTCGGGCTCCTCGCCGGCCGTACTCGACAGCCACTGCGGGGGGGTCCAGTCCCCCTCAGGGTCTGTGGTTTGCCCCACCTCGATCAGATGACCGTCGGGATCGCGGATGTAGCAACGGATCTCGAACTGGTGCTGCTTCGGCGGCGTCAGAAATTGAGCACCACGGGCGCTCCACTCGGCGTACACGGCCTCGATGTCCTTGACGCGGATGTTGAGAAAGCTGCTGACCCGGTCGAGGTCGCGAGGCGTCTCCAGGGTGACGGCGGGCTTGTCGTCGGTCGGGTCTCCGCCCCCGTTGATGACGATCCAGCTGTTGGCGAGCGCGACGTTGGTCGGTTCTCCGGAGCGTTCCAACGTGCCGCCGAGCACCTCGGTGTAGAAGCGCCGAGAGCGCTCGACGTCGTCCGAGACGATGAAGTGAGTCAGCACCATTCCCTCTGCCGGTGGTGTGAGTTCGGCCATCCGCCATCTCCACTGGTTGGGGCTGGTAAACCCCGCTTACGCACGGGGTCTGCAGCCGATACCGCGACGATCGGGGACTCTATCTCGTTCCACAGCACGCGTTTGTGACCGCGAGCCCGATCCCAGTCGGCCAGCAGCTCATCATGGTGCAGAGGCGCGGTAAAGCTCTCCCACCTGTCCTCTCCACCTCCAATTTATAACACCTGGGAGGCCCTCATGAAGCTTCGCGTCGTGCTGTATAACCGCCGGCTGAGACCAGAACCTACGGACATGGGAGTCGCGAAATGCGTGTGTTGTCGTCGCCGGATCCGGTGAGAGCGTTGCTATGAGTGAGCACGCGGTGATGATCGCCGGAGGTGGTCCGACGGGGATGATGCTGGCGGCCGAGCTGGCGCTGGCCAAGGTCGACGTCGCGATTGTCGAGCGGCGTTCAAATCACGTACTCGTCGGCTCGCGGGCGGGCGGTTTCCACTCGCGTACGATCGAGGTGCTGGATCAACGTGGGGTCGCCGATCGGTTCCTCGCCGAGGGACAGGTGGCCCAGGTCGCGACGTTCGGCACGACCGTGTTGGACATGAGCGACTTCCCGACGCGTCATCCATATTCGCTCGGGATCTGGCAGAACCAGATCGAGCGGATCATGGCTGCCTGGATCGCAGAGCTGCCGGTCCGGATCTATTACGGATGTGAGGTGACGGGCTTCGCGCAGGACGACACCGGCGTCGAGGTCGAGCTGGCCGACCACCAGTCGCTGCTGGCGCAGTATCTCGTCGGCTGCGACGGAGGAAGCAGTGTCATCCGTAAAGCAGCCGGCATCGAGTTCCCCGGGTGGGATCCGACGAGAAGCAACCTGATCGCCGAGGTCGAGATGACCGAGGAGCCGACGCTCGGCACCCGCCGTGACGCCGTCGGCGTCCACGCCCTCGGCAGGCTGGAGTACGAGATCCACGACGGCCAGGTGGTCTACATGGACGGAGGGCCGGTGCGGGTCATGGTGACCGAGCGGTAGCTCGGTCCCAGCAGCGAGCCTACCCTGCGCGATCTCAGCGAGGCGCTTATCACGGTGTACGGCACCGACTTCGGCATCCACAGCCCCACCTGGATCTCGAGGTTCACCGACATGACACGTCAGGCAGCCGCCTACCGCGCGGGACGAGTGCTACTCGCCGGCGACTCCGCGCACGTGCATTACCCGGCGGGTGGACAGGGCCTCAGCCTAGGTGTACAGGACGCGGTGAACCTCGGATGGAAGCTGGCTCAGGTGGTCAACGGGACCTCCCCCGAGACCCTCCTCGACACCTACCAGCACGAGCGCCACCCGGTCGCTGCCCGAGCGCTTCAGCACACGATGGCGCAGACCGCGCTTCAGCGCACGGACGAGCGCACCAAGGCCCTGGTCGATGTGGTCTCAGAGCTGGCGAGCATGGACGAGCCTCGTAAACGGCTCGCCGGGATCCACTCGGGGCTGGACATTCACTACGACCTCGGCGAGGGACATCCGCTGCTCGGACGCCGCATGCCCGATCTGGACCTCGTCACCGCCGACGGCCCGCTGCGAGTCTTCGAGCTGCTCCACGGCGCCAAGCCGCTGTTGCTCAACCTCGGCGAGCCCGGCGGCCTTGACATCACTCCGTGGGTTGACCGGGTCCAGCTGATGGATGCTCAATGTGCCGGCCTGTGGGAGCTTCCGGTACTTGGCGCGGTCACCGCTCCCGCTGCCGTGTTGATCCGTCCCGACGGATACGTTGCCTGGGTCGGAGACCGAACCCACGTCGGACTCCCTGAAGCGCTGAGCACCTGGTTCGGACCGCCGACTGCCGCGTAGCGCATCGGTCGCGCTCAGCTGGTCGCGGTCCAACTCACGGTCTCGCCGGAACTGCCGCTTTTGAAGTGCGAGGTGACCGTGCCCGCTGCCTTGCCGTGCTTCAGAAACGTGCCGCTGACTGTGTCGCTGCCGTAGCTCGTGGTCGAGCCAGGCTCCGTCAGCTTCAGCGTGGCCTTGAACTTGCCCTTCGTGGAGATGGCCGCCGAGCCTCCGCTCGGGCTCTCCACGCCGCCGCAGCCTCCGCTGCATTTGAAGGGCGTGGTCACGGACAGGTCGGTGACCCGCTTGCCGTTCGCCGAGACAGTGAACGAGATCTCGTCCCCGACTCTTCCCTTGTAGCTGCCGGAGTATGAAGCGCCCCTGATCGCATTTGACGCAAGCGCGACACCGGCGCTCGCCAGCACGGCCGCGGCGGCGAGTGCGCTGCTCCTGCACACCTGACTCCCGAGCGTGTGTCGGATGCTCATAACAAAACCTCCGGTCGTCATTTTAGAGGCTCCCCAAGGGCAGTCTATTGGCAGCGCCGGCCGTGCGCTGCGCCTCGCCGGTGCGACGCGGCGCTCCTTCCGCGATCGCACGAGGCTTCATTGTGCTCAGCAGTCTGCATACTTGCCCCGATGTCCTCGGCTCACCTCGACCTCGTGCGCTCGATCTTCTCCGCCTGGGAGCGCGGGGACTACAGCTCGGTCGAGTGGGCGCATCCTGAGATCGAATTCGTGATCGCCGACGGGCCGACAGCCGGTCAGTGGAACGGGCTGGCCGGGATGGAGGAGGGTTTCCGCGATTTCCTCAGTGCCTGGGAGGAGCACCGGGCGGGTGCAGAGGAGTTCCGCGAGGTCGATGAGGAGCGCGTGCTCGTGCTCGTTCGCGTGATCGCACGTGGCAAGGCCAGCGGGCTCGAGCTCGGGCAGATGCGGGCGAAGGGGGCGAGCATGTTCCAGTTCCGTCAGGGAAAGGTGAGCCGGCTGGTCTGCTATTTCGACCGAAAGCGCGCGCTGACCGACGTCGGCCCGGTTCCGCACAGCGACTCTCGCTCGTCCTAGGCCTGTTCGCTGCGGCGGGCGAGCGGCCGGGCATCCGAACCCTCTCAGCGCTCGCCGGTGTTCGTGATGAGCCCGCCCTCGGTCGCCGCTCCCGCGTAGGCGAGGTCGTGGCGGCGGACCCAGTCGGTGAACAGGTTTACGACCAGCAGCAGGACGAGCCCAAGCGCAACGGTCGAGGCGATGTACCACGGCCACGGCCCCATCAGGCTGAGCAGCGAGCTGTGTTCGGGCTTTTCGCGCAGATACATGTAGTTGCCACCGCTGAGAACGTCGCCGACCGCTGCGATGGCGGCGAACGCGAGCGTCGCTGCGTAGACTCGCCAAACCGCCCCGGGCCGCGGGTACACGCGGCAGCCGAGCACCAGGAAGCATGCGGCCACGATCGCGCCGATGTGGTAGATGAAATACGTGAAGTAGTAGACGCTCGGGAAGCTCGAGAACAGGTCCGGAGTCAGCACAGCCTGTAGCGAGGCTGTCAGCGACCAGAAGTAGACGAGCTCGACGAGCAGCATGCGGCGGCTCCACAGGGCGAGGATCGCGACCACCGAGACCGCGTCGGTGAGCTGCAGCGGAAGGTCGTACTGGATCGTCCAGGTGCCCAGCACGACGTCCGCCACGTACTCCCCTGCCCAGCCCGCAAAGATCACGAGCGCCAGTGCACGCTCCGCCGGAATGATCCATCGGCCAGGGTGGCGACGCGGCGCCCACACCGACAGGCCGGCGGCCAGCGCCAGCACTCCCAATGCTGCCAGGTGCGCATCCGAGAACTGCCGCAAGGACCCCGCTCACACGCGACGCGTTGTGTACTCTGGCCATGTTAGGCCCACGGCCGGGTGAGGCGCGCCTGACCCTCGCCTACCCCGTCCCTCCCCCGAGGATCACCCGGCCGGGAGGAAGAGCCGGGCGCCGAATGCCCCGAACATGTGGCATGCCTCGTCTTCTCATCGCCGTCCTGCTGCTCACCGCGCTTCTGGCGCCTGCATCCGCCGGCGCTCACGCCGGCCGCAGTCAGCGTCCGAGCGCTTCGGAGACGGTACGCCGACAGGCATCGGCGGCAGTCGCGAAGGTCCGCATGCCGACGCAACGCTCGAGCACCAATCCTGTCGCGCTTTCGCTGAAACTCGCAGAGAGGTATTGGCACGGTGTGCCGGCGTGCGGCACGCCCTCAATCGCCACGGCTGCTCATCAACTTCCCAACTCTGACTATGAACGCACGACGGGTCCCGAACCGAGCAACTCCGTTGTCGAGATGTGGACCGAAGTTCAGAAGTGCACGATCACGATAAACGCGTCCATATGGACAGGCTGGCAGCAGGACGACGAGTCCTTTCAGTGGTTATGCGATGCGATGACCCATGAGGTCGGTCACCTCTTCGGACAGCTCGACGGCGGACAGACGAACCCCTCGTCCATCACCTATCCCTTTCTCTCTGAAGCGAGCCCCAACTTCAACGCCGTGCCCGAGTGCAAAGACGTGGCCCTACGGTATGGCTCAGAGGAAATTCGCAATGGCCGGGCACGCCGCCGTTCACAGCACTGATCCGTGCAACGCACGCGACGAACTGGGCGCTATGGGAGCTCCTTGATGATGTCGAGCAGTTCGCTTCGGTTGTAGCCGTTCGGGCGGCTGAGACGGACGCATCATCGGGAGCTTCAACAGCGTCTGAGGGCTGAGCGCCACAGGACCGCGTGCTTTCGGCACGCTGGACTCAAGGAGTTTGTGCTCTTGGCCGATCATGATGTGATGGCAACCCAAGGGGAATCCCCTGGCGCGAGTGCGGCGCACGCCCCGGCGCCTCCAGGCTCACTGTCCGAGCTGAGGGACGATGTCCATCCCCTCGGCGAGGCGCTGAAGGCGCGGGCCGCCGACGTTCTCGAGCTGACGACGGCGCGAAGCAGTGGGCGCGGCCATGATGTCGACGCCGTGGTTCGAGACCGCTTTCAGCGAATTAACCAGAGCTCCACGATCGCGCTGTCCCGCTGGCTCTCGGGCGATGGAGTCGAGGCGGCGATCGAGGGCGGCAAGGAAACCTGGGTCATCTACGGGGAGCTGGCGGCTCATCGCGCGGCGTCGCTGAACCAACTGACGAAGCGCTGCCTGTGGTGGCGTGACTCGGTGGCCGAGGTGCTGCGAGAGAGCGCCGCACAGCTGGGCGTATCTGAGGAGGCGCTCTCGCAGGCTCTGAACATCCTGCAGCTGACGCTCGAGTTCAGCCTCGTGCGGATCTCCAAGTGCTTCGACACCGAGCGCCAGCGAACGGACGAGGAGCTGCAGCGCCGCGAGGAGGAGCTCGGATTCCTGGCGACGCACGACGCCCTGACCGGGCTGCCGAACAGGACGCTGATCTTGGATCGCGTGGAGCAGATGCTGGCGCGGGGCGCTCGCAGCAAAGCCCAGGTCGTGGCCCTGTTTGTCGATATCGACAACTTCAAGAGCGTCAACGACACCCTTGGGCACGCAGCTGGAGACCAGCTCCTTCAGGCGGTCGCGGCGAGGCTTGATGGAGTGGTCCGCGGCTCCGATGCGCTGGGCCGCCTCGGTGGCGATGAGTTCGTCGTGATCTGCGAGGAGCTTTCGCTCGAGGCCGGACCCGAGGTGATCGCTGAGCGGCTGCTCGAAGCGCTCAAGCCCGCATTCCGCCTAGGAGCGGGCGAGGAGACTCGCTTCACCGTCAGCGCGAGCATCGGGATCGCCGTGGGTGTCCGAACCTCCGCCGAGGAGCTGCTGCGCGAGGCGGACATCGCGATGTACCAGGCCAAGTGGGACGGCAAGAACCGCTACGCCGTCTTTGAGACCGGCATGATGGACACCATCCAGAACCGCTTGGAACTGGAAATGGACCTGCAGGACGCCGTCGAGAGGAAAGAGTTCTACCTCGTCTACCAGCCCACGATCGCCCTGAGTGACATGAGCACCACGGGTGTGGAGGCGCTGATCCGTTGGAGGCACCCACTGCGCGGCGTCGTCCCGCCCGACGAGTTCATCCCGCTGGCCGAGGAGACGGGGCTGATCACGGAGATCGGTAAATGGGTTCTCGACCAAGCCTGCGCTCAGTGCGCTGCGTGGAGAGAGGCGGGGTATGCGATCGGCATGGCCGTCAACGTCTCCGGGCGCCAGCTCGACAGCGATCAACTGATCGCCGACATCGGAGGCGCGCTCGCCTCGAGCGGCCTCGAGCCGGAAGCGCTGACGATCGAGATCACCGAGACGACGCTGATGCGCAATGTCGAGGAGACAGCTCGCCGGCTGGTCGCCGTCAAGCAACTCGGCGTTCGCGTAGCGATCGACGATTTCGGCACCGGCTACTCATCACTCGCCCATCTGCAGCGCTTCCCGGTCGACGCGCTGAAGATCGACCGGTCATTCATTGCTGGATTGAGCCAGAACAAAGAGGGCGAGACGCTCATCCACACCCTCGTGCAACTCGGCAAGGCTCTCTCCATCGAGACCTTTGCCGAGGGCATCGAACAACGCCAGCAGCTTTCAAAGCTCAAAGATGAGGACTGCGACAGCGGGCAGGGGTTCCTCTTCGCCCGTCCGCTCGACGTGGCCGCGACCGAGGCGTTCATGCGCAGCGCCGGAAAGAACGGCGCCGCGACGCTGCGCTGAACTCTGCCTCTATCTGCGTGTATCGCAGCTCGAAGCGCCCGATCGTGATGACGTCGCCGTCGCGCAACTCGACATCCTCGATGCGCCGCCCATTAACGAAGGTGCCATTGAGGCCGCGGTCGTCGAGGATCCGCGTGCCGGAGGCGCTCGGGACCATGATCGCGTGGCGATGCGACACCGAGCTGTCGTCGAGATGCAGATCGACGCCGAGACCGCGCCCGACGCGGAGCACCTCCTCGCCCAGCGGTATCAGGAGCGCTTGGTCGGGGCCTTGGACCTCGATGTAGCGGCCGGGCGTGCCCGCTTCGACGGCCATGGCTCGGCGGCGATCACGGCTGTCCAGGCAGGCCAGGGGATCGAACTGCTCGGTTATCGCGTTGATAGAGCGGTTGGTGAGCGTGTCGGAGGTGGCGATCATGGTGTCATCGCTTTCGCTAGTAACTGTGCCCTCTTTCTCGAGGGGTCAGAAACAAGGCTGATCCCCGCTGCTATCAGGCGCCTAAGTGCCCCCGAAGAGTCAGCGAAGCGTTGGTTGCAGGGTCGCTATCGAGCGGCACCGCATGCTTGATTGGTTCGCCGGACGGGCGTAGAGTCGCGGTGCCAAGCACACCGAAGGGGGGAGCGCATTGATGGCATCCGAGGTAGAAGTCCCCACTCCTAGTGACTCCGATCGTCCGCGGCCGGATGGCAGCGACATCCGCAAGATGACCGGCGCGGATGTGGAGCCGGTCGCGCGTGCGCTTGCCCGGGCGTTCTACGAGGACCCGCACTTCAGCTGGATCGTCCGCGACGACACTGCGCGCATGCGCGCGCTCGAACGCGGGTTTTCGACGTTCATCAGGCGCATCTGGCTGCCACAGGACGAGGGCTACACACACGAGCGACTGATCGGCGCCGCGCTCTGGATGCCACCGGGTACATGGCACATGGGCCCGCTCTCCCAGTTGCTTCTGCTGCCACCGATCGTGCGCACCCTGCGCGGCGACACGCCGCGGCTGCTCAGGGCACTCATGGGGATCGAGAAGAAGCATCCACGTGAGCCCGAGCACTGGTACCTGCCGATAATCGGCATCACGCCCGCCTGGCAGGGCCGGGGCTATGGTGCGGCGCTGTTGCGCGGGGTGCTGGAGCGCTGCGACAGCGACCGCGTACCAGCCTATCTCGAGGCATCAACGGCCCGCAATGTGGTGCTCTACGAACGCAACGGCTTCGAGGTCGTCGAGGAGTGCCGATACGCCAAGGACGGACCGCCGCTCTGGCGGATGTGGCGCGAGCCCAACAGATAGCTGGAGTCCCCGCGTGCCCCCGAAGATCCCGCTTCCCAGCGACGACGAGCTCGACCCCGAGCACCAGAAGCTGCTCGCCGACCTTCCGCCCCTGAACGTCTTTCGCATGGTTGCCGGCGCGCCGCGAGCGGTGCGCCCGTTCATGGCGCTCGGGCGCGCCGTGCTGTCCACCGGACTCGATGCGCGGCGCCGGGAGATAGCAGTACTGAGAGTCGCGCACGCCACGCGCGCTTCCTATGAGTGGGCTCAGCATGAGCAGCTCGCCAGGAGCGTCGGCGTGACCGATGAGGAGATCAGGACGATCGGCAGCCAGGACATTGTCGCCGGCCCCGATGAGGAGCTAAATCTGATCTGCCGTGTCGCCGATGAGGTCAGCCGCGACGTGCGGCTCTCTGACGAGGCGCTCGAACAGATCATCGATCGCTACGGATCGCGCGAGGCGACCGAGCTGATTCTGCTGGTCAGCTACTACAACATGGTCAGCCGATTTCTCGAGTCGACCAGGGTCGAGGTCGAGGACGAGCCCCTGCTCGGGGGACAGACGCCCGGCTCGTTCGCCCGTCGGCCGGGTGACGGCTGAGGACTCGATGAGGCTGGAGGGAAAGGTCGGCATCGTCGTTGGCGCGGGACAGTCCCCGGGCGAGACGATTGGAACCGGCCGAGCAGCGGCAATCGTCTTCGCCCGCGAGGGCGCGAAGGTGTTGCTGGTCGATCGCGACATCGACTCCGCGCGCGAGACGGCCAGGATGATCGCTGAGGAGGGTGGCGTCGCGGAATGCGTGGCCGCAGACTGGACCAGCGCGGCCGACTGCCGCGCGTTTACCGCAGGCTGTCTCGACGCCTGGGGGCGCATCGACTTCCTGCAGAACAACGTCGGCATCGGCACCGGCGACGCTGACCCACTGAGCCTCAGTGAGGAGGCCTTCGATCACATCATCGCGGTCAACCTCAAGGGCTGCCTGCTGTCCTGCCAGGCGATCGTGCCGGTGATGCGGGAACAGGGTTCGGGTTCGATCGTGAACATCTCCTCGATCGCAGCGATTGCTGCGTCCGTTCCCCTCACCGCCTATCGCATCTCGAAGATGGGCGTCAACGTGCTCAGCCACTCACTGGCAGTCGAGAATGCCGCGCACGGTGTCCGCGTCAACACGATCATGCCTGGACTGCTCGACACGCCCATGGCGATCGACGCATGGGCCGCCCGGCGTCACGTGCCTCGCGAGCAGGTTCGCGCTCGGCGCGACGCGATGGTCCCGCTTCGCGCGAAGATGGGCACCGGCTGGGATGTCGCCTACGCAAGCCTGTTCCTGCACTCCGAGGAGGCGGCGTTCATCACCGGTGCCGTGCTGCCCGTCGACGGCGGTCAGCTGACTCGCGTAGGCGGCTGACGAAAGCCGAGCGCCGCCGGCCGGGTGGATCCACGCGCCATCTGCCCGAGGGTACGATCTCCATGTGGCCGCGGGCATCTTGCTCTACCTCTTCAGCAGCGGAACGCTCGAGGTGGGCGGGGTCGACGTGCCGGTGCCGTTCTTTCTGATTCGCCACCCACAGGGCGACGTCGTCGTCGATGGCGGCAACCCACTCGCGGTGGCCCGCGATGCCCGCGCGCACTGGGGTGCTCTTGCCGACCAGTTCCGCGTGCACATGAGCGAGGAGCAGCATTGCCTCGCTCAGCTGCGCCGGCTCGGCGTCGCCCCGGAATCGGTCTCACACCTCGTGCAGACGCACCTGCACATCGACCACACCGGCGCTCTCGGGCACTTCCCTGGCGCAACTGTCTTGGTGCATGAGCGGGAGCTCGCCGGCGCCCGCGCCGCAGAACCGCCGCACGTTCATGGCTATGTCCGTGCCGACTTCGAGAGGGCCGGGCTCGACTGGCGGGCGCTCAAAGGCGAGCACGACGTCTTCGGCGACGGGAAGATCCGCCTGCTGGAGACACCCGGCCACTCGGCCGGACACATGTCGCTCCTGCTCGACCTGGAGGACACCGGCCCGGTGCTTCTCACCGCTGACGCCGTTGACGATCTGTCCCAGTGGGACGGAAGGCGAGCTCTTCGGGTGCTCGACTCGCGCGAGAATGCCAAGCGGTCGCTTGAGCGTCTCAAGGGTCTGGCCCGCGAAATGGACCCGCTGATCGTCTTCGGGCACGATCGTGACAGCTGGTCGCAGCTCAGTCACGCGCCGGACCACTACGACTGAGCCAGCCCAAGGTCGCTGTGCGCGCCCTCTCGTGGGTGCGCCCGCACGGGCAGGGCGTCGCCACGCCGAGCGTTCAGTCCTGAACGCGATATGAGGCACCCGGTCTATTGCACAAACGGCCCTCAGCAAAGAAAATCGATCGGCATAAAGCCGATTTTTTTCGGTCCTTTCGCGGTGAGCGTTCGCTCGGCCAATGAGCCAACCGGACGGCGAAGCGGGGAGAGCTCAAAAGAGCAAGGAGGCCATTCGATGCGTCCGCGGTTAACCTATGCCAACGTGGCGGCAACACTCGCGCTCGTCTTTTCGATGAGCAGCGGAGCGATGGCGGCCGACCACTACCTGATCACCTCCACCCGACAGATCAAGCCGGGCGTTCTGGCGCAGCTGAAGGGGGACAGAGGTCCGGCGGGTCCCAGTGTCGCCGGACCGCAGGGTGCCGCCGGGCCGCAGGGTCCCTCGGGCGCCAACGGGCTTCAGGGTTCTCCAGGACTCGCGGGTGCCGATGGGGCCACCGGAGCGCGCGGCCTGCAGGGTGAACCCGGGGCTGCCGCCGCGAAAGGTGCAACCGGCGCACAGGGTCCGACCGGTAGCAACGGAAGCAACGGATCGAACGGAACCAACGGCATGACTGGAGCCACGGGTGAAACGGGGGCGAGCGGGACCACCGGAGCGACCGGCGCCACCGGAGCGACCGGCGCCACCGGAGCGACCGGAGCCACCGGAGCCACCGGAGCCACTGGTGAAACGGGCGCAACCGGCAGTAACGGAGCCGATGGAGCGACCGGAGCGAGCGGACTGCAGGGAGTGACAGGAGCCACGGGTGCCACGGGTGCCGCGGGGACCAGCGGGACAAGCGGAGCCACCGGCGAAACCGGAGCCACCGGTGCCACGGGGGCCACTGGTGAAACGGGCGCAGTGGGAGCCAAAGGGGCGACGGGGGTTACCGGTCTCAGCGGAGCCACGGGGTCAACCGGCGTGACCGGCGCTGCGGGCGCCACCGGTGCTACAGGAGCTACCGGTGCCACGGGTGCGGCGGGCGCAGGTGTTGCGGAGCCACCGGTGCCACGGGCGCCACCGGTGCCAGCGGAGCTACGGGTGCCACGGGAGTGGGCGCGACCGGAGCCAAAGGGGCGACCGGCTCCATCGGTGCGATCGTGACGAAGACCGCCACCAACACCAAAGCGGTTCCGCCCGCGGGAGTGGAAGGCAACAAAGTCGCCATACAGGTGGCCTGCCCGGCGGGCGACGTTCTCGTTGGCGGTGGATTCAGGCCGAAACCGGTCGAAGTTGTCGCTCTCGTGTCGGCCCCAACGGAAGCGGGCACCGGTTGGGAATACTCAGCCGAAAACCAGAGCACCGAGGAAGTGAAGGCGGGCGAACTGACGGTGTATGCGCTGTGCGGGCCCTAGTGGGGACGGCCGCTGAGCGTCTGCCTACGATCGCACCCACCGTCCGCCGCTGGCGGCAACATCCTGTTGGTGGCGCTGCCTTTCGCCGTTGACTGGCCGACAATCGCCTCACTGGCGACCGCTGCCGGCACGCTCGTGCTCGCCGTGGCCACGTTTTCCTCGGTGCGCTTCGGGCAGCGCACGACGCGTATTGCGGAGCGGTCAACCGAGATTGCCGAGCGCGCGCTGCTGGTCGGGCTGCGCCCCGTTCTGGCCCCCTCCCGAGTGACCGATCCGCCCGAGACGGTTCGCTTTGGCGAGGGGCGGATGGTGAGAGTCGAGGGCGGCATGGCCGGGGTCGAGTGCCAGGACGACAACTACTACCTCGTGATCCCGCTGCGGAACGTCGGCAACGGCCTCGCTGTCCTTCAAGCCTGGCGCTTGGAGGCGCGGCGCCCGGAGCGGGATTCCGGGCACTCAGAGCCGGCGGACCACCGCCGCCAGACGCGCGACCTGTACGTGCCGGCCGGCGACATCGGTTTCTGGCAGGGGGCGATTCGCGACCCAAACGATCCGTTCCGCAAGGATCTGCGCGAGGCATTTCTGGCCGGTGAAACCCTCACCGTCGATCTCCTCTATGGGGACCACGAGGGCGGTCAGCTGACGATCAGCCGCTTCATCCTGACGCGCGAGGATGACGGCCACTGGCGACCAGGCGTCGTTCGCCACTGGCCGCTCGAAGGCATCGACCCACGCGAGCGCCAGCCAGCGGGAGACATGGGGCTCGCAGCTGCTGGAACCTGATCACGACCGCGCGATCAAGTTCGTCCATTGGCAGTCCGCGCTGAAGCCGAAAGCCGGCCAGCGGGTCAGGGGATCGAATCACTACCCTTATGCGGAGGAGGTATCTGCATGACCCCGGAGCCCGAGATCCGCGAGCTGGCCGCCCAATCTGCTGCGATCGAGAGAGCCGTCACCGACGCCGAGGGAATGGGGGCCGCGATCGACCGCGCGTTCGGCGCGCTCTTCGCCCGGCTCGGGAAGCTCGAGGTGACGCCGGCCGACGCTCCATTTGCGCGCTACCTGAAGACCGGGGAGGAGCTTGAGATCGAGCTGGGGGTACCGGTCAGGGACGGCGTCATGCCACTCGATGGCCTTGACGAAGCAATCCTGCCCGGCGGGCGTGTGGCCGTGCTGCGCCACACCGGTCCCTACGCGGATCTCCGGGCCGCATGCCGGTGGCTCCGGGGGTGGGTCTCAGAGCGGGGCGAGAGCGCGTCCGGTCCGCACTGGGAGAGCTACGTGACCGACCCGGCCGCCGAGCCCGATCCGGCGCGGCGGATCACCGACATCTATCTGCCGCTGCGGTAGGCAGTGCCCAAAGACCGCCCTCAGCCTCGCCGGGCTCCAAGGGGTGCCACCGCGTGAGCGTGGGGCACGAGGCGCCTCGCGCCGAACGGGCCGGGCTGTACTTCAGCCATCCCGCCTGCCTGGAGCACGACCCCCGAGTATTGATGCCGGAGCACCCCGATACGCCGGAGCGGCTTGAGGCGATCGAGCATGCGCTGGCGGCAGAGGACTGGCTGGATTGGACCCGGCGCGAGGCTCCGCCGGCACAGGAGGCTCAGCTCGAGCTCATCCACAGCAGGCATCACATCGAGAGGATCAAGGAACTGTCGCTGGCGGGCGGCGGCGCGATCGACCCGGACACGATCGTCGGGGAGCCCTCCTATCGTGCTGCCCTGCATGCCGCCGGCGGCGCATGTGAGATGAGCAGGGCACTGATGGCCGGCGAGGCGACGATCGGCTTCTGCGGCGTGCGGCCCTCGGGCCATCACGCCGAACCCGACCGCGCCATGGGCTTCTGCCTGTTCAACAACGTCGCACTAGCCGCCGAGTTCGCGATTCGCGATCTGGGAGCGCAGCGGGTGTTCATCCTCGATTGGGATGTCCATCACGGCAACGGCACCGCCGAGGCGTTTCGCCGCCGCCAGGATGTCCTGTTCGCAAGCATCCACCAGTCAGGGATCTACCCTGGCACGGGAGCGCTGAGCGACATGGGCTCGGGGCCCGGTCAGGGCTACACGATCAACCTGCCCGTGCCCAGCGGCTCAGAAGAGGATCTGTGGCTTTCGCTGCTGGAGCACATCGTGCTTTCAGCCGCCGGCGCCTTCGAGCCCGACCTTGTGCTGATCTCGGCCGGCTTCGACGCTCACCGTGAGGACCCGCTGGCGGGTTGCCTACTCGAGACATCCTCCTTCGCGGAGATGGCGCGTCACGTCCGCGAGTTCGCCGAGCGGCTCGATGCGCCGCTCGGAGTGGTGCTCGAGGGCGGCTATGAACCCGCTGCCCTGGCACGGTGCGTGGCGGCGACCCTTACCGCACTCGGGGGAGATGAGCCGGCGCGCTCGGCCGCGCCTGAGGCTCTGCTGACCTCCCGTGCCGCCGCTCACATAGGTCACTATTGGCCTCTTTAGCGCCGCAATCTGTCCGATTGCGAGATGGCTCATCGGTGTTGGTGCGCCCTGCGAACACGAACGACGAGCCGGCATTGCGCTCATTCCTGTCGGAGCTGTGTCTGGAGGCCCGACGCCTGCGTTTCTTCTCCGGGGCGGCCGACATGGCCATCGCCGCCCACCTGGTGGCAGCCGCGGGCAGCGACCGCTTCGGGCTCGTGTCATTTGATGATGCCGGCATGCTCGTGGGGCATGCCGTCTACATCCAGCTCGACGAGACCCGGGCGGAAGTCGCGGTCGAGGTCGCCGATCGCATGCACGGTCTTGGCCTCGGCACGATCCTCGTCGAGCGGCTGGCCTGCGTGGCCGAGGACCGCGGAGTCACGCGTTTCATCGCCGAGGTGTTGCCGGAGAACCGGGCGATGCTGGACGTGTTCCGCGATGGGTTCGATGCTGAGCTCAGCTTTCGCGACGGAACGGATGCGGTCGAGTTCCCGACAGCGTCCTGGCGCCTGGCGCACGAGCGCTTTGGCGAAGGCGCCTGAGGCCGGACTGAACTCAGGCCGGGTTGGAGACGGAGGTGTCGGTGCCCTTCTCACCGTCCCCCGCGGCGCCGTCAGCAGCGGCGCGCGGAAGCACGATCAAACAGCAACGCGCGTGGCGCTCCAGGTAGTCGGAGGTGCTGCCCAGTACCAGACGTCGTACAGGGCCATAGCTGCGCGAACCGACCAAGAGGACGTCCACCTCGTCCCCGAAAGCGGCCAGCTCCTCTCCGGCCAGCCCGTAGACCGCCCTGCCCTCGACATCCGGGAGCTCCTTCAGATGGTCGTTGGCTTCCTTGACCACCTCCTCGATGGTTTCTCCCAGGTCTGGCACGATGAGTCCCGAGTAGGCGTAGCTTGTTATCGCGACGACCTGCAGGGCATACACGCTCGCGTTGGTCTGTGCCGCGAGCCTTCTCGCCGCGGCGAGGGCCGTCCTGCTCTCCTGCGAACCGTTGTACGCGACCCCGACCTTGGCGATCGGCGCCGATTGCTTGGCGTAGCCAAGCGAGGCGATGGCCACGGCGCACGGGGCGCCGTTGAGCGCAGCGCGCGTATCGTCGCCCAGCATCGCCCGGCCGAAGGCGCCGCGGCTGGAGGACCCAACCACCAGAAGATCGGCGTTCTGCTCCTCGGCGTGCAGGTGCAGGCCACCACCCGGGCTCATCGCCACGATGCTGATGAGCTCGGCGCTCACACCCGCGGTGGCACGCTCCTGCTCGAGCAGCTTACTGGGAGGCCTCCTGCTCCTCCCGGATGAGGCCCGGGCTGACCGCATGCGAGGGACGCAGCTTGCCGCTGTGCACGTGAGCGAGGGTCAACCTGCCGCCGTCGGGATCGATCAGACGGGAGGCCAGAGCGATGGCGTCGCGGGCGTTGGGCCGACCGTCCACTCCGACCAGCACGTTCTTGAACATCAGCAGACTCCTTGTTGGGATCGACGACACTCTAGATCGCGGCGGGCCGAGCGTACGATGATGCCACCGTGACGGATCCATCCGGCCCCCTCTCCTCTGAGGAACAGCGCATGCTGCACGCCTACTGGCGGGCCGCCAACTACCTCTCGGTTGGCCAGATCTACCTGCTGGACAATCCGCTGCTGCGAGAGCCTCTGCAGATCGAGCACATCAAGCCGCGGCTGCTCGGCCACTGGGGCACCACGCCCGGACTGAACTTCATCTACGCCCACCTGAACCGGGTGATCAAGGCGCGCGAGCTGAATGTGATTTACGTGACGGGACCCGGCCACGGCGGACCGGGCCTGGTCGCCAACACCTATCTGGAGGGCACCTACAGCGAGGTCTACCCGCACATCGGCAAGGACGAGGAGGGGCTGCGCCGGCTGTTCCGCCAATTCTCCTTCCCGGGCGGAATCCCCAGCCACGTCGCGCCGGAGACGCCGGGTTCGATCCACGAGGGCGGCGAGCTCGGCTACGCGCTCGTGCACGCCTACGGCGCCGCATTCGACAATCCCGACCTGCTGGTCTGCTGCGTGGTGGGCGACGGCGAGGCTGAAACCGGCCCGCTCGCGGCGAGCTGGCACTCGAACAAGTTCCTGAACCCGGCGAGCGACGGTGCCGTGCTCCCGGTTCTGCACCTGAACGGCTACAAGATCGCGAACCCGACGGTGCTGGCGCGGATCCCGCAAGGACGAGTTGCGCTCGTTGCTCGAGGGTTACGGCTACGCGCCGCGCTTCGTCGAAGGATCGGATCCGCCGCAGATGCACCAGCTGATGGCAGCGACGCTCGATGAGGTCACCGAGGAGATCGCCGCGATCCAGCGGCGAGCGCGATCACAGGGCGAGGTCGGGCGGCCGCGTTGGCCGATGATCGTGCTTCGAACGCCCAAGGGCTGGACCGGTCCCAAGGAGGTGGACGGGCTGCCCGCGGAGGGATCGTTCCGCTCCCATCAGGTTCCGCTCGCGGACCTGGCCGCAAAGCCCGAACACCTTCTGCAGCTCGAGCGCTGGCTTCACTCCTACGAGCCCGAGCAGCTGTTCGATGCAGGCGGGGCGCTGCGCCCCGAGCTGGCGGCGCTCGCGCCGGAGGGCCGGCTGCGGATGGGGGCCAACCCGCATGCCAACGGTGGCCTGCTGCTGCGCGAGCTCGAGATGCCCGACTTCCGCGAGCACGCCGTGGAGGTTCCCCGGCCCGGCGCGAGCACGAGCGAAGCCACGCGCGTGCTCGGAGGTCTGCTGCGCGAGGTGATTCAGCGCAACCGCGAGAACTTCCGACTAATGGGTCCGGATGAGACGGCGTCCAACCGGCTGGGCGCGGTGTTCGAGGCCACCGACCGCGTCTGGGAGGCGCAGACACTCGCGAGCGATGACCATCTGGCTGTCGACGGGCGGGTGATGGAGGTCCTCTCGGAGCACCTCTGCCAGGGATGGCTCGAGGGCTACCTGCTCACCGGCCGGCACGGGCTGTTCAACTGCTACGAGGCGTTCATCCACATTGTGGACTCGATGTTCAACCAGCACGCGAAGTGGCTGAAGGTGACGCGCGGCATAGCGTGGCGCCGCCCCATCGCCTCGCTGAACTACCTGCTGTCCTCGCATGTGTGGCGCCAGGACAACAACGGCTTCTCCCACCAGGACCCCGGGTTCATCGACCACGTGGTCAACAAGAAGGCCGAGATCGTCCGTGTGTACCTGCCTCCGGATGCAAACTGCCTGCTGTCTGTGGCTGACCACTGCCTGCGAAGCTGCGACTACGTGAACGTGATCGTCGCGGGCAAGCAGCCCGCGCTCAACTATCTCGATATGGACGCGGCGATCGCGCACTGCACGCGCGGCATCGGGGTGTGGGACTGGGCGAGCAGCGACGAAGGCTCAGAGCCCGACGTCGTGTTGGCCTGCGCGGGCGACATCCCGACGCTCGAGACGGTCGCAGCCACCGCGATCCTCGGGCGCGAACTGCCCAACTTGAAGGTGCGGGTCGTGAACGTCGTGGACCTGATGCGTCTGGAGCCCGACAGCGAGCACCCGCACGGGCTGCCGGAGGATGAGTTCGACGCCCTGTTCACCACGGGGCGACCGGTGATCTTCGCCTACCACGGCTACCCCTTGCTGATCCATCGCCTCACCTACCGCCGCACGAATCACCCCAACATCCATGTGCGTGGCTACAAGGAGGAGGGCACCACCACCACGCCCTTCGACATGGTGATGCTCAACGACCTCGACCGCTTTCACCTGGTCATGGACGTCATCGACCGAGTGCCCGGCCTGACTGAGCGTGCCGCGCACCTTCGCCAGCACATGATCGATGAGCGATTGCGCCACCGGGCCTACACGCGAGAGCACGGAGACGACCCGCCGGAGCTTCGTAACTGGACCTGGCCGGCGGATCTCGCAACCGGGCCCGGCGAGGCGGATGCCTCGGCGTCTCATCCCCTCCCTTAGATCGTATGCGCGTGCTCGTGGTCAATGCGGGCTCGAGCACGCTCAAGCTGCGTCTACTGGGCGAGCAGGATACGGTCCTAGCCGAGCAGGAGCTCGAGGGCACAGGAGACGAGCTCGACGCCGGCGTCCTGCGACGAGCGCTCGACTCCCCTCTCGGTGAGGCCGACGCGATCGGTCATCGCATCGTGCACGGCGGCCAGCGCTTCCGCTCGGCCGTGAAGATCGACGCCGGTGTCGAGGTCGCCCTGCGGGAGCTGATCGAGCTGGCGCCGCTGCATCAACCGAAGTCGCTGGCGGCGATGGACGCGGTCACCAAGCAGCTGGGGGAGCTACCCGCCGTTGCCTGCTTCGACACGGCATTTCATGCGACGCTGCCCGCGGCGGCGGCCACGTATGCGCTGCCTGCCGAGTGGCGCGATCGCTGGGGGCTGCGGCGCTACGGCTTCCACGGCCTCTCACATGCCTGGGTCGCGCGACGCGCACCGGAGTTGCTCGGTCGAGCTCGACAGGATCTGCGGATCGTGAGCTGCCATCTCGGCGCCGGCGCCTCGCTGTGCGCGATCAGGGACGGCGCCTCGGTGGACACCACGATGGGGTTCACGCCACTGGAGGGGATCGTGATGGCGACCCGCTCTGGAAGCGTCGACCCGGGGATGCTGTTGTGGCTGCTTGAGCGAGAGGAAGTGCCCGCGCCGGAGTTGGCTGAGACCCTCGAGCACCGCTCCGGGCTGCTCGGGCTGTGCGGCACGGGCGATATGCGCGAGCTCCTCACGCGTGCGGACTCCGGGGATCGGCAGGCACAGCTTGCACTCGAGGTCTACCTCCACAGTCTGCGCGCCGGGATCGCCGCGATGACCGCGGCCCTCGGCGGTCTGGACGCGCTCGTGTTCACGGCAGGTGTGGGAGAACGATCGGCCGCCGTGCGTGAGCAGGCCACCGACGGGCTCGGATTCCTCGGCGTGGTGATCGACAACGAGCGCAACCGGGCGGTGACCGCGGATTGCGAGATATCTGCCGCGGACGCGTCCGCGGCCACGGTGGTGCTCGCGGCTCGGGAGGACCTCGAGATCGCCCGCCAGGTCAGAGCCGTGCTCGGAGCTCTCTAGCCGATCAACGGCCGAGCGTCGACAGCAGCCGGAGCTCCTCCATCAGCAGGCGCGGCAGCAGGAAGTGCTCGCGCACGTGGGCACGTCCCGATCCACCGAGCTGCGCGGCAAGCTCGTCGTCGTTGAGGAGCTTGAGCAGCGCCGTGGCGCACTCCTCGACCGACTCGACGAGCACTCCCCCCACGCCCTCGGGCATCTGCATCGGGATGCCGCCGGCGCGCCCCGCGACCACCGGAGTGCCCTTCCACAGCGACTCCGAGACGACCAGGCCGAAGCCCTCGCGAATGGACTTCTGCACCACCACGTCCGACGTGCGCTGGAAGGCGTTCACCTCGACGTTGCTCACGCCGGTGAGGTTGGTGTAGATGTGGATCATCGGGTCGTTCTGGGCGTGCTCGTTGAGTTGGGAGTACACCTCCCATCCCTCGGGGTCATCGAGTGCCATCGAGCCGACCAGCGCGAGCTGCAGCTCCGGGATCTCCTCACGCACGAGTCGGTAGGCGGCGATCACGCCGAAGGGGTCCTTCCACGGATCGAAGCGTGAGACCTGCGTGATCAGTCGCCCCGGGAGGTCGATGCCGATCCAATCGAGGATCTGGCCTGCCGTGCGATCCGGGATGTCGAGGTTCTTCGGGCTGAGCGGGTCGATCGCCGGCGCGATCGTGCGGACGCGGGCGACGGGCAGATCGGGAGGGACGAACTCGGGCATGGTGAACACGGCAGCGTCGTAGTCGGCGAGGAAGGGGCGCAGAAAACGCCAGGCGTCGGCGTTGGGCTCTGAGGTATCGATGTGGCAGCGCCACACCCAGCGGGAATCACCCTTTCCGTGAACGCTCAGCAGCGCAGCCGGTTGGGGGTCGTGCACCACCACGAAGTCGTACGAGCCGTCGAGCAACGGCGCGTTCTCTTGCGTGCAGTCCAGGTAGGCCTTGCGCTCCGCCTCGCTCAGGGCCTGCGCTGAGCCCTGGAGCGCGTTGTGCAGCGCCTTCGTGGCGTGGAAGAAGTCCGGACTTCCGGCGATCACCTTCCAGTCGACCGTCAGTCCGAGATCGCGCAGCAGTGGCACCGAAGAGCGCAGGAGCTCGGACACCCCGCCTCCGTAGGCGGTGGCATTGATGCACAGAACGCGCGCACCGCGCAGAGCCCGCGCCTCGTCGCGAAGCCCGTCGAGGATGGAGTCCGGTACGACGCCCTGGTAGGCGTCCAGCGACCAGCGTCCGACGGCGACGTTCTGGAGCACGAGCTAGCGCTCGTTCCCGGCGATGGCTCGGCGCATGCGCGGGGCAAGTCTGGCCGGGGAATTCCGAGCGGGCATGTTCGTGGCCACGCTATACCCCCTCCAGGTCGCGCCGGCGGAATGCGCACAGCGCGGAGAGCGAAGCGAGGGCCGCGAGCGCGAGCATGATGAGCGCTGCCGTCGCTCGGAACGGCTGCGCCGGCACCAGACCGACGTGCGCAAACGGCGTCAGTTCGACGAGCCACTTCGGTGCGCCGAGCAGCGACCCGGACAGATTCCAGAGGAACGCGACAGCGACCAGCCCGTATGCGATCCCGGCGCTCGCGCGGGGCACGAGCGCATACGCAAGCGCAGCGATCCCGAGGAACAGAAGCGCGACGGGAAGACAGTTTGCGCCCGCCTCGAGCATCTGCGGCAATGGCAGGGTGACCCCCGCCGACTCGGCGCCCGCCCAGCTGAACAGGCCGGCCGTAATCGAGATTGCCGCCGCGGCGCATGCGGCCAGAAGCAGCCGTCCGCCAAGCCAGCCGCCGCGGCTGACCGGCAGGGACAGCAGCGTCTCGAGCCGCTGCTCGGCCTCCTCGGCCCTGCTCGCGCCGATCTGTGCGCAGGCGAACAGGCTGACGGCAAGGACGAAGAAGATGAACACGAAGGCGAGGTAGCCCGAGGGCGTCACGATCGAGCCCGAGCCAAGTTTCGCCAGCTCACGCTGAATGCCCTTTGAGATCCCGGCGGATGAGGTGCTGCGCGCGATGACGCCGAGGATGTACGCGAACGCCCCGACGCTTGAAAGCCACACGATCAGGCTGCCGCGCTCGCTGCGCAGCGCCTGTGCGGTGGGGGAGGAGAGCAGATGCAGACGCGCATCGGCCGCGTCGCGCGCCGGCAGCAGCCCGGTGCCGATGTCGCGGTTGGCGGCTATCTTCGCGGCGGAGATGAGCAGCAGCAGACTGGCCGCTGCCGGGAGCAGCAGCGCGAGTGGATCGGCGCCGGTGAACGGCCTCATTTCCTCCGCCCACCCCAGTGGCGTGGCCCAGCGCAGCAAGCTGGCTCCGTTCGAGGTGTCGGCGATGACTCGCAGCAGCAGACACAGCCCTGCCGCTGCGCCGCCGAGCTCGAGCGCCATCCGGCGGGTGGGCGCGAGCTGGCTCACGACGGCGCCCACGCCCACGAACACCGCTGTCACGGAGGCCGTCGAGAGCGCGAGATACGCCGAGGCGCCCGACGGAAGGCCCCCCAGCAGAAGGCCCGCGAACTCCGCCAGCCCGAGGGCAACGACGCTCGCTGCGATCGCGGCGAGAGCCGAGGCATACGCCGTCCCTCGCCCGAGTGCCCCGGCCAGCACGAGCTCCGTCCGGCCCGTATCCTCCTCGGCCCGCAGCGCTCGCACGGCGGCCAGAAGTCCGAACACCGCGGCAAAGATCGCCAACGTCCCGCCGACGCGCCAGGCTGTGTAGCCGCCGACGGTGAGCAGGTTGTGCGGCGCGCCGTAGAACAGGCGGATCGCCTTGTTGTTCGCGAAGCTGTGGGCGAATGCGAGACGGCTCGCCTGTGTCGGGTAGGCGTGTCGGTAGGCAGCCGGCTGGATATACGCGATCACCGCGAACAGAAGTCCGAACGAGACGGTGCGCACGCGGCTGTCCCGAAACGCCCGTCGCGCAAGCGCACGCGCGGGCTCCAGGCCGATGGCGGAGGCCGGTGCGGATACCGCCGGAAACGCCCCGCTAGCTGCCGGCATCGCTCCCGGGGCCCTCGTAGTGGTGCAGGAATATCTCCTCGAGCGACGGCTCTCGGCTCGTCAGGGTGGCCACCGGATGCTGAGCGAGCGCTGCGATCAGCGGCCCGACGCTGCCTGAGACCTCGAATCGCAGCGCATTGGGCCCGGCGCTCGAGACCTGAACGCCCGGCAGCGGGGGCAGCCGCGGTGCCGGCTCGGTGAACGTGACCTCCACCGTCTGCACGCTGAGATGACGCAGCTCCTTCAGAGTTCCCTGATCGACCAGCCTGCCGTCTCTGAGGATGCCGACGCGGTCGCACAGGGCCTCCACCTCGCTCAGGATGTGTGACGAGAGAAACACGGTCTGGTCGCGTTCCTTGGCCTCCTCGATGCAGTCGCGGAAGGCGACCTCCATCAGGGGATCCAGTCCGCTCGTCGGCTCGTCGAGCAGCAGCAGCTCCGCCCGTGTGGCAAGCGCCGCGATCAGCTGCACCTTCTGGCGGTTGCCCTTCGAAAGCGCGCGGATCAACTTATCGGGGTCGAGCCGAAAGCGCTCCACGAGGGCGTTGCGATAGGCGACGTCGGTGCCGCCGTGCAGACGCGCCAGAAACTCGAATGTCTCGGCGCTCGTCAGCGCGGGCCACAGAGACGGCTCGCCGGCAACATACGCGACGCGCCGGTGCGCGCTCACCGGGTCGCTCCAGGCATCCAGGCCGAACAGCTTCGCCCGGCCGCTGCTCGGCCGATGCAGGCCAAGCAGCAGACGGATGGTTGTGGTCTTGCCCGCGCCGTTTGGTCCAAGGTAGCCGTAAACCTCGCCCTCTCTCACGGTCAGGTCGAGCTGGTCGAGCGCTACTGTGCTCCCGTAGCGCTTTGAGAGCGCCTGCGTTTGGATCACGGGCTGCATCTACGATCTTTCATCACGGCATCGGCCCTGGTTGTCGGTCCCGCTGCAAGCTACGCAGTGCGTCGGTCAAGTGCAGTTGCGATCATGCATCCGATGCCGGCGACACGGGACTTGAGCGGCAAGCAGTATGAGAAGGAGCTCTTGCGCCTGCAGACCGAGCTCGTGTACATGCAGGAGTGGATCGTCGCCAGTAGACAGCGCCTCGTGGTGCTGTTCGAGGGACGCGACACGGCCGGCAAGGACGGTGTCATAAAGCGCCTCACAGCCTTTCTGAACCCGCGCACGTGCCGGGTGGTGGCTGTCCCCACCCCCGGCGAGCGAGAGCGCACGCAGTGGTACTTCCAGCGCTACGTGGCCCATCTGCCATCCGCCGGTGAAATCGTCCTGTTCGATCGAAGCTGGTACAACCGGGCGGGCGTCGAGCACGTGCTGGGGTTCTGCACGGAGTCCGAGTACGAAGAGTTCCTGCGCTTCTGTCCGTTCTTCGAGCAGGCCCTCCAGAACGACGGCATCATGCTGGTCAAGTACTGGCTGTCGGTCAGTGACGAGGAGCAGGAGCGCCGGTTCAAAAAACGATTGTCGGATCCGCGCAAGCGCTGGAAGTTCAGCCCGACCGATCTGCAGGCCCGCTCGCGCTGGGTCGACTACGCCGAGGCCAAGGACCGGATGTTCGCCTACACCGACACCGAGGAGAGCCGCTGGAACGTGGTCGAGGGGGACGACAAGCGGGCGGCGCGCCTGAACCTGATCAGCCACCTGCTGTCGCTGGTTCCCTACGAGCACCTCGACAAGGCCAAGCCCGTCAAGCTTCCGCCGAGGCAGCGGCGCAAGTATCTGCGTCCCGCCAAGGCGACCGAGCATCTCGTTCCGGCCCGCTACACGATCCGCTCGGGCTGAGCCTGAAGGCCGCCCGCCCGCCCGCTAGCGTTCGGCCGGTGCGCGAGGTACTGCCGGACGTCTACCACCGGCCCGCCATGCACCCGCGGATCGCCATGGAGGTGTCCTCCTACTGGCTCGCGGAGGCCGCAGTGCTCATCGACCCGCTCGTCCCGGCCGAGGAGGGGCTCGGATTCTTCGAGCGCCGCGCGACGCCTCCGGCGGAGATCCTGCTCTCAAACCGCCATCACTACCGCGACAGTGGGCGCTTCCAGGACATGTACGGCTGTCCGGTGTACTGCAACCGGGCCGGACTGCACGAGTTCACACACGGCGAGCGCGTCAGCGGGTTCGATCCCGGCGATCCTCTGCCGGGTGGCGTGAGCGCCCACGACGTGGGGGGGTTGTGCGCCGACGAGACCGCCCTGTGTCTCCCCTCCAGACGCGCGGTGATCTTCGCCGACGGTGTCGTGCGCGGGGGTCCGCAGGGACAGACGGGCCCGCTCGGCTTCGTGCCGGACACGCTCATGGATGATCCTCCGGGTACGAAGCGCCACCTGCTCGATGCCTTCAGCCGCCTGCTCGATGAGCTCGACTTCGAGCATCTGCTGCTCGCCCACGGAGGCCCGGTCATCGGCGATGGTCGAGAACAGCTGCAGGAGCTCGTGGAATGCGGCGGGCGCACCGCATTCGAGCTGTAGGCGGCCATCGCAGCCAACCAGGCATCACCCAGGCCAGTAGTTTTCAGTCGACGATGACCGGCTTCCTCGGCCGCGGCCGTTTACTGGTCGTAGTGTTTCCGCCATGACTCCCGATAGCTCCCATCCGGACAAGCTCCGCGTGATCGTCGCGGGCGGAGGCGTCGCAGCCCTCGAGGCGCTGTTGGCCCTGGCCGATCTCGCGCCCGACCGTATCGATGTGACGGTGCTCGCGCCGAACAGCGAGTTCGTGTATCGGCCGATGACCGTCCGCGAGCCGTTCGCGTATGGACCGGCTCGCCGCTACCCGCTTGCGCCGATCGTGGCTGACTCAGGCGCCAAGCTCATCGCCGGCGAGCTCGCGTGGGTGGACCCGGCGAGCCGTACCATCCACACAAAGAGCGATGAGCCGATGCCCTACGACGCGCTTATGCTCGCGCTGGGGGCCAATGCCAGCAAGCGCTACACACATGCGCTGACGATCGACGACCGCCGTATGGACGAGACCCTGCATGGGTTGATCCAGGACGTCGAGGGAGGCTACGTCCGCAGCCTCGCCTTCGTCTCACCGGGCCGAATGGCCTGGCCGCTGCCCCTGTATGAGCTTGCGCTGATGACCGCTGGTCGCGCCTACGACATGGATATAGAGCTGTCCGTGACGATCGCCACGCCCGAGGATGCCCCTCTGGCCATCTTCGGGCCTGCGGTCAGCAACGCCGTCAGCGAGCGGCTGCAGGAGGCCGGGATTCAGACGATCAGCTCCGCCTATGCCGAGATCCCCGCCCAGGGAGAGGTCGTGATCAACCCGGGCGACCGTCGTCTGCGGGTCGACCGCGTGATCGCCCTGCCAGAACTTTACGGGCCGTCGGTCCGCGGCGTCCCGCTCGGAGATCATGGCTTCATTCGCATCAACCCCTACGGGCAGGTGCCCGAAGTGGGGCCGATCTACGCCGCCGGCGACGCGACCGACTTCGCGGTCAAGTTCGGCGGGATCGCCTCCCAGCAGGCGGACATCGCCGCTCAGTCGATCGCCGCGCTCGCCGGAGCGCCGGTCACACCCGAACAATTTCACCCGGTGATCCACGGCATGCTGCTGACCGGCGACAAGCCGCTCTATCTGACCGCGCAGATCACCGGCGGGCAGGGATTCAGCTCTGAGATCGCCGATACGCCCACATGGTCTCCGCCGACCAAGATCGCCGCGAAGTACCTCGCACCGCGCCTCGAGGAGTACGACCGCAAGGCGTAGCGCTCAGGGCACGCCGATGACCGAGCGCGCGGCGCCACCGAGGCGCTGCGTGGCGATCCAGCTGTCATCGAGGATCCGGCGCGTCAGGCCGACGCCCGCGACGTTGAAGCGCCTGGCGGCCCGCTTCGGGTCGGCGAGATCACGGCGCAGGCGCTCGGTACGTCCGCGCCGGACCTGGCCGGCTGTCCGGCGCAGGCTCAAGCCCTTCTCGGAGGGAAGGTGCAAAAGTCCCGGCAGGCGCGACTCATCGCGCGGCACTGCGCCGTGGCGGGGACCGGTATGGACTCGACCCGCCACCGCTGAGAGCTCCCGGAAGCGCACCCGGCCGAGCGCTCCGGCGAGCGTCAGTACCTGCTCCTCGGTCAACAGCGCCTGGCGGCGCTCGGCAAGCTGCGCGTCGATCGCCTCGCAGCTGGCGACAAGCCGCTGCAGCGCGCCCGCCGTTCCGCTCAAGAGCTCTCCTCCAATCCACGGCGGAGACGGATTGGCAGAGTGATCCATGCTTGCCGCAAGCTCGCCGATGGCGCTGCGAGTGACGGCTAACTCGCCGGTGCCCACGCCGTCCCAGTCGAGCGAGTACCCGATCTGGATGCAGCCGATCTCATCGGCAGGCGGGGAAGCTGCGAAGACCCTCTCGGCATCGAGCCACACGCAGTCGAGATCGGTCAGCCACAGCTGCCGATCCTCGGGCTGACCGTCGCTGGCCGCCAGGATGGCGTCGAGCACGTAGCGGGAGGAGACGTAGAACTCGTTGTCGTCTCCGGGCCGGTGGCGGTACTCGGCGGAGATGACCGCGACGCCGAGTGATTCGATCCGCTCGATCAGCTCCTTGCCGTTGCGCCCGAGCACGTCCCGGTCGTCGACGTTGGTGACGAGCACCTGCTCGCAGTCGACGTTGGGCAGGCTCAGCGACGCGGCCTGCACCAGTGCGCACTCGAGGTAACGTGCGGCGATCCGCGCTACCGAGGAGCCTGAGCGAGCGGTGGGATAGGAGAATCCTTCACCGGGTTCGTGGACGTACAGGTACTGGACTATCAGTGGGCTGGGTTGCTTGTACATGGGATTCTTTCCCTCGCTGCTTTCCGTGACGCGCCGAACGCGCGGTGGCGACGTGGCCTAGGCTGACAGTTGTAGACGGGCAGTTGCCCGCGGCACACGATAGAGCGCCCAGGCTAAAGATTGCGTAATAGCACGGGAGACACGCGCCGTACCGCCGCTCGAGAAGAGTTAAAGGTTTGGTAAAAGTCTCCGTATTCCGGCGAGGATGTGGTGTGGCGCGCCGATCGCTTGGTGTGTTTTTTTGCCGAGGTTTTCACAAGCTGCATCCGAAGACGCATTCGTCCTATCGGCAACTCAGCGGAAGAAGTCAATCGCTTCATCGAACCGTAGCTGCGTGGAGCGATCGCGGCCATCCCTCGCGTGGGCCATACCGCGTTCAGGAAATGAACGCGGTATCCGGTGGGGAGGTCTTACGCTGCGGTCGGCGAATTTGTCGGGGTGCTGGTTCTAACTCGTAAGCCCAAAGAGCGCATCATGATCGGCGACGACGTTGAGATCATCCTGCTCTCGTCCGCCGGCGGAAAGGTGCGAATCGGAATCCAGGCGCCCTCCGACGTCCCGGTCTACAGAACTGAGATCTACGCCGAGATCCAGCAGAAGCGCCGGGCCGGGACGATCGGGACTGCGCCTACTTCGCGTTAGCCGACGGTCTGCGTGAGCTATCGGCTCGTATTGTCTGAGCCATGCTGCGCTTTGCGCCGAGCGAGCTGACCGACGCCGAGCTCACCCTGCAGCAGGAGGTGCGGGAGTTCCTCGCAGCCGAATTGCCGCGCGGCAGCTTCGCTCCCGGACTGGGGATGGCCGGCGGGCGTGATGCGGGCTTCTCGCGTGCGCTCGCTGCACGCGGTTGGCTCGGGATGGCCCTGCCGCGCCGCTACGGAGGGGCCGAGCGCGGCGTCGTTGACCGGTTCATTGTGGTCGAGGAGTTGCTGCGCTGGGGCGCGCCCGTTCGCTACCACTGGGTCGCCGATCGCCAGACCGGCCCGCTGATCCTGCGCTATGGCAGCGCCGCCCAACGCGAGCGGTTCCTGCCGGCGATCTGCCGCGGTGAGGTGTCGTTCTCGATCGGCATGAGCGAGCCGCAGGCCGGCAGCGACCTCGCTGCCGTGCAGACGCGCGCGAGGCGCGGGGATGGTGGTTGGCACGTGAGCGGGACGAAGCTATGGACCGGCGGCGCGCATGAGAACGACTGGTTCGTCGTGCTGTGCCGCACGAGCGACGAGGGCGATCGCCACCAGGGGCTGACACAGATGATCGTGGATCTGCGCGCCAGCGGGATCATGGTGCGCCCGATCGCCTACCTGGACGGCAGCGAGTTCTTCAACGAAGTGGTGCTCGATGACGTGTTCGTCGCGGACGAGCTCGTTGTCGGCGAGGTTGGGGCGGGCTGGGCGCAGAACACCTCCGAGCTGGCCCTCGAGCGTGCCGGGCCCGAGCGCTGGCTGTCGACCTACCTGGTGGTCGAGCAGTACCTGCGCGAGCACGGCGCCGTCGACGAGCGGGCGCAGGCGGTGCTGGGCGAGGCGGTCGCCGGCTGGTGGGGAATTCGCGCGCTGTCGCTGTCGGTGGCGCGCATGCTGGACTCCGGTCAAGCGCCCGTGGCCGAGTCGGCGCTCGTCAAGGAGCTGGGCACGCGCTTCGAGCAGGATGTGCTCGACACGGTGTGGCGGCTCGTGCCGGGCGATCCCGATCCCGCGCGCCGAGTCGCTGTTCGAGCGGCTGCTGGCGGCGGCGATACTGGGCGCCCCGTCGTTCACGATCCGCGGCGGGACCAACGAGATCCTGAGGTCCGTCGCCGCGAGGGCGCTGCGCACATGACCGTTGCCGAGGCGCTGGCTGTGCTCCGCGAGCGCGGCCCCGATCGGGCCGCTGAGAGCTCTGTGCTCGGCCAGTGGCTGCTCGACCAGGCCGGCCTCGGCGATGAGAACGGGGATGTGACGGTGGCGCCGGGAGGCGCTCGCGACAGCGTCGTGCTGGCAGATGGCCTGGTGAGCGGGAGCGTGCATCGTGTGCCCTGGGCCCGCGATGCGGCTCGTATCGCCCTCCTCGCCAACGGCCGCGCCGTGGTGATCGAGCGCTCGGCCGTCACGATCCAGCCGCACGTGAACCTCGCGGGCGAGGCGCGCGACACGGTCGTGCTGAACGGCGCTCCCGCGCGCTCCGCTCCCGGCGTGAGCGTCGAGGTGCTGTTCATGCGCGGCGCCCTGACGCGCATCGCGCTGATGGCGGGAGCGCTCGATCGCCTGTATGAGATCGCCATCCACCATGCGGGCGATCGCCGTCAGTTCGGAAGGCCGATTGGCTCCTTTCAGGCGGTGCAGCAGCACCTCGTCAACATCGCGCAGCAGGTCGCACTGGCCGGCGTGGCAGCCGAGTCAACCGCGCGCTGCGCCGGCGGGTTCGAGATCGCCGCGGGCAAGCTGCTTGCCAATCGCGCGGCGCTGAGCGCCGGGCGTGCGGCGCATCAGGTGCTTGGCGCGCGTGGCACCACGCGCGAACATCCGTTGGGAGCGCTGACGTGCCGGCTGTGGGCGTGGCGCTCGGAGTACGGTGACGAGCACCATTGGAGCACGCGGCTCGGCTCGGCGGTGGCACGCGCCGGCGCCGACAGCGTCTACCCGGCGATCACCGGGGGCTCCACGGTCATGAGCGTCTGATGCCCGACATCGCCTACACGATCCATGGTCGATCGAGCGCGCTGGCGCCCGTGCTGCTCACCCATGGGTTCGGCGCGAGCCAGGCGATGTGGGCACCCAACCTCGACGCCCTCGGGGCCGATCGCCGGATCCTCACGTGGGATTTGCCCGGCCACGGAGCCAGCGTGTCCTCGGCTGCGCTCACACACGAGGAGTGCATCGCGGACATGCTGCGGCTGCTCGACGAGCTCGGCGCATGCGCGCGCAGTGGTCGGGGGAATGTCGCTGGGCGGATTCCTCTCGCTGCTCCTCTGCGCGCGCCATCCCGAACGGGTCGCAGCGCTGTTGCTGGTTGACACCGGCCCGGGCTTTCGCGACGACGCGGCACGAGAAGCATGGAACGCCTCGGCGGGAGCTCTCGCGGACAACCTCGACGCGCGTGGCCTCGAGGTGCTGTCAGGGAATCCCGAGTCAACGGCCGTACAGCACGTCGCTGGCGCGGCCGGGCTGGCCAGCGCGGCTCGCGCAATTCTGACTCAGCGCGACGATGAGGTCTTTCAGTCGCTCGGGCGGATCGCGGTGCCGACACTGATCGTCGTGGGCGCTGACGACGATCGCTTCCTTGCGCCAGCGGATGTGATGGCTCGCCGCATTCCCGGCGCCAGGAAGGTTCTCATCGAGGATGCCGGCCACGCGCCGAACATGGACCAGCCGGCGAAGTTCAATCGCTGCGTGCGTGATTTCATCGGGGAGCTGTGATGGAGGGGCTGGCGATGAACGTGGGCGCCGATCACGTCGCGACGGTCGAGTTCGACCGCCCGCCCCACAATCACTTCGACGTCGCGCTGATCGAGGCGCTTGCGGACGTCTACCACGCTCTTGATGAGGATCCGGGCTGCCGGGCGATCCTGCTGTGCTCGCGCGGCCGCCACTTCTGCGCCGGCGCGAACTTCGCCGGCGCCGGCGACGCCGGCGGCGAGGCGCTCTACGACCAGGCCGTGCGGCTCTTCGCCGCCGAGACGCCGGTCGTCGCGGCGGTCCAGGGCGCGGCGATCGGCGGTGGCCTGGGTCTGGCGCTGTCGGCGGACCTCCGGGTGGCGAGTCCCTCATCACGTTTCGCCGCGAACTTCGCGCGTCTCGGCATCCACCACGGCTTCGGGCTGACCGTGACGCTGCCTGCGGCCGTCGGCAACCAGGCCGCGCTCGAGCTGCTCTACACCGGCCGGCGCGTCGGGGGCGAGGAGGCGCATGCACTGGGCCTGTGCGATCGATTGGTCGCCGAGGAGGATCTGCGCAGCGGGGCGCGCGCGCTTGCGGGCGAGATCGCTGCCTCCGCGCCACTGGCCGTGAGGTCGATTCGCCAGACGATGCGTGGGGATCTGTCTGATCGCGTGCGGGCGGCGACCCGACGCGAGGGCGCTGTGCAGGCCGGCCTGTTTGAAACCGCGGACTTCCGCGAGGGTGTCAGCGCGACGGCCGAGCGCCGGACGCCACGCTTCACCGGAAGCTGAGGCGCCTGGGGCCGTGGGCTGCTCAGATCGCGACCCGCGCGTGCGCTACGTGTGCGCCGGGGCTCGGATGCAGGCCATCGCTTCGGCCGCTGCAATAGCGCGTCTCGAGCTGCTCGGGTCCGAGGTTCTCGACGAGCTCGAGGCCGGCGCCGCGCAGGTCGTCGGCGAGCCGGCCGGGGTCAAAGCCCGAGACCCAGGGCTCGCCGACAGACGCAACCCGAGCACGCACACGCTGCATCGGGTCGTGCTCGTCATCGGAGTCAAGGAGCCGCTGGTCGATGTAGCTGAAGATGAGCTCGCTGCCCGCCGGCGCACAGGATGCGACTGCGCCGAGCGTGTCAAGATTGGCGGTGCGCGTCAGATAGGGCGACACCCCGAGCCACGAGAAGCAGGCCGGCCGATCGCCGCGAAACGAGGACCTTTCGAGAGCCACGTCCAGCCCTGTGTCGCTGAGGTCCGCAGCGACGAGCTGCAGACCCGGCGGCAGCGCGATGCCGCATCGCGCAAGGCGGCCCCTCTTGAACTCCTGCGTTGCCGGATGGTCGATCTCGAAGATCTCCAGCTGGTGCGCGAACGGTGGGTGGCGCAGCGCAAAACTGTCGAGTCCCGCGCCGATCAGCACGTACTGGCTGACCCCCCGCGCGACGGCCTGAGCCAGCGCGTCCTCGGCGTAGCGGCTGCGCAGAATCACGGTGCCGTAGGAGGGGTGCGCGCGCAGAGCGCTGTCCAGGTCTCGATAACGGGAGTTCGCGAGCATAGACGCACGCTCATCGTCGAGGATCAGCCGATCGCCCCATGGATCGTCGATCAGCGCGGGGCGGTCGAGGCGGGTATGCACCGAGCGCATCAGCGCCGTCCCCATCGCCGTAACGCTCGCCGTGCGCGCATCCACCGCCGCGATGATCGCAGACAGGGCAAGCTGCGCGCGCCCGCAGTAGCCTGCGGTGCTCCATGACGAGGACACTGACCATCGTTGGGCTGGGCGGGTCGCTGGCGAGCGTATCCAGGAGCCGGGCCGCCTTGCAGTTGGCGCTCGAGGGTGCCGCGAGCGCCGGCGCTGAGACGACTCTGCTCGACCTGCGCGAGCTCGATCTGCCGATGTATGACCCCGACGATGACGAGCCTCCCGCGGAAGCTGAGCGGCTGATCGAGGCCTGTTACGCCGCGGACGGGATGCTCTGGAGCAGCCCGATGTATCAGGGGACGATCTCCGGCGCCTTCAAGAACGCGCTCGACTGGCTGCATGTGCTCGGCGCTCGCCAGCCGCCGTTCCTCTACGACAAGGTGATCGGGCTGATCAGCGCTGCGGGTGGAACACAGGGCCTGCAGGCCATCAACACGATGGAGTTCGCCACGCGCGCGCTCCGCGCGTGGGACGTCCCATACGTCGTTCCTGTCGCGGCGGCGGCGCGTGTCTTCGACCAGGACGGGCAGGTTCAGGACACGGCCGTCGAGGCCCAGCTCATGACACTCGGCCGCGAAGTCGTGCGCGTCGCTGAGCGGTTCGTCGCGGACAGTCCGGTCCATCGCGCGGGCGAATGCGACGAGGCGGCCGAACGCGTCGCCGCGGCCGCGTAGGGCCACCGGCAGCGTCACGAGGAGCAGTGTGCCCACCAACGACAGAGAACCCCGGTGCTGCGCCGAGGTTCTCCGCGATTGCGGCCAGGATGCCGATGATCAGGATGACAACCAGAAGCTCGATAAGGGTGAAACCACCTTCATCAGCGAAAGCTGGTGCAGCAGACTGCTGACAGATGAAACATGTGAATCTCCTGACACAGTCCAGAACGAAAAAGCGCCCCCACAGGGGTGAGGGGGCGCTGCTCTCCTCCTGAAGCAAGAGCACGGGCGACACTACCGACCTCGGACTTCCCGAGCAATAGGGCACCCGGCCCACGTCTGATGTGCCGACCGTGTTGCGGTGGACAGGAGTCGTGCTTCACGGACTCCGCATATTGGCCGGGCGCGAGCAAACCGGAACCCTTCAACGAGACGGTTCCGATGACTGAACCATGTGTTTAGCGTCCCAGTCGGGCACTTTAGGGGCAGGAAGGTGTGGGGGCTATTTGGCAGAACCGGCGGAAACAACAATGACGGACGTGGATGCCGTCGTCTTTGCTGTAACAAGCGCGGTTGCAGCTGGGACTTTGATTGCTTTCACTTTCGCGGCTGCTTTGGGAATGTCGCGTACGCCGCCCCCGGGGCATCGCCGTACAGCGCAATTCTCCGAACGATGAAACGTGCAAGCACGCTGGAAGGTAAGACCGGCTCTGAAGGCGGCGGCTGCCAGAACAGCAGGCGGTAGACGCCGGCGCGACGTCCAGCGCGGGTGGCGCTCGCTCCTGGTCGGTCCGCAGGACGCGCTCCACCCGGTCACCTGGCAGAGTCCCCTGCGTGGAGACGGGTGGAGCCGATGCGCAGGCACGCACGCGGGCAATCGCCCGGCGCTTGGGCGATATCCTCGGCGAGCCGCTCGCGGGCGATCTTCGGCGTCTGAGTAGCGGCGCCTCGCGAGAGACGTTCACGTTCAGCACCGCTTCGCGGGGAGCGCTCGTACTACAGATCGCGCGCACGGGGGGGAAAATCGTCGAGTCCCCTCCGCAGGCGCCGCTGCTCGCGGCTGCTGCCGCGGCGGGGGTGCCGGTGCCGGCCGTCGTGGCCCACGGCTCAGACGATGAGGTCCTGGGAGCGAGCTGGACGGTCACCGCGGCGCTCGCCGGCAGCACGGACCCCGTGATGATCCTCGCAGGTCAGGATGTGCCCGACCCCGAGCAGCTGATCGATGATCTCGCTGGCGCCCTCGCGTCGATCCATCGCATGCCCGCCGATCTCGCGGCCGTGCCGGCGGTTGAGGATCCGCTCGAACTGCTGCGCGAGTGGCACGATCGCCTGGGCGAGCCGCACCCGGCGTTCGAGCTCGCCTTCCGCGCGCTGGAGTCGGAGCGGCCGCCGCGCGCGCGGACCACCCTGGTCCACGGGGACTTCCGCATGGGCAACCTGATGGTGGACGCCGGGGGCCTGAGCGGAGTGCTCGATTGGGAGCTCGCCCATATCGGGGATCCGATCGAGGATCTCGGCTGGCTGTGCGTGCGTGCCTGGCGCTTTGGGCGCCCGGATCGTCCTGCGGCGGGGCTCGGCAGCCGCGAAGAGCTGCTCGACGCATACGCGCGACATGCCGGAATCGCCGTCGACCCGGCGGCGTTGCGCTGGTGGGAGCTGGCCGGCACACTGCGCTGGGGGGTGATCTGCGTGATGCAGGCTTTCACGCACCTGTCCGGCGCGATGCGCTCAGTCGAGCACGCCGTCATCGGCCGCCGGGCGTGCGAGGTCGAGTGGGATCTGCTCGAGCTGCTCGATCCGCTGCCGGCGGGCATCGAGTTGCAGGAGGGTGTTGCGCCACAGAAGGACATCCGCCGCCAGGGCGATCTGGCGGCGGATCGGAACGGGCAGCTCCCTGAGCTGCACGATCGCCCGACCAAGCTCGAGCTCCTCGATGCGTCGCGGGAGGCACTCGGCGAGGACGTGCTCCCGCACGTTGACGGACGAGCGGCCTTTCAGCTGCGTGTCGTCCTGCGCGCGCTCGGGAATCGTGCGGCGCGAGCTCGCGCAGCAGGAGGAGCACACGGCGCTGCATGACGCCGCGCTCGCGGCAGTCGGCTGTGCCGACGAGCGGGCGCTCGCCCGTGCGATCCGCGACAGGACGCTCGGCGATGGCGAGGCGTACGTCCTCGAGGCCGTTCGTGCCACAGTCCGGACGAAGCTCGAAGCCGCCAACCCGGCCTATCTGAGCAAGATTCAACCGCCTGTGAGGGAGGAGCAATGAACGAGGACCTGCCGGATGACGTTGTCGCGCTGATCGAGGACGTCGACGCGTTCATCGCCGCCGAGCTGCGGCCGCTGGAAGCCGAAGGCGACAACGCGCGATTCTTCGACCACCGGCGCGAGTACGCACGGACCGACTTCGCGGCCGGCGGCATCCCGAGCAACGACTGGGAGGACCTGCTCGAGCGCATGGTGGAGCGCGCCGATCGCGCGGGCCTGTGGCGATACGGGCTTCCCGCCGAGCTCGGCGGGCGAGGCGGGTCCAATCACGCGCTCGCTGTCGTGCGCGAGCACCTCAACCGTCTCGGCGTGGGGCTGCACAACGATCCCCAGAGCGAGACCTCGATGATCGGCAACTTCCCCAGCGCCATCCTGCTGCACGAGTTCGGCACCCCGGCGCAGAAGGAGGCGCTGCTGGCGCCGGCCCTGCGCCGGGAGGTCGGACTCGCCTTCGCCCTCACCGAGCCCAACCACGGCTCCGATGCAACGTACCTCGAGACGGTCGCGCGCCGTGACGGAGCCGAGTGGGTGATCGACGGGGTCAAGCGATTCAACTCCGGGATGCATCGCGCTACGCACGATCTGGTCTTTGCGCGGACCTCGGGCTCGGCAGGCGAAGCGCGCGGCATCACGGCGTTCATCGTCCCCCGCGACGCGCCCGGCCTGCAGGTCGAGTTCTACTGGTGGACCTTCAACATGCCGAGCGACCACGCCGAGGTAAGCCTGCGGGAGGTTCGGGTGGGGGAGGAGGCCGTCCTCGGCGAGCTCGACGGCGGCCTCGCCCTGGCCCAGCGCTTTGTCCACGAGAACCGGATCCGCCAGGCCGCCTCGAGCCTCGGGGCGGCTGCGTTCTGCATCGAAGAGGCCGTCCGCTGGGCGCGCGAGCGGGTCGTATGGGGAAAGCCCCTGTGGCGCAATCAGGCGATCCAGTTCCCGCTGGCCGAGCTCTGGACCGAAGCCGAGCTGGTGCGGGGGCTGGTACGCCGGACGGCGGGGGAGCTCGACCGCCACCATCACATGGAAGTCACCCACCTGGTGGCGATGGCCAACTACCGCGCCAACCGGCTGGCATGCGAGGCCGCGGACCGGGCTATGCAGACGTGCGGCGGGCTCGGCTATACGCGCCACATGCCCTTCGAGCACATCTACCGTCACCATCGCCGCTATCGCATCACCGAGGGAAGCGAGGAGATGCAGATACGCAAGGTCGCCCAGGAGCTGTTCAAGGCACCGCGGTCGGCATCCTAAGACGGCACCGAGTGTGATTTTTTGGACGCCCGGCTCTATGCGCAGCGCCCGCGCACGACACGGCGAACGCCACGAGCATCAGTGGGTTAGGATCGACTGAATGTCAACCCGCATCGTCACCCTCGGAGCAGGTTTCGGCGGTCTTGAGCTCGCCACCATGTTGTCCGAGGCACTCGGTGACACGGTCGATGTGACTGTAATCGACAAGAACGATTCGTTCGTGTTCGGCTTCTCAAAGCTCGACGTGATGTTCGGTCGCGCGACGCCGGAGGTGGTTCGGTTGCCTTACGGCGAGATCGCAAAGCCGGGCGTGCGCGTCATGCGCGAGACGATCACGGCAATCGACCCGGAGGCCCGACGCGTCACCACGGACACGGGGATCCACGAGGCCGACGTCCTCGTGATCGCGCTCGGCGCGGACTACGACATGGACGCCACGCCGGGTCTCGCCGAGGGCGGGAACGAGTTCTACTCAATCGCAGGCGCCGAGCGGCTGGCCGGCATCATCCCGGCGTTTTCACAGGGGCACGCCGTCATCGGCGTGTGCGGCGCGCCGTTCAAGTGCCCTCCGGCGCCGAGCGAGTGCGCATTGCTTCTGGATGACGAGCTGAGGGCGCGCGATGTGCGCGACGCCTGTCAGATCTCCTTCGTGCTCCCGTTGGGCACGCCGGTACCGCCCTCGCCCGAGACGTCCGCCGCCTTGGCGAAGGAGTTCGCTGAGCGAAACATCACGCTGATTGCGGGTCGCCGCGTCAGCGCGCTCGACGGGGCGCGCAGCGTCGCGATACTCGACGACGGCACCGAGTTGCCGTTCGACCTGTTCCTTGGTGTGCCGAAGCACCGCGCGCCCGACGTGGTCGTTGCCAGTGGCATGACCGAGGATGGCTACGTGCCGGTGGACTCCGCCACGCTCCAGACACGCTTCCCGGGCGTGTACGCGGTCGGCGACGTTGCCACGGCGGGCGTCCCGAAGGCCGGCACGTTCGCCGAGGGCGCGGCGCGCATCGTGGCGCAGACGCTCATCTCGACATTGCAAGGCGGTGAAGGGCCGGGCCCTCACCTCGGGCGCGGCACGTGCTACATAGAGTTCGGTGCGGGCCGGGTCGGCAGCGTGGACATCGACTTCCTGTCGGGTCCCTCGCGAACTGGGAGCTTCAACCCGCCGTCCGCGGCCCTGGTCGCCGAGAAGGAGCATTTCGGCTCGAGTCGCCGAAGCCGCTGGTTCGGCCTCTGACCCGCAGGCCGCGGCCTGGTAGGCAGGTCAGCTCACGCCCGTCTGCCCGGACGAGCCGGCAGCTGCTTTGCGAGCCGGCGTCTGAGCACTTCCCTGTAGTCTTTGCCGAAGTGGGTCCAGCCCGGAGCAGAGGAGTAAAGTGCGCATGCCATTCGGCCGTCCTGCACGACCCTGTCGAGCAGGCTCCCGAGCGGGGCTGGAGCGTTCAGTACATCGTCGAAGGAGGTTGGCATGACTCGGAATGATGTCTTGGCCTCGAGTGGGCCCCGGATGGGGGGGGTAGCGCCTATGAGGAGAGCCTCGTCCAGCGCGCTGGGCAGCTCGATCTTGTCGGTGTCCGCCGTGCTGGCCCTGACGATGGCGCTGGCGATGCCTGCGGCGGCTCTTGCCAGCGAAAGTACGTCGAGCTACGGCCAGACACCGACGCCGCCGACGACGCCGACGACGCCGCCAGCCACGACGCCGCCAGCCACGACGCCGGCAGCGACGACGCCGGCACCCGCCACCGGGACACTGCCGTCGAAAGAAAGCAGCAAACCGACGAGCGCGACCGCGCCTTCGAAAACCAGCACCACCCCGACCACCAGCACTACTCCGACCACAACGACGCCTTCCGCGAAAGCGACCACGCTGCCGTTCACGGGCTTCGACCTACGCTGGACAGTCGGCATCGGCCTGCTCCTGATGGGCGTCGGCTTCTCGATCGTGACGGTTCAGCGGCGCCGAGACACCGGCGGCTGAGCGAGGGAGAACCAGGGCCGCCGGAACCAGCCGGAGGCTTCCGCTTCGGCGAGGAGCCGTACACGGACGCGTATTCGCGCGTGCGGCCACCCTTAGGCACCTCCGGCCATGCTCGGGCATGCTGGGCGGAGGTTGAGGGCCATCGCCCCGGGCGGCTACTGCCTGAACTACACGGTGGGCTCATTCGCGTGCCTACCATCGAGCACATGACAATCCAGCGGATGGACCACGTGGGCATAGTCGTCGACGACCTCGCTGACGCGGTGGCGTTCTTCGTTGAGCTGGGACTCGAGCCGCAGGGCGAGGCGCAGGTCGAGGGCGATTGGGTGGACCGCGTTGTCGGGCTCGAGGGCGTCCGGGCACAGATCGCCATGCTGCAGACTCCAGACGGGCGCGGACGGGTCGAGCTGACGGAGTTCCAAACGCCGCCGACCGACGGCGGCCACGAGCGCGCGCCGGCGAACGCTTCGGGCATCCGCCACGTCGCGTTCGCCGTCGAGGACATCGACGCCGTCCTGGCTCGCCTCCGAGCCCGCGGCGCAGAGCTCGTCGGCGAGCTGGGGCGCTACTGGGACAGCTACAGACTCTGCTATGTCCGCGGCCCCGAGGGGATCATCGTCGAGCTGGCGGAAGAGATCGGCTGACCACGGTCAGGCGAGACCGTGAGGCAGCCAGCCGTAGTTCCTGAGTAGGTTGGTCCATCCGGGGCCCCTTGGAGGAAAAGACAGCCGTCGCGAGTTAGCTACGGCGGGCTGCTGGTCGAGCGGGTCGCCAAGGGGCCGTTCACCGGCGAGCTTCATGAACAGGGCATCTTGATGCTGATATGTCGATGTGCTATGGTGCGATGAGGATGTCCAAGGTTCGCACCACGCTCACGATCGACGAGTCCGTCATGAAGGCGGTGAAGATGAGAGCGGCCCGCACGGGTCGCGGTGACAGCCAGGTGATCGAGGAGTCGCTGCGTCGCGACATGGGGCTGGACCTGCTCGAGCGTCTGTGGGAGCGAAACGACGTTCCAGAGCGTGACGCCGAGGCGCTCGCCGTCGAGGCGCAGCACCGGACACGTCGTCGTCGCGCTGAGGCGTGCGGGCTGTATTTGACCCCAACGTCGTGATCTCCGGCGTCCTGTCCTCACGCGGTGCACCGGCAGATGTATTGCGAGTGCTCGCCGCGGGTGAGTTTGAGCTGATCGCCTCCCAGGCGCTGCTGGACGAGCTCGAGCGCGCGCTTGCATATCCCAAGCTGCGGCGACACATCAGCGAGCCCGACGCTGCTGAGCTAGTCCGCTGGGTCGCCGGCAGCGCAACCGTCGTCGTCGATCCAGAGACCGGCCCGCCAGTGCACTCGCGCGATCCCGATGATGACTATCTGATCGCGCTCGCATCAGCGCATCACACGGCTCTAGTTTCCGGGGACAAACACCTTCTCGCGCTCGAGGGGGAGATGCCGCTGTTCTCTCCGCGCGCCTTTCTGGACCTGCTCGCTGGCGCCTGAGAGAAACGGCTGGTGACCGTCGGGCCGAGCAAGCATCCGGACTTCTCCTGTCGAGCCTGCGGCGAAGTACCGAATGCAACGCCACGCTCGGGCTTATGGGAAAGGCTGGCGCGGCGGCCCGCTCGCGACACGCTGGGGCGGGATCCACGGCCCAGCACCCTGGGTCAACGAGCGCTGGAACTAGAGTGGCGAAATGATCCAGCCTGCCGAGGGCACTGCGCCGGCGCAGCCGTCCCGCGAGATCCGATCGTGGTTGATGGATATGGACGGCGTTCTCGTTCACGACGAGCACGCGATTCCGGGTGCCGGCGCTTTCCTTGAGCGCCTCAATGAGCTGGCGCTGCCGTTCCTGGTGCTGACGAACAACTCGATTTACACACGCAGGGACCTCTCTGCGCGACTCCGTGCCACTGGGCTGGAGGTTCCCGAGAGTTCGATCTGGACCTCCGCGCTGGCGACCGCCCAATTCCTTCATGCTCAGCGCCCGGGCGGCTCGGCCTTCGTGGTCGGCGAGGTGGGGCTGACGACAGCACTGCACAACGTGGGCTACACGTTGAGCGAGCGCGGTCCGGACTACGTGGTGCTGGGCGAGACGCGCACCTACAGCTTCGAGCGCATCACCAAGGCGATCAGGCTGATCGTGGGGGGTGCGCGCTTCATCGCTACGAACCCCGACAGCGTCGGCGCATCTCCGGACGGACCGACGCCATCGACGGGTAGCGTGGCGGCGCTCATCAGCCGCGCCAGCGGCGCCGAGCCCTACTACGTCGGCAAGCCCAACGCCCTGATGATGCGCTCGGCGCTCAACGCGATCGAGGCCCATTCCGAGCACACGGCGATGATCGGCGACCGCATGGACACGGATATCGTCGCGGGACTCGAGGCCGGGCTGCACACGATCCTCGTACTCACCGGCGTGACCACGCGCGAGCTCGCCGAGCGTTTCCCTTACCGGCCGTCGCGCATCGTGGACTCGGTCGGCGATCTCGTGGCCGAGCTTACCGGCTGATCGCCGGCAACCTCGCGCTGATGATCGGGCGCCGGCAATCGCTGCGCGTCACCTCGTGTCTCCTCTTGGTGGAAAGCTCGGCCACTCCGCGGTAGACGGGCGCAAGCGCGCGTGTCAGCCCGGCCGTTGAGCCCATCCATTTCAGCTCGGCGGCAGACGCACCGCATCCACCAAAGGGGACGAAATCGCGCGCCAGGCGTGTGGCCATGCGGACGAGCGCCGCGAATTGTGAGAAGCTCGGCGACAGAGCGTCCCGTAGTTCAAAGACAAGGAGCATCGATGCCGCCGATAGGGAAAGCCAAAGCACGTAAAACCACCACCCGCAAGACAGCATCCTCGGGTAAAGCGGCCGCCAAAAAACCGGCCGCCGGCGCACGTGTGACCGCAGCTGCGCGTGCACGCTTCGAGCAGAACGGGCGTGCGATCGCTCGCATCCGGACAGCACTCGAGGCCACCGAGAAGGAGCTGGGTGCGATCCGCGGCAGCGTCCGGACCGGGGGCAAAGACCTTCGCAAGGACGTGGCGAAGCTCCTGCGGGACGCTCGTCGCGACCTCGAGAAGATGAACAAGGCCGTGCTGCGCGACCTCGAACGGCTGCAGAAGGATCTGAGCTCAGGCGGCGCGGCAAAGCCGGCCGCGAAACGCATCTCTGCCGCGAAACGAGGCGCATCCAAACGGAGCTCGACCGCGAAACGCGCCGCGAGCAAGGGCCGCTGAAGCGTCGCGGCGGGCGCTATGCACACCGCTGCTCCGCCGGCGCGGCCTCCTCGCCGTGCTTGGGGTGGAGGTGCGAAGGCGGATGATCAGGAGGCGTGGCGCGGCGGCGGAAACGGCCCGGCAACTCTCCGTCCGGAGGGCGCGCCCGTCCGCAGCTGCCCGACGAGTGGATACACGGGTGGGAGCAGATTCTCGTCAGCCTGCTGCTCGGGTTCGTGCTCCTCCTGCTAGCTCTATGGGAGACCGTGCCCGCCGCGGGGTCCTGCTGGCGGCAGCCGTGGTCGTCGTGGGCGTCGTTGTCACGAGCATCGTAGCGTCGGCCAGCGGCGACATCGACAATGCCGCAACCCGCCTGCCGGATGCCCTGGTCGTGGCGCCGGCCCCGCCCGCGAGCGTGATAGGCGTGCTGCGCGACATACGCACCAGGCGCGAAGTCAGGCCCCAGACGGTCTTCGGCGTGCTGTGCGTATGCATCCTGCTCGGCACGTTCTTCGCCAACGTCCTCATCGTGACGAACCTGGGGCGGCGTCGCACGGCGGTTCAATGAGCGCGCGCCTCTTAGGCGCGGTCGTCGGCCTCCCATCGTCGAGGCGGCAAATGGAGCGTCCACGTACATTGATTCGGCCGAGGGAGTGAACGGGGCCGGCCTCAGAAAAGACCCGCTCAGCAGGGCTTTCCAATGCGCCCGAGCGGACTCGAAGCACCACGGGGAAATTTCCCCACAAGACCCTCAACCCGATCGAGGGGGTGTAGATGGGTTCAGGGGCGTCCAGATCGTCCAATTTGCGAGGGTTTCTGGACTAGCTGGATGCATTAGACAGGGTGGATGTTGCCACGGTGTTGCCACGGAGAAGCACAGTACGAGTTCGAAGCCCGGTGGCCTGAGTTGCTTGATCGCCCAGATATCGCGCCGCAGGTGTGCGTTTTCGCGAGATCGAAACGGCCAAGACGCCCGCTTATCTGAACAGGGCCCTCCCGTCAAGCGACGGTGGCGAGTGGTTGTGCTTGGTGTGGTGGTTCGCTCCGTGGATGCCCGGGCCTATCTGGGTCCGCGACCTGATGGTCGGTGACATGATGGTTGATCGGTCGTTCCGGGTGGAGCGACTCCGGCCGCTCGGTCTTCGTTGGGCCGCCACGCTGACGTGGAGCCACGGGCGTTCTTGCAGCTGGTCGGAAGCTTGGGTGCCATCTTGGAGTTGTGGGCCTAGCGGAGCGAGCTGTGGTGTCGGTTCGTGTTCAGGTGGTCGAGATCGGCTCGAGCGCGGCGGGGCCGAGCTCGGTCAGGATGTGGAAGGAGCGTCGCGCGAGCTTGCGCGCGATCGTCAGCGATGCGCGGTTATGCGAGAGCCCGCGCGCCTTCAGCGCGAGGTAGTCCTCATGGTCGGGACTCCTTGGGCGAGCCGCCGACTGGGCGGCCTCATACAGCGCCCAGCGCAGATGCGGTGAGCCCTGGCGGTTCAACTTGCCCACGCGTGGGCGTGGATCGGAGCGGTGCACGCCGATGTCGATCCCGGCCATGCGCACCGCCTTGCGGGAAGCCGACAGGCGCTGGACGTCGCCGAGCTCTGTGAGTGTCATCAGCGCGGTCAGCTCGCCCATGCCGAACTGCGCCATCAGCCCACGGCAGCCTCTCTGCCGGCGGGCGAGTTTGCGCAGCTCTGACTCCAATGGGCGCAGCTGGCCGTCGAGTGAGTCGACCATTGCCAGTGCGATCGCGATCCGCTCGAGCGCGTCAGCGGGCAGCTCGAGCTCCTTGAGGAACTCGCGTCCGGCGCCTGAGCGCAGCTCGGCGGGAGCGCCACTGATGCCGTGGTGAAACAGCGTCGCCTGGACGCGCTGCAGCCACTGCGTGCGCTCGTCGATCAGCGTCTTTCGCAGCCTTGCCCGTGAGCGCCATGCCCGCACGTGTTCCGGTGGGATCCAAGATTCCGGCAGCCGTCCCTCGCCAAGCAGCGTGCGCAGCCAGCGCGCGTCCTCGCGATCGGTCTTCGCCCGGCGCTTGCGCCCGCGCAGCGCACTCGTCTCGACCGGCTCGGCGAGATGGGGCGTTGCACCGGCACGCTCAAGCGCGCGGGAGACGAACAGCCAGCCGGTGCATGCCTCCAGCGCGACCTGCATTTCGCGACCCTCGAAGCGTGCGACCCAGCGCTCCACCGCACTGGGCGTCGCGTCGATCCGCCCACGCGTCAGTTCGCCCGACTCGGTGTCCAAAGCGTCGAATGTGATCTGCCTACGGTGCACGTCAAAGCCAGCTACGATCGTCATCTCGGGGCCTCCTTCGAGTTCCGGCAGTTACCAATTCGCGCGAGTGTCTCGCGCTGAGCCGAGGGAGGCCCTGTTCATGCCATCTTCGACGAGGTGTCTAACACCGAGAGCGTGCGAGTAATAAAGACGCCGATAGGGCGCCCAACCGCCAGCGGCCATCGGGCACTGGGCCTGATCCTGCCAGACCCTCCCGGCGAGCTGATTGCGCTCCGCGCACACGACCGCGGTGACTGTGCGTGTTCGCCGAAGAGAAGTAGACGAACGCATTGCTACGCGTCAGCCGGAGGCTCCACGCCGACCGCCGCCCACGCGCTCGCGGCCGCTTGCGAGAGACAGGAAGCGCCGAGCTTCGAGTAGACCTGCTGCAGGTGCTTGTCGACGGTGCGGGGCGCGATGCCCATCTCGGCTGCCGTGCGTGACGGGGAGTAGCCGAGCGCTATGAAGCGCAGCGTCTCGGCCTGACGTGTGGTGAGTCCGAGCCCGCGTAGCGCCGTGACGCTCAGCTCCCCCGTTCCTCCTTCGAGCAGCAGTACCTCACGCCGGTCGGAGCGCCGGCTCGGCAAGAGGCGCACGAGCACGCAGCCCTCAGCGCTCTGAAGCAGGAGCGGATCGGAGGCTGCGCGTGGGCCGTGGTGCTCTGATAGCCACGCGCGAACCTCGCCCGGCAGTCGAGCAGACATCGACTCGCCGAGCAGGCGCCGCGCGCCCTCGGTGGCGAACTCCACCCGCTCGTGGGGATCGAGCACCAGGACGTGGCGACCGAGCGTGTCAAGGCCCTGCTCCAGAGCCGCGAGCATGGCCGCGCGGGCGCCTGCGAGCTCGGCGTTGCGGTAGGCCTGCATCAGGTAGGGGCGGGCGAGGGCCAGCAGCTGCACCTCGCGGTCAGAGAAGTCCTCGCGTTCGCGAGTCAGCGCAAGGCCTACGAGCAGTGTCGGAGGAGAGGGCAGGCTGAACGCGACCTGGCTCTCGACCCCCATGTGCCGGTAGAACTCTTTGTAGAGGGCGGTTGCGTGGAAGGTCTCCTGGTCGATCATGTCGGAGATCCGATATGGGCGGCCGTCGCCGGTGCGCAGGAAGCGGCTGATCAGCGGGTTTTCGTGTGCGAGCGCTGCGAAGGTGGGCATGAGGCTCGCGTCGAACTCAGGGACCATCAGCGTGAAGACCTCATGAGGGGCTATCTCGTTGTAGGCAACCCTGTCAGCGGGCACGACACGGTTGAGGAGTTCGAGCACGCCCGAGCGGAACTCGGTGAGGTCCTCGAAGCTGTAGGCCTCCCCGACGAGCTCCAAGAGCAGCTGCGTGTCGGTGAGCGTCTGACCGATCATTGGGACGGTTCAGTATGTCCGTTCGGGCGAGTGCTTGCCTTCAACTCGACGCCGATTCGCGGGCGCCGCCAGGCTGCAGTGGCCATCACATGCGTAGTGATACGTAGATGCTCGGCTTGCGCAAACGTCAACGAAGCTGTACATATCGCACCTTCAAGAGCTTGCTGACCACGGATCGGTCGCCGCTCGCCTAGCGCTCGCGGTGGACCTGACACGGGATGGAATAGGTCAAGGGGGGTCGTTGTGTCCGCTAGTGGGAGTCATCTGCATCGAGTCATCTCAAGCGCAGCGCGCCTCGTAGCGATGGTGGTCGTGAGTGTCAGCGCCCTCTTTACGCTGGCCGCCTTGACGCCCGCCAATGCTCTTGCGGCCGGCTGCTCCGACTCGTGGGCAGCGCCAGTGAGCGGCTCGTGGACGACCGAAGCCGACTGGTCGACCGGCAAAGTGCCGACATCAACCGACGAAGTCTGCATCACGACCTCCGGCGCCTCCTCCTACACGGTCACGCTCACCGGTAGCGTGGGCGTCAAGTCGCTCACCCTCGGCGCCACATCGGGCGCGACCAAGCAGACGCTGCTCGTGGGTGGGCCGCTCTCCTCGGGAGCACTCGACCTCGAAGTCAACAGCACTATCAACCAGACGGGAGTGCTGGACATGGAAAGCGGGATAGGCACCGAGGCGAACGTTGAGGCACACACGACGGCTACGATCGCCAATGACGGCGAAGTGCTTTCGTCGGCCAGCGAAACCAACCTGCTGCAGGCCAACCTGACCAACGAAGCCGGCGCGACCGTCGACGTCGAAAGCGGCACGCTGTACCAAAACGCCAACACGACGACGACCAACGAAGGCACCTTCGAGATCACGGGGGGCGCGACCTTCACACCGGCAACCGGCGGCGACCTGTTCGTCAACAAGGGCTCGGTGACCAACGACGGATCGATCACGCTGACGGACGACGCCTCGTGGACGCAGGACGGCCCCGTGACCGGCGACCCAGTGTTCATCTACAACGGCGGCACGCGCACCGACGAAAGCGGCGCCGCGAGCTTTGACCTCGTCGACAACCCCATCCTGATCGGGAACATTCACAAGAACCAGACGTTGACGCTCGACGCGCTCGCCGGGCACGCCGCGCAGCTCACGATCTCGGGCACCGTCGTCAACGAAGGAACGCTCGCGTTCGATCAGCAGTCCGGGGGCAGCGAGGTGCAAATCGGTCCCAACACCGCAACGCTAGTCAACAAGAGCGTCGTCGACTGGCAGGCACAGGCGGGCGAAACCAACAACCTGCTACAGGCCAACCTGACCAACGAGGCCGGCGCGACCGTCGACGTCGAAAGCGGCACGCTGTACCAAAACGCCAACACGACGACGACCAACGAAGGCACCTTCGAGATCGCGGGGGGCGCGACCTTCACACCGGCAACCGGCGGCGACCTGTTCGTCAACAAGGGCTCGGTGACCAACGACGGATCGATCACGCTGACGGACGACGCCTCGTGGACGCAGGACGGCCCCGTGACCGGCGACCCGGTGTTCATCTACAACGGCGGCACGCTCACCGACGAAAGCGGCGTCGCGAGCTTTGACCTCGTCGACAACCCCATCCTGATCGGGAACATTCACAAGAACCAGACGGTGACGCTCGACGCGCTCGCCGGGCACGCCGCGCAGCTCACGATCTCGGGCACCGTCGTCAACGAAGGAACGCTCAAGTTCGATCAGCAGTCCGGGGGCAGCGAGGTGCAAATCGGTCCCGACACCGCAACGCTCGTCAACAAGAGCGTCATCGACTGGCAGGCACAGGCGGGCGAAACCGACGACCTGCTGCAGGCCAACCTGACCAACGAAGCTGGCGCGACGGTCCACCTCCAAAGCGGCACGCTGTACCAAAACGCCAACACGACGACGACCAACGAAGGCACCTTCGAGATCACGGGGGGCGCGACCTTCACACCGGCAACCGGCGGCGACCTGTTCGTCAACAAGGGCTCGGTGACCAACGACGGATCGATCACGCTGACGGACGACGCCTCGTGGACGCAGGACGGCCCCGTGACCGGCGACCCGGTGTTCATCTACAACGGCGGCACGCTCACCGACGAAAGCGGCGCCGCGAGCTTTGACCTCGTCGACAACCCCATCCTGATCGGGAACATTCACAAGAACCAGACGGTGACGCTCGACGCGCTCGCCGGGCACGCCGCGCAGCTCACGATCTCGGGCACCGTCGTCAACGAAGGAACGCTCGCGTTCGATCAGCAGTCCGGGGGCAGCGAGGTGCAAATCGGTCCCAACACCGCAACGCTAGTCAACAAGAGCGTCGTCGACTGGCAGGCACAGGCGGGCGAAACCAACAACCTGCTACAGGCCAACCTGACCAACGAGGCCGGCGCGACCGTCGACGTCGAAAGCGGCACGCTGTACCAAAACGCCAACACGACGACGACCAACGAAGGCACCTTCGAGATCGCGGCAAGCGCGACCTTCACACCGGCAACCGGCGGCGACCTGTTCGTCAACAAGGGCAAGCTGGAACCAGATATCGCCAGCGCCACGAGCTTTGGCACCGTCAAAGTCTCCGGCGACGCGACCTTCGAACCCGGTGGCAGCATCTTCCCCAACCTCGTTGAAGGCTATGCCCCGCCGGTGGGGACCGAGTTCGACGTGATCACCTCCACCGCCGCGATCAGCGGGACGTTTGCCAAGGTCGAAAACAACTTCGAAGGCGACTACTCCAAAACGGACATAATCGCCGTCAAGCTGATCGCCCCGGCCTGCGCCACCTCGCCGGCGATCGAAACCCAGCCGAGCGCCCAGACGGTGACGGCTCCCACGGCGGCCACCTTCAAAGTCAAGGAAGGCACCATCCCGGCGGACTGCACCGCGGCCGCGATCCAGTGGGAAGTCTCGACGAACAAAGGCACGAGCTGGAGCCCCGTGACGGCCGCCAACGCCACCGGCGCCACCACGACGACGCTTCAGCTCAGCCCCACCGCCACGAGCGAATCGGGCAACGAATACCGCGCGACGCTCACCAACGGCCACGGGAAAACCACCAGCAGCCCGGCGCTGCTGAGGGTCGCGTTCCAGGGTAGAGCCTACGTGGCCAACGCGGGCAGCGACACGGTGACCCCGATCGAACTGGCGACGAACGAACCCGGCGCGGAAATCAAAGTTGGTGAAGCCCCGGAGGGGATCGCGATCACCCCAGACGGCAAGACCGCCTACGTCGTCAACTACGGCAGCGACACGGTGACCCCGATCGACGTGGCGACGAGCGAACCCGGCGCGGAAATCAAAGTGGGCAGCGACCCATACGGGATCGCGATCACCCCCGACGGCAAGACCGCCTACGTCGTCAACTTCGGCAGCGACTCGGTGACCCCGATCGAACTGGCGACGAACACACCCGGCGCGGAAATCAAAGTGGGCTCCACCCCGGACGCGATCGCGATCACCCCGGACGGAAAGACCGCCTACGTCGTCAACGAGAGCAGCGACTCGGTGACCCCGATCGAACTGGCGACGAACACACCTGGCGCGGAAATCAAAGTGGGCGTCAACCCGACAGCCATCGCGATCACCCCAGACGGCAAGACCGCCTACATCGTCAACGAGGTCGACGGCACGGTGACACCGATCGAACTGGCGACGAACGAACCCGGCGCGGAAATCGACGCGGGGGGCCTCGAGCCGGACGCGATTGCGATCACGCCGGACGGAAAGACCGCCTACGTGGCCAACTACGCCAGCGGCACGGTGACACCGATCGAACTGGCGACTAACGAACCCGGCGCGGCAATCGATGTGTGCGAGCCGCGGGCGATCGCGATCACGCCGGATGGTAGTACCGCCTACGTGGCCAGCGACGCCTGCAACACGGTGACGCCGATCGACCTGACGACGAACGAACCCGGCGCGGAAATCAAAGTGGGCGAAACCCCGGCGGCGATCGCGATCACGGCCGCCGTGGTCACCAAGAAGCCCACGAGGCTTACCACGGCCCTCTCCGGCGAAGGGCAGAGCGGCGGAACGATCACCGTCAAGGAAGGCGCCGCGGTGAGCGATGAAGCGGCGCTCGCCGGCGAAAACATAGCGAGCGCCACCGGCACGGTGACCTACAAGCTCTACTCCGACAGCGCCTGCACGACACTCGTCAAGGAAGCCGGCGCGGAGACGGTGAGCGGCGGCGTGGTGGGCAAATCCGAAGCCAAGACGCTCGCGGCGGGCACCTACTACTGGCAGGCCTCCTACGACGGCGACTCCCTCAACGAAGCCTCCAAGAGCACGTGCGGCGCGGAGATCGAGACGGTCCAGGCCGCGGTCACCAAGAAGTCCACGACCCTCACCACGAGCCTCTCGGGCGAAGGCAAGACGGGCGAAACGATCACCGTCAAGGAAGGCGCGGCGGTAACCGACAGCTCGACGCTGAGCGGCGAAAACACAGCGAGCGCCACCGGCACGGTGACCTACAAGCTCTACTCCGACAGCGCCTGCACGACACTCGTCAAGGAAGCCGGCGCGGAGACGGTGAGCGGCGGCGTGGTGGGCAAATCCGAAGCCAAGACGCTCGCGGCGGGCACCTACTACTGGCAGGCCTCCTACGACGGCGACTCCCTCAACGAAGCCTCCAAGAGCACGTGCGGCGCGGAGATCGAGACGGTCCAGGCCGCGGTCACCAAGAAGTCCACGACCCTCACCACGAGCCTCTCGGGCGAAGGCAAGACGGGCGAAACGATCACCGTCAAGGAAGGCGCGGCGGTAACCGACAGCTCGACGCTGAGCGGCGAAAACATAGCGAGCGCCACCGGCACGGTGACCTACAAGCTCTACTCCGACAGCGCCTGCACGACACTCGTCAAGGAAGCCGGCGCGGAGACGGTGAGCGGCGGCGTGGTGGGCAAATCCGAAGCCAAGACGCTCGCGGCGGGCACCTACTACTGGCAGGCCTCCTACGACGGCGACTCCCTCAACGAAGCCTCCAAGAGCACGTGCGGCGCGGAGATCGAGACGGTCCAGGCCGCGGTCACCAAGAAGTCCACGACCCTCACCACGAGCCTCTCGGGCGAAGGCAAGACGGGCGAAACGATCACCGTCAAGGAAGGCGCGGCGGTAACCGACAGCTCGACGCTGAGCGGCGAAAACATAGCGAGCGCCACCGGCACGGTGACCTACAAGCTCTACTCCGACAGCGCCTGCACGACACTCGTCAAGGAAGCCGGCGCGGAGACGGTGAGCGGCGGCGTGGTGGGCAAATCCGAAGCCAAGACGCTCGCGGCGGGCACCTACTACTGGCAGGCCTCCTACGACGGCGACTCCCTCAACGAAGCCTCCAAGAGCACGTGCGGCGCGGAGATCGAGACGGTCCAGGCCGCGGTCACCAAGAAGTCCACGACCCTCACCACGAGCCTCTCGGGCGAAGGCAAGACGGGCGAAACGATCACCGTCAAGGAAGGCGCGGCGGTAACCGACAGCTCGACGCTGAGCGGCGAAAACATAGCGAGCGCCACCGGCACGGTGACCTACAAGCTCTACTCCGACAGCGCCTGCACGACACTCGTCAAGGAAGCCGGCGCGGAGACGGTGAGCGGCGGCGTGGTGGGCAAATCCGAAGCCAAGACGCTCGCGGCGGGCACCTACTACTGGCAGGCCTCCTACGACGGCGACTCCCTCAACGAAGCCTCCAAGAGCACGTGCGGCGCGGAGATCGAGACGGTCCAGGCCGCGGTCACCAAGAAGTCCACGACCCTCACCACGAGCCTCTCGGGCGAAGGCAAGACGGGCGAAACGATCACCGTCAAGGAAGGCGCGGCGGTAACCGACAGCTCGACGCTGAGCGGCGAAAACACAGCGAGCGCCACCGGCACGGTGACCTACAAGCTCTACTCCGACAGCGCCTGCACGACACTCGTCAAGGAAGCCGGCGCGGAGACGGTGAGCGGCGGCGTGGTGGGCAAATCCGAAGCCAAGACGCTCGCGGCGGGCACCTACTACTGGCAGGCCTCCTACGACGGCGACTCCCTCAACGAAGCCTCCAAGAGCACGTGCGGCGCGGAGATCGAGACGGTCGAAGCAAGCCCGACGGTCGAAGCACGACCCCACTGGTACAGCAACGGCATGCTGATCCCCGAAGGCCAGGTCGAGCCCGTCTCAAGCAGCGGCGAATTGACGCTTGAGGTCCCGGGGAGCAAGCTCTCGGTCAGCTGCAAGGTGAAGGACAAGGCGACGATCGTCAATCCTGCAGGAGGCGGTGCCGGTACCGACGAAACCACGGAAGTCGTGTTCTCGAGCTGCTCCGGCAAGGCGTCGCCCTGCTCCTCGGGGAGGACGTCGTGGTGCTGCAAGAAGAAGAGCACCTCGCCCTGTGAAAAGGGCGCCAGGATAGAACTCAGCTCCCCGGGAGGGCCGCTGCGCACACACCTGGTGGCGACTCCCGGCCAGCCGGTCAGGGACGTGATCGAAGGCGTGGTGCTCGAAGTGAGGTGCAGCAACGGCACGGTCCTCGACACGTATAAGGGAACCCTGATGCCGACGATAGGCAGCAGCGTCCTTGGGTTCGGCGCCGGATCAGGTGAACTGGAAGACTCGTCCGGAGGCAAGGCCACGGTTACCGGCAAGGACTCGCTGAAAGGGCCCAAGGGCGACGAACGGATCACGGCCACACTGCCACCGCTGCCGCCCCATTGGTACAGCAACGGCACGCTGATCCCCGAAGGCCAGGTCGAGCCCGTCTCAAGCAGCGGCGAACTGACGCTTGAGGTCCCGGGGAGCAAGCTCTCGGTCACGTGCAAGCTGAAGGACAAGGCGACGATCGTCAATCCTGCAGGAGGCGGTGCCGGTACCGACGAAACCACGGAAGTCGTGTTCTCGAGCTGCTCCGGCAAGGCGTCGCCCTGCTCCTCGGGGAGGACGTCGTGGTGCTGCAAGAAGAAGACCTCCTTGCCCTGTGAAAAGGGCGCCAGGATAGAACTCAGCGCCACGGGAGGGTCGCTGCGCACACACCTGGTGGCGACTCTCGGTCAGCCGGTAAGGGACGTGATCGAAGGCGTGGTGCTGGAGGTGAGGTGCAGCAACGGCACGGTCCTCGACACCTATAAGGGAACCCTGATGCCGACCGTGGGCAACAGCGTCCTTGAGTTCGGCGCTGGATCGGGTGAACTGGAAGACTCCTCCGGAGGCAAGGCCACGGTCAGCGGCGAGGACTGGCTGAAGGGGCCACCCGGCGATGAATGGATCACGGTCGATAACCCGGAAGCGAACCCTGGTGACAGGCGTGGCCTTCGTGGCTGAGCCACGGCTCCGGCCCGGCCAAACGGGATTGACGCTACGCCGCACGGCGTGCACAACGACGCGGGCGAGGCCCACTCGCACGGTCTTCAGCCTCAACGGCCTTCGCGAGCTCCCCGGCAATCCGCCAGCTCCCCATAGGCGCGCGCGACCTCGAGCATGTCCGTGCCCGCGGCCATCGTGTCGCGTGATCGCCTGGTCAAAGCGCCAGAGCTCCTCTGGCCCACGCCGCCCGGTGCACGGGCGCAACTCATATGGCGGCTCGTTATCGGTCTTGCGCGCGGGCGGCCACTCAACGCGCTGAGCGTCCGAGGGATGGACGGAGGCTGGCATTGAAAAGGCCCCGCTCAGCAGGGCCTTTTCAGTGCGCCCGAGTGGACTCGAACCACCACGGGGAAATCTCCCCACAAGGCCCTCAACCTTGCGCGTCTACCAATTCCGCCACGGGCGCAGAGGGGGCGAGTATAGCCCCGGCCACGCAGCAGCCGCAAGCGTGGCACCGCTGACGCGGGACTTGCATCCGTCCATCGGCCGGCGCTACAGTGCGAACACATGTTCGTTGCAGGCCGCAGTCCACTCGGACACAGGAGGCCCAGACATGGATCTGACCAAGCGCCAGCAGGAGATCTTCGACTTCATCCGCAAGTACTCGGCCAGGTACGGCTATCCGCCGACGGTGCGCGACATCGGCAAAGCCGTCGGGCTGGCGTCCTCCTCGACCGTCCACGCGCATCTGGCCAACCTCGAGAAGATCGGCCTGCTGCGGCGCGACCCGTCCAAGCCGCGGGCGATCGAGCTGCTCGACCGCGCGGTCGGCAGGCGGTGAAGCGTGCGCGGGATCGTGCGCGCCGAGGGCCTGCCGCTGCTGGGCTCGGTGGCGGCCGGCCAGCCGATGCTCGCCGAGGAGAACATCGAGGAGTACGTCTCGGTGCCCGAGCATCGCCGGCGGCGACGACGGCGAGTACCTGCTGCGGATCCGCGGCGACTCGATGAAGGACGCCGGCATCCTCGAGGGCGACTTCGTCGTCGTGCACCCGCAGGACACCGCCAGGACGGCGACGTCGTCGTCGCGCTGCTCGGCGAGGAGGCGACCGTCAAGCGCTTCTTCCGCGAACCCGACCACGTCCGCCTGCAGCCGGAGAACGAGGCGATGGAGCCGATCCGCAGCAAGGAGGTCAAGGTGCTCGGCCGCGTCGTGGGCTGCTCAGGACGGTCTGACGCCGGGCGCAGTCGCGAGACGTCGGGCGCGCCTGCCGCGGCACATGCGCGACTCGCGCGCTTCACAGCGCGGCGCGTACGCGCTAGGTTGGCCGGTGCAGGTCAGGCAGCCGCGGAGGCTAGGCGCCTTCGAGGAAAGTCCGGACATCACAGGGCAGGGTGGTCGAGAGATCGACCCGGGGAAACCCGCGGGAAAGTGCCACAGAAACAAACCGCCTACGTCCGCCGTCCCACGTGAACGGCGGGCCGGCAAGGGTGAAATGGTGCGGTAAGAGCGCACCAGCGTCGCGGTGACGCGGCGGCTGGGCAAACCCCACCCGATGCAAGGCCAAACAGGACCGCTTGCAGGCTGCCCGCCGAGGTCCAGGTAGGCCGCTCAGATGGATGGCTGCTCAACGACAGAATCCGGCTTATCGACCTGCTAAGGAAAAGCCCCGCTCCGGCGGGGCTTTTCTATGCGCGATGCGGCCGTCAAACACCGCGGTCGTGGCCGCGGCCGTCAAAGCCGGACGTCGTCGTCGCATCTGACGGGCTGCGGGGCCGAAGGCGGCCCACGCAGAGCGGTTGCTAGTGCTCCGCCGGCTGGATCGCACCCGGCTCGTGGGTGTTGACAACCTCGCCGCTCTCGCTTTCGCGCTTTTGTAGTGAGACTCGGCCGAGACGACCCTCGAGCAGGGCGCCAATCGACTTGACATCGCCGCCCGTGCTCATCAGTTCCTGCTCACTGGTACCCCACCCGTACAAGTTGCGGATCGCGGCAGCGTTCTCGCCGCCCTCGTGAAAATCGTAGGTCTCCGGGCAAACCTTCTTACCATCTGAGTCGCCGCCGACGACGATGCAAAGCGGGCGGATCGACAGACGGTCCTCCGCGATCTGGACTTCCTCGATCCGCAACGTGTACTCGCCGGGGTCGAGCACGACCACGGGCTGCTCTGCAAATCGCTCCAGCTGATCCCCGTCCACGGTGGACTCCTCGCTCGGTAGGCGCTCGAGCGCGCTGTGCCGGTTCGCGGCAACAGCCGGCCCGGCGCGCCGCCGAACGGTATCGCTCCTGACGATCAAAGGTACTACCAAGCCACTTTCAGCCGCGCACCAAGCGTCGCACCCGGGCGCTAAACTCGGCCCATGAAAAGTCGCCGCACGACGCCAAGATGGGTCGAGCGCCAGATCGACGAGGCGCTGCTGATGATTTCGATGCAGACGGCGTTTCTCTACGCGCATCGGCGGGCCAGGCGTGTGCTCCCCAAGGTCGCCGTCGGCGCCGCCGTCGCTACTGGCGTCAGCGCCGCGGCCACCGTCGCCGGCCTCGGCGTCGTGGGTGTGGCGGGCGGTGCTGCGGCGTGGTATCGCCACTCGAAGAGGTCGGCTGCGGCGGCTCCGCAGCCAGCCGCACCCGCCTGGCGCCCGCCCGCGGTTGGCGCGACGCCCGAGTCGAACTTTGGCTCGAATGCGGGCACGGCGTTCGCGAAAGCCACGGAGTCCGAGTCCTCGCCCACGCGGTAGGGCCCCGATACCACGCGCCGTGAAAGTCGGTGCGGGCCCTCCACGGAACGGACCCGCATCGCTTGAGAAGCGCTTGGCAGGCATTGCGGGCGACACTGGATGTAGTCAGATTCGGGGCGCCGTGCCGTGAGCGTGATCTTCGCCCTCTGCGCGGCCCTTTCAAACGCGCTGTACGTCGCCACCCAGCACATCGCGAGCACGAGCGGTAGCCGGCGCGAAGCGTCGGGTCTGCGCCTGGCGCTGTATCTCGCCCGTAATCCCCTGTGGCTGTTCGGCTGGGCCGCCGGCCTCGGGGCATTTGCCTTTCAGGCGGCGGCCCTGGACAAGGGACAGCTCTCGATCGTGCAGGCGCTGCTCGTGACGGAGCTCGTCTTCGGTCTCCTGCTGCGCAAGGTGTGGATAAGCCAGACGATCCGTCGCGCGGCATGGGGTTCGGCTGCGCTCACCTGCTGTGGCCTCGCCGGCTTCGTCTTGCTTCACCAGCCGCACGGTGGCACTCCGATGCCGAGCGGCAAAGCATGGGCGGGCGTGCTAGCGGTGTTCGGGGGCGCTGCGCTCGTCATGGTGCTGGCCGCGCGCCGCGGCTCATCGCGGCGTCGCGCCGCGCTCTATGCGTCGGCGGCGGCTCTGGTCTGGGCGCTGGTTGCCACGTTCATCAAGACCTCCACCGTCACGCTCACGGAATCGGGGGTAGCAGCGGTGTTCAGCCACTGGCCGGTGTACGCGTTGGCCGCCGGGGGGGTCGCAGGTGTTGTCCTCGTGCAGGCCGCGCTCCACGTCGGCCCCTTGAGCGTCTCCCAGCCGCTGCTGGTGATCGTCGACCCCTGTGCGAGCGTCATCCTCAGTATCTGGCTTTTTCGGGAGCGCTACACGGGCGGTCCGGCGGCAATCGTCGCGAGCCTGTTCGCGTTCGCCGTGATGTGCGCAGGGGTGGTGGCGCTCACAAGGACGGCGCCGCCGACGATGCAGGCTCCGGTCTCGGCGCGTCAGCGCTCGCCCTCTGAAGATCCCTCATGAGAAGCAAGAGCTCGCCTCCGGCGGGGCTCTTCTACTGGTCGGGCAGGCTCTCCTCGTCGGCTTCTCCGTAGACCGAGGAGGCCGACTCCTCCTCCTGTGGCCCGGCATCGCGGATGATGCGCGCGGGAGTGTGATCGTCGCCGTGCGAGGCGTGCTCTATAAGCTCCTGCTCGGCGAGCTCGAAGCCCTCGGACTCACCGCCGCCGGCTTCCTCGACGGCCAGGCGCTCAAGGCGCCGGCGCTCCTCGAGCGGAAGGATGTGCTCTGCGGGGGTCTCATCGTCCATACCCCAACTGTATCCCGCCGCGGTGGGGCGCCAGACGGTGCAAGGCGCCCCTCACGCCCGCGGTCTGCCGGCACGCGGCTCTAATCGCTCAGACCTGCAGTTGCTCGCGCGCGCTGTCCATGAGCGTGGCGCCGCTCTTCAGCTCGCTGAGGGCCGCGAGCATCGCGTCGAGCTCGCAGTCGATCTTGTCGGGCCACGGCTTCTGAGGGTGATCGTCGAGGGTCTTCAGGCCGTTGCCGGTGATGATCGCGACGACCGTCTCGTCGGGCCCGAAGCGCCCCGCGGCGGCGAGTTTCTCGAGCACGGCGATCGTCGTGCCGCCGGCCGGCTCGGTCAGCAGGCCCTCGGTGGCCGCCAGCAGGTCGATGCCGGCGAAGATCTCCGGGTCGCTTGCGAAACCACCGGTGCCGCCGCGTTTGAGGACGGCGTCGACGACCAGGTAGCCGTCCCCCGGCGCGCCGATGGCCAGAGAGTGAGCCGCCGTCTCCGGCGTCACGGGGTGAACCTCGGCCTCCTCGGCGAGGATGGCGCTCGCGATCGGATTACAGCCCGATGGGCTGGGCGATGTGAAGGCGCGTCGCATCGGTGTCCGAGAGTCCGAGCAGCTTCAGCTCGCCGAGGCCCTTGTGCAGGCGCGAGGAGAGCGTGCCGCCGGCGGCCGCCGTGACGATGTGGTCCGGTGCCTTCCAGTCGAGCTGCTCGACGATCTCAAAGGCTGCGGTCTTGGCCCCCTCGGCGTAGAACGGGCGCAGGGTGATGTTGGCGAAGTCCATGCCCGTCGTTTCCGCGACCTCACGGCAGCGGCGGTTGGCTTCGTCGTAGTTGCCCTCGACCTGACAGACCTTCGCGCCGAGGGCCATGCAGGCGCGGGCCTTCGTGTCCTCGAGGCGGTTGGGATAGAAGACGTAGGCGTCGACCCCCGCCTTGGCCGCGTAGCGAGGCGACGGCGGTGCCGACGTTGCCGGTCGAGACGCAGCCGATCTCGGTCTTTCCCCGCTCGAGCAGCCTGGCGACCGACATTGCCACGACGCGGTCCTTGTAGGAGAGGCTCGGCCGCGAGGTCGAGTCGTCCTTCAGATAGAGGTTGGCCAGTCCCAGCTCGGCGCCCAGCCGGTCGGCTCGGATCAGCGGCGTATAGCCGGCGTAGCGACCGACGCGTGCCTGGGCGGAGACCTCGACGATCGGCAGGAGCTCCTCGAAGTGCCAGATGTTCTGCGGGCGCTCGGAGCCGGGGATGTCCTTGAAGTGGCTGGCGGCCCGCTCGTAGTCATAGACGACGTCGAGGCCCTTGCCGCAGTCCGGGCAGGAGAACACGGTCGACTCGAGCGGGTAATGGTTCTCGCAGCGGTGGCACATCAGGCCGGTCGCGCATGAGCGCGTCCGCTGTCCGGCCCCGGGTGTGGCGCTCTGTGCGGTCTGCGTGCTCATGCGGGCACCCGTAACGATACGGCCGGCCACGGCGTCTGCGCTGCCTGTCCGTCGTGGCCGAACGCGATCCACAGCTCCTCGGCGAGGTGTGGAGTGAAGGGGCCGAGCATCTGCGCGAGCAGCGTGAGCGCCTGCAGCAGCGCATCGCGGTTGGCCCGGCTGAGCTCACCCTCCCGCGCGATTACGCGCTTCTCGAAGTCCTTGATCCGGTCGAACAGGCGCATGACGTTGCGCACGGCGCTGTGCATCTCGAGATTCTCCATGTCCTCGGTGATCTTCTCAACAGCAGTCTCGCACCATTGCGAGCGTAGTTTCAGCCTGAGGTGCTCGGTCGTGTCTCTGATCGGCTCGCCGTCGTCTCGCGGACTCGCCGTTCGCGGCGGCCGCGCTCTGGATCGGCACTTGCCTCGGCGAGCTTGAGGTGCGAGTACTCCCACACCTGCGTTAGGAACCTGTGGCAGCGCAGCACGGCCGAGTCGCTCCAGTTGAGCGATCGCTGCGGCCGCGCCGCGTACAGCACCGCCAGGCGCACGGTGTCGGCGCCGTAGCGCTCGACAAGCGCGTCGGGGTCGACGACGTTGCCCAGGTGCTTGCTCATCTTGCGCCCGTCGGCGATGACCATCTCGTGAAACAGGCAGCCGGCGAACGGCTCGCCGTCGGCGAGGAACGCCAGCGGGCCGATGTCGCGCAGCGCCTTGGTGACGATGCGCTGGTCGAAGACGAAGTTGCCGCTGTCGGAGCCTGCGACGACGCGCTCCGAGGGCAGCCAGTGGCGCAGGTCTGCGCAGCGCGAGGATGTCCTCGAGCGACTCGCCTCGCGCCTGTGCCGGTACACACACCGGGATCCACAGCCATAGCGCGTCGAAATGGCAGTCGAGCGTGTCGGTCTCGCGCCGCGCGGGCCCGTCGCAGCGGGGACAGGTGGTCTCGACGAACTCCCGCGACTCCGCCAGCGGGTTGCCGGTGCCGGTGGGCGTGATGTCGAGCGGCAGCAGCACCGGCAGCTGCTCGCGCGGGCACGGGCACCGCGCCGCACTCCTCGCAGTAGACGATCGGGATCGGCGTTCCCCACGAGCGCTGGCGGGAGATCGAGAAGTCGTCGGCCTTGTAGCGGACCGCCGGGCGGGGCCTCGAGGCGGCCGCGTCTCGGGACTGCGGCTGCCGGCGGCGTTGCGCGGGCGCCATCGGCGCCCGCCTGAGCGGCGAGGCGCTCGGCGATCATGCTGTCCGTGCGGTCGTGCTCGGGGATTCCCAGCACGGCGGTCTCGCCGAAGCGACCATCGACGACCGGCGATATGAGCACCGGCAGCAGTCCGTCCCCGCAGGGCGCGCCCACCGAACGACCGGTATCGAGCAGGGGGATCGACTCGGCGTCGCGCGAGCTGCGCTCGAGCCCACCCGAGCGGAGCTCCTCCAGGCGCTCGCGCACCTCGGCATCGGCCGCCCAGTCGTCGATGTCGGGATGCTTGGGGGAGATCAGCACGAAGCGCGCGAGCTCCAGCGCCTCGGCGTGGGGGGTGAAGACCGTGAGGGTGCTCCCGTCGGGGGCCGGCAGGTCGACCTCGACGCCATCGACCCGGCCGAGCACGAAGCGCTGGCTTGCCAGCGAGTTCTCATCCCAGTTCTCGAGCTCGTGCAGGCGCCTGTCGTTCTCCTCCACGTATGCGCTCAAGCGGAGGTTCCACTGCGGGCGCTGGATCAGCCGGACCGGGTTGTGGCAGCGCCAGCAGAGACCGCCCTCGACCTGGATCGTGGCGAGGGTCGTCTGGCAGGTGTCGCACCAGTCGACGTTGCCGCTCCCGCGATAGACCAGGCCGGCCTCGAGCAGGGTGAGGAACAGCCACTGCGACCAGCGGTACATGATCGGGTCGGAGCTGACGAAGGTGCGCTCCCAGTCGAAGGAGAAGCCGAGGCGATCGAGCTGGCCGGTCATGTGACGGGCGCAGCGGCTGACCCACTCGCTCGGCGGCTCTCCGCTGGCGATCGCGCCCAGCTCGGCGGGCAGGCCGAAGGCGTCGAAGCCGAAGGCGAACAGCACATCATCCCCGCGCGCGCGCCAGAAGCGCGCGTATGCGTCGCCGATCGAGTAGCTGCGGACGTGGCCGATATGGATGTTGCCCGAGGTGAACGGGGCCGAGGGCTTTATGTATCGGTGCGGGCGATCCTCGAGGACGGCCGGCGTGCTGAACGCGTGCTGCTCGCGCCAGGCGTGCTGGCGGCGGGCCTCGATCGCCTGCGGGTCGTAGCTCGTGTGCGCTCCCTCGCTCATGGTCAAATGAGCATAGCCAAGGGCTCGATCCCAGCATGACCGTTGCTATGCTCAGACTCACTTGGCTTTTGCCTTCGACAGGGTCCCAACTGAGCTCCGCCGGCCCCTCTCTGGCCCCGCCTCGCGCGGGGTTTTCTTGTCCGCGTCGACTGCGAGGATTCAACGATGGAAGTAGAGATCGGACGCGGCAAGAAGGCGCGTCAGGCATATGGCTTCGACGACATCGCGATCGTGCCATCGAGGCGCACGCGCGACCCCGACGACATCGATATCTCCTGGAAGCTCGGGCCCTACCAGTTCGAGCTGCCGATGCTGGCGGCGGCGATGGACGGCGTCACCTCTCCCCGGACCGCCGGGATCATCGGCGATCTGGGAGGACTGGCGGTGCTCAACCTGGAGGGCATCTTCACCCGCTATGAGGACGCCGAGGAGCAGCTCGAGCGGATCGCCGAGCTGCCCAAGGAGGCGGCCACGCGGGAGATGCAGGACATCTACCGCGAGCCCGTGAAGCCCGAGCTGATCGCGCAGCGGATACGCGAGATCAAGGAGCAGAAGGTCGTGGTGGCCGCCTCGCTGACGCCGCAGCGGGTGCTCGCCTACTACGAGATCGCGATGGAGGCCGGGCTGGACGTGCTGATCATCCAGGGGACGGTCGTCTCCGGGGAGCACGTCTCGACCGTCTCTGAGCCGTTGAACCTGAAGGAGTTCATACCGACGCTCGACGTGCCGGTCGTGGTGGGCGGCTGTGCCTCCTATCACACGGGCCTGCACCTGATGCGCACGGGCGCCGCAGGAGTGCTCGTCGGGGTGGGCCCCGGCGCCGCCTGCACCACGCGGGGCGTGCTCGGCATCGGCGTGCCGCAGGCGACGGCGATCGCCGATGTGGCCAGCGCGCGCTCCACGCACATGCTGGAGACGGGCGAGTACTGCCAGGTGATCGCCGACGGCGGCATGCGCAACGGCGGTGACGTCTCCAAGGCGATCGCGCTGGGCGCCGACGCGGTGATGATCGGCTCGCCGTTGGCGCGCGCATATGAGGCGCCGGGACGGGGCTTTCACTGGGGTATGGCCACCTTCCATCCGACGCTCCCCCGCGGCGCGCGGGTGGCGACCACGCAGAATGGGACGCTCGAGGAGATCCTCGTGGGGCCCGCGCGGGAGAACGACGGAACGTTCAACCTGTTCGGCGGGTTGCGCACTTCGATGGCGACATGCGGGCACAAGGACCTCGCCGAGTTCAACCGCGCCGAGGTCGTGATCGCGCCTGCCCTGCAGACCGAGGGCAAGGCGCTGCAGCGCGACCAGGGCGTGGGCATGGGCGCCACCAACGGGAAGGCTGCCGCCCTCGTCAATGACTGACCCGTCAGACGTCGGTCCCGGCTTCCTCTGGCGGCGTCCTCGATCGCCCTCCCGCCGAGGGCGCCACGCTGACTGCGCCCCTGGCGGATCCGCCGGGAGCGCCTCTGGCCCCGGGAGCGATCGAGGAGGTCATGGTTCTCGACTACGGCGGGCAGTACTCGCAGCTGATCGCGCGCCGGATTCGCGACTGCGGGGTGTTCTCGGAGATGCTTCCCCACGATGTGCCGCTCGAGGAGATCGCCAGGCGAAAGCCGCGCGGGATCATCCTGTCGGGCGGACCGGCGTCGGTCTATGCGCTGGGAGCTCCGCGCCTTGAGCTCGGGCTGTTGGACCTGGGCGTGCCGGTGATGGGCATCTGCTACGGGATGCAGCTGCTCATGCACGAGCTTGGCGGCCGGGTCGAGCAGGCAGACGTGGGCGAGTTCGGGCGCTCGGAGCTGCATGTCGGCAATCCCGGGGGTGCTGCTGAGGGAGACACCGCGCGAGCAGACCTGCTGGATGTCCCACAGGGACACGGTTTTCGAGCCGCCGCCGGGCTTCACGGCGCTGGCGTCCTCGAGCGCGTCGCCGGTGGCCGCCGTGGAGGACTCCGAGCGGGGTATCTACGGCATCCAGTTTCACCCGGAGGTCGTGCACACGCCCTACGGCCAGGAGATCCTGACGAGGTTCCTGACCGATGTGTGCGGTTGCGAGCGGACGTGGACGGCGGCCTCGATCGTCGAGGACCAGGTGCGGCGCATCCGCGAGCAGGTGGGCGACGGCCGGGTGATCTGCGGGCTCTCAGGCGGGGTGGACTCCTCGGTGGCTGCGCTGCTCGTGCACCGCGCGGTGGGCGAGCAGCTGACGTGCGTGTTCGTCGATCACGGCCTGATGCGCAAGGACGAGGGCGAGCAGGTGGTGAGCGCCTTTCGCGACACCTTCAAGGTGCCGCTGGTCGCGGTCGACGCGGAGGAGCGGTTCCTTGAGAAGCTAAAAGGGGTGACAGAGCCCGAGGCCAAGCGCAAGGCGATCGGGGCGGAGTTCATTCGGGTCTTCGAGGAGGAGGCCGCGAAGCTCGCCGGACCCGGCGGCGGCGCCGGCGCGAAGTACCTGGTGCAGGGGACGCTCTACTCGGATGTGATCGAGTCCGGTGGAGGGACGGGAACGGCGACGATCAAGTCGCACCACAACGTCGGCGGCCTGCCCGATGATCTGCAGTTCGAGCTGGTGGAGCCGCTGCGGGCGCTGTTCAAGGATGAGGTGCGCGCGGTGGGCGCCGAGCTCGGCCTGCCCGAGCGGCTGGTCTGGCGCCAGCCCTTTCCCGGGCCCGGTCTTGCGATCAGGATCGTGGGCGGCGAGGCGACGAAAGAGCGGCTTGACGTGCTGCGCGAGGCCGATCACATCCTGCAGGAGGAGATCCGCAAGGCCGGGCTCTATCGAGAGCTGTGGCAGTCCTTCTGCGTGCTGCCCGACGTGCGCACGGTGGGCGTGCAGGGGGACGAGCGCACCTACGGCTACGTGGTCGTCATGCGCGCCGTCACCAGCGACGATGCGATGACGGCGGACTGGGCGAGGTTGCCGTATGACCTGCTGGAGACGATCGCCTCGCGGATGATCAACGAGCTGCGCGAGGTGAACCGGGTGGTGCTGGACATCACCTCGAAGCCTCCCGGCACCATCGAGTGGGAGTAATCGCCTATGATGGTCTCCGCGCCGCGCGCTACCGCGTGGCCTTTTTTACGTGATGGCCCCCTCGACTAGAACCTACGTAGCGAAGCCGACCGACCGCGAGCGCAACTGGCTGGTGGTGGACGCCAACGGCAAGACGCTGGGTCGCATGGCGACGCAGATCGCCGACGCGCTGCGAGGCAAGCGCAAGCCCGAGTACACGCCGCACATCGACACCGGCGACTTCGTCGTGGTGGTGAACGCGGAGAAGGTCCATGTGACTGGGAACAAGCGCAAAGACAAGCGCTACTACCGCCACTCGGGCTACCCCGGCGGGCTGCGCTCACGGAGCTTCGAGGAGATGCAGGCGCGGCGGCCGGAGGAGATCATCAGGCTGGCGGTCAAAGGCATGCTGCCGCGCAATCGGCTGGCCCGCAGGCAGATCACGAAGCTCAAGATCTATGCCGGTCCGGATCATCCGCACGTCGCGCAGAAGCCACAACCCATGGAGATCGAGCGATGATGGCCGACGAGGAGAAGGACGAGACTCCGGAGGAGACGCCCGACGCGGTCGTCGAGCCCACCGCCGACGAGCAGGCCGAGACTGTCGCCGAGGAGGTCGTGGCCGAGGAGGTCGCCGAGGAGATCGTGGCGGAGGTCGATGGCCGAGGAGGTCGCCGAGGAGATCGTGGCGGAGGCTGTGGCCGAGGAGGTCGCCGAGGAGATCGTGGCGGAGGCTGTGGCCGAGGAGGTCGCCGAGGAGATCGTGGCGGAGGCTGTGGCCGAGGAGGCCGCCGAGGAGGAGCAGGCGCCGCGCGGGAAGCCCTCGGTGCCCGGGGCGCATCTGGAGGTGGACATCGTCCCCGAGGGCGTCGATCCGCTGGGGCGGAGTGAGGCCTACGAGGATCCCTACGCGATCGAGGGCGAGGAGACCGAGGCCGCTGAGAAGAGCGAGGAGGACGAGGAGGAGGCGCTGGTCGAGCCGATCTCGACGGCCGCTATCGATCTCGCCTCAGGCGCGCGCTACCGGGCCACGGGCAAGCGCAAGACGGCCATCGCTCGGGTGACCCTCAGACCGGGTACAGGCACATATCTCGTGAACGGGCGCATCCTGGAGGAGCATTTTCCGCGGGTGACGCTGCAGCGGAACATCCGCCAGCCGCTCGAGGCGGTCGGCTATCAGGAGCGGATGGACGTTGTCGCGCGACTGCACGGCGGCGGCATCTCCGCGCAGGCCGGCGCGCTGCGCCACGGCGTCTCGCGCGCGCTGCTCGAGGCCGACCCCAATCTGCGCGGCGAGCTGAAGCGCAGGGGCTTTCTGACGCGTGACTCGCGTGCCAAGGAGCGCAAGAAGGCCGGCCTGAAGAAGGCGCGCAAGCGTCCGCAGTTCTCCAAGCGCTAGTGCCCTGGCCTCAGGGGAGAGCATGACCCGCAAGCTGTTCGGGACCGACGGCGTTCGCGGTGTCGCCGGGGAGTTTCTGAGCGCGGAGCTCGCCCTTGCGCTCGCGCAGGCGGCCACGCGTCAGACGGGAGCCGGAGCGCCCGCAGGTGTTGATCGTGCGCGACACGCGCGAGTCGGGAGAGATGCTGCAGGCGGCGGTTGCCGCCGGCGTGAGCGCCGCCGGGGGGGATGCGCTGATGGGCGGTGTGCTGCCGACCCCGGCGGCGCCCCTGCTGCTCGGGCGCTACGGCTTCGACCTCGCCGCGGTTCTGTCGGCTTCGCACAATGCCTATCAGGACAACGGGATCAAGTTCTTCGCAAGCGACGGATACAAGCTCTCCGACGAGGCTGAGCTTCAGATCGAGCGCGAGCTCGAGCAGGATGACGGGGCTCCGCTCGGCCGGCGCCAGGGGGCATCTGCGATTGGCCGGGTGCGCGAGCTGAGGGGCGCGCCGGAGGACTATCTGCGCGAGCTCCACACGCATTTCTCCGAGCTTGACCTGGGCGGGTTGAACGTGCTGCTGGACTGCGCCAACGGCGCCACCTACCACGTGGCCCCGGAGATCTTCCGGCGGCTGGGCGCGCGGGTGAGCGTCATCGCAGACGTTCCGGACGGTCGTAACATCAACGCCGACTGCGGCTCCACGCACGTCGAGCGCCTTGCCGAGCTGGTCCTCGAGGGCGGTCACAGCGTGGGATTCGCATTCGATGGGGACGGCGACCGCGTGCTTGCCGTTGACCGTCGTGGAGAGGTGGTGGACGGCGACGAACTGATGGCTCTCGCGGCGCTTCACCTGCGCGACCGCGGGCGGTTGACGGGGAACGGCGTGGTGGTGACGGTGATGACCAACTACGGCTTTCACGCCGCGATGGAGCGCGCCGGCGTGACGGTGGCAACGACGAACGTCGGTGATCGCTATGTGCTGGAGGAGTTGCGCGCGCGTGGATGGGCGCTGGGCGGGGAGCAGTCCGGTCACCTGATCGATATGGGCTTCAACCGCACGGGAGACGGCATCGCCGGTGCGCTGCTGACCCTCGAGTCGCTCGCCGGGAGGGACCTGAGCGAGCGCGACGCGATGGCCAAGCTGCCGCAGCGCCTCGTGAATGTTCGCGTGCGCGACCGCGGCGCGCTGGACGGGGCCCGGGAGGTTCACGAGGCGGTCAGCGCCGCGGACGACGCGCTGAAGGGGCGCGGGCGCGTGCTCGTGCGCCCGAGCGGGACCGAGCCGCTCGTGAGGGTGATGGTCGAGGCGCCGACCGACGAGGAGGCCGAGGAGGTATGCGGCCGGCTGGTTGAGCTCGTGGGGCGCGAGCTGGGGCAATAGGTCGCCCGGCTGAGACTGTTTTCGGGGGCTGAGCCGAGGGCGCGTTCGCAGTCGCCCCGAGGGCCGCTGGTATCTTCGATGCGATGTGCGGAATCGTTGGCTACGTAGGCGGGCGCCCGGCCCGTGAGCTGCTGCTCGCGGGTCTCACCAAGCTGGAGTACCGCGGTTATGACTCGGCAGGCATCTCGGTCATCGCGGGGGACCGGATCGAGGCGGTGCGGGCGGTCGGCAACCTGACGGCGCTGCGGGCCAAGATCGATGGCCAGGAGCGCGACGGCGCCGGCGCAGCCGTGGCGGTGGCCGCACCCCCGGCGAGCGTCGGCATCGGTCACACGCGCTGGGCGACCCATGGGCGCGTGAGCGAGGAGAATGCGCACCCGCACTTCGACAGCGCCGACCGGCTGCACGTCGTGGTGAACGGGATCGTCGAGAACTACATGGTGCTGAAGGAGCGCCTGACGGCACAGGGCAGCACCTTCACCTCCGAGACCGACGCCGAGGTGATCGCGCATCTGATCGCCTCCTACCATCGCGGTGACCTGACCGAGGCGGTGCGCGCGGCCTACGCCGAGCTCGAGGGCCACTACGCGTTTGTGGCGATGAGCCTCGACGAGCCCGAGGTGCTTGTGGGGGCTCGCAAAGAGTGCCCACTCATCGTGGGCCGCGGTGACGGCGAGCAGTTCGTGGCCTCGGCTGTCCCCGCCTTCCTGGCGCAGACCAGGCGCGTTCAGTTCGTGGAGAACGGCGAGATCGTCGTTCTGAGCGCGCAGGGCGTCACGATCATGACGCCTGGCGGAGAGGTCGCTCGAGCGGGCCGTACAGACGGTCGACTGGGACGAGGAGACCGCCGAGAAGGGGGGATATGAGACCTTCATGCTCAAGGAGATCCACGAACAGGCGGACGCCGTCGCCGATGCGATCTCGGACCGAACCGCGCGCGGTGATGGAGTCGATCTGGACGAGCAGGGGGCGCTGGATGAGGCGATGCTCGCGAACGTCAAGCGGGTCGTCGTGGTGGCCTGCGGCACCTCCTACCACGCCGGCCTGATCGGGCGCTACGCGATCGAGGAGTGGGCACGGCTGCCGGTCGAAATGGATATCGCCTCTGAGTACCGCTATCGCAACCCCGTCGTCGGCGAGGGGGATCTGGTGATCGGGATATCCCAGTCGGGCGAGACGGCGGACACGCTTGCCGCCATGCGCCTCGCGCGCGAGCGCGGGGCAACGGTGCTCGCCATCACCAATGTGGTGGGCTCCCAGGCCACGCGCGAGGCCGACGGCGTGCTGTTCACGCGCGCCGGCCTCGAGATCGGGGTGGCCGCGACGAAGACGTTCCTGTGCCAGGTCGCCGTCACCTATCTGCTCGGCCTGCGCCTGGCCGAGCTGCGTGGCACGCTCGATGCCGCGCGACTCGCCGAGCTCGTAAGCGAGGTCAAGCGCCTGCCGCACTGCATTGACGAGGTCCTGGCCTCGGTGGGAGATCAGGTCAGCGCCATCGCCGAGACCTACTGGCAGAGCGAGTTCTTCCTCTACATCGGCCGCCACGTCGGTCTGCCGGTTGCGCTCGAGGGGGCGCTGAAGCTGAAGGAGATCTCCTATATCGCCACTGACGCCTACGCGGCGGGGGAGATGAAGCACGGCCCGATCGCGCTGCTGGACGACTCGACGCCCGTGGTCTGTGTGGCGACCGACTCGCCGGTCCTCGAGAAGCTCGAGTCGAACATCCAGGAGGTGCGCGCGCGCGGCGCACGTGTGATCGCCGTTGCGACCACCGGCAACGAGCGGATTGCGGCGTCCGCCGACGCGGTCGATGAGGCTGCCGGCATCGACTGGATGCTGCAGCCGATGCTCGCCGTCATCCCCCTGCAGCTGCTCGCCTATGAGATCGCGCGGCGACGCGGGCTGAACGTCGACCAGCCGCGCAACCTGGCAAAGACGGTCACCGTCGAGTAGGGCGCCGCGCGGGCCGGACCGTAGCCTCGCCCCTTGAGCTCGTCGCGGGCCGGCCCCCGCACGGTCCGCGGACCGACCATCTAGCATCGCTCATCGTGGAGGCCCTGCCCGACTGGCTCACGCCGCTGCCCGACGCCGAGACGATGCGCGCGGTGGACCGCTGGGCGATAGAGCAGCGGGGCGTTCCCTCGCTGGATCTGATGGAGCGCGCCGGTGCAGCCGTCGCGCGGACGGTCGAGCTGCTCGCGCCGGATGGCCCGGTGGCGGTGCTGTGCGGGAAGGGCAACAACGGCGGCGATGGACTTGTCGTGGCGCGCCTGCTGCGCGACGCCGGCCGCGAGGTGGCCGTCATGTGCGTCGCACCGCCCGAGGAGTTCTCCGGCGACGCTCGCGAGAATCTGAACCGCCTGCAGGGAGGTGCGCCGCGGCTGCTCGCAGGTGGCGCGCAGTCGGCTCTGGACGAGCGCTGCGCGAGCGCGATCGAGGCGGCGGCGGCGGTCGTGGACGCATTGCTGGGCACCGGTTTCGAGGGAGAGCCGCACGGCCTGATGGCGGCGGCGATCGACGCCATCAACGCCTCGCAGGCGATGGTTGTGAGCGTCGACGTGCCGAGCGGGGTGGCCGCGTCGAGCGGTGTGGTGTCCGGGCGCGCCGTGCGGGCGGCGGCGACGGTCACCTTTCACGCGGCCAAGCCGGGGTTGTGGATCAGGCCGGGCAAGGCGCACGCGGGGATGGTCCAGACGGTCGACATCGGCATCCCGCGGGGCGCCCCCGAACAGGCCTCGGTCGGGCTGGTGGATGCGTCGGTGCTCGATCTGCTTCCGCGCCGCGGGGCGTCCTCGACGAAGTTCACCAGCGGACACGTCCTCGTCGTAGGGGGCTCGCGCGGGCTGACGGGCGCGCCGCGAATGGCGGCGCATGCGAGCATGCGCGCGGGGGCGGGATACGTGACCGCCTGCGTGCCGGCGTCGCTTCAGGCGATCCTCGCGACCGCGGGCCCTGCGGAGATGATGAGCCGTGGGCTGGCCGACGAGGACGGTGCGCTCACCGCCGGCAGCGTCGACAGCGTCTTGAAGGAGACCGAACGCGGGGGCGCGCTGGCCCTGGGGCCGGGGTTGGGGCGCAGCGAGGGGGCGGTTGCGCTCGCCCGCGCGCTCGCGCAGCGGGCGGCCGTTGCGATGGTGCTCGACGCCGACGGCCTGAACGCGCACGCGGGACGTCTCTCCGAGCTGGCCGGGAGGCGAGCGCCCACGGTGCTCACGCCCCACGCCGGTGAGCTGGGCCGGCTGCTCGAGCTGGACAGCTCGGAGATCGATCGCGAGCGCCTGCGCCACGCACGCGCCGCCGCCGAGCTTTCCGGCGCGGTCGTCGTGCTGAAGGGCGACGATTCGCTGATCGCCGATCCCGGCGGCCGGGTGGCGGTCAGCCCGGGGGGCACACCGGCGCTCGCCACCGCCGGAACCGGGGATGTGCTCAGCGGCGTGATCGCCGCGCTGCTCGCTCAGGGCCTCGAGCCGTTTGTGGCGGCATCGGCGGGCGTTTGGCTGCACGCCGCCGCGGGCCAGGAGGCGACGCGACGTCAGGGTGCAGCCGAGGGCGTGGTGGCCTCTGACGTGATTGCGGCCCTGCCGGCTGCCCGGGTGCGGCCGTGAGCCGCATGCGCGCCGAGCGGGCCTTGCGCCGCGATGCCGCCGGGCGGCGTGCGGCGGGGGCGAGGCAGATGAGCAGCGCGCGCACACAGGCTCGGGTGAACGTCGCCGCCATCGAGCGCAACTGCGTGCGCCTGCGCTCGGCGCTGCGGGACGGAGTGGCGCTGTGTGTCGTCGTGAAGGCGGACGGGTACGGTCACGGCGCGGTGCAGAGCGCTCGCGCAGCGATCGCCGGCGGCGCCGGCTGGCTGGCCGTCGCCGGATCCCGCGAGGCGCGCGAGCTGCGCGAGGCAGACCTCGCAGACGTGCGCGTACTGGTGATGGGCGCGCTCGCCTCGAGTGAGCTCGAGGAGGCGCTCGCGGCCGATGCGGACGTGGTCGTCTGGCGCGAGCGCGATGTCGAGGCGGTGGCGGAGCTGGGCGGTGGAAGGGTGCACGTCAAGTTCGACTCGGGCATGGGACGGCTCGGCACGCGCGACCCGGCCGAGGCATTGCGGGTGCTGACCGCGGCGCGGGACACCAGCGGCGTGGAGCTCGCAGGAGCAATGACGCACTTCGCCACAGCCGACGATCTGGACGATGACGGTTTCTTTGAGCACCAGCTGGCCGCCTTCGCGAAGTGGGCGCGCACGGCGCGCTCCGTCCAGCCGGGGCTTCTGCTGCACGCCGCGAACAGCGCCGCGACGCTGCGCGAGCCCGAGGCGCAGTTCGACATGGTGCGCTGTGGCATCGCCGTCTACGGGATGGACCCGTTCGGCGATGATCCAACCGCGCGCGAGCTCGAGCCCGCGCTCGAGCTGAGCTCCTACCTAGCCGAGGTCAAGCCCTGCCGGGCCGGTGAGAGCGCGGGATACGGACGGCGGTTCATCGCCGTGCGCGACACGAACCTCGGGGTGCTTCCGATCGGCTACGGCGACGGCTGGCGTCGCGGGTTGTCGAACAACGCCGAGGTGCTTCTCGGCGGGCGTCGCTATCCGCTCGTGGGGACGGTGAGCATGGACAACATCACCGTCGACCTCGGCGCTGGGCCCGGCGCCGAGCGGCTGCGCGGGGAGCCGGCGATCCTGATCGGCAGACAGGGCAGCGAGCGGATCACCGCCGAGCAGGTGGCTCGGCGCCTGGACACGATCAACTATGAGGTGACGTGCTCTCTGACGCCGAGGGTGCCGAGGACCTACCACCGCGACGGCGCCGCCATCGAGGAGGGCGCCACGCGAACGAGCAAGCGATGGGCGGACGCGAAGACCACATGAGCGAGGGGCTGAAGGCCGCTCGCGCGGCGCTGGCGGGCGAGCCGGCGTGGCTGGTGGGCGGTGCGATCCGCGACCGAGCGCTCGGCCGCAGCACGGCTGATGTGGATGTCGTCGTCGACGGCGATCCAGCTACGGCGGCGCGCGCGGTGGCCCGCGCCGCGGGTCGGGCTGCCTGCTTTGTCCTGTCCGAGGACTTCGGGGCCTGGCGGGTGGTGCCGCGCGACTCCTCCTGGCAGCTCGACGTGGAGCCGCTGCGCGGCGGCTCGCTGGAGGCCGACCTGGCGCTGCGCGATTTCACGGTCAATGCGATCGCAGAGCCGCTGGCGGGCGGCCCGCCGATCGACCCGCTCGGGGGCCTCGGAGACCTGTCGGCGCGCCGGCTGCGAATGGCCGGGCCGGGGGCCTTCGCCGAGGATCCGCTGCGGGTGCTGCGACTGGTGCGGCTCGCGGCCGAGCTCGGGCTGGACCCCGAGCCCGAGACGCTGCGCAGCGCTCGAGCGCGCGCCGGCGCACTGATCGGAGTCTCCGCCGAGCGCATGTTCATGGAGCTGCGGCGGATCATCTCCGCGCCGCGAGCGCCGTGGGGGCTGCAGACGATGAGCGAGCTGGGCGCGACGGCGGTTGTTCTGCCGGAGCTCGAGGCGCTGCGCGGCGTCGAGCAGAATCGCTTTCACCACCTCGACGTGTATGGCCACACACTTGAGGTCTTCGAACGCACTGCCGCCCTGATTGCTCCGGGCGGCGGCGCCCGCAATTTGAGTGCGCAACTCGACCGCGGCGAGGAGCAGACGCTGCTGGGCGAGCACCGAGCGGAGGTGGACGCGCTGCTGGCCGAGCCGCTCGCCGATCAGCTGACGCGTGGAGATGCGCTGCGCTGGGGGGCTCTGCTGCACGATGCCGCGAAGCCGCTCACGCGCGAAATCCGTCCGGCTGACGGGCGCGTGACCTTCATCGGCCACGACGTCCGTGGCGCTGAGCTGGCCCGGGCGATACTCGAGCGGCTGCGCGCCTCAGAGCGGCTGCGGGCCCACGTTGCGGCGCTCGTGCGCAATCACCTGAGGCTCGGCTTTCTCGTGCACGAGCCCCAGCCGCTGTCCCGGCGGACCGTGTTCGGCTATCTGCGGGCCTGCTCTCCGGTCGAGGTCGACGTGACACTGCTGTCCGCCGCCGATCGCCTGGCCACACGCGGGGACCGCGCGCGCGAGGCCATCGACGCTCACCTGCAGGTCGCGCGCGGACTGCTCACGGACGCGCTGCGCTGGCGGGCCGAGGGTCCTCCGCAGCCGCTCATCCGTGGCGACGAGCTCGCTGAGGAGCTCGGCATCCCGCTGGGCCCGCGCGTCGGGGAGCTGCTTTCAGAGCTCGCCGAGGCGCAGTATGCGGGGGAGCTCTCGACGCGTGAGCAGTCCCTTCAGTATGGGCGCAGGCTCGTTGGAAAAGCGCAATGACCGCACGCGCCGGGCGCCAGCCGGCGGGCGCTGGGACCATCTAGGCTTCTGGCGTGTTCGATCCCGATTGCATCTTCTGCAAGATTGTCGCCGGTGAGCTTCCCGCCACCGTTGTCGATGAGGATGAGCGGACGATCGCCTTCATGGACATCGCGCCCGCCACGCGCGGGCACGCGCTCGTGATCCCGCGCGCGCACGCGCCTGACCTGCTGAGCGTGGACGGCGAGGATCTGAAGGCGGTCGCGCTCGGCGCTCAGCGGCTTGCGGCGCGCGTGAAGGAGCGCCTCGGGGCCGACGGCGTGAACCTCATCAACTCCTGTGGCGCCGTGGCCTGGCAGACGGTCTTTCACTTCCACGTGCACGTGGTTCCGCGCTATGAGGACGATCCGCTGAAGCTCCCGTGGGTTCCAAAACCCGGGGATCCGAGCGCCATCGCGGCGGCCGCGCAGGATCTTCGTCAGAAGTAGCGAACTAGTTCGACCGCTACCCCTGGCCCGAAGTCGTGTTGAATGGAGCAGATGAAACGCATATCGACGGCGATCCTTGGCAGTCTTCTGCTCGCGCTCGTGCTGCCCGCCGCATCGCCGGCGACGCTCAGCGAAGTGGGCGTGATCCCGCCCACGACCCCCGAAACCGTTCCCAGCTGCCCGGCCACTCCCTGTCTGGCCGTCAGCCGCACGACGGGCTTCCAGGTGAAGGTGGCCACGGTCCACAACCCTCTGGGGGCGCCCCGCAACGGGACCATCGTCGCCTGGACGGTCATGCTGGGTAAGCCAAACGCTACCCAGATCAAATACTTCAACGCGAACGAGGGAGGCGCGGCGGAAGCCGGCATCGCGGTCCTTCGCCCCCAGGCCAAACCCAACCTCACGTACAAGCTGATCGCGCAGAGCCCCCTGGTCAAACTCCAGTCCTACTTCGGCAAATCGGTCCAGTTCCCCCTCGAAACGACGCTCCAGGTCAAAAAGGGCGACGTCGTGGCGCTGACCGTTCCGACGTGGGCGCCGGCGCTGGCGCTCGGGTTCGGAAAGGACACCTCCTGGCGCGCCAGCCGCCAGAAAGCGCAGTGCACGAGCACGAGCACCCAGACCGCTCACCAGCAGATCGGCACAGCGGTGCAGTACTACTGCCTCTACCAGACCGCCCGTCTGACCTACAGCGCAACGCTCATCTCAACGCCGTAGGGGACGGTCCTACATCCCCACGCGCTACACCCCTACGGGGCGCTGGCGCCGCCGCTCGGGTTCGCTTCGCTCGGGGCTTTCGAGCTGCCTTCGGTGGAGGGGGCTTTTTCTTTTTCTCCGGCGGAGGTGCCGCCGGCCGCGCCGCCGGTCGCCGCGGAGCTCGAGCCTTCGCTGCTCGAGGGTTCGCCGCCCGATTCGCTGCTGGCGGCTTCTTCGCCGGTGGACCCCGAGGAGCCCGTGCTTGTCGTGCCCTTGGCGGTGGTGGCGGTCGAGGTCGTCTGCGCGGCGGCCTTTTCGGCACTGGTGTTCGTCGGCGGGATGATGTCGGGTGTGCTCTTGGGCACCACGTCTGAGTTGGCGCTGCCGCCTCCGCACGCAGCCAGCGTGAGGCCGGCAAGCACGATCATTGACAGCGTCACGGCCGCTCGAGCGCTCAACAGCCCACGGTGGCGCCCTCGATCGGGGCGGTCGCTCACGGCGAGCAGCCCATGGGTGTCGTTCATGCGAGCAACCGATGGGAGCTGTTCATGCGGCGGCACGTCTGCTCCGGCAGGCTCTCAAGCGGTTCTCGCCTGGCGCGGGAGCGGCCCCATGCGCCTGCCGCAGGTCGGGCAGTCGTTGAGGTCCTTCTGCGCGAGCTGGCCGCAGTGCGGGCAGAAGCGCAGGTTCTCGACCGCCCAGGGCAGCCTCGAGGGGGAGGGGGCGAGCGGCAGCACCCTGCCCACGACCTCCAGCGGCTCGCCGGAATCACGGTCCAGATAGATCTCCCCGGGCTCGGCCTCGACGATGATCTCTCGTCCGCTGGCCGGGCTGCGCAGGCGATAGAGCTGGCTCGTGCTCACGCCCGGAACTCTACCTGAGCGGGTGGCGAGCAGTTCCCGCACACTCGCCGGTGTCCGGCGTTTGCTGCGCAACTGGCCGATGGGCGGCCCAGGTAGGGTGCCCGTCCGTGCGCATCCTCATCTTCCACGGCTATCTGCTCGGCGGGACGGGGTCGAATGTGTACAACGCGCGTCTCGCCGAGGCGCTTGTGCGGCTCGGTCACGAGGTGCACCTGCTCAGCCAGGACCGCCATCCGCAGGAGCACCCGTTCATCGACGCCGCCGGCGATTGGGATGACGGAGTGCTGCGCGTGCGCCCGCTGCCCGGGCGCGACCGGGAGCCTCGAGCGCCAGGAGAACGGATCGTGCGCTGCACCGCCTACAGGCCGGACATCGGCGGCCTTCTGCCGGTGTATGTGGCCGATCGCTACGAGGGTATCGAAGCGCGCACGTTCGCGGAATGCAGCGATGAGGAGGTTGAGCGCTACATCGACGCCAACGTCGCTGCGGTGTCCGAGCTGCTTTCCCGGGTGCGCCCCGATGTCGCGCTCGCCAATCATCTGGTGATGGGCCCGATCATCCTCGCTCGCGCGCTTTCGGGCGAGGTCCCCTACGCGGTCAAGATCCATGGCAGCGCCCTGGAGTACACGGTCAAGCCACAACCGGAGCGCTTTCTCGGGCTGGCGGAAGAGGGGGTGCGCAGCGCCCGCGCGATCCTCGTGGGCTCACGCCACACCGCCGCGAGCCTGTGGCAGGCGCTGGCCGGCGAGGCTCTTCGCGAGCGGACCCGTCTTGGCCCGCCGGGGGTCGATATCGAGCGATTCGCGCCCCGCGATGCGGCCGCGGCCATGGCCGGCGTGGACGCGCTCGCCAAGCGCCTTGCGGCGAGCCAGTCGCAGTCGGCGCCCGCCAGCGCGTTCGCCCGCGACGAGGGGGCTGCGGCGCTGGCGCTGGGGCGCCTGCAGCCGGGCCACGACCGGCTCGTGGCATTCGTCGGCAAGCTGATCGTGAGCAAGGGCGTCGACCTGCTGGTGGCGGCCTGGCCGCTCGTGCTTGAAGAGATGCCGCGCGCCCGGCTCGTGGTGGTCGGCTTCGGCGCCTACAGGCAGGGGCTCGAGCGGCTGACCGCGGCGCTGATTGCTGGCGATATCGATCAGGCGAGGGAGATCGCGATCGCCGGCAGAGCGCTTGAGGCGCCGTCCTCCGAGCCCCATCCGCTCGGTCATCTGCTGGCTTTCCTCGACAGCCTCAAGGGCCAGGCTCGCGAGCGCTACCTGCGGGCCGCACGCGCGCTCGGCGAGGCTGTCGTGCTGACCGGCCGTCTCGACCACGAGGAGCTGGCCGAGCTGCTGCCGGCGTGCGAGGCGCTGGTTGTGCCGAGCACCTTCCCGGAGTCCTTCGGGATGGTGGCCGCAGAGGCGGCCGCCTGCGGGGTACTGCCGCTGAGCGCAGCCCACTCGGGGCTTTTAGATGTCAGCGAGGCGCTCGCCCATGCCGTGCCCGAACGGGCCGCCGGGTGGCTGTCATTCCCCCTCGACGACAACGCCGTGAGGGCCCTGGCCGCGCGCCTGCTGGGCTGGCTGACGGCCGACCGCGCCCTGCGATCGCGCACGCGCAGGGGGCTGGTGGCGACCGTCCGTGAGCGATGGTCCTGGGAGGGCGTGGCTCGTGGCGTGATCGCCGCCGCGAATGGCGAATTGGACGGCTTGGGAAAGCCGTGAAGGGGATCGGCGAGCCGCTAGGGGGCCGTCGAGGTACCCGGCCACTCAGATAGTGTTTCGCCCGCTGATGAGGCCCGTGCCCACCCGCCACGCCGCCGGCGCACCCGCCGAGGGCAAGCCGCGCAACCGTCGCCTTCTCGCCCCGATTGGCGGGCTGCTGCTGGCGCTTGCGCTGTTCACGACGGGCTGCTCGGTCAAGGGCGCCGATAACGCCAACCTGATCGTGGGCAAGCAGGATTTCGTCGCCAAGTGCGGCTCCTGTCACACGCTCGCACGGGCGGACACCAAGGGTATCGTCGGGCCCAACCTCGACGAAGCGTTCCGCGCCAGCATCGCCGAAGGGCTGCAGCGCAACACGATCCGCGGCGTGGTCGAACACCAGGTCGAATTCGCCAACCCCGAAGGCGTGATGCCGGCGGGCCTGCTGCATGGAGCGGCCGTCAGCGACGTCGCCGCCTATATCGCCCAATCGGCCGACCGCTCAGGTCCCGACACCGGGCTGCTGGCGAGCGCGGTGGCCGCGCCCGGCGCCGGCAAGCCGGCCGTGGAGAAGGCCGGCAAGCTCGAAATCGCCGCCAATCCCACCGGCCAGCTGGCCTACCAGACGACCAAGGCCACGGCCACCCCCGGGGCGGTCACCATCACGATGTCCAACATGTCCGGCGTCTCGCACAACATCGCCGTCGAAGCGGGCTCCGGCGGCGCGACCCCGACCACCGGGGCGGTGCTCGGCGCAAGCAGCTTCATCACGAAGGGCAGCACCTCCGTCACGGTCAAGCTGAAAGCGGGCACCTACACCTTCTTCTGCCAGGCCCCCGGTCACCGCGCGGCCGGGATGTTCGGCACGCTCACCGTCAAATAGCCGGCACGCTCACCCGATGGCGCGCAGGATGAGGCTCACAGGATGGCGCGCAGGACGAGGATGAGCACGACGATGACCACGGTCGTTGCGAGCGCGTAGAGCAGCAGCCGGAAGGCCTCCTCCTCAGAGCGCATCGGGTTCAGCACCGTGGTGGGGCTCCTACCCTCTGTGCGCGGCCGGCACGTGCTCGCAGGGCGGGCCGGCTAGAGGACGTAGACGGTGGTGTAGACGACGAGCCACATGATGTCGACAAAGTGCCAGTAGATCCCCGGCACCTCCACGCCTCGGTGAGAGTCCGGGCTGTAGTGCCCGCGGAAGGAGCGGATCGTCACGCTCAGCAGCAGGCACAGCCCGATGAAGACGTGGGCGCCGTGCAGCCCGGTGAGCGAGTAGAAGATCGTCTGCTGGGCGCGGTCCTGGGGGGCGAAGCCGATGTTCGCGTACTCGTTGATCTGGATGAACAGGAAGGTGCATCCCAGCAGGAACGTGAGCAGGATTCCGGCCTTCAGGCCAAAGCGGTTGCCCTTCTTGATCGAGGTCTGCGCCCAGTGCATCGTGAACGAGGACGACACGAGGATCGCCGTGTTCACGCCCGCAACGAGCTCTGGAATATGGGTCCCCGGCGCCGGCCATGCCTCTCCCTGGGCGATGCGGATGAAGAAGTAAGCGGTGAAGAAGGCCCCGAAGACCATCACCTCGGAGATGATGAAAAGCAGCATCCCCAAGAGCGGCGCCTCCACCCGCGAGCTTTTGTTCGCCGCCACCGGGTGGGCGGCGTGGGCGTCGTGCCCGGCTGCGTGTGAGATGCTGGCGGCCTCCATCGTCGTGCTCGCTATGCGGCCGGCGCCGCGGTCGCGGTTGCCTGCTCGTCGACGACCACATGCTCGACCTGCGCGGCGGTGGCGTTGCGCACGCGCTCGATCAGATCCTCGCGCAGCCACCCAGACCGCTCCTGCGGCAGCGTCGAGATGACGACGTCGTCGACCGTGAACAGCTCGAGCGCGTTGATCGTTGCCGCGTAGGGGTCGGGGTCGCCGATCATCCCCGCGCCGATCAGCCCGGCGGACTGCAGCCGGTCGAGCATCCGCGCAAGGCGCGCGCGGGCCTCGCGCGGAGCGGTTCCGCTGCCGTCCTGCTGGGGCACCACCGCGATGAACAGGCGCCCTCGATCCTGGGCGGCCTTCGCCCGCAGCCGCTCCAGGAGCTCCTCGCCGCTCGAGGTCTTGCTGGCGATCACGAGCGTCACGTTGAAGACGAGGCCCTCGCGGTCGAGGTCGGTGACGATGTGCTCCACCGGCAGCCCGGAGGCGTTCTGGATGCGCTCGATCAGGTCCCGCCGCAGCCAGCCCGAGTGAATGGCCGGATAGGTGGACAGGATGATCTCGTCCGGCCTGTGCACGGCGACGGCATCCATCGTCGCAAGGAACGGGTCGGAGTCGCCGATTTCGCCGCTGGCCTCGATTCCCTCGGCCGTGACCGCCGAGACGGCCAGGTCCACGCGCACCTGGGCGGATTCGCGGACGGCCTCGTCATAGATCACGAGTCCCGCCGAGGGCTTGGTCTGGGGCACGACCAGACGGAAGTGCACGTCGCCTGAACTCGCGCGCTCGCGCACGGCGGCGAGCAGCTTCGCTCCCCCGAGCGTCCTGTTGGCCACGACCAGGACTTCCTTCATCGAATCCCCCCTCGTCTCATTCGCGCGGCGCTCCCACGGCGCTCGAGCCGGCTCCGACCGTGGCGGGCGTCGGCGGCGGGGCGAAGATGCCGTGGACCGCTCCGGGGATGCCGTACTCGTAGGGACCGCCGACGACGGTGGGCAGGCGGTCGAAGTTGAAGACCGGCGGTGGCGAGGAGACCTGCCACTCGAGCGTCATCCCGCGCCACGGGTTGGCCACCGATATCGGGCCCCCGCGCCAGCTGGTGATCACGTTGTAGAGGAAGAAGAGCGTGCTCAGGCCGAGCCCGAAGCTCATGATCGAGATGATCAGGTTCAGGTCGGCGAACTTCGCCGCATACGTAGCCACGCGTCGCGGCATGCCCTGCAGGCCGAGCACGTGCATCGGCCCGAAGGTCGCGTTGAAGAAGATGAAGGTGGTCCAGAAGTGCCACTTGCCCAGGCGCTCGTCATACATGCGTCCCGTCATCTTCGGGAACCAGTAGTAGACGCCGGCGAAGATCGTCATCAGCGAGCCGCCGAACAGCACGTAGTGGATGTGGGCCACGATGAAGTAGGTGGCGCTGACGTGGATGTCGAACGGGATCATCGCGAGCATCACGCCGCTGATCCCGCCGAGCGTGAAGGTCGTCAGGAAGCCCAGGGCGAACAGCATCGGCGTGTCCAGGTGAAGGACCCCTCGCCACAGCGTGGCCAGCCAGGAGAAGACCTTGATGCCCGTCGGCACCGCGATGATGGCGGTCGTGATCGCCATCGGGATGCGAATCCAGGCGGCCATCCCCGAGGTGAACATGTGGTGCGCCCAGACGGTGAAGCCGAGCCCGACGATCGCCAGCAGCGAGAAGGCCATCATGCGGTAGCCGAAGATCGGCTTTCGCGACTTGACGGCGATGATTTCCGAGACGATCCCGAATCCGGGCAAGATCATGATGTAGACGGCCGGATGGGAGTAGAACCAGAAGACGTGCTGATACATCAGCACGTCACCGCCCTTGGCTGCGTTGAAGAAGTTGAAATGCAGGGCGCGGTCGAGCAGGATGAAGAACTGCGACGCGGCGATGAACGGGGTGGCGATGACGACCAGCAGCGACGTCGCGAAGTTTGCCCACACGAGCAGCGGCAGCCTGAAGAAGCTCATGCCCGGCGCGCGCATCGTGATGATCGTCACGAGGAAGTTCAGCGCCGTCATGATCGAGGACGCGCCCGCGAACTGGACCGCGACCGAGAAGAAGGTCTGCCCGATCGGCGCGTTGGTCGACAGCGGGGTGTAGGCGGTCCAGCCGTCCGCGAACGCGCCGCCGGGAACCAGGAAGCTTGCGAGCATCATGATGCCGGCGACGGGCAAAAGCCAGTAGGAGAGCGCGTTCAGGCGCGGGAAGGCCATATCCGGTGCGCCGATCATCAGCGGGATCACGAAGTTCCCGAGCCCTGCGAAGACCGGTATCACGAACAGGAAGATGAGCAGCGAGGCGTGGACCGAGAACAGGCCGTTGTAGGTGTTGGCGGACACGAAGTGCGAGCCCGGCTGGGCGAGCTGCGCGCGCATCAGCATTCCGATCAGCCCCCCGACGAGCAGGAAGAAGAACGACGTGACCGTGTACTGGATCCCAATCACCTTGTGGTCGGTGTTGATGCGGAAGTAGTCCTTCCAGGTGTATGCGCCATGGCCTGAGTGATCCTCGGGGCGCGTCGGGCGTCCGGTCGCCCAGTAGAACCAGTAGTCGAATCCGCCGATCCCGGCGAGAAAGGCGAGCGACACCGAGAACAGCGAGACCGTGAGGATCGCGTCGGTGTTCAGGTAGTGCTGGTAGGTCGTGTGGCCGTTGGCCGCGCGCACCAGCCAGGTCAGCGCCGCCGCGAAGCCGACGCCCAGCACCATCCAGACGGTGGCTCGATAGAAGCCCGGCGCTCGGAATCTTGCGACCATCAGCGTGGTTCCATGGAGGTCATCTGGCTGGGAAACATTATCCCGTAGCCCCCCCGGAGGCGATGCTCCCCGTCGACGATGCGCTGGCGCTGCCCGCTCCGCTTGCCCCCGTGCTCTCCTGGCCCTTGATCCACGCCTGGAACTGGGCCGGCGGCACGACGTGGACGGTGGAGCGCATCAGTGAGTGGCCGACCCCGCAGAGCAGGTTGCAGACGACCGGGTAGCTGCCCAACCGGTCGGGCGTCACGCGCCAGTGGGTGGTGATGCCGGGCACGACGTCCTCCTGCAGGCGGAAGGCCGGGACCCAGAATGCGTGGATGACGTCCCTGGAGCGCAGGTTGAAGTACACCGTGTAGTTCTCAGGTATGTACAGGTGGGTGCTTTTCAGAGGGGCGCCACCGGTGATCGCCCGCGGATATTCATAAGACCAGAAGAACTGCTGGGCGTAGACGTCTATCTGGACTTCCGGTACCCCGCGCGGTTTTTCTTCGTTCTTGTGCAGGATCACGAAGGAGTAGCCCACCATCCCCAGCAAGAGGACCGCCGGCAGCGCCGTCCAGAAGACCTCGAGGCGCGTGTTGCCGTGAATCGGCGGGCCGTCCTTGAGCTCCTCGCCGGGCCTCATCCGGAACTGCCATACGCAGTACAGGATGACCGTCACCACCAGCACGAAGATCGGAATCGTGGCGATGACGAGAACGTGGTACAGCTCGTCGGTGTTGCGCGCCTGCGTCGAGGCCTGGACCGGGAACCAGTGGATCACGTAGCTCAACGCGATGCCGATCGCCACGGCGATCACGGCCAGGACGGCGGCCAGCGTGATCGAGCCTCGCCTAGACACGGTCTGCGCCGCCGGCTCGTGCGGGGAAGTTCTCTTCGGCGATCCTCTCCATCGGGAGGCGTGATCCTAATGCCTTCCTCCCCCGAAGGGACGGGACCTTGACGCCGGGCGCTCCCCGCGATAGATTGAGGCAATCGTTGCAAATACGCGGTCCAGCCGTCTGCCGCGAGGCCGAGAGGGAAAGGAGCCGGGAATGCAGGTTCGGGAAGGCATGACTCCGACGGTCCTCACGGTGGGTCCGGGCCATACGCTGCGCGCCGTTGCACGGCTGATGTCCGATCGCGGCGTCGGCGCGGCGGTGGTCATCGACCCCGAAGGGCACGGGCCGGGGATCATCACCGAGCGGGACATCCTGCACTCGCTGGCGCACGGGCAGGACCCGGACCGCGAGCCCGTCGCCGATCATCTCACCCGCGACGTCGTGTTCGCCGCTCCCGACTGGTCTCTGGAGGAGGCCGCGGCGGCGATGGTGAACGGTGGCTTTCGCCACCTGATCGTGCTCGAGCGTGGTGAGACCGCGGGCATCCTGTCCGTACGCGACGTCGTGCGCTGCTGGACCGGCGACGGGGCCATCTGCCCGGTCCCAGCCAGCGCGGCGGTGGGGTGAGGGGACTCCCGCGGCGAGGGGGGCCGGAGGTGTCGCGCGCGGTGAGGGCAACGTGCGCGACGCCCTCGGTCAGTCGAGAGGGAGCTCGTCGATGTCGTGTCGCGTGTCTTTGATCCAGCGGATCACGCAGCCAAGCGTCAGAAGGACGCCCACGACGGTGAACTCGATGAAGGTCGTTATGCCGACCAGCGCGAGGGTGATCCCAACAGCGGTCAGCACGGGCAGGACCGTCGGTCCCGGAAGATGGATCTCCTCGCCGACGGGCGGGGTGTCGGGGTCGAGCGGGCTCATCAGGACACGTAGACCGCAGCCACCACGAACGTGATGCCGAACATGAACATGCAGATAGCGGCCACGATCAGACCGGTGCGGATGTTCTTGTTCGCCAGACGTCGGTTCATCGTGGGCGCAAAGAATACCCCGCGCGGGGGGGTCTACAGGTGGACATCCGCGACCATCGCGCAGAACAGCAGCGCGAGATAGGCGAGCGAGTACAGGTACAGCCGCAGGGCCGAGCTGCGGTCGGCACGGCGATACAGGCGGATCGCGCCGGCGACGAAGCCGAGCCCGAGCACAATCGAGGCGACGAGGTAGATCGCGCCGAAGCCGCCGGCGCAGAACGGCAGCTGCGTGACCGCATACAGCAGCACCGAGTACAGCAGGATCTGCCGCCGCGTCTCGGCCTCCCCGCGCACCACCGGAAGCATCGGCACCCCGACCTTCGCGTAGTCGTCCTTCATCAGCAGCGACAGCGCCCAGAAGTGCGGCGGCGTCCAGAAGAACACGATGAAGAACAAGAGCACGGCGGTGCCGCTGACCGAGCCGGTCACGGCCGCCCATCCGACGAGTGGGGGGACGGCCCCGGCGGCGCCGCCGATCACGATGTTCTGCGGCGTGCGCCGCTTCAGCCAGACCGTATAGACGAACACGTAGCCGAGAAAGCCGCCAAACGACAGGCCCGCCGCCAGCGGGTTCACGGTCAGAGACAGCTCGAGCAGCGAGAGCCCTGCGAGCGTCAGGCCGAAGGCCAGCGCCGCGCGCGGTGAGATGCGCCCGGCGGGAACCGGGCGCGAGGCCGTGCGTTTCATGCGCGCGTCGATGTCCCGGTCGAACCAGTGGTTCACCGCACCGGCGCCGCCCGCCGAGAGGTAGCCGCCCAGGCACGTCAGCGCGACCAGCAGCGGCGAGGGATCGCCTGCCACGTACATCGTGGCGATGGTCGTCAGCAGGAGCAGAGACTGGACCTTCGGCTTGGTCAGCTCGACGTAATCGCTGAGCAGCCCGAGCGCGCGAGGAGCCAGGCCGGGGACGTAGACCGCCGTGCCGGACCGCTGCGGCTCGAGCGCCGGCGCCACGCCAGGAGGAGGCGTCGTGGCCATCAGATCCCGACCTGCGTGGCGCCGGCGGGAACGGTGACGCCGTCGCGCGGACGCCCCCCTCCGCTTGCGCCCGTGCTCCGCTGCTGGACCTCGCGGCGGATGTCCTTCATCGGTTCCGCCGAGCGCACGAGCGGGAGCACGTCGAAGTTGTTGTCCGGCGGAGGCGACGTCGTGAACCACTCGAGCGTGTTCGCCCGCCACGGGTCAGGTCCGGCCACCACGCCCGTCTTGAGGCTGCGCACGACGTTGATGATCGTCACCAGCACGCCGGCCGCGAGGATGAACGAGCCGACCGTCGATATCGCGTTGTACAGCGCCAGATGCCCGACGTTGTCGTACTCATAGACGCGCCGCGGCATGCCGTCGAGGCCCATCACATGCTGGATCAGGAAGGTGGCCAGGAAGCCGAAGAACATCAGATAGAAGCTCAGCTTGCCGAGGCTCTCGCTGAGCATGCGCCCGGTGATCTTCGGGAACCAGTAGTAGATCGCGGCGAAGATCGTGAACACCGCACCGCCCATCAGCACGAAGTGGATGTGGGCGACGACGAAGTAGGTTTCGTTCAGCTGCCAGTCGACGGGGAAGATGGCGAGAAACACGCCCGAGATGCCACCGATCAGGAACAGCGCGATGAACCCGACGCAGAACAGCAGCGGCGTCTTGAATTCGATCGTGCCACGCCACAAGGTGGCGATCCAGTTGAGCATCTTCACCCCCGTCGGCACCGCGATGAGGAACGAGCTGAGCATCACGAACACGAGGATCGCCTCGGGAATGGGGGCGGTGAACATGTGGTGGGCCCAGGTCAGGAAGCCCAGGAAGGCGATCGCCACGGTCGAGGCCGCGATCGCCTTGTAGCCGAAGATCGGCTTGCGCGCGAACACCGGCAGGATCTCCGAGACCAGACCGAAGCCCGGCAGCACCATGATGTAGACCTCGGGATGCCCGAAGAACCAGAACAGGTTTTGCCACAAAAGAGGCGATCCGCCCTCCGTGGGGTCGAAGAAGTGCGTGCCGAAGTGCCGGTCGGTGAGCAGCATCGTCACCGCCGCGGCGACCACCGGAAGCGCGAAGATGAGCAGGACCGAGTAGGTGAGGATCGCCCACACGAACAGCGGCAGCCGTCCCCAGCTCATGCCGCGCGCGCGCATGTTGGCGATCGTCGCGTAGAAGTTGATCGCCCCGAGGATCGAGGACAGCCCGGTCAGGTGGATCAGATAGATCCACGCGTCCTGGCCGCCGCTCGGCGAGTAGATCGCGTTGGACAGTGGCGCATAGCTCGTCCAGCCGGCTTCGGGCGGGTTCCAGAAGATGGAGGCGTAGAAGACGATTCCGCCCGCCAACAACAACCAGAAGGAGAGCGCGTTCAGGCGCGGAAAGGCCATGTCGCGCGCCCCGATCATCAGCGGCAGGAAGTAGTTGGCAAGCCCCGCCATCATCGGCACGACGAACAGGAAGACCATCGTCGTGCCGTGCATCGTGAACAGCTGGTTGTAGGTCTCCGGCGTGACCAGCGTGTTGTTCGGCGCGCCGAGCTGAAGGCGCATCATCAGCGCCTCGACACCGCCGAGGCAGAAGAACACGAACGTCGTGACCATGTACATGATCCCGATGCGCTTGTGATCGGTGGTGGTGATCCAGCTCGCCCAGCCGGTCGCCTCGCGCTCGACTCGGTGCGCGCTGACCTGGGGGACAGGGGCTAGGTAGGTGGCCATGTCGTTCGCTGGTCTCCTCGGTTGCCTATGGGTTTTCGACCTGTCCGGCGCCGGTCTGGGCGTTCAGTTTCGCCCGTGCCACCTGCGCAGCGGCGTTGGCCTGGCTGATGAGCACCTTCTGGTAGGCCAGCCACGCTTCGAACTGGGCCGGCGGCACGGCCTTCACGGTTGCGATCATGCGGGCGTGGCCGCGCCCGCACAGCAGGGCGCACTGACCCCTGTAGTAGCCGGGCTTGAAGACCTTAAACCACGTGTAGTTGTGGTAGCCCGGCACGGCCTGGAACTTCCCGCCGAGTTCGGGGATCCACCAGGAGTGGACGACGTCCTCGGAGACGATGTCGAGCGTGATGGTCGTGTTGGTGGGAACGACCATCTCCTCGTAGGAGTAGGGAGCGCCCAGGCCATCAGGTTCATTCGCGCCCGGGTAGACGAACTGCCAGATGTACTGGCGCCCGATGACCGTGATGTTCAGCGATTTGCCGTTTGGCGGCAGCCTGCGCTCGGAGCTCGCGTACAAAAGGCCGCTCTCCCCGGCCAGCGTGGCTCCGTTGGCGCTCGAGTTGGCGGGGTCCTGGATGGAGGACAGCTTGGCGAACGTGAGCACCGCGAGCCCCACCAGGATCACCGCCGCCGCGACCGTCCAGCCGACCTCCAGGCGGGTGTTGCCGCGGATCTGCGCAGCCACCGCGCCCTTGCGCGCGCGAAACCTCACAAGCGTGTATGCGAGGCCCCCCTCGACCAGGATGAAGATCACAAGTGCGACGTACAGCGTGATCTTGTAGAGGCTGTTGATCTGTTGCGCGTTGGGTGACGCACCCGACGACGGCGTGAAGAACGCGAGCGTTGAGGAGACGAGATGGCCCAAGGAGGCGGGGATTCTATTCAGGCCCGGGCGGGACGCGCTTGATGACTTTTGCCACGAGTCCGGCCTACCTTCCGGAGAAGCGAGCGGGGCGCTTCTCCACGAACGCCAGCGCGCCCTCGAGGAAGTCCTCGTTGCCGGACATCTCCTGCTGAATCCGCGCCTCCAGGTCGAGCTGCTCGGCCATGCGCGCATACAGCCAGTTGTTGACCAGCCGCTTGGTGCCGGCGTAGGAGCGCGTGGGCCCGGCGGCCAATCTCCTGGCGAGCGCAGCAGCCTCACCGGACAGCTCAGCGTCTGCGACCACGCGGTTGACGAGCCCCCAGTCGAGCGCCTGTGCGGCCGGCACGCGCTCGCCCAGCATCGCCATCTCGCGTCGCCCGCGCCATGCCCACGCGCGCCGGCACGAACACCGAGGAGCCGCCGTCGGGGACCAGCCCGATGTTCACGAATGCGAGCAGGAAGTAGGAGCTCTCGGCCGCCACGATCAGATCGCAGCACAGCGCGAGCGAGCAGCCGATACCGGCGGCTGGGCCGTTGACCGCGGCGACCACCGGCTTTGGCATCTCGCGGATGTCGTCCATGATCGGGTGGTAGCGCTCGGTCAGCATCGTGTAGACGTCGGGACGCCCCTCGGGCGTGCTGACGCCGCCGCTCACGTCCCTCAGGTCTGCGCCCGACGAGAAGGCACGGCCGGAGCCGGTGACGATCGACCGCACGCACCGCGTCGTCGGCGGCGACGTCACGCAGTGCGGCGAGCAGATCCGCGCCGAACTGCCCGTTCCAGGCGTTCAGCACCTCGGGTCGATTCAGTTCGACGGTGGCTGAGCCGTCGGCCAGGTGCACGTTGACCGTCTCAAGCTGGGTCTCGGACGCGGTCATGAGTCTCCTCTCCTGTAAGCGGGCGTGGATATCCTGCGCCGGCTCGCTGCTGGCCTGCCGGCCCGCTTGATCCTATGGTGTGGGGCATGAAACGGCCCATCATCGGCATCTGCACCGCGCTCGAGCAGGCTCGCTGGAGCGTCTGGGACCAGCCGGCCCTGCTGCTTGCGCGCAACTACGTCGACGCCCTGCAGCGCGCAGGCGCACTCGCGCTGATGCTCCCACCGGACGCCCGCCTGATCGAGGATCCCGACGAGGTGCTGCAGCTGCTCGACGGGCTGTTGCTCGCCGGCGGAGCCGACATCGACCCCGCCTCCTACGGACAGCCTGCGCACGCCGAGACCGTCGGCACCGTGGCCGAGCGGGACACCTTCGAGATCGCGCTCACACGGCGCGCGATCGAGCTGCGACCTACCCGTGCTGGGCATTTGCCGCGGCATGCAGCTGATCAACGTCGCGCTCGGCGGAACGCTGCTTCAGCATCTGCCCGAGCATTTCGACCATCACGAGCACCGCCGTGTGCCCGGCTCCTTCGACGGCGCCGAGCATGATGTCGACGTAGCCGAGGACTCGCTCGCCATGCGGACGCTGAGCGAGGCTCGCCATTCGACCAGGTCCCACCATCATCAGGGCGTCGCCGCGTCGGCGAGGGTCTGCGGGTCAGCGCCACCTCGGCGATGGACGGCCTCCCGGAGGCGATCGAGCTGGGAGACTGGCAGTTCGTGCTCGGGGTGCAGTGGCATCCGGAGGCGGATGCCATGAGCCCCGTCCTCGATGCGCTGGTGCAGGCCGCCGGCCGCACGCGCAGGGACAGCTGAGCGAGCCCCTCGGCGAGCGTCGCTGACCGACCCGCTCGGCATATACTTCCGCCGAGTGTGCGGCGCTTGAGCATGGCCAGGACCCTCAGAGCAGCCGCCTGGGGAGTGGTCGCCGCCGGCGTCGCAGCGCCGCTCCTGCGCAAGCGAGTCCCGCGCCCCCGATCGTCCTTCAGGCGGTCGCCTTTGCCGCGCCGTTTGGCCTGTGTGTCGCCGTGCCGCGCTCGCGTACGCGCGATCTGGCCACGTGCGCGCCTTCAGATGTGGGCCTACCTGGCCGCGTACAAGTCGCCGCATGACGATCCGCAGCCCAGGAGCGCAGGGTGCACGTCGATTATCCGATCATCGCCGACCGCATCCTGGGCCTGGGCGAGCTGCCCATCCCTGCGCCTGCAGCGCGCGCTGGCCCGTGAACCGGCCCGACGGCGCGGAATGGGGCGTGCTCGACCGCGGCTCGTCTGGGCGCACTGGATGTGGTTCATGGTGCCGCACGGCACGCTCATGTACATCCTCATGCGCCACCCCCGGCGCTTCCCGCGCGCCGCCGTGATGACCTACGCGGTGTTCGACATCGGCGCGAGCGTCTACTGGCTGGCTGCCCACCGCCCCGCCCTGGTACGCCGCCTCGGCGGCGGCGGAGGGCCACACGGGGCAAGCCGGACGTGCGGCGGATGATGGTCGAGTACGGAGAGCTGTTCTGGAGAGACGGCTGGGGCTCGCTCTACAGTGTGTTCGGAGGTAACCCCCTGGCCGCGATGCCCTCGCTGCACTTCGCCACATCCGTTATGGCCGCGCTCCTGCTAGCCGAGGTGGGTCCGCTGGCGGGCGCCCTCGGGTTCTCCTATGCGCCGTGCTCGGGTTCGCGCTCGTGTACCTCGGCGAGCACTACGTGGTCGATCTGCTCGCGGGCGCGGCGCTCACCGGTGCCGTGCGGCGTCTCGAGCGACCCGCCGGAGCGATGGTTGCGCGGGTGGGGCGCGCCGTCGCGGCCCTGGAGGCGATAGCCCACGAGGCGAGCTGACGGAGTTGAGCGCGAGACGATGGCGCAGGACGATCCGCCCGAGACGACTTGCGAGGCCCACCGCTGGTGGATGAGGGCCCGCGGCTCGTGCCCGGCGTGCGCGGGCCGTTGAGCGCGCGAGCCGCGCGCGATCGGAGTGAGCCGCCCGAGCCCGGGGACGGCGATGGCCGACGATGACATGCCGCGTGTGCCGGTCACGCGCCGGCGCGCCATCGGCTTTGCCGTTTTCATCCTCGCGGGTGTCGGCTTCCTGTACTTCGTGCTGCCGAAGCTCGCCGGAGTCGGGGACGAGGTGCATCACCTCGAGCATGGCGACAAATGGTGGATCGCGATCGGCGTGCGTGCTCGAGCTGCTGTCGTTCGGCGGCTACGTCGTGCTGTTCCGCGCCGTGTTCCTGCGCGGCCGACAGCCGCATCGGCTGGCCTGAGAGCTACCAGATCACGATGGCCGGCCTCGCCGCGACGCGCCTGTTCGCGGCCGGCGGCGCCGGCGGCGTGGCGCTGACCGCGTGGGCGCTGCGGCGCTCGGGCATGGAGCCCAGGCTGGTCGCCTGTCGAATGGTCGCGTTCCTGGTGCTGCTGTACCGATCTATATGGGCGCGGTGCGTGATCGACGGCATCGGGCTCGGCACTGGCCTGTTCCCGGGGGGCGGTTCCTTTGCGATCACGCTCGTTCCCGCGATCGTGGCGGCGGTCGCTGGTCCTCGCGGGTGCAATGGCGCTGCTGCCGGGCGACATCGAGCGGCGCCTGCAGAGCTGGGCTTCCGGGCTCCGGTCGCGTCGCCCACCTGCTGGCCATTGGCGTGACCGTGCCGGCGCTGGCGGCGAGCGGCGTTCGCACGGCGATCGAGCTGATCCGCGCGCGCGACGTCGGGCTGCTGGGCGCGCTTGCCTGGTGGGGCTTTGACATCTCCGTCCTGTGGGCGATGTTCCACGCGTTCGGCTCGCCGCCGCCGTTCACGGTCATCGTGATGGCCTACTTCGTAGGCACGCTCGGCAACCTGCTGCCGCTGCCCGGTGGGCTCGGGCGGTGTCGAGGGAGGCATGATCGGCGCATTCGCGGCCTTCGGCGTCGACTTCAAACTGTCGGTGCTCGCGGTGCTGTCCTACCGCGCGATCTCCTTCTGGATGCCCACGCCGCTGGGCGCCGTCGCCTACCTGCAGCTGCGCCGGACCGTGGCGCGCTGGCGTGAGGAGGAGAGCGCACACGCCGCCTCGCCCGTCACAGGTGAGCCGGCCGCCGCCACCGGGCCCACCGGAGCAGCGGGAGCGCTGCAGGGCTCGTGATAGAAAAAGCTAGACCCAGCCGCTATACTTTACAAAGTAAAGCGACCCGCGCAGGCACATCGGGGCGAGAATTGGAGATGAGATGGACGAGATCGAGAATGTGATCGTGGTCGGCAGTGGCCCCGCCGGGTATACCGCCGCGCTCTACGCCGCGCGCGCCAACCTCAGTCCGCTGCGTGATCGAGGGATTCGCATGGGGCGGACTGCTGCAGCAGACGACCGACGTCGAGAACTACCCCGGCTTCCCCGACGGCGTGATGGGGCCGGAGATGATGCAGAAGTTCCGCGACCAGGCCGAGCGCTTCGGGGCGCGCCTGGTCACCGAGCAGGCCGACCGCGTGGAGCTCGCCGACCGAGCCCGGCGGTATCCACAGCGTCTGGGTCGGCGACACCGAGCACAGGGCCCGCACGGTGATCCTGTCGATGGGTGCAGAGCACAAGAAGCTGTGCGTCCCCGGCGAGATGGAGCTGAGCCGGCCGCGGCGTCAGCTACTGCGCGACCTGCGACGCCGCCTTCTTCCGCAACGGCCAGACGTCATCGTGGGCGGCGGCGACTCCGCGATGGAGGAGGCCATCTTCCTGTCGAAGTTCGCCAGCAAGGTCACCGATCGTGCACCGGCGCGCTGACTTCAGGGCGTCCAAGATCATGCTCGACCGCGCCCGCGCGCAGGAAACATCGAGCTGCTGACGCCCTACACGTGAAGGAGTTCGTCGCCGGCGAGAACGGCGCGCTTGGCCACGCCGAGCTGACGAACACCGAGACCGGCGAGGAGCGCGAGATCCCCGTGACGGGCGCGTTCATCGCGATAGGCCACGAGCCGCAATCCGGGCTCGTGCAAGGATCAGCTCGACGCTCGACGAGAACGGCTATGTGGTGACCGAGGGCAAGTCCACCCGCACGAAGCTCCCCGGGGTATTCGCCGCCGGCGATCTCGTCGATCACACCTATCGGCAGGCGATCACCGCCGCCGGCTCGGGCTGTGAGGCGGCGCTCGACGCCGAGTGGTACCTGCGCGACACACCCGAGGTGCCGACGCCCGCCGGCCTGCCGGAGGGCGATCTCGCCGAGGCGCAGTGGGCGCCCCCGAGCCAGGCGGGGCAGCCCGCCGCGACAACCGCCGACTGATCGCACGCCCACCTGACCGTGCCCGTCCGGCTCCCGGCTCCTAGTGCCCGGCGGCGATGGCTCCCTCGAGCTCGAGCAGCCAGCGCTTGCGCTCAACGCCCGCCGCCGTAGCCGCCGAGAGCGCCGCCGGCACGCAGGACGCGATGGCACGGTATGACGATCGGAATCGGGTTCGAGCCGAGGGCGTTTCCGGCGGCGCGTGAGCCGCGCGGGAGCCCGCGTCGGCAGCGACCTCGCCATAGCTCTGCACGCCGCCGTAGGGGATCTCGGCGGTCACCTGCAGCACGCGGCGGCCGAAGCGGCCCACGAGCGTCCAGTCGAGTCCAGCTCGAACTCACGCCGGCGCCCGGCGAAGTACTCATCGAGCTCCCGCCGCGCCTCCTCCAGCGGCGCCGGCGTCTCGACGATCCGCGGCGAGATTCCGCCGGGCGAGTCGCTCCAGCACCGAGTCGACGTCCTCCTCGGGAAAGGCCACGCGCACGAGGCCACGCCCGGTGGTGGCGAGAAGCAGCGTACCGAACGGCGAATCCGCCGTTGCATAGCTCACGTCGGCCAACCCTCGGCCGCGACCTGCGCGGCCACGCGCCGGGCGGCGGCGCCGGCCGCCTCGCGCTCAGCTCGCGCGCGCTCCGGGCGGCCTCATCGGTGCCAGAGCTGTGAGGTCCTGAGGCGCGTCGCAGCGCATCCTCGATCGACTCGTGCTCGTTCGTTGCGTGCGAGCTCATGCCGGCACCACCTTTCTTAATTTGGTCAGTCCCTCGTGCAGAGACCGGCGCGCCGCCTCCTCCGAGCATCCGATCGCGGCTCGCGATGTCACGGTGGGGGAGATCGGCGACGTAGCGCAGCACCACCGCCGAGCGCTGGCGCGCGGGCAGCTCGCCGACCGCATCCCACAGCGCCTCGATCGCGCACCGACTGCGCTGGCGCCGCGCGCGCGTCGATGACGTCCGGCTCGGCCACCGGAACGGCGCGGCGCGTGCGGCCGCGATGAGCGTCGAGGCCTTGCGATGCGCGATCGTCAGCACCCACGCGCGCAGGTTCGAGTCGGCTCGCAGCCGCGGGTAGGCGCGCAGCGCGGCGACGAACGTCTCCTGGAAGCAGTCATCGGCCTCGACCGTATCCGACCGAGGAGACCAGAAACCGCCACACGGCATCGCGATGGCCGTCGAGGAACCGCTGGAAGGGTGGCACGGCTCGTCGACTCACGCTGATTGAAACGCCACACACGCCACGGACGTGAGATTCCCCCGGCTCAGCTCTCCGCGCCGTAGTCGAAGAAGCCCGCCCCCGCGGCGCGCCCCAGCCGCCCGGCGTTGGCGATGCGGCGCAGCTCCGGCGCGGGCCGGTAGCGCTCCTCGCGGTACTCCTCGCACAGCGCGCTCGAGCACCGTCAGCACGTGGTCCAGCCCGATCTCATCCGCCCACGCCAGCGGGCCGCGCGGATGGCTGAGCCCGAGCACCATCCCCGTGTCGATGTCCTCCGCCTCACCCACGCCTTCCCCGAGCGCGAACGCGGACTCGTTGATCACCTGGCAGACGATCCTGCCGAGCACGAGGCCCGGCGCATCACCGACCCAGGTCGACGTGCTTGCCGAGCGCCTGAAAGAAGCGCTCGGCCCGCGCGGCCGCCACGGGCGAGGAGCTGTCGCTGCGGGTGAGCTCGACCAGCTGGGCCTCTGGCACGGGCGGAAGCAGGTGGAAGCCGACCGCGCTGCCGCCAGGGTCCAGGGCGCCGAGTGACCCCCGGCGCACAGCAGCAGGCGGGCGCCCCCGTGAGGCTGCACGGCCCCGCGACGGTCGGGCCTCTGCGCCTGGGAGCCTCGCTCCTGCGCTCGCGCCGCAGGCTCGCAGCCGCAGTCGACGACCAGCGCCGGCAGCACGCCGCCGGTGGGGGCGTGAGGGGAGCGCACCTCATAGCCGGCCTGCACCGCCGCGCCGCGCAGCTCATCGGCGATCACGCCGTCCCCGGCGATCACCACGACGCCCTCGCCGTTGCCCGGCGCGCCGCTCTGAAGCGGAGCGGGATCCTCGCCGCGGTGGGACCGCGGCCCCTTCAGCGGATCCCTCGCCGCCGCCGTAGTCGTAGTAGCCGCGCCCGCTCTTGCGACCGTACAACCCCGCCGCGACGTAGCGGGCGGCGATCGGCGAGGGGCGCCAGCGCGGCTCGCCGAAGCTCTGCTCGAAGAAGCTCTTTGAGACCTCAAAGCCGGTGTCCACGCCGACCAGGTCCATCAGCTCGAACGGGCCCATGCGAAAGCCACCCTCCATCCGGCAGATGCGGTCGATCATCTCGATGTCCGCGATCCGCTCCGCCAGCAGGCGCAGCGCCTCGAGCCCGAACGGCCGGTTGCAGCGGTTCACGATGAAGCCGGGACCGTCCTTCGCGACGATGACCGTCTTTCCCATCGCCTCGCCGGTCGCGCGTGCGAGCGCCAGGGCCTGCGTCGAGGACTCGACGCCGGCCACCACCTCCAGCAGGCGCATCACGGGTGCGGGGTTGAAGAAGTGCATCCCCACCACCCGCTGCGGGCTTGACGCGCCCGCCGCGATCGCCGTCACCAGCAGCGAGGAGGTGTTGGTCGCAAGGACGCACTCCTCCGTCACGATCTCCGACAGCGCGCGGTAGAGCTCGTGCTTCAGATCGATGCGCTCAGGCACGGCCTCGATCACGAGCTCACACGCGAGCGAGCGCGCCCAGATCGTCCACCGGCTCAGCCGCTGGCGGCCGCCTGTGCCTCGCCGGCCGCCAGGCGGCCGCGTGCGACTTCTTTTTGAAGGCCCGCGCGTGCGCTCTCGATCCCGCGCTCGAGTGCCTCGGGCGATCGGGTCGTAGCAGAAGCGTATGTGCACCCGAGCGACATGCCAGCTGGGCGATTCCCGCGCCCATCGTGCCCGCGCCCAGCACCCCTATCACGCCGGCAGCGTCGCCGGCCGGGCCGGCCATGCCGGCCTGCTCATCCTCCATCACGGCCCTCGGTGGACATGGGTCGCTTCGCCGCGGCCCGCCTCAGGCGGGCACGAGCGCGTTGATGCCGGTCATCGCGCGCCCGATGATCAGCTTCTGGATCTGCGAGGTGCCCTCGTACAGGGTCGTCACCCGCGCGTCGCGGAAGTAGCGCTCGACGGGGTGGTCGTCGACGTAGCCGGCCCCTCCGTGGATCTGGATCGCGAGGTTCGCGCACTCGAGCGACGCTTCGGTCGCGTGGAGCTTGGCGATCGAGGTCTCGGTGGTGTTCGGCCGGCCCTTGTCCTTCAGCCAGCCGGCGCGCCACACGAGCATCCGCGAGGCGTCGGTCTTCAGCACCATGTCGGCGATCATCGCCTGCACGAGCTGAAAGCTCGCGATCGGTTTGCCGAACTGCTCGCGCTCCTTGGCGTAGCTGACCGACTCCTCGACGCAGCCCTGGCAGATCCCCACGCACCCGGCCGCCACCGAGTAGCGACCCGAGTCGAGGTTGGACATCGCGATTTTGAAGCCGTCGCCGACCTCGCCGAGCACGTCGTCGTCTGAGACCTCCACGTCTTCCAGGGAGATCGATCCCGTGTCGGAGGCGTGCAGCCCCATCTTGTGCTCGATCGTCTGTGCGCTGTATCCGGGCTGCTCGGTGTCCACCATGAAGCACGCGATTCCCTTGTGCCCGAGCTCCGGGTCGGTCTGCGCGAAGATCAGCGCGACCTTCGCGTGGTTGGCCATCGAGATCCACATCTTCGACCCGTTGAGCACCCAGCCGGAGTCCGTCCTGCGCGCGCGCGTCTTCTGGTTGGCGGCGTCTGAGCCCGTGTCCGGCTCGGTCAGCCCGAAGCAGCCGAGCCACTCGCCCGAGCAGAGCTTCGGCAGGTACCTGTGCTTCTGCTCCTCTGTACCGAACTTCACGATGCCCGAGCAGACGAGCGAGGTCTGCACGGAGATGACCGTGCGCACGGATGAGTCGCCGCGCCCGATCTCCTCGACGACCAGCCCGTAGCTGAAATAGTCGAGCCCCGCGCCGCCGTACTCCTGAGGGACGATCGCGCCGAGATAGCCCTGCTCGGCGACCTTCCGCACCATCTCCAGATCGAAGTGATGGTTGCGCGCATTTTCGCGCGACTGCAGCACGATCTCGTTGTCGGTGAACTCGCGCGCCGTCTGCTGGATCAGACGCTGCTCGTCGGTCAGGTCGAAGTCCATGTGTCTCCCTCTCAGCCTAGCTTTGGTGTCTTCCACGGCGCGATCACGCGCCTCTCGATCTCCTCGGCGATCCCCTCGATCGGCAGTCGCTCCTGTGCCAGCGAGTCCCGCTCACGCAACGTGACGGTACGGTCCTCGAGGCTCTGATGGTCGATCGTAAGGCAGAAGGGGGTGCCGATCTCATCCTGGCGGCGGTAGCGCCTGCCGATCGCCCCGCCGCCATCGTACTCGGCCTGAACGCGCTGGCGCAGCGCCCGATGGACCTCGTGCGCGAGCTCCGGCTGGCCCTCCTTGCCGAGAAGCGGCAGCACCGCTGCCTTGACCGGAGCCAGGCGCGGGTGAAGTCGCAGCACGGTCCTCGTCTCGCCCTCGCCGGTGCCCTCGCGCTCGACCAGTTCCTCCTCGTAGGAGTCGACCAGGAAGGCCAGCGTCGCGCGGTCGGCTCCCGCGGCCGGCTCGATCACGTGGGGCACGTAGCGCTCGCCGCTCGCCTGGTCGAAGTACTCGAGCTTCTCGCCGGAGAACTCCGCATGCTGTGACAGGTCGAAGTCCCCGCGGTTGGCGATCCCCTCGAGCTCAGACCAGCCGATCGGGAAGAGGTATTCGACGTCTGATGTTCCCGAGGAGTAATGGGAGAGCTCATCGGGGTCGTGTGCGCGCAGACGCAGGTGGTCGGGCCGGATGCCGAGCTCGACATACCAGCGCTCGCGCTCTGACAGCCAGTGCTCGAACCACTGCTGGGCCTCGGCGGGCGGCACGAAGAACTCCATCTCCATCTGCTCGAACTCGCGCGTGCGGAAGATGAAGTTGCCCGGAGTGATCTCGTTGCGGAAGGACTTCCCCACCTGCGCGATCCCGAACGGCGGTTTCTTGCGCGAGAACTGCAGAACGTTCTTGAAGTTGATGAAGATCCCCTGCGCCGTCTCCGGGCGCAGGTAGGCGGTAGCGCCGGACTCCTTCACCGGACCGATCGTCGTTTCGAACATCAGGTTGAAGTCCCGTGCCTCGGTCAGGTCGCACTCCTCGGTTTCGCCCGGATGCTTCGACGGTTTGCGACCACACGCGAGGTCCTGGAGATGGTCGGCGCGGAATCGCTGGCCGCAGGCGCGACAGTCCACGAGCGGGTCGGTGAAGCCGGCGAGGTGACCCGAGGCCTCCCACACGCGCGGATGCTGAAGGATGGCCGAGTCGATCGCCACGATGTCGTCGCGCTCCTGCAGCATCGCGCGCCACCACTCGTTCTTGACATTCGACTTCAGCAGCACTCCGTAGTGGCCGTAGTCGTAGGTCGAGCCGACCCCCCCGTAGATCTCAGAGGAGGGGAACACGAAGCCGCGCCGCTTGCACAGGGCGACGATCTTCTCCATCGTGACGACGTCGTCTCGTGTGTTTGGCTCGGTCATGGCGGGCAGAGGATGGTAGTGCAGGCTTCGCAGGCCCGATGCGCTGGGTGCCCGCGCACTCGCAGGCGATCGCCCTTCCCGGACTCCGGACGGCACGCGCGCGGCGCGTAACATGCGCCGCCGTGGCGCGGATCCTGATGCTCGGAGGCGGCTGCATCGGCAGGCAGCTCGTCTCGGCGCTGGTGGCCGATGGCTATGCGGTGCGCGCCAGCACGCGCACGGAGGCCAACCGCGCTGCCATCGAGGCCGCCGGGGCGGAATGCTGGATCGGCACGCCCGATCGCCTGGCGACGTTGCGAGGGGCGCTCGAGAACGTCACGATCGCCTGCTGGCTGCTCGGCTCGGCCTCAGGTCCGCCCGCGCAGGTGCGCGCCCTGCACACCTCTCGCCTGCGGTTCTTTCTGGGAGGTGCGATCGACACCACCGTGCGCGGCTTCTTGTATGAGGCCTCGGGCACGACGGTGGCCCCGCAGGCACTCGCCGAGGGCGCGCGCATCGCACGAGCCGTGGGCGAGCAGAACGCGATGCCGATGGCCTTTCTCAGGGCGAGCGCCGAGGATCCTCAGGCATGGCTGGCCGAGGCCCGGGGCGCCGTCGAGCAGCTGCTCTCGGGCTAGGCTCCGGTGGGGCGAGCGGCGTCGCGAAGGTCGGTCTCTCCGAGCCGCTCCAGCAGGTTCTCGAGAATCCGCGCGGTCGCTCCCCAGATGAGGTGCTCCGCCGACGATGAAGGCGTCGGTCTCGAAGGTGATTCCACGACGCGTCAGGCGCGTGCGCGTCCTAGCCGACCTGAGTGCCGGCGAGCGGCAGCTCGAGCACCTCCTCGACCTCGTTCGGCCGACAGCTGCCACGCGAGCCCGGCGGGGATCAGCCCGACGAACGGGTGGATCACGTAGTTGGTCACGAACGTCGAGGTGGCGGAAGCTCCCCGAGCAGTTCACCCGCTGCCGGGACAGGCCGATCTCCTCCTCGGCCTCGCGCAGCGCCGTTTCGGTGAGGTCGGCGTCACCCGGGTCGCGCCGGCCGCCCGGGAAGGAGATCTCGCCGGCGTGGCGGCGCAGGTCGGCGCGGCGCTTGGTGAAGACGGCGTGGGGCTCGCTCGTCCGCCGCGCTCGGAAGAGCGGCACGAGCACCGCCGCGTGGGATCGGCGTCTGCCGGCGCATCTGATCGATCGGGTGCGGACGGGCCGCCTCAGGCGGCCATGGTGGACGCGCTCGACGCGCTCCTGGAACATGACCTCGCCGTCGAGCACGCGATGGACGGGACACTTCGCGGCGATCACGCGCAGGCGCTCGACCTGCTCCTCGGGGAGGTCGTCGGGCAGGCGCATGCACCAGCTCGAACTTCGTCGGGCAGCCGCGCTCGGCGGGGCGTGTACTCGACGTCGACCTCGACGTGACCGATGTCCCAGCCCTTGCGCGCGGCGTACATCTCCATCGTGATCGCCGTGCAGGACGCGAGGCTCACCGCCAGCAGCTCCTGCGGATCCGGCCCGCGTCGTCGCCGCCGAGCTCGATCGGCTCATCGACCGTCAGCTGGTGGTCGCGCACCTGACGGTGTGTCTGAACGTTCCGTCGTCGCGTCGCGCTGTGGCTCTCATCCTTGTCAGCCCTCCTCGGTTCGGTCATGTCTGTCCCCTGGTTCGGATACCCGTCATTACATGGTACTCGCTCCGGACCAGCCCCTCTTCACTGGAGGGGATTGAACAGCAGGCCGGTGAGCAGCTTCGGGAAGAAGTACGTCGACTTCGGCGGCATGTTCTCGCCTGCGGCCGCGACGTCGCGGACCTGGGCGACCGGCGTCGGGCGCATCAGGAAGGCGGCGTCGTACTCGCCTGAGCGAACCATCCGGAGCGCCTCCGCCGTGTCGCGCGCGTAGAACAGGCCGTTGAAGTGCGAGATGTCCTCGTCGCTGAGGCCGAGCGCGCCCTTCAGCAGCAGTGCCTCGAGCACGCCCGTGTCGAGCTGGCGGTAGGCCGCGGAATGCCCCGGCAGCGCGGCGTCGGCGATCGCCTGGTCCTTCAGCTTCAGACGGAATGCACGCCCGTCGCGCGAGTCGATGTAGCCGAGCTCGAGCACCGTGGTCCCGTCGCCGTCGCGGCGGCGCGATGCTCCTCGACGGGACCTCCGGATCTCGAAGTCGCGCGCGAGCGCCTGCGCGCAGCGCCTCCGGCGCTCATCGTCCAGCCCTCTCACGAGGCGATGGGTGGGAAACACGGTCAGGCCGGGATCCTCGAGTGCAACCAGGCACATCAGGATGTAGCGGTGCTCGCCCTCGCCGCCGACCTCCTCGGCGTAGGCCTGCATCGTCTCGTAGCGGTGGTGGCCGTCCGCGATCAGCAGCTCCGCGCCGGCCGGCGGCGGCCTGCACGGCGGCGATCGCCTGCGGGTCGCTGACGCGCCACAGGCGGTGCACCGTGCCGTCCGAGTCGGTGACCTCGCCCCATGGCGCCTCCGCCGGTGGCGGGCGAGAGTGCGTCCCAGGCTGCATGCGAGGGGTCGGAGTAGAGCGAGAAGATGGGCGAGATGTTGGCGCGCGTCGCGCGGGTCAGGCGCAGCCGGTCCTCCTTCGGGCCGGGGTGCGTGCGCTCGTGCGGCCGCACCCGGCCCGGCCCGTACTCCTCGATGCGAACACGGCAGAAGAACCCGCGCCGCGTCAGCGTCCGCCCGTCGGGGCCGGTGTAGTCCTGCGTGTGAGCCCACACCGCGGGCTCCGAGTCGCGGACGAGCGCGCCCTGCAGCTGCCAGCTCTCGAACAGCTCCCGCGCGACAGCGTAGGGGTCGGGGTCGCCACGCGGCAGGTCGATCGCGACCACGTTGAACGGCGAGCGCGCGATCAGCGCGGCGCGTTGATCGTCGTCGATCACGTCATACGGGGGGGCCACAACATCCGCCAGCGGGCCCGCCACGGACTGGTCGTAGTGAAGCGCTCTGAGTGGTTGCACGTCGGCCATGGCGGTGGCGGACCCTAGCAGCGGCGGGCGCCTCGGCGAGTGCCCCGCGATGCACGAGTGCGAGCAGAACGTGCGATTGCCACCGCGCGCTCTACCCTTAGCTTCAACGGGGCGTGGCGCAGCTTGGTAGCGCACCTGCTTTGGGAGCAGGGGGTCGCCGGTTCAAATCCGGCCGCCC
>CAVXRF010000003.1:0-18918 GCA_963764185.1 uncultured Solirubrobacteraceae bacterium | reverse complement strand
CGATCGTCCGCCAGGTGTCCTCGTTGATCTGCTCGACGGCGTCACGGATCCCTTTCTGCATCCGAACCCCGATCGAGTACTGCCACCCGGCGTCCTCGAGCCGCTTGAACACTTTGGTGTTCCAGAACCCCGAGTCGGCCCGCAGCAGCTTCACGCCGGTGGCGCCGGCGCGGTTGACGCGGGCGATCAGCTCGTCGGTGAAGCGCAGCATCCCCTTCTGCGTGTTCGCTGACCCTTTGCGCAGACGGATATGCAACACCTCCCTGGTGTCCGCCCGGGTCGCCAGGATCGGGTGATACCCAAGCACCTTGGTGTACCCGTAGGCGGCGCCCTGCTTCAGCGCCCGCACACCTCGCCGACGAAACTGTCCACATCGACCACCAGCCGCTCCTCGCCGGGACCCGCGCCCGCCCGCCACGCCCGCACGAGCGTCTCTCCGAGCAGCGCGTCGAGCTGGCGCACATGCCCGAACGTGAACGCCCGCAGGAACGTCCCCAGCGTCGAAGGTGCCGGCATCCAGCCGCCGAGCAGCCGCCGCGTGCGCCCTGCCCGCAACACCTCGCAATCATCGATGCTGTCCGCGCCCAGCACCATCGCGAACAGCAACGCCATCACCTTCCTGCCCGCGTTCGCCGCCCCCGGCCGATCGCGCCGCAACCGCACCAGACCGCCCGCCAACGCCTCGATCCCCAGCCGCCCCGCGAGCGTCGCAACGAGCACCACCCCCGCATCCGACACAGCACGCTCATCGTCGAACTCGACCTGCAGACCGTCCAGTCCGACCGCCTCGTCATCATGCACCACGAAGGTGACCTCCTGAACTCGGGCCGCGGCTGGCCCAACAGCCGCTAATCAAGCCCTTTCAGGAGGTCATTCTTCGTTCAGCACCGGACAGAATCGGTGGATCCGGGCTCATATGGATGAGGGCTTGTCAAGGGGCGGCGTTGGGTTGTTCGTGCGGAGTGTTGATCGGCGTCGGGGTTGGGTACCGGGGGGGCGCTGAAGGAGACTGATGGAGCCGGGGTCAAGGCCGGCCGGAGGCCGCCCGTAGGGCTTGGCCTTGACCCCGGCGGCGCTCGACTTTGTGTGGCTGATAATGGGGATTCGCCGCCCATCGGGCGGCCATAGCCGCCGCTTTTTTTGTTTGTCGTTGGTACCGTCCGTACGCGCGTCGGGGTGTCGCGGCGTACTCGTTTCGCGAGTCCTTGACTGTGGTTCAGGGTGTGATGTCTGGGCATGGTGGCGGGGGCGGCTCCCGGGGCGCCACGAGCGGAGGGCCGGCATGTTCGACCGTGTCTGGTCAGGCTCATATACGAGGGCTGGTTACCTCAAGACCTTTGTTCGTCGCCGGGCTTGCATTCTAAAAGCGGGCGCCGCCCGGCCAGGGGTGGCTGGGTTGCCCATAGCCCGTGTTCGCGGGCCCGTGGATGGCGACGTAGCGGCCTTCGTGGATGCTCGTGTGCGCCCCGGCAGCCGCCGGCGCGCGGTGCGTTATGTGGGGTTCTCGTCAGTTGAGTGTGGCGGCCTCCCAGCAGAATGCGGCAAGCTCGCGGGCGCACGCGACCGCGACGGTGCCGGTGTGTTTACCGCGACGCTTACCGAGGTGTGTCCAGCGTCCGTGGAGGCGTTGCTGTGCGCGCCAGGCGATCTGCACGACCCTGGGGTCCTGGCCGGCCTGGCGAGCTGCGATGCCCTCCCCGACAGCGGGACGGTAACGGTAGTGATGCGCGGCCTCGACGAGCAGCCTCCGCGCGTGCGGCGGGCCGGCCTTCGTGATCGAGCCCTGCACGCGCTTACTGTCGGAGGTGTACTCGCTCGGCACGATCCCGAGGAACCCCGACAGCAAGCTCGGCTTCGCGAACCGCTCGAAGCTGCCGACCTCGGCGCACAGCCCGGCCGCCGTGAGCGTGTCGATCCCGCGGAAGCAGCGCAACCTCGCGACCGCCTGCGCGTGACTGGACGCCGGGACTGCCTCCTCGAGTACGCAGATCAGCGCCTGGCGGCGCTGCGCGAGTCCATCCACGCTGGCGCAGTAGTCGAGGAACGTCGCACGAGAGAGAGCGTCCTCGAAGGTGAGGTTACGCAGCCAGCACCCATATGGCTGCGTCCACGCGCGCCCCGCGTACCGTAGCCCGCGGCGCAACAAGAACTTCGATAGGCGATGACGCGAGCGCATCAGATCCTTGCGGGCATCCTCGATGCAGCGCACCAGATCACGGAAGCGCTCGTCCTCCTCGCTCGGCACGAACGCGAACGACAATTCCCCAGCCGCGAACAACCGCACGAGCCGCTTCGCGTCTCGCCGGTCGGTCTTCACGCGATCCCCCGGCGCCTTGGGAATCGACCCCGGCGCGACGACCCGCACATCCAGACCACGCCCCACCGCAGCGCGAGCGAGCCCAAACCCCGTCGGCCCGGCCTCATACACCGCTCGCACCGGCCGGTCGAGCCCCTCAAGGAACGCGAGCGCCACATCACCTGGCGCGCCGCGCAGCCGCTCCACACGCAGCTCACCGCTCGCCGGATCAAGCACCGCCGCGACCGACTGCGCCTGATGCACATCAAGCCCTACCAGAGCCATACTCTCCGACATGGTCGGCACCTCCCATAGCTGGGGTGTCGGCGCCGGGGAACACCCCGACGCCCAGTCCCCGCACAACCTATGCGCGGGGTGCCGACCGACCCTGACTCAACCGCCGAGCGAACGGCAGTCCATAAGGTCTAAAAGACTCTGGGTTTGTCAAGGATATAATTCCCTAGCTTTATGGCTCCCCGCGAGCCCACTCGACGCCGATAGGATCGGCTGGTGGGCATCTCCCCGTACCTGCGTCGCTTGCGCGAGGCCGTTTGGCCTGACCCCGTAGGTTCGGTCCGGCCCTTGTGAGAGTTTCTTGCGCCCGTGATGATGGGCGAGAAAGGAACTCTGATGAAGCGACGCAGGCACACGCCGGAGCAGATCATCCGCAAGCTGCGGGAGGCTGAGCGGATGCTCGGGGAGGGCAAGACGATCCCGGAGGCTGCCAAGGCGCTGGAGATCAGCGAGCAGACGTTCCATCGCTGGCGCAACCAGTACGGCGGTATGAAGGCGCAGGACGCCAAGCGCCTGAAGGAGTTGGAGCGCGAGAACAGCCGTTTGAAGGCGATCGTGGCTGACCAGGCGCTCGAGAACCGGGCGCTGAAGGAGATCGCGTCGGGAAACTGGTAGGCCCAGTCCGCCGGCGTCGGGCGGTCGCGATGCTCCGCGACCGTCTCGGCGTCAGCGAGCGCTGGGCATGCCGGGTAGTCGGGCAGCATCGCTCTACGCAGCGTTACGAGCCCGAACGGGCTGAGGATGATCAGGCGCTGCGTGCAGAGCTGCGCTCGTTCTCGAAGGAGCGGCCGCGGTGGGGGTACCGGCGCGCGCATCACCATCTACGCCAGCTGGGGTGGGACGTGAACCGCAAGCGGGTGCAGCGCCTGTGGCGGGAGGAGGGGCTGCGGGTGCCCCAGAGGCGGCGCAAGCGGCGGCGGCTGGGCGACTCGACCGTCCCAGCCAAGCGGCTGCGCGCCGAGCGCCCCAACCACGTGTGGGCGTTCGACTTCCAGTTCGACCAGACCGCCGACGGCAGGGCACTGAAGCTGCTGAACATCGTGGACGAGTACACACGCGAGTCGCTGGTGATGCTGGTCGCACGCAGCATCGACGCTGAGACCGTCGTGCAGGCGCTTGAGCGCCTCTGCGGCGACCGCGGCGCCCCCGGGCTCCTGCGCTGCGACAACGGCCCAGAGATGACCGCACACGCGCTGCGGGACTGGTGCACGCTCTCGGGTACCGGGACCGCGTTCATCGAGCCCGGCTCGCCGTGGCAGAACCCGTTCGTTGAGTCCTTCCACTCCCGCGTGCGTGACGAGCTCTTGGACGTCGAGGAGTTCTTCTGCCTCACCGAGGCGCAAGTCGTGATCAGCGACTGGCAAGAGGACTACAACCAGCGCCGTCCCCATTCCGCGCTCGGGATGCGCACCCCCATCGCGTTCGCGGCCACGACCATCGACCGCAAGGCCGCATAAACCACGAGCCCCACCGCCCCGCTCACGCCACCCTGAGGCCCGTGGACATGACGCGCTGTGGACAGCAAGCTGCCCACAGCGCTTGGACAACGCTTCGCGTTGCCCACATGCCCACCGGCCCGACCGCTACACCACCTACACTCCACCACCCAACCCGTGTCCACGAGAACCGGGCTCAATCCCACCAACTCTCACACCCGGTGGACCGAAAAACGGGGGCCGGCCACGTTGGCCGTGAGTTGGTGCTCGTGCCGTCCGTGGCTGTGCTTCCACGAGACAAGGATGGTCGCCTACTGCTCGTGCGCGATGCGGAGACAGGGCACTGGCAGACGATTGGAGGTGCGATCGAGCCCGACGAAGTCACCGCAGGAGGCAGCGCTCAGAGAGGCCCGCGAGGAGGCCGGGGTCGCGGTCGGACTTGCCAGCATCCGTGGTGTTGTCGGCGGGCCGGCCTTCCGCATGACCTATCCCAACGGCGATCAGGTCGCCTATGTATCAACGGTGTTCGACGGGTACGTATTGGACGGGACGCCTCGCCCCGATGATGACGAGACCTCTGCGGTGGGGTGGTTCTCCGAGACCGAGCTTGAAGGGCTGGATCTCTCCTCATTTACCCGCTCGCTGCTCGGGGCGATGAACATCCTGCCGGTCGAGCCAGGAGTCGACGGTCGTTCATTGCGGTGAGCATTGACCTCTCACAGCGAGCATCTGACCGAGGCGTTGGGTCGTCGCCCTCATTCCAATCGGTGCTGTTGCCTGTGGCGGAGGCTGAAGCGCTCGTGGAGCCGTTTCGCCGAGTCGGCGACTGGTCGAGCGCACACGGCATCCCGGCGCACATGACGATCGCCGGGCCGTGGCCCCTGTCCGTGAGCCTCCCGATCGAAGCGCTTAGCAATCTGGCCAGCGCGATCCGTGGAGCCCGCTACACACTCAGCACCGTCGGAACGCTCGGCGGCGCGATCTGCCTGCTTCCCGCAGACGACGCTGTGGCTCTCCGCTGGCGAGCGGACATCCTCGATGCGGTCGGCGCTCCAGATGAAGTCGATGAGCAATGGCGCATCCATCTGACGGTATGCCGGGGCGCAAACCGAGCGACCGTAGGGAAGGTCGAGCAGGCGATAGGCCGAGCGCTGCCTCTGAGTTGCGAAGTGCGAGGACTGCTCGTTGCGCAGATGCTCGGCGATTCTCAGGTGTCGGTGCGGCCACTGGCGGCTTCGAAGACGATGTGATAGATGCCTTCCTGAGTCGGGGTGCCCGAGAGCGCGTTGGTGAGCGGGTCGAACGTCACGTCGCGGTGTCGGGCGAGCCCAGGCTCAGCGGCTGGGCCCGCAGCCGGCGATCGATCCGTGGCTGTCGGAGAACGAGACGGTGCCCGTCGGGGTACCCGTGCCGGGAGCGACGGGGGTCACGGCGGCTTGTCGGTCGAACGCTAGGGTCGACGGGCTCGTCTTCGATCGTTCGGGACAACGATCAAGCATCGGTGCGCGTACGGATCGCGATGTGTGGTGCCGAACGAGGTGCTGGACACCCGTCGCTCCCGCAACCCACCGCCCTCCTCCGCACCAGCAGGTCGAGCGTCCAGCAAGCGAGCAGCCGGATCCCACGGTCCGCAAGAATCGGACCTCATCGTGGGGACACGACCCGCCTCTCCTACATTGAGTGGGACCCGCAACCCCGAACCGGAAGCGAGGAGGACGGCCGTGGAGCGCAAATGGTGGACCCTGATCGCGGTGTCGGTGGCGATCTTCATGCTGCTGCTCGACATCACCGTCGTGAACGTCGCGCTGCCCTCGATCCAGCACGCGCTGCACTCGTCCTTCGCTGACCTGCAGTGGGTCGTCAACGCGTACGCGCTGACGCTCGCGGCGTTCCTGCTGACGGCGGGCGCGGTCGCGGATCTCGTCGGCCGCCGGCGGATCTTCGCGATCGGACTCGTCGTCTTCACGCTCTCCTCGGTCGTGTGCGGCCTCTCCTCGAGCCCGCTGATGCTGAACCTCGCGCGCGCCGTGCAGGGCGTCGGCGGGGCGATGATGTTCGCGACCTCGCTCGCGCTGCTCGCGCAGGCCTTCCACGGCAAGGAGCGCGGGATCGCGTTCGGCGTCTTCGGCGCCGTCACCGGCGCGGCGGTCGCGGTCGGGCCGGTCGTCGGCGGGCTGATCACCTCGGCGATCGGCTGGGAGTGGATCTTCTTCGTGAACGCCCCGATCGGCGTGCTCGCGGTGTTCGTGACGCTTACGAAGGTCTCGGAGTCGAAGGACCCGGGCGCGACCGGCGTCGACTGGGCCGGCCTCGTGACGTTCTCGGGATCGCTGTTCCTGCTCGTGTACGCGCTCGTCCAGGGCAACGAACTCGGCTGGGGCTCGACGCGAATCGTGGCCTGCCTCGCGGGCGCGGTGCTGCTGATCGTGCTCTTCCTGATCGCCGAGCTGCGCCAGCGGCGGCCGATGCTCGACCTCTCGCTCTTCCGCCGCCCCGCGTTCACGGGCGCGAGCATCGTCGCGTTCTCGGTCTCGGCGTCGATCTTCGCGATGTTCCTGTACCTCACGCTCTACATCCAGGACGTCCTCGGCTACGGCCCGCTGCAGGCGGGCCTGCGCTTCCTGCCGATCACGCTGCTGTCGTTCGTCGCCGCGCCGATCGCCGGGCGCCTGTCGGTGCGTGTGCCCGTGCGCCTGCTCCTCGGCGGCGGACTGCTGCTCGTCAGCGCCGGGCTGCTCGCGATGACCGCAGTCGATGCCAGCTCCGGCTGGACCGTCCTGATCCCGGGCTTCCTGCTGACGGGCGTCGGCATCGGCATGATCAACCCCCCGCTCGCCTCCACCGCGATCGGTGTCGTGCATTACTCGCGCAGCGGCATGGCCTCGGGCATCAACAGCACGTTCCGCCAGGTCGGCATCGTGACCGGCATCGCGGGCCTCGGCGCGGTCTTCGAGCACGAGATCACCCACACCACGACCTCCAAGCTCACCGCGGCCGGAGCAGCGCCGGCGGTCCAGTCCGCCGCGCACGGCAAGCTCGGCACGCTGCTCGTCTCGGGCGAAGTGCACGCGATCTTCCACACCCTCCCGGCCGCCGCGCAGGCGGCGCTCGCGCACGCCTACCGCGTTGGCTTCATCGAAGCCTTCACCACGATCCTGCTGATCGCCGCGGCCATCGCGCTTGTCGGCGCGGGCCTCGCGTTCGCGCTCGTGCGCGGCCGCGACTTCGTGACCTCCGCGCAGCCCGCAGCGGAGGCGGCGTCCGCCCCAGAGGCCGCAGAGGCCGTGGGCGCAGCACACTGATTAGCTGCCTTCCCGCGGCTCGTACCCCGCACAGCTCAGCACCGGCAGGCGCGGGTAGCGCGGATACGCTGGGTCCTCGCGCGAGCGGGTACACAGCGAGAAGCGCGAGCCGCGCGTGTTGCGGACCTCCTGCTGGAAGGCGCACGTTGCGCACAGCCCCGCGCCCGCGCCGGGGCCGTCGCCGCGTGTGGACGTGACCGGCGAGGGCATCGCATGCGATAATAGTTGACCAAGCAACTATGGCGACCTTCAAACGACTGCTCGGCTTCCTGCGCCCGTACCGGCGCGGGCTGACCGTGTCACTGGACGCTGGCGAGCCTCGCGATGGTCATGACGGTCGCGATCCCCACGCTCACGGGCCGCGCGGTGGAAGCGATCAACAAGGGCGCTCACGCCGCCCGGCACCACGAGGCGGCGCTGCGCGCGCACGAACGCGACAAGCTGCTCACGCTGGCGCTCGTGATCCTCGCCGCGGTGCTGATTCGCTGGGGCGTTCACGTACTGGCGGCGGATGATCGCCGGGCGCGTCTCGCTCGGCGTCGAATACGACCTGCGCGAGCGCATCTACGGCCACCTGCAGCGGTCTGGAGCTCGGCTTCTTCGACCACCAGCAGACGGGCCAGCTGATGTCGCGCGGCACCGTCGACCTGCAGGCGGTGCGCTTCTTCCTCGGCTACGGGCTCGTGTTCATCCTGCAGTCGATCCTCACGATCGTGCTCGCGGGCGCGGTGATGATCGCGGTCGAACCGAAGCTCGGCCTGATCGCGCTCGCGCCGGTGCCGTTCGTGATCGTGATCTCCTACCGCTACGGCCGCCGCGCGCGCCCGGCGATCCGGGAGGTGCAGCAGCGCATCGCGCGAACTCACCGCGGACGCCGAGGAGAACATCACGGGGGTGCGCGTCGTGAAGGCGTTCGCGCGCGAGTCGCGCCAGCTGGCAGCGCTTCCGCCGCAGCAGCGGGCGCGTGTTCGAGCAGGCGATGGTCACGACGCGCCTGGAAGCGACGTACAACCCGGTGATCGGCTTCCTGCCGCAGCTCGGGCTCGCCGCGGTGCTGCTGCTCGGCGGGCAGGCGGTGATCCACGCGCACCTCACGCTCGGCCAGTTCACCTCGTTCTACCTCTACCTGAACATGCTGATCAGCCCGATGCGCTCGCTCGGCGTGACGCTCAACCTCGCCCAGCGCGCGACCGCGTCCGGCGCGCGCATCTTCGGACTGCTCGACCGCGAGCCACACCTCAGCGAGTCGCCGGGCGCGCCGCCGCTGCCCGCGGGCAACGGCCACGTGCAGCTGCGCGGCGTCACCCTGCGCTACGACGACCCGCGCGACGAGCTCGGCATGAGCGAGTCGCCTCGCCGCGAGCGGATCGGGGTCGCAGGCCGGACGGGCGGTGCTGCAGCGACATCGACCTCGACGTGCCCGCGGGGCGCACCGTCGCGCTGGTCGGCGCGACCGGCTCGGGCAAGACGAGCCTCGTCGCGCTGATCTCGCGGCTGTACGACCCCGCCGCGGGCGCGGTGCTGCTCGACGGTGCCGACGTGCGCGATGTCAGCCTGCGCTCGCTGCGCGCCGCGGTCGCGGTCGTCAGCGACGACCCCTTCCTGTTCTCGGCGTCGGTCGCCGAGAACATCGCCTACGCGCGCCCGGAGGCGAGCCGCGCGGAGATCGAAGCGGCGGCGCGCCGCGCGCAGGCGCACGACTTCGTGACGCGCCTGCCCGAGGGCTACGACACCGAGATCGGCGAGCGCGGCCTGACGGTCTCCGGCGGGCAGCGTCAGCGCCTCGCGATCGCGCGCGCGCTGCTCGCGAACCCGCGGGTGCTGGTCCTCGACGACGCGACCTCCTCGGTCGACGCCTCCACCGAGCAGAGCATCAAGCTGGCGCTCGCGGAGGCGATGGCGGGGCGCACGACGTTCGTGATCGCGCACCGCCTCTCGACGATCGCGCTGGCCGACGAGATCGTCGTGCTCGACCACGGCCGCGTCGTCGCGCACGGCGACCACGAGCGAGCTGCTCGAGCGACTCCGAGCTGTACCGCGAGATCGTCGAAAAGGGCCTGCCGGAGAGCGTATTCCTGACGAAGGAGACCCGCGAGCGCGAGGTGAGCGGCATATGAGCCCCCGGCGGCTTCGGCGGCGGGGGCACGCGCATGGGCGGCGGCGTCGGCGGGCGCGCCATGGCGCGCAGTCTCGGCCCCGGCGGCGGGCGCGGCATGTCGCAGTGGGACGGGGAGCGCGCCAGCAAGGAGCAGCCGCGGGCGCAACCTGCGCGGACTGCTGGAACTGCTGCGCCCCTACCGTTCGCGCGTCGCGGCGATGCTCACCGCGCTCGTCGTCGGCACCGCGGCCTCGCTCGCGCCACCGCTGCTGGCGCAGACCGCGATCGACAACGGCATCGAGCGCCACGACACGAAAACGCTCGTACTCGTCGTGCTCGCGTTCCTGGCCTCGGCGCTGCTGGTGTGGCTGATGACCTACGCGCAGACCTACCTCGTCGGCTGGGTCGGCCAGCGCGCGCTCGCGGACCTGCGCATCCGTATCTTCACGCACCTGCAGCGCCAGCCGATCGGCTTCTACGAGAGCCGCCCCGCGGGGGTGCTGATCTCGCGCATCACCAACGACGTCGAGGCCCTGGAAAGCCTCGTCACCGACTCCGTCGTGACGCTCGTGCAAGCCGGCCTCACGCTGGTCGGCGCGATCGCGGTGCTGCTGTCCTGGACCCGGGCCTCGCGCTGCTGACATTCTGCGATCGTGCCGTTCGTCGCGGCGCTCAGCATCTGGTTCCGCCTGGTCTCGGCGGGCGCCTTCCGGCGCACGCGCGAGACGATCGGCGCGATCACGGCGCTACCTGCAGGAGACGCTCTCGGGCATCCGCGTCGTGCGCAGCTTCGGCCAGGAGCCGCGCCACGAGGCGCGCTTCGCGGAGCTCAACCAGCGACAACCGCGACGCGAACATGGTGACGGTGCGCCTGAACGCCGCGTACTTCCCGGCCGTGGAAATGCTCTCCGGCGTGGCGCTCGCGCTGATCGTGCTCTACGGCGGCTACCAGGCGATCGAGGGCCACATCACCGCCGGCACCGTCGTCGCGTTCGTCGGCGACGCTCGCGTTCCTCTTCGAACCGATCCAGCAGCTCTCGCAGCTCTACACGACCTACCAGTCCGGGATGGCCGCGCTGGAGAAGATCTTCCAGCTGCTCGACGAGCACCCGACGCTGGAGGACAGCCCCGGCGCGATCGCGCTGGGCGCGATCCGCGGCGAGGTGCGCTTCGAGGACGTCTCCTTCGCCTACCGCGCGCGAGCCGGCGAGCCGACGGCGCGCCTGGCGCTGGACGACATCGACCTGACGTCGCCGCCCGGCCAGACGGTCGCGCTCGTCGGCGCCACCGGCGCCGGGCAAGTCGACGATCGCGAAGCTCGTCGCGCGCTTCTACGACCCGACCGCGGGGCGCGTGCTGGTCGACGGCCACGACCTGCGCGAGGTCACGAGCGCACTCGCTGCGCTCGCAGATCGGGATCGTGCCCCAGGAGGCCTTCCTGTTCAGCGGCACGATCGCCGAGAACATCGCCTTCGGGCGCCCCGACGCCGAGGAGCGAGCAGATCCGCGGCGCCGCCGCGGCGGTCGGGCGCCGACGAGTTCATCTCCGAGCTGCCCGAGGGCTACGACACCGAGGTCGGCGAGCGCGGCGCGCAGCTCTCCGCGGGCCAGCGCCAGCTGATCGCCTTCGCGCGCGCGCTGATCGCCGACCCGCGCATCCTGATCCTCGACGAGGCGACCTCCAACGTCGACCTGCACACCGAGGGCCGCATCGAGGCCGGCCTGCGCCGCCTGCTCGCGGGGCGCACCGCGATCGTCATCGCCCACCGCCTCTCCACGATCCGCCAGGCCGGGCGCATCGTCGTGCTCGAGCACGGCCGGATCGTCGAGCAGGGCACCCACGACGAGCTGATCGCCGCGGGTGGGCGCTACTACGACCTCTACCGCGACTGGTCCGCGCAGGCCGCGGCGTAGGCGGGCCGCTCGCGCTCGACCACGAGCGTCGGTGAAGCCGACCCGGAACCCGTCGAGCCTCTGTCTCGATTGCCGGCCTACAGGGAGTCCCACCAGTCTCTTGGCCGCGCGCACCGGGACGGCTAGCACGGGCTCTTGACGTGGGTAGCTCGTGCTAACCCGGGTTCGTGGCCGCGACGATCCAGACGGACCCGCGGCCGACTATGGAGCCGTCGGGCTTCTGCCAGGCGGCGTAGTGGTCCCTCAGGGCCTCGGCGATCTCGCCCCGACGGCTCTCCCCGTACTCGCCGTTCAGGCGGATCAGCTCGGCGCCGGGTCCGATCGCGAGCAGCGAGTCGATCGCCTCGTCCATGTCCGCGCCCATGAAGTAGTCGAAGTCGCGCTGATGCAGCTCGATCTCGTCGAACCCGGCGGCCTCGAGAATCCCGCGGGTGGTCTCGGGGTTACCGAGCGAGAATGGCCCAGGCCCGCAGGTGTCGGCCTCGTACTCGTCAGGGCGCGAGAGGAACCGCTCGACGACCTGCTCGGTCTCCGCCCACAACGGGCTATCGGCCTTGCGCCGCCAGCAGACCTTGGCGAGCCTGCCGCCGGGCTTGAGCGCGCCGCGGATCGCGCGCATAGCCGGAACCGGTGCGGCGAAGAACTGCGTCCCCATGCGCGAGAAGGCGTAGTCGTAGATGGGATCCCACTCAGCCGTCTGCGCATCGGCGATCTCGAACGCAACGTTCTCGACACCCGCCTCGACGGCCTCGCGACGGGCGTCCTCGATGAACCGCGGCGAGGAATCGGTGCCGAGCGCGAAGCCTCCCGGTCCGACGAGCTCAGCCAGCTGCTGAGTCGTCTCGCCGAAGCCGCACCCGATGTCGATGCAGCACCCACGCTCGGGCGGCGGAAAGAGCTCGAAGACCTCCTCGGTGACCTCTGCCAGCGCGCCCACGAACACCTTGCGGTTCGACTTCCACCGCTCATACAGGACCGTGTCCCATGCACGCACCGCTTCCTCGTTGGCGACCGCCACCGCACCCGCGCGCTGCTGTTGCGTCATCACGCTCGTGTCCCCACTGTGAGCAGGTACTCCATCTCAAAGCGCGCTTGGTCGGCGCTGCCGAGGTTCCACTCCTCGCAGAATCTGTCCAGTGCCTCGTCGAAGTCTGCCTCGCGGCCGTTCTGACGTGCGTTGGCTTGGGCGGCGATCGTCGGTCCATAGCGCGCCTTGAAGTGCTCGCCGAAGTCGCGCGGCTTCTCGAACGCCGTGACCTCCAGCACATCCCGCTTCAGCGTGCGAGAGTCAACGCGAGTGGCGAACAGCTCGCTCAGATGCTCCTCGCTGCCCCACAGCGGCGGCGGTTGAACACCCGGTGGCGGCGCGGGAACGAATGGTCCCATCGTCCTAAACAACGCGCCGACGAGGCCCTCGGGGGTCCAACTCAGTAGCCCGATCGTTCCCCCCGGACGGCACACACGGAGGAGCTCATCGGCAGTGTCCTGGTGATGGGGAGCGAACATAGCGCCGATCGAGGAGATCACCACGTCGAAGGACTCATCCTCGAACGGGAGGTGCTCGGCGTCAGCCTGAACCCAGTCGAGTGTCAGTCCTTCGCTCTCCGCGCGGGCACGGCCCGCATCGAGCAACTTGGGTGTCAGGTCGCTGGCGGTGACCTGGGCGCCGGCCTTTGCCGCGGGTATCGACGCGTTGCCGGTACCGGCCGCCACATCCAGGACCACCTTGCCTGGGCCGATGCCGCACGCCTCTATGAGCCGAGGCCCCAACGGAAGCAAGAACGTCTCGACCATATCCGGGTAATCACCCGATGCCCACATCGCGCGATGACGCGCCTTCAGCTCTGAATCCTGCGCAGTATCCGACAAGATGACCTCCCTTTGTAGACCGTCGATCGTACTTCGCCTCCGCACCCGCGTCAAAGCGCTCCATCAGTCGCCGGTCGATGGATCGATGACCGTGGAGACCATGGATATGCGGTTCGCGGGGACAACGTAGACGCAGTAGATCTTGTCGTCTGTGACATAGCTCGTGAGCCAGCGAATCTCGGGGCCGAGCTCGCCGATCACCTTGTTGGACGTCGCTGAGATTCCCTGCAGCTCCTCCGCGCTGAGGTTCCCGGCTCCGGGAAGCTCGCGCTCGATCACGTACTTGGGCATTGTCTTCTCCTTATCGTTGACCTGCGCTAACATACTGACGGTACCCACCATGCATACTCTAGGTATGAATGTCAAGAGCAAGAAGGTCCAGCAGGGCGAGGCGACCCGCCAGGCGCTGCTGGACGCCGCCTGCGCGCTGTTCGGCGAGCGCGGCTACACCGCGACCTCGATCGACGATGTCGCGCAGGCCGCGAACGTCACCAAGGGCGCCTTCTATCACCACTACGCCGGCAAGCAAGATCTGTTTGCGGGCGTCTACGAACAGGTCAAGCGCGAAGTCTCAGAACGCGCCGCGACGGCGTTCCTGGAGCCCGACCCATGGGAGAAGCTGTACGCCGGATGCCACGCGATGCTCGACGCCCACCTCGACCCTCCGGTCCAACGCATCCTGCTCCACGACGCACAGGCAGTACTCGACGCAGACACGATCCGCCGCGTCGAAAACCGCTACGGCGCAGTCGTACTGCGCGGCGCACTACGCAGCGCGATCCGCGCCGGAGTCGTCCAACCCCTCCCGCTCAAGACCCTCGCACTCATGCTCACCGGCGCGATCATCGAAGGATGCATGGCCATCGCCGACGCCGAGGACCCCGACCAAGCACGAGCAGACGTCGGCAACGTCCTCACCAGCCTCCTCGAAGGACTCAGACCACACACGCCGTGAACGACACTAGCCACTGACGGGCGGCTAGTCCATCAACGCCGGATAGTCGAAGGGCTGGCAGTCTCGCGGATCGCCCGCGGATACAGCAAAGGTGCGCCATTTCCGGTCACTGCCGGCACCGAGTCGTCTACGTCTGACGCCTCAGCTCTTCGGCGGGAGCAGGTCAGCGAGGCGCGCGTGCTGCGCGGAGTCCACTCCGAGGATGCCCTCGATCCAGCGGAGGACCGCGGCGGCGTCGATCGGCGTGCCCCAGACGACCATTTCTTCGATGTCCACCCAGTCCTTGGGGCGGTCGAAGATCGCCTTGCACACGATCAGATGCTCAGGGGAGAGGATCGGGATCTGCACGGGGCCGAAGTCGACCTGGCGCGAGCGCTTCGCCATATCCTCGTGAAGATCGAGGGTGGCGAAGAAGAGGTCGAGGTACGACCCATCCCAGTCGAGCCTCGCTCTGACCGTCCCGCGCGATCGTCGCCCGGTCCGCCTCGGAGACCCTCACGCCCAGATGGGTGAGCGCCCCGAGCACCGGTCGCGCATCCTCGGGGGGGAGGGTCACGTTGAGGTCGATGTCCGTCGTGGCGCGGGGGTTGCGATACCACGCCAGCGCCACCGCCCCGCCGAACTGGTGGGTGACCCTCATCGAGTCGAGCATCTCGTGCACCGCCACGATCCTGGCGGCCAGCCCGTCCAGTCCCCCGGGGCGGCTCATCCGCACTGCATACCGGCAGCCCCGCGGCGGTCCTCGACGAGCTTGCGCAGCACCGGGAAGGTCAGGGGCTCGAACGGCCTGGCGGGCTGGCCGCGGGTGATGGCGTCGGCGAAGCCCAGCAGGTCGATGAGCGCCGTCCCGGGGTTCGTCTGCCTGGCGGCCGGCGCCGGTCTCAGGGTGAGGGCCATCCGACGTGAGGACTCCACGAACCGGTTCGCCGAGCCGCCGGTCGCCGGCCCTGCGCCGGTCGCTCGCCGAGCACCGGCGGCTTCTCCCGCGCCGACTGACCCCGCGGCGCCAGTCCTCGCAATCACCGTTGCCCCGGCCCGTTGGCCCGAGGCCAACACTGTACGCACGTCGAATGGCCGCTCGGCTCTCGCGGCGGCATTCGCCAGGACCTCATCGGTAAGGACGTCGAACCCGGCAAGAGTGTGCGCACGGGAGCCCTTTGGCGTGTACAGCGACTCCCGAACCTCGAACCGTCCATTGCGTCTAGCTACGACATACGCCATACCCACTAGGTTACCACTATATTGCCCACTATGCGGCGTGCAGCTCTCCGCCGGACCACACCAGCTGATCGCGGCCCGCAAGCCTTGTCGGATACCTGCTCCGCGTCGGTTACCTGTTGGCTTGCCCAGTCACCCAACTGACGATCTTTTCGGTGCGCTCTGGCGTGAGTGCATGGCCACCCTCATAGCGGACGTGCTCCAACTTCTCGCGCGCGCCGCGAGCCTCCCAGGCACCCGTGGTCGCCTGCACGACCTCTGGAGCGTCGGCCGAGTAGCGATCCTCGGTCGCAGATAGCAGCAGCAGAGGCCGTGGAGCGATCAGCCCGACGAGCCCATCGATGTCGGCCACGTTGAGGATCCCCGGGATCGCCTGCGAGAGCTCCATCCCAGACCGATCGAGCATCCGCCGCTTGTAGCTGCACGCACTGCCGCTGGCGCAAGCGAACTTCACGCGCTCGTCCAGCGCGGCGAGCAGGATCGTCACGTAGCCTCCATACGAGTGCCCTACTGCGCCGAGCTTCGAGCCGTCGATCCGCTCGTCCGCCAGCAGCGCCGACAGCCCGCAAGCGGCGTCGCCGAGCACCGTAGTAGCCAGCAACCGGCCCGAGACGAGTCGGTACGCCATCTCGTTGAAGTACTGAAGCCAGTCGTCCTCGCGCTCGTCGATACCAGTGCCGGTGTAGCGGCGGTCCTCGAACCCAACCGCGTCGGCGCGAGCACGACGAGCCCGGAGCGGGCGAGCGCGGGCCCAAACGCTTGGAGCGGGTCGCCCGCCAGCCCGACGACCTCACTCTTGCCCAAATGCCACTCGCTGTTGTGCTGGTGGTGCGCTAGAACCGCCGGGAACGGCCCGGCGCCGTCGGGCACGAGCAGAAGCGCCGCGACCTCCTCCTCCTCGACGCCGACATAGCGCACCCGCAGCTCGAGATATCCATCCAAGCGACGCTCGGACGACACATCAAAGAAGCTGTCGTGTTGCTCGAACGCAACCAGTTGCGCGAAATCCGTTCGCAGTTGAGAGGCGGGATCCACACTCTGGATGATGCACGCAACGCCGGCCACACCTCGTACCGCGCCTGCGGTTTGGCTCAGCAGTCGACGACGGCTTCGTCCTCACCTCTGATCGTCCTTCGGAGCAGGACGACGCTGGTACCCGCGATCCAGACGAACAGCGTGGCGGGAATCGCGATGATCACTGCGCCCTCGAGCGAGAAGGAACCACTCGGGATCACAAGCGAGGCCAGGAGCACGAGGTGCGCCAGCGCGGCCACAGCAGCAACCCATGCTGTCCAGCGAGGCAGGCGACGGTCCCGGAGCACCTGCGCCGCGTAGGAGCCGAGCGCCAGCGCGGTGGGCACTCCAGACATGGCGAGCAGAGCGAACCCGAGGTCGTAGAGCAGCCGGGGATCGGACGCCTCGGGTGCGCGATAGAAGAGCACGATCGCGGCCGTGAAGCCGGCGAGCAGAAGCGTCACGAAGCTGACGAGCCCCGACCAGGAAGCACACCGAGAGCACGCTTACGCTGCCAGCTGTTTCCCGCAGCCACACCCAGACGCCGACACCGAAGACAAGCCAGAGCCCCACCGCGGCCGTACTGAGGACCATCGCGACGAGCAGCGCCGACCGATGCGCATCGGCGTAGCCAGCGATCTCGCCCGCGGTGGCGCCGGTGCCTGGAAACGTCCACATTCGATCGACGATCGCGCCGGCGACTCCAAGCACGATGCTCGCCACGCCGGCGAGGCCGGCAAGCCTGATCGCGTTGTACGTGGCACTGCCGACCTGCTGGTCTGTCGTGATCGCCATGTGCCCTACCTCCGTTTCGATTGGCACGGCCACATGCTTCCAGGGGAAGGTCGCGTTGTCGATTACCTGCGAGGTAGGTTGCGCAGCGCCTCAGCTGTCGCCGCGTCGGCCGGGAACGTCAGCTCGACCGAGAGCTCGGAGGTCGTGACCTCGACCGCGGTGCCGAACGTTGCCACCGTGGCGAACAGCGACAGCTCGACACCGTCGGGGGAGCGCATCCGCATCAGCGGCGTGAGGATCTGGCCGGCTGCCGCCGCGGAGGCCGGATCGTGCTCGTACGCAGGCGCCGGGTAACCCGCCACCTCATCGAGCAACGCGGCGAGATCCGCGTCCCCGGTGATCGCGACCTGACGCTCGAGCCGCCCGAGGAAGTACGCTCGCACCTCGCCCAGGTTGACGGTCCACCGGGCCAGCCCCTGCGGATGCAGACCGGCCCGCATCACGTTCACCGGCGGCTGCAGCAGCGCGGGGTCGACCCAGGCGCCGATCGCTGCCATCGCGGAGTTCGCCGCGACCATGTTCCAGCCGCGGTCCACGACGACCGCCGGATAGGGCTCGTGTCCGACGAGGATCACGTCGAGCGCCTCTCGAACCGGTGCCATCTCGGGCTCCTGCAGTGAGCGCTCCGGAAACGCGGGGGCATAACCAGCGGCAAGCAGCAGGTGGTTGCGCTCCCGGAACGGAACCTCGAGCCGCTCGGCGAGCAGCAGCACCATCTCGGGACTCGGCGTGGAGCGGCCGGTCTCCACGAAGCTCAGATGCCGCGCGGAGATGCCGGCATCGAGCGCCAGATCGAGCTGCGTGCGGCCGCGGCGCGCGCGCCACTCGCGCAGCAGTGGCCCAACCCGTGGTGAGGCAATGGCGATCTCCATGCTGGCTACCTATCTAACCAGCCGCGAGTCTCCGGTTCGATCACCCGGCAGGTGGATCATGCGCTGGCGCCGAGCGCTCGAAGCTGCTCGGCGTACCCCTGCGCGACCAGCCGCTCGTCGGTGATCCCCAGGCGCTCGCGCAGCGTCCGCACCAGCGCGTGCTCCTCGGCCAGATCGGAGCCAGGTGGAGCCACGGCCTCGATCTCGATGAAGTTCCCCAGCCGCTCAACGGTATCGAGGTGGATCCGGACCTGCCGCCAGAGGAACAGCGCCGGGCTTGCAGACCACTACGGTTGTGCCGATCGCGGCCGTCAGCGCGGCACGCAGCGCTTCGGCGTCGTCGACCTCGGCGATGCGATACCGACTCTCGCGCTGTTTCGCCTCACCGCCGCGCTCGAACTGGATCAGGTGCGGTCGGCCGGCTGCTCCTCACGCAGCTTCAGCCCGCCACGCGACACCGTGAAGTAGGTGTCGCGCTGTCGGATCTCTCCGTGGTCCTTCGCGCGAAGCGTGCAACAGACCGCCAACGAGCCGGAGGGGTCCGGGTCGCTTGCCTTGCACTCGATGTTTCGTCGCGGCGCGCTCACTTCCCCGGATTCTGACGCTCGACGCCGCGCCGTCACGTCGATGAAGTCGATGCTCGCTCTGAGCGCTCGATGACGATGCTCACGTCGGGAGCTACGAACCGCTTGACGAGTCCGGCCCTTGGGCATGAGGCCCGCACAGTAGCGCCATACCTAGACGCCATCAGACGAGCTGCCCGCATGGGCAGCTCGCGGCGAGCGACTGACCCGAAATTGCCCCACGATACTGCCTCACCGCTCAATCTGGCTTACCTAAGCCAAATCGGTCAGC
>CAVXRF010000002.1:0-32571 GCA_963764185.1 uncultured Solirubrobacteraceae bacterium | reverse complement strand
TGCCTGCGACGACGATCCAGGCGTGGGCGCTGTTGGCGTAGACGGTGATCCACCGTCCCGGGCCGGGCAGGCCGTAGCTCTCAAGGCCGCTGGAGTCGAGCGCGACTGAGCCCATCAGGCCGGCGCCGTACAGCACGAACGATGTGGCTCCTGAGCAGTCGTAGGCGGGCCAGAGCTTCGCCAGGGTGCCGTAGTGGACGTCGGGTTCGGGGTAGGGGCGCGTGTGGATGAGGTTGCCGGCGGCGATCGCGAGCTTGACGGCCGCGGGCGCTTCGGCTGGCGCGGCGGCGCTTCCGTCCGGCAGGACGCGGGCGGTCTGGCCTGGCGTCAGCCCGATCGCACCGTTGATCAGCGCTGGCTGACAGCCGCCGGTGGCCGAGCCTTCTGTCGGCGGGGCGGGCGCGACGGCGCCGAGGAGGTTCCCGGCGCCGGGGTTCGGCGCCGGCGTCACCGATACCGCGCGCTCTCCCCAGGCGTTCTGGCTGGCGCGTCCGCGCCAGTCGTAGATGTCGACGTGCTTGCCGATGATCGCTCCGCCGGTGTCCCCGGCGTAGAAGGCGTCTGCTCGTCCCAAACGGGTTCGGCTCCACGTGGACATAGCTGCGCAGCGGGATCACGCTCGGGTCGACCGCGACCTCGAGCGCCGGCTGTCCCGCGGTCAGGTTCAGGCCCGTCGCGGTGACTCCGTCCCCCTGGATGCCGCCCCAAGGGGGGCCGTAGGCGGTGGCGACCCAGGACCCCGCGGGTGAGGGCATGACGCTTCGCCGCCGGGCAGCGAGCACGCGCCACCCGCCGTGGCTCGCGCCCAGCAAGGACGGCGAGCACGGCCAGCCCCACCAGCACCGCGGCGAGCACGCCGACGAGGGCGAGCAGCGCCTTCATAGGCCTGTCCGCTCGCGTCTGCTCGTGTATCGCTAAGCATCTGAGTCTAATGTCATAGCAGCTGTCTTTGCTAATTTGGTATACCGTAGCGCGAGCACAGACCCACGGCAACGGAGGCGAGTTCTGATGAGCACCCTGATCGCGGCGAGCAGCTTCACCTTCAACGTCACCCCCGACCCCGGGCATGCGCCGGGCGCGAGCGGGCATCCAGAGCGCGATCAACGTGATCGCCGTCTACACGCTCCTGGCCTGCCTGGCCGGGTTCCTGATGGGCGGCGCGGTGTGGGCGATCGGAGGTCGCATCGGCAACGACCACACCGCCGTTGGCGGCAAGATCGGGATGGCCGTATGCGTCGGCGTGGCGTTCCTCGTCGGCGCGGCCGCGGCCATCCTGCAGTTCGCCTACGGCCTCGGTTAGATGCGCGACCGAGGCTTCTCCGCGCTCGGTGCGGCTGTCGGTCGCTGCTTGTGGCTCCTGGTGCTCGTCCTGGCGTTGCTGCTGGCGGGTGTCCTCGGGTCGGGCGGGGCCGGGTCTGGCTCTGCGCCCGGCGCGATCGAGCTCTCAGACGGCGTTCCCGTCGGCGTGCAGGACACGCGCGCGGGCGCCCTGGCCGCCGCCGACAACTATCTGGCGCTCGCCTCGCAGTCGGTCGAGCAGGACCCGGCCGCTGTTCGCGGCGCTGGTGGCGCAGGCGTACGCCCCCGCAGTGCGCGCCCGCACGCTCGCCCAGGCCCAGCAGCTCCGCGGCGAGCGACACGCAGAACATGACCAACTACCAGCAGGGTGGCCGTGGGATCGCGGTGATCGCCGCTCGTCGTCTGGACAGCTACACCCCGCAGACCGCGACGGTCACGAGCTGGCTCGGCGGGTTCGTGTGGGGGCCGCACCTCTCCCCGCGCCAGAGCTGGAACCTCGTCGACACAACGCTGCGCTGGCAGGCGGGCCGCTGGCTGGTGCTGAGCATGCAACACCGACCCGACTCCGGCGCCGGTCCCTCGGTCGTCTACGTCAACGGATGCGAATGATCGATCGCCGGCGTTCGGGCGTCTCGCCGGCATGACCGCGCCGTTCTACGGCACCGGGGGCTGAGCATGGTCCGTTCGGCGTCACGTCCTCTCGCGCCGCAGCTCGTGCTGACCGTCGGCGCTCTGTGCGCTCTGTCCGCGCGCATATGCGCTGCCGCCGGCGGCGGGCACACAGGCGGGTCGCCCGGTGCAGGTCGCGGCGCGTGCCGCGAGCACGCAACAGAGCAGCGCCGCTCGTGCGACGTCGAAGTCCCGGTCATCGGCGGGCATCGTCGGGCGGCGTCTGTGAAGCGGCGGGCGAAGCCGGCGGCGCCGTCGGCGGTCTCGTCAGCGAAGCCGCCGAGCGCGGTCGGCAACGGGATCCTCGAACTGCTCGCGAAGTGGATGATCGGCGCCGCGACGACGCGATCACGATCGTTCGTCGCGCGCGAGATGCAGCAGACGACCACGCCGCAGCTGCAGTCGGCGTGGTTTCAGGCGCAGTTCGCGCCGATGGCCGACCTCGGCGCAGCACTCGGGCTGCTCGTGGCGCTGATCGCGCTCGCCTCGGCGGCGATCCGTCGCAGCCCGCGAGGCGCTCGCCGCGACCCTCGCCGGGATCGCACGCGCCGGGATCGGCACCGGCCTCGTGGTCGCGATCACCGTGATCGGCCTCGACATCGCCGACCAGATCTCAAGCGCTGTCGTCGGCGAGCTCGCCGCACAGCTTCTGGGCGACCGTCGCGCACGCCTGGGGCACCGGCGGCTTCGGCGGCTTCGGCTCCTCGGCGCTCGCGATGCTGATCGCGCTGATCGAGGTGTTCGCCGCGATCTTCGTGTGGCTCGAGCTGATCGTCCGCGACGCCGCGATCTACCTCGCCGTCCTGTTCTTCCCGGCGGCGCTCGCCGCGGCGATCTGGCCCGCGCTCGCGGCATGGCCCGGGCGCCTCGGACGGCTGCTGCTGCTGTTCGTGATCCTCAAGCCGGTCGCGTTGATCGTGCTGTCGTTCGCGGGCAACGCGGCGGCCGCGGGCCTGTCCTTCAGCGGCGGCGTCTCGGGCTCGGTGGGGACGATCCTCGCCGCGACCGTGATCTTCGCGCTCGCCGCGTTCGCGCCGTGGGCGCTCATGTACCTGCTCGCGGCGGACGCCGAGAGCGCCTACGTGGCCGCGGGCGTACGCGCGGCGGCGCACGGCGCGGTCGCCGATGAGGACGGCCGCTCGGTGCGTAACGCAGGCGGCCTGCGCAACCTCGCCAGCGGCGGGAGCGGCTGGCGCGCTCCGGCGGCGGCTCGCTCCGGCGGCGGCGGAAGCCCCGGCAGCGGAGGCAACGGGGGTGGCGGCAGCCCGCCGAGCGGAGGTCCGTCAACGAATGGCACAGGTGCGGCCGAGCGGCGCTGGCGCGGGAGCGGGCGCGAGGACGGGACCGCTGCCGGTGGGCGCTGAGAGCATCGGCGCCGGGAGCATCGGCGCGGCCGCCGGCATCAGCGCACGACCCGCCTCCGCGCGCGCACGCGAAGCTCACAGGCGGCGGGCGACGGCTCGCAGAGCTCGAGCCACGCCCGCACGCCACCAAGCCGCCGGGTCCACCGGCGAGACGCTCACCCCCGGCGCTCTCGTCGCAGTGCCCGACGGGCCGACCGGCGACAAACACGCCGGGCGGCCAGCAGCTGCCGGCGGAGCCGCAACGGACGCCTCTCCCCAGCGCCGTGGCTCCGCCGGCACACCTACCCCCACCGAGGAGGACGCGCCCGCGCAGCCAGCGAGCGGCGGTCCCTCTCCGTCTCGGCGCCGGAGCCCGCGCCGACGCTCGCGCGCTCACCACGGCGTCGCGCCCGCTCAGCCACGCCCGACCGCGCCGGCGTGCGTCCACGCGGCCTCGCCCGGCACTGCACGTCGTCGACGACGGGGAGGAGGAGTAGATGGGCGAGACGAGCTATCGCTTCGCGCCGCATCCCTCGAGCGGCTTTCTGCTCGGGCTGCGCATCCCGCAGCTGCTCGGGTTCATCCTGACGGGCGCGCTGGCGCTCGCGGCGCTGCGGCTCGGCGGGCTCGGCGGACTGGCGCTCGCGCTGGCGCTGCTCGCGACTCGCCGCAGCCGTGCTGCTGGTGCCCGTGCGCGGGCGCACCATCGAGCAGTGGGCGCCGGTGACCGTGCGCTTCCTGCTTCGCCCGCTACGGCTCCGGCGCCGCGTTTTCTCTCCCAGCGCGCACAGCTCGGGCACGTCGTCTCGCTTCCCACCGGGAGCTTGACCCTCAGCGGCCCAGCGAGCCGTGGTCGCTCCCAGCCGAGCTCGCGGACCTCGAGTTTCTCGAGGGCCAGCTCGTGCAGTACGACCACGCCCGCTTCGGCGTCGTCAAGGACCCGCGGGCGCGCACGTTCACCGCCGCGCTGCAGGTCCGCGGACGCGCGTTCGCGCTGCTCGGACCCGGCTGAGCGCGAGCAGCGCCTCGCCGACTACGGCGCCGTGCTCGCCGCGCTTGCGCGCGATGACTCCGCCGTGCGGCGCATCGCCTGGATCGAGCGCACGCTCCCCGGCGACGGCGATGAGCTCGGCGACTATCTGCTTCAGGCCAAGCGGACAGACGCGAGGCTCGATGAGCCGCCCGAGGAGCTCGTCTCCTACCTGCAGCTGATCGGCCGCGCCGGCGACGTCGCCGAGGAACACGAGCTGACCTTCGCGCTCCAGATCGACGCGCAGCGCCCGGCGGCGCGCCGCGCGATCACGCGCATGGGCGGCGGCGACCTCGGCGCCCTCGCCGTCCTCGCCGGGGAAGCTCGGGGCAGCTGATCGAGCTGCTCGACCGGGCCGGGATCGCCGTCACCGGCGTGCTCACCCGCCGCGGCCTCGCCGCTCACGATCCGTGACGCCTATGACCCGTGGGGCCGGCGTGGCCGCCAGCGCCAGCTCGACCGAAGCCCTGATCGGCGACGGCGGCATCGCGCCACACACCGCCGGCCCGCTCGCCCGCTCAGAGCACTGGTCGCATCTGGCGGCCGACGGCGCGCTTCACTGCACGCTATGGGCGGCGGAGTGGCCGCGCATCGACGTTCGCGCGCTGTTCCTTCAGCCGCTGCTGATGGACTCGCGGACCACGCGCACGATCGCGATGTGCATGGAGCTCGTCGGGCCCAGCAGGGCGATCCGCCAGGCCGAGCGCGCCGCCACCGAGACGGCGACCGAGCAGAGCCTCCGAGCCCGGGTCGGTCAGCGAACCAGCCAGCGCCAGTCCCAGCGCGACCGGGCCGCCAACCAGCGCGAGCGCGAGCTCGCCGAAGGCCACGCCGCCGTCCGCTACGCCGCCTACGTGACCGTCAGCGTGCCGTGGGGCGGCCCCGAAGCGCTCGCGGAACTCGAGTCAGACGTCTCGCGGATCGAGCTTGAGGCCAAGCGCGCCCCGCTTCGCCTGGAGCGGATGTGGGGCCAGCAGGCCGAGGCGTTCACCTACGGCCTGCCGCTCTGCCGGGGGCTCCGATGAGCAGCCTTCGCGAGCGCCGCGAGCTGCGCCTGGACGAACGCGCGGCCGCGGCTTGAGCAGCGCGCGCGGCGCCGCTCTCTCGAGCGCAACCTCTCCCAGCGGCCGACCGGCCGGCTCGGACGGCTCCTGCGGCCCGGCCGAGCGCGCCGGGCACCAGCTCTCGACCGCGCACTTCCAGGCTGCCTACCCCGCGGTCGCCGAGGCCGGCCTCGGCTCCCAGGGCGTCTATATCGGCTCTGACCTGCACGGCGGCTCCTTCGTCTATGACCCCTGGCTGCTGTACGCGCGCGGGGTCCTCTCGATCGCGAACACGCTCGTGCTCGGCATGCCGGACTTCGGCAAGAGCTCGCTGACCAAGAGCTGGCTGTATCGCTCGCGGGTGTTCGGCCGGCGCTGCGAGATCATCGACCCCAAGGGCGAGTACTCAGAGCTCGTGCACGCCCTCGGCGGCGTCGTCCTGCGCCTCAAGCCCGGCGGCGGCACGCGGCTGAACCCGCTGACCCGGATCGGCACCCCGGAGATGCGCGAGGGCCTGTTGCAGGCGGTCGCGCACGCGATGCTCGGCCGCCCGCTCGGCCAGGCCGAGGCCGTCGGCGTCGTGGAGGCGCTCGCTGCCGCCGATGAATCGCGCACGCCGGCGAGGTGTGTATCGGGCATGTCGTTGAGCAGCTGCGCGACCCAGCGCAGCGCACCATCCAGGCGCTCGACCTGACCCGCGAGGGTGCGCGCGAGCAGCTGCGCGAAGTCGCCCTGGCGCTGATGCGCCTCTGCCACGGGCCGCTGCGCGGCATGTTCGACGCTCCCACCAGCGCCGGCGATGAGGTCTGGGACGCGCCGGTCATCTCGCTGGACATCTCCCACATCGCCGCGGGCAGTGCCTCCTCGGACCTCGCGCTGGCGATCACGATGGTCTGCGCCACCGCGTTCCTTGACGCGCACCGCGATGAAGCGCACGCTGCAGGCGCAGCGTGCCGGGCGTGAGGGCGAGAAGACGATCCGCGTCAACGACGAGGCGTGGCGGGCGCTGCCGATCACAGGGCTCGGCGAGTACTACCAGGCCGCGTTCAAGCTCGGCCGCCAAACCGGCGTGCAGCACTGGATGGTGCTGCACCGCCTCTCAGACCTCGACGCCGCCGGCGACGCCGGCACACGCCAGCAGGCGCTCGCCAAGGGCCTGCTGGCAGAGACGGGGACCGTCATCGTCTACCGCCAGCACCCCGAGGAGGCCCGCCGCGCCACACCGATCCTCGGACTCTCCGAAACCGAGTCCGCGCGCATCGCCCACTACCCGCAGGGCGTCGCGCTCTGGCGGATCGGCGGGCGCTCCTACGAGGTCCGCCACGCCCGCTCAGAGCGCGAGCGCGCAGCTCACCGCGACCGACGCCGCGATGGCGCAGCGCGCCGCTGCCAGACGCGGACGGCCAACACGCCGCCAGCGAGCTGGAGGAGCCGGCGTGATCGGCCCACAGACATCGCAGTCCGGCGCGCCTGTTCTGGCGGGCCCGCCTTCGACCGTGCTCTACCTCCTGGCCGTGATGGCGGCGCTCGCCGCCGCGGCACTTCTGATCGCCCGGGCAGGGCGTCGCCCCACGCGCGACCCGCGCCGCCCGCTTTGCCTCGCGCGGCGATCTGGCAGAGCTGCGCGTTCGCCGCCCGCAGGTCGGGCCGCGTCACGCTCGGCGTCCACCACCGCGCGCTGATCGCCTGCTGAGCCACGCGCCTCGGTGATGGTCGTCGGCCCCTCGCAGTCGGGCAAGACGACCGGGCGTCGTCGTGCCCGCGCTCCTGGAGTGGGACGGCCCGGCGCTGTCCACGTCGATCAAGAGCGACGTCGTCCACGACACCCACGCCGCCAGGAGCGGCAAGGGGCGAGGTTCGCATCTTCGACCCCACCGGCTCGACGCTGCTGCCGCACACCCCATGGTCACCGATCGCCGCGGCGCGCTCCTGGGAGGGCGCGCGGCGCACAGCCGCTCGGCTTCTGGGCATCGGCGAGAGCGGGCCGGCGCGCTCGGCCGATGAGAGCTTCTGGCGTCCCGCGGGCGCACGCTTCCTCGCGCCGCTGCTGCTCGCCGCCGCGCACGGCGATCTGACGATGCGCGAGGTCCTCTCCTGGATCGCGACCGTCAACGAAGCACGAGCCCGCCGAGCTGCTCACCGTCCAGCCGCTCGCCCGGGCCACAGCCCGCGCTTGAAGCGCTGACGTCGGTCTGGGAGGCCGACCCGCGCTTTCGCTCGAGCCTTCTGCAGACCGTCTCCGACCGCGCTTGACCCCTGGCAGGAGCCAGCGATCGCCGCACGCCACGATCGGCGACAGCCTGATCAGCGCCGGCTGGCTGCTTGACGGCCCCAACACCCTCTACCTGATCTCGCCGGCCGATGACCAGCGCCGCCTGCGTGGCCTGTTCGCCGCCCTGGTCGCCGACATCACCGCGGGCGCGTTCGAGCGCTCCGCGCAGACCGGCAAGCCGATCGAGCCGGCGCTGCTGCTCGCGCTGGATGAGGCGGCGAACATCGCGCCGCTACCCAACCTCGATGAGATCGCCTCCACCGGCCCGGGCCAGGGCGTGCAGCTGCTCACGGTCCTTCAGAACATGAGCCAGGCCGCCGACCGCTGGGGCCGCGACCGCGCCGAAACGATCCTCGCCAACCACCGCGCGAGGCTCTTCTGCTCGGGGATCGGCGACCAGGCGACCCTCGACTACCTGCGCGACACCCTCGGCGAGGAGGAGATCGCCCGCTTCTCCACCCACCGCCCAGGGCGCGCTGCAGACCGGGCTCGCGCACGATCTCAAGCGACTTCCGCTCGCTCGCGCCCGCACACCGCGTGCGCCAGACAGACCCCGACACCGCGCTGCTCATCTACGGACGTCTCCCACCGGCGTGGCTTCGACTTCGCCTCTGGTACTCACATCCCGACGCTGCGCGCGCTCGCCGCCGGCCAGCCCGAGCCGCCCACGCGTCCCGGCGCGCTCGCCGTCTGCTCGGCACGGCACTCGGCCACCTCAGACTCAGGCTCCGGCGGGCTCGATGAGCGAGCCGCCCGCGCACGCCCCGCCGGCGACACAGCCAGCTCTCAGTGGCTCTGCGGCACGGCCGGTTCTCCGTGCGCGGCCCCTCGCGGGTGGCAGGTGGCGTGTCTCTGTCTTGCCCGATTTTCGCCGCCGCCGTCGGGGCTTCGGCCCCCTGCGGGCGCTCCCCTCGCAAGCTCGGCTCCGCCCCGCCGGTCGGCGGCGGATTTGGGCTGCGTCAGTCACACACCACCAACCACCCTCAAGGAGGAATCGCACATGAACAGCATCAACATCACCGGCCGTCTGACCACCGACCCCGAGCTGCGCTCGCTGCCCAGCGGGGAGAAGGTCTGCAAGCTGCGCCTCGCAGTCGAGGGCCTCGCCCCCGGCCGCGAGACCGGCTACCTCAACGTGGCCTGCTTCGGCAAGCCCGGCGAGGCCGCCGCACGAGTCCTCGCCAAGGGCTGGCTCGTCGCGGTCGCCGGGCGCCTCTCCTACCACGAGTGGGAGAGCGACGAGGGCTCAAAACGCCACGACTACGAGGTCGTCGGCAACGTCGAGTTCCTCGCCGCACCACGCGGCGAGAACACCCAGGCCAGCCAGCCGCAGGCCGCCGCTGCCTGACAGCCCGCGCACAGAGGACCAACCCGGCCATCACGGGTTGGTCCTCCCGGTGTGCCCGGCGGAGAAGCCACGATGAAGCTCAAAGACACGCGCCAGCTCAACCCGCAACGAGCAGCCGCGCTGCACCTGCAGATGCTCGCCGCGTTCGCGCCGTCACATGGCCTGTTCGATGTCCGCTACCGCGTCCACAGCGGCGGACTCGCGAGGTTCTTCCGCCCGGTCCACGCCGCCGATGTCGCGCGCACGATCGTGCAGATCGGCCAGCGCACGGACGTCTATGTGGGCTGTGCGGTGCGGGTACGCCGCCGCGGACGCCGAGGCGACATCGCACCAACGGCGCTGCTCTGGGCCGACTGCGACGGCCCCGACGCGCTCGCGGCATTGCTCGCGTTCACGCCCGCCGCGAGCGCGATCATCGCCTCCGGCGGCGAGGACCACGCGCACGCCTACTGGACCCTCACGCGGCCCCTGGACGTCGACGAGCTCGAGGACTGCAAACCAGCGGCTCGCCGCGGCGCTCGGCGCCGACGCAAGGTGCACGGACGCCGCACGCGTCCTGAGAGTCCCAGGGACCCATAACTTCAAGGCAGCACCCGCCGCGCCCCGTCCAGCTACTCCGCGTACGCGACGACCCGCTACCGGCCCGAGGACATCGTCGGTGGCCTTCCGCCCGCGCCGCGAGCGCCCACGACAGACACGACGCGGCGCCCGCACGCCGGCCGTCACCCCGACCCGCTGCTGAGGATCGAGCCCGCCCGCTACGTCCAGGTACTCACAGGGCGACAGCCGACGCGCGAGGGCAAGATCCACTGCCCGTTCCATCCCGACAAGACGCCCAGCTTCCACGTATACCGCGACCCCGAGCGGGGCTGGACTTGCTTCGGCTGCACGAGCCCCGACGGCCGGCCACTCGGCGGCGACATCTACACCCTCGCCTCACTGCTCTGGAGCATTCCCGCCAGCGGCCCTGAGTTCCTTGAGCTCCGCGGGCGGCTCGACGCCCTGTTCGGAGTGGCCCATGCCGATCGTCATCGACCGAATATGCGCGCCCCTGTCCGCTGACTTGAGGGTGCGCGGCGCCTGGGAGGGTCTAGCGCAACTCAACGGCTCGGTGTTGACGGCGCATCGGCGAGGTCGGTCCCTTGGCCGTACCCCGCCGTCCGGTGCGATCTACCACCTGCGCGATCTAGCGCGTGGGCCGGGAGCTTGGGCTCTGGCTTACGATCCGTCGCTCGAAGCGTTCGATGAGATCTGCGACGTAGGGTGGGATCAGCGCGATCTCCTCGATCTTGAAGGTGCGGTCGCCGAAGAACGCGACGGTGAACTCGACTTCGGCATCGGGATCCAGCCCGGTGGCGCTGAGCACGTCGGCCATCAGCCCGTTTGGGGAGCTCAACCTGCGTTTGCTGTGTCGGGTAGGCGCTGTGCAGGACCTGCTGATCGACCACAGGGTCGGGGTTCTCGATCTGGCCGAGGGTGAATCCGATGGCGGTGACCATGTCGCTGCCCGAGACCATTGTCATCGGCGAGTACTGCTCAAGAGCGGCGGCTCCGACGTGTTGTTGCCGATGCTTGTGGCGGTCCGTAAGGGACCGGAGCATCGAGAGTGGATGCTTAGTGACCCCACTGCCGCGCTTGTACGGCTGCGCGTTGTCGACCAGTCTGCGGTGGCGTTTGGCAACGCCGACAAGCATTTTCTCCCGGTTGGACTTCGTCCCCCCGTCCCCGACGTAATCCGTCTCGACCTCGAATATCGGGAACTGTGGACGCCCCTTGTTCGGGTTGTTTCCACTGTCCACGATCAGCTGGAAGACGAGGTGGTTGAGCGCTGCCCGGGCGTTGTCAGCGAGATCGCCGACGTCCATCCACCAGTCCTCAGGCGGCTGCTGCGGAACCTTCGCCCGGAGAATCCAGCCATCCTTGTCGGGCACCACCTCGGTTCCCCAGGGGTGCTCTTGAAGGAAAGCATCGACGTTCGCTTTGAGCGCATCCAACTGGTCCTGCGCCCGGCTGGCGAGTTGGCGGCGCTCGTCGGGTCGGCGGCCACGCGGGCGAGTCTACGCCGCCAGCGCAACCTCCTGAGATTGGCTGATCGCGATGCAATCCACTCCGGCTCTCGGTGGCTGCTGGGAGAACCCTTGCACCGGGCAATCCGATGGGTTCCGCGCCCGTCCCAGGGACTTGCCCAGAAGCCGAGCCGCGTCGTCAGTTCGCCAAGGAGTACGAGCGCTATTGCGCTCAGCGAGTCAAATGGCTCAAGCGAACATCACGTAGGCTGAGGCGGGGGCGATGACGGACGAGACCAAGACATGTCCGGAGTGTGCCGAGACATGTCCGGAGTGTGCCGAGACCGTACAGGGAGCGGCGCTCGTCTGTAGGTACTGCGGGTATCGCTTCGACGGAAAGCCCGCTCCGGGCGACACCAGCACGAGCGGGGCGGCCATCGCGTCGTTCATTACTTCGCTCATTGGCCTGTGGATCGCAGCGATCCCGCTGGGCATCCATGCACAACGGCAGATCGACCAGTCCGGAGGGCGCAAGACGGGACGGGGCTTTGCGACGGCGGGCGTCGTACTCGGGATCATCGGGATGGCGGCGAGCGTCATCGTTGTGGTTGCCGTGCTCGCTGCCAGCGGCGGAAAGACGTCAGGGCAGGCACCACTGGCGACTCCTGCGACCCGTATCTGCACGAACGGGCAAAGCCCCGCGTTCAACGAATGCGAAGACGAAACGCCGGAAGAAAAGGAAGCGAAAGCAGCCAAGGCTCTGGAAAATGCCCCTGCCTGCAAGGAACACGAAACGACTCCCGTGGACGGCTGCAAAGAATGAGCGAGTTTTGCTACTCGTTTCGCTCGCCCCTCAGCAGGGGCGGCGAAACTGCCGTCCCAACAGCTTGCCGATGACCGCCCCGGCCAAAGCCGGTGCATACAGCGGGACTGCGAGCAATGCGACGAAGATCAGCTGCACGGCCGCTTCTTGGTCGCCGTGTTCGTTCGACGGATGGGCGACCATCAGAGCGATTGTTGTGGCGACGAGCAGGGCCATGACGACGCCCGCCGCAGCCGCAGCCGACTCAAACACGCCTTTCCAGGGCTCATGAGGCTTGATGATCGCGCCCGCGATCGCCCCGGCCACAACCGGCGTGATCACGACAGCCGAAACGATCAGCGCGACTTCCGACACTCCGTCAGTATCGACTGTCGCTAGCCGTGTCGTTAGGCCTCCCGTAGGCGCGGGCACTCGTTCGCGTATCGACAGGCTTCCCGCGCACACCCACCGCCACGGGCCCGTCGACACGCCGCTCGCGACGGCCGCCGCGCGCCGAGCAGGCGACGAGTCCCTCCCGGTCTGAGAGGCCGGACCCCTCGACGGAGCGGTGCGGCGGGCAACACGGGCGGCAGCCGATCCCGCTGGTGCGGGGGCGACCCCTCCCGATAATCGCACGCTGCGCGTGCGGTGGGTCGGGGGTAGGCCCCGCACCGGCCGGGGCCAGACCGAAGGAGGCCCCAGATGCCCGAGTCCCGCAGGCCCCTCTCCGAGGAGGAGCGTGGCGAGCGTCGCCGCGCAGACCGCGAGTTCGCCCGCCAAGCCGTCGAGCAGCTCCTCAGCTCAGAGGGCTGGCAGCGATGGCTCGCCACCCGCGGGCACTTTCACTGCTACAGCCTCACCAACCAGCTACTCATCGCGATGCAGTGCCCCGACGCCACCCGTGTCGCGGGATTCCGGGCCTGGCTGAAGCTCGGCTACTGCGTTCAACGCGGCGAGAAAGCGATCCGCATCTGGGTACCGATCACGCCCTCACGCAAGCAGCTCGAGAGATGGGAGCGCGCCGGCTCGGTTCCGGCCGAGCGGCCGCGGACATGTTTCAGGCTCGGCCCCGTCTTCGACCGCGAGCAGGTCGGGCCGCTGCCACCGCCGGCCACACCGGCGCCGCTTGACCCGCCGATACGTGAAGTCACCGGAGAAGACCTCGCACCCGTCCTGCCCCGCCTGATCGAGCTCGGCCGTGAGATCGGCTCGACAGTGGAGTTCGAGGCGATCGGCGGCCAGCGCCGCGGCTACTACGAAATCGATAGCCGGCGCATCGCGATCCGCAAGGACATGGCGCCCAACGCGCAGGTCAAGACGCTCATCCATGAGCTCGCCCATGCACTGCTCAGAGCCGAGGCCCGCGAGGATGATCCTGCCCTTGAGCAGGCCGCCGAGGAGCTCGTGGTCGAGTCCGTCGCCTACACCGTCTGTGGAGCGCTCGGCCTCGACAGCTCCGGCTACTCCATCCCCTACCTCGCCTCCTGGTCGGAGGAGGGCGACATCGACACCATCGAGCGGACAGCAGCGACTGATCGACCGCCTCGCGCGACGCATCGAGCAGGCGACCGTCGACCCGGGCAGCCCGGGCGCGGAGCAATGATGGCTATGGCTCTGTGACCCCTAGCCTTCGAAGCCGAACTCGCGAGCAGCGCCGCCGCTCGACGAGTCTTCGGCCGCCGCCGGCGCGCTTACCGCTGGTGGTGAGGACACGGCGGTGGGTGTAGACGATTGGGGCGTCTGTGTGCGGTAGTGGGCAGTCGCGGATACGGTCGTGCCCACGCCACCCTCGGTGAGCTTGCCCGCCGGGCCCTCGGTCTTGGCAGTGCGCGGTGTCGCCGGTGTTCGGTGAGATCTCGCGGCGCTAGGCCCCGAGCCGTGGGGTCGTGACGAGGAGTGCTCCGCGGGTCCCGCTGAGATCGGCTGGCTCGCCTGCACGCGAGAACCCGCTCGCTGTGCGGTGCCGCCAGATTGCCCATCAAGTGTGCCCAGGGTAAGCGCAACAGCTGCCGCCGCGGTGATGGTCAACGTGGCCGCAGCCAACGCGCCGAACAAGTGCCGAGGACGGCGGCGTTCGAGAACCTGAGCGCCGACTGCGCGTCCGCGAGCCGGCCCGGCAGTGGCGGGAGGGCGACGCCGACGTAGCTCCCCCGCCGGCGCATCCCACACCGACCGCTCCGCGGGTGCCGCGGGATCCTCGGATGGCCTGGCTCTGTTGCCCGGTTCGTCGGCGAGAATCCGCGGCCCGACCGGCTCGCGCTCACGACGCCGCAACGGGATCACCGTGGCCAGCAGTTCGTCATCGGTGCCTGGTGGAGTCCCTTCGCCGTCGCTCGGTGGCATCATCGTTCCTCCTCGCGTTCCATCCGTCGACGCGTTACCATCCTAAATACTATCCAAACCTGTTTTTGTTCATTTTGCCATGCCTGAGCAGCAGCTCCTGACAGTCGAACAGGTCGCGCAGGAGTTCCAGCTTACCTCCCAGACGATCCGCAACTGGATCAGAAGCGGCGCGCTGTCCGCCGTCAAGATCGGTCACGTCTACCGTGTCAAGCGCGAGGACGTCGACACCATGATGCGCCGCCACCAAGGCGAAACCGCACCCCTCGGCAACCATCGCGACCTCTGGTCTCCAGAGACCCTCGGCATGCCCTACCGCCGCCGCGGGGGCCGTCGGCAAGCGTCGATCTGGGACGGCACAAGCAGCTCCATCGAGCCGCCGAAGCGAACCTAAGCGAGCTAAACGTCATCTGCGGACAGGCACCCACCCGCCATCGCTCACGGCGTGAGCTACGCGGAGGGACGCGGTCACCGTGGCCGGCCGCGGGTAGTCGGCAGAAAGGCTGACAAGGATCAGCCTCGTCTGCGCTGACGGCGACGATTGTATGGGCGCCGCGCGAACGTGTTGCGCCCTGCCAGAGCCCCTGCACCAGATTGCCGCGCAGGGCCGAGGCGTGCCTGGCGGCTGTGCAGTGGGAGAGATACTCTGGGCCGCAGACCATGGCCGAGGAGCTTTACGACACGATCGGGGATGGCTATTCAGGGACACGCCAAACCGACCCATGGATCGCGGGGATCCTTTGGGGGGAGCTCGGCAGCGCAGATCGCGTGCTGAACGTGGGCGCGGGTGCCGGCTCCTACGAGCCCAGCGATCGACGTGTGGTAGCAGTCGAGCCGTCAGTGACGATGCGTGCGCAGCGTCCATCGCGGGCAGCCCCGTGCGTCGCGGGCGTCGCTGAAGCGCTGCCGTTTCCCGACGAGAGCTTCGACGTGGCGATGGCCGTCCTGAGTGACTGGTATTGGCCAGAGCGACGCAAGGGCTTCGAGGAGATGCGGCGCGTCGCACGCGAGCGGGTCGTGTTGCTCACGATCGACCGATCGGTCGCTAAGGGCTTCTGGCTGTCTGCGGAGTATCTCCCGCGGGCCCATGATCTTTGGGGAGAGTTCTCGGACACTCTCAGCGACTTCGGACCGTGCGAAACCCTCGACGTGCCGATACCAGCAGACTGTATCGACGGCTTCTTCCACGCCTACTGGCGACGACCGCACGCTTACCTCCAACGCTCGGTCCGCCAGACCATGGCCGTCTTCAACAGCCTCGATCCAGCCGAAGTTGTCGGTGGCATCGCGCGCCTGGCTGACGACCTCGACTCGGGGCACTGGCAGGCACGCCACCAAGATCTCCTGCGGCTCAAGACGCTCGACATGGGATACCGGTTGCTGGTGCGCGACGTATAGCGCACCCTGGACGCGTGTGAGCACGGGTCGGCCATGGATGGTCCTCCACGCAATCGGCAGTGCGTCAGGCGGTGGGCTTTGGTGTCAGTCGAGGTCCAAGGCCTGTGGCAGCTCATCGAGTGAGCGCAGAATCTCCGTTGCGCCCGCGCTGCGCAGCGCGTGCTCGTCGCTATCGGCTGCATATCCCATGCAGCGCATACCTGCCGCGACAGCGGCCGTGACGCCCGATGGGGTGTCCTCCAGCACGACGCACGCAGCGGGGTGGGCACCCATCGACGCAGCCGCGTGCAGGAAGAGATCGGGCGCGGGCTTGCCGTGAGCGACGGAATACGCAGAGAAGCGAGCGCCTTCGGGGAAGAGATCGTCAAGGCCGGTCAACGCCAGTGACGAGCTCGTCTTTGAGAGCTTGCCCTGCGAAGCGACGCACACTCCGATCCCGGCTGCCGTGACTTGCTGCACCGTTTCGGCTGCGCCCGCCACAGGTTTGAGCTCCCGGTGGAAGGCGGTGGAGCGCTCGACCTCGTAGCGCTCTAGCCAATCGCGCGGGAGCGTGCAGCCAAGGGTCCTCTCCACTCGCGAGAGTATCTCGGTGAGCAGTAGTCCTTGGTAGTTGCGCCGAGCCTGTGTAGTCGTGGTCGGCAGGCCCGCGGCGGACAGCATGTCCGCGAGCACTCGGTTTGAGATCACCTCGCTGTCGACGAGAACACCGTCGCAGTCGAAGATCACGAGTCGAGGGTCGCGCCACACAGGCGGCGACGATATCGCTTGGTCTTTGTAAAGCGGTGAGGACACGGCGCGCTACTGCTTTTCGTCCGGAGCGGTAGCGCGGGGCAGCGTCCGCCACACGCTTGCCTAGCTCCGAAAGCAGCGGTCCAGGATACTCAGCAGACGATGACCGAGGAGTCCACGACCCCCGACCTGGGTGAGCTGGCGCGACGGCTGCGGGAGGCGTTCAATAGGGGCGAGTTCGATCTCGCGCTGACGTTCTATGCGCCCGACGCGGTGTTGGACACCTCGCCGATGAGCCTCGTGGAGCTGAAAGGCCACGCGGCGATCCGCCAGGGGTGGGTTGACGCGCTCAGCGCCTACACGGCTTTCAACCTGTCCGAGGAGGGTAGGACTGACCTCGGCAACGGCGTCATCTTGACCGTGTTCGTTGTGAAGGGTCTCCTGTCCGACACCGGCGGCGATCTGAACATGCGATACGCGCAGGTCAACGAGTGGCGCGACGGCTTGATCGCCAGAGAAACGCTGTACACCGACATCGACGAGGCCCGTGCTGCCGCCGAGCGCCTCGCGCAGGAACGCGGGTAGGCGATGTCGCAGGCTCACTGTCACGCTTGAGCCCACCGGGCGGCGACGTCCGACCGGTCAGGTTGGTTCTCGGGCTGGCGACGGGCTGACTCATGTCGCAGGTGTCGACCGACTGGTCTGACCAACGTTCGTAGTGTCGCCCGCCGCCGCCCGAGGATCACCGGCGTGACTTGATAGGAGCGTGGCATCGCCCCAAGTGAGCTTTGTCCGCCGGAGGTCCGCTTCAGCGGCTATCGATGAAGGGACTGAGTACATGATCGTGATCGGAGCGGATACGCACAAGAGGACCCACATGCTCGTGGGAGTCGACGCAGGAACAGGCGAGCTTTTCGAGGGCCGGCAGATCGCCGCCTCAGAAGATGGTCACCGTGAGGCGCTGCGCTGGGCCCGCGACCTTCACTCAGAGCGGGTGTGGGCGATCGAGGACTGCCGGCACGTCTCGCGCCGGCTCGAGCAGGCGCTACTCGCCGCCGGTGAGCGCGTTGTTCGTGTCCCACCGAAGATGATGGGTCAGAGCCGGCGTGGTGAGCGCAAGGCGGGCAAGTCGGATGAGATCGACGCGCAGGCGGTGGCGCGTGCGGTCGTCAAGGACGGTGTGGAGCGCTTCCCCACCGCCTATCTGGATGAGCGCGCGATGGAGATCCGGCTGCTCTCGGACCACCGTGATCAGCTGGTGGGTGAGCGCACCAGGATCCAGAACCGGCTGCGCTGGCATCTTCTGCAGCTATGCCCCGAGCTTGAGGCGCAGCTGCCACAGGGGGGTCTCACCCGCCGGGTGGTGCAGGAGCGCGTCGCAAGGCGGCTGCGAACTTTCAAGGGCGATGCACGGGCGCGAGTGGCACGCGCGCAGCTGACTCACATCGGCACGCTCACCCGTCAGGTCAACGAGCTCGAGCGCGAGCTGCACACGCTCATCCGGGCGCATCGCCCGGCGCTCTTGGCCGAGCAGGGCTGCGGCACGCTGACGGCGGCAACGTTGATCGGCCGCACCGCCGGCTCCGAGCAGTTCCCCTCCGACGCCCACTTCGCCCGCCAGGCCGGAGTGGCGCCCATCCCAGCCTCCTCAGGGCAAGTGAATCGCCATCGCCTTCACCGCGGCGGGGATCGACAGCTGAACCGTGCCCTACACATGATCGCGATGACCAAGGCGCGAGTCGATCCAGAGACTCGCGCCTATGTGGAACGCAAGCGCGCCGAGGGCAAGACCAGACGCGAGGCCCTACGCTGCCTGAAGCGTCACCTCGCACGCAAAATCCACCGACTCCTCTCAATGCCAGCTATCGACTCCGATCCGGTCACCCTCAATGCCGCAATTTCCGGGAGGTGCTTGACATAGGAGCTTCGAATGTGGAGGCGGTGCGTCGCGCTATCGAGGTGTTCAACCGCGATGGACCGGAGGCCGCGACAGCGTTCATGGATTCGGAGATCGAATGGCACGACATGCCTGAGCAGCCGGATGCGGGTGTGCACCACGGCCGCGAAGGCTTCCTAGCGGCCGTGGAGCAGTTCGCTGGAGGCTTTGAGGGCTTTCGAGTCCTCGTCGATGAGATCTTCGACCACGGTGACCAGGGTCATTACCTACAACCGGACCTTTGGTCGAGGCGGGGGCAGCGGCGCGACGTTCGAGCAGCGAGGGGCATGCGTCTGGACCTTGCGAAATGGATCAATCGTTCGCGTGGAATGATTCGGAACGCAGCGAGAGGCCCTCAAAGCCGTCGGCCTGGAGGAGTAGACATGGCGAGTTTCGCTAGTCGTTTCGCTAGGCCCTCCTAGTAGTCGGCACGGGGCGATCTGCAGCTCCGGGTCGACAACTAGACTCGACAACGCCCAGGGTTGGCAGCGCCTTCAACGCTCGCGTGGCCGGCGTCTACTCGGAGAGCCCCGCAATTCGGAACCCTTCGGCACGATCGAGGTACACCCGGGAACGCCAGATCCGGTCACCCCGAAAGTCGAGGATGTTCGCGAACGGCTGATCGATCGGTACGCCGCTGCCCTTGCCGCGTCCCTTCATCCTGCCCAGCACAAGCACCCGATCGCCGAGATCGCGAAATTCTTCAGCGACGGTCTGGAGCTCCTCCCAGTTTTCGCTGGTGTCGGCGGCGAACCGGTCGACGCCCTCGCGTCCGCGGTAACCGGTGCCGCCATCGAGAGCCCTGGCGATTCCCGGGTAGTACTCGAAGTCGGGGGTCGCGAACTCGGCGAACAACCCATCCACGTCACGGCGATTGTAGGCATCGTTCGCTCCCCTGGCAACGTCCACTTTGTCTCGGGGCATCCACGTTGGAGTATCGCGCAGCCGCCAGGCGGCGCAGTAGAGAGCGGAGTCGGGTTAGCTAGAGCGGGATAGGCCCGTAGACCGGTAGCAGCCGGGGTGCCGCGTTCCGGGCCGAGCGAGCGTCCGAGCAACCCGCGAGCAGACGACCGCCTCGGTCGAGATCCAAGCGCGTCGACCCAGGGTGGCCAGACGCTCGCTCGACAAAGCAGTCGTGATCACGCCTTGAGCCTCGCCGCTCCCCTGTCGTCCGGAGCGCTAGCGCGGGGCCATGTCCGCCACACGCTCGCCTAGCTACGAAAGCAGTGGTCCGGGATACTCAGCGAGCGATGTCCGACGAGTCCACGACCCCCGACCTGGTAGGGCTGATGCGTCGCGGCTTCGAGGCGATCAGCACCGGGGATCTCGATGAGGCCCTGCGGTTTCTCACGCACGACGCGGTGGTGGACATGACGCGGACTATCGGAGTCGTCGTCCAGGGACGAGACGCTCTTCGCGCTTTCCAGAAAGATTGGCTCGCAGGCTATGACGAGGTCGCCTATACGGCCGAGGAGATCGTCGACGCCGGCAACGGCGTCGCGTTCGTGAGGGTTCTGCAGACCGCGCGCCCTAAGGGTACGGCCGGTTACCTCACCCAGCGGGAGCCCAACGTCTTGATCACCGAGGACGGCCGCGTCGTTCGCATGATCATCTACCCAGAGTCCGAACTCGACGAGGCCCGTGCTGCCGCCGAACGCCTCGCGGAGGAGCGGGCTGATGGCTGAGGAGTCGACGACCCCCGACCTGGCGGAAATTGTTCGTCGTGCGAACGATGCGTTCAACCGCCGTGATGTTGACGCGTGGATGAGCTTCTACTCGCCTGACATCGTGTACCGCCCGGTCCCGAGCTTTCCCGACAGCCAGGAGCGCCGGGGACTCGGCGCAATGCGTGCGTGGATGGAGGAGTGGCATGACGCGTGGGCCGACGACTACACCACCCACGCGGAGAGCATCCGGGAGTACGGCGATGTCGTGATCGCCCTGTTGAGGTTCACCGGCCACGCGAAGGCAAGCGGTGTCGAGGTTGCAGGCGGCATCTTCGAGGTCTACAGGTTCCGCGACGGGAAGATCGCGTCGGTGGAGGACTTCACCGACCGCGCCGAGGCTCTCAAAGCAGCGGGACTTGAGGAGTAGGCGATGTCCAAGGAGTCCACGACCCCCGACCTCGTTGGGCTTGTGCGCAAGCAGGCTGAGGCTGCGAATCGCCGTGATCTCGACGTGTTCACGAACGCCTTCGCTGAGGACGCGACCATTGACGGGCAGGCGGTGGGAGGGTTTTTGTATGAGGGCCGCGCGGCGATCAATAGATTCGTTGAGGAGTGGTTCGACGCCCTCGAGGAATTGCACGTCGAGCTTGAGGAGGTGAGCCACCTCGGCAATGGCGTTGTGTTCGCCGTGGTGATCCAGGACGGGCGTCCGGTCGGCAGCGCCGGTCACATTCGACAACGCGAGGGGTGGGTCGTCCTCTGGGCGCGAGGCTCGATCGCTCGCGTCACGACGTACCACGTCGACGAGGGCCGCGCAGCCGCCGAACGGCCCGCGGAGAAACGGGCGTAGGCGATGTCGCAGGAGACCGTGGAGATCGTGCGTCGTGCTATCGAGGTGTTCAACCGCGATGGACCGGAGGCCGCGACGACGTTCCTCGATCCCGAGATCGAATGGCACGACCTCCCTGAGCAGCCCGACGCGAGTGTGCACCATGGCCACGAAGGCTTCCTAGCGTCGGGGGAGTTCTCCGGAAGCTTTGAGGACTTCCGAGTCCTCGTTGATGAGATCTTCGATCACGGTGACCAGGTCATTACCCACGTCCGTTTCGTTGGTCGAGGCAGGGGCAGCGGCGCGACGTTCGAGCAGCGACTGGCGGGCGTCTTCACCTTGCGAAATGAATCCATCGTTCGCGTGGCATTTTTCGGAACGCAGGCAGAGGCCCTCAAAGCCGTTGGACTGGCGGAGTAACGGTCAGGAGCAGGTGTCCCGTGAGAGGGCGACGTCGGCAACGCCCGACACGAGTGCTTCGTCATGGATGCGAGCGTGTCGGTGAGGACCGCCAAGACGGCTAAGATGGACGACACACAGGCGTCGGCTCAGCGATGTGCGAGACGCCCGCTTTGCCCATGGCAAACGAGCGGTCTGAGGCACTGATGCTCGGATGAGTGCACCTCGTCCGCTGCAGGAGCGCGAGCAGTCTTCAGCGACACGCTTGCATCCATGACTAAGCACTTGTGTCAGTGTCCGGCTCCCTCGGCCTCACACCACACACCGGCACCTGTCTGCTACTTCTCCAACCCCACAGCTTTGAGGGCTTCGAGTCGACGCCGGTAGCCCACCGACCGGGTCGCCTTGCCGTCCTGATACCAGGTGACCGACACCCAGCGGAGCTTGACGGGGGCTCCCGAGCGAGCGCCGTGGCCGACAAGCCGGACCCTGGCCACCACGAAGTCCTCGCCGTCGGCAAGGATCTCTTCGGTCTCATAGCGGGCGCGCTCGTCCAACCCCTCGAAGATGTCTCGGACCCATTCGCGAACGCCCTCTGCGCCGTAGTAAGTCTTGTCGGTGACCGCCGTCGCGGCGTTTTCGATGCGGAAGTCAGGTGCGAGCGTTTCCGCAGCCAGCTCGTCCGAGAGCACGCGAGCGTTCAGGGCCTCGACGCCCCGTTCGTGGAGGTCGACGTTCTCCCGCGACATTGCCTACCCCCGCTCCTGCGCGAGGCGTTCGGCGGCAGCACGGGCCTCGTCGGGATCGGGGTAGTGCTTGAACCGCTCGATCTTGCCGTTCGTCCATGTGATGAGGTGCGCCGCCCGCTGGTCGACGCGACCTTTGCCGCCGACCAAGCGGCCGCTCTCCCGAACGACGCTGAGCACGACGCCGTGCCCGAGATCGAGGAGCTCCTCCTCCTCGTACAGATAGTCCTCCCAGCTCCGACGCCAGTCCTCGACAAAGCCCCTGACCGCCTCCGCGCCCTCGAAGGTCCCCAACCCAGCGGCGGACGCGTCATACACCGCGTCCGCGGCAAACAAGCTCATCACCGCGTCAAGGTCGCCGCGACTCATGGCCTCGTACCCCTGTCGCGCAAGCCTCACCAGGTCGGGGGTCGTGGACTCCTCGGATGCCACGCGGGCAAGTATCACCTACGCCTCTGGCTACCGCTTTGCGAACCCGAGCGAGCGGCCGGTCAACAGCCGAGCAGACGACCGCGGCGGACGAGTAGGGAGCGTCTCGACGGGCCGCCGCTTCGCTACCGCGCTCGCGCGAAAGCGACTGTGGTGGCTCCAGGCTCCTTCTCAGGATGCCCCAAAATATTTCTGTCGGATGCGAGCCTTCGTGAGTCGGCGGTGTTAGTCCTGAGGCGTGACGAGGCGTCCTGCGAACAGCAGCGCGCCGGTGCGTGCGTCGCGTAGGAAGAAGAGGAACGGTCGATCGGCGTCGAACTCCGCGACGTGTGAGTAGAACTCCGCGTCGAGGGGTTCGACGGTTCCCACCGTCGAGGCCGCGGCGAGCGTGCCTTCTTCATCGACCATGAAGTCCGCTGCATGCGCGACCTCGCCGATCTTCAGCGCCTGCGCCTTCGTGATCCCTGGGAATTCGGCGCTTTCGCTGAAAGCTCGGCCCATCCCGAGCGCCTGCAACGCGCCGTTGAGGAGCGTTTGCGTCTGCAGGTGAAAGCGCGGCAGGCTGACGCGAACGGCTCGTTTGGACAGGCCGCGCACGATCCGATCGAGCGCGCTCGGCTGCAGCTGGCGTTCGAGGGACTGCAGCGACTGCCTCACCGGCAGCACGACGAGCAGCGACAGCGTCGAGTCGGCGTAAGGCAACGCGGTCGCAGCGTAGCCGCGACCGCGTGTGTAGGGAAGCCGTTCGATCTTGTGCATGAAGACCGTCGAGGTGGTGCCCGTCTCGCCGTGGAACGGCGCCGGAGCGCTGTCGCGGGGCTTGAAGCGCTCGCTCCACCGGGCCTTCAGGTAGATCGCGTTGGCAACCGCGAGCAGCGTTTCCGGTGGGAGTGCTTCAACGATCCGCGGGATCAGGCCATGGGTCTGCTCAGCGACCCAAGCGTTGATCGCTTCGGTGCCTGCCGGACTTTGAAAGTCGACGGACTCGGGGATGACGCCGAAGTTCTGCTCAAGTCCGGCGGTGAAGGACGCTTCCAGCGGATATCCCTGCTGCAGGAACATGCCGTTGGCGATCTGTAGCGTCGGCGCTTCCTGGTTACCGCTGGGGGAGCTCGACCCCTCGGCGGCGATCGCCCGCTGCAGCTCTCCGACCGCGGCGAAGCTGGCAGGTGGAGTCAGGTGCAGCACGCGCGCGATCTCGCTCGCCGTCGTTCCCGTCGCCCCGGTCCCGAGCGTCGCGACAGCCGCCGCGACGCTGTCGGGTGAGAACACGAGATTTCCCGGGCCCAGCCGGCGCATCAGGTCAAGGCCGAACTGCTCCGTCGCTTTGCCCGGCGAAGCGCTCGACCCGATCGCGCGAGTAGCCGGTGGATCGCTCAGCGCGCGATTACCCTGCGCTTCGCTCGCGTGCCCGCAGCCGGTAGCGGCTGTCACCGAGAGCAGGGCGATCACTGCGGTTGACGCGGTCCGGCGCCAACGAATCCTCGCGAGCATTACGGCGATCATCCCAAGGCTGGCGCGAACACGCCGAGTCGCCACGCTACCGCGGGAGACGCCCGGGACGTCGCGGCGCCGGGGCGGGAGGACACGGCCGTCGCCTCTGGCGCCTGCCGAGCGGGACCTTGCGGGGAGGTCTCCTCGACCCTGTTTCAGCTTAGAGACCGCCTCTATCGGCCCGATGTCCTCCATCCCTCTCTCCCAATTATCGGGCTACATCACTCGGGCCGAGGAGGCCGTTGCCGCTCCAAGTCGGTGGCGCGCTCTCGGCGGTGGGCATTGTTGTCGCTTCCGGGTCGAGCGCAGGCCGCCAAGGAGCTTCGATGATTGCTGCTCGTCGTCTTATGCGTGGGTCTTCGATGGCGACGGCTCTCCCACTTGCTCTTGTCGAAGGCAGCAGCATGCAGTACAGGCGACGCGCGCACTTGAGAGGCGGCGATGAGTAGAGCGCCGTCGCGGTGGTTGCCGAGACCCGTAGGATGGCGGTGGACGGCGAAGTCGAGCGGGAGGTACAGGACGTGCGGTCGAGCGGGATTGGGTCTGCTGGTCTGTTGGGTGTGCTGGTGGCGTCCTGTATGGCGTGCGCTGGGTTGGTCTTTGTGGCCTCGGCGTCTGCGGCTGGCAGGCTGTACTGGGCGAACAGTGTGGGCAAGATCTCCTCCGCCTCGCTGGAAGGCGGCGGCAGTGACCTGTCGACGACGGGCGCGAGCGTCGATAATCCGCTGGGGGTGACGATCGACTCGGCCGCGGGCCTGATCTTTTGGGCCAATGCGAGCGACAACAAGATCTCCTATGCGAATCTCAACGGCAGCGGCGGCGGCGACCTGAATACGACCGGAGCGGTCGTGAACGGGCCGGAGGCGCCGGCGGTCGATCCTGCCACGGGGCTGATCTACTGGGCAAACGAGACCGGCAACTCGATCTCTTTTGCGAATCTCAACAACACGGGCGGCGGCGGCAATCTGGTCACGACCGGCGCGGCCGTGGAAAGCCCGACGGGGTTGGCGGTCGATCCCGCCACGGGATTGATCTACTGGGCCAGTGGCAAGGGCAACACGATCTCTTTTGCGAATCTCAACGACACCGGCGGCGGCGGCAAACTGAACACGAGTCGCGGCCGTGGACGAACCGATAGGCATCGCGGTCGACCCCTCCACGGGACTGATCTACTGGGCCAACTTCCTCGACAACAAAATCTCTTTTGCGAAGCTCAACGACACCGGGGGCGGTGGGAATCTGAACACGACCGGCGCGGTCGTGGCCCAGGCCGAGGGGGTGGCCGTCGACCCCGCCACGGGACTGATCTACTGGGCCAATACCAGCGACAACAAAATCTTTTTTGCGAGCGTCAGCGGCGGTGGCGGCGGCGAACTGGACACCGCCGGCGCGACCGCGGAAGGCCCGAATTTCCCGGTGTTGCTGCAGGCGCCGAGCGCCACAGGCGTTCCCGTGCTCAGCGGAGCGTCGGTGGTCGGTTCAGCGCTCTCGTGCTCGCAGGGCGATTGGGCGCCCGATCTTCTACCGGCGTTCGACTACCTCGCGCCGCAGAGCTTCGCCTTCGGCTGGAGCGAGAACGGCACGCCGATCCTCGGAGCAATATCGAGCTCGATCACCGCCGGCTCGCCGGGCAGCTACACCTGCCAGGTCACAGCGAGTAACCAAGCCGGAGCGGCCGCGCAGAGCAGCGCCGCCCTCACGATCACCGCGGCGCCGCAGCTGCCCGCGATCGAGCCGACGACTGCGCCGACGCCTACCCTTGCCGACCTGAGCGAGACCGCGAAGACTTGGCGCGAGGGCAAGCTGCTCGCACAGATCAGCGCCAGCGAGAGCAAGACGAAGAAGAAGCCGCCGGTGGGCACGACATTCTCGTTCAACCTCAACGAGCCTGCGAGCGTTACGTTCACGTTCACCAGGCCGGCCCGCGGACGCACGGTCGCAAAGAAATGCGTCGCTCAGAGCATGAGCAACGAGCACAAGCCCCACTGCACCCGCACCCTCACAGCCGGCACCTTCACGTTCTCCGCACACGCCGGGACCAGCAAGGTTCGCTTCGAGGGCCTTCTCTCCAAACGCAACAAGCTCAAGCCCGGGAGCTACACCCTCCTGGTCACGGCAACCGCCTCAGGCAAACACTCCACAACAAGAACACTGCACTTCACGATCGCCGACGGCTAACAGCCGCCGCCGCCCTGTGTCCAGGATGCCCATTTGCCGAGTCTACGCCGCGCTTCTGGACCGTCTGCGTCGGCGACGGCCCGCGGCGCGTTTTAACTTCTTTCTAGGCAGAGCGGCGCCCGCGCGCTCGCGGACGCGAACGACTCGCGCTCGCTCCGTCTTCGGCGGCAACTGCATCAGATAGCTCACCGGCGATCCTCGCGAGCTCGTCGTAGGCGCGGGCGACCTCGAGCATGTCCTGCGCCTGAAGCCATGGTGCTGAGTCGGGTGATCGCTTGGTCAAAGTGCTGCCAGAGTTCTGCTGGGCCGCGCCGCCCGGTGCCGGGGCGTAGCTCATAAGGCGGCTCGCTGTCGGCCTTGCGCGCGGGCGGCCACTCAAAGCCGGCGGCGTCGGCGGCGCGACAGACGCGTGCCGCCTCACTCGCGCCCTTCGCGAGTGCTGCCAGGCGAGCGGCAAAGTTCTGATCCGGGGGCGCCTGCTTGTGCGCTTGCACCGCGCCGGCCCAGCTGGCCATCCCGTCCTTGAAGTCGCTGAGTATCTGCTGATCAGGGTCGGTAGTGCTGTCTTTGCTCATTTGCTCATGCTATCCAGTCGTTCGGTTGCCCGCGATGCGCCTGGGTCGGGCGCGGACACCCCTTTAGGCCAGCAGACCGCCCGTCGTCTGCGCGAGCGCCGCTCCTGCGCGTCGCTGACGCGAGCCCTACGGGCCAGCGTTCGCGCGTCGCCGGGCGGCCCGCTCTATGGCCGGCGTGTCCGCCCCCGACCCGAGGAGCACCAAATGAGCCCGAGCAATGACAGGCCGACTGCACGTCAGCTTCGCTATCTGCGCATCCTCGCCGAGCGCACCGGCACGACGTTCGTCAACCCGAGCACCGGCGGGCAGGCGAGCCTGGAGATCCAAAGGCTCAAGCGCCTCCCATCCATCACCCGGAGCGAGCGTGCCCACGAACGTCGCGTCCTCGACGGCGACCGCGCGCACCTGCAGGCCGCGAGCGCGATCGAGCCGCACGAGATCACCGGCTATGGCTCCCACGCAACATGGTCCAAGCGGTGACGGCTGCCCGGCGACGCGAGGCGCGCGAGGTCCTCGACTGGGTCCGCCGCCGACGGTGGGTGGGGGAGGGTGCCGCTGGAGACGGGGTGTGTTGGTCGGGGTTGAGCGCGCCCTGTAGGCCAGCAGACCGGCTCCGAGGGCGCGTAAAGCCCTGCGCTTCGCGTCGCCTGCGGCGATCCCTGACGGGACAGGGCTTGACTCGCCTCGCCGGCCCGCTTTGGCCGGGGCGTGCTCAACCCCGACCGACAGGAGACCCACATGAGCCAGAACGCCCTTACCCAACGCCGATCGTCGGCGAGCGAGTCGAGCTCGCCCGCTACACCGTCACATGCTGGTGAGCGCATCCTCTATGGCCAGCGGATCAACGGCGTCGTGCGTGTCACCGACCGCCCGGCAGACAGGCCGGGCCGCTCGTACCTCATCGAGCGTGGCCTCGAGCACGACGGCTACTCAGCACTGAAGGCGCTGGTCGCCGACTACACGAGCCAGGCCGGTCGAGCTCGACGAGATCCCGATGGCGATGAGCCTGGTCCGCCACACGATCGAGCAGGAAGCGGCGTGAGCCGCGCGTCGCTGACGGCGTTGCGGAGTCGGCCGGCGCGGCGCCTACCCCTTCCCGATCTTCGCACGCTGCGCGTGCGCGCGGTCGGGGCAACGGCCCCGCACCCGACGGGCCCTCACCTCGAAGGAGAGCGATGAGCACCATCTCCCAGTCACATCCCGGCACGAAGAAGGCGCAGCGCACAGATCACCACGCCCTCCACCTCAGAGAAGCCCTCGGCTGCTACACCGACCGGCGCGGCAGGGGGCGGGAGCTCGTCACGGCGTCCGGGCGCCGGCGGCAGCAGCCTCGTGATCGACCGCCTGCAAGACACGCTCGCCGATCAGCGCCTGGTCGCGCACCTCGCAGCGGATGAGCCCTCCCAGAACGCTCGGCTCGTCACATCGTTGTATCTGGCTGACGAGCTCGGCCGCTACTGCCGGGCGCTGACTCCCGGAGACTTCACGGCGAACCCGTTCGCCGCCGAGAGCAGCGTCCCGGCGTGCGCGCTCGAGGATGCCGCGCAGCTGCTCGACCGCAGCGGCCACAGCTACCGGCTGCAGCTAACGCAGCAGCGGCTCCGCGGGTTCCAGAGCTGCGCTGGCATCGTCACCCACCGCGCGACGCGGGTGGCTCTCGGGAGCTCGTCAGCGTTCGCCAGGTGATCGGCAGCCTGGAAAGCTATGACCCGGTCCGGCCCCTCACGGCCCAGGCCCTGGCGTGCCACGGACGTGGCCGAGCCGTCTCGGTAGCGGCGTTGCGCGCCGAGCTCGATCGCGTCAACGCGAGTCCCATCGTGCTCAACAAGGGGCTACGACAGGCGGTGCTCGCCGCGGTCACCGATCGTGGCCTCAGCATGAGCGAGCTCGCGATGCGCTGCGGGCGCTTCAAGCGCGACGCCCGCGGCAGCGTGAGCGGTGAGACGAGCTGGCTCGCCCGGCGTATCGGGATGCTCCCGGAGGGCGGGCAGAGCACCCCGACCCCATGGGTGAGCAGCGACGTACTCGCTCTCATCGCCCGCGAGGGACTCGGCGTGGCACCACACGAGGTCGAACTCGGATGACGGATCACGCGTCCCATCCAGACGAGCGCCGCAACGAGGCGAGCGGCGAGCGATACGCGCCCGAGAGCTCCCGGTAGCGTTCCATCCCAAGCCGCACCTAGGCTCTCAGCTTCGACTGAAAATATTGGCCCCGGCACAGCGCGAACTGCCCGGGGCCGCGGCACGGAAAGGATGGCCCTTCCCATGCACCAGCACCCTACCCACGAGCCAGCGGGCGAGCCCCGAGAACGCGCCGTCTTCGCGCTGCTCGTCAACCCGGAGGAGCAACGCCCGTGGTCGGTGGGAGAGCTTGAGCTTGAGATCGGCAGCTCCATCGGTGTGGAGGACAGCCTCGCGCGCCTGCACGCCGCCGGACTCGTGCATCGCTGCGGCGAGTTCGCGTGGGCCAGCCGTGCCGCGCTACGCGCGGACGAGCTGAGCCGGTAGGCGACTCGCCGCGAATCCGCCACGCCATCATGGTTTGGCTGTTGGATCCGAGCTGGTGCAAGGCCGAGTCGGGAGCTTCAGGTCGACACGAGAACCAGCGGCCGGGATTTGCGAAACATGTCGCTCTTTGCTAATTTTGCGGTATGCAGCTGGCACGGTTCGCCGGTCCTCAGTCGGATCGGGCTCACTCACAGAGGCACTCGACTCTGCCCGGCGCGGCTGCGGTGCTCGTGTGCTTGTTGGCGAAGGTCCTGTCGCGATGAATGTCCACTCGCCTGCCCTCGCTCGTCGCCCCCTCACCGCGGCTGACGTGATGACCGCCGCCGAGGTCGCCGCGCTGCTGCACGCCCCGCGATCGACCGTTGAGGATTGGGCACGGAGGGGCATCGTCCCATCCAAGAAGGTGGGCCGCAGACGCATCTACGTGCGCTCCAGAATCGAGGCGCTGCTACTCGAAGATGACCCTGATTCGAGCGGTCCGCGGCCCTAAACAAACCATCGAGTGCTACCCGAGGGTGTTCCCAAACCCAAAATGTAGGTTGTGCTCCGCCGTGTTCGTCGCGCTGTTTAGGCCGTTTTGCAGGTAATTCATCAAGAGCCGGAGAGGGGTCTCGAACCCCTGACCTCCTGTTTACAAGACGCGGGCAGCTCCAGATCGCTGCGGGCCGGACCACGACGAGCGCAGCAAATCCCGGGGCCCGGGACGCCCCCCTGGCGATCTCCGCGGGTCCGCTGGCGACCCCTGAGGCTTCCATCCGGCTTCCACTCCCAGCCACGGCACCGCGACTGGACGCGCGCACGCAACGATCTCAGAGCGACAGCCAGCATCACGCCTCTGAGACTGCTGCTCCTCGTCCCGAGCAGTAGTGAGTTGGGCTCCCCCTGGGACGCTCGCATCCCCGCGCGAAGCGCAAGCTGGCGGTTTCGCAAGAACCCGCCTTGACAGACTGAGGCTCGACGCGTGCTACGCCCAGGGCTGGCAGGGCGTCGACCTGGGCTAACTGCGCGACATACTTGCCCCGTGACAGCCTCATCGAACCCGGACCTCGTGCGCTCGATCCTCAAGGCCTGGGGACAAGGCGACATCGAGACGGTCCTGCGTGAGCACTTTCAGCCAAGCGCGAGGCTCGACCTCTCCGAGCTCATCTTCAACGCGGCTGTGTATGAAGGCTACGAGGAGATAGCTCGCCAGCGACGCGAGGTCAACGAAGTTTGGGAGACCTTTGAGGTCGAGGTCGAGCAGCTCTTCGAGGGCGAGCGCGCGGTGGTGGCATTCACGCACGAGCGCGGTCGTGGCGTGAGCGGAGTTGATGTGGACCGCCGGACCGCGTTCCTGTTCAGGCTTGCGGACGGGAAGATCAGCGAGGTCCGCGTTTACCTAGATCGCGCGCGCGCCCTCGCCGATCTCGGGCTCGCGCCGGAAGGCGAACCGGCCGACCAGCCCGACAAGCCTGGTTCAGCGCGGGATCCGCAGCTCCGGCCAGGTGACAACAACTGATCTATACGCCCAGAGCTGGCAGGGCCTCCACCGGACGGCTTCGAGCGCGTCCGGCTACACGCCGACCTGACGATCCGCGCCAAGCTCTCCTGCGCGCTCGCCCGAGCGCGAGCCGTGCCGCTCGCGGCGTAGCGGTCGCGCCCACCGTCTGCGGGATACTTTGCGGGCGATGTCGCAGGAGAACGTGGAGATCGTCTCGCAGGTGTACGCGGCCTGGGAAGAGGACGCGGCCCGGATGACACGCGATGACGACCTGTGGGCGGCATTTGTCGAGCGCGTCACCCCTCACGTGCACTCTGACTTCGGCGGCATTCTCGGAACGGGCGTCGATGGAGGAACCGAACCCTTCTCGGGGCTGGATGGACTCCGGGCGGCCTGCCTTGATTGGTACACGCCGCTTGGTACGTTTCGCTGGGAGATCGAGGAGGCTATAGATCTCGACGATCGGGTTCTGTTGCTGCTGAACGAGTACGCCCAACTGCAGGGCAGCGGGGCCGAGATCAAACTCAGCCCCGCCCATGTCGTCACGCTCCGCGACGGCCGGATAATCCACGCCGAGACGTATCCCCACCGCGCCGATGCCCTCAAGGCCGTGGGGCTGGCGGAGTAGGCGTGGCGAGTTTCGCTAGCCGTTTCGCTAGACCCTCCTAGTAGTCGGCACGGGGGATCCGCAGCTCCGGGAATTCGACAACTAGACTCGACAACGCCCAGAGCTCGCAGGGCCTCCACCGGACGGCTTCGAGGGCGTCCGGCTACACGCCAACCTGACGATCCTCGCGAAGCTCTCCTGCGCGCTCGCGAGGGCGCGAGCGGTGCAGCTCGCGCCGTAGTCGCGTCGTACGGGATACTGGCCGGGAGATGTCCGAGGAGTCCACGACCCCCGACCTGGTGGAGCGTGTGCACAGGCAGCGTGAGGCTGCGAATCGCCGTGATCTCGATGCGGTGATGAGCAGCTTTGCCGTGGATGCGGTCCTTGAAGGGCGGGCGCTGGGGGACATCTACGAAGGCCAAAAGGCGATTCGTGCCTTCCTTGACGGCTGGTTCGGCATGTATGACGAATTGGAGTTCAGGTTTGAGGAGGTCCACGACCTCGGCAACGGAGTTGTGTTTGCTGTGGTCGTCCAAGAGGCCCGGCCTTCCGGCATCGCCGGTCACGTTCGGCAGAGAGAGGGATGGGTCTACGTCGGGGTGGAAGGTTTGATCGCGCGCATTACCATTTCCGAGATCGACGAGGCCCGCGCGGCCGCCGAACGCCTCGCGCACGAGCGGGCGTAGGCGCGCCGGGGTTTCGCCGATCGTTTCGCTAGCCCCTCCTAGTAGTCAGCACGGGGGATCCGCAGCTCCGGGAATTCGACAACTAGGCTCGCCAACGCCCAGGGCTGGCAGGGCCTTCAAAGCCGGCGTGGACGGCTTCTACTCGGACAGCCCCGCAACGCGCAACCCCTCGGCGCGATCGAGATACACCCGGGAACGCCAGATCCTGTCACCCCGAAAGTCGAGGATGGTCACGTACGGCGAATCGACCGGTACGCCGCTGCCCTTGCCGCGTCCCTTCATCCTCCCCAGCACAAGCACCCGATCGCCGAGATCGCGGAACTCCTCAGGGAGCGACTGGAGCTCCTCCCAGTTCTCGCGGGTGTCCACGGCGAACTTTTCGACGCCCTCGCGTCCGCGGTAGCCGCCTCCATCGAGAGCCCTGACGATTCCCGGGTAGTACTCGAAGTCGGGGGTCGCGAACTCGGCGAACAAGCCATCGACGTCACGGCGGTTGTAGGCATCAACCACTCGCTTGGCAACGTCCACTTTGTCTCGGGCCATCGCTCGGAGTATCCCTGACCGCTCCGTTCAGAGCTAAGCGAGCGTGTGGCCAGCATGGGCCCGCGCTAGCGCTCCGGACGAGATGCGATCGCCGTGTCCGCTGGCGCCTGGACTACCGCTTTCCGGAAAGCAAAGCGGGCGTCTCGCCCCCGCCCAGCGAGACGCTTGGGTTTCGTCCGCACCAGCTGTCTCGCCGGCTTCCGTCGTCGCACT
>CAVXRF010000001.1:0-221615 GCA_963764185.1 uncultured Solirubrobacteraceae bacterium | reverse complement strand
CCCTTGAAGTCGCCTGCGTGAACCCGGCGCTGTGGCTTCAGGGTCCCTATGCCGGGCCGCTGCTGCGCTATGAGTCGACCTCGCCCTTCCCGGGGCTGCTCGGCACCTACGTAAAAGGTGCCAAAGGCTCGACCCCGTGGGTGGCGATGCCCGGGCAGTACTCCGGGCAGTGTGACCGCGCCAATGGCGCAACGTGGCTGCAGCTGAGCGAGGACAGCGCCTCCGACCAGCGCGAAAAGATCGAAGAAGTGCTGGGACCCCTGTGGGGCACGCACCTCGAGGATGTCAATGTCGCGCTCGGCAACCTCGTCGGTGTGGTCGGCCTGCAGTCGCTGGTCTACCAGGTCACGCACTTCTGAGAACCTGCTCGAACCCGATGTAGGCAAGCCCGCGGCCCGGTCCACCGACCCTCCTCGGTGGACCGGGCGCTGGCGCTTGACAATTGCCTGTTGCCAGCTCTGGCAATAGAATTACGCCTTCAGCGAGGCTGTGCACGGCGGCGAGGGAGCGGCGGCGATGCCCATCGATATCAATCGTCAAGCAGGAGCGGCGCGGCGTCAGATCACGCGCCCGGCCCGCTGTGGTCTTGCGGCTCTCAGCGTCGCGGCGCTGGTCATCTCGGGGCTGACGGCAACCGCGGCGTCGGCGGAAACCACCTGGCTATGCAGGCCGGGGCTGGCCGGCGACCCCTGCCTGAGCAGCGAGGAAGCGACCGTCGAGTTGGACAACGGCTCGAGCGTTATCCAGCACGCCCAGCCGGCGGCCAACCCGCCGGTCGACTGTTTTTACGTGTATCCGACCGTGAGCAGTCAGATCAGGCTCGAAAACGGCCACGTCTCGCCGAATGCGAATCTCGAAATCGATCCCGAAGAGACCCAGATCGCGATCGACCAGGCCTCGCGCTTCTCGCAGACCTGCAGGGTGTATGCGCCCATGTATCCGCAGCTGACCCTCTACGCGATCACGACGCCGGGAGCAGTTACGCCCGAAGCGTCGCCGAGGCCTACCTCGGTGTGCTTTCGGCGTGGCAGGAATACCTCGCTAAGTACAACGACGGCCGCGGCGTCGTGCTGATCGGCCACTCCCAGGGCGCACTGCTGCTCAAGCAGCTCATCAAAGAACAGATCGACCCCAACCCGGCGCTTCGCCGGCAGCTGGTATCCGCCGTGCTGCTGGGGGGCAATGTGCTCGTCCCGAAGGGAAGGCTCGTGGGAGGCGACTTCCAGAACGTCCCAGCCTGCCAGTTCGCATGGCAGACCCATTGCGTGGTGGCCTACTCGAGCTTCTTGAAGGAACCGCCGGAAGGGGCCGACTTCGGACGGGTCACGAGCCCTCTGTTGCAGAGCAGCCTCACTCCCGAAGAAGCCAGCAAGCTCGAAGTGCTGTGCGTGAACCCCGCGCTGCTCTTCCAGGACGGTCGCGCCGGTCCGCTGTTCCCGTACGAGTCGACGACGCCGTTCCCGGGATTCCTTGGGCTGCTGAAAGACATCCGGGCCCCCAGCGCGCCGACTCCCTGGGTGACCACGCCCGGGCAGTACACGGCGCAATGCGAGCACGCCAACGGTGCGAGCTGGCTGCAGCTCACCGACGTGGGCCCCGCTGGCGACACGCGCGAACACGTCGCCGAAGTGCTGGGGCCGTTGTGGGGCACGCATCTGGTCGACGTCAACGTCGCACTCGGCAACCTCGTGGGCCTGACGGCGCTTCAATCTGGCATCTACAGGCTCGAAAGCTTCCTGCACCGCTAGCGACGCGCGGGTCGTGGCGAACCGCGCGCCCGCCCTATACGCTCGACCCTCCCCATGGACGTCTGCGGCCCGATCGAGCGATGACACGTCTCTCCGAATACCTCCTTCCGACCGAGAAGCAGCCGCCCGCAGACGCAGAGGCGATCTCGCACAAGCTGATGGTGCGCGCCGGCCTCATCCGCCAGATGGGCGCGGGCATGTGGAGTTGGCTGCCCGCCGGCTGGCGGGTCCACCAGCGCGCGGTCGCGATCATCCGCGATGAGATCGACGCGATCGGCGGGCAGGAGATGCTGATGCCGGTGCTGCAGCCGTCCGAGCCATGGCGCAAGAGCGGGCGCCTTGACATCGAGGAGCTGTTCAAGCTGACCGACCGCAAGGGCTCCGAGCTCGTGCTGGCGATGACCCACGAGGAGGCCGTGACCTTCCACGCAGCCCAGGTGGTGCAGTCCTACCGCGACCTGCCGCTGATCCTCTACCACTTCCAGATCAAGGAGCGAGACGAGCCGCGCCCGCGCGCCGGCGTGCTGCGCACGCGCGAGTTCCTGATGAAGGACTCCTACTCCTTCGACCGCGACCAGGCGGGCCTCGAGGAGCGCTACGCGCTGCACGTCGGGGCCTACGATCGGATCATGGAGCGCACGGGGCTGCGCTTCTACCGCGTGGAGTCCGACGTCGGGATGATGGGCGGGCTCGGCGCGCACGAGTACATGGCGCCGTGCCCTGCCGGCGAGGATCGAGATCGCGCTCGCGCCCGGTTATGCGGCGAACCTCGAGGTCGCCCTGCGCAGCCCGGAGGTGCACAAGGACGGCCAGCGGCTATGCGGTGGGCGGCGAGGAGATCTCGATCGAGCCGGCGATCGAGATCGGCAACATCTTCAAGCTCGGCACGCGCTACTCCGAGCCGCTGGGCGCGACGCTACCTGGACGAGAGCGGCGCGCGAGCTGCCGGTCTGGATGGGCTCCTACGGGATCGGCCCGGCCCGGATCGTCGCCGCCGCGGTCGAGCAGTTCGCCGACGAGCACGGCATCTCCTGGCCGCGGTCGCTGGCGCCATTCGCCGTTCACCTGGTCGCGATCGGCAAGCCCGGCACGCCCGAGCTGCGCTGCCGCCGAGGCGGTCTACGAGACGCTGCTCGAGGGCGGCGTCGAGGTGCTCTACGACGACCGCGAGCTCGGTCCCGGCGAGAAGTTCGCAGACGCCGAGCTGCTCGGCTGCCCGCTGCGCCTGACGGTCGGGCGCCGCGCGCTGGAGTCCGGCGAGATCGAGGTCCAGGTGCGCCGCGGTCGTGAGGCCGCGCCCGGGCCTGCCCCTCGGGGGCGAGCCCGCCGAGCTCGTCCGGCGGGTGGACGAGCTGTGGCGGACCCTCCCGTAGAGAGCGGCGAGCGCGGGGGCGCCGGAGAGCTTCCCGGCGGGCTGCCGGGCGGCGGCGTGGCCGGGCTCGCCGGGCGGGGGCGCATGAGCGTCCGCCGTCTGTTCGGGCTCGACCGCTCGGGCCCGCCGCCGCCGGAGACGCTCAGCGGCAGCCCGCTGCGGCCATGGACGGTTCCCAACGCGATCGGCTTCGCCCGGCTGGCGCTGATCCCGGTGTTCCTCGTCGTGGCGCTGTCGAGCAGCGATGGGACGAGCGCGCTCGCTGCGACGCTGTTCGCGGTGATCGGCTGGGGCGACTACGCCGACGGCATCGCCGCGCGCGTGACTCGCCAGTACAGCCGCCTGGGGGCGCTGATGGACCCGGTCACCGACCGTCTGCTGGTGGTCTCCGGCGTCGTCGTGTGCTGGCACTTCGACCTGCTGCCGCGCTGGGCACTCGCGCGTGCTGGCGGCGCGCGAGGTGCTGATGCTCGCGCTCGGGCGCTACGGCATGACGCGCGGGGTGGAGCTGCGCATCAACTGGCCCGGACGGCTCGCGGTGGCGCCGGTGATGGGCGGGCTCTTCTTCGCGATCGCGGGCCTTGAAACACTCGGCGAGGTGCTGCTCTACGTGGGTCTCGCGCTCGCGCTGACGGCCAGCGCGCTGTATGTGCGCTCGGGCCGTGCTGCAATTGCGAACGCTCGCCGGAGCCCTAGTCTCAAGCTCAGCCTTACCTTCTGGGCTATACTCGGGACTTCGGCCGGCCGCGCGGGTGCTCTCGGGCCGGCGAGGCGCGGCGCAAGTCCGCAAGAGGAGAAGAGCCCACGATGGACGACACGTTTCCCGACCTCGGCTCGCTGAAGGATGTCGAGCTGAAAGACGTCATCCGCCAGCTCACCGAGGAGGAGACCGAGATCTCCTACAGGCGGCGCATCCTGCACGGCAAGATCGACATCCTCCGCGCCGAGCTCGTCAACCGCCTGCGCAAGCAAGCACGACGGCGGCGAGATCATGATCACCGGCGACGACGTCCAGCAGCTCACCGACATCCTCGCCAACCGCCAGCCGGAGACGCGCCGGCGGGAGATGGCGCGTCGTGACCGCGTCGTGGGCCGGCTCGCGTGCGCGATCGCGGCGACGCGCGCCGCCTAGACGGGACGCTCGGCATGGCCCTGCACTGCACCGAGTGCGGCTTCGTCAACGCCGAGGGAGCCAACTACTGCCAGCGCTGCGGCGCCTGCTCGCGCGGCCCGGAGGGCAGCGGGGGAGCCGGTGACGGCGACCTACCGCATCGACGACGACGGCGAGCTCGTGCCGGTCGAGATCGACGAGGTCACGGCGCACGGCCCGGCGCTCGTCATCCGCGCCGGCGGCGGCGCGTGGGCGAGAGCTTCGCCGTGGAGCGGCGAGCGCATGAGCATCGGCCGGCGCCCGGACTCCGAGGTGTTCCTCGACGACGTCACCGTCTCGCGCGATCACGCGCTGCTGATCCGCCGCGGCGACCAGTGGTATCTCGACGACTGCGGCTCGCTGAACGGCACCTATGTCAACCGCTCGCGGATCGAGTCTCAGCGCCTGGAGGAGGGCGATGAGGTGCAGATCGGCAAGTACAAGCTGACGTTCCACGTGCGCTGATGGCCGACTCAGGCGACTCCGGCGGACGCGACGAGCTCGGCGTCGAGCTGGCGGGTGAGACCCCGCGGGCGCAGGCGAGATCCGGCCAGCGCCAGAAGTCGCTGACGATCGGCGCCGTCTGCAAGGCCCTGGCACAGGAGTTTCCCGACATCTCGATCTCCAAGATCCGCTACCTGGAGGATCAGAAGCTGCTGACGCCCGCGGCGCACGCCCGGCGGCTACCGGCTCTACACGCAGGGCGACGTGGCGCGCCTGCGCACGATCCTGCGCATGCAGCGCGACGAGTTCCTGCCCCTGCGGGTGATCCGCCAGGAGCTGGCGGCGGGGCGCTCCGGGAGCGCGGCGCCGGCTCCCGGCGCGCGGCCGCGAGGGCGCGCGTGCCTGGCGCCCGAGCGTCAGCCTGCGTCCCGATCCGATCGCCGACCGGCGCGCTGTACTCGATCGAGGACGTGCTCGAGGAGACGAAGGCCGAGGCGCAAGCTCGTGCGGGAGCTCGAAGAGTACGGCGTGGTCAAGGGCGAGATGCGCGGCGGCGTGCGCTACTTCGACGAGACCGAGCGCGAGATCATCGCCGCGGTCGCCGAGCTCGCGCGCTACGGCGTCGGCGGGCGCAACCTGCGCGTGTTCCGCTCCTCGGCCGACCGCGAGGCGAACCTGCTGCAGCAGATCCTCGCGCCGGCGCTGCGCTCGCGCAACCCGCAGCGGCGCAAGGAGGCGGTGGAGGCGCTCGAGAACCTCGCGGCCGTCGCCACGCACCTCAAGCACCTGCTGCTGATCCGCGATCTGCGGAAGATCGTCCGCTGATGAGCGCCGCGACGGGCGACGGGCCCCGACGCCTGCGAGCCTGCGCGAGCTGATCCGCGAGATCCCCGACTTTCCCACGCCCGGGATCGGCTTCAAGGACATCACGCCGCTGCTCGCCGACGCCCGGGCGCTGGCGCAGGCGGTCGGGCTGCTGGCCGAGTATGCCGCGGCCGCTGAGCGTCGATTGCGTCGTGGCGGCCGAGGCGCGCGGATTCCTGCTCGGGCCCGCGCTGGCGCTCGAGCTGGGCGCCGGCTTCGTGCTCGCGCGCAAGCCCGGCAAGCTGCCCTACGAGACCGTCAGCGCCGAGTACGAGCTCGAGTACGGCGCCGCCAGCTGGAGCTGCACACCGACGCCGTGCAGCCGCGGCACGCGGGTGCTCGTCCACGACGACCTGCTCGCCACGGGCGGCACGGCGATGGCGCTGTGCGAGCTGGTCGAGGAGCTCGGCGGCGAGGTCGTCGGCTGCGGGTTCCTCGTCGAGCTGGCCTTTCTCGGACGGCCGCGAGCGCGCTGGCCCCGCACGACGTCGCACGCGCTGCTCGACCTACGAGTCCTGAGGCCGGGCCGTGCCCAGCGCTCGCCGCAGCCGCACGATCGCCGCGCCCGTCGAGGAGCTGTGGGAGCGTGATCCGCGATCCCCATCATCTGCCGCGCTGGTGGCCGCGCGTCGACCGCGTCGAGGACGTCGACGGACGACCCTTCACCGAGGTGATGACGACGGCGAAGGGCAAAGTCGTGCGCGCCGACTTCCACTCGTGCTCGCCGCGAAGACGAGCAGCGCGCACGCTGAAGTGGGAGCAACGGGTCGAGGGCACGCCGTTCGCGCGCCTGCTGAAGTCGGCGGAGACCGAGGTGCGCCTCGACGCCGGCCGGCGCCGGCGACGGAGGTGACGATCGAGCTGCGCCAGACGCTCGAACGGGTTCTTTCCCGCGCTTCGGCGGCTACATGGTGCGCCGCGCGGCCGCCGCGACGATCGAGGAGGCGCTCGACGGCCTGGAGCGGATCAGTGGCTGAGCGGCTCCGGATGCCGCCGCGCGATGCGCTGGTGGGGGTGGGGAGATCCCGGCCCACCGACCGGCGCTGCCAGCGCACGCGCTCGGCTTCCTCCGCGAGCACGTGGCGGCTCGCCGAGCCCCGCGCCCGCCGGTCGCACTCGCCGCGCGTGCGGCTTGCGGCCATCGGCGCTCAGCGAGCAGACGCTCGCGGACGCTGCGTGCGATCGTCGGCGAAGAGGGCGTCCGCGACGATCACGCACGAACGCGTCCTCCATGCCGCAGGCAAGGGCTATCCCGATCTCGTGCGGCTGCGCGCCGGAGAGCCCGAGGGCGCGCCGGACGCGGTGGTCTATCCGGCGAGCCATGACGCAGGTGCGCGCGCGTCCTGACGCTCTGCGCGCGGGACTCGCTCGCGGTGGTGCCCTTCGGGGGCGGCACGAGCGTCGTCGGCGGCGTGGCGCCGCTGCGCGGCGAGCACGCCGGCGTGCTGGCGCTCGACATGCGGCGCATGGGCGAGGTGCTGCGAGCTCGACCGCGAGTCGCGGACGGTCACCGTCCAGGCGCGGCATGCGGGCGCCGGCGCTCGAGCGCTATCTGGCCGCGCGGGGTCTCACGCTCGGCCACTTCCCGCAGTCCTTCGAGTACGTCTCGCTCGGCGGCTGCGCGGCCACCGGTCGGCCGGCCAGGCGTCGAGGGCTACGGGCGCGATCGAGCGGATGATCCTCGGGCCTGCGCTTCGCCGCGCCCGCCGGCGAGCTCGAAGCTGCCCGCGCTGCCGGCGAGCGCGGCCGGGCCCGCGCTGCGCCAGCTGCTGGTCGGCTCGGAGGGAACGCTCGGCGTGATCTCAGAGCTGGCGCTGCGCGTGCGCCCGGCGCCGCGCGAGCGCGTCTACGAGGGCGTCTTCTTCGAGGACTTCGCCGCCGGCGTCGAGGCCCTGCGGGCGCTCGCGCAGGAGCACGCCGCGCCCGACGTGGCGCGGCTGTCCGACGAGCAGCGAGACGCGCATGTCGCTGGCGCTGGCCGGCGCCGGGCGGCGTCAAGGGCCGCCTGGGCCGCGCCTATCTCGGCGCTGCGCGGCTATCGCGGCGGGGCTGTCTGGCGATCCTCGGCTTCGAGGGATCGCCGGAGCGAGGTCGCGCGCAGGCGCAAGCGCGCGCTGGAGCTGCGTGCGCCAGCACGGCGGGCTGGCGGTGGGGAGCTCGCCGGGCGAGGCCTGGCTGCAGGGCGCGCTTCGCGGCGCCCTACCTGCGCGATGATCTGCTCACGCACGGCGTGATGGTCGAGACGCTCGAGACCGCCACGCAGTGGTCGAACCTGCGAGGCCTTCACGCCGGCGTCGGGCGGCGCGATCACCGACGCGCTGAACGCGTGCGGCACGCCGGGGCTCGTGATGTGCCACGTCTCCCATCTCTATGAGACGGGCGCGTCGCTGTACTTCACGTTCCTTGCCCGCCAGCGCGTCGGGATGAGATCGGTCAGTGGCGCGCGGTCAAGGAAGCCGCGAGCCGCGCGATCTCGGAGGGCGGCGGCACGATCACCCACCACCACGCCGTCGGCCGCGACCACGCGCCGTGGATGGCGCGCGAGGTGGGAGCCACCGGCGTGGCGGCGCTGCGGGCGCTGAAGGCCGAGCTCGATCCCGCGGGAATCATGAACCCGGGCAAGCTGCTGATGGCGCGCGTCAACCCGAGGCTGAACGGGCCGCTGAGGACGATCGGCCCGGGATGGCTGGGCCGGTCGGTGGTCTCGCGGGTGAGCAGCATCGTGTGGTATTCGCCGGCGTTCGCGGGCAGCAGCGCGCCGCCCTGCAGGGTGCCGCTGGAGCCGACGGGCGGGCTCTTGCTGAGCGCCTCGTGGCTGGTGGGAGAGTTGTAGAGCCAGACGGCGTAGAAGAAGCCGTGCGTCGGGCGGCAGGTGCTCGGCGGCCAGGTAGAAGGCGTGTTTGCCGCCTTCGGAGAGGATCTCCACGACGCCCGACGGCTTTGCTCGCCGGGTTCGGGCGAGCGTGAGCGTGAGGCGCTGGTCTTCGGTCGGGCCGCCCGGCGATGTGCTGCTGGCTTTGCGCCGGTGGTGCGAGGTCGTCGCGGCCGCCGAGCTCGTCCCGGTGGAGGTGGCGTCTTGCTCGTGCGTGCCTGCCGCCGCCACCGCCCGCGATCAGCATCGACGGCCACGATCACGAGCCGCGACGATGGCGCCGCAGCAGCAGCGCGCCGCCGAGCCGCGAGCTGGGCTGTGCCGCGGCTGCCGCGCGCCCGGCCGGTACGCCGAGCGCCTCGCTGCGCCGATGGCTCGCGGCGCCGGTGACTCCGCAGCCGCGGCTGCAGCGGATCCGGCGCGGGCGCCGCGGCGCGCGGCCGCGGGAATCTCAGGCAGCGGAGCGCTGCTCGAGCGGGCGCGATCTCGGCCGGCGACTGCGCGTGCGCCCACGCCCGCGCGGGCGCCGAGCCCTCCAGGTAGGTGCGCGTCGCCAGGCGCTCGGCCACGCCGGGCTGCTGGCCGAGCAGGTAGTTGCCGACCTCCGCGCGGCGCTCGGCCGTCAGCTCGCGGGCCTGAGCGGGAGCGAGCACCGCGAGCGCGGCCTGGGCGCGGTCGTGAACGGCGCGCTCGGGGATGCTGAGCAGCGCGGCGACCTCGGCGTAGCTCTTGCGCTGGCTCAGCAGCAGCGAGAGCGTCGCGCGCTGGTCGGGAGGGAGGTCATCCAGTCGGCTCATGGTCTGTCCACATCTCGCGTGATGCAGTCGGCCCGCCAGGGCCGCGTCGGGGGATCCTTAGGCTATCGTGGCGCCGCGATGATCATCGCCCAGCGTGGAGGAGCTCAACGGCATGCATGCGGGGCTACGACCACCTCTACGGGCTCGAGCTGCTGGAGCTCTCGGAGCCGAGGTGCGTGCCCGGGTGCCGCGTCCGAGACGAGCTCAAGCAGCCCGCCGGTCTCGTCCACGGCGGCGTGTATGCGTCGCTCGCCGAGTCCGTCACCTCGCTGGCCACCGCCTTCGTGGTGATGCCGGAAGGGAGCATGGCCATGGGCCTCTCGAACAGCACGAACTTCCTGCGCCCGATCACCGACGGCGCCGATGCACGCGCATCGCCACGCGATTGCACCGGGGCCGCACGACGTGGGTCTGGGATGTGCGCATGAGCGACGATGCCGACCGGCATCTGCGCGCTGTCACGCGGATGACGATCGCCGTGCGCCCGCTGCCGCGCGCTGCGGGCCAGGCCGACGCTAGTTCGCCCGGCGCCGTCTTCAGCGCCGCCCGGATGCGAGTCTCAGCGCAGGGCGCGCAGCGGAGCCGGCGTCTGAGAGGGCAGCGGCGTCTCGGCAAAGCCCGTGTCGGGCAGCGCGCGCCGGCAACGGCGCCCGGGCTGCGCCGGCCGCGTTGATCGGCACGATCGTCTGCGCGGCCGCGGCGGCCGACGCGCGGATCCTTCGCATAGATATCGACGACCACTCCTCCGGTGGGTATCTCGATCGTCCTGCCGCCCGACCGGCGACGGCCGCGACGCCGCGCACGGATGTCGCGCCGCCGGCTGGGCGTCGACGCCCCCGGGCAGGAAGCTGTTGTCGGGCGAGGTGACGACTCGCAGTGGCGGCACGCACGTGCCCTGGCCGCCTTCCAGGCAGTCGCCGTACTGGATGCTGTACGCGCCGCTCGGGTCGTGTGTGACTTCGGTGATCGCTAGGCCGTGGAAGTGCCCCCCAGCCAGTACACGGGAAGGGGCGAGCAGAATGCCCTCGAGGATGTTGTGCGGCGATCGGCTGGTCCTGAACGGTGTTGCCGCACGCGCCCGAGCGCGAGCGCGCAGAGCATGACGAGGGCAGCGAGCGGTCTCGCACCGGGACGCACGCCCGCAGGGTAACGGCGCACGGTCGCGAGGCTCTAGCCGCGGTAGCGGTTGGTGATCGGCATGCGCCGATCGCGGCCGAATGCACGCGGTCGTGATCTTGATGCCCGGGAGGCGCCTGGCGGCGCTTGTACTCGGCGCAGTCGACGAGGCTGATCGTGCGATCGACCTCGGCGGCGGGCAGTCCCTGGGCGATCAGCTGCTCGCGTCCCTGATGGAGCTCGACGTAGCCCTGCAGGATGCGGTCGAGCAGCTCATAGGGCGGAAGCGAGTCCTCGTCGCGCTGGTCCGGCCTGAGCTCGGCCGAGGGCGCGCGCTCGATGATCGACGACGGGATCGGGCGCCGCTCGACGGCGCACGAGCCCGTGCGGCGCGTCCGGCGGGGAGTTGCGCCACTCGCAGAGTCGGTAGACGAGCGTCTTGGGCACGTCCTTGATGACGGCGAACCCGCCGGCGAGGTCGCCGTAGAGGGTCGTGTAGCCGACCGACATCTCCGACTTGTTGCCCGTGGCCAGGACGAGCCAGCCGAACTTGTTCGACAGCGCCATCAGCAGGTTGCCGCGTATGCGAGCCTGGAGGTTCTCCTCGGTCAGATCCGGCCGGCCGTCCGGCGAACTCGCGCGCGAAGCGTCTGCGCGTAGGAGTCCATGACGGCCTCGATCGGCAGCTCGTGGGTGCGCACGCCCAGTGTGGCGGCGAGCGCACGCGCGTCATCCTGCGTGGCGGTGGAGGAGATAGAGGGAGGGCATGATCGCGGCGCTCACCCGCTCGGGGCCGAGTGCATCGACGGCCAGGCAGGCGACGAGGGCCGAGTCGATGCCGCCCGACAGGCCGAGTATGACGCGGTCGAAGCCGTTCTTCTCGACGTAATCGCGCAGGCCGAGCGTCAGCGCGGCATATACCTCCGCCTCCATCGGGGCGAGCGGCTCGCACAGCGATCGCGCCGGCGGCGGGCGCGGCGCTCACGGCCGCGGCGGGGACGGACAGCGGCGGCAGGAGCTCGACGCGCGCCGGCGGAGCGCCGCGCGGCCGGGCGGTGGCCCGCCTCGCGAAGCCGGGCCGCAGCGGCGGCCTCGAGGTCGACGTCGCATACGAGCAGCTGCTCGCGAAACTGGGCGGCGCGAGCGATCGTCCTGCCGGTGTGATCGATCACGCAGGAGTGGCCGTCGAACACCAGCTCGTCCTGACCGCCCACGAGCCCGCAGAAGGCGACGCAGGCGAGATTGTCGCGCGCGCGCTGAGCGAACATGCGCTCGCGCTCGGAGCCCTTTCCGGCGTGATAGGGAGACGCAGAGATGTTGGCAATCAGCGTCGCCCCGGCCAGCGCCTCGTCGCTGGCGGGCGGGCCGGGCTCCCAGATGTCCTCGCACACGGTCAGCCCGACGCGATCCTCGCCCAGCTCGAGCACGGCGCCCCGCGGGGCCCGATTGGAAGTAGCGATGCTCGTCGAACACGCCGTAGTTGGGAAGATGCACCTTCCTGTAGATCGCCTGGAGACCTCCGTCGGCGAGCACGGCGGCGGCGTTGTAGACGTCCTCGGCCCGCTCGGGGAATCCGACGAGCGCGACCACGCCGTGCGTCTCGGCCGCGAGCTCGCGCAGAGCCGAGGCGGCGTCCGCGAGGAAGTGCTCGCGCAGCAGAAGGTCCTCCGGGGGATAGCCGGTGAGCGCGAGCTCGGGGAACAACACGAGCTCTGCCCCGGCCTCGCGCGCGCCGCGCAGGCCGGCGCGTATGCGCTCGGCGTTGCCCTCGATGTCGCCGACCGTGGCGTTCATCTGACAGAGGGCCAGGCGCATGTGCCAGCTATCGTAGCCGCGCCTTCGAGCGCTCTCAGCGCTGACAGCCTCCGAGCGGGCTCGACGCGCAGGCTGCGCCTGGCGCGCGCCGCTCGCCGGCTTCAGTGGACCGGGCTCAGCTGGCGCTCGCGCGCTTGGCCGTCGGTGAGGCCCGGCGCGCGGTCTTCCGCGGTTTGGCGGAGGTCCGAGCGCCGCCGCTGCGCACGCCGGCGGCGCGGGCCAGCGAGGCGATCGCCCACTTCAGGTCCTGCACGATCGTCTCGAGCTCCGGCAGCGCGTCGTAGTCGGCGAGCAGCCCGAAACCGAGATGGCCGTCGTAGCTCATGACCGCGATCCCGAGAGCCTGGCGTCGAGCGAGCGGCACGACCGGATAGAGAACCTGCAGCCGGCGTCCGAGCAGGTACAGCGGGAACTGCGGCCCCGGCACGTTGGTGACGACGAGATTGAAGAACGGCTGGCGCGCCTGCAGTCGGGCCGCCTGGCTCAGGATCGTGGGCGGCGCAAAGCCGGCGAGGTTCGTCAGCACCTGCGCGCCGACCGCCTGGCGGGACTTCTTCAGGTCCTCCATCGCCCGCGAGATCTCGCGCAGACAATCGGCCGGATTCGTGACCCCCACCGGCAGTGGCGCCCACATCGCGGCAACCTGATTGCCGAGCGCGCCCCGCTGGGAGGTCGCTCGCACGGACACGGGCACCATCGCCTTCAGGACGAAACCGTCCGTGTCGTGGCCCTGCGCACGCAGGTACCGGCCGAGGGCGAGGCGACCGAAGCCAGCACCACGTCGTTGAGCGTTCCGCCGAGGGAGTCCTTGATCGCCTTGAAGCGGGCGAGATCGGCATCCAGGAAGGTGTAGCGCCGGTGCGGGCCGATGTCGACGTTGAACGGACTGGCGGGCGCGGGGGCGTTGATCCCGGCGACGGTGGTGGCGCCGATGCTCGCCAGGCCGTCCTTGACCTGTGAGATGGCCCTGCGCGGGGTGCGCAGCAGCGCGCGGGCGCCGCGGGTCATCTCGGCGGGCACCGTCGAGCGCTCGACGAGCGCCTCACCGAGCAGCTTCGCCCGACCGGGGAGCGGCTTGGCGACCCAAGGCGTGCGGGGACGGGGTGTTGGGACCGGATCGGGAGCGGCGTCGAACAGGACGGTCGTGATGTCGACGCCCGAGATCCCGTCGACGAGCGCATGGTGGGTCTTTGCGATCAGCGCGAAGCGCCCGCCGGACATGCGCTGCACCAGCCAGATCTCCCACAGCGGCTTCGAGCGGTCGAGCCGCTGGGAGAAGAGGCGCCCCGCCAGTCGCTTCAGCGCCTCCTCGTCGGCCGGTCGCGGCAGCGCCGTATGGCGGATGTGGTAGCGCGGGTTGAAATGGGGATCGTCGGTCCACACCGGCCGGCCCTGGTCGAAGGGAACGTAGGCCAGGCGCTGGCGATAGCGCGGCACCAGGTGCAGGCGGCCGAGCACGTGGTCGACCAGCTCCTGGGGAGTCGGGGCCTTGCCCTCGAACACCATCACCGAGGCCACGTGCATGTGCGCCGTCGAGTTGTCCTCCAGGTGCAGGAAGGTCGAGTCGAGTGCCGACAGCCGGTCAGGGTTGGCCATACCCGACGATTGTCGCTGTTGTGGCACGCCGCGTCAACGATTGATCGCAAACACACACAAAACGGCGCATCGATCGGCCGCGCCGGGGCGGCTCAGCTCAAGTAGAACGGGGCCGTGGCCGAACGATGATTGATGGCCGCCGCCAAGCGAAGGATCGCTGCAATGTCCGCCCCGGTCGATTCCGTCGTGCCGGCGGCTTCGGAGTTGAACGAGGTCGACCACTTCGGCTTCATGCGGCGCGTGGGCGTGGCGATGTTCGCGCTCGGCTCAGCGACGCTGCTGGCCACGCTGACGCTGCCGGACCCCGACCCCCGCGATCATCACGCGATCAAGATAATCGCCGGGCTGCTGGCCCTGGGCGCGGTCGTCGTGTGGGCTTCAAAAAGCTACCGCCGCTGGCTGGTTAGGCTCTACGTCGTCTACGGGATCCTGCTCGTTAGCGCTCTGATGGCGGTCGCGCGACCGATCGAGGCGACGCCGTTCTTCTACCTGTGGCCGATGCTGTTCTCCGCCTACTTCTTCACGCGACGCGAGGTCGCGATCGACCTCGTGATCATGTGGGTGACGCTCGGCGTGGCGCTGTTCGTATTCTCGGTCGATCCGATGAAGCAGGTCCTGTTCATGGGCGTCGGAGTGTCGGTGACGCTGACCACTGTGGTCGTGACGCTGCTGCGCGAGCGGCTCACCGTCGTCATCGGCCAACTCGCGCAGGCGTCGGCCACGGACTACCTGACGGGATTGCTCAACCGGCGCGCTTTCGAGGCCGAGTTCCTGCAGCAGGTCGATCGGGCCCGGCGCAGCCAGCTGCCCCTTGCTCTTGTCCTGTTCGACCTCGATCACTTCAAGCAGATCAACGACCGCTTCGGGCACGCCTCCGGCGATCGGGCGCTGCACGAGTTTGCGCGACTGCTCCATCGCGAGCGGCGCAGCGGCGACACGCTGGCGAGGATCGGCGGCGAGGAGTTTGCCGTGGTGCTGTTTGGCGTGGGGCACGAGCACGGGACCGCCTTCGCCGAGCGAATCGGGCGTCAACTCCAGCAATCGGGCCTGGAGGGCCAGCCGGCGCTGAGCGCGAGCGCGGGCGTGGTGCAGCTGTCCGAGGACGAGCCGACGCCGTCGGCGCTGCTTGTCGCAGCTGATCGGGCGCTGTACGGCGCCAAGGCGGCCGGCCGTGCCCGCGTCGGCCTGTGGGAGGAGGGCTCGATCAGGCTGGGAGCCCCCACCGATAGGGTCGGGCAGCTCCTCGCGGCCACGCCCTGAGCGGCGCTTGACCGGGCCACGACCGGTGCGCAGGCGCATGTCTCTCCTCCCTGTTTAGCAACAGAAGGTACGCACTTCCCGCCGCCCGGGATGCCTGAATGCCAAGCCCCGCCTGGGCATTCGAGCCTGTGTGACACGCGTCACACTGGAGCCCCGGAGGGACCCCTAGTATGCGAACAACTGTTCGACTGCCGAATTGCCTCCGTGAATGGGGGCGAGCGGGGGACCCACTGCCGGATCGCCACGAAGCGGTCTGGATGGGGCGAATCGGCCACTGATGCGGCCGTAACGCCCGGATGGCGCGCGTTTGGTTCGCGCGCCCGACGTTCGTGAGCCCGACAGCTAACCCCGTAGGCCCACAGGCATGGAGGTTCATATCAATGTACGTCCCCACGACGCTCGCTCAGCCTGCCGGCGCCCTTGCTCCGGTCGGGATCCTCTCGACCGCGCCGCCGATCGCAAGCCCGGTCAGGACCGAGATGAGCGTTCGCAAGACCGAGTTGAACGTGCTCGACGGTCACCAGGCGACCGTAACCGGCACGCTGCGACCCGGGCTGGCCGGGCGGGTGGTCATGCTGCAGGCGCTCGTCAGCCACCGGTGGAGAACGGTTGCCCGCACGCGCACCCGCTCGACCGGTAGCTTTCGGCTGCGCTATTTCCCTCATCGGACCGGCAGCGAGCAGGTGCGTCTGCGCTTCGCTGGGGATCCGTTCGACTTCGATGCGAACCGGAGACTGGGCTGGTTGAACGTCTACCGCCTGGCCGAGGCATCCTGGTATGGCGGCGGCGGCAGCATGGCGTGCGGGGGCTCGCTGACGAGCTCCACCATGGGCGTCGCCAACAAGACGCTTCCGTGTGGCACCCTCGTAACGCTGCGCTATGGAGGGCACTCGGTGCGAGTGCCGGTTGTCGATCGGGGACCCTACGTCGCCGGCCGCGAATTCGACCTGACCGAGGCAACCAAGCAGGCGCTCGGGTTCGGCGACACCGGCGAGGTGTGGAGCTCGCGCTGATTGGGTAGCTTCGTGCAGGGGTTGGCTTTCGGCTCGTCTGCTCCTTCAATCAGCGGAATGTCGGTCGCAATGAAGAGCTCGCGCGCGCAGGTGTGGCTCGAGAATCTGGACGACTGGAGCTGGCCGGGCCGCGGAGGCGCGGCCGCCGAGATGCTGCCGCCGTCGTGGGTGCCTGCGTTTCCGCCGCGCCCTGAGCATGTGGCGGCGGCGCCGGGCACCGGCGCGGTCGCGGAATCCTGGGAGCGCCAGCGCGGGATCGTGCCCTGGCTTGGCACCGGCGCGCTTCTCAGCGCCTTGCTTGCCGTCTGCGCCGTCCTCGCCCTCGATGGCCCACTGCGCCTCGAGCGCCTCATCGGCCTTCGCGCCACCACCCAGGCGCCGGTCGCCGCGCCCGCGGATGCTGGGCCCGCGGCGTCAGCCCAGCCTCCGCTGACGCTCACGCCGGTGAGCAGCGATGCGGCCGGCAGCTCAATCGATGCTGCCAGCTATACCTCGGCGGCGCTGCACGGACCCGGGTCGTTCATCGCCTACCTGCCGCCGGGCTACGCCAGCACGACACGTCGCTACCCGGTGCTCTACCTGCTGCACGGCAACGATCAGCTGGCCACGGCGTTCCTGCAGATCGGGCTGCAGGGGGAGCTTGACCGGCTCATCGCCCGGCATGCGATCCCTCCGATGATCGCGGTGATGATCCAGGGTGGCCGCGGATCGAACAACTGGCGCGCCTACGAGGGGCGCAACTACGAAACCTACGTGCTTGAAGTTCAGGAACTGGTGGACCGGACGCTTCCGACGGTGGCCGCTCGCGACGCCCGTGCGATCGCGGGAGACTCGATGGGCGGATACGGCGCGATGAACGTGGCGCTGTCGCATCCGTACCGCTTCGGCGCCGTCGAGAGCTGGCTCGGCTTCTTCAATGGCCTCGAAGGTCAGCTGCGCGCCGACCGGCCGGTGCTGGGGAGGATGGGCCTGCACGCCTTCGTCTACGGCGGCGCCTCAGACACGATCGCCGATCCGTCCGAGGACGCGCCGTTCGCCGCCCAGCTCAGGGCCGCCGGAGCCGATGCCCACAGCGCCGTGTATCCCGGCGGCCACTCCCTGGAAACGATCGAAGCGCATCTCGGGAGCATGGTCGCCTTCGCAGGTCGCGCCCTGTCTCGGGGCATCGAACCGCAGGCCCAGCCGTCGCGGAGCAGCGGCGCCGCACAGGCCCACCGGCCACGCTGAGGAGCGGTTGCGCATGCCGCCGGGCCGCGCTATGGTGGCCGCCGGTACGTGGTCTACATGCCACTGGCTGGCCAGCCAACCAGGAGCTAACATTCGCTGCGCACCCTGAGAAAACGATTCCGGGAGGACCCGATGGCGGCTGTTGGCAGCGATCTTGAGCACGTGCTCGTCGGCGATCCAGAGCTCTGGCAAGACGGTCCGCCACACGAGCTGTTCGGGCGGCTGCGCCGGGAGTGCCCTGTTCACTTCACCGAGCGGATAACCGAGTACCCGCAGGAGGCCGGCTACTGGTCGGTCACAACGGCCGACGACGTCCATTCGGTCAGCCGCGATTGGCGCACCTACTCCTCGGAACTCGGCGGCATCACGGCGGTCACGAACGTCTTCCCGCTCGAGTTGATGCGCGCGATGTTCATCGGGATGGACCCGCCCAAGCACGATCGCATCAAGGCGCTGTTCCAGGCCGGATTCACACCCAAACGGATCGCGGCGCACACCGACGCGATCAGAGCGATAGTCATCGACGTACTGGACCGCCTGGCCGGTCGCGAGACCTGCGATCTGGTCACCGACGTCGCCCAGCCGATCGTCTCGCGCGTCATCGGCAGCTTCATGGGCATCCCCGAAGAGGACGACGCCGTATGGGCGAACCTTATGAACTCGGCGCTCGCCGGAGACGACCGCGATCTCAACCCCGATGGCATCACGGCCGCGCTCGAGCGGGATATCCCCGAAATCTTCGAGCGCTGCCGGCGGCTGATAGCGGCGCGCCTTAAGAACCCCACCGACGATCTGACCAGCGTGCTCGTGCACGCCGAGGTTGACGGAGAGAAACTCGAGGAGCACGAGATCGTGATGGGCTTCTTCCTCCTCGTCGCCGCGGGCAACGACAGCACGAAGGCGACCTACTCCAGCGGCATGCGCGCGCTGATGGAAGACCCCGACCAACGCCGGCAGCTGCTTGAGGACCCGTCGCTGATCCCGAGCGCGGTCGAGGAGTCTCTGAGGATGTTTCCGGCGTTTGCGCACTTCCGCCGCACCGCGACGTGCGACACCGAGCTCCATGGGCAGCAGATTCGCGAGGGCGAGAAGGTCGTCCTCTGGTATGTCTCCTCAAACCGCGACGAATCCCGCTACACCGACCCCGACCGCTTCGACGTCGCGCGAAACCCGGAGCACCAGGCGTTCGGCGCCGGCGGGCGTCACTTCTGCCTCGGTACCGCTCTGGCCCGGCTCGAGCTGCGGATCATGCTCGAGGAGACGCTTGCGCGCTTTCCCGCGATGACCATCGCGGGCAACCCGACGGTCGTGGAATCAGGGTTCATCAACCAGCTCAAGACCCTGCCCGTGAAGCTGGCAGCGTAGCCGGGGCGCAGCGTGGGCGAGTCTCAACCGCGTGTGCGGCTGCGCCAGGCGGTGCTCGTTGCAAGCGAGCTCGAGCCGGTGGCGTCTGCCCTCAGGTCGGCGCTGGGCCTCGGCGAGCCCTTTCGCGACCCCGGCGTGGGGGAGTTCGGCCTCAGGAATGCCGTGTTCGCGCTGGGCGACTGCTTTCTCGAGGTGATCGCACCGGTGCAGCCGGGCACGGCCGCCGGGCGCTACCTCGATCGCCACGAGGGGGACGGTGGGTACATGGCGATCTTCGATCTCACCGACCTCGAGGGTGCAAGGCTCCGCGCAGAGGGCGCCGGGGTCCGCGTCGTGTGGCAGATCGATCTGCCGGATATCTCCGGAACGCACCTGCATCCGGCCGACATGCGAGGCGCAATCGTGTCGCTCGACCGCTCTCGACCCTACGGCACGTGGCGCTGGGGGGGACCAGCATGGACGGGTCGCACCGGCACCGGTGCGCCGGGGCGCCTCGCCGGCATCACCGTCGCCGTCGCTGATCCGCTCGCCGTGGCCTCACGCTGGGCGCACGTTCTCGGCGTGCCGCTGGCGGACGGCGACCGCACGGCGCTGCGCCTGGACGGCGGGGAGGTCCGCTTCCTGACCGCGCAGGACGAAAGCCAGGAAGGGCTGGTCGAGATCGCGATCGAGGACTCGCCGAGCCTTGAAGGGCACAGCGAGGCGATCGAGATCGGCGGCGTGCGGCTAGCTGCGGTGGCGCGGGTCTAGCCCGCGAGCGGCGCGAACGCCGGGTCGCGGCGCTCGACGAAGCTCGCCACGCCCTCTACGAAATCCGGAGCGCTGAAGGACGCGAGCATCAGCTCATCGGCCCGGGAGAGCGCACCTCCGAGCGGGCGATCGAGGTCGGCGTAGACCTGGCGCTTCATCGTGGCCATGCTCGCCGGTGAGCACTGGCCGGCCAGCTCGCGAGCATAGGCGAGCGTCTCCTCGATCAGCGTCTCCGCCGGTAGCGCCCGGTTTACGAGACCGAGCTCGGCTGCCTCGCGGCCCAGCACAACGCGCCCGGAGAGAAGCAGATCGAGCGCGCGGGCCGGCCCGATGAGGCGCGGCAGAATCCAGGAGATTCCGTGCTCGGCGACGAGCCCGCGGCGGGCGAACGCCGTCGTCAACTTCGCCCCCTCCGCCGCGAAGCGCAGGTCGCACATCAGCGCCTGGACGAGGCCGATACCGGCGCACGCGCCGTTGATCGCAGCGATGATCGGCTTGGGGATCGAGAGCGGGAACGTCTGTAGCTGGCGCTCCTCCGCGGGCGGTGCCGTCGCGGCGCCGTTCCGCCCGAGGGTCTGTAGCTGCTGCATGTCAGCGCCCGCACAGAACCCCCTGCCCGCACCCGTGACGACGATGACGCGTACCTCCTCGGATGCAGCGCAGTCCGCGAGCATCCCGAAGTAGAGCCGCTCCATCTCCGCGGTCCACGCGTTCAGCCGATCCGGGCGGTTGAGCGTCAGCACGGCCACGCCCTGCTCGACCGTCTTTTCCACCACCTCGCTCACGTCTCCTCCTCGCTCACGCTACGCCGAGTGCGCTCCCCTGTTCAGCAAGTATTCCCGCCAGGCGTGCCCGTTGCTGCTTGGCACCGCCCAGTAGCGCCGCATCGAGCTGAGCGCGCTTGAACAGCCAGTGCAGATCGGCCTCCCAGGTGAAGCCGATGCCGCCGTGCGCCTGAATCGCGCTGGCGGTGACCTCGCGTCCCGCGTCTGAGGCCGCCGCCTTTGCCATCGCAGCCGCCTCGGCCAGGCGCTCGGGATCCGAGTCGGCGGTCCACGCCGCGAACGCGGTCGTCGAGCGCGCCTTCTCGGTGTCGAGCAACATCTGTGCGCAGCGATGGGAGACCGCCTGGAAGGAGCCCACCGGCACGCCGAACTGCCGCCGTTCCTTCACGTAGGCGACGGTCATCTCGAGTGCCCGGTCGCACACGCCCACGAGCTCGGAGCTAACCGCGACAAGCGCCCGGTCGACCCCCGAGGCGACATCGCCCTCCAGCAACTCGCCGGCATCCCCAGGTGCGCTCACGCGCACTGTGGAGCGGGTCGGGTCGATCGAGGCCACGGGGCTCACGTCGGCCTCTGCGGGCGTGAGAAGCCGTGCGGTGCGGTCCTCTTCGACGAGCACGATCACCTGCGCCTCACCGCCGCCGATCACGAGCTCGGCAGTGCCGTCCACAGCCAGGCTGACCGCTCCGATGCTCTCACCGCTGGCCAGCCCGGGCAGCCAGCGCTCGCACTGGGAAGGTGATCCGGCCTGCTCGATGAGCGCGCCCGCCAGCACGGTTGGCAGGAAGGGCACCGGGGCCAGAGAGCGCCCTAGCTCCTCGCTCAGGATCGACAGCTCGATGCCGCCGAGGCCCTGGCCGCCGTGCTCCTCACTCAGCGCGATCCCCGGCCAGCCGAGCTCGGACAGCTCGGCCCACAGCGCGTCGTCGCTGCGACCGGCCTCGGCGTGCTCGCGCACGCGCTCGGGGCGCGCGCGCTCTGAGAGCAGCTCACGCGCGGTGCGCTGAATCTCGCGCTGGTCGTCGGTGGGGCCGAAGTCCACGTCCGCCCCCTACGCCGCGACCTTGAGCCGAGGCAGTCCGAGGACGCGCTCGGCGACGATGTTCTTGAGCACCTCGGTCGTACCTCCCTCGATCGTGTTGCCGCGTGCTCGCAGCTGCTCATAGCTCCAATCGGTGCCCGCCGTCAGAGCCTCCGGCCCGATGATCTCGACCGCGAGCTCGGTCAGGCACTGGTTGGTATCCGACCACAGCCACTTCACGAGCGAGCCCTCGGGACCGGGCTGGCCGTAGCGCTCGGCGTCGGTGAGTCCCTTCCAGGCAAGCAGCCGGATCGCCTCCGTGCGCACGTGGAGCTCCGCCAGCCGGTCGGCGTAGAGCGGATCGTCCAGCAGACCGCGCTCAGTGGCGGTGGTGATCAGATCGTCAAGCAGCTGGCGCAGCCTGATCTGCAGAGCGAAACCCAGCCCCGCACGCTCGTTCATCAGTGTCGTGAGGGCGACCTTCCAGCCGTTCCCGACGCCGCCGACGACGTTCGCCTCGGGAATCCTCGCCTCCTCGATGAACAGCTCGTTGAACTCCGCCTCGCCCGTGATCTGCCGTAGCGGGCGCACCTGCACGGCATCCTGGTCCATGTCCATCAGGAAGTAGGTGAGGCCCTTGTGCTTGGCCGCGTCCATGTCGCTGCGGGCGACCAGCATGCACCACTTCGAGTACTGCGCGCCGCTGGTCCATACCTTCTGGCCGCTGACAACCCATTCATCGCCGTCTTTGACCGCCCGCGTCTTCAGGGCCGCGAGGTCCGACCCCGCATCGGGCTCGGAGAAGCCCTGGCACCAGATCTCCTCGGCCGAGAGGATGGGTGGGAGGTAGCGCTCCTTCTGCTCGGGGGTGCCCCACATCATCAGCGTGGGGCCGCCAAGCAGCAGCCCCAGGGTATTCGCGGCCTGGGGCACCCGGGCGCGCCCGATCTCCTCGAAGTAGATGGCCGACTCGGTTGGCGTGGCGCCGCGGCCGCCGTACTCGGTGGGCCAGTGGGGAGCCGCCCAGCCGGCCTCGTAGAGGCGCCGCTGCCAGTCCCGTTTCCCAGGCGTGCTGGGCATCCTCGCCGGCATCAGCCGGCTTGGGGTCCGGCGGGTTCTCAGCGAGCCACCCACGCAACTCGTCGCGGAACGCCGTCTCTTTCGGGCTGAATGTCAGGTCCATGGGTTCCCAGGTGAGCCTAAACCGATCGCGAGTGGCGCCTCGCCGCCGCGGCGGCGCTAGATTCGACGGGCATGACGGCCGACAGCTCTCCGCTCAGCGTCGCGCACCTCGACGCCGACGCCTTCTACGTCTCGATCGAGCTGCTGCGCCGTCCCGAGTTGCGCGGGCAGCCGGTGGTCGTGGCCGGAGCCGGGCCGCGGGCCGTCGTGACGACCGCCAGCTATGAGGCGCGACGGTACGGCGTGGGGTCGGCGATGCCGGCTGCGCGGGCGCGACGCCTATGCCCGCAGGCGGTGTTCCTCACGCCGGACTTTCCCGCCTACCGCGAGGTTTCCGCGCGGCTCATGGATCGATCCTGCGCGCATGTCGAGCGCGTCGAGGTCGTCGGCCTCGACGAGGCCTATCTGGATCTCGAGGGCCTGTACTCGCCGCGCGCTGCGATGCGCCGGCTCCTGGCCGAGATCAGGCAGGCCACGGGGCTGACGCTGCTCGGTCGGCATCGGCCCGAACAAGCTCGTCGCGAAGGTGGCCTCCGACGCGGAGAAGCCGGCCGGCTTCGTCGTGCTGAGCCGCGAGCAGGCGTGCGCCCGCTTCGCCGCCTCGCCGCCAGGGCTCGTGCCGGGCATCGGGCCGAAGACCGCCGCGCGCCTGGCCGAGCTCGGGCTGAGGACCCTTGCGGCGGTGGGCCGGGCGCCCGAGCGGCGCTCGTCGAACGCTTCGGGCCGAACCTCGGGCGCGAACTGGGCAGGCGAGCGCGGTTCGAACACGGCGGAGAGGTCGCGCTGCGCGCAAGGTCGTCTCGGAGTCGCGCGAGCGAACGTTCGACCGCGACCTCGACGATCCCGCGCAGCTGCGCGAGGCGCTGACGCGCATGGCCGGAGAGCTCTGCGAGAGCCTGGCGGCACACGATCGCCGCGGCCGCACGATCGCGATCAAGGTGCGCCTCGACGACTTCACGACGATCACCCGCGCGCACACCGTCTCAGCGCCCACGTGCGACGCTGGGGCCGTCGGCGCGGTGGCTCTGCGCCTGCTCGAGGAATACTCGCCTCCGCGGCCAGTGCGGCTGCTCGGCGTGCGCGTCGCGGGCCTCACCGCGCCCGGCGCGCCCGGCGGCGATCCCCGGGCCCCGGTCGCCTCCGCCGAGCGGGCCGGCCGCAGCGACCAGCTCGCGCTGCCCGTATAGAGCTGCCGCCGACGCCGTGCCGGCGCACGACAGGCGCGCCTACGAGGATCCGCCGATCGGCTGGTAGACCTGTCGCATGCCTGAGAGCACCCCCTTCAGCATCCACTCGGATGGCGTCACGCTGTCGGGCGAAGAGAGCGCGAGCGGCCCACCGATCGTGCTGCTGCACGGCCTCACCGCGACGCGCCGCTACGTGGTGATGGGCTCGCGCACCCTGGAGCGCTCCGGCCATCGGGTGCTCGCTATGACGCGCGCGGCCACGGCCGCTCGACGCCCGCCACCGATCCCGGCGCCTACGGCTATGAGCGTCTCGCCGCCGACCTCGAGGCGGTGCTCGACGCTCACGGCATTTCGAGCGCGCAGCCCTGGCCGGGGCCTCGATGGGCGCGCACACCGCCGTGCGTCTCGCCCTCGCAGCGGCCCGAGCGCGTGGCGGCACTGGGGCTGATCACTCCGGCGTTCGATCCCTCATCCGGCGACCTCGGAGGCGTTCGCGCGCTGGGACGCGCTGGCGCACGGGCCTGCGTCGAGGGGGGAGTCGAGGGGTTCCTCGAGGCCTACGACCTGGATGCGGTGCCGCCGAGGTGGCGCGAGACGGTGGAGAAGGTCCTGCGCCAGCGCCTGTCCGCCCACGAGCATCCCGAGGCGGTGGCCGACGCGCTCGAAGTCGTGCCGCGCTCGCGGCCCGTTCGAGCGACATGAGCGAGCTCGCGCGATCGGCGTGCCGACCGTCGTCGTGGCCAGCCGCGATGAGGCCGACCCGGGCCATCCGCTGGCCGTCGGCGAGCGCTACGCGCAGGCGATCCCGCGCGCAGCGCTGGTCGTGGAGGAGGCCGCAGAGCCCGTGCGCTCACCGATCGCCTGGCAGGGCGGACAGCTCTCCAGGGTGCTCGCCGAGCTTCTGGCCGCGCACGGGGTAGACGAGCTGCCGGCTGGGGGCGGCTCGCCCTCGGCGACCATTCCGGGCTGTGCGTGATAACGTACGCACGTATGCCGGCATCGCGCACATGGGACGGCCAGAGCTACGACCGCATCTCCGGCCCGATGGAGGCCATGGGACGCGCGGTGCTCGCGCGGCTGGAGCTCGCGCGGCGATGAGGTCGTCCTCGACGCCGGCTGCGGCTCCGGGAGGGTCACGCGAGGGGCTGCTCGAGCTGCTGCCGCGAGGCAGGGTGATCGCCGTGGATGCATCGCCGTCGATGGTCGAAGCGGCCAGCGAGCGCCTCGCGGGCTCCCGGCGGGCCGACGTGCGCGTGCTCGACCTGCTCGAGCTCGATCTCGAGGAGCGTGTCGACGCCGTCTTCTCCACCGCGACCTTTCATTGGATCGCGGACCACGACCGGCTGTTCGGGCGCCTGCATGGCGCGCTTCGCCCCGCCGGCCGGCTGGTGGCCCAGTGCGGGGGAGAGGGCAACATCGATGTTCTGCGCGGCGCGGCCAACGCGGTGCTCGCGACGGAGCCCTACGCCGAGCATTTCACCGACTTGCAGCCGCCGTGGAACTACGCCGCCGCGGAGGACACCGAAGCGCGCCTGCTGGCGGCGGGGTTCGCATCGGCGCGGTGCTGGCTTGCACCCGCGCCACAGCGCCCGGAGCATCCGCGCGAGTTCCTCTCCACGATCGTTCTCGGCCCGCACGTCCAGCATCTTCCCGAGGACCTGCGCGAGCCGTTCATGGACGACGTGCTCGCGGCGCTCGGCGAGCCGGTGGTCGTCGACTACGTGCGCCTGAACATCGACGCGACGGCATAACCCGGCCCTCTCACGCGGGGGCGGCCGAGGAGCTGGCTTCAGAGCGCCCCTCGGCGACGGCTGCGCCGCTGAGCAACGCCGCATAGCGCCCGCCGAGCTCCACGAGCTCCTCGTGCGTGCCACGCTCGACGATGCGCCCGGCGTCGAGCACGAGGATCTGGTCGGCGTCGCGGATCGTCGAGAGGCGGTGGGCGATGGCGATCGTCGTGCGTCCCCGCGAGAGCTCGTCGAGCGCCACCTGCACGCGCGCGCTCGGTCTCGTTGTCGAGCGCCGAGGTGGCCTCGTCGAGGATCAGCACGGGCGGGTTGCGAAGCACCGTGCGCGCGATCGCGATGCGCTGCTTCTCCCCGCCGGAGAAGCGGTAGCCGCGCTCGCCCACGGGCGTGTCGTAGCCCTCGGGCAGCGAGACGATCAGCTCGTGGATCTGGGCGGCTCGCGCCGCCTCTTCGATCTCCTCGTCGCTCGCCTCCGGGCAGGCGAAGCGCAGGTTCTCCCGGATCGAGGCGTGGAACAGGTAGGTCTCCTGCGAGACGAGCCCGACGGTCGCCGCCAGCGACTCGAGTGTCACGTCTCGGATGTCGACGCCGTCGATGCTCACGCAGCCCTGCTGCGGGCTCGTACAGCCGCGCGACCAGATAGGCGAGCGTGGTCTTGCCCGAGCCCGTCTCGCCGACGAGCGCTGTGCGGCGTCCCGGCCGGGATCTCCGCGGTGATCTCCTCGAGCGTCCAGGGCGCCTCCGGGCGCGTAGCGGAACCACACCTCCTCCAGCGCGACGTCCCCGCGGACGTCGGTGAGGCTCGCGCGCGTCGGGGCGTCTCGACGATGTCGACGGGCAGGTCGAGGTACTCGAAGATGCGCCCGAACAGCGCCAGCGAGGTCTGGACTTCGACGCCCACGGACAGCAGCGACTGCATCGGGAACAGCAGGCGCGTCTGCAGCGTCGTGAAGGCGACCACGGTCCCGATCGAGATCGCGTCGTGGCCGTGGACGATGCTGTAGCCGGCGAACCAGTAGACGGCCGCGGGCATGATCGCGAAGCTCATCTGGACCGAGGCCATCCGCCAGCGTCCCGCCATGCGCGCGCGCACCTCGAGGTCGGCGAGTTCGCTGGACTCCGAGCGAGAAGCGGTCGACGAGCTCGTGCGAGCGGCCCATCGTCTTGCCGAGCAGGATCCCCGACACCGACAGCGACTCCTCCACGAGCGTCGACATGTCCGCCAGGCGGCTCTGGCGAACCGACTGGATGCGCCGGCGCTCGTTGCCGACACGGCGCGTGAGCCACACGAAGAACGGCAGCAGCATCAGCGAGAAGACCGTCAGCTCGCCAGCTGAGGGCGAACATCGCCACGATCGTCGCGATGACGGTCGCGACCGTGGACACGGTCGAGGTGGCGGTGCTCGTGACGACGTCGTCGATGCCGCCGATGTCGTAGGCGATGCGCGCCTGGACCTCGCCCGAGCGCGTGCGCGTGAAGAACGCCAGCGACATGCGCTGCAGGTGCGCGTAGACGGCCGCGCGCAGGTCGTGCATGACGCGCTGGCCCACCTGGTTTGAGATCCACGTCTGGGCGACGCTGATCACGCCGTTGATGACCGCCAGCGCGATCATCCCCCGACGAGCCAGGTCAGCAGTGTCAGGTCTGTGGACGATGACCCCTTGTCGACGGCTTCGCGCAACAGAAACGGGGAGGCGACGCCGAGGATCGAGCCGAGGAAGATCAGCGCCAGCAGCAGGCTCAGGCGCAGCCGGTAAGGGACGAACAGCCGCCCGATGCGCCGCAGCGAGACGGGCCTGTCGGGGATGTCCTCCGGCCGAAGCTCCGGTCCGGGCGTGTGATGCCCGCCACGGACCCTCCACCCGACCGTCCTTGGGCGAAGGGGAGGCTGCTCACGCCATTGACTTTATCGTCGCGTCGTAGCCCTTACCTCGTGAATCTCTCGGCTTCGGAGACGCGGGTGCTGGGCTGCCTGCTGGAAAAGCAGAGGACGACCCCCGACGCCTATCCGCTGTCGCTGAACGCCCTGCGCCTGGCCTGCAACCAGTCCACCAACCGCGACCCGGTGGTCGACTACGACGAGGCCATCGTCCGCGACGCCGCTGCACCGGCTGGAGCGGCGCGGGCTACGCCCGGCTGGCCAGCGGCGCGGGCAGCCGGGCGGCCAAGTACCGCCACCTGCTCGAGCGAAGCGCTGCCGCTGGACAGCCGCGAGCAGGCTGATGTGCGTGCTGATGCTGCGGGGCCCACAGACACCGGGCGAGCTCAAGCAGCGCACCGAGCGGATGCACGCGTTCGGCGAGCTGTCCGCCGTTCACGGGACGCTCGAGAGGCTGATCGACCGCGACCTCGTAGGCGCCTGCGACCGCCGGCCCGGACAGAAGGAGGAGCGCTACACCCAGCTGCTGGGCGAGGAGCGCGAGCGAGCAAGACTCGCCTCCGCGATCTCCCCGGACGAGTCTGAGCGCGCGGCCGCGCGCCCGCGCCCGCGGAGCACGGCGACCTCGAGGAGCTCCGAGCTCGCGGTCGAGCGGCTCGAGCAGGAGGTTGCCGAGCTGCGCGCCGCGATGCGCGATCCTGTCCGACGAGCACGCTTCGATGATCTCGCAACGGCACGATCCTCGCTCTGACGCTCGCGCTCCTCGGACACCGCCACCGGTGTCGGCATCCCGATCGCGCTCGCGGCGGGGCTCGTGTCGTTCCTCTCGCCATGCGTCCTGCCGCTCGTGCCCGGCTATCTCTCAACCGTCATCGGGGTGACGCCGGCGGACCTGAAGGACAGGCGTCGGGGCCCGCCGCGTGCTGGTGCCGAGCCTGCTGTTCATCGCCAGCTTCTCGCTCGATCTTCATCCTGCTGGGCATGAGCGCCACCGTCATCGGCTCGGCGCTCAACACCACAAACAGCCCTCAAGCAGATCGGCGGCGTGGCTGATCATCGCGATGGGCGTGATCTTCCTGGCGACGCCGTTCGTCGGCGCTGCTCAACCGCGAGTGGCACTCCGAGTCGCTGCTGCGCCTCGCCGGCCGAGGTGGCCCGCTCGTCGCTGGAGCCGCGTTCGCGATCGCGTGGACGCCCTGCACGAGCATCACCCTCGGGGCGATCCTCACCCAGGCGGCGATCTCGAGCTCGGCCGCCCACGGGGCCCTGCTGCTGGCCTTCTACTCCGCCGGGCCTGGCGATCCCGTTCCTGGTGATCGCTCTGGCATTCGAGCGCATGACCGAAGCGCTGAGCGTCGTCAAGCGCCACTTTCCCGGTCGTCATCGCGCGTCGGCGGCGCCGTCATGATCGCTGCTCGGCCTGCTGATCCTCACGGGCGAGTTCACGGTGCTCAACACCTGGGCCTCGAAAGCGATCCCCTGGCAGGAAAGCGTCGGTGTGAGCCTGTGAGGGCTCAGGCGGAGGGTGCTGCAGCGAGCTCCCGGGCATGCGCGCGCTCGCGGTAGCGCTTTTCCCACGCCTCCTGGTTGCGCTTGGCGTCCAGCACGAAGGGCGAATAGCCGATCGCGGCGACGATCAATCGATTGATCAGCGACTCGGGGAGGGGAGGGGCCGCAGGACGTCGACGAACAGCACGACCCGCGTCTCGTCGGTGTCGTTCCAGACCTCGTGGTTGAAGGTATCGTCGAAGATCATGCTCTTGCCCTCCTCCCAGTGGCGGATGTCATCGCCGACGCGGATTCGGCAGGCCTCGGCGTCGCGGGGCACGATCAGCCCGAGGTGATAGCGCAGCACCCCCTTGTAGGGGCCGCGGTGGTCCAGGATGTGCTTGCGCGGAGAGAGAATCGAGAACATCGCGGTCTTCATCCCCGGGATCTGCTCGCATCAGGGCGGCCGTTCGCGGGCACATCTCGACGCCCAGCTTGGCCTTGAAGCCGTATCCGTAGAGGAAGAACGTCTTCCAGCGGTCGTCGTCGGTGATCTCGATCTGGTCCTTGGAGATGTCCTGGAAATTGGCCAGCCCCTCGTGGTCCTCGAGCAGCGCTCGAGCTCATCGCGGATGACCATCCAGTTCGCCTCGATGTGCTCGACCCACGGGAAGCTCTCGCACCGGGAAGAAGGTCGCGTCGCCGACGAGCGAGCGGCGCCCGATGAATCGCTCCACCGGGACCAGCATCCGTTCGCCCACGGAGATCGTCCACTGCACGATCCTTTCCCACAACGACTTCCGCGACATGTGCCTCCTCGCGCCGATCCTGTAGGCCGGCTGTGGGGGCCAGCTTAGAGGTTCTACGCGGCCTCGCGCAGTGCCGCCAGCTCAGGCGACTCGGCGAGCTTCTTCAGGGCGCGCTGCTCGAGCTGAGAGGCCCGCTCGGCGGAGAATCCGAGCCGCTTGCCGATCGCGGTCAGCGTCTGCGGCTCCTCGCGGCCGGTGCCGAAGCGCAGCGTGAGGACCTTGCGCTCGGTTTCGGGCAGCTGCGAGATCGCGCTGGTGCACGATCCGCTCGCGCTCGTTGTCCCAAGCCGTCTCCTCGGGCACCTCGGCGTCGGAGGGGAGCAGGTCGCCGAGGGCGGTGTCGCCGTCCTCGCCGATCTGCTGGTCGAGGCTGACGAGGGCGGCGCGCTGGTGGCGGACCTCCTCGACCTGCTCGATCGGCAGCCCGGTCTCCTCGGCCAGCTCCTCGATCGTCGGCTCACGGCCCAGACGCACGGACAGCTCGCGCTCGACGCGCCCGACCTTGCGGGAGCGCTGGGCGACGTGCACTGGCAGGCGGATGGTGCGCCCGGAGTTCTCCAGGCCGCGCTGAATCGCCTGACGGATCCACAGGGTGGCGTAGGTCGAGAAGCGGAAACCCTTGCGCCAGTCGAACTTCTCGCTGGCGCGGATCAGGCCGAGCATGCCCTCCTGAACGAGGTCGGCAAGCGGCAGGCCCTGGTTCTGGTAGCGCCGTGCGTTGGAGGCGACCAGGCGCAGGTTGGAGTTGACGAGCAGTTCCTTGGCGTGCAGGTCACCGCGCTCGATCCGCTTGGCCAGCTCGATCTCCTGAGCCGGAGTGAGCAGGGGGTAGCGCCGCGAGTGCGCCAGCAGCTGGTCGACGGCCTCGGGAATGAACGTGTCCGGCGTCGCCGAGGTCGGTGCGCTCGATGGGGCTGTCGAGCCGTCCAGGCGCCACGGCGGGCGCGCCGTCCAGCACGGTCTCGGAGTCCTCGCCCTTGGCGGGACCCTGCGGATCGAGCGTTGCGGTTGGGTTTACGGTTGTGTCTGACATGAGAATCCTTCTAATCCGATGCTTGGAGTCGGAATTATACGCCTTGATAGTTGCGTTGTCAATCATCCCTCCAGCCGCCACTTTCAGGGATCTCGTTCGACACCGCATACGGCCTCACCTGCCCTTGAGACCACAAATGCTCGTGCCGCTAAAGGCCTAAACCCGTGAGATGCTCGAAAAGCTCGACCGTGGCTGTGGCCCCTATCGGCGCGGCGTCTTGGCTGGGTGAGTTTGGCGAGCTAAGCTCGGCGCATGGCCATTGACCTGTCGAACCGGGTGGTTGCGGTCACGGGCGCCTCATCGGGCATCGGCGAAGCAATCGCCCTGAGCTGCGCGCGAGCCGGGGCGGCCGTGGCTCTCGCCGCGCGGCGAGTCGAGCGCATCGAGCTGCTGGCGCAGCGCATCGAAGAGGAGGGCGCCCAGGCGATGGCCGTGCCGACGGACGTCGGTGAGGAGGGCCAGGCGCGCGCATTCATCGAGCGCGCTCACGCCGAGCTCGGTCGCCTTGACGTGCTCGTCAACAACGCCGGCGTGATGCTGCTCGGCCCGATCGAGAACGCCCCCACCGAGGAGTGGCGGCGGATGATCCAGGCGAACGTGTTCGGGGTGCTCTACTGCACTCACGCCGCGCTGCCGCTTATGCGCTCGCAGGGCTCGGGGCACATCGTCAACGTGAGCTCGGTGGCCGGTCGCGTCGCTCGAGCCGGTTCCGGCGTATACAACCTGACGAAGTTCGGGGTGGGCGCGTTCTCTGAGTCGCTGCGCCAGGAGGCGGTCGCTCTTGGCGTGCGCGTGACCCTCGTGGAGCCGGGCGCCGTCGCCACGGAGCTCGCCGGACACAACCGCCCGGAGGTGCTCGAGCAGATGGCCAAGCGCTTCCAGGGCGTCACGCTCATGGAGGCCGAGGACATCGCCAACGCGGTGCTCTATGCGATCGGCCAGCCGCCCAATGTGAGCGTCAATGAGGTGCTGATCCGCCCCAGCGGGCAGCTCGGCTGACGGCAGGTAGCGCTCGGTCGTCTCAGTGCTCGTGCTGGGGGCTCAGCTCGCCCTGAGCGTCCGCGCGTGCCAGATCGGGCGGCTCGATCTTCAGCAGCTCTGCGCCTGCGTGGTCGACCTGCAGCGTCGTGTGATCCAGTCCGAAGCGCCTGTGCAGGATCGCCTCCATGTCTCGGCGAGCGGCGTGACAGTCGGTGTCTGAAGCGACGAGCACATGCGCTGAGAGCGCGGGAAAGCCACTCGTGATTTCCCACACGTGAAGATCATGCACCTCGACTACCCCGGGCCGGCCGACGAGTGCCTCGCCGATCCTCTGGGGATCCAGTCCCGTCGGCGCCGCCTCGAGGAACACGCGGCTCGAGGCCTTCACGAGCGAGATGCCCGAGCGGGTCATGAGCCCGGCGATCAGGATGGACACGATCGGGTCTGCGCGCTCGAAGCCGCTCACGAGGATCACCGCCGCGGCGATCGCGGTGCCGATGAAGCCGTACAGATCCGTGAGGACGTGCTGGAAGCTGCCCTCGAGGTTCAGGCTCCGGCGATTGGCCTTTGCGAGGGTCCATATCGCGATGAGGTTGACGATCACGCCGATCAGCGCAACGACGAGCATGAGCAGGCCGCGAACGTGGGGCGGGTCGAACAGCCGGCGGATCGCCTCGTAGGTGATGAACGCCGCGAGCACCAGCAGGGTCACGCCGTTGGCCTGGGCGGAGAGGATCTCCATGCGCCTGAAGCCGAAGGTCATCGCGCCCTTGGCCGGACGGGCGGCCAATCGCAGCGCGAACAGCGAGAAGCCGATCGCGGCGGCGTCGGCGAGCATGTGCGCCGCATCTGAGAGCAGCGCCAATGAGTGCGCGAGGATGCCGGCGGCCACCTCCACGGCCATGAAGGCCACGATCAGAGCGAGGGCTACGGTGAGCTTGCCGCGGTCAGCCTCGGCGTTGACCGCGTGGGTGTGCGCGGCGTGATCGTGAGCCATCAGTTCACGATACGCAGCATCCCCACGGAACTAAAGAGCGGCCGCGTCGGACGGGTCGCGCGCCGCGTCGCAGCGGACACCTAGTCTCTAGCGATGATCGAGTCCACCGAGCACGATCGGATGCCCAGCGCGCAGCGCACGACGCTTGCCTCGATCGGCGTGGCCAGCATCCTCGTGGCTCTGAAGCTGGGGGTGGGCCTCGCGACCGGGAGCCTCGCGCTGGCCTCCGCTGGGATCGAGTCGAGCGGAGACGTGATCGCTGCGACGCTCACGTTCTTCGCCGTGCGGCTGGGCGGCAGACCGGCCGACTCAGAGCACCCCTACGGTCACCGTCGCGCGGAGAATCTGGGCGCCCTGGGGGAGGCGGCCATTCTGCTCGCGGGTGGCCTGCTCGTGACCGTTGAGGCCATCCGCCGACTCGCCGGTGCGGGCACGGCTCCGCAGATCCGTTGGTATCAGTTCGCGGTGATCGGGGTTGCGCTGGTGCTGGACCTCAGCCGCACGACCGTCTCGCTCGCCGCCGCCCGGCGCTACGACAGCCCCGCGCTTCGCTCCAACGCCTTCCACTTCGCCGCAGACATGGCGGGCTCGATCGCCGTGCTCGCCGGCCTGTTGGCCGTGCGTGCGGGCTTTGCCCAGGGCGACTCCATCGCCGCGCTCCTCGTGGCCGCGATCATCTTCGCCGCCGCATTGCACCTGATCGCCGAGAACGCAAACATCCTGATGGACCGCACCCCGTCTGAGGCGCGCGAGGCCGCCGAGCGGGCGATCGCGGACCTGGGCGCCGACGTCGAGCTGGACCGCCTGCGCTTGCGGGAGTCCGCCGGACGCTACTTCGCCGACGCCGTCGTCACGGTACCGCCCGGGCAGGCCGTGGTCGAGGGGCACCGCGCGGCAGATCTGATCGAGGCCGCCGTCGAGGATGCGCTGCCCGGCAGCGACGTCGTCGTCCACGTCGAGCCCCGCCGCCGCGGACTCGATCTGCGCGATCGTGTCCTCGCGATCGCGCTGGCCGAGCCGCTGGTGAAGGAGGCGCACGACATCAACATCTTTGAACAACCGGGTTCGGTGAGCGTCTCGCTGCACCTGAAGTTCCCGCCTGATCTCGACCTCGCAAGCGCACACGAGATCGCTGAGCGGGTCGAGCAGGCGATCCGCGCGAGGCCCGGGGTAGCAGATGTGCAGACACACCTCGAGCCGCTCGAGCGAACGCTCACCGCCAGCCCGGGCGATGCCGGCGAGGACCTCGTCCTCAAGCATGAGGTCGAGCGGCTCGTGCGCGAGCGCACCGGGGAGGGACCACGCAGGGTGACTCTGCTGTCCACCAACGGCGGTCGTGTCCTGTTCATCACGCTGGGGATGCCGGCCGGCGAGTCGCTGGCCGATGCCCACCTGCTGGCGGGCGAGCTCGAGGAGAGGCTGCGTGAGGAGATCGCGAACGTCGCCGATGTCGTGATTCACACCGAGCCGTGACGGGCGCGGGCGCGGGCGCCAGGAAGGATTCCGCCACAAGCGGCGTCTGCCTTGGTAGTGACCACGAGTGAAAGAGAGAGCCCATGATGGATGCCAGCACGCCGAACACGATTAGCGCTCACCGACAGACGACCCCCACGGCGTCGCGGCGCAGAGGCCGGTGGGGCCTGGTCGCCTGCACGGTCATCGCAGTGCTGGCGGTTGGCGCATCCTTCGCCGCCGGGGCGCTCGGAGCGGGTGGCGCCGCGACCGTCGACTCGGCCTCAAACCAAGGACTCGGCAAGCGGGTCGTGGTCAACGCGCAGGGCCGCACCCTGTATGCGCTGACCCCCGAGACGACCCATCACCTCCTGTGCACGAGTGCCGCGTGCCTGAAAACCTGGCCTCCGCTCACGGTTCCCTCGCGCAAGACGAAGCTGAGGGCCGGGTCGGGCGTGCAAGGTCACCTCGGCATCCTGCGGCGCAGCGACGGGCTGCTCCAGGTGACGCTTCGCGGCCGCCCGCTGTACCGATTCTCAGACGATCACGCCAAGGGTGAAGCCAACGGCGAAGGCATCGTAAGCTTCGGCGGCACCTGGCATGCGGTGTCGGCGTCGAGCGCCGCGAGCTCCCCGACGCCGAGCGTCCCCAGCACTACGCCCACCGCGCCGAGTACCACCCCGGAAACGACCACCCCGACGACGCCCGGCTACGGCTACTGAGGGCGACCGGCGGCGTGAACGGCAGCCCCGAACCGCACCGGCGCCCGGCGCGCCGCCCGCACGCGTATCCTGAGAGCGCTGAATCAGCGCTCGACGGTCTACACGATCGGGAAGGATCCGTGCCGGGCGGTGTCCTAAGGACCATGGCCCCAACCGAGAGGATCTGATCGTGAGCTTCAACGCAGGACGTCGAGCAGAGATCCGTCACCTACCGAAGGCATCGTTGCTGGCACTCGCAATCGGGCTGCTCGCCCTCAGCGCCTGTGGCAGCTCCTCGAGCAGCACGAGCTCCTCGGCTTCCACGCCGGCCACCACCTCGACCCCGGCGACTTCCAGCACAGCGACCTCCACGGCCCCCGCGGCCTCCAGCGGGCAGACGCTCAGCCTCGCGGCCAACTCCGAAGGCCAGCTGAAATACAACACCACCTCGCTGACCGCCAAAGCCGGCCACGTGACGATCGACTTCGCGAACATGTCCCCGCTCGGCCACAACGTTACGGTCGAATCCTCCTCGCACGCCGTCCTGGGCGCCACGCCGACATTCCAGGGGGGCACGAAGTCGCTGTCGCTCACCCTCAAACCGGGCACCTACAAGTTCTACTGCTCGGTCCCCGGACACCGTATGGCCGGTATGGAAGGGACGCTGACCGTGAATTGACGCCGGCGAGCGGCGAGCCTCAGGTGATGTCGACGATGTCGCCGACGGCGAGCATGCCGTAGACGACGTGGGCCGTTTCGATCGGCAGCTCGACGCAGCCATTGGACTGAGGGAAGCCGTATGAGGCGCGCGCATAGCCGTGTACGGCATCGCCGCCGTTGAAGTAGTTGACCCACGGCACGTCAGGGACCACGTATTTGGTGCCGTCAACGTCGGTGCCGCTCATCGTGGTGGAGATGTCGCGAGCGAAGATCGGGAATATCCCCTGTGGGGTTTCGGCGCCCGGAACCCCGGTGTTGGTGGCGGTGCTCAGCGCGATGTGGCTCCCGCGATGCACCTCAAGGGTCTCCGGTTCGGACTCGGACACGGACACCCACGTGTAGGGCCTGGGGTTGCGGCGGTTGGCGGTCTCGGCCGCCAGCAACGAGGCCCAGGTCGGGGAATCGGGTTCACCGGTCTCTTCCAGCCCGTGATCGGACTGGTAGACGGTCAGCGCTCCTCTGGTCGTCTCGTCGAGCTGACCCATTGCGACCGGGGGCGCATTGGAGGGATCCGGGGCGAGCCTGCCGCGCGGCGGGCGAAAGGCGTCGGTGGCCGCTTCGCGACGCGTCTCGGGGCCGGGCGGAATCTGGACGGCGTAGAGAGAGTGAAAGCTCGCGCCGAGGTAGCCGAGGCGGGCAAGGGCCTGCTGGGCGGCGGCGACCGGCGGACATGCGACGCGTAGCCCGATGGTGCGCCGGCGACCAAGACGCGAGTGGCCAGTGGCGACCGTGTTCGCCCACACCGTCAGGGTGTATGTCGAGCAGGGCTGAAGCGTGGACACCGGCGTGAACACCTCTGAGCCGCCGGCCGCGGTCCAGGCGCCCGCGACCGCGGGCCTGAGGGTCGGCGGCGGCGAGTCGGCGGCGACGGGTGCAGACAGGAGCACTCGCAGTGGCTCGGTCCCGTTGGAGATCTTGCGCGCCGGCAATGCCAGCAGGCGTGTGGCAGACAGAGGTGCAGGCGATGTGGAGGCGCTCGCCTGGCGAGAGGCGAGCGGGTTCCCGAACTCGTGCGAGACCGCGAACAGGATCGCCACCCCCGCTCCGATTGCCAAGACCAGCAGTACGGCACGCCCGCGGGCACCGCGCGCGCTCTCAATGAGCCCTCTCATGTGTGAACCCAGGCTAACGGCCGACCTCCGACGTCAAAAGGGGACTCGATCTTGAAAAGGCCAACATCCGGCGCGCGCCCGGCCGGCGGGCGTATCAGCGGTGCAAGATCACACCCGCGCCCAGGCAGCCCCCGTGCGAGACGCAACATGTACGCTCAGCGCGACCGTGAGCGCGATCGCGGCGGCCGCCGCGAGACCGGCCGCCACGGACACTTCGAGCGCGAGCAGCCCGCCGCCCAGCGCTCCGAGAAGCATCGCGGCCACGGCGACGATCCTGCGACCGAGTTTGGAGTCCGGACCGGCCCAATCGACGCCGATGCCCGTCAGCGTCCGCGTGAGCACCGTGGTCGTCAGCTCGGGCACCGCCAGCGACTGTGCGGATGCGTTCTGCGTCCCCATGGCCAGGGCGAGTAGAACCGTGAGGCCATAGCGGGTGCCCTTCTGCAGGGGTTCGCTCACAGACAGCGCAAGCAGCAATGCCAGCACGATGAGCATTGCCTGGGCCGAGGTGGCCGCGCGCAGCATGTGACCTCGGTGTGCGGGGTTGTGCGCGACGAGCCATCCACCGAGCCGTGCTCCGACGAGAAACGACCCGAGCGCAATCAGCGATGCGGCGGCCGACAGTCCGCGTGCGCCGGCGAGCGCAAAGCCGACGAACACGACGTTGCCGGTCATGTTTGCGACGAACACGTGTCCGAGCTTCAGGTAGCTCGCCGCGTCCACGACGCCCGTCAGCATGGTGAGTGCGACCAGCATCGGCGTGAGCGGCCCGTGGCGGTCGCCGGCGCGCGGCCACAGCGTCTCGAAGGCATCGCGCAGGACTCTCATCATTGCCCCATCCACCCCGATCGCGTCGTTGCCGAATTGCTGCCTGGAGATTGTCCCGTCCGCCGCGGACGGGCTCGGCCCGCTGGGCTCAGGCGGTGAGGACGGTCTTTACGCTCTCGCCGCCGAGGAAGTGCTCACGCAGGACGGCGGGAGCGTCGTCGAGGGCGGCCACGGTCGTGGTGACCGTCTCGGGGCGCAGGTCGCCGCTGCTCATCAACTCGAGGACCTCCGGGATGAGCGCGCGCACGTGAGTGCGCCCGACGTGCAGGGTCACGTTGCGGATGTACATCTGAACGAAGGGGATCCGCGCGCGCCGGTGAAGGCCACCGGAGCTCGAGCAGACACCGTCCGGGGCGGTGCTCGAGAGCGCGAGGTCCAGGCTCGCAACGCTCACGTCGGCCACGAGCGGGAACGGCGCCCTGCCTCGCAGCTCGTTGGGGTGCAGCGCTTTCATTCCGAGGCGTTCGGCCTGTGCGCGGACGCCGGGGCGGCTGTCGGCGAAATAGACGTGGCGAGCACCAAGGGCGCGGGCGATCAATCCCACGTACAGGGGGCAGCTGGGCGTGAACAGCGAGCGCCTCCTGACCGCGGCGAGGATCAGTATCTCCGCGTCGGGATCATCCGCCAGCACCGCCGGCAGGTGCGGACCGATGTGCCGATAGGCGTCGCAGATGTTGTCGGCGACGCTGGCGGCCGCGGCGGGGTCGATCCCGTCGGGCAGCGGCACAAGCATCGCGTCGGCGTACGGAACGGCCAGCTGCTCGGAGAACGCGCCGCCCCAGTGTCCTGTGGCGATGCCGAACCCATACATCGAGATGGGCGGAACGCTTGTGCAGCTTCCCGTGCGCCCGGCGCGGCACGCATGGCAATCACCGCAGTTGATCTGGAACGGCACGATCACGCGATCGGACGGACGCACCGTGGCCACTTCCCCGCCGACGCTCAGCACTTCAGCGACGCATTCGTGACCGAGGTGCAGCGGCAGCGCGATCGGCGTGGCGCCGAGCATCACGGGACAGTCCATGTCGCAGGTGGATGCGGCGATCGGGCGAACGATCGCCCCGCGAGGTCCGGGCGGCCGCGGAGCGGCGACCGACCGCCAGCGCAACCTCGCCCCCGGCGCTGCGGTGAGTGCACGCATGCGCGGGCGGCTGCGGGCGCCGCCCATTGTGCGGTCGGCGATCGTCGCGGAGAGTCGCTGGGCGCGCTCGCCGGCGTCACGCTCGAACGACGCGCGAGTCGCCGCTGCGGCGTCGGGCATCAGCAGGCCGGCGTAGTGGCGCAACCACCCGCGGGGACGGCGGGGGGGAGTCATCGGCGGACCTCCGGGCTGGGGGCTATTAGATAGATCGCTCTACTGGCTGAAGCCTAGTACGAACAGCGCAGAAGCGCGGCGACGCGTTCAAGAACCGCCGCCGGACGGACGATAGAGAAACGTCGAGAAACCCTGACGGGAGGCTCGAGTTCCGCCCGTCAAGGCGTCTGCGACGCACGCCCTGGTAGCTCAGCCTGGTAGAGCGGAGGTCTTAAACACCTCGCGGCGCGGGTCCAAATCCCGCCCAGGGCATCCAGGGCACCGATGTTACTCCCTTCTTCGGGTTCCCGTCCGCCGCCGCGCGGGCTCGCGCGTGGGGCGCGTGCAGATAGCCTCTCGAACCGTCTTCAAACGGCGGAGGGCCCGTGAAGAGCTTCAAGAGCTGGGATGACACTCAGATCGCCTACCAGCAGTGGGGCGAGGGGGAGGGGCGCCGTCACCGCCCGTCGTGCTCCACCACGGCTTCGTCGCGGACGCCAACGCAAACTGGGTCGCCACCGGGGTCCTCGAGGCGCTTCTCGGCGCCGGACGCTCTGTGATCGCGCCGGACGCCAGGGGACACGGGGCTTCTGAGAAGCCGCACGACCCGGCCCGCTACGGCGAGGAGCGCATGGCGCGCGATCTCGCCGTCCTGCTCGACACGGTCGGCGCAGCCGAGGTCGACCTCGTCGGCTACTCGATGGGAGCGATCGTGTCACTCATATTCGCCAGTGGAGGTGAACGAGTGCGGCGTCTCATCATCGGGGGCGTCGGCTCTGGCGTGATCGAGTGCGGGGGGGTGGACAGGCGTGCGGTCTCCAACGAGTCGATCATCGAAGCGCTCAGCGCCGAGGATCCCTCATCGTCGCGCTCGCCCGAGGCGTCGGCGTTTCGCGCGCTCGCCGACGCGCTGGGCGCCGATCGTGAGGCCATGGTCGCGCAGGCGTCGGCCATCTATCGAGGCAACATCGCACTTGAGCGCATCTCGGCGCCGACGCTTGTCCTGGCGGGCGACTCCGACCCCCTCGCCGTGAGACCGGAGGTCCTCGCAGAGGCGATCCCGGACGCCACGTTGCGACTCGTCTCGGGTAACCACATCGAAGCCCTCGCCGACCCCAGCTTCACGAGATCGATCGTTGAATTCCTGGCCTGAGCGCTCCGGCGAGCCGATCGTACGCCCGGCATGAGCTTCGGCGAGATCGTCTGCATCGCGCTTGCGGGCGTGGCGGCCGGCATGATCAACACGGTCGTCGGCAGCGGCACGCTGATCACCTTCCCGGTATTGCTGGCCTTCGGGTACGCGCCGGTGACGGCCAACGTCTCGAACACCGTCGGGCTCGTCCCGGGATCGGTATCAGGAGCCTTCGGCTACCGGCGAGAGCTGGCCGGGCAGCGCTCGCGCGTGGTGCGGCTGGGCACGATGTCGCTGCTCGGGGGAATCACCGGCGCGGTATTGCTGCTCGTGCTGCCAGCGTCGGCGTTCAAGGCCATCGTGCCCGTGTTCATCGCGATCGCGCTTGTGCTGACGGTGTTGCAGCCACGCCTGAGCCGCTGGCTCATCGAGCGTGAGATCGACGTCGACAGAAGCGGCAGGATCCTCACGCCGCTTGCGATCTACGCCACCGGCGTATACGGCGGGTACTTCGGCGCCGCCCAGGGGATTCTGCTGCTTGCGATCCTCGGCGTGGCGCTGCGACAGGACCTGCACCGCACCAATGCCCTGAAGAACGTCCTCGCCGGCCTGGTCAACGCCGTGGCCGGCGTGTACTTCATCTTTGCGGCGCACGTCGCGTGGGCGCCGGCTGCGATCATCGCGGGCGGCTCAATCCTCGGTGCGCAGCTCGGCGCACGCTATGGGCGCCGGCTCGACCCCCGAGCGTTGCGGGCGATCATCGTCGCCGTCGGAATTGCTGCGATCGTGCGCCTGCTGACGACGTGAGCTCACGCTGGTGGGCGCGTGCTCGCGGCGTCACCGGCCGACGCTGTCAGGGTCCCTAACCCAGTTGGTAGAAGAAGGTGTAGATCACCATCAGGCTGACGAGGACGACGAACACCCGCAATCCCCACAGAGCAGCCGTGACGCGTGGGCTGAGCGTGGCCGCGGCGACCGGTTGGGAGGTCTCGACCACGAACTGGTCGCGCTCGAGGTCCATGACCAGCTCATCATCGAAGCGCTCGTGCGGCGTGTGGTCGGCATGAGGTGCGGCGCCGGTGCCCGGCGCGTCGCTGTCGATGGGTGTCGCCGCCTTCATGAGCCGATGAGATGGACGCTCAACAGGAAGGAGTCGATGCCGTAAGCGGCGCCGCACAGGCCGACGAACGCGATCACCGCTATCCCGATGACGTTGGTCGAGCGCCTGTTGACCCAGCGGCCCATCAGTCCCTCGTCATTGGCGAGCATGACCATGAAGACCAGGCTGACGGGGAGGAGCACGGTCGCCAGCACATTGGCATTGAGCGCGATCGACAAGAGCGGCGCGCCCGGAATCAGGATGACGACCGCGGCCAGCAGCGCGATGCCGAAGTTGGCCGCATAGAAGACGGCGGCGTTGCCGGGTGAGTTGTTGAAGCTGTGAGAGACGCCGATGCATTCCCCGGCGGCGTAGGCAGTGCTGGCGGAGATCGTGAGGATGGCCACGGCGCCGGCCTCGATCAGCCCCAGCGCGAACACGGTACCCACCGCGCCGCCGGCGACGTGCTTAAGCGCCTGCGGAAACCCTGCGCCCGCGAATCCCTGAATGCCCGATCCGTTGTGGGTGAGCAGCGCGGCCCCGGCGATCAGTGCCCCGATGCCGAAGATCGCGGCGAGAACCGCACCCATGACGGTGTCGTAGCGACCGTGTTGGACGTCGCCGGGGGTCATGCCCTTGTCCGCCGAGGCGCTCTGCTGGAAGAAGATCATCCACGGCGTCACCGTTGCTCCGATCGTGGACGCGAGCAGCAGCAGCAGCGTGTTGAAGCTGCCCCCGGGGAAGGGGGTGAAGTCCAGAGCGCCGACGATCCCGCCGACGTCGGGCTTGACGAGGATCGCCGCAACCAGGAACAGGCCGTTGAACAGCGCCAGGCCGAGCACGATGCGCTCCCAGCGCCAGTAGCGCCCGCCGCTGAGCGTGAACACCACGAGCGCCAGCCCGAGCACGACCGCCACGGCCGAGCCCAGGTGGAAGTATGCGAGCCCGACGCGGATGGCGACGAACTCGGCCACGAGCGTTACGAGGTTCGTGAGGGTTAGATCGCCGGCGCCGAACCAGCCCCAGACCCGGCCGTAGCGCTGCAGCACGAGCTCGCCGTAGCCTCGGTGGGTGACGGCTCCGACGCGCATGCACATCTCCTGGCAGATGAAGGCCATCGCGAACAGCACCGGGATGAACGGCACGAAGAACCCGAGCCCATATTGAGCGCCGTCGGAGGCGTAGGCGATCATGCTCGGTCCGTCGTTCTCGCCGAGCATGGCGAGGATCCCGGGGCCGACGAGCAGCCACAGCAGATACCAACGCCTGCGGTGACGGCGCGCGCGATGAACGCGCGAGCGGTCCTGGGAGCGAGCCAGGTCCTCCTCGGTCAGCGGCGGAAGCGCGAGGCCTGGCGCAGCGACGGCCTCAGTCGTCGCCATCGACCAACTCGTTCTGGACCGGGGCGCCGGATCCCTCAGGCGCCTCGTCGACTTCGACATGCATGGCACCGGCGAGCTGACCGCCGATGGCGTGTTCGCGCTCCCCGAACAGAACGAACAGGGGGCCGCCGAACGGCTGGCGATCGCGCACCGTGAAGCGGTCTCCGGGCGAGATCCCGCAGCCCGCGAGGTATCGGAGCATTGCCGGGTCCGAATCCGAGACGCGCACGAAGACACCCTCGTCACCGGGCCGGAGACACTCCATGCTGCGCGTCGCTCGCTCCTCGAGCTCCAGCTCGGCGCTGGGGATGGGGTCGCCGTGGGGGTCGACGGTGGGATGTCCGAGCTTGGCCGCGATCAGCTGCTCGAGGTCCTCCGAGAGCACGTGCTCGAGCACCTCCGCCTCGGCGTGAACTCGATCCCACGGCATTCCCAGCGCATCGGCCAGATAGCTCTCGAGCAGCCGGTGGTGGCGGATCACCTCGAGCGCGAGCCGCCGCCCATCGGCGGTGAGGCGCACGCCACGGTATGGCACGTGCGTGATGAGGCCCAGATCCTCGAGCCGCTTCAGCATCGCTGAGACCGAGCCGGGCGTGATGCCCAGCCGCTCTGCCAGGGCGCTCGTGGCGACCGGCTCCTCACTGCGCGACTCGAGCGAGAAAATGGCCTTGGAGTAGTCCTCGACAGCCTGCGAGCGCAGCAGATCCTGGGTTGCCATGGAAAAAGAGTATGGCATACCAAAACCTCAATCAAGACACGACAGAAGAAAAACTCCGGGGGGATAGGTGTTTGGGCCCAGATCCGCAATACGTGGGCTACTGGGGCGCAGTGCATGCGGTGAGACCGAGTGGGCGGGCTACCGCCGCGGCCCGAGTTGCCACTTCGGCGCCGCGACTGAGGATGTCCGGCGGTGCGCTCCCGGTGCGGGTCACCGCAGACGACAGCGACCCAAGCAGTTCTGTGAGCTGTGAGAAGTCCCCGAGCAGCGTGGCGTAGGCGCCCTGCGCGCCGGCGGGCGGCGAGAGCTTTCCCAATGCCGAGATCTCGCGGCGGACGATGGGCGCCAGCGCCGTCACGGCATCCGAGCCCTGAATGCCTCGCTCGGCGGCACTCGCCCGGTCGCAGATCGCCGTGCCTTGAGCCGCGAGCTCTGCGGCGCTCAGCCGCGCGTTTCCCGAGCCACCGCAGCCCGCGAGCAGCGCAGACCCGACTGCGAGCAGTGCAATCGAGTGTGCCTTCGCCATGACAGCTCTCTATCGGCGCAGACGGGGGCCGCCATGAGGTACCCCCGCCGGGCTTTCCTACAACGCTCGATAATGCATGTTATGTAAACCAGAGCGCGCAATGGATAATGTCCTCGCGCCCAACAATCACGGTTCGTTTGCTGCCATTGCAGCTCGCGTGGCTCGACGCTGTCGCGGCCGTGCGTAAGACAAATCGCTCCAAGCTATCCGCGAGGCGATCACCTGGCTGGCAGCTCGGGAATCCGATCGCGTGTCGCGAACACGGCACTATCGCGTGATTCAGCTGATCGCCCGACCTGCAACGACGGAGCCTCATCACATCGGGCGCCGTGGCGTATCCGGCTACTGGTCGCTGACGTGGTCCCATCATCGGGACTGTAGGCCAGCTGTCGGACGGATAGTCCGTGTTCTGGGACTAGCTCTCGACCTCGACCCTCGGGAGGTCCTCTGCCCGGTGGTAGGCCTTTAGATCAATCGAGACCCCGGGCATTCGGTACTCGTCCGGGTGTGCGTGGAAGTACTTGCGAAACAGTTTCAGGCGCCGGTAGATCGCCGAGCGGCTCATGCCCGCCTCACGCAAGCCCTCAAAGCCCCCTTCCAGATGCCAGCACAGCCAGAAGCCATACAGGTCCACCGCGACGGGCGCCGCCATGCGGCGAGCAATTGGCCGGACGATGGGTTCGAGCGTCGGTCCCGCCACCCGGTTCGCAGCCGCCGAGTACGCCTCCCACGTTCTGCGGGCTAGGCCCTTGCCCTCGGGCGACTCCATGCGCTGGGAGCGGAAGTCCTCGGGTGGCTCAGGTTGCTCCGCCATGTAATCCCAGATTAACGACTACGGCGGCCGTGTACAAACGGGCGAGCCCCGGCTGGCTGCCTAACGACGAAGTACCCCATCCGGCGGAGGCGTCGGCTTCGCCTCCGTGTCAGCCGCAGCACTGAGGGAGAGGAGCGACGGGGCCTGGTTGGCGGGAGGTCCGCATCACACCGTCCGTGCCGGCGTATGGGGGGTGCCGGGGCGGGCGGGCACGGCGGCGCGGGCGGGCGGCCAGACCGCGGGGCCTGCCGGCCCTCGGGCTGTCCGTCCGTCCACTCCGGCGCCCCGACCGCTCCGTCGCCCCGGCCGCCCGTCCCAGCACCGCTTGGCTGACGAGTTTCGTTGCTAGTTCAAGTCAAGGGCTCGGCTCCGCCTCGCCAGAACGACCTCAAACGGGTTGGCCGTGCCGTCGGAGGAGAGCCGCGCGGACGGCTGGGCACCGGTCCAGCCGACAATAGTTCAACTGGATCCGATAGGCTCGCCCACGCGGATCCCAGGTCAGGCTTAGAACGGACTCCGGCGGCTTTAGGCCTCCAGGGAGGGCCGACAAGGAGGAGGGTCTACGGTCATGTCAGCGAAGCGTCCGGTGGAGAAGCGATTGATCGGTCGAGCGATGAGCGTCCTGGCAGGACCCTGCACCGTGGGGCACCGGCGAGGACCGGCATTGATCCTCGCGGCCCTGGTGGCCGCGTTGACGATGGCGAGCGCGGCGCTCGCGTCGAGCACCATCACCGAATACGCGCTGCCCGCAGAAAGCTACCCTGCCGGCATCACCCCGGGTCCGGACGGGGACCTCTGGTTCGCCGATTCCCTCACCGGCGAGATCGGCAGGATCACGACATCGGGCACAGTCACCGAATACTCGCTGTACGCGCTGAACGGCACGCAACCCTGGGGCATCACGCAAGGCCCCGACGGGAACCTCTGGTTCACGGGTCCCGGCCAGAACGAGATCGGCAAGATCACAACGTTAGGCACCGTCACCTTTTACGCACTACCCGGAGGAAGCGACCCCCTCGGTATCACCCAGGGCCCCGACCGGAACCTCTGGTTCACCGACGCCGGCAGCGGCAAGATCGGCAAGATCACAACGTCGGGCACGATCACCGAATACGAGCTGCCCTCAGGAAGCGAGCCCGTCGCCATTACGGAAGGGCCCGACCGCAGCCTCTGGTTCGCCGACCTCCAACTTGGCAAGATCGGCAAGATCACAACGTCAGGCACCGTCACCGAATACGCGCTGCCCGCAGGAAGCGAACCCTGGGGCATCACGCAAGGCCCCGACAGGAACCTCTGGTTCACCGAGGGCGGCACGAGCAAGATCGGCAAGATCACAACGTCGGGCACGATCACCGAATACGCGCTGCCCGCAGGAAGCAGGCCCACCGGCATCAGCCCGGGGCCGGCCCGGAGTCTCTGGTTCGCCGACTACGACACGAGCAAGCTCGGCAAGATCACAACGGCTGGCACCGTCACCGAATACGCGCTGCCCGCAGCAAGCGAACCCACGCACATCACGCAAGGCCCCGACGGGAACCTCTGGTTCACCGAGGGCGGCACAAGCAAGATCGGCAAGATCACGACCGCGGGCACCGTCACCCAGGGCGAACACCCTCACGAACGCCCTCACTCACATACGCCACAAGTACCGCCATCACCCCCCAGAGAGCGTAGGTAGCCGGTTGGCACCGGCCTGCGACCCGCGGGGATGACTTCGATGGCGCTGCGCATGGCCCTCCTTCGCGGGTAGCGAGCCGTTGCCCGTACGAGCGTGAGTCTCTCCTTGCTTCAAGCGACATTCCCGAACACTGGCCCAGCCAAGGGAAGGAAGTCGTCACCTGGCCACCGTTCGATGATTCTTGGACGCACAGATCGCAAGTCCGATCAGGGCGTCATTGGTGCGATAGACCCGTCGGGTCGGTTGGGGCATCAGGACGGTTATCGGCTACCCCGCAGAGCCGCATGAGCGCCACAGGCTCTGCGCCCAGCGTCGCCCACGAACCGGCGAAGCACGAGTCGCGTCAAGGGACATTCCCGCACACTGGCCCAGGCCAGAATCGTGTCGAGAGGTAGCGAATGGCGTGTTGACCCTTGCGGGGCCGAGGGCGATGATGGATGAATGACCAAGGCCACTGCCGGCATGACCTGTGCTCTGATAGCGCTGCTGGGCACGGCTGGCTGGAGCAGCGGCAGCGCCGCGGGGTTAGCGCGGCATTCGGTTGGGAGCGCGGTGCCCGCTGGCTGTTACCGACGCGAGCCTCGCATACATGCAAACCTCTGGCCCGCGACGCTCCGCGAGTTGGCGCCCCCAGGCGCGGCGGCGGTTCGCCTGTGTCGCTACGGCCGTCTTTCGAGGCTGGCGCTTGAACGTGCCAGGCTCGTGACCAACTCGAGCCTCGTGAATCGACTTGTGCACAACCTCAACAGGCTCCCTCCGGCACCGGCAGTCGCACTCAGCTGTCCGGCCGACCTGGGCTCGCGAGTTGACGCCCTACTCGCGTACCCGGCAGGACAGCGGGTCACCGTCAGCGTCCAACTAACGGGTTGCGCGCCCGCGACAAACGGAAATCTCGATCGCCTCGCCGCAGGCTTCGGGACGCCTCGAGCCTATGGCCCACAACTGCTCGCGGAACTTGGTCGGCTGACTGGCTACCGAGGCACCGTCTACTGAGGATCTCCCACGGGGCCTTCGCTTCTGTGGGAAGCGGCGACCGCTGGGCGTCAAGGGACATTCCCGGACACTGGCCCACGCGACACCCGTCTACCGACGGGGGGACGCCGATGTATTCAAAGTCAGGGCTCGTAACCAGAGTCGTCGGGCAGGATCTCCTGGATGAAGCTCATACCACCGGGAGCCCTCGGTCCATAGCGGCGCTTCCACTCTGTCAGCGCACTTCGTACCGCCGCCTCGCGATCGTCGGCGGTCCCACGCCACACAAACTGGATCAGTTTGTCCTCGGGCGCGTCAGAGGCCGTTCGCCGGGATCGAGCCTTATCGCCGGTCCCCGACCTCACACCCTCTTGTAGCCATACTCCGTACTGCGGCATCTGGCCCATATTGTGCCAGGACCGATCGCCGAGACTCCACCCGTCTCAAGGGACATTCCCGCACACTGGCCCAGGCTACTGTGATGCCTCCTTACCGCCGAGTTGCCCCACCCAGACCGCGCGATATGCGTAGCCGTCTTGTCCTCCCGGCGGGGTGGAAGTCCTGTGGAGCGCTGCTCGTCGCGCCACTGTCCCGCTCTGCTATCTCGCGGTGGGGGTGCCGGTGGTGCGCTTCCCCCTGACGTAGAGGGTGGGGCTGGGCGTCCAGGTCGCGGAGCCCGCGTCCTTGATCCAGAAGCCCTTTCCGTCGTCGATCACCATCGCCAAGTCGTTACCCCACTTGCCGTGCTTGGGCTTTCTGATCATGCCCGTATTGGGCTTGCAGCCGACCGAGATCTCCTCCAGGCGGTCGCCTTTACCGGCCAGCTCAAAGCGCGTGGCATGGCAGGTCACGTCCACCAGCGGGTTGGGCGCCGCGACGAAGTTCCAGCCCTTGTGCAGCTTGATCGTGGGAGCCGCCAGCAGCTCATCGCCGGCGGGTGCGCGCCACCTCGTCCTCTTGGCGAGCCCCACGACCACGCCCTCGCTGGTGTACAGCGAGAAGTTCTTCGACTTCCCGGGCCTGTAGGTGCGCCAGTGGCCACTGACGTACACCTTCACGTAGCGCACCACCTTGCGATGCGCCTGCTTGTCGATCGAGGCAGACAGCGCGGCAGCGGTCGGCGTCGCCGCGGGCACGTTTGTGCCGCTGTCCACGGAGGCCAGACGCGCCGTCGTGGCCGCCGGCGTCGCCGCCCGGGATCGCGACGGTGTTTTCCCCGGCGGTCAACGTCGTCGCCGGCGGGGCCATCGTCACGTCTGTGAAGTTGCCGCTGCCGTCGGCGGCGACGTTGTCGCCCGTCGACGACTTCATCCGTTCTCAGGCCTGCGCCAGCGAGACGCTCAGCCTGAGGGGGCGGTGCGGGGACAGCAGACCGCGCCGCGTGCGCACTGAGGACCACGGAGACGGTCGTCGTGCCGGCACCTACCCGCTCGGCCTTCCGCAGCAAGGTCACGGGTCCGAGCGTCCTACCGCGGTAGGCCTTGCGTGCGTAACCCACTGCGAGTGTCATCCGCCCGGCGGCACCGCAGCGTACTTTGATGAGCAGTCGCCGGCGTCCGCCTGAAAGGCCATGCATGCGAATGCCCCCCGAGACGGCGCAGGTGGGTGCACGTTTGTGGGACAAGCCCGCGACGGCTCCAGCAGGCCCGATCGCGAGAGTGCTGGTGGTGGCACCGAGTCCCGCGCTTGAACCCGCGTTCGTGGTGCCGCCGGGAGTGGTGGGAGATTCGGGAGTGGGGACGGTTCGCTGGGCGGCCCGCCGCTGGTCATCAGCGTGAGGCTGTCGCCGGCGGCGACAGCCAGCACATTGCCGTTGGCCGCCATTCCCGTCGGGGTGCCGATCTCGTCGCGGTTCTCGGGACGGAAACCGTCGGGCATCGTCGATTTCCAGACTTCCGCGCCCGTCTGCTCGTCGAGGGCGTAGAGGTTCCCCGAGGCGGAACCGACGAGAACGTCACCGTTCACGCTGATCAGACCCGAGTCGAGGCGGCCGTCACCGTTGAACTTCCACAGCGTGTCACCGCCCTCGGAGTCCGTGGCGGTCAGCGTCGTCGACGTCAAGCGGCATTCGATGTACACGCCCGGGCATTCATAGTGTTCGGCCAGCCCCAGCACATGGCTGCCGTCGATGATTGGGCTGTTGGCGACGGTCGCGCCGTAGGTTCCTTCGGAGGCGCCCGTCAGGGGATTGACGATCGCGCCTTCGCGCCATTCCTGGCCGGTGGTGCCGGACTCGGTCGTCCACAGGTGCCCTTCGGCGAGAATCGCCGTCCACGAGCTTACCACGGTCACCCGCGCCTTCGGCGGCGTCTTCCCAAACGAGCTTGCCCGTGCGGGCATTGAACGCCCAGCCGGCCGGAAACTTTTCGCGTCGGGGATTCTCACCGACGGACCCCATCACGTAGACATTGCCGTCGCCGAGGACTGGCCCGGACTCCGTCGAGTTGAACATTTCTCCTCCCCACAGCGTCCGCCCGGTAGCCTCGTCTACGGCGATTATTTCGGCCCCGATGCCGGCGATTACGTAATAGAGCACCCCTTCACTGGCCACCAATGGCTCGACGTTGCGGTTTTCGCGGCTCCAGAGCTTTTCGCCGGTCAGCGCATCCAGCGAGACGACGCCTTCAGAGCTCCCGTCCGTGAACAGCCGATTGCCGTCGAGAGCCGTGAAGACGGCTCGTTCGCCCCCGAGGCTCCCTGCTCCAGACGAGTTCTCCTGTGCTTTGGCTCAACGCGTCGAGCTCGGTCCCAGAGGGGTATCCCGTGTTCGCTCGCACCACGTACACCATGCCATTGCCGAGCAGCGGGTACCCGACCACCTCTTCGTTGGGGATTTCGACTTCTTTGCGGGGGGCCGAGCCGGGCGGCACCGGGAACGTGTGGCTCCACCAGGTCGCGAATGGCGGTTGCAGCGTTGGCGAGTCAACGGTCGCCGTCCGCTGCGGGTTTCCGCCGAGCGATGACCACTGCGGTCCGGTCTGCGCCGGCGCCGGCGGCGGAGGCGGTTCGGGGCCTGGGGCCGATGGACCCGTGAACACCCATGCCGCGCCTTGGGCGGTCTCACCCGGCGCGGACACCAGGGCGGTGGTCGCGTCTTCTGAGAGCGCGCGCTGCGCCGCCATGCCTGCTTCAGGGTGCGCTACCGGATCTGGCAGTTTGCTGTCCTGCCACCAATGTTCGCCGCTGCGCCTGAAGACCCATATGGCACCTTCTCTTTCCGGACCGTTGTACGCGCCGCCGATCAGCGCCGTGGTCCCGTTTGCCGACAGCGCCAAGCTTTCGCCGAAGCCGCGGGACACCGGTTCGAGCGCCGGGATCAGCTCGTCGCCCTGCGGCTTCCAGCCGCCTTCGCCGCGGGCGAATGCCCAGGCGCCGCCGCCCCTGTAGGCGTCGTAAGGCGCTCCGATGAGTGCCGTGCTGCCGTCCCCGGAGAGCGCGACAGACGAGCCGAATTCACCCCGGCCCGGTCTCCCCTGGGCCAGTCAGCTTGGTGCCCTGCTCGACCCATCCGGAGGCCGTGCGTTCGTAGATCCAGGCGCCGCCCGTGCTGCCGCCGTCGGCGGAGTTGCCAAGCAGCGCGACGCTGCCGTCACCGGAGAGAGCGACAGTGTCCGGCGACGCCTACCTTCGCCCTGAGGGTAGACGGTCTGGTCAGCGGGGTTGAGCACCGTTTCCTGCGACCATGTGGAGCCCGGAGCGCCTGAACACCCAGGCCGCCCCCGACGCCACGCCACTTGCGCTGGCGCTCACCGCGCCGAGGATCGCCGTGTTGCCATCCGAGGACAGTGCGGCGCTGTCTGCGAAGTGGCGAGGAGGTCGTTCGCCTTCGCCTTCGCGCGGCGCCAGTGCGGACTGGAAGGTCCACATTGAGCCCGAGCGCGTGTAGATCTCAGGCTTTCCCGTTCCACGAGGTGAGCAGCGCCGTGTTGCCGTCCGCCGACAGCGCGACGCTGTGGCCGATGCCCCCTGTTATCCCGCTGGGCTGGGCGAGCTGTGCCTGCAGGCTCCACGTCGAGCCGCTGCGGGTGAACACATAGGCGTCACCGACTTCTTCCCACTCAGCGATCAGCGCCGTGTTGCCGTCCGCCGACAGCGCCACGCCATATTCCCCGCCGCCGAAGTACTTCCGGCCGATGCCGGTGATCTCGGCCTGCTCGACGAACGGATCGGCCAAAGCGGCGCTCAGGCCGCTAAGGGGAATGTTGGTGGCAGCCTGAATGCTGCGGGCGCTCGCCGACGCGGCGGTTACGGGTACACAGGCACTGCACAGCGTCGCCGCGCCAGCTGCGACGAGAAGCAGGGTTGGGCGGGTCATTGAATCTCTTCGCTGCCTCTCGCTATGAATATTACGAGCCGAAGCCCTATTCCCCGGCTCATGAGCGAACACGCAACGGGTTGTGCCCGATAGCTTGATAGCCGGTGCCGCCCGCTCTGGATCACTCTACCTTCAAGTCGCCCAAACGACGCTCGCGACTTCTCGACGAGTGCGGTACGGCGGGTCGCGCGGATCTTGTGGTGAAGGTATTTGGTGAACGACGGCGACTGGCCAGGCGGGGGCGGCTGAGATAAGGCTTTGGGTAGAGCCGGAGCTCGTGGTGTCCCCCACGGCGATAGCGCGCGGCGCGCCATTGGTCCGGATCCGCGAAGGCCGATCGGCGGTGAGGACGTGGACGCGTCTTTCACGCAAGTTCCATCAGGTGCCGATGTGCTGTGAGTGACGCGGCGAAGCGGCGCAGCTCTGATCATCCTGGCGTTTGTGTGCGCGAGCGCCATGCTGGATGCGGGGTGCGGGGGTAGCAGGAGCAAGACGCACTCGCTCGGCGCGAGCGCGCGGGCTGCCGCCTTGGCGAACGCGATCAATCTACGCCAGGCCGACGTTCCTGGCCTTTCGGCTCGCTTTGAACGGGATCGCGAAGCACGGTCTGGGCCGTTGGGCGACTGCGACGAGACGTCGGTCCCTGCACCCATCGGCTTCCTATCGCAGAGATTCGGTCGCGGGGGTACCAGGGTTCTCCCGGCCGAGAGTGTGTCGTCGGGCGTCTACTTGATGGCAAGTGAAGCTCAGGCCGTGCGTGAGTTCGATGCACTCGGTAGCGCACGAGCGCGCGCATGCATCGGGCACGACGTAGTGCGCACGATCAAGAAGGGCGAACGCGAAAGGGCGGAGCCCTTTCTTGCGACCCCGGTCGACGTGGTCTCGCTCGCCCCGCTGCTGCGGCCCTTGCCGGTCGCCGGGATGAGGCGGATAGTGCGCCTGGCAAGCGCTTCGTCTTTTAGTGAGGGCAGGTCCCAGTTCTACCTGGATCAGTGCGGATTCGTGGTCGGGCGCGTGCTGGTCGACCTTCTCGCCGTAGGCTCACCCCATCCGCTTCCTTTGGTGACTGAGCGTCGCCTTCTCGGGCTGCTCTACAGCCGCGCGCAGGCGCACGAGCTCTCGTAGTTCGTCGACCATCATGCCGTCGCGCGTGGCGCCTAGAGCAATCCCCCGGCAAGTTCGCGCGCGCGCCGCAGCACCGAGTCGATCATCGACTCGGTGAGCCGGCCGGTGAACGTGTTCTGCTGGCTGGGGTGATAACAGCCGATCAGTCTGTAGGGCCCACCATCCAGCTCCGTTCCGTGTCCGAAACGCGGTCGCGGAGAGGGAAGCCGCGCGTCATCCCCACCAACGGTGAGCATCAGGCGCAGGGCCGCATCCCAGGCGAAGGCGCCCAGGCACAGCACCACCCGCACGTTTGCAAGCAGCTCGAGCTCACGTGCGCCGAAGGCGAGGCAGGCGTCGCGCTCGGCCGGCGTGGGCCGGTTGGCCGGCGGCGCGCAGCGAACGGCGGCGGTGATCCACATATCGGTGAGTACGAGGCCGTCGTCGCGGAGATCGAGGTCGGCTGGCTTGCGAAGCCGCAACGGGCCAGGGCGGCGAACAGGAAGTCCCCCGAGCGATCGCCCGTGAACATGCGCCCAGTCCGGTTGGCGCCGTGAGCCGCCGGCGCGAGCCCCAGCACGAGCACGCGGGCCAGCGGATCGCCGAACCCGGGCACCGGGCGACCCCAATACTCCTGCTCGGCGAACGCAGCGCGACGCTCGCGAGCCACATCCTCCCGCCAGGCGACCAGGCGCGGGCAGCGCCGGCAGCGGCCGATCTCCTCGGCCAGTAGCGCGAGGCCACTCGCATTGCACGTTGCCACACGGCAGTAGTAGCATCGGAATGGCCATGCCACTGTGGATGTTGATCGTGATCCTCGCCACGCTGATCAAGCTCCCGATCGCCGCGCTCTTGCTGTGGATGCCGTTTCGCAATGACGAGGCGATGCGGTCACCGGACACCTCTGACTCATCCGACGACGACGGCGGCGGCTCAAAGACGCTCCCCGGAGGCTCGCGGGATCCTCGCCCGCGGGCGCCCCTTCCCCGCTCGCCGAGGCGCGGTCCCCACGGCTCACCCGCTCCGCCCTCCCCCCGCAGAATCCGCACCACGGTCACCGCGGTGAGCAGGCGCCCGGCGGAGATCTCGCACTGACAGCAGCGAGCTAGCGGTTGCGCTTGCGCTGGCGGCGCGCGGCCTTCGCTTTCGCGCGCCGGCGCTGGAGCCTCGCTGCCGAGTCGCGCGGCGAGCGGCCTTCGCCCAGCTGACTGTCCGTGACGGGCGCCATCCTGCGCGCGTCACGGACGATCACAAACGCGATTCCGATCAGCAATGCGAACGCCGCCACCAGCGCGATGACGATCGTCGATTTCGAGTTGGTGGTTGATTCGGTCGCCGTCGTCGCCGTGGTCGCGGTGGTCTGGGTCGGCGTCGTCTGCGCACCTTCGGTCAGTTCGCTGAGCGCCCCGCTGCCACTCAGGCTCGAGGCAGCCGCCATCGCCGCAGGGGCGCTGGCGCCGGCGAACGCCAGGGCGAGAATCGCGCACGCGCAAAGCGATGCGACCCGATGGCGCGGCTGGTGGCGGTGGCGGAGCGACACGCGGCGAGCATACCGCCTGGATGATCTGCACTGAGCGGGGCGCCGGATGCGCCCCGCTTGGGGCGCTGGCGGACCTCACACCATAGAATGGCGCCAGATGCCTCCCAAGCAACGGCAGGTCCGGATCGAGCAGCGCGGTGGCGTAGAGGCCATCCAGGCGCTGGAGCAGCGCTCTGATGAGGAGCTCGAGGGCGAGACGAAGTACAAGGCCGCCGCGATGGCGATACTCGGCGCGCGCGCGTCCGAGCGCTTCGACGCCGAGGCCGCGCGCGGCTACTTCCAGCGCGCGATCGCGGCCGCGCGCCCACAGGAGCGCATGCAGATCAGGCGCATGGCCGACGCTTCACTCGCGCTCGCCGAAAGGCGCGCGGGTGACCTGAAGGACGCTGTCGAGCGCCTTGGCCAGGAGGCGCCGAGCGGGCGTCAGATGTTCGCGCTGCGCGCCATGGGCCTGCTGATGCCCTCCGGATCGGCAGGAATCCTCGCGCGCCTGCGCGGAATCGTGCTGATCCTCGTGCTGATCGTCGTTCTGCTCGCGATCGGGCTCGGGGTCGTCGAGCTGGTCGCACTGCCGTTCGGCGGGCTCGGGCTGGCCCCGGGGATCCTGCTCGGGCTGTTCGTGGTGATCGCCGTCCTCGGCGTCGTTGCGGCGATCGGCCGGCGCCGGCGCGACCGCGCCAAGGCTGCAGCCACCTAGCCAATCTCGGGCGACCCCGCGGCGCCTGGCTGAGCCGGACCGGCGCGGGCGGGCGGGGACAATACGCTTGCGTCGTGCGACCTCCCGTCTGCCTCATCGTGAATCCGGCCGCCGGCGGCGGCAAGGCCGGGCGCCTGGCGCCGGCCGTCGAGCGCAAGCTGCGCGCCCACGGGCTGACGGTGAGCCGTGTGGACACGCGCGACCTCGACCACGCTCGCGAGCTGGCCGGCGAGGCTGCGAGGCGCGGCGAGATCATCGCCGCGCTGAGCGGTGACGGCATGGTCGGCGCCCTGGCCGACACGCTGCGAGACAGCCCCGGCGCGGTTCTCGGGGTACTACCAGGCGGTCGTGGCAACGATCTGGCGCGCGTGCTCGGCATCCCCGAGGACGCGATCGCGGCGTGTGAGACGATCGCCAACGGCGTGCCGCGGCCGGTCGACCTGGGCCTGGTCGGCGACGCGATCACGGGCGAGCCCGGCCGCGCATTCGTGGGTATCGCCTCCGTTGGATTCGACAGCGAAGCCAACCGCATCGCCAACGAGGCTCCCGCCTGGCTAGGGGGGCTCGTGTATGCATACGGGGCCCTCAGGGCGCTGTTGTTCTGGCGGCACGCGCGCTTTGAGATCGAGCTCGACCCGCCAGGGGAGCGCCATGGCTTCACGGCCTACTCGGTGGCAGCCGCCAACTCGAAGGCGTATGGCGGCGGCATGTACGCCGCGCCTGACGCGATGCTCGACGACGGCCTGCTCGAGGTGGTCGTGCTCGAGAACGTCGGCAAGCTCACCTTTCTGACGAAGATCTTCCCGAAGGCGTTCCGCGGGACGCATGTGCACGAGCCCAGTGTGAGCGTGTTCCGCGCCGGGGAGGTCGCGATCAGTGCCGACCGCCCATTCACGATGTACGCCGACGGCGACCCGATCGGCGAGCTGCCCGTGCGCGTGCGCGCCCTACGCGGGGCGGTGACGATGCTGACACCACGGTCCGGACCGACGGATTCGCCCTTCGCCGGCCCCTCCCCCATCTCCGCCGATCTGGGTGCGCCCGCGCCGTCGGGCCGTTCGACGCTCGAACCCCCGGATGGCGGTTGATGGCGAGCACGCTCGCCCCGAAGCTCGCGCTGGCCCGAGCAGTTGGTGCGCTCTCGCGCATGCGCGGCGGGGGGACGAGTGTCCCCGGGAAGGTCCTGATGCGCCTGGCGCCGGACGCCATCGAGGTGCTCGGAGCGCGCCTGGCGGAGGGCAGCGTGCTCATATCGGCCACCAACGGCAAGACGACAACGGCCGCGATGGCGGCCCGCATCTTCGAGCAGGCCGGTGTGCGGCTGGTGCACAACCGCGCGGGCGCCAACATGGCCGGCGGCGTCGCCACGACGCTGCTCTCAGCCGCTGATCGGCACGGGAGCATTGACGGCGACCTGGGACTGTTCGAGGTCGACGAGCTGTGGCTCGACACGGTCGCCGCCCAGCTGCATCCCCGCGCCGTGCTGCTGGGGAATCTTTTCCGCGACCAGCTCGACCGCTACGGCGAGCTTGACGCGATCGCCGAAAGCTGGGAGCGGGCGCTGCGCGATGGTCCCGTCGCGGCGGCTGGGTCCGCTTCAGCGCGTGAGCCCGAGCGCCGGGCTCCGGGGCATCCGCTGCTCGTTCTGAATGCAGATGATCCCGTGATCGCCGACCTCGGTCGCGATCGCGCCGGGGTGCTGTATTTCGGGGTTCAGGATGACTCGCTGGCGCTGCCGGGCATGTCCCATGCCGCCGACGCAAAGCACTGCCGCCGCTGCGGCGCGCCCTATGTGTTCGATGCCGTATACCTGGGTCACCTCGGTCACTACCGCTGCCCGAGCTGCGGGCAGGCGAGGCCGGAGCCCGCGGTGCTCGCGACGGGCGTGGCGCTTGAAGGCGTGCGCGGAGCGCGCTTCACACTGTCCACCCCCGCCGGTGAGGAGCAGGTCGCGCTGCGGGTGCCCGGGCTCTACAACGTCTACAACGCGCTGGCCGCCGCCGCGCTCGCGACGGCGCTCGAGGTTGACCTCGAGAGCATCGTCGCCGGCCTCGCGAGCATGCAGGCCGCCTTCGGCCGCGGTGAGAGCCTCACGCTCACGCTTCCCGATGCGGCGGTCGACTCGGTCATGCAATCGGCGCGGCGGGAGCTGCGGATCCTGCTGGTCAAGAACCCGGCGGGAGCCAACGAGGTGCTGCGCACGCTCGCGATCGAGCCCGGCGAGCACGATCTTCTGGGCGTGCTCAACGACAACATCGCGGACGGGCGCGACGTGTCCTGGATCTGGGACGCCGACTTCGAGCTGCTGGACGGGAGGGTGCGCCGCGTGACCTGCAGCGGCAGCCGCGCGCCCGAGCTTGCGGTGCGCTTCAAGTACGCGGGCATCGACCCCGAGCGCATCCGCGTGCAGCCCGACCTCTCGCGGGCGCTGAGCGAGGCCGCCGGCGACAGCCCTGCGGCCGGCACGCCCCTGTATGCGCTGCCAACGTACACCGCGATGCTCGCGCTGCGCGAGCTGCTGATCGCGCGCGGGGAGGCGCGCAGCGCATGGTGGTGAGCTCGCCCGAGGTCGTTTGGCATGACCTGGAGTGCGGCGCCTACCGCGCCGATCTGCCGCTGTGGCGCGAGCTCGCCGATGACGCGGCCCTCGACCGGCCGTCGGCGCGCGTCCTCGACGTCGGCGCCGGCACCGGCCGCGTTGCACTCTCGCTGGCCCGAGCCGGCCATCGAGTGACGGCACTGGACCTCGACGGTGCCCTACTCGAGGCCCTTGCCGAGCGGACCGCGGGCACGAGCGTCGAGGCCGTCTGCGCCGACGCGCGCACGTTCGAGCTCGATCGCGACGACTTCGACCTGTGCGTCATCCCCATGCAGACCGTGCAGCTGCTCGGCGACCGCGTGGAGCGAGTCATGTTTCTCCGGCGCGCTCGCGCGCACCTGCGGGCCGGGGGCCTGCTCGCGCTGGCGATCGTCACCGCGGTTGAGGCCTTTGACTGCGCCGACGGCGACGTCGGGCCGGCGCCTGAGAGCGCGCGCATTGACGGGGCTGTCTACGTCAGCCGCCCGATCCGGGTGGCAGTGCTCGGCGAGCGGATTCTGATCGAGCGCGAGCGCGTCATCTATCGCGAGGGAGACGGTGCGGAAGCCGAGCGCCGAGCCGGCCGGTCAGCCAGCGAGCCGCAGGCCGTGCGCGACGTGATCGAGCTCAAAAGGCTCGACGCGCGCCAGCTCGAACAGGAGGCGATCGGCGTGGGTCTGCTCCCCGAGCCGGCGCGAGCGCTCGCGCCGACCGACGATCACGTGGGCGCTACGGTCGTGGTGCTGCGTGCCTGACCCACCCGCCGTCCGCACGCCGACCACTCGCGCGCTGCGCGTGTGCGCGCTGTACCCGGACCTGATGAACATCTATGCCGACAGGGGCAACCTGCTCGTGCTCGAACACCGCTGTGAGTGGCGCGGCATCGGCTTCGAGCTGCACTCGAGCGGGCTTGGCGAGTCCTTTGACCCCGACGCCCATGACCTCTTCTACCTCGGCGGCGGCCAGGACCGCGACCAGCGTCTGTGCGCGGATGACCTGCTCGAGACCAAGCGCGACGGGCTGCATGCAGCCGCGGCGCGCGGAGCGATCGTGCTCGGAGTGTGCGGCGGCTACCAGCTGCTCGGGAACTCCTACACGCTCGGCGATGAGCGGATCGCGGGCGTCGAGCTCCTGGACGTGGACACGGTGCGCGAGGACCGTCCGCGCCTGATCGGCAACGTCGCGATCGAGGTCTCGCTCGACGCGGATAGCCGCGACGGCGCGGCACACGTCCTCGCGGGCTTCGAGAACCACGGTGGGCGGACCCATCTGGGCGACGGCGAGCAGCCGCTCGGGCGCGTCCTGAGCGGGCACGGCAACGATGGGCGCAGCGGCATGGAGGGAGCCAGGCGGGGCAACACGATCGGCACCTACCTGCACGGCCCGCTGCTGCCGAAGAACGTTTGGTTCGCAGATTGGCTCATCGCTCAGGCGCTCGGGCTGAACGCAGATGAGCTCGCGCCCCTGGACGATGCTCTCGAGCTCGAGGCGCACCTCGGCGCCCGCCGCGCGGCCGGAGTGTGAGCGCAGCCGCGGCATCGCCGCAAAATCGGTGATCGCGGACGGCGTCTCGCCGACCGGCATCGTAGGATCGCGAGCGTGGATCTGTCTGAGTACCAACGCCTCTCGCGCCGCACCGCGGAGTATCCGCGCACCGACTGGCTGGCCTACCCGGCGCTCGGCCTTGCGGGCGAGGCGGGCGAGGTCGCCGAGCACGCCAAGAAGGCGATTCGCGACGACGCCGGCACGATCAGCGAGGACCGTCGCGCTGCGATGGCCAAGGAGCTCGGCGACGTGCTCTGGTACGTCGCCCAGCTGGCGAGCGAGCTCGAGCTCGACCTGAGCGATATCGCAGAGACGAACCTCGAGAAGCTCCTCTCCCGCCAGCGCCGCGGAGTGCTGTCGGGCAGCGGCGACGACCGCTAGAGCTGAGGGGCCACCGCGAAGCGCGCGAAGCGCTCGGCCAGGCGCGCCGGCACGAGTGCGCTCACCCTTACGCCCTCGGGCGTGTCCGTGCGACTGACCTCGCCGGCCACCTTGTGCAGCTCCGCGAGGCTTCCACCGTCGGCATACGGGACGAGCAGCTCGACCGGGCGAAGCGTATGCAGGAGCTCGCCTTCGATGCGTGCGCATAGCTCCGTCAGGCCGTCCCCCGTCACGCCGCTGACCAGCACTGCGTCCGGGTGTCGCAACCTGAGCTCGTCGCGCGCCTCCTCGTCGAGCAGGTCGACCTTGTTCAGCACGAGCAGGCGGGGTCGCTCGCCCGCCCCTATCTCCTCGAGCGTCTGCTCGACCGAGCGCTGCATGATCGCCGCCTGCGCCTCGGGAACGGAACCATCGAGCACGTGCGCGAGCAGGTCGGCACGGCGCGTCTCCTCGAGCGTGGCTCCGAAGGCGTCGACCAGTTGGTGAGGCAGCTTGCTGATGAACCCGACGGTGTCGGTCAGCAGATAGGAGCGGCCGGCCGAACGGGCTGAGCCCTTCGCTGCGGCCGCCTGCGGATGCGCGCCGTTCACGGCGACCTCTGCCCGGGGCTGGGCCGCTCGCTTGAGCATGCGGGTTGTCGGATCGAGGGTGTGAAACAGCCGGTCGCGGACCCCCACCTCCGAGCCCGTCAGCGCGTTCAGGAGCGTCGACTTGCCGGCGTTGGTGTAGCCAACGAGCGCGATCGTGGGAAGCGCCGCCCGCTCGCGCTCGGCGCGCTGAACCGCTCGTGTTCCCTTCACGTGCTCAAGGCGCCGGCGCAGGGTCGCGATGCGGTCTCGCGCCAGCCGCCGGTCGGTCTCGATCTGGGTCTCCCCCGGCCCCCTCGTGCCGATCCCGCCGCCGAGGCGCTCGAGGTGGCTCCACAGCCCGCGCATCCGCGCGAGGTTGTACTCCAGCTGAGCCAGCTCGACCTGCAGCTTGCCCTCGGCGCTGCCCGCGTGGGAGGCGAAGATGTCAAGAATGACCGTCGTGCGGTCCACCACGGGCAGGCCGATGGCCTCCTCGAGGTTGCGCTCCTGACGCGCGGTGAGCTCGTCGTCGCAGGCGATCAGATTCGCCTCACACGCCTTGGCGGCGGCCCTCGCCTCCTCCACCTTGCCGGGCCCGAGGTAGGTGTTCGGATGCGGCTGCTCGCGCCGCTGGACCATCTCGCCGACGACAGCCACCCCGGCCGTTCGCAGCAGCTCGCCCAGCTCGGCGAGATCGTCCCCCTCGGGTAGCGCCGCGACGCAGAAGGCGCGCTGCAGCGCGCGCTGTGTTTGCTCCATCTGAGGAGCAATTCTAGAAGCTAGGCGCGAAGCTCCCCCAGCCGGCCAACGGCCTCGAGCAGGCGATCGTCCGGGGTGGTCAGCGAGATGCGAAACCAGCCCTCCCCGGCCGGCCCATATATGGCGCCCGGCGAGAGCACGACCGCGGCCTGCTCGAGCACGTGCTCACAGTAGGCGGCTGAGCTTGAGAAGCCGTCGGGGATCGGTGCCCACACGTAGATCGTGCCGTGCGGTGGGCGCACATCCACGTCGATTCCGCGCAGCGCCTCGCAGACGAGATCGCGTCGGCGCAGATACAGCTCGTTCATCGAGGCGACCTCCTCGTCGGCCTCGGGCGAGAGCGCCGCCACACCCGCAAGCTGGATCGCCTCGAACAGGCCGGAGTCGATGTTCGTCTTCAGGCGCCAGTAGGTCTCGAGTGCCTCGGCGTTGCCGACCGCCACAGCACAGCGCCAGCCGGTCATGTTGTAGCCCTTGGACAGCGAGAAGACCTCGATGCCCACGTCCTTGGAGCCGGCGGTGGCCAGGAACGACGGCGCCCGGTAGCCGTCGAAGGTGATCTCCGAGTAGGCGTTGTCATGAACGACGAGGATGTCGTAGGAGCGCGCGAACTCGACGACGCGCTCGAAGAAGCCCTCGGGAACGACCGCACCGGTGGGGTTGTTGGGGTAGTTCAGGTACATCAGCTTCGAGCGCCTGGCGATGTCCTCGTCGATCGCTCCCAGGTCCGGCACGAAGCCGTGCTCGGGCTCGAGCGCCATCAGCACGGGCTCGGCGCCGGCAAGCCAGGGACCGCCCGTGTAGACGGGGTAGCCGGGGTCGGCGGCGAGCGCGTAGTCCCCGGGATCCAGGAAGGCCAGGTTGAGGTTGAAGATCGCCTCCTTGGCACCGATCGCCGGGATGATCTCGCACTCGGGGTCGAGCTGCACGTCGAAGCGCCGCGCGTAGAAGTCGCGCACCGCTGCGCGGAAGTCCTCGCGGCCGCGGTTCGACGGATAGCGGTGTGTTTCCGGCTCGGTCACGGCCTCCTGCATGGCCTCGACGACGAGCGCCGGAGTGGGGCGATCCGGGTCGCCGATGCCGAGGCTGATCACGTCCACCCCGGCAGCGCGCTTGGCGGCGATCTTGCGCTCCAGCTCGGCGAACGCGTACGGCGGGATGCGCTCCAGGCGCTTACTCGGTCTCATCCAGCTCCTTCAATCAGGGAAACGCGGGCGCTCTCACGGGCCTAATCAAGCTCCCCGAGCTCCTTCAGGAGCTCCTCGCTGAGACGCCCCTTGAACACGGGCAGCGCCCAGCCTGACAGGTGCACGCGCAGATCCTCGTCCACCTCGACCTCCAGCTCGCCGCCGTCGAGCTCCACGATGACGTGCGACCCGCCGCTCCCGGGATGCCTCGGCGAGCCCTCATCCGCGCCGAGCGCATACGCGATCGCGGCGCCCGTGGCGCCCGTTCCGGAGGACAGCGTCTCCCCCACGCCGCGCTCGAACACACGCACGCGAATGCGGGCGGGCGGGCCCGGGCGCGACCTCGGTGTACCAGGAGACGTTGGTGCGATTGGGGAACTCCTCGTGGCCTTCGATCGCAGGGCCCACTGCGTCCAGATCGAGGGCCGCAAGCGCCGCCTCATCGACCACCGCGATGGCGCACTGCGGGTTGCCGATCGATACGTGCTGGAAAAGCCAGCTCCCCGCGTCCGACGGGGCTGTGCCGGCTGCATCAGCCGAGCCCGTTCGCAGCTCGCCGGCGCCGCTCGCCGGGCCGGAAGGAAAATCCTTCGAGCTCAGGCGCGCCTGCCCCATATCGACCCGGCAGCTGAAGCGACCGGTGATGCTCGCGCGGATCGGGCCCGCGGCCGTGTGAATGGAGAACGTGTCCTCGTCGGTCCAGCCGCGGTGGCGCAGATACAGGATCGCCTCGCGCGCGCCGTTGCCCGAAAGCTCAGCCTCCGAGCCGTCGGGGTTGTAGATGCGCAGATCGGCCACGTATGACGGCTCCGCCGGCCGGGCCAGCTCGAGGACTCCGTCGGCGAACACGCCCAGGTGAGCCTCGCACAGGCGCCGCACGCGCACCGGCGTGAGCGCGAACGGCAGCTCGTCGCGCTCGACGATCAGATAGTCGTTGCCCAGGGCCTGCCACTTCTCGAATCTCATGAGGGGCCGCAGTCTAGGATCTCCTCGGCCACCGCGAGCGCAGTGCGGTCGCCGACATCGATCAGGCGCACGCCGGCGAGCTTGCGCATCCACGTCAGCTGGCGGCGCGCGTAGTTGTGCGTGCGGCGCTTCATCGTCGCCACGTCCTCGGCGAGCAGCTCCTGGAATCCCAGCGCCTTGCGGGCCGTGTTCGAGGCGCCGGCGGCATGCGCGCGGCGCACCTCCTCGCGGACGCCTTGCGGCGAGCATCTGCTCGATGCGTGCGTCGATCACCCCGTACAGCTTCTCGCGCTCCATCGTCAGACCCGCCAGCAGCGTCGGGTGGCGCAGCTCGGCGCTCCACAGCTGCGAGCCCTCCCCGGGCGGCTCGAGCTCGCCGGCTTCCAGCAGCTCGAGTGCCCGCACGATGCGCTGGCGGTCATTCGGCTCGATTCCCTCCGCCGCCCACGCGGCACGGCGTGCCAGCAGTGCGTGCAGAGCCGGCGCCCCGTGGAGCTCGAGCTCCGCGGTCCAGTGCTCGCGGGCGCCCTCCGGCGGGGGCGGGCGCAGATCGAGATCCGCGAGCGCCGCGCGAAGATACAGCCCGGTGCCGCCGACCACGATCGGGCGCCGCCCTGACGCGAGCAGGTCGTCGATCTCGGCATGTGCGAGCTCTGCGTACTGCCCGACGCTGAAGGTCGCGTCGAGCGGCAGGAAGGAGACGAGCCGATGTTCCAGTTGCGAGCGCTGGCCCGGCGAGGCCACACCGGTCAGCGTCTCAAGGCCGGCGTACACCTGCAGCGCGTCGGCGGACACGGCAACCGGGTCCTCGCCCCTCGCGCGCAACAGCTCCGGCCAGGGCGACGGCGATCGTCGTCTTGCCGACGCCCGTCGGTCCGAACAGAGCGATGACCTCGCCGGCACTCGGCTCGATGGCGTCCATCGATTGAGTATCGCCGCGATCGCTGTCCGGCGAGGATGGACGCGCGACGGGCGATCTGCGGCGCGCGAACTCAGAACAGCGCCTCCTGGCGCGAACGGCGTATGGAGGACTGCGCGCTCGCCGCGGGCCGGGGCGCTGACCCGAACTGGCGAACGCCGCTCGACGCCCCCGCCGGCGCACCATCGCCGCCAGGCGCTCACGCTCCTCCTGGGGCGCGTAGGCACGCCGGCGGTAGAGCTCCTCATAGCGCGGCAACAGGTCCGGGCGCTGGGCCTCGAGCCAGCTCATGAAGACCTCGCGGACCTCGCCGCGCAGGTGCAGGGCCACGCCGCCGATGCTTGTCGCGCCCGCGGCCGTGGCCATCTCGAGCAGCGGCTCGACCTGCTCGGGGGCGTCGTTTATGCCGGGCATCAGCGGCGCTATCAGGACGCCAGTCGGGATCCCGGCCCGGTTCAGCTCGCTCACGGCCTCGAGCCGGGCCCGCGGATTGGGGGTGTGCGGCTCCGTTGCCCGCCAGGCCTTCTCGTCGAGCGTGGGGATCGACAGGCACGCGCTGAAGCTCGCTCGCTCTGCGATCTGGAGCATGAGCGGAAGGTCGCGCAGCAGCAGCGGCGACTTTGTCAGCACCGAGCAGGGGTTGGCGGCGTCACGCAGCGCCTCCCAGATGCCCGGCATCAGCCTGTAGCGCCCCTCCACCCACTGATAGGGGTCGGTGTTCGTCCCCAGGGCCACATGCTCGTGGCTCCAGGACGCTCGCGCGAGCTCGACGCGCAGTACCTCGGGAGCGTTGACCTTGACGACGATCTCGCGCTCGAAGTCCCTTCCCGCGTCGAAGTCGAGGTACTTGTGGGTGGGCCGGGCAAAGCAGTAGGTGCAGGCGTGGGTACATCCCCTGTAGGGGTTGATCGTCCAGCGGAACGGCATCTGTGACTTCTCCGGCACCCGGTTGAGGATCGAGCGCGCGCTGACCTCGTAGAAGCGGATGTCGAGCGCCTCGGGCGCGTCGAAGCGCCGCACGACCGCCTCGTCGCGGTAGCCGGGCAGGCGTCGCTGCTCTTCGTCGGTGAGCGTGAGGTTGCTCCAGCGCACGAACGTATGTTCGCATAGACGACGGACAGCTGCTGTGAGCCGCGCCAGCGACGCCCGCCCGGGCTCTGCAAGATCCGTGGCGCGATGGTCTGGGCGGATGTGCGCCACCTATTCCTCGGAGTCCGTGTCGAACGAGGGAGGGCCAATGGCCAGAATAATCGTGACGACCGATGAGCGCGAACGATCAGACGCCCGCGTGACGCTCGAGGAGCAGCCGCGCCCAGACCATGTCGGTGACGAGCGCGCACAGCTCATGCAGCGGCTCGGCTGGACGGTCATCAACGCCCAGCCGCAAAGCGTCGGCTGGCGAGCCGCCGAGCGGCGAGGTCGGCCGGGCGGCGGAGTCGGCGCATAGACGCGTTTTTGGCTTGCCAGAGCCGCACGGCAGATCCTCTTACAGTACCCCTACACACGTCTTGGGGCGTGCTTAGGCGCCACAGGGGGTACGCTTAGCCGGGGGAACGACGATGGCTTGCATAAGCAGCCAATCGACCCCGGGAGGTCCGCAACATGAACATATCCAAGATGCTCGGCGCAACGATGGTGGCGGGCGCGCTCGCCACCGCCGGTGCCGCGGCAGGCATCAGCGGCGCGGCAGCGGCCACCAGCACCCCAACGAGCGCCGCCAGCACGTCCGCCACGCCAACAACGCCGGCTCCCACGAATCCAGCGCCGTCCCAGAAGTCGGGTGCGCCGCCGACGGGTTCGACCGGGAAACACGCGTGCCCGAACATGGGCTCCGGTTCGACCGGTAGCTCAGGCTCGAGCTCGGGATCTCAACCGAACTCGGGCGCCAGCTACGCGGGCGCAGCCGCCGGCGCTTCCTACCAGTAGCGCCGCCCGCGGACCCTGGGCCGCCATAGCTGCCAGCGACGCTCCTCCACCGGGCGTCGCTGGCCGCGGCCGGCCAGCACCGCCTCGAGGCGCCGCGGCGTCGCTCGCCAGAGCGGCGGCGGCCGCGCTCCCGCGCCGGCCTAGCGCCCGCCCACGCGCGCCAGCAGGCCTTCCTCCCCGGCAAGCGTCTGGCTTGTCGTCGAGGTGATGCGCACGTCGGTCAGCTCGCCGGCATGCCGCCAGGCCGCTGAAGTTGACGACCTTGTTGTGACGCGTGCGCCCGCGCAGGCGCTCGGGATCGGTGCGCGAGGGGCCCTCGACGAGCACCTCGAGCGTGCGCCCGACGAAGCGCTGCGCACGCGCCAGCGCGTCGCGCTGCACGATCTCAAGCAGCCGTTCCATCCGCTCCACCTTGACCGGATGGGGCACGGCGTCGGCGGTCAGCGTGGCCGCCTCGGTGCCGCGGCGCGGTGAGAAGATGAACGTGAAGGCGCTGTCGTAGCCGACCTCTTCGACGACCTCGATCGTCTGCGCGAAGTCCTCCTCGGTCTCGCCCGGAAAGCCGACGATTATGTCGGTCGTCAGTGACGCGTCGGGGAGGTGCTCGCGAATCAGCGCCACCCTGTCCAGATAGCGCTCGCCGGTCGTAGGTGCGCCGCATCGCCTTCAGGATCCGGCTCGAGCCCGACTGGAGCGGCAGGTGGATGTGCTCACAGATGCTGTCGAGCTCGGCATGCGCGCGGATCACGTCCTCGCGCATGTCCTTCGGGTGCGGGCTCGTGTAGCGGATGCGCTCGACCCCATCGATGCCGTCGAGCAGCCCGAGGAGCTCGGCAAAGGTGGCGCGAGCGGGCGCCGACTCATCGCACGGCACCCCCGCAATGCCTGCTGCAGATGGCTCCCGCACGGGCAGGTCGCGACCGTATGAGTTGACGTTCTGCCCGAGCAGCGTGACCTCGCGCACGCCGGCCGCGGCCATCGCCCGAACCTCCGCCACGAGCTCGCCCGGCGGGCGGCTGACCTCGCGCCCGCGCGTGGAGGGAACGATGCAGTAGGAGCAGGCGCAGTTGCAGCCGACGCTGATCTGCAGCCACCCCTGGAACGGCCGCGCCCGGCGCGCCGGCAGATGGCCGGTGAACCCCTCGAACTCGAAGTACCCCTGCGCGCTCAGCGAGTCGCTCGTCAGGAACTCGGCGAGCTTGTGCACCTGGCCGGGACCGAACGCCACGTCGACGAACGGAAAGCGCTCGAACACCTCCTCCTTGACCGACTGCGCCCAGCAGCCGCCGACCCCGACCACACGCTCAGGGCGTTCGCGCTTCAGCCGCTTGGCCTCGCCGAGGTGCGCGATGAAGCGGCTGTCGGCCGACTCCCGGATCGAGCACGTGTTGAACAGGATCAGGTCCGCCTGCTCGCGCGCCGGCGCCTCCGCATAGCCGAGCGACTCGAGCATGCCCTTCATCCGCTCGGAGTCGTGCTCGTTCATCTGGCAGCCGAAGCTCGTCAGGTGGTAACGCAACATACGAGCATGTAAGCCTATCCCTGCAGCACCAGCACCTCTTCAACGCGCCCGGGATGCACGCGTATGACGTCCTGGGGAAGCAGCGTCGCCGAGTCGGTCGTCGAGATCCGCGCGCCTTCACCAGCCTGCGCTTCGGCCACGCACGCCACCTGCACGGCGCTGTGGCGTGCGCAGTTGACGATCCTCATGCTCACGCCCTGACCATCCCAGTAGGTGCGTTCATATGTCGTGATCGCGCGCCTGGCGGAGGCCAGGGAGAGGTAGCGCGAGCGCTGCGCGGAAGCTCCCGCGGGCAGCACCAGCAACAGCAGCGAGACAGCCACAGCGTACGGCCGGCGAGAGCACCGGCGCACGCGCGAGTCCTCTACGCGGCCGCCACCGCCGGTTCGCTGGCGATCGGCGGCGGCGTCGTCCTTGTCGCGCTCGATCGGCGTGACGAGGTCCTGGCCCAAGCCCAGCGCGGCATAGATCTTGTCGTCGATCTCCTTCGCGACCGCTGGGTTCTCGTCCAGGTGGGCCTTGGCGTTGCCACGCCCCTGGCCGAGGCGGTCGTTGCCGTAGGAGAAGAACGAGCCGGACTTGGAGACGATGTTGTGCTCGAGGCCCAGGTCGATCAGGCAGCCCGAGGTGGAGATCCCCTTGCCGAACTCGATGTCGAACTCGGCCTGGCGGAAGGGGGCGGCCACCTTGTTCTTGACGACCTTCACCCGCACCCGGTTGCCGACCGCCTCGGTGCCGTCCTTGAGCGTCTCGATGCGCCGGATGTCCAGGCGCTGGGAGGCGTAGAACTTCAGCGCCCGCCCGCCCGGCTGGGTCTCGGGCGAGCCGAACATGACGCCGACCTTTTCGCGGATCTGGTTGGTGAGGATGCACAGCGTCTGCGTGCGGTTGAGGTTGCCGGCGAGCTTGCGCATCGCCTGGGACATCATGCGCGCCTGCGCGCCGACCGTCTGGTCGCCCATCTGCCCCTCGAGCTCCACGCGCGGGGTCAGCGCCGCGACCGAGTCGATCGCGACCACGTCGACCGCGCCGGAGCGCACGAGCATGTCGGCGATCTCCAGCGCCTGCTCGCCGTAGTCGGGCTGGGAGACGAGCAGCTCGTCGATGTCGACGCCGATCTCCTTCGCGTAGAGCGGGTCCATCGCGTGCTCGGCGTCGATGAACGCGCACACGCCGCCGAGCTTCTGCGCCTCGGCCAGCACGTGGTAGATGAGCGTCGTCTTGCCCGAGGACTCCGGGCCGAACACCTCGACGATGCGCCCCCGGGGAACCCCGCCGATGCCGAGCGCGAGGTCGAGCGACAGCGCGCCGGTCGGGATCGCGTCGCAGCGCACCTGGGCGCCCTCGTCGCCCATCCGCATGACCGTGCCCTTGCCGAACTCGCGCTCGATCTGCGTAAGCGCGCCCTGGAGGGCGGCGTCGCGCGCCTTGGCGGCCTTCTCCTGGTCGGTCACGGACATGGTCTGACTCCTAGGTTCGAGATGAGCTGGGGAACATAGGGGGCGCTCCGGACGGAACAGTTGTTCGCATGCCCCGCCTCGCACGGCGCGCCGATCGGGGCGGAATGCGCAGCTCGGCGGGCGTCGACGGCGTGGGTCGGACCGCGCCCCGGGACGCGGGCCTCAGGCGGGTTTCTTCGTCCACGGAGGCGTTCAGCGCTCACGCTCGCGTTCATACGGACGATGAGACATCAGCTCAGCCACCCGCTCTACGCCAGGAGATCCCGTGACCGCAAGCTGTTCGCGCCGAAGCCTCGCCGCAATGCTCGCATCGGCACTGTCGATGGCGACGTTCGCCGTGCTGCTCGTGCTGTCACCGCAGGCGATCGCCGAGGCGAGCAGCGCAGCCTGCACGTCCTCCACCACCGCTCGTTTCGAGCGCGGCGTCCATGCCTGCACGCATGCCAAGCGCGTCTCCAGGCCGGCTCGCAAGAGGAGGGCCCATGCCCGCTCCAAGGCCAAGGGCCACCACTCAAAGCACGCCAAGAAGGCCAAGCGCAAGAAGAAGGCGACGAGGGCGAAGTCTCAGGCGGTGAGCCAGATCCCGGCGGTCTGCGAAGACGGCAGCGCTCCCGTCGACGACGCTGGCTCCTTCTCCTGCGACGACGAATCTGAACCGACGTGCGGCAACGGCTCGACCCCCGTGCTCTCGAGCAACAGCTCGGTTCTCGTGTGCGTCGTCAAAGCGAGCGGCCCGGGCCAGAGCGAGGCCCTCTGCGAAGACGGCAGCGCCCCGATCCGGGCGGGCGACGGCTCCTTCTCCTGCGACGACGAATCTCAACCGGTCTGCGAAAACGGCTCGACGCCGACGCTCTCGAGCTCCGGCACGACGCTCGTGTGCGCCCCGGAATCGAGCGATGACTCCGGCGCAGAAGTGGGTTGTGAAGAAGGCACGATCGCCGTTCAGGCCAGCGACGGCTCCTACTCGTGCGTCCCCTCCTCCGAACCCGGCTGTGAAAGCACCTCGGTGCCCACGCTCTCGAGCGAACGCTGGACCTCGCTCTGCGACGTCACCGAAGACGGCTCCTGAGCGACCCGCCGGCTCACGGTGCGGAGGGCGACAGGGCGCACGTCGCGATCACCTCGTAGGTTGCGCCAGCGGGTGACAGCCAGGAGCGGTAGAGGGTCAGCGACTCGGCGGTGAAGCGGAGCTGCGGCGTGGCGGGAAGCTGCGGCGTGGCCGGCAGGCGGGCGCCGCCGGCGGGCTGGCTACGTTTTCTGAAGCCCGCGCCCGCGCGCCCACGGGTGCGCGCGAGCGTCACGTGCGCCCTGAAGCGCCGTCGCTCGGGCTCCCAGCCGGTCGTCTTCGAGATGGCGTTCGTGACCGCTGCGTGCAGGGCGGTGAGCTGTCCGGCCTCGTCATGGATTGCGACCGCCAGCGAGCGCGGGCGAGCTCTGGGCAGCCACAGCGGGGCTCCCACCGACAGCTCGCCAACATCCGCGGCGCACGCGCTCAGGGTGGAGCCGATGACCGCGATCTCCTCGACCGGGCGGCTGCCGAGGAAGCAGAGCGTCAGGTGCAGGGTCTCGGGACCCAGCAGCCGCAGAGCCCGCCCGGGGCCCACGGGCTGAATCGCCGCCGCTGCGCCGCGCGCCCACCCCGCCAGCTGCTCGCGCACCGCCGGCGGCATGTCGGCCGCCACGAACAGCCTGGCTGTGGCTCCGCGAGACATTGCCGAAGCGATGCTAGAGCGTGTCCGGTCAGCCGATCAAGAGGGCCCGGCGGATGAGGTGCATGGCCACGGTGGTCGCCCGGTCGCGCACGTCCGCGCGCCCGCCCGGGAGGTTCACCGAGCGCGTCAGCTCGCGCTCGCGCCCGCCCATCGCGGCGATGACACTCAGCCATACGAGACCCACGGGCTTCTCCTCGCTGCCACCCCCCGGGCCGGCCACGCCCGTCACCCCCACCCCGACATCCGCGCCCAGACGCGAGCGCGCCCCCTGGGCCAGCGCCTGCGCCACCTCCGAGGAGACCGCTCCGTGTGCCTCGAGCAGCTCCGCCGGCACACCCGCCTGGGCGACCTTCACCTCGTTTGAGTAGGCGACGATGCCGCCCTTCACGTAGTCAGAGGCGCCCGGCGGGTCCGTCAGCCGCGCAGCCAGGAGGCCTCCCGTGCAGGACTCGGCCGTCGCGATCGTCAGCACGCCGCGCTCCTCGCGGGCGCGGGCGAGCCCGCCCTCGGCGCTCGCGCCGCCGGTGGCCGGCGCTCCGCAGAAGGACGGCGACCTGGTCGTCCACGGAGCTTCCGTCCTTCGAGAAGAGCGTGTCGGCGTGGCGCTCCTCGACCACCCGCTCGAACGCGTCATAGGTGTTCTCGGCGCCGGGCTCATAGCGGGTCACGACCTCGATCTCGCCGCGTTTCAGACACGTCGTGATCTCCAGGCGATCGAGCTCCACCCCCTCGCGCTCGGCCACGCGCAGCGTCTCGGCGATCTCCGACTCGGGTATCCCGAACAGCCGCAGCATCCGCTGGCGATAGGAGATCGCGCCCGCCAGCGCGGCGCGCAGCGTCCCGGACTCGACGGCCTGCTGCCACATCGGCTGCAGCTCGCGAGGCGGGCCCGGCAGGACGACGATCGTCGGCCCGTGCACGGGCGCCGCCGCCGGCCTGGGCGGAGGGGTCCTCCCACCCGCCGGGCCCGACCACCAGCCCGGGCGCGGTTCCCACCGGCTCGAGCACGGTCGCGCCGGCGGGAATCGTCGCCTGCTTGCGGTTGGCGGCTCGGATCGCCTCCTCATCGATGTTCGGCCAGCGTTTCAGCAATGGCTTGACGATCTGTGCGATCCGCTCCGAGAGCGCCTCGTCGAGGACCATCTCCCGCCCCTGGAATCCGCCCACCACCTCGGCCGTGAGGTCATCGGCGGTGGGGCCGAGGCCGCCGCTCGTGAGGATCACGTCGATCCCCTGCTCGGCCAGGAACTGAAGCGCTGAGCGCATGTCCTCAGCGCGATCGCCGACGATCGTCGTGTAGGCGAGGTCGACCCCCAGCTCGCTCAGCCGCTCGGACAGCCATGGGCCGTTGCGGTCGCTGACCCTGCCGCTGAGCACCTCTGTGCCCGTGACCACTATCCCCGCCCGCACGCTCACGTGCAGGTCGGCAGCTCACCCGCCGTCAACGACTGGCGCCCCCTCGCCTTCGTGATCGAGTATCCGATCGCTTCGCTCGATGGCGGCACTGTCCTCGCCCTCCCGTCGATGACCATCGTGAGCGAGCTGTTTCCCAGCGTGATCTCAAAGCGTTTGGCGTGAAAGGTGGGGGTGTTCGCGCCCGCCTGCAGTTCGGTGCCGGGGATCAGCTTGCGCCCGTTGTCGCCGATCAGGCACACATACACGGCCGCGGTGGGCCTCAGCGAGAGGGTCACGGTGGTCGACCGCGGGGTCGCGGGAGTGGAGCCCCGGCCGGAGGCGTGATGGGCGTGGATCTTGTGAGAAGGTGAAGCCGAGGCGCTGCTTTCGGTGTGCGTCGGGGAGCTGCCCCCGCCCCCCGTGAGCAGTCCGACGACGAGGAGGATGATCAGAAGCCCCGACGACACCGACCACCACCATGTAGCCGCGCGAGGGGCCTTTGGGGGCCCTGCCGGCCCCGGGCGAGCGCGAGCTCTGCGGGCTCGAGACGATCGGCTCGAGCGCCGCATCGGTCAGCCCCTCGTGGCTAAGCCGGTATTCCTCAACCAGCGCCTTGCCGTCCAGTCCCAGCGCCTGGGCATAGGTGCGCAGGAAGCTCTTCACGAACGTCGGTCCCGGCAACAGGCCCCACTCTTCGTTCTCGAGCGCGCGCAGGTACTTGGCCCTGATCTTCGTCTTGGCCTCGATCTCCGACACGTCGATGCGGGCGCGCATACGCGCGTCTCGCAGCGTTTCACCGATCTCGGGCATCTCCCGTGGAAGGCTAGTCGCTCGTGGTGGCCGCAGGGTCACCGAGCGCCGCGAGAACGCGAGGAAGATCGGCCTCGGTTACCAGCACCTGCCTCGGCTTTGACCCCTCATAGCCGGAGATGACTCCGCGCCGCTCGAGCATGTCGATCAGACGACCCGCCCGGGTGTATCCGAGCCGCAGACGCCGCTGCAGCATCGAGGTTGAGGCCGTCTGCATCTCGGCCACGAGCGCGATCGCCTCGCCGAGCAGCGGATCCTCGTCGGGATCGAACTCGCCGGCGCCCTCCTCGGGCGCCTCGGGCTCGACCTCCTCCAGGAGCTCCTCGCGCAGCTCGGGCTCCCCCTGGCGGCGCCACCCCTCGGTCAGCTTGGCGATCTGCGCCTCGTCGATGTAGGCACCCTGGATGCGCTGCAGCCGCGAGCTCCCGACGGGGCTGAACAGCATGTCGCCCTGGCCCAGCAGCGACTCGGCGCCGTTCTGGTCGAGGATCACGCGCGAATCGGTCTGTGAGGAGACCGAGAACGCGATCCGCGACGGCACGTTCGCCTTGATCATCCCCGTGATCACGTCCACCCGCGGGCTCTGTGTCGCAAGCACGAGATGGATCCCGACCGCCCGCGCCTTCTGCGCGAGGCGGATGATCGAGTCCTCCACATCGGCGGGCGCGACCATCATCAGGTCGGCGAGCTCGTCGATCACGCACAGGATGTAGGGCAGCGGCGCTTCGCCGCGCTTGGCCCGTGCGCGGTTCAGCTCGACCAGGCTGCGGGTGCGGGCCAGCGACATGATGCCGTAGCGCTGCTCCATCTCCTTGACGAGGTTCTGCAGCGCGTTCGCCGCCATCCGCGGGCTCGTGATCACAGGCGTCAGCAGATGGGGGATCGACTCGTAGTGGTTGAGCTCGACCTGCTTGGGGTCGACCAGCACCAGCCGCACCTCGTGCGGGGTAGCGCGCAGGAGCACGCTCGAGAGCATCGCGTTGATCGCGCCGGACTTGCCCGCGCCGGTCGTACCCGCGACGAGCAGGTGCGGCATCTTCGCCAGATCCGCACCGATCGCCTTGCCGGCCACGTCCTTGCCCAGCCACACCGTCAGCGGCGACCAGTCCTTCGGCGGCTCCTGAAAGACGTCGCCCAGCCTGACTATCCGCCTGTGGGCGTTGGGCACCTCGACGCCCACCGCCTGCTTGCCCGGGATCGGCGCCAGGATGCGGATGTCGGTGGCCGCCAGCGCATACGCCAGATCGTCCTTCAGCTGAGCGACCTTGGCGACCTTCGTGCCCGGCGCCAGCCTGAGTTCATAGCGGGTGATGTGCGGCCCGGCGACGGTCCCGATCACCTTCGCCTGAACGCCGAAATGGCCGAGCGCCTCTACCAGGCTCGTCGCGATCCGCTCCTGCCCGGCGGTGTCCGGGCGCGCCTGCTCGCCGGTCGAGCGCGTCAGGAGCTTGGCGGCGTTCGGCAGCTCCCACGCGAAGTCGGGGTCATCGGTGACGGCTTCGCGCAGCCTGCCCCGCGGGGTGAGCGAAGCCGGATCGGCATGGGCCACGCCGGCGATCTCCTCCTCCTCCGCCTGCGGGCCATCGGCGCCGGCCTCGGCGCGCTCGGCCTCGCCCGCCGGCGCATCCTCAGCGGCGGGATCGGCCCTGCGCCGGCCCTCCTGCGACGGGCCCTCGACGTGCGTTGAGCGCACGATCAGCTCGTCCAGGGCCGGCTCGGGGACGGACACCTCGATCCGCTCTGAAAGGGCGTCCGCGGGCTCGATGGCGCCCGCCGCGGGTCCGCGGTCTGCCGGCTGCGCCGAGCGCAGATCGGCGAGGGCTCGCATCCTGCGCGTGGTGTCCATCACGCCGCTGCCCGTCGTGCGGATGACGCCCGCGAGCGAGGCTCCGGTCAGCAGGATCACGCCGGCGAGCGCCAGGAACAGCACGAGGATGTTCACGCCCAGCCCCCCCACGAGCCGGTGGGTTGCTCCGAACAGCGCCGCGCCGACGACGCCGCCGTGGCTCTGCATGAAGGAGGACGTCCAGGCCGTCGCTCCCGTGTGCGCCCCGGAGCTCACGCCGAGCGTACCGGCGGCCAGCGCGAGCGTGACCGAGGCGAACAGGCAGACCACGCCAGCGCGCAGCGGCCGCAGAGCCGGCAGCACCGGGCGCAGCAGCAGCACCCCGCCCGCGAGGACGAGGGTGACCGGCGCGAACACACGGGCTCGGCCGAGCACCCAGCCGAGTGCCACGGCAAGGCCGTGCCCGGCGCGCCCGCCGTCCCAGCCGCCGTACAGGACGAACGCCATAAACACGCCGACAGCCACCAGGGCGAGGCCGAGCACGTCGCGCCCGCGCTGGTCGAGGGGCGGCAGGCTTGACAGCCGCCTGAAGGCCGAGCGCCCGGCGCCCCTGAGGCCTCCTGCGCCGGCTCGCCGGCGGGTTCGCGCGCGCGCACGCGTCCCTCGCCTGGCGGCGGGCGTGCGCGTGCTCCCGCGCTTGCGTGTTGCGGCCATCCAGCGCAACTTCGACGCCAGTCCCCCGTAACCTGCCCGTGGGCCTTACCATCGCTTTAGCGCCCACAGCTACATAAAGACAATGAACGACTTCTCCAGAGCACCACGCGTTCTCGTCGTGGAGGACGACGAGGACATAGCCCAGGCGCTGCAGCGCTCCCTGCGGATGGAGGGCTACGAGGTGCGCGCCGTGGCCGACGGAAATGCCGCGATCGAGCACGGGCGCTCCTTCATGCCCGATCTCGTCATCCTCGACCTCGGGCTGCCCGGGCTCGACGGCGTCGAGGTGGCGCGCTCGCTGCGCGCGGACGATGACGTGCCCATCCTGATCCTCACCGCCCGCGACGCGCTGGAGTCCCGCGTGGAGGGCCTCGACGCCGGCGCGGACGACTACCTGGTCAAGCCCTTCGAGCGCCAGGAGCTGCTCGCGCGCATGCGCGCGCTGTTGCGCCGGCGCCCGCCGCGCGGCTCGGCTCCGCTGCGGGTCGGTGATCTATCGCTCAACGCCGACACCCATGAGGTCACCCGCGCCGAGCGCTCGATCGAGCTCACCCAGCGCGAGTTCGAGCTGCTCGAGTACCTGATGCGCAACGAGCGCATCGTCATCTCCCGCCAGCGCCTGCTCGACGAGGTGTGGGGCTATGACCCATTCTCCACCACGAACACCATCGAGGTATTCGTCTCCAACCTACGGCGCAAGCTCGAGGCGGAGGACGAGCCACGGCTGCTGCACACGATCAGGGGAGCCGGCTACGTCCTCCGCGCCTAGGCTCCTTCGTCTTCCCCGGCGCGTCAGCGCGCGCCTTTCCGCCAGCTTCGACCGGCTGCCGATACGTGTGCGCCTGGCCGGCGTCTCAGCGCTGCTCACGTTCGTGATCCTGTGCGTGTTCGCGATCGCGATCGGCTCGCTGACCGTGCACCGGGTTCGTGAGGACTTCAACCGCCAGGTCAGCGACACGGCCAACCAGCTGCCCTCGGTGCTGAGCATCAAAGTCGATCCCTCCAACTATCAGATCGTGACGATCCAGCCGCCGCTCGCCGACTTCGCCTCGCCGTCCGATCACGCCGTCATCAAGATCTTCACGCTCGGCGGTACGCTCGTCGCCGAGGAACCGAGCAAGAAAGCGCCGGAACTCGGCCCACCGCGGTCCCAGGCGGCAACCGTCAACGGCTACCGCGTGCTCAGCCACACGGCGGTGGTCCGCATCTATGGCACCGACGAGCTGATCGGCCGGATGGTCATCGAGTACGGCCAGCGGGTCTCCGACACCGAGGCCACCGTCGCGCGCGTCGAGCTCTTCCTGCTGCTCGGGGTACTGGCCGGAGCGGGCCTCGCGCTGCTTGCCGGGATGATGATCGCGCGCCGCGCGATGGCGCCGATCGCCGAGCTGACGAAGACCGCCGAGGAGATCACCCGCACCCGCGACCCCTCCCGCGGCGTGCCCCAGCCCGCGGCCGACGACGAGGTGGCCGAGCTGGCGCGCACGCTGGAGGGCATGCTCCAGGAGCTCGATGCCGCGCGCACGGAAACGGAGTCCACGCTCGCCCGCCAGCGCCAGTTCGTCGCCGACGCCTCGCACGAGCTGCGCACCCCGCTGACCAGCGTGCTCGCGAACCTCGAGCTGCTGGCCGAATCCCTGCACGGCGATCAGGGCGACGCGGCGCGCTCGGCCCTGCGTTCCTCACAGCGCATGCGCCGTCTCGTCGCCGACCTGTTGCTGCTCGCGCGCACCGATGTCGGTCGTGTCGTGCCCCGCGAGCGCTGCGACCTCGCCGAGATCGTGGTCGAAGCGGCCAGCGAGCTCGGGCCGGTGAGCGGCGATCACGAGATCGTGCTCGACGTCCACCCGGTCGTCGTGGAGGCCGTCCGCGACGAGCTCCACCGCCTCATGATCAACCTGCTCGAAAACGCCCTGCGCCACACGCCCGCTCAGACCAAGATCAGCGTGTGGACCGCCAACGTCAACGGCGAGGCGATGCTGGTCGTCCAGGACAACGGCCCGGGGGTGCCGCCCGAGCTTCAATCGAACCTGTTCGAGCGCTTCGTCCGCGGTGCCGGGGACCGCGGAGGCTCCTTCGGCCTCGGCCTTGCGATAGTCCGGGCCGTGGCCGAATCGCACGGCGGCACGGTCACCCTGCAGACATCCAGCGAAGGCAGCGGTGCACGTTTCGTCGTGCGCCTGCCGGCGGTCTCAGACCTCGACGACGACGGGCAGCACCATCGGCCGCCGCTTCAGACGGTCATAGACTAGCTTCGCCAGATCGTCGTGCAGCAGCTGCTGCAGGAGGTCGACCTCGTGGATGTCCTCCTTGGCCGCGCGACGCAGCGTCGCGTCGATCGTCCCGCGGATCTCCTCGAGCAGCTCATCAGCCTGATCGAGGAACGGAACGCCGCGGAAGATCACCTCGGGGTCGGCGACCGAGCGCCCATCCTGCTCGGCGATCGTGACCACCACGATGAAGATCCCGTCGGCCGACAGCATGCGGCGGTCGCGCAGGGCGACATCGGCCATGTCCCCGATCTCGACGCCGTCGACGAAGATCATTCCCGACGGCTCGGGCTTGCCGAAGCGCGCGCGGCGCTCGTCGATGTCGAGCGGCAGGCCATTCTCGCCCTGGAAGATGTCCTCCGGCGCCACGCCGACTGCCTCGGCCAGCTGGGCGTGCAGCCGCAACCGCTTGAAATCGCCGTGGAACGGCATCACGTAGCGGGGCTTGACGAGATTCAGCATCAGCTTGATCTCCTCGGCGTAGCCGTGCCCTGAGGCGTGCACCGGGGCATCGGCCGTGGTCACGACCTCGCAGCCGATGTGGTAGAGGCGGTCGATCGTCTCGTTGACGGCGCGCTCGTTGCCCGGGATCGGCGTGGCCGAGAACACGACGGTATCGCCGCGGTGCAGCTGCACCTGGCGATGATCGCGGTAGGCCATCCGCCGCAGCGCCGACAGCGGCTCGCCCTGAGAGCCGGTCGAGATGATGACGACGCGCTCATCGGGGAAGTCCTCGATCTCGCGGGGACCGACGAGCAGGCCGTCCGGGATCTCGATGTGGCCGAGCGTCCTTCCGATGCCGACGTTCTTGCGCATCGAGCGCCCCACCAGCGCCACCTTGCGATCGAGCGCGGCCGCCGCATCCACGACCTGCTGCACGCGGTGGATGTTCGACGCGAAGCTGGTCACCACGATCCGCCCCTCGCAGTGGGCGAACACGTCCTCCAGATGGGGTCCCACGACCGACTCCGAGGTCGAGAACCCCGAGCGGTCGACGTTGGTCGAGTCACCGCACAGCAGCAGGACGCCCTCGCGGCCGAGCTCGGCCAGGCGCGAGACGTCCGCCGGCGGGCCGTCCACCGGGGTCTGGTCGAACTTGTAGTCGCCCGTGATCAGCACGGTTCCCAGCGAGGTGCCAAGCGCGACGGCGCTCGAGTCGGGGATCGAGTGCGTCATGTGGACCATCTCCATCGAGAACGGCCCGAGCTCCAGCGTGTCGGCCACGTCCACCTCGTTCAGCTCGACGTCGCGCAGCTTGTGCTCGTCGAGCTTCGATCGCGCCATCGCGATCGTCAGCGCGCCGCCGTACACCGGCGGCATGTGGGTGTCAGCGAGCTCGCGCAGGACGAAGGGCAGCGCGCCGAGATGGTCCTCGTGGCCGTGCGTCACGACGATCGCCTCGATGTCCCTGGCCCGTTCGCGCAGGTAGGAGAAGTCGGGCAGCACCAGGTCGATGCCGACCATCTCCGGAGTCGGGAAGCGCAGGCCGACGTCCACCACGACGATGCGCCCGTCGTGCTCGACGACGGTCATGTTCTTGCCGATCTCCCCCAGTCCTCCGAGGGGCAGGACGCGCAGTGAGCTCACGCGCTGCGCGCCCGCAGTGACGGCGCGGCGGTGCGGCCGGCCGGTGGGCGGCGAGCCTGATCGCTGGGCGACGGCGAAGCCCCGTCGTGGGAGAGCAGATGATGTCGCTCGAGCATCGCCCGAACGAGGGCGAGCTCCTCCTCGGTGGCCTCCACCAGCGGCAGGCGCAGGCCGCCCACGTGGTGGCCGAGCAGGTTCAGCGCGGCCTTCGTGCAGGTCGGGTTCGAGGTTATGAACAGCGTCTCGTAGACGTCGCGCAGCGAGGCATCGATATCGGCGCGATGCTCGGGCTCATCGACCATGCGGCGCATCTCGTTGCCGACGATGTGGCTGGCCACGAGGATCCCTCCCGCGCCGCCCATGTCCAGGGTGCGCGCGAAGGTGGCATCGTCGCCGGCATACAGCGCGAGCCCGTCGATGGGTGCGAGCTCCTCGGCGTTGGCCTGCTTGACCCCCTCGATCCCCTCGATCTGCGCCAGCTCGGCCAGAAGGTCGGGCGGCATGTTCGTCGCTGTGCGCCCGGGGATGTTGTAGAGCAGGGTGGGCTTGTCGGTGGCCGCCGCAACGGCCTCGTAGTGGCGTCTCAGGCCGAGCCGGCTCGGCTTGTTGTAGTAGGGCGTCACAGACAGGACGGCATCGACGCCGAGCGCCGTGGCCCGTTCTGTGAGGAAGACCGCCTGGCGGGTGTCGTTGGTGCCCGTGCCGGCGATGATCGTCTTGCCCGGCGGGCGCTCTGAGACCGCCAGCTCGATCAGGCCGAGCTGCTCCTCGTCGGTCATGGTCGAGGCCTCGCCCGTCGTGCCGGCCACCACGAACCCGTCCGAGCCGTTCTCGGCAAGATGTTGCATGAGCGCCACGAAGGACTCCTCGTTGACCTTCCCGGCGGCGTCGAAGGGCGTCACGATCGCGGTAAGGACGGTGCCGAGCTCTGTCATGGCCTGCAGTATTCCACGCTCGGGCCGCCGTCCTAGCCCGTCAGAAGCTTCTTTACGGCCGAGACGTAGGGCGGGTGCCCGACCTGGCCGATCCGGAAGGATGGCGTTTTCCTTATCCCCGCATCCAGGGCGCCCCGCTCGTCGGCGACGACCGCAGCGGCGAGTTCTCTGTTGTTGCGCGCGGTCGTCCAGGCGATCAGGTTCAGCCCGCCCACCCGCTGGGCCAACCCCTGCAGGAAGCCTTCCGTGACGTAGCCGCTGTTCTCCTCGCGCTGCTCGCGATAGAACAGCTCGATGTAGTTCCACATCCTGTTCTGCAACCCGGCGGCCTCGGCCGCGACCTGCTGGGTCTGGAACGTCTGCGGATCGTGTGTGGCGGTCTCCAGCGAGAGATATTCGATCTTCAGCTTGCCGCTGCGCACGTAGCCCTGAATCAGCGAGCTCAGCGGGCCGAGCGCGAACTGCCTGCAGAACGGGCACTCGAGGTCGCCGATGAACTGCACAACCACCGGAGCGCTCGGGTCGCCCAGAGTGCGTCCGTGCTGCGGGATGCCTGCCAGCAGGGAGGCGACTTCCGCGCTCGGCCCCTGCGCGTTCGCGCTCCCCCCCTGCGCGTGCGCGCTGTTCGGCCTCGCAGTCGCCTTCTCAGAGCCGCAGCCCGTGGCCGCGACAGCCGTGACGATGATCGCCATCGTGATGCCGGCGAGGATACCCGGCCGACTCAACACGAGCTCGAGGTCGGCTGCGACATCGCCTACCCCTCCAGCCCTGCGGCTGCGAGCGCGGTGGCGCGGTCGCTGTGGAATTCAGCGCGGGCGATCTTCCCGTCGCGAAGCGTCCATAGAGCAGCGCCATTGAGTACGACCTCCTGGGTGCTTCCCTCGCCGCGTGCAAAGTCCCGGACGAAGAGAAGAACCCGATCTCCGAGGTCACGGGCCTCCTCGACCTCCGTCCGGTAGGCCTCCCACGGTGACAGCCAGTCGAGCCATAGTTCCCGCAGCCCGTCGAAGCCGCGATAGGTAATTTCGCCACGAAGCGCGCCCACCACAACGGCCTCGAAATCGTAGTGCAGGATCGGGGCCACATTCGTGCCCACAGCCTCCACGATTGCGTCGTCGCGGAACAGCTGTGCGATGTCCACATCGTGGTCGGGCTGCAAGCTCACGATGAGCTCCACGTTTTCCCGCGACACCGCCTACCCCGGTTCCTGCGCGGGGCGCTCGGCGGCAGCACGGGCCTCGTCCACGTCCAGATAGATGCGAATTCGCCTGAGCCGATCGTCATCTGCGAATTCGATGATGCTCGCCGACGGGAACTCCAGGCCGACGTCGCTGGCACGCCCGCGAGCGCGGATGGTCGTGAGCGTGAACACGCGGTCGCCGATCTCCCGCACCTCATCGGTGCTGATCGACCAGCGGGTGAACTGTTCATCGAGGTCGCCCACCCACCGCTCCATCCCCGAGTAGCCTCGATAGGGCTCGCCGACAACGGACGAAAGCGGTGACTCGAGCTCGATCGCGGGGTCGAAATACTCGGGGAAGATCTCAACGTCGTGATCTCCGGCATTCCAGCGCGCGAAGAGGGTGCGGACGATCTCGACGCGGCCGGGGGGCGTGGACCCGTCAGGCATCATGCGGCGAGTATCCATCAATCCGTACATCGGGCGGGCGCCGGGATCACCAGACGCAGTGGCCGCTCAGAACAGCAGGTTCTCGAGCCCCACCACGATCGGCTGCTCGAGGCTTCCCACCCGGCGCACCGCAAGCAGCACGCCCGGCATGAACGACTCGCGGCTGATCGTCTCGTGGCGGATGGTGAGCGTCTGGCCGACGTCGCCGAGGATTACCTCCTGGTTGGCGACGAGCCCGGGCAGGCGCACGGAATGGATCGGCGGCGGCGCCTGACCGCTCGCGCCCGCCATCAGCGCGGCCGTGCGAGCCGCGGTTCCGCTGGGGGCGTCGAGCTTGCCGTCGTGATGCAGCTCGATGATCTCCGCCTTCGCCATGTGCCTCGCCGCCTCCGCGGCGAAGCGCATCATCAGGACCGCGCCGATCGCGAAGTTGGGCGCGATGATCACGTTGGCGACCGGGCGGCCGTCCTGTCCGCCGGCCTGCCTCAGCGGCGCGGGGTCGAACCCGGTCGTGCCTATCACCACGTGCACGCCCGCACGCAGGCAGGCCAGGGCGTTGCCCAGCGCGGTATCCGGCTGCGTGAAGTCCACGACCACCTCGGCGTCGCCGAGCACCTCCTCAAGGCCCGTCCCGAGCAGCGGGTCCGCGCGTCCGACGAGCTCCATGTCCTCGGCGCCTGCGACCGCCGCACACACCGTCTCGCCCATACGTCCCGCCGCGCCGGCGACCGCCACCCGGATCATCTCAGCGCCTAGGCCGTGACCTGCTCGGCCGCGCCGTCGCTCGCCTGTCGAGCCTCGGCCGTGGCGCCGCTCAACGGCTCGATCGCCGCATTGAAGATCTCACGGTCGGGGCCGACGCCCGCCACCGACAGCCGCCCGGGCGTGAACAGCTCGCCCGCCAGCTCTGCGAGATCGGCGATCCCCACGGCGTCGATCCGCTCGATCACCTCGTCCACCTCAAGGATCGGCAGTCCATTCAGCAGCGACCCTCCCAGTCGGCTCATGCGCGCCGCCGTGGACTCGAGCGCCAGCACGACGCGTCCCTTGAGGTTCTCGCGCGAGCGGATCAGCTCCTCCTCGCTGGCCGGATCCTCCACGCAGCGCTCGAGCTCGGCCGCGACCACCGACAGCGCCTCGGCGAGGTTCTCCGGCCGCGTGCCGAGATACAGCCCCACCTCGCCGGTGCGCGTGTACAGGTTTGCGAAGGAGAACACCGAGTAGGCGAGTCCCCTGCGCTCGCGCACCTCCTGAAAGAGCCTCGAGGATGAGGTGCCGCCGAGCACGCCTTCGAGCACGCGCATGGCGAATCGGCGCTCATCGTCGTGCGCCATGCCAGCCCCGCCGATGCACACGTGGTACTGCTCGGTGTCTTTTTCAAGGAACAGGACGCGCCGCTTGAACTCCGGTGGCTCAGCGTCGGAGCCGAGCGAGGACCCGCCGGCGCCGGCCACCGTGCCGGCCCCCGCAGTCCCCGCCGCTCCTGGCGACCGCGGGCCGCCCGCGGCGCGGGCCATCGCGACCAGCGCGTCGTGGTCCACCGAGCCGGCGGCCGCTATGACGATGCTCCGGGGCAGGTAGCGCTGTGAGTGAAACGCGCCCAGCTGCTCGCGCGTGGCGGCTCCGACGACGTCGGCGGTGCCGATCACCGGGCGTCCCAGCGGGTGGCGCCCGAAGACCGCTTCGCCGAGCAGGTCGAACACCCGGTCCTGGGGGTCGTCTTCGTACATCGCGATCTCCTCGAGCACGACCTCGCGCTCGGCCTCGAGCTCGCCGAAGCGCGGTCGCCAGAGCATGTCGCTCATCACGTCGAAGGCGCGCTCGATGTGCCGGTCCAGCACGCGCGTGTAGAGCGAGGTCGCCTCCTTGTCGGTCCCCGCGTTGACCTCGGCGCCCATCGCGTCGAAGATCTGGTCGATCTCCTCCGAGCCGAAGCGCTCGGTGCCGCGGAACAGCATGTGCTCGAGCAGGTGGGAGATCCCCGCCTGACTCTCATCCTCGGCGGAGGAGCCGGTGCCGATCCAGAAGCCGAGCGCCACCGAGCGCACGCTGGGCAGGCGCTCGGTGACCACCCTTACGCCGGACTCCAGCGTGGTCGTGTCGTGCTCAGGCATGAACCCTCAGGGTTCAGTCACGCTCGCGCCCGTGACGCGGGCGTGAGGAGCTCCGCTCGCGGTCGCGGCGCGGTCCGCGCCCGGAGCGCTCCCGTCCGTTGCGCGCAGCACCCTCGCGCGGGGCGCGACCGCCCCCGCCGCCACCCGTGCCGACACCGGCGAGCTCCTCCACAGACTTGCCCGCGATGTCGGGGTCCGCGGTGAGCCGCAGGCCGATGCGACCGCGCTCGCGGTCCACCTCGACCACGCGCACGTTGACCTCGTCGCCCTTGCTGAGCACGTCCTCGACGGTCTCAACGCGCTGACCCGGCGAGACGTTTGAGATGTGCAGCAGCCCATCGGTGCCCTTCGCCAGCTCGATGAAGGCGCCGAAGGTCGTCGTCTTTACGACCTTGCCGAGGTACTCGTCTCCGACCTCGACCTCCTTCATCATCATGCGGATCCGCTCGACGAGAGCGTCTCCGAGCTCGCCGTTGGCCGAGTAGATGAGCACCTGGCCGTCGTCGTTGACGTCGATCTGGGACTCGAACTCCTCGGCCAGCCCGCGGATCGTTTCGCCGCCCTTGCCGATCAGCAGGCCGATCTGGGAGGGGTCGATCTGAATCGTCTGGATGCGCGGCGCGAACTGGCTGAGCTGCTCGCGCGGACCCTCGATCACGTCGGCCATCTTGCCGAGGATGAAGGTGCGCGCCGCGTTGGCCTGCGTGAGCGCGTCGCGCAGGATGTCGAACGTGACGCCCGAGATCTTGATGTCCATCTGCAGCGCCGTGATGCCGCGCTCGGTTCCGGCCACCTTGAAGTCCATGTCTCCGAGGTGGTCCTCGACGCCCGCGATGTCGGTCAGGACGATGTAGTCATCGCCCTCCTTGATGAGGCCCATCGCGATTCCGGCGACGGGGCGCTTGATCGGCACGCCCGCGTCCATCAGGGACAGCGAGGAGCCGCACACCGAGGCCATCGAGGAGGAGCCGTTCGACTCGAGGATGTCCGAGACGACGCGAATCGAGTAGGGGAACTCCTCGATCGTGGGCACCATCGGCGCCAGCGCCCGCTCGGCCAGCGCTCCGTGACCGATGTCGCGGCGCTTGACCCCGCCCATGCGGCCGGCCTCTCCCACCGAGAAGGGCGGGAAGTTGTAGTGGTGCCAGTAGTACTTTTTGGTCTCCAGGCCGAGCGTGTCAAGGCGCATCTCCTCCTTGAGCGTGCCCAGTGCAGCGACGCTCAGCGCCTGCGTCTGGCCCCGCGTGAACAGCGCCGAGCCGTGCGTGCGCGGCGTGACACCCACTTCGATCGTGATATCGCGGATCTCGTCCTCGGCGCGACCGTCGGGCCGCTTCTTATGGACGGCGATGCGCTCGCGGATGATCGACTTCTCGAGTTTCTCGAACGCGAGCTGAGCCGCGGCACGACGCTCCTTTGCGGCGCGCAGCTGCTCCTCGGATGCGCCCTCCGGCGCCGGCGGCCCGTACTGCTCGAGGATGGCGCTCTCGACAGCGGCCGTGGCGTCCTGGCGCTCGAGCTTGTCCTCCACCTGGGTGGCGTCATCGAGCGCCGCACCGTGGGAGTCGCGAATCGCCTCGAGCAGGTCCGGCTCGACGCCGATCGTCTCGAACGGTTTCTTGCGCTTGCCGACCTTGTCGGCAAGTTCGCGCTGCATCGCACAGAGCTTCTTGATCTCCGCATGCGCGATGTCGAGTGCGTCGAGGATCTCAGCCTCGGGAATCTCGTTGGCACCCGCCTCGACCATCAGGATGGCCTCCTCGGTGCCGGCCACGATCAGGTCGAGTTCCGATCCGCCCACAGAGTCGCCGGAGACGCCGTCGGCTGAGGTCAGATCCTCCTCGCTGGGGTTGATCACGAAGTCGTCGTCGATCTTCCCGATTCGCACCGCGCCAACGGGCGTGGGGAACGGGATGTCGGAGATCATCACCGCGGCGGAGGCGCCGTTCATGGCGAGGATGTCGTAGGGGTGGACGTGGTCGATCGACAGGGGGATCGCCACCAGCTGGGTGTCGTAGCGCCAGTCCTTGGGGAACAGCGGGCGCAGCGGGCGGTCGATCATGCGCGCGGTCAGCGTCGCCTTCTCTCCCGGGCGGCCCTCGCGCTTGAAGAATGATCCGGGGATCTTCCCGGTGGCGTACATGCGCTCCTCGACGTCAACCGTGAGGGGGAGGAAATCCACGTCGCGCACCGAGCCGGCGACGGCGGTCGCAAGGACCATGGTGTCGCCCTGGCGAACCACCACTGCTCCGGAGGCCTGCTTGGCCATCCTGCCGGTCTCGAGCGAGATCTCGCTGCCCCCAATCGACACGGAGACCCGCGTAACGGCGTCACTACTCATATTCACTACCTTCCTGTTCCGCCCGTCGGTCGGCGGTCCGTTTTTCTTTTTTCTCGTATCCGAACGGACCGAGCTTAGCGGACCGAAGCCGGCGAACCCGCCTCCGTGGCCTCTTATTCACCGCAGGGTGCGGGCACCTCACAGGCGCCTGCGCCGCCCCGGCCTGCTCACAGCGCGGCGAGCCCCTCGCGCAGCACATCCACGCCGGGCAGATCGCCCGGCGAGGGCGCCTGAAAGCTCCAGCGCACGAGCGCATCGGGGCCGATCGCGACCAGCGCGCGCTGGGGAAACCCGCCCTCGTGGAGCACGCCGAAGGCGCTGCAGGCGGCCCCCTTGGGCTCGAAGTCAGACAGCTGCTGTGAGCTCACCCCGAGCTTCTCCTTGAACGCGATCTGTGAGTAGGCCGAATCGCAGGAGACGCCGTACAGCGTTGCGCCCTGCTCGGCCAGCTCTCCCAGCACCCCCTCATACAGCTGCAGCTGCTCGGTGCAGACCGGGCTGAAGGCGAACGGGTAGAAGACGAGCAGCGTCTTTCGTTCCTGCAGATCCTGCTCGCTGAAAGCCTCCCCGTTCTCCGCGCATCAGCCTGAAGGCCGGCGCCGGCGTGCCCGGGGAGATCACCGTCACTTTCTGAGACCGAGCTCTTTGATCAGCGCGCGGTAGCCCTCGAGGTCGCGGCGCTGCAGGTAGGCCAGGAAGCGGCGCCTGCGCCCGACGAGCATCAGCAGGCCGCGGCGGGAGTGGTGGTCTTTGCTCTGCTCGCGCAGATGCTCGGTCAGGTGGTTGATGCGCTCGGTGAGCAGCGCGATCTGGACCTTGGTCGAACCCATGTCCTTCTCGTTCGCGCCGAACTTGGTGGCGATCTCGCGCTTTCGCTCAGTTGTTATCGCAGTCATGGCGGGGGCACACGCTAGCAGAGCGGGCACCGCGGTTTGGCCACAATGCGGGCGCTACGGGCCCAGGCGCGTGGCGCCGAGGAGCTCGCGCGTGAGCTCAACATCGCGGTGCATCTGCTCGATGAGCGCCTCGCGCGTGGCGAAGCGCCGCTCGCCGCGCAGGCGCTCCAGAAACTCGATGCGCATGCTGCTGCCGTACAGGTCGCCCACGAAATCGAGTATGTAAGCCTCGATCAGCTCGCCCCTGCCGGTCTTGAAGGTCGGGCGCACGCCGATGCTGACCGCGGCCGGGCGGCCGTCGGCGAGGCATGCGTAGACGCCGTGGCCGGGACAGGCGAGCGCCTCCTCGGGGATCAGGTTGGCGGTTGGAAAGCCGAGCTCGCGCCCGCGCTCGTCACCATGCACGATCTCGCCCTGCAGCTGGAAGGGGCTCCCCAGCAGCTCGTTCGCCTCGGCCACCTCGCCGGCCAGCACGAGGCCGCGGATGTGGCTCGAGGAGACGATCTCGCCGTCCACCTCCAGCAGCGGGTGCACGACGGTCTGAAAGCGCCCGTCGGCGGCGAGCAGCTGAGGATCGCCCTGCGCCTTGTGGCCGAAGCGGAAGTTCTCGCCGATCGCGACGCGCGTGGCGCCGAGTGCGCCGACGAGCACGTCGTCGATGAAATCCCGCGCCGAGCGCTTGGCGAAGTCGGCGTCGAAGGGGATCACGATCAGCTCCTCGACCCCGAGCGAGGCGATCAGCTCGGCCTTGCGCTCGAGCGTGGTCAGGAGCTTCGGCGTGTGCTGGGGGGCGACCACCGACACCGGGTGCGGATCGAACGTGAGCACCGTCTCAGAGCCGCGGATGACCTCGCGGTGGCCCAGGTGCACGCCGTCGAAGGTCCCCACCGCGACACTGCGCTCGTCTCCTCGCTCGACGTCGGGCAGGCGGGTGACCTTCACGGCGCAACAGCTTAGAACCTGTTCGAGGCGCGCCGTCAGCCGCCGAGCATCTTCAGGGCATCCTCGAGCGCGATCAGGGGAGGATCCAGCCATGGCTCGCCGCGCGGCGGCGGGCCGACGGCGGCGGCGACCTCGAACGGGCCGATGGCCGTGCGCCTGAGCTCGACGCAGTAGGCGTCGTTCAGGTCCGCGATCAGCGAGCGCACATATGTGCCCGAGCCGCATTCGATCTCAAAGCCCGCCCGCGGCGGCCGGCCGGGACCGCCGTCCTCGCCCTCCGCCGTGCCCTCCTCCCGCCAGAGCTGCTCGAAGCGATGGACGCTCACCACTCGCTCGGGCATCTCGACGCGCTCGCCGCGACGGGCGCGCCGGTAGGCGCGCTCTCCTTCGACCTTCACCGCCGAGTAGATCGGCGGGCGCTGGCGCACCTCTCCCAGCGGCAGATCCGGCGGATCCGGCGGCACACGCCCGGTCTCGGTTATCTGCCCCTCGGTGTCGCCCGTGCTGGAGACCGCCCCGAGCCGCGCCACCGTCTGATAGCGCTTGGGCAGCTCCATCAGCGCGCGCTGTGATTTCGTCGCTCTGCCGACGAGCACGAGCAACAGGCCCGTCGCGAAGGGGTCGAGCGTGCCCGCGTGCCCGGTCCGCACGCCCCCCAGCGAGCGGCGCACGGCCGCGACGACGTCGTGGGAGGTCATCCCGGCCGGCTTGTCGATCAGAAGGACGCCGTCCATCGGGCGCCGTCCGCCGTCCTCAGGCGAGCGTCGGCGTGGTGCTCGCGCTCGAGGTCTCGTGCAGCTGTGAGGCGATCGCACCGCGCAGGAACGCGATCAGCTCATCCGGCCCGAGGGTCGTCGAGAAGCCCGCCGCGCGGCGATGGCCTCCGCCCCCCTGGGCGCGCGCGATGATCGATACGTCGACGTCGTCGTCGGTGGCCCGCAGCGACACTTTGTGCTGTCCCTTTCGCTCCCCGCTGCGCAGCTCGCGCACGAGCGCTGCGACCTTCGTGCCCTGCAGGGCCCGCAGCTGGTCGATGATGCCCTCGGAATAGCTCTCTTCGGCCTCGACCCTGTCGAAGTCCGAGGCGCTCAGCGCGGCTAGGGTCAGCTCGCCCGAGTCGAAACGCTGCATCTGCGCGAGCGCGAGCGCCAGCAGGGCGAGCTTTCCGGGCGGCATCTCCTCATACAGCTGGCGGTAGACGAGTTGCACGTCGACGCCCGCTTCGATCAGCTCGGCGGCCATCTGGTGCGCGCGCGGCCCGGTGTTCTCATACATGAAGCGCCCGGTGTCGGTGATCAGCCCTATGTACAGCGCCTGCGCGACGGCGGGCGACGGGCGCACCCCCAGCCCGTGCATCAGATCCCACACGATCTCCGCCGTGCAGGATGCCTCGGGCACGACGTAGTCGAGCGTCCCGAAGAGCGTGTTGTCGTGGTGGTGGTCGAGGTTCAGGAGATGGCGGCCGTCGCGCAGGACGCTCGCGGAGTTGCGATCGATGTTGCCGCAGTCCAGGAACACCACGGTGCGCTCGGCGATGTCCGGCGGCGGCGCCTGGATGAGGCCGTCGAGCGGGAAGATGCGGTACTCGATCGGCAGCGGCAGATCATGCGGCGCGATGAACATCTCGGAGTCCTTGCCGAGCGCCGTCAGCAGGCCCTGCATGCCGACCAGCGAGCCGAGCGCGTCACCGTCGGGATTCTCGTGCGCGGCGAGCACGAAGCGCGAATCCTCGCGGATCCGCTCGAGCACCCGCTCGCGCATGACCTCCCTGCTCTGCTCGGCGCCCGTGCCGTCGCTCACGAGGCCGGGCCCTCCTCGATCAGCGCGTCCACGCGCAGAGCGCGATCGGTCGTGTCGTCGTAGTGGAACTCGAGCGTCGGGGTCCGCTTCAGGCGCAGCTCCGCGGCCAGGCGGCCCTGCAGGAAGCCGTGCGCGCTGCGCAGGCCGTCGAGCGTCGCCTCGCGCTCGAGCTCCTCCGAGGCGCGGCCGCGCTCGCCGAGCACGCTCACATACACCCGCGCATGGCGCAGGTCGGCACTCGTTCTGACGTCGGTCACAGTTACGAATCCCACTCGAGGGTCCTTCAGATCTCCCGCTAGCGCGTCAGCCAACACCTGGCGAATCGCCTCGTCGACGCGACGCATACGAGGTGTGCTCATCCTACCTCCCCGGCCCGGAGCGCCAGCCGGGCTGCACGAGCGCGCCCAATCGCCGAGCCGCCGAGCCAGCTCAGGAGGACAGCTCGCGCTCCTGCAGGCGCGTCTCGTAGGTCTCGAGCACGTCGCCCTCGTGCAGGTCCTGGAAGTTGGCCAGCACGATGCCGCACTCGAACCCGCTTGCCACCTCGCGCGCATCGTCGTTGAAGCGGCGCAGGCTGTCGATGACGGTGTCGTAGATGACCGTGCCGTCGCGCACGACGCGCACCCTCGCGCCGCGGGTGACCTTGCCCTCGGTCACGAACGAGCCGGCGATCGTCCCGATCCTCGAGGCTTTGAACAGCTGGCGCACCTCGGCCTGACCCAGCGGCGTCTCCACCTCGGCCGGCTCGAGCATTCCCTGCATCGCCGCGCGCAGCTCCTCGATCGCCCTGTAGATGACCGCGTAGGAGCGGATCTCGACGCCCTCGCGCTCGGCGATCTGGCGGGCGTCGCCGACGGGGCGCACGTTGAAGGCGAGGATCACGCCCTCAGAAGCCGAGGCGAGCATCACGTCTGACTCGTTGATGCCGCCGACGCCGCGGTGGATGATGTTGACCGCGACCTCCTGCTGGGGGAGCTTTGCGATCTCGTCCTCGATCGCCTCCAGCGAGCCGGCGACGTCGGCCTTGACGACCAGGCCAAGCTCCTTGACGGCTCCCTCCTGGGCGAGCTTGAAGACGTCCTCGAGGGAGACCTTGCGACCGGAGCGCCGGGCGAGCGCCTCCGTCTTCAGGCGGTTGGCGCGCTCGCCGGCCAGCTGGCGGGCGCGGCGCTCGTTCTCCACGACGCGCACGATCTCACCCGCCTCCGGGACGCCGTCGAAGCCGAGCATCTCGACCGGCTGCCCGGGCAGCGCCCGCTTCACGCGCGCCCCCACGAAGTCGTGCATGGCCCGCACGCGCCCGAAGTGCGCGCCGGCCACGAGCGCGTCGCCGACCCGCAGCGTGCCCCGCTGGATCAGCACGCTCACGACCGGCCCCCGGCCGGGGTCGAGCTTCGACTCGATCACCGTGCCGGATGCCTCTGCCTCGCGGTTGGCCTTCAGCTCCTCGAGGTCGGTCACCACCTGGATCGTGTCCAGCAGGGAGTCGAGTCCCTGGTGGGTCTTGGCGCTCACGTCCACGAACTCGATCTCCCCGCCCCACTCCGCGGGCTGGAGGCCGCGCTGGGTCATCTCGGTGCGCACGCGCTCGGGCTGGGCGCCCTCCTTGTCGACCTTGTTGACCGCCACCACGATCGGCACCTCGGCGGCGCGGGCGTGGTCGATCGCCTCCTCGGTCTGGGGCATCACGCCATCGTCGGCCGCGACCACGATCACCGCCAGGTCGGTCACGCGCGCGCCGCGGGCGCGCATCGCCGTGAACGCTTCGTGGCCGGGGGTGTCGAGGAACGTGATCTCGCGCCCGCCGTGGTGCACCTGGTAGGCGCCGATGTGCTGGGTTATGCCACCGGCCTCCCCGGCGACCACCTCGGTCTCGCGGATGGCGTCCAGCAGCGAGGTCTTGCCGTGGTCGACGTGACCCATGATCGTCACAACCGGCGGGCGATCGAGCAGATCCTCCTCGGCGTCCTCGAAGACGGGCTCGACATCGACGTCGTCGGCGGCGTGCACGATCTCGATCTGCTTGTCGAACTCCTCCGCCAGCACGCCGATCGCGTCATCGGAGAGCGTCTGGGTGAGCGTCGCCATCTCGCCCAGCGTCATCAGCTTCTTGATCACCTCCGGCACCGCCACGCCCAGGTACTCCGCGACGTCCTTGACCGTCGAGCCGGAGTTGACGCGAATCAGGTCGGTCGCCTCCATCGCGGCCGTGTCGATCGGGGCGATCGTCTCGTCATAGGTGCCGCGGCGACGGCGCCCTCGGCGCGGGCGGCGCTGGGGCTGGTTGGCCGGCCCGCCCTGCTGGCGGCGCGAGGCCTGCGAGTCGATCACCACGCGCCGGCGCCCTCCCGGCCCGATGTCGCCAGGCGTGCGCTCGCCCGTGCGCGAGTCGCGCGTGGGACGGACGCGCTCGGCGGTTGACGGCGCGGACGGCGTCGCCCCGGTCGGTGCGCTCGCCACCGACGGCGCTGAGGCCGCCGGAGCGGGCGCCGGGGACGGGGCCGTGGCAGATCGAGCCGCCGGGGCGGCGGCTGAGGCCCCATCGGGCGGCGCCGACGGCGTCGGCCCGGTCGGTGCGCCCGCGACAGCCGCCGCGGCGGGCGCCGCGGCGGCAGGGGCGCTCTTCGCGACCGGGCCGGGGCCGTCGGCGGGGGCAGCGGGCGCGCCGTTGCTGCTCGGGGCGGGAGCACTGGCAGCGCCGCCCAGCGCCTTCAGCGCGACCGCCTCCTCGACCGAGGAGGCGGCGACCTTCACGTCGACGCCCGCAGCGTGCAGGCGCTCCAAGAGCTCCTTGCTCGTGAGGCCCTGCTCCTTGGCTATCTCGTGTACTCGCTTCTTGCTCATCGGCCCACCGATTCTACGAGCTCGGGGTCGATCGTCACCTTGCAGCGCAGCGCGCGCGCGATGCCGCCTCGGCGCGTGGCGAGCGACAGGCAGTCGCCGGCGGGTTCGCCGAGGACGGGGTCCGCACAGACGTAGGCTCCTCGGCCGGGCATCGTGCCGGCCCGGTCGAGCACAGCTCGCGTGGGAGAGCCCGCACGCGCGGCGAGCGCCATGCGCAACAGCTCGGACTTCGGTGCGATCCGCCCGCAGCCGACGCACCGGCGCCGCGGTGAGACAGCGCCCGTGGAAGCGCCGTGCGCCGACGGCGTCGACCCGGTCGTGTGCCCGCCGGGTTGAACGCCTATCGCGCCTGCTCCTCGGCGGCCTCTTGCGGAGCCTGTGCGTGGAGCTGCTCGGCGGGATCGGCAAAGGAGGCGCCCGCCACGGGCTCCTGCACGGCGCCGCCATCGTCCTCGGCGACCGGGTCGACGCCGTCGGCGGGCTCGGCCGCGGCGTCCGAGGGGGCCAGGTCGACGACATTGTCGGTCGCGATGTTGGCGAGCGCCTGGTGTGAGTCAAGGCCGCAGTAGCGCGAGCCGGGAAGCGAGGCGTTCGGGCAGCGCCGGCCGTTTGAGAGGATGGCCGCGCAGCGGCCCTGGACCTCCTCCTCCTCATAGCCGTGCTCGGCCTCCTCGGCTGCGAACTCGGTCTCCGAGCGGATGTCCACCCGCCAGCCGGTCAGCCGCGCCGCCAGGCGCGCGTTCTGGCCCTCGCGGCCGATCGCCAGGGAAAGCTGGTCGTCGGGCACGATCACGGTCGCCTGCTTGGCGTCGTCGTCGACGAGCACCTCACGCACGCGGGCCGGGGACAGGGCCTTGGCGACGAAGCGGGCGGGCTCGTCGTTGAAGGGGATGATGTCGATCTTCTCGCCGCGCAGCTCGGAGACGACCATGCGCACCCGCGAGCCGCGCGGGCCCACGCAGGCCCCCACCGGGTCGACGCCGTCGGTGTGGGAGATGACGGCGATCTTCGAGCGGTAGCCCGGCTCGCGCGCCACGTTGGCGATCTCCACGAGCCCGTCGGCGATCTCCGGGACCTCCAGCTCGAACAGCTTCTTGATCAGCTCGGGATCACGCCGGGAGACGATGATCGCGGGTCCTTTGGTGGACGGCGAGACCTCCTTGATGACGGCCTTGATGCGCTGGGAGTGGTCGTAGCGCTCGCCCTCCACCTGCTCAGACTTGGGCAGCAGGGCCTCCACGCGTTCGCGCAGCTGCACGAGCGTGTAGCGCGAGTCCGACTGCTGCACGATGCCCGTGATCAGCTCGCCCACGCGGTCGCGGTACTCCTCATACATCATGTCCCGCTCGGCCTCGCGGATGCGCTGCAGGATCACCTGCTTGGCGGTCTGCGCGGCGATCCGCCCGAAGTCGTCGGGCGTGACGTCGCGCTCGTCGATCTGATCACGGTATTCGGCGAACTTCTTGGGATCGATTTCCGGTTCCTCCGGTTCGCGCATCTCGCCGGTCTCGGGATCGATCGTCGTTTCCTCGTCGATCGTCTCCACGATCAGGTGCGCCTCCAGGCGCTCGGGGATGATCAGCTCGATGACCCTGAAGTCGGCCGTCTCGCGGTCCATCTCCACGCGCGCGTACTTGGCCGAGCCGGGCTGCTTCTTGTAGGCGGACAACAGGGCGTCCTCGAGCGCGAGCATCAGCTTCTCGGGCTCGATCCCCTTCTCGCGCGCCAGCGCGTACATGGCCTCAAGGATTTCGCGTGACATGGCTCGCCTATTCCTCGATCAGGTTTGAACGTCGGATCTCCGAATAGGGGATCGCGATGACGCCCCCGTCGGCGGCCAGCGTGACCTCGTCCTCGGAGGCCCCCACGAGCTCTCCGGTGAAGCTCTGCACCGGCCTTGCGCCGTCCTGCCTCTGTCCGTCGGCGTGGAGGGCCGGACGGGGATGGCGCGTGCGCACGCGCGCCCGGCGGCCCACGAAGCGGCGGAAGTGGGCGGGCTTGGTGAGCGGGCGTTCGCTGCCCGGCGAGGAGACCTCGAGCGAGTAGCGCTCACGCTCCTCGCTCAAGAGGGCGGTGACCCGCTCGCACACGCCCAGCGTGACGCCGTCGGGATGATCGATGTACACACGCAGGCAGCGGCCGCCGAGGACCTCGGCGAGCAGCACCTCGACGTCTGGCTCACTCTGGGCCAGACGCCTCTCGATATCTGTCTGTAGCGCGCTCATCAAACTGACTCCTTACGCAAAAAAAAGCGGGCGTGCGCCCACTTTCGGTACTACTGTCGACGTCTGCACGCCGGCACGAAAGCTGTCGGTCGAGCATAGCATTGGGACGGCCCTGACCTGCCTTGTCAGCTCCGCTCGGCGTCGCGGCGGGCGCGGTCGCGGTAGAGCCGGTAGTCGGCCCGCTCGGGCCTCAGCGAGCATGCCAGCGCGAGGGGCTTGCAGGCCTCACGGTGGCGGCCGAGCAGCTGCATGGAGCGGCCCAGGCAGAACAGCGCGTAGTCGTTCGTCGGGGCGTTCTGGGCCACGGCCTGGAACTCCGTGGCGGCGGCGGCGTAGCGACGCGAGTGAAACAGCGCCCGCCCGAGCGTCTCGCGGATCGAGGCCTTCTCCGGCTCGAGGTCGCGCGCTTTCTGGAGGGGCACTGTGGCCGCCTCGTGGTCGCCGTGGTCAAGCAGCTCGCAGCCGCGCTGGTAGAGGTCGTACACGCTCTCCATCGCGCGGCATTTTAACGATCCGCGCGCAGCTGCTCGACGGTATCGATGATCGCCTCGGCGATCTCCGCCTTGGAGGCTCGCGGGACGCGCCGCTCGCCGACCTTCGCATTCGCGCCGGCGGTCAGGATCGTGACCTCGTTGGCGTCCGCGTCAAAGCCGATGTCCCCGCGCGAGATGTCGTTGACGACGAGCGCGTCCACGCCCTTGGCCAGGAGCTTCTCGCGAGCGCACTGGACCGCGCGCTCGCCGTGCTCGGCGGCGAAGCCGATCAGCGTCTGGCCGTCGCGGCGGCACGCGGCGAGGCCGGCGAGCACGTCCGGGGTCGCCTCCAGGTCGAGCTGCAGGCGCGCATGGCCCGCCTTCTTGATCTTGCCGTTGGCCGGTGCGGCGGGCCTGAAGTCGGCGACCGCCGCGGCCATCAGCAGCACGTCGCAGTGGGCGAACTCCTGCTCGCAGGCGTCCTTCAGCTCGGCGGCGGTCACGACCTCGCGGCTCCTGACACCCGCCGGGGGCTCGAGCGCGACGTTGGCGGCCAGCAGCGTGACATCGGCTCCACGGCCGCGGGCCGCGCGCGCGAGGGCGAAGCCCATGCGCCCCGAGGAGCTGTTGCCGAGGAAGCGAACGCTGTCGATCGGCTCGCGCGTGCCGCCGGCGGTGACGAGAACGCTGAGGCCGCTGAGGCTGCCATCAGGAGCGCCCGCAGCGGCTCCCTCGCGAGCGCAGCCTCGCACGCGGCCAGGAGCTCTGCCGGCTCGGCCAGCCGCCCCACCCCCCGCTCTCCCCTCGAGGCCAGCCGCCCGACGCCCGGCTCGACGATCCTCACGCCCCGCTCGCGCAGCCTCAGCAGGTTCGCGCGCGTGGCCGGGTGCTCATACATGGCGCTGTTCATCGCCGGCGCAACCACCATCGGGCAGCCGGCGGCCAGCGCACAGCTGCTCAGCAGGTTGTCGGCCAGCCCGTTGGCGAGCTTGGCGATCGTGTTCGCCGAGGCCGGCGCGATCACATACACCTCCGCGTTGGCCACGAGCTCGAGATGGCTGAGCGGCTCGTGGGAGGGCGGCGTCTGGGAGGGGAACGCCCCCCGCGCGGGATCGCGCTCAAACTCGCTGCTCAGCACCGGCGCCCCGGTCAGCGCGGCAAACGACGCCTTGCCCACGAAGCGCAGGCTGGCGGGCGTCTGCACCACCCGCACGTCATGCCCGGCAGCCGTCGCCAGGCGCACGAGCTCAAGCGCCTTGTAGGCGGCGATGCCGCCGCTGACGCCGAGCAGGATACGAGACATGACTCAGGTTGTAGACCGACCGGACGGGCCTAGCAAGCCCCGGCCGAAGCGTTGCGCCTACCTGTAGTGGTACTTGATCTTCCCTGCTGCTACCTCCTCGAGGGCGATCGTGAGGTAGTTTTTCGAGGTCGTCTCGATCATCGGGGGCGGGAACTCATCGAAGGTCCCCTCGCCGAGGTTGTGGTAGTAGCTGTTGATCTGGCGCGCGCGCTTGGCGGCGACGACGACGCTGGCGTAGTTGGAGTCAACTCTCTCCAGCAGGCGGTCTATTCGGGGGGAGATCACTGTTGTGTTGCCTTTCCTGGTTGACCTCAGAGTGTAGTGGGCCGTGGGACCCGGCCCGGGCGCGGGCGCGCCGAGCACCCGGTGGGAGCTCAGCTTTCGAGCTCGCCGGAGACGATCGCCGAGAGGCGCTCGAGCGCGTCGTCCAGGCGGTCGTTGACGACGACATGGCCGAACTCGGGCTGGGCCTCGAGCTCCTGCTCGGCGACGAGCAGGCGCCGCTCGACCTCCTCCGGGTCGTCGGTCCCGCGCCCGATCAGGCGCGTGCGCAGCGCCTCCAGCGACGGCGGGGCGATGAACACCTGCACGGCCTCGGGCATCGCTGCGCGGACCTGTCGGGCTCCCTGCACCTCGATCTCGAGCACGACGGGCACGCCCTCCTCGAGGCGATCGGAGAGCTCGGAGCGAAGCGTCCCGTAGCTGCGCCCGGCGTAGTCGGCGTGCTCCACGAACTCGCCGTCGGCCACCCGGCGGTCGAACTCCTCGCGCGGGAGGAAGTGGTACTCCACCCCCTCGCGCTCGCCCGCGCGCGGGGAGCGGGTGGTGGCCGACACCGACAGCTCGAGCGCCGGCAGCCGCTCCATCAGCCCGCGGATCAGCGTCCCCTTGCCGACCCCCGAGGGCCCCGTTATGACGAACACGCGCGCCATCAGCCGCACCCTAGTGCCGCCATCGGCAGGAATCCCACGGCCGCCGCTAGCGGTGTAACAGCGAGATGAGCTCCGAGCGCTGGCGCTCGGACAGGCCGCCGATCGTCTTGCTCGGGGCGATGCGGCAGTGGGCGAGGATCTTGTTGACCTTCACGCGCCCGTACTTGGGAACGGCGAGCAGCATGTCGAACACCTTGGCGGTCTCGACATACTCGGGCGGGTCGAGCAGTAGCGAGTGGATCGTGCGGCGGCCGGCCTTCAGGTCGCGCTTGAGCGCGGCCCGCTTGATGCGAATCTCATTGGCTCGTGCCAGTGCGTCCATCCGCTGATTTAGAGATCGCTCTGGGGCCATGGATGTGTTTGAGGACGTCGTACCGGTCGCCGTCGTCATGGGCGGCGAGTCTACACACCAGCGACGGGCGATCAAGTCCAATGCGGCGAATTCACCTGTACCTCAACCTCAGGTCGACTGACGTCGAGGCTTCTGGACGGTCGCGGGCGGAGTTTGCAGGGGTTTTGAGGCCTCCCCACGCGGGCCCCGCAACCATCCCGAACGTGTCCCGCCGGCTCGCCCGCGCGCGCCGCAGGGCGCGGTTTTCGGCGAACTGGTGCCGGATTTCAGCCGCCGCCCTCCTCCCCCAATCCGCGCGCGACGCGTGCCGCGGCGGCAGGATCGCGAAAGCTCTCGGTGCCGACCGCCACGAGCGTTGCCCCGACACCGATGAGATCTCTCGCGTGCGCCGCGCTCTGAACCCCGCCCATGCCGACGACGGGGATCTGCACGCGCGCGGCGACCGCGGCGACCTGGGCCAGGGCGATCGCGCGCACCGCCGGCCCGGACAGGCCGCCGCTGCCGGCGCCGAGCCAGGGGCGCGGCGGACCCGAGCGCCCGCCGGGTGACAGCGCCATCGCGCGCAGTGTGTTGATCAGGGACACCGCGTCTGCGCCGCCGTCCTCGGCCGCCTGCGCGCACGCCGCCACGTCGGCGGTGTTGGGGGTGAGCTTCACGATCAGGGGCTTTGCGCTCCTGTCACGCACCTCGCGCACGACATCCTCGAGCTGGCGCGGATCGGCCCCGATGTCGAGGCCCGTCCTGACGTTCGGGCAGGACACATTCAGCTCGACGGCCGCGATCTCCGCGCGGGCTCCGCAGGCCTCCACGAGCTGTACGAACTCCGCCGCCGAGGAGCCCATGACGTTCGTGATCAGCGGGAGCGCCCGGGCGCCGCCGGCGCTCTCGGCGACGGCGGCGGCGAGGTTCGCGAGCTCGGGCAGGTCCTCGCTCATGTAGGCCTCGAGGCCCTTGTTGGGCAGGCCTATGGAGTTGATCAGGCCGCCCGGAGCCTCCCACAGCCGCGGCGGCGGATTGCCCGCCCGCGGCTCGAGGGTGATCGTCTTCGACACGTAGGCTGCGAACGGGAAGGCCTCGCACAGGCCGTCGCCGAACGTTCGCCGCGCGGCGATGGCGTCGAACGTTCCCGAGCCGTTGATCACCGGATGGGCGAGCTCGAGGCCGCAGAACTCCACGCTCACGCCGGCGCCCCGGCGTGAGCGTCGACGTGCTCGAGCTGATCGGCGTCGATCACCGGCCCATCGACGCACACGCGCAGGTAGCCGCCGCCGCGCCTGGGGACCGCGCAGCCGAAGCAGGCGCCGAAGCCGCACGCCATGCCGGCCTCGAGCGCGAGCTGGGCCGGCACGGAGCGCTCGGCGCAGATGGCCCGGACGGCCTCGAGCATGGCCGCCGGCCCGCACGCGTAGACGACCGCGTTCGAATCGTCGTCGAGCTCTCTGAGCAGAAGCCCGGTGACCGGCCCGTGGTGTCCGGCGGAGCCGTCGTCACTGGCCACCGCCGCGTTCCGCAGCAGATGACGTCCCTCACAGCGAGCGCCGTCGCGAAAGCCGAGCAGGACTGTCGGCTCGGCCTCGAGGGCGTCCTGCAGGATCGCGAGCGGCGCGATGCCCACGCCCCCGCCGACGAGGATCGCCCGCCGGCCCGCAGCGGGATGCGTGAAGCCTCTCCCCAGCGGCCCCAGCACCCACAGCTCATCGCCGTGGGAGAGCTCGCACAGCCGCCGCGTCCCCGGGCCCACGTCCTCGAGCAGGAAGTGGGACTCGCCCGAGCTCCGCCGGGCGATCGAGAAGGCGCGCGGCAGATACGGGCGCTCGTCCTCTCCCCCGCCCCAGCGCTCGGCTGCGGCGAGCATCGCGAACTGGCCGGGCTCGGGCTCCGGCCCATCGGGATCGGCGACGCTCAGCACGCGATAGACGTCTCCCAGCGCTCGCATGCCGGTGACGCTCAGAAGCCGGCGGCCGAACGGGGCGAGGGCCGATCCGTGATCGCTCACGCCACCCCGGCTCCGTGGAGCTCCTGCAGGCATAGCACCTGCGGCTCACCGTCGCGCCTTGCGCTGGCGATCGCGCGTGCCGCCGAGACCCCGGCCGAGAGCGTGGTCAGGCAGGGGATGCCGTGCGTCACGGCCGCCCGGCGGATCTCCCAGCCGTCCGTGCGCGCGCCGAAGCCGGTCGGGGTGTTGACCACCAGATCGACGTCGCCGCGCTCGATCCAGTCCAGCACGTGCGGGGAGCCTTCACCGATCTTGTTCAGCCGCTCGACCGGAATCCCCATGCGCGCGATCGCCTCGGCGGTGCCGCGGGTGGCGACGATGCGAAAGCCGTTGTCGTGCAGGTTCTGGGCGACCCCGTTGACGCCGGCCTTGTCGGAGTCGGTGACGGTGATGAACGCCGTGCCCTCGGTCGGCAGGGGCACGCCGGCCGCCGCCTGCGCCTTGGCGAACGCGGTGGGGAAGTCGCGCGCGATCCCCATCACCTCGCCTGTCGATCGCATCTCCGGGCCGAGCACCGCATCAGAGCCCTCGAAGCGGTCGAACGGCAGCACGGCCTCCTTGACGGACACGTGCTCTCCGTAGCCCATGCCCTCCCTGCCCTGCGGCAGCGCCATGTCCCTGATCCGCTCACCAAGCATGATGCGGCAGGCGAGCTTCGCGAGGGGCACGCCGACCGCCTTGGAGACGAACGGGACCGTCCGCGAGGCGCGCGGGTTGGCCTCGATCACGTACAGCTCGCCGGCGTGGACGGCGTACTGGACGTTCAGCAGCCCGACGACCCCTACCTCGAGCGCGATCGCGCGCGTGGCCGCGCGTATCTGCTCGAGCATCTCCTCGCCGAGGGAGTGCGGCGGCAGCACGCAGGCGCTGTCGCCGGAGTGGACGCCCGCCTCCTCCACGTGCTGCATGATCCCGCCGATCCACACCTGACCGCCGCCGCCCGAGGCGAGCGAGCCGTCGCACAGCGCATCCACGTCGACCTCGATCGAGTTCTCAAGGAAGCGGTCCAGGAAGATCTCAGCGCCCTCCGTTGCGCCCTCGCGGCGCAGATAGTCCTCGAGGCCCTCGCGCGAGTAGACGATCTCCATCGCCCTTCCCCCGAGCACGTAGGACGGTCGCACGAGCAGCGGAAAGCCGACCTGCTCACCTTTCTGCAGTGCCTCCGAGACCGAGCGCGCCGTGGCAAAAGGGGGCGCCTGCAGGCCGAGCCGCGCGAGCAGCGCTCCGAAGCGCCCGCGATCCTCGGCCAGGTCGATCGCGTCCACGCTCGTGCCGAGCAGCGGAACGCCGGCCTCCGCCAGGCCGGCCGCGAGCTTCAGCGGCGTCTGCCCGCCGAACTGCACGATCACGCCCCGCGGTTGCTCGATCTCGACGACCGCCAGCACGTCCTCGAGCGTGAGCGGCTCGAAGTAGAGGCGGTCGGAGGTGTCGTAGTCGGTCGAGACGGTCTCCGGGTTGCAGTTGATCATCACGGCGTCTGAGCCGGACTCGCGGACGGTCATCGCGGCATGCACGCAGCAGTAGTCGAACTCGATGCCCTGGCCGATGCGGTTGGGACCGGAGCCGAGGATGACGACCGAGCGGCGCTCGCCACGGCGCACCTCGTGGGCGTGGGCGCGCTCCCAGCCCGAGTAGTAGTAGGGCGTGCGCGCGGGAAACTCAGCGGCGCAGGTGTCGACCGCCCTGAACGAGCGCTCGCCCGCGAACGAGCCCTGCGGATCCTGCGCCAGCGTGCGCAGCTCGCGCAGGAACCACGGGTCGATCATGGTCGCGCTCCCCGATCGCCTCGATGTCGCTGCCGCGAGCGAACAGCTCGAGGATCGTCTCATAGCGATTTGGACCGGGCGTCTGGAGGGCCTCGAGGAGCTCGGCGTCGCCTGTCTGCTCGAGCGACGGGGGCTTGTCGAGCTCGCGCGAGCGAAGCGCCTTGGCGAAGGCCTGCCCGAATGTGCGACCGATCGCCATCGCCTCGCCGACCGACTTCATGTGCGTGGACAGCGTGGGATCGACACCGGGGAACTTCTCGAATGCGAACCGCGGCCACTTCACGACGACGTAGTCGATCGTGGGCTCGAAGCAGGCCGGCGTGACGCCGGTGATGTCGTTGTCGATCTCATCGAGGCGATAGCCGACCGCCAGGCGGGCGGCTATCTTCGCGATCGGAAAGCCGGTCGCCTTGGATGCGAGCGCTGAGGAGCGCGACACGCGCGGGTTCATCTCGATGACGAGGATCTCCTCGGTCAGGGGGTTGACGGCGAACTGCACGTTCGAGCCGCCGGTCTCCACGCCCACGGCGCGGATCACGGCGATCGCCTGGTCGCGCAGCCGCTGGTAGAGATGATCGGTGAGCGTCTGCTGGGGCGCGACGGTGAGCGAGTCGCCCGTGTGCACGCCCATCGGGTCGATGTTCTCGATCGAGCAGACGATCACGACGTTGTCGGCGCTGTCGCGCATCACCTCGAGCTCGAACTCGCCCCAGCCGATCACCGACTCGTCGAGCAGCACCTGGCCGATCGGCGAGACCTCGATTCCGTGGGCGGCGATCCGCTCGAACTGCTCAGCGGTGCGCGCGATCCCGCCGCCGCGCCCGCCCAGGGTGTATGCCGGGCGAACGACGCAGGGCAGGCCCAGGTCTGAGAGCGCATCCCGCGCCTCGGCGAGCGTCGTGGCGATGACGCTCTTTGGCATCTTGAGGCCCGCGGCGGCCATCGCAGTGCGGAACTGCTCGCGATCCTCGGCGCAGGCGATCGCCTCGTAATTGGCGCCGATCAGCTCCACGCCGAAGCGCTCGAGCGTGCCGTCGTCGTGGAGCGTCTTTGCCAGGTTGAGCGCCGTCTGCCCGCCGAGCGTTCCGAGCAGCGCGTCCGGGCGCTCGCGCTCGATCACCTGCGCCACCGGACCGGGCAAGAGCGGCTCGATGTAGGTCGCGTCGGCGAACTCCGGGTCGGTCATGATCGTCGCCGGATTGGAGTTCACGAGCACGACCTCATACCCCTCCTCGCGCAGAACCTTGCAGGCCTGCACGCCGGAGTAGTCGAACTCGGCGGCCTGGCCGATCACGATCGGGCCGGAGCCGAGGATGAGGATCTTGTGGATGTCGCTACGCCGCGGCAATGCGCTCCAGGAAGCGATCGAACAGATACAGGCTGTCGTGCGGGCCGGGGCCCGCCTCGGGGTGGTACTGCACGGTGCCGCCCGGCACATCGAGCAGCTCGAGGCCCTCGACCGTGCGGTCATAGAGGTTGACGTGCGACAGCGCCGCGGCGCCGAAGCTCGTCTCCCAGCGGACCGGCTCGTCCACGTCGATCGTGTGCGCCCCGCCGGGCCCGACCGCCGCGAAGCCGTGATTCTGGGAGGTGATCTCCACGCGGCCGGTCTGCAGGTCCTTGACCGGGTGGTTGGCCCCGTGGTGGCCGAAGGGGAGCTTGAAGGTCTCAAGGCCGACCGCCCGGCACAGCAGCTGGTGGCCGAGGCAGATGCCCCACACGGGCTTTACCCCGACCAGGGCGCGCACGGTCTCGACGATGTAGGACAGCGCCGCCGGGTCGCCCGGGCCGTTGGCCAGGAAGATCGCATCGGGGTCCTCCGAGAGCAGCTTCTCGGGCCCGCTCGAGCACGGGTGGAGGCTCACGCGGGCGCCGCGAGCGACGAGCTCGCGCACCATCGAGGCCTTGATGCCGGTATCGATCACCGCGATCTTCGCGCCGTCGCCGGAGCCGTGGCGGCTGACCTCGCGCGCGGTCACCAGGGCGGCGAGATCCTGTCCGGCCATGGGCGGCTCGGCGTTGATGAGCTCGCGCGCCCGGGGCTCTGAAGTGGTCGCCGGAAACACTCCCCCGCGCATCGACCCCGCGTCACGAATGTGCTTGACGAGCGCGCGCGTGTCGACGCCGCTGATGGCCGGGACGCCGCAGTCTGAGAGCCAGTCCAGCCAGCCCCGCTCGGCGCTCGGCGCGTCCTCGCGATTGCAGGCCTCGCGCATGATCGCAGCGCGCGCCCACGCTCGCTCTGACTCCATCGCCTGCGCGCTTGCGCCGTAGTTGCCGATGTGCGGGTAGGTGAACGCGATCAGCTGCCCGGCGAAGGACGGGTCGGTCATGGACTCCTGATAGCCGGACATGCCGGTCGTGAAGACGACCTCGCCGACCGCGTGCCCCTGTGCGCCGCAGACCTCGCCGTCGAAGCGCGCGCCGTCCTCGAGGAGCACGTATCCGCTCGGCTCATCCATCACAGGATGAGCCTCTGCACGGCCTTGAACTCCGGCGTGCCGGCCCGCTCGAGCAGCTCGAACAACTCGGCCTCCACCGTCCCGACGACCGCGCCCGCGCGCTCCATGCGCTCGAGGCCGCGCTCGTAGTCGATCTCGTGGCGCGAGCCGACCGCGTCGGCGGGCACGTGCACCTCGACGCCCTGGGCGAGCAGATCGTGGACGGTCTGTGAGACGCACACGTGAGTCTCGATGCCGCACACGATCGCCTGATCGCGCTCACCGAGAGCGAAGCCGTCCGCGCGAGCCGCCGAGAAGACGGTCTTCTCGATCGGCCGCTCGTCGGTCAGGCCGACCTCCGCGGCGGTGTGGCCGAGGCCTTTCGGATACTGCTCTGAGACGATCCGGGGAACCTCGAGGATGCGCGCTGCCTGAAGGAGCTTCGCGCAGGACTCGGCCACGCTCGAGAACACCGCATAGGGCCGAAAGCCCTCCTGGACGTCGACCACGACGAGCGCGGCGCGGTCGCGCGCGAGCAGGCTCATCCCACACCCGCCATCGAGAAGGCCCGCTCGCGGTATGCGACCGCGCCGGCGGCGAGCGTCAGCAGCACGCGGCTGGTCAGGGTGCGCCCGGCAAAGCAGCAGTTCTCAGAGCGGCTCTCCCAGCCGTGCTCGCCGGCGACCCAGGCGGCGTCTAGGTCCACGAGCGTCGCGTTGGCGGGCTCGCCGGGGGCGATCCGCGGGGCGGGGAGATCGAACAGGCTCGCCCCGGCGGTCATCCGCTCGACGAGCAGCCCCAGCTCGAGCGTGCCGGTCAGGACGAGGCCGGAGTAGAGCGCGGCGAAGGCCGTCTCGGAACCGGTCGTCCCCATCGGGGCCTGCTCGAACGGGACCTCCTTCTCATCGCGCGCGTGCGGTGCGTGATCGGTCGCCACGCAGTCGATCGTGCCCGCCCGCAGCCCCTCGATGAGCGCCAGGCGATCGGACTCGGTCGCGAGCGGCGGGTGCATCTTCATGCGGGTGTCCATGCCGCGCACGTCCTGCTCGGTGAGCAGCAGGTGGTGTGGCGTGACCTCGGCGCTCACCCTGAAGCCGCGCGCCTTGGCCTGCCCCACGGCGTCGACCGAGTCGGCGCAGCTGAGATGCTGGAAGTGCACGCGCGCGTCCTCATAGCCCGCGAGCGCCGCGTCGCGCGCGACCATCGTCGACTCGCTGACGGTCGGTATGCCCGACAGGCCGAGCGCCGCGCTGAGGACGCCCTCGTGCATGCTGCCGCCGCGCGAAAGCGTCTCATCCTCCTCGTGCAGCGCGAGCACGCCGCCGCACAGCCGCTGATATTGCAGGGCCTTGCGCAGCATCCCGGCGCTCTGAACCGGGCGCCCGTCGTCGGTGAAGCCCACGGCGCCCTCCTCGCGCAGCTCGGCCATCTCGGTCAGCTGCTCGCCCTCGAGGCCGCGTGTGATCGCCGGAAGGAAGCCGACCGAGATGCACGCTTCGCGTGCGGCCGCGTCGCGCAGCGAGCGAAGCAGCGGAGCCGAGTCGAGCACCGGGTCGGTGTTCGGCATGGCGAGCACGGCGGCGTAGCCTCCGGCCGCGGCCGCGCGGGTGCCGCTCTGGAGGTCCTCCTTGTGCTCCTGGCCTGGCGTGCGCAGGTGCACGTGCGGGTCGAACAGCGCGGGCAGCAGCCGCAGGCGCCCGCCTCCGTCGATGAGCTCCTGCTCGCCCTCGCAGCTGAGCGTGGCGGGCGGGGCGAGCTCGGCGATCACGCCGGCGCGCACGCTGACGTCGTGGCGCGCGTCGAGCTTCGAGCGCGGATCGAGCACGTGGACGTCGCGCAGGAGCACCTCGGCCGGTCGCTGCGGCCCGTGGACGAGCGGCTGCGCGCCCATCAGCTCGTCGAGCCGACCGTCATCGGGCGAGCTGCCGCTCGCGGCTCACGCGGCCCCGCCAGAAGCTCATAGAGCACCGCCATGCGCACGACCACCCCCGCCTCGACCTGGGCGGTGATGACGGCCTGGGGCGAGTCGACCACCTCGCCGGAGAGCTCCACGCCGCGGTTGACGGGACCGGGGTGCATGAGCACCTGGCGCGGGTGCAGGCGGCGCCCGTTGATCTGATACCAGCTCGCGTACTCGCGCAGCGAGGGCACCCACGTCTCGTGCATGCGCTCGCGCTGCATGCGCAGCGCGTAGACCACGTCGGCGGACCCCATCTCCTCGAGGGTGAAGCGAACATCGCAGCCCAGCGCCTCGATCCCGCGCGGGATCAGCGTGGGCGGTCCGGCCAGCGTCACCCTGGCCCCCATGCGCTGGAAGGCGATGATGTTCGAGCGCGCGACGCGCGAGTGGGCGACGTCGCCGACGATCCAGATCGACGCCCCGTCTATCCCGCCCAGGTGGCGGCGCAGCGTGTAGACGTCGAGCAGCGCCTGCGTGGGATGCTCGTGCTTGCCATCGCCCGCGTTGACGATCGCGGCGCTGCACCATTTCGAGACCAGCTCGGAGGCGCCGGCCCAGGGAGTGCGCAGCACGATCGCGTCGGGCTTGTGCGCGCTGAGCGTCAGCACGGTGTCCTTCAGCGACTCGCCCTTCTCGACGCTCGAGCCGCTGGCGGCGAAGTTGACGACGTCGGCGGACAGCCGCTTGGCGGCCAGCTCAAAGGAGCTGCGCGTGCGCGTGGAGGCCTCATAGAACAGGTTCAGGACCATCCGGCCCCTCAGCGCGGGGACCTTCTTGATCTCCCTGTCGGACACCTCCGAGAAGCGGGTCGCCTGCTCGACGATGCGTTCGATGGCGGGCCTGTCGAGTTCCTCGATCGAGAGCAGATGGTTCATGCCGAGGCCTCCACGGCAGCGGGTGCGCCGATCGCCACCTCATCCACGCCGTCCAGCTCGCGCAGGCGCACGTAGACGTGCTCGGAGGAGGACGTTGGCAGGTTCTTGCCGACATAGTCGGGGCGGATCGGCAGCTCGCGGTGCCCGCGATCGGCGAGCACGGCCAGCTGCACCCGGTCCGGGCGCCCGTAGTCGAACAGCGCCTCGATCGCAGCCCTGACGGTGCGGCCCGTGTAGAGGACGTCGTCGACGATCACGACGGTGCGCGCGGTCACATCGAAGTCCACGTGGGAGGCGTGCACGACGGGGGCGTCCGGGCGCGAGGAGACGTCGTCGCGGTAGAAGCCTATGTCCAGATCCCCGAGCGGAATCTCGACATCGAGCAGCTCCTCGAGCATGTCCTTCAGGCGCTCGGCGAGGAAGGCGCCGCGGCGGTGGATGCCGATGAGGGCAACAGCCGGAGCGCCGGGATTGCGCTCGGCGATCTCGTGTGCGATGCGCGTGAGCGCCCGCTGCACGTCGTCCTCGCGCAGGACGACCTTCTCGCTGCTGTCTTGCATCTTTTCCTTCCTGGCCTCACGGGACCGGGTTAAAGGAGCACCGAGAATGTATCAGGGAGATGCGATGGGCTCGGCATCCTCGGTGTGCGATTTGGACGCGCGCGCGTCCGGCTCCTCGGGCGCCTGCTCGGAGTCCTCGAGCGCCGCCCTCCGCTCCGCCCAGCGCATCAGCGTGGCGCCGCCGCGCTCGGGAAACGGCACCTCGATCGTGTCGAAGTCACGCAGCGCCTCGGTGGCGGCGAACACCGCGCGCGCCTCGTCGCGAAGCTCGCGGCCCGCATAGCGGCTCGAGAAGTGCGTGAGGGCGAGCAGCCTGACCTCGGCGTCGCGCGCGAGCGTGGCGGCCTGGCGTGCTGTCGAGTGGAGCGTCTGGCTCGCCCGCTCTGACTCCTCCTCGGCGAAGGTGGCCTCGTGCACGAGCACATCCGCCTGATGTGAGGCGATCGCAAGCGCCTCACACGGCGCGGTGTCGCCGGAGAGCACGACCTTGCGGCCCTCCCTGGGGGCACCCATGACCTGCTCGGGACGCACGCCTGAAACCGTCTCCCCCCGCTGCAGCAGGCCGAAATCGGGCCCGGGCCTCACCCCGAGCCGCTCGGCCAGCTCCGCGTCGAGGTGACCCGGCCTCGGCTGCTCGACGAGGGCATAGCCAAACGACGGGCCGCCGCGGTGGCGCACGGGGATGGCCGCGATGAGATAGCCGTCTCGCTCGACGGTCTGGGCGGGCTCGAGCTCGGCGATGCTCAACTCATAGGGCAGGCGCCCGTAGACGATGCGCATCGCCTGCATCAGCTCGTCAAGGCCGCGTGGCCCGTAGACGGTCAGCGGCGCCTCTCGTTCGCGCAGGGCAAACGACTTCAGCATCCCCGGCAGTCCCAGCCAGTGGTCGGCGTGGAAGTGGGTGATGAAGACGGCATCGAGGTCCAGCAGTCCGACCGAGCGCATGAGCTGGCGCTGCGTGCCTTCGGCGCAGTCGAACAGCAGCCGGTCCCCCCCGCGGCGCACGAGCACCGCCGGCAGGCCGCGCCTCGCGCTCGGCACCGAGCCGCCTGTGCCCGCGAAGAACAGGGAGAGGTCCATGTGGCTACGGTAGCGACGCGGTCGGCCCCAGAGGTTACGCCGCCGCGATGACCCGCCAAGCGAGCGCGGCGAGGCCACGCTGTCCTCCTGACAGCGGGCGCGCGAAAGTGCCCCCGCGCGAGGGATGCCTTCGCCGGGGGCGTGGCACCGAAAGGATCGACTCTCCCTCCCGGCGCACGGTCATCGCTACCCGCTGATGGGCTGAGCTATGCCTCCGTGACGTCGCGACAACGGACGGCTCCTCACAGGTGGCTGCTGGGAAGCTCGTCGTCGGCGTCGAGAAACCACTCGGGGACCATCCACTCGCGCTGCACATGCGCGACGCGCCACGCGCGGGGATGGCGCGCAACCGTGAGGCCAAAGGGATGGGTCCCGATGGGCGGGAGCTTATGGCGCACACCGGCGATGAACACGACAGTCTGGCGGTCGAGGCTCTCCGGGAAGGTGTGCCTCAGAGCCGTGAAGCGCCGGCCGCTGTCGAGGTCGTCAGGCAGCAGGCCGCGCAGGTGGGCCATCACCTTGGGAGTGAATCGGCCCCACACCCCACTGTCGACGCTCGCACCGGTCTCGACGAGTTCGCGGACGGGAGCCTCATCCAAGACCATACCGGCGCCGAGCGCGGCCTCAAGCCGCAGGTCGGGGTGCGTGAGGAGCCACACGTCGATGGCAGCGTGCCCGTCGTCGGCCGGAGTGCCGTAGCGGAGCAGGCCCGACAGCCAGGTCAAGGCGAAGGTCGCCGGCACTCAGCAAACGGTACTCCCATTTCGGCCGAACGACCGATTGCCACCAACCGTCCAATAGCCTGACCAATTGTCAACCCGGCTGCGCCTTCGTCCGATCGAGAACAACACCGCGAGCGACGGGAAACGCTCGTTTACTGGGAGGGGGAGCGCGCGACTCCATCCAACCGCTCCCCCTCCAAGTGTTCCGACATACAAAGCTGAGCGGGTCGGTGCTCCTCGCCGCGAGGCCCTCCTGGAAGCGACGACCCAACTCAGCGCGGCGGAAAGTACCGAGAGGGGACCCGCGATGCGCCGGTTCGGACCTCGGGGCGGAGAGGCGTGCCCCCGATCGAAATGGAGATAAAGACCAGGGACACTCCCCACCGGGAACGAACCTAGACGGCGTGGCCCGCCGCGCGCAAGGCGCCGGGTCCGAACTCCCCGCTCGTTCCGAGGATTGCTTTGCGTCGCTAGATGAAGTCGTTTCCCGTCAACACGTACAGGAACGGAACGAACGGGACGATCACGGCGACGCCCCAAGCGACCCTCGCGATAAAACCCCAGTCGCCGCGACCCAACAGCAGGTTGAGCCAGATGAGGACCACGGCGATGGGGTGCAGGATGCAGAGGAGCAACTCCACGACTTTCTTCAGCATTGCGTCTCCTTTCCGCCTGGCTGCTCAGCCTAGCTCACGGCAGGGGAGGCGATGTGTGACGCCACGTCGAGCCACGGGGCTGCGGCGGACGTCCTGCTCGCTGTACGCGGTCGGCGAGACTCCGCCGGTCGTCATGGCGGAGATGGGCCACACCGACCCGGCCCTGGCACTGCGCGTATATGCTCAAGATGCGTCGCGATCAGTCCCAGCAGACCCAGCTCCGCGCTCTCGTGGAGGGTGCTGATTGGGCGAATACGGGCGAACGGGACGCAGATGCCGGCCCTCGGAAGCCGGCGGCAGCACCAAAACCTGCGTATTTGCAGGCATAGCGCCCGTAGCTCAGTGGATAGAGCGCTCGCCTCCGGAGCGAGAGGTCGCAAGTTCGAATCTTGCCGGGCGCGCTCCAGACCGCCCTGCAAACCAGCGGTTTTCACCCTACGCGGCCTCCGGGGCTCATCGGCTCCGGGGCCGCACAGTTTGCTCTCGTCTCCACCGTCTGCCATAACTCCGGCCTCCGCAAAGTGCTACAGAGCAATCGGCCTCGATGGTGCGCCCGCCCACGACAGTCGAGACGGCCCTGACCGAGCTACAACGGGTTGTGCGTCTGCCGACGCCAGCCGATGCGCAACCCGGCTTCTGCATCCGGGGAATATACCCCAGGACCTGGCGGCACCGAGGAGGCGACGCACCTGTTTCTGACACCGCCCCACTCGGAGGCGCTGGACAGGTGCGGTCGCTGTTGCCCGAGGATCAGCGTTTCGAGCACATGGACAAGTCTGGACCCTCGAAGTGGTGACACTGGCGCTTCTGTCCGCCCGGCCCACTTCAAGCGCGAGGACAACCACGTCGAGGGCTTCTGCGCCGAGCACGCCGGGAGCTGCTGTGTCTGACCTGCTTCTTCCCGGTTGAGGACCTGACCGTGGCGGACGAGATCGAGGTCTTACCGGCGTGAGGTTCCTCTCCGCGGTACAAGGTGTCCGTACCCCCTCTGGGTGTTAGGGCCGGACCCTCTCGCGACGATGGCGTCCGTCGTCGCGGTCGACAACTGCACCGGCACCGACCATGCCTACATTCGGAGTGCTGGCTCGGGAGCCGCGCTGCACGCGCTGCGGATTCTGCGCGCGGTCCTGCGCGAGGAGCACTTCATACACGCACATCGGCAACTGCGGTTCCGGCTCGGCGAGTCGACGTGGTTCAGCGACCGGCTGAGCATGTGGACGACCAGACCCGAGCAGGCGTGGTCCTTCGAGCTGAGCGAGGCGGCGCTGCGGCGCGACAATCCTCCCGCAGTCTCGACGCTGCCCCTGGAGGGAACGAACACCATCGAGCGGTCCGCCAACCGGGCGCTCCGGTGGTCCGAGCAGTCCCAGCTCGCCGTCGATCCCATCATGGAGCTGATCATGCTCTCGACCGCCCTGGAGGCGATCCTTGGCAGGAAGTCCGACAAGCTCAAGGCGCGCCCCCTAGCGATCAGGCGCGCGATCCTGGGGCTCAACATGACCGGCAGCTTCACGCACCCGGCGCGCTTCTACCTCGTCTACGACCGTGTGCGGTCGGTCGTAATACATGGCGGTGAGCCTCCGCAGGTCGACCCGGACCTGGTCATCACGGTGTCGTGGGACGTGCGGCGCCGCTATCAACGAGTTCCCTCGACTTCGCCAGAGCCGAGGGCCTCGTCAAGCGCGACGCGTCCAACGGCCCTCGACAGCGATCCGGGAATCCCGGAGCTGGTCGAGCGGTTCCTGCCCGAGGACTGATCGCCCCTCCACGAGCGCCCGCAGGGCTTCCTGCTCGTCCTCGCCGCGACGCATCGCCTGCCGGTAGACGCGTAGCGCGAGCCCCGGGTCGGTGTGGCCCATTTCGTCCATGACCGTGCCGGGGTCCTCGCCAGCGCGTACAGCAGCGAGCAGAATGTCCGTCGAAGCGAGTGCGGCGTGATCCGATCCGGAAGCGGCGGCAGGTCCTGCTCGGCCAGGTTTTCGTTCGCGCGCCTCACGGCAGCCTTCGAGTACGCTGCGAGCGGAAGTTGTCTGGACTCTGGCGGTTGCCCGTCAGAGTCGCGAACACGAAGTCAGCCTGGGTCGCGTCCATGTGTCTGCCACGCACGGTGACCAGCTCATCTCTGAGCGCCGCGCGGATCTTCACGCGCCGCCGTCCGGCGTCGGTCTTGGCATCTCCAACGTGTATCCATCCACCGGCGAGATCCACGTCGCGCCAGCGCAGAGCACACAGCTCGCCAATCCGCAACCCGGCGAACACAAGCGTGGCGATCATCGCGCGACGATGACGTGCTTGCGACCAGCGGATGCTTGGCCGTCCAGTTCGCCCGCCGCGTCGAGGAGAGCTTCAATCTGCCCGGCAGCGTCGAGGTAGCTCCGGGCTGGTGTCCGTTCGCGAAGCCTGCGTCCTTTGCCCTTCGCTGGGTTGCGGGTGATCAGCTCCCGCTCGACCGCCGCCTCAAGGATCGTCGCCAACAGCGTGACGGTCATGTTGATCGACCTCGACGAAAGCGGCTTCTCCTCGGCCAGCTTCGCGGCGATGTACCGCTCCACGGTGTCGAAGGTGATCGCGTCCAGTTGCATCTCGGCGAAGAAGGGCAGCAGGTGCCGTTCAAGCCGCCAGCTGGTAGTCCTCGCGAGTCGTCGGCGCGAACCGGCCCTGGTTCCGGTTCCACCACTGCTCGGCGAACACGATGGAACGTCGGCATCGGCTCAGCCTCCGGCGGTGGTTGGATCGTCCTCGGTGGCTGCCATGTGCCGCGCTCGACATCGGCGAGGACGTGGCGAAGCTCTCGCTCGGCCTGGGCGACGGTGACGGAGCCAAGCGATACATACCGGCGTTTGCCGTAAGCCGTGAACCGCAGCGCACGGTAGGTCCGCCCGTCCCGGCCTTGGTGCCCGATGACCCTGCCCTTTGCTGGTCGTGCCATTACGAAACCTCCTGGGTTGGAGACTCCGAAGAAGCGGCTCTAGCGAGAAGAACAACCCCACCCGCAGGGGTAAGGTGTCCGACGCGCCGGGAGCTGATCCTCTCGGTGCCACGGGGTCGGTCGTTCGCGCGACGCGGCCCCACTTGTGTAGATGAGCACATGTTATCGCGGCCGGATTCCCAGCACGGACCCCGGTTTCGGCAGCCCATTCGGCAGTTGACGGGTACGCGGGACCGGCGAGGCGTCGGATTCGGCTCCAGCACTCGCATCACGGGCCTGCGACTGCTTGCTCGCCAAGCAGGCACCCGCTGCTCGGACCGTCTCAAGATCGAACCTGAGCCGTCCACGCGGACCGTCGCCCAGACGACGAGCGCCCAGCTCCTCAGCGTGCTGGTAGACCCAGGATCTGCTGACCTGGAGTTCTCGCGCCACCTGAGCGGCGGTCAGCAGCGCGCGACCCCGGGGTCCGACAGCTGGACGGCCAGCACCACCGAGGTCTCCGACATCGGGGGCACCGACTTCACCGTCCCGCCAGATAGGCCCTTCCCGCCCCAGAAGCTCGGCCATGCGCCTGGCGGTGCCCTCGACGATCGCGTCGATGCTCGCGGGGTCGATAGTGACCACGGTCGGGACCGGGCTATTCACCGACCTCTCCGCTTCGACTCAAGCACGGAGCGACGGCCTGTGCGGCGTGGGGGGGTCATTCGATGCTCCCTGCATGGGCGCGGACGAGGCGGACGATGCGTTCTTCCTCCTCCGGGGTGGCAAGCCGGTATGTATCGTCCCGAGCCACGTCCTCTGTGCGGTTGCTGTGCGGTTTCGGCAGCGCGTCGGTGCCGTGGCGCGACCCGGACCGTGACGCGCGCCTCGATCGACTGTATGCGGCCCTGCACGCTCCGCAACAGAACCTCGCCTGTGGTCGTCGAGCCTCTATCGAGACCCCGCAATGCGCACACGCCCTCATCGCCGTACCTCTCTCGACGCGGGGAGATACAGCAGGACCTGACCTCTGCGGTCGGCCTCAAAGATCACGTTTCGGGCACGCAGCTCGTGGACTCCTTCTGCGGCACTCGTATGTCCCATCTGGCACCAGGCGGAGCAGAACCGCACGGCGAACGCGACTGGCCGGTGCTCGCCGTCCCTCCAACGCAGGCCGATCAGAAGCGCGAAGCCCTCACGCGCGCGGCGGGCGGCGTCGGAGGCGTCCGGCGGCAGCTCCGGGACCGCGACATCGAGGGGTCGGAATGTTCCCGCCTCGTACGCGAGCCGTCGAGTCCACGCAGCGATCTGGATCTGCGTTGCTTTGAAGTCGCGACGGTACGCCTCCGCCGCAAAGACCTCGCCGAGGGACCGCCATCTGCCCGTGCAGCATCCGAGCCGGAGGTCCCCCTCGTAGTGGATCAGCCGTGCCGTGCCTTTGTGTCCAGGGATCGGGCACGCAAAGGACCCTTGACCGTCGGCGTGCCAGTGCTCTTCAAGCCACAACCGCACGCGCTCGCCGAGGTTGACGAGACCCGGCTGTACAAGGGGACCAAGGGGACCAGTAACGAGGGGACCGTCATCGGCGGAGGGTGTAGAGGCGGTGACTGCGAACGGAGCGCGCTGGGTCGGTCCCCTTGTTACCTCGGGTGCTTCAGTAAGCGCACGGTGAAGCCTTGGGTCGCTCTCGCGAGAACCCGATCCAGGCGCAGTCATGCGACCACCTGGGCTGCTGGCTGCCGGGGCTCAAACCCCCCGCTGGTTCCGGTTCGTCGGGGTCGCCGGAGCTATCGTCGCTGCGCGGACCCGCGCGCGAAGCCGCCTTCCGACGGCCACCCGGTCTGCCTCCGCCTGCTCGCCGACGATGCGCGCGCGGGCGCATGTAACGGACCCAACCGGGCCTGCGGCCGTGCTCGACGCTCAACAGGCATCTCACCCTGACCGAGCCGTCCACCGCGTGCGAGCCGTCGGAGCCGTCGATGCAGACTGCGGTGTCGCTCGCGACCGACCCGAACGCCCGGTCAACCTGGTCAGCCCGTTTCGAAGCCACCGCAAACACTCATGCTCGTCCAATTCACGCTCGCCATATTGACTCGTGGAGCCGACGGAAAAAAATAGGCCCAACGAAGAACGCCGCCCCGGGCTGGGACGGCGTTCCGCTGTGAATTGAGACCGAGCAGAAAGCGCGGTATCAGCACTCTACGAGGCGCACCGGACCGCCCTCGGACCGCCCCCCTCTGAACGCCATTTCACGTCGTTCGAATCAACCGCTCGGCGACTCATCACAGGACCGGCGAGACGCACCTCCATGATCACCACCACGGACGGCGTTAGCCCCCGTCTCGCGCGTGGGCTCGCCGCCCCGATGGGTCTCGACGGACCCGAATCCGCCCCCCCTCGACCGAAACGGTGCTTCGTTTGTTTCTGCCCCGAGAGTCGCTGCAGATCGGCACCACGACCACACCGATGGGCTCGACATCCGGCGTACGGCTCTCGGGGACTGGGCAGACGGAGCCCGGCGCGTGACTGGCCGTCGATTCTGTTCGACGGTCGCCGTCAGGCTCTGTAGGTCTCGCGATCCTGGAACATCGTCCGCGCCAACTGGCCTGCACCCTGGTTGCACGCCGGTTCGCCCATCATCACCGACGCGCCTCGGACGCAGTGACTCCAGCGGACACGATCGGCTCTCGTCTGGACGTAGAACGGCGTCGGGCTCCCGCAGCAGACCTCGATGCCCTCCTCGTGGTGATACAAGGCCAACGCCTCGGTGTCGGTCCAGGTGTGTTTCGTTGGCAGCTCGCGCAGCTCCTCTGCGGTGAGTTCCATCCCTACCTCCTTCGCTCCTTCGCAGTCATCCGTGAAGCGCGAGACTAACCGCATTGGGCGGGAACCTGAAGCTGTCGGCGTGTAGAGCAAGCGCTGTCGCGCATGACGCCGAGCGGCGGTGCACCGCGTTCACCAGCACCGCCCACGGCCGCGTGGAGCGGCACGATCACCGGCCCGGTGGCGGCACTACCGCGCCAGCAGCCACTTCCGATCGCTGAGTCCCGTGCGCTTCCGACGACTTTGACCGGGGTCCGGCGTTCAGTCCGCTAGACGGTCTCAAGCAACGCCTTCGCACGCGCTCTGATCGCGGCGGCGAATGATTTGAAGCTCATGTCTGGAGCCGGCTCGTGTATCTGAGAGCGCCGCGCCGCCGAGGCCGTCACGAAGCAGGTGGCGTCGTACAGTCGCTCTCGGACGAGTCGGCGGCAGAGGATTTCGTACCGCTTCTTGTACGAGGCTCCGTTGAACACGGGATCGACCTCGAAGTACGGCTCTCTGACGTTGACCGGCGAGACCGACCTGGGGGCCTCCTCCAGTAGCAACAGGTATCCGAGCCAGGGGCGAACCTCCCCGAAGCGGCCCTCGCGATAGGCGGTCCAGATGTCAACCGCGTTGCCGATGGCCTCCTCGTTGCGGTTGTTGTAGTTGTTTCCGAAGGAGGGGCCGACGTGACTCTTGAACTCGATCGCAGCGGCCAGCGCGTCGTCGTGGATCACCACCAGATCCCACTTCTTCTCGGGCCGGAAGTAGCCGGGTAGCTGGACCGCCGAGCCGTGGTGGATGCTGCTCGCTGCGAAGCCAGCGTCAACGAAAATCGACTCCATCAGCTCGGCCATCGCGTCCATGTGAGCACCGCCGGTGACAGCGCCGCGCAGACCGGCATCAACCCGTCCGCTGGCTCGCTGCTTGCTCGCCTGGCCAGCGCGGACCCGCCAGTACCGCCGAACCGCCGCTTCGAACGCCTTCTGGTCCATCCCACGGAACTAGTTCGGGATCGACCGGCGGCTCCCTTCTACCTGGGTAGCTCCGCGATCCCGTAGGCGGTGAGCGCAGCGGCGGTCGCACGCTCGACATCTCTCTCTGCGAATGAGGCCGCGAGCTGGTGCGCGACGGACTTCTTCAGCGTCTCGACTCGTGGAACGCGGATGCGTCGTAAGTATTGGGCTTGGAAGCGCATGTAGCCGCCCCTCATTTTCACCGCGTAGCACTCGACGAACATCTGCGCCACCTTCGAGAGCAGCACGCCGCCGAGCACGTCGATGTCCCACCCCGTGCTCGTGACCCAGTACAGGTTGTGATGTGGGTAGAGCCCACCTGAATCGAGAACCGGATGGATCGCCGCCTTGATGTCCGGAATCAGCAACTTGGGCTTCGCGGTCAGCGAGTGGTCTACCCGATCGATCGTTCGATACCACCGCTCGGGCTGCCTACCGGCGACGTTGCGCTTGCGCAACATGGCCGCGTTCGCGTCAAGGTAGTCGCGCAGCCTGGGATGGTCATCGAGGGAGACGAGTGCGCCGGTGTCGCCGTCCCAGGGATCAACGAGATAGTGGCCAGACCACCGGAGCGTGCCGGTGTCGGTGTCTCGCGCCATCGTCAGTGGAAGGAGTCGGTCCTCCTCGACGCTGGCGGAGTCCTTCGTCACGAATACACCGTCAGCTCCGGTCGCGACGCCGATGCCGACGCGCGTCCCCACCGTCGGGTCCTCCAGCGGGGGAAGGGTTCGCTCCAAACCAGCAAGCAACCCAAGCCGCTCCGGCGACCCGGTGGGCCAGGATGAATCGCCGCCGAACCAAGTCGGTAGACGAGCCGCCTCGAAGCTAGGTGCTCGCACATCGCCCTGGTCCGTGCTCCCCGCCCATGCACTGAAACCACCAACGGTCGTACCGTCGAATCCCCTGTGCGCGGTCGCGACGATCGCTCGGCCCTGTGCCTGGCGGCGAACGATCGTGACCGACGGGTACGCGCTGACCTCCTCGTCGAACGCGTCAACGTCATGCATCTCGATCACGGCCTCCACCGAGAATTGCGACGCAACCATGCGCCGCAGACGCTGCCCATATTGGTTGCGCATCCAGCGGTCCGCACAGATGAAGCCGAGGGCACCGCCCGGCCGAAGCGCGCGCAGCCCGACCTCGAAGAATCCGACGTACACGTCGGCGCGCCCCCCATCGTGGCGCACGCTCTCCTGTACGCCTCGCTTCGAACAGCGGCCACGGCCTCCAGCCGAATGTACGGCGGGTTGCCGATCACGAAGTCGGCCGTGCTGTCCTGGTGCTGGGCAAGCAGGAAGCCATCGTGCGTAACCCACCGCTCAGCCGCGCGCCGGGCTTCGTCTGTGTTCCAGCCGTCCGCCACGAGGTAACGCTCGGCCATCTGACGGCTCGTTGCGACGTTTCCGGGCTGTAGATCGCAGGCGCGTATCGCGGCGGAGGCGTCCCCCAGCTCCCGGCCGTGCGCCCGGCAAGACAGCGCAAGCCGCTCGACCATCGGGCCTAAGAACGCGCCCGACCCGCACGCAGGCTCGACCGCTCGCATAGCCGCCAGATCGCGGTCACTGGTGTAGCCCGCTAGGTCGAGGATCAGCTCGACGACCCATCTCCGCGTGAACACGGCACCGTACTCGTGCCCGTTCTCGTCCGTGGACGCCGCCAATGAAGCGGAGCGGTCGAAGTCGCCGAGCAGGTGCTGTTGAGCGTAGGCCACGCGCCCGAGCGTAGCGATGCGCTGTGATGGCATCGCCCCGCCTCCCTGTTCCACGAGCCGGTGGCCACGATTCTCGTCCCCACCGTGATCGGACCGACCGTCATCGGCACCGCCACCATCCGACCGAAGGCGATGCCCGTTCGCGTGGACTCCCTATCCGTCGTTCGCGCACACTCTGTTGATGCCGAGCGGGCACGTCGAGAGTTTCCGCAGCCACGCCAACTACCTACGCGCGTTCGCGATGCTCTGCACAGCGCCGTACAGCGAGGGAGCGACGCTGCTCTTCACCCGTTTGCAGCGTCAGCTCGCGCATCTGGCTCCGGTGATCGTCGCGCTCCCGAGCATGACGCCGCCGACTACCGCGCAACCCAGACTCGCGCAGACCCAGACCAGTCTGGTCAACGCGTGGGGAACCGAGATGCTGCTGGCGCTAGGCGGACAGCTCGCTAGCGAGGAGGAGTTGCTGCGCCTCATGAACAACTGGGCTGCCGTGCAGGCATATTACGTCGGATATCACGCGATACAAGCCCTGGTGTCGGCACGTGGCCAGCCTCGACCTGAGAGCCATCCAAAGACGCAAGCGCGGTTCGCCGCTCTCTGGGCCGATCGCGCGCTCGACCTTCCGCCGTGGACCCTCGGCGCACGCGACGGCGGGTGGTGCAACGCGTCGTCGCACGACATCGACGACGGTCTCAATCCCTGGTCAGGTTGTGATCCCGTCTCGTGCTGGAGTCTGGCGGCGAAGGCCATTCGCACAACTCGAGATGAGGCTGTGCGCGACCGGCTCGCCGCCGCTCGTGGTCGCAAGCGCTCCGCCAATCGCAAAGCGTGGCAGGAAGAGGAGCAAAGCCGACTCGGCGTCGGCAGGCGCGCCCGCAAGGAACCCGATTGGCCGCTTCCACACCTCACGGCGAGCGAGAAGCGAACAGTGCACAGCCGGGTCCGCTCGTACACGCTCCTCGACTATTTGTACCGGTTGCGGATCAAGACCAACTATGAGGACGCGGGCATGTTCATCGAGGGGCCGGAGGATCAACTCTCCTCTCGGCATGTCCACAACGATCTGGTTGCCATCGCCAGTTGCACGCTGCTCGTTCATGAGCTGCATATAGCGTCGATCGTGGGCGGTGCTCAACTCCTCAAGTGGGCCGACGCGTGGCTCGGTCCGCACGCCCACGGCCAGCAGCTCGGTCTCGCGCTGCGGCGTGAACTGATAGCGACTCACGCACCGTAGGTCCCACCACACGACGCCCACCAGGCGTGGTGTGGGCGGTGGCGACAATCCGTCGAGCGGTGCGTCCGTGGCTCCCCGTACCGTCGTCTCGATGCTCGCCGCCGCGATCATTACCGCCGCCGCGACCGCCGGGCTTGCCGCGCTCGCCTTCTGGCAGATACACGCCGGGCAGGCCCAAACAGACGAAGCCGTGACGGCCGCACTCGCCATCGCCCGCGAGACGCGCGAGGCAGCGGAGCGACAGTGGCAGCCACGAGTCTTTGCGCACGCTTGGCATGGCCCCGAGCGGGGGGACGGGAACGACGCCGCGCTGGACGAGGAGGCCGTGCGTTATTGGCTACAGAACGAGGGGACCGGCCCAGCCTTCAACGTTGAGCACGGTGTCGAGGTCGCAGGACGCCGATACCCCTGGATCGGCCTCTATCGGACGATGCGCGCGGGCGAGGCCATCCCGCCGATGTTCGACAGCATTGGCCAGCCCGTGTCCTTGTCTCCGATCGTCGTCGGCGTCAAGCTGACCGAGTGGACGGATGAGAACGATGTCGTGTACTGGACGCAGTTCGAGAATCTGCTTGGAGAGCGCTTTGAGGTTCGCAACTTCCCCGACCCGAAGCGTGCCGCCGAGTTTCGCCCAGTGCGGAGGTTGCACGAGGAAGTGCCCGGCGTGACGATCAGTGCCAATCCGTAAGCCAAACCCTTGTACGCGCTGCTGCGCCCGGATTCGAGCCGCGCGGCGTGTCGTCAGTGCGAACACGGGCGTATCGCCATCGTGGAAGCGTTCGACGTTGAAGAGCATGTTGTAGCCGCACACCTCGCACTCGATGCGGACCATGAAGTAGACGTCTGCGTCCGGGTCTTTTGGTTTCTCGCGCTCAGGATTGTCCACGGTGCGCCTCCCACGGGCAGCGCCACCGGCCTTCCGTCAATACTGAGCGTTTCCGCGTCGCAGATCGGGCACTTCGTGAGGCCGAGACGCACAAGATGCGCGGCTATCTCCTCTCGGACTGGCGCTGCCCACTTCACCGCCAGAACGCTAACCAAGCGTTCGGTCATGAGGGAATGTCTCTCGGGTGACCCGCAGCGCCGTCCCTCCACGGCAACGAGGACGAGTCGAAGTTGCTGGCCGATGGCGGTGGCATCGTGTCCGGCCGTGACATGGACCGCGATAGTCGGCGCTGTCGGCATTATCGTTGCCGGGGTGGTCGGTCCAATCGTCGCCGCTCGGGCGGCGCGGGACGCTGACAAGCGCCGATTCGGTCACGAGGAGAAGCTGAAGGCGGAGCGACTTCGACCACGAGCGCAGGCTGAAGGCCAGCGACGACCTGGTCGAGCGAATAGACGAGGTCGCGGTGGCACTCGACGAGCTCGGTGCGGCCTGCTCGACGATGCGCATGGCCGCAGTCGTAGAGATGGACGACGAGACGGTGTTGCGAGCCGTCCTGAAGGCTGAAGATGCCCACCTACGCGCGCGAGCGTTGACTTTACGACTTGGGATGCGACCTCACGCTGACGCGTCGCTGCTAGAGAAGGCCAAAGCAGCGGCGGCGAGTATGCATACGGCCATCAGAGGAATCGCTGACGCTAACGTCAGACGGCAGGCTGCGGCACGCGCTGCGGGACAACCCATCCACCATGCCCGTGCCTGCCGAGCGAGTCGAGGAGTGCATCTCTACCGGCTTCGAACTCACCGAGGAATATCGAGCCCAGGCACGACTGGCCATCGGGACGCTTCTCGCTGACGAGACTGGCTCGCGCGGCGCGAACTAGTTCATTTGGCAGCCCTGCCACTATCCCTCGTAATCGCCGCCAATCGGCGACTATCCGTGCCGGGTGGCCAGGCCACGCAAACGGGCGCGATCCCACTGCCAAGCCGAATTCGCTCGCTTCTGGTCGATTGATCAAAGCGCCTCCGGAGCGAGAGGTCGCAAGTTCGAATCTTGCCGGGCGCGTATCAGAGGTGCCGGCAAATGAACTGTTTTGCTCGGAGGGCTCAGAAGCCGGATTGGGCGTGTCGGGGCTCAGTGGCCCAAACGGTGGCCCAAACGAATCGTTTTGTGGCTCGTAGAGCGTGCTGCCGGCGTCTGCGACGCTGAGGATGGGCACTGCCGGCACCCCAGCGATCGCCGTTGGGTCGCTTGGTTAGGCGATCCACTCTGTGGCGGGGAGCGTCGCTCCGGCTAGGCGCCGATGAGCGCAGTAGAACGGCTCAGTCAGAGGCTGTCGAGGGGCACGCCGATGATGTTCAGCCTGCGCGTCAGCCCGTCAAGTGCGAAGGCGCGGAGATCGTCGGCCGAGGCGCCCAGGACTGACGTGTCGGCTCCCGTCGGCGGCGTCAGTGACTCGGCGACAGCCGGAAGAAGGTCACGCAAGGTCTCGCGTACGGCATCACCCATGCCAGCGGCTTCGGCGACGGCTTGGCGCAGGAACCAGATGCCGTAGCCGATGTGGCGGTGCTCGTCGTGGTGGATTTTGGTGTAGCCCGCCACGAATCCCGGCAACAGACTCTCGCCTACCATGAAGCGGGTCGAGAACTCGAACGTGGTCAGTCCGAGCGTCGCCTCGAGGATCAGGTGGTAGATCGTCACGAACGCGACCTTCGCGGCGATGTCGCCCGGGTCTGCAAGGAGCCGGTCGTGGGCTGCGACGAGCTTGTCGTCGAAGATCGTCTGGAACGCGGGTGAGACCTGCTCGCGGGCGCGCTTGACGTGCGCGGCGATGAGCGCGGGCTCCGAGACGACCTCGTCCTGAAAGCGCGCGTAGAACTGCATGTGCCTCGCCTCATCGACCTGCTGAGTAGCGAGAAAGGTGACCTCCTCCTCGCTGCCGTTCGCTCCGACCAGCCCGCAAAACTTCGTGGTGATTCGCTCCTCGGCGACCATCAGCGACCCCAAGACGAAGGACACGAGCCAGCGGTCATCCATCGTCTCCCACTGCTCGCGGTCGGTGGACAGGTCGACGTCCCAGGGGCTCCACTGGCTCTCCTCCCAATGGCGGTAGAGGGTCTGCGGATCGTGAAGATGGACCTCGTGCGCGACTTCGCTCATGCCGTCTGCTGGCCCGGTTTCCGAGCGCGCACGATCGCCTCGGCGCCCTTGCCGGCGGAGCACTCACAGCCCTCGCCGTGGCTCGGGTCACAGCACTCGGCCTTGGCGCTCGGCTCGCAGCAGCTCGCCTGCGCCTCGGCTGCGCAGCAGGAGCTCGCGGTCGTCTCAGTGGCGGTGGTCAGCTCAGCCATGCCGATAGCTCCTCGAGGGCGTCGGGGATCACGTAGTAGTAGGCCCACAGCCCTTGGCGCTCGGAGTCCACGATCCCCGCGTCGCGGAGCTTCTTCAGATGGTGGGAGAGCGTGGGCTGAGAGATGTCGAACAGCGGCACCAGCTCGCAGACGCAGACCTTGCCGGCGTGCTTGCGCAGCACGTCCACGAGCTGCAGCCGGATCGGGTCGCCGAGGGCCTTGGCGACCTCGGCCATCCGCAGCGCCTGCTCGCGTTGCACGTCGGGGTAGACGACGGGCTCGCAGCAGGGCGAGCCGTTGGCGCGCTTCTGCTTGGGGGACAGCTCCAAATCGACGGGCATCGATCTACTTATATCAATAGACACTCACGTCTGTCTATGTAATACGATCGGCGCGATGAACACGCCCCCGATCGCTCGCCGTCTGCTCGCCGAGCTGTTGGGCTCTGCGTTCCTCGCGGCGGTCGTGATCGGCTCGGGCATCGCGGCGCAGACGCTCTCCCCGAACGACGTTGGGCTCGAGCTGTTCGAGAACGCCGCCGCCACGGCCGCGGGGCTGTACACGATCATCCTCATGTTCGGCCCGGTCTCCGGCGGGCACTTCAACCCGGTCGTCTCGCTCGCCGACGCGAGCTTCGGCGGCATCCGCTGGCGCGACGCAATCTTCTATATCCCCGCGCAGGTGGCCGGCTGCGTGCTCGGCGCCGTCGTCGCGAACGGCATGTTCTCCCTGGCCGCCATCAGCATCTCCACGCATCACCGCGCCTCGCCCGCGCACCTGTTCTCCGAGGTGATCGCCACCGCCGGGCTGCTGCTCGTGATCTTCTCGCTCGCGCGCACCAAACGCGCAAACACCATTCCCGCCGCGGTCGGCGCGTACATCGGCGCCGCCTACTTCTTCACCAGCTCGGCCAGCTTCGCCAACCCCGCGATCACCGTCGGGCGCATGTTCTCCAACACGTTCGCCGGCATCGCACCCGCATCCGTGCCCGGGTACGTGATCGCGCAGCTCGTCGGGGGCCTCGCGGCGCTCGCGCTGCTGGCAGTCCTCTACCCCGACGTGACGCCGGCCGAGGCAGAAGAGATCCTCCTGCCACACCACCAGCAGGCTCACCGGCTGATGGCGAGCGTCCTGTTCGTGTGCCTGCACAACGCCGGGCGCTCGCAGATGAGCCAGGCGCTGTTCGAGCGCGCGGCGGATGGACGCCATACCGCTCTCTCCGCCGGCACCACCCCGGCCGAGCACGTCCATCCCGAGGTCATCGAGGTCATGCGTGAGCTTGGCATCGACCTGTCCGACCGGCGCCCGCAACTGCTCACCCGCGAGCTTGCCGAGCAGGCCGATGTGGTCGTGACGATGGGCTGCGGCGATGCCTGCCCCTACATCCCCGGCAAGCGCTACATCGACTGGGACCTACCCGACCCCAAGGGCCGCCCCATCTCCGAGGTGAGGGACACCCGCGACGACATCGCGCAGCGGGTCACGGCACTAGCGACAACGCTGGGCACAGATTCGTAGTCCGCATTCGCGCGAACCGCCCTCTGGGAGCGCCGCCGCAGACCAAATCGTTTGGGCCACTGTGCCCCCTGAGTGGCCCAAACGCACCCAAATCGGCCCTTATCCGCGGGTATCAGCCGTCGCTCGGCAGTGGCCTATCTGGCTTTCCAGAGCCATTTTTGCGCTTCTTTCGCTTCCTCCTTTTCGTTCCTCCGGAGCGAGAGGTCACAAGTTCGAATCTTGCCGGGCGCGTCTTTGCAGTGCCTGCAAATGAGGTGGTTGCCGGTGCGGCTCAGAACATGTGCACGCCGCCCATATCCTCGCCTGCGTCTCTGTGGCTTTCACCGCGACGCTTCACCGCGACGCTGATCGTTACTTTCGCCGCGCAGCGGATCTCCGGCGACATGCCAACGGGCCTTGGCATCGTCGACCGCCCGCTCTCCTCCAAGCCGATCTTCACGGCCCCGCGCGTCGGGCTTAGCGTGGTAGGCTGCGGCCGCCGTGGGAGGGCAGCGGAATCGACGCCGCGTAGCCGGGGGGAGTTCGAGTCTCGCCATGTTTGCCGCTGTCGTCTGCTTGGGAATGGGCTCGGCCGCGTCTGCGCATGCATACCCCCCGGTCGCGATCAATGGCGAGTCGGCTATCAACGTCACCTCGACGGACGCCACCCTGGAAGCCCAGATCAATCCTTTGGACCCCGAAATTGGCGCTTTCTTTCAGTTCCAGGTCGTCAGCAACCCGAGCGAATACCTCCCGAGCTTCGCTTGCCCCGCGGGGAAGTTTCCGGACGGCACCTCGCTGTGCCTCGGCCTCCTCAGCCAGGTTGGCGCTCTGCCGTTCAGCCTCACTGAACCCGGCCTCACGGATCAATCGTTGAACCTCGATCTTGCAAAAGCCGAAATGGCCCTGCAGCCGGGCACGAAGTACCACTACCGGGTCATTGCGGCGAGAAGAATTTTCACGGTCGACCACTTCGAGTGGGAAGCCCCAATCATCTACGGACCCGACCAAACGTTTTCAACGTCCCCGCTGGAACGGCCCACCGTCGTCATCGCGACACCCCCCGAAGGTGCCAGCTACACCCTCGGCCAGACGGTCAGCGCGAGCTATTCATGTGCTGCAGGCGCTGGGGCAGTCCTCAAGTCGTGCGGCGGGCCGGTCGAAACCGGAGCGCCGATCAACACGGCGAGCGCCGGGGGACAGTCATTCACGGTGACCGCAATCGACACCGACGGTCAGGAAGTGTCGGTGACTCACAAATACACGGTTACACGGCGGCCGACCGCCCTTGTTGCACTGCCGCAGCTCGTGCTGTTCCCACCACCCCACGGCGTCGGTCTCGGGCGGGTTAGCGCGACGCTCGATAGCGCGGGGACGCCGGTCACGGGCCGGCTGGTGAGTTTCAGCGTCGGTGACACTGCGCTATGCAGCGCGACGACCGGGTTGACCGGAGCCGCGAGTTGCCGGACGAGCTTCGCAGGCGAGCTGGCGGTGCTGTTGGCCAACCGCTATGCGGCCAGCTTCAGCGGCGACAGCGACTACACCGGCGCCAGCGCCGCCGCACCGGCATACGAGCTGGGCACGTGGAGGCGTCGCTGAGAAGAGCCGTCGAGTGTGGCGGGCCGAGCAGCTGACGAGGCCGCCCCGGCGGGGAGACGGGCTCCCCGCCCCCGACATCCGCCTCGTGCTGACCTCCCGTTGCGCGACAACGGCGCCCGCCGCCATGAGGGCGACAGGTGCCGGCGCCTTCATCCCAGCCGGCTTGAGCGGACGCACCACAATCGAAACAGTCCTCGCGGCAGCACGCGGCGACGAGACGTCTACGGCTCAGCTTGCAGGGACGAGCCCGCTGAGTGACCGCGAGCGCGAGGTGCTCGTGCTGCTCGCCAGCGGTGCGACCAACCGCGAGATCGCAGCAGAGCTACATCTCAGTACCGAGGCCATCAAGAAGCACGCCAGTGCGATCTACCGCAAGCTCGGCGTTCGCAACCGGACAGAAGCATCACAGCGTGCCCGCCGCTAGCCATCGTGGATCCAAGGCGACGCGAGCCGGCGCATGAGACGGCCACGGCGTCCAGCTAAGGCGCGCCGGTGCCCGACGGCGAAAAGAGTTCCGGTACGCCCGGACCGCCGGGGAAACCGCCGTGGGCGGCCTGGACCCGTCCCTCCCACACCGCCTTCGCGCCGAGATCCCCGGTCCTGAAGCACATGTAGCCGGCGCCGATCGACAGCAGCACGAGCACGACGCGCAGCGCCGTGAGCACCGGCTTGGGAGACAGCAGGCGGTCCACGATGCCGAGGCCGGTTGGCATGCCGCCGGAGATCCTCTGCGCGGCGAAGGTGACGATCAGCGTCGCGGTGAAAACCACGTAGACGTAGGCGAGGATGTGCGCGGCTTGCGAGTGTTCGGAGATCAGTTTGGCGGCCTGGCCCTGCAGGTTCAGCTCGGCGCGCAGCGCGGCGCCGGCCTGCATCGTCAGGAAGATCGAGCTCATCGCGATGATCGACACCACCGCCAGCGCGATCCCGTAGCGCGAGAACCACTCTCGCTTGACCATGAAGACGACTGCGGCCACGATCGTTGTCGGGATCAGGACGACGGGCACGTGCACGAACAGCGGGTGCGCGGGCAGGCCGCTGTAGATCGTGGTGATGCGGATCGGCAGCGTGATGAAGCCGATGACCGCAAGGAGCGTGAGGACGAACTCGGCGCGTCGCCAGTCGACTCCTCCCCGGCCGGCTCGTCAATGCTTTCGCTACTCACGCACTCATCGTCAGTCGAGGTCCACGTCGACTGCAGGCAGTGGGTCTGAGACCTCGAGTCCGGGCGACCCCACCGGATACTCGGGCGTCTCGCCCACCGTGCGCGCTCTCTCAGCGGGGAGACCGCTGGATGTCGGGACGAGCGATCGCCAGGTACGAAACCAGGAACAAGCACGGCCAGAGCGAACACCACGCGCAGTCGGCCCGTTGCCGAAGCCGATGCCGCCCATGCTCGTGTGGCTTGCTGATGTAGTCGGCGAACGATGCTCCGAGCGGCCGCGTCACGACGTAGGCCATCCAGAACGCGGCGATGCTGTTCAGGCCGAATCGCCACCAGGCCAGCGCCGGGATCAAGATGACGCACGAAGAAGAAGATTCCGGAGGCCAGGTAGCCCATGCCGAGCGAGGTCGCGGTGAAGTCCCCGAGCGCGGTGCCGAGCGCGAAGGTCGCGAACACGGCAGCCCAGTAGAAGGCTTCGCGTCGCTGCGTGGTGATGCTGTGGATCGACAGCGTTCCCTCGCTGCGCTGCCAGGTCCAGAACACGGCCGCGAGGATGACCGCCCACAAGGATGGTCGTCCCCACGTACGGGATGTGGACGTCGAGATGCAGGAAGTCCGAGATGCCCGGTGCCGGCGATGGCGATCGCGTAGGCCAGGAACCAGTACGCGAAGGCTCGGTAGCGGCGCGTCGCGAACTGCAGGACGAGCGCGATCACGAACAGCGCGACCTCAGTGCCGCCGCCGCCGAAGTTCCCGTACGTCTTCAGGTAGTCAGAAGTGGCCTCCCCGCCGGCGGTCGTCAGGATCTTCACAACCCAGAAGAGGAAGATGATCTCCGGAACCTTCGCGGCTACCGGCGCAGGAAAGAAGCGCCCGACCACAGGCAGCTGGCCGTGCGCAGGCAGATCCCCGCCGTCGGGAGCTCATCGGAGATTCAAGGCCGACGGCTTGCAGGGCTCACGTAACTACGCCTCGACAGCGCGCGATCCGGCCAATTTGGCCGTGAATGCCGGAGTACGTCGGATGGTTGGTTGAGGCTAGGACCGGGATTCAGCGTTCACAACAGCCCAGAGGATGATCTTGAGCTCGGCGATGTACGACTAAAGTCGCATACCGCAATGCCACTTGGCGTGGTGAGATGGAGTAAGCGAGATCACCTGCCGCCCGACACGAAGGAGAGTCGCGTGAAGCATACGCTCGATCCGGTGGCTCGAAAGCCGCGAAGCAGACGCACGCAATGAAGCCATATGCGACGGTCGGACGCTCGAGAGCTCGAGTACGGACCGGGCGCAAGAGCGTCCGTGTGATGCCGGCGGTGAGCGGATGGCCAACGGCGCTGATCCAGCGACTCGCCGAGCGCAGCGAGCAGGTGGTGTCGGACCATCCCCTTCTTAGCGACGTGAGTATCGCCCTCGCGGTGGCCGGCGCTGGCATCGTGGGACTGTGGTCGCAGGATCGCCTCGACTGGATGCAGCTCGCGTTCACTGCTGCGCTCTCGCTGCCGCTTCTGCTGCGCCGGCGTCGAGCCATGCTCGTCTTTGTGGGCCTGGCGCTGATCGCGGCCGTCCAGTGGCTGATCGCTGACCCTCAGCTCGCTGACGCCGCGCTGCTCGTCGCGCTCTACGGCGTCGCGCTGCGCGGAAGTCTTGTCGAGTTTGTAGTCGCGGGAGCCGTGCTCGAGGCCGGCGCGGTGATGGCGGCCGCCAAGTGGGCCCCGTCGGATCCAGTCAAGGTCTGGATCGGTCTGTCCGGGTTGGCGACGGCGGCGGGCGTGTTCGGGATCACGGTTCGTCAACGGCGTGCGCTGCTCGCCTCCCTGCATGAGCGAGCGACCCGCCTGGAATTCGAGCGCGATCAGGAGGGACGGCTGGCGGCGGCCGCCGAGCGAAACCGGATCGCCCGCGAGATGCATGACGTTGTGTCGCACAACCTGAGCGTCATGGTCGCGCTCGCCGATGGGGCAAGCTACGCCGTCGAGGCCTCACCGGAGCAGGCCGCTCAGGCGACGAGGCAGATCTCGGCGACCGGCCGCGACGCGCTGGCTGAGATGCGCAGCCTGCTCGGCATTTTGCGAGACGATGTGGTCCATCGACCGCTTGAGCCTCAGCCACGATTGGACGGAGCTTCAGAAAATCCTCGAGCGCGTGCGAGCGGCGGGCGTGCCGGTGAGCTACGAGATCGACGGTGATCCGACAACGCTGCCCGAGGGAATCCAGCTGGCGGTGTTCCGTGTGGCCCAGGAGGCGCTCACCAACACCCTCAAGCACGCAGCCAGACCGACTGCGGTCGAGCCTCAATCTCCGCTGCAGCCCCGATCGTGTCGAGCTAGAGGCGATCGACACCGGTCCTCCATCGGATGACCCCGCGAGCGACGGTCGCGGGGTCCACGGCATGCGCGAGCGAGCGCTGGCCTATGGCGGCAGCCTCGAGGCCGGTCCGCGACCGGAGGGCGGTTGGGGGGTGCGGATGCTGCTCCGCCTCGACCGCAACGGCCAATGAGCATCACGATCCTGCTGGCGGACGATCAGGAGCTGATGCGAATGGGATTTCGAATGGTCATCGAGAGCCAGCCGGACCTGTCGATCGTCGGCGAAGCCGTCAACGGGCACGAGGCGATCGAAGGCGCCGCCGAGCTGGCACCCGACGTCGTTCTGATGGACGTGCGGATGCCAGAGCTGGACGGGATCGAGGCGACACGGCGGATCGTCGCGGATGACGATCGCGTCCGGATCGTCATCCTCACAACCTTCGATCTCGACGAGTACACCTACTCCGCCCTGCGAGCCGGAGCCAGCGGCTTCCTGCTCAAGGACGCTCCGCCGGCTGAGCTGCTCGCCGCGATCCGCGCGGTCGCCAGCGGTGACGCCGTGATCGCCCCCAGTGTGACCCGCCGCTTGCTCTCGCAGTTTGTGAAGCATCTCCCGGATCGCTCGATCTCCGAACGCCCGAGCGATCCAGCGCTAGACACGCTCACGCCGCGCGAGCACGAGGTTCTGATCGAAGTCGCTCGGAGTCACTCGAACGCCGAGATCGCCGAGCACCTCGTGCTCTCCGAGGCAACCGTCAAGACGCACGTCGGCCGCATCCTCGCCAAGTTATCCCTGCGCGACCGCGTCCAGATCGTCGTGTACGCATACGAGACCGGTCTGGTCCGCGCGGCCGGACGGTGAGCCCCGCGGCCGGCGCGCGTCGGGGGGCGACGAGCGCTTGACTTTGCGCCTCATGGACGGTGCACGGGTCCGTCTGGGAGACACGCGACCGGAGTGACGGGAGCAACCGGTCCGACCGGAAGCAGCGGATCCAAAGGCGTGACCGGAGCGACCGGTCCGACGGGTGTGGGATCCGGCTCAACCGGCCCAACCGGCCCGAGCGGCTCGACCGGGGCAACCGGAGCGAAAGGCGTGACCGGAGCGACCGGGCCGACAGGACCTACAGGCGCAGAGGGACCGGCGGGCTGAGGTGGCGATGGGGGCAATGACCGCCGAGCCTGAGCGCGTGGCATTGCGGTTAGGTGGTGTGGTGGCCCCTGCCTCACGGCATGGGCCACCAGCCATCCGGCGACAGTCCTCGAGCGAGAGGTCCCGACGCGCCTCCGTAGCAAGAGGTCGCAAGTTCGAATCGCCGGGCGCGTCTTTGAAGTACCTGCCGTGAGCTGGTTCACTTTTGGCGTGTGTGGCGACAAGCGGCTAAGCGGTGGATTTCGAGCGGAGGATGGCGCTACCTCAGATAGGCCATCATTCGCCGCGCCATGACCGACGGACCGCATCACCGGAACTCAGCGCCACCCACACTCCCAGTGCCCGCCGATGTTTGACGCCTCACTCTGGCGCGACTACTTCGTGATGGTCGGCGGCGGCGGCGCCGCCCTGACCGGCCTCGTGTTCGTCGCGATGTCGCAGCACCTCTCAGACATCGTCTCCGATCCGACGCACCGCCACCGCGCCCGCACGATCCTCATCGCGCTCACTGCCGTATTCGTCCGATGCGGCCTCGTCCTGATGGGTGGCCAGACCGCGCGTGCCGTGGGCGTGGAGATCTTCGTTGTGCTCGTCGGCGTCGAGGTCGTCGTGTTGCGAAGTCTCAACAATGCGCTCCGCGGCAGCGGCGCGGCACAGCGGGGCGTTCTATTCCGAAGTCTCAACGAAACGCTCCGCGGCAGCGGCGCGGCACAGCGGGGCGTTCTATTCCGAACGCTCGGTTACGCGGCTTGCCTGATCATCGAGCAGGCCGGCGCTGTGATCCTGTTCTTCGGACACACATGGGGCCTGTATGCCGTCGGGGTGGGAATGATGGCGTCGTTCCTGTTCATAGTCTCCGGGGCATGGCTTCTACTCGTGGGTGTCGAGTCGCCGGCCCAGCGCCCGACCCAGTAGACGTTTCCAGCGAGCGAGCCGCGTGCCACGCACGTCGCACCGACCGAGCCAAATCCACGCCCCGGGCCGCAGCCGAGCACACAATCGGCGAATCCTTACACTTTCGCCCCATGGGCGGCGCACGGGTCCGCCTGGCTGCAGTCATGGAGGTTATGGGGAATGAGACCGTTCAAGGAAGTACGGAACGTCGGTGTGGCAGCGTGTATGGCGATCGGCCTGCTGTTGGTGACGGCAGGCGCGGCGCTGGCGGGGGGCTCGCCGACGGTCGTCCTGTGTGTGCCTCATGGGGAATACCAGGCGACGACCACGAGTGGAAGGTGGGGCTGCCCGCGGGGCTACACCGAAGTCAAGCTGAACCCTGAAGGGGGCAAGGAAGGCAAACAGGGGCCGACCGGCGCCACCGGACCGGCTGGAAGGAATGGTGAAAAGGGCGCGACCGGGCCCAAGGGTGCAACCGGAGCCACAGGCGCGACGGGGCCGAAGGGATCCGGCGGAAGCGGAACGGGTCCGACCGGCCCGACAGGACCCGAAGGCAAATCCGGGACCAACGGCGTGACCGGCGCGACGGGAGCGACAGGCCCGACCGGCCCGAGCGGGAACGGGAGCGGCCCGACCGGCCCGACCGGGCCGGAAGGCAAAGGTTCGACCGGTCCGACCGGTCCCACCGGACCAACAGGGCCAACCGGAGCGCAGGGCGTGACCGGAGGAACCGGGCCTGAAGGGCCCCCCGGACAAGAAGGGCCCCCGGGACAGGAAGGGCCTCCCGGACAAGAAGGGCCTCCCGGATTGGAAGGGCCCCCCGGACAAGAAGGGCCTCCCGGAGCAACGGGACCCGAAGGACCGACAGGACCGACAGGACCGGAAGGGATCGGGTCTTGTCTGGCGCCTGCGATCCCTGGGAGCGCCTCGGTGGCGTGCGTCTAGCTCGATGGCAATCCCGCTGATCTCCCATCCCTCGTCGGGGTAGGGCGGGGCTCATCGGTGCGAGTGGTGGCCTGTGCCTCACGGCACGGGTCACCACCGCGTCAGCCGGGCGTGCTTGCGCTCTGGCCACGGGCGCTTGAAGCGGCGCGTGAAGGTACACGTTGACGTACCCATAGGTCAACAGGTAGGCTCTGGTCCGCTCGCAGCGCGCGCTCTCGCAGCGCGCGAGCAGGGGATGGAGAGGGCTGCCCCCGGTCGGAGGAGGAGAAACAGGACCGGGGGCGCCTCCCTTCTAGCGGTGGGGACGATCCTAAACCGCTCGCCCGAGCCTTTCATAGGTGTCCTGCCTGAAGTCCCCGCACGTTCCGGCATAAGCCATGTGTCCGCGCGGGTGGGTTTGCTCGGCACTCAGGATCGTCGCGGGCGACGGTCGAGCGCCGTGCAGTACCAGGCCAGGATCTTCCATGCGGATTGCCGGCGATCGGCGGCGTGCACGCTGATGGACTCCGTCAGGGCATCGGCGAGCACGCGCGGTGCGACGCCCTTGCGCCGGTAGGAGACCGCGCCGGCGCGCGTCAGCTCGAGAACGATCCCGTTCGACATGTGTCCGGACAGCATCACTATCGCGGTGTCGGGAGCGACCTCGCGAATCCCGCGCACCGCACGCAGGCCGCCGCCCTTGGGCATCTTGACGTCGAGAAGCGCGGCGTCGGGCTGGCTTTCCCTGGCGAGCTCGACCGCCTCTTCGCCGTCGGCGGCCACGCCGACGACGTCAAACTCACTGCCGAGTGACATGCCGAGCATCGACTGAACCACGGGGTCGTCGTCGGCGATCATCAACCGAGGACGAAGGACGCCGGGAGCGGAGGGGGTCGGTTGTCCCGGGTCCATTGAGGGCTTTTCCACAGGCGCCCGGCGATTCGCGTGGCGATTCGTCGTCTCGCGCCTTCAGTATCTGTCGGCATCGAGCGCCCCGGACTTGAGCGCCGCCGCTCCCAGATGCGCTTGCAGATGTGCTCAGCAGGGCGTCTACAGCCTTTAGCCCACCCTCAAGGAGGGGTGGAAGCATTCCGATTGGGGGATCGAAGCCACAAGACCAATGAGGGAGATTTCATGGCCAGAATCATCGTGACAACCGATCCAAGCGAACGTCCGGACGGCCCAGTTCTGCTCGACGAGTTCGTCTGCCCCGACCATCTGAGCGACGACCACTCCGCAGCGCAGCTGATGGAGCGGCTCGGCTGGGCGGTCACCGACGCCGAGAACACGCAGCGGGCCGAGCAGCCGGCCTAGCAATCGGACGGCGCCGCTCCGATTGCCACAGCGGGGAGCCCGCTGCGAACCTCAAGTCCTGACCGCAAGGCTGCCGATGCCGTCCGTGTGGTTCGCCCGAGCTCCCTGCTGCGCAGTCCCGGCGCCCTGATCATCACGACGCTTGCCGCCACCGACCTGGCGTATCGCCTGCTCCTGCGCGAGCCGGTGCGGCGCGTGCTGGGCATGCACAAGTAGCCCCCCGCGCAACTCCGCCCCCCGGCGCTCCTACACTCCCACAGGCGATGCCCAACCGCCTCATGAGCCCATCTCCCGCGATCGCGCTGGCATCGGTGCTCGCATTGGCCCTCGGGGCGCTCGCAGCGGGCCCGGCGCCCGCGCTGAGCGGTTCGGCCGGGCTCGCCTTCTCAAACGCGAGCCCGTTTGTCATCCAGCGCCAGCCTCCCGCCGGCAGCTGCCATGCCCTCGGGTCCGGGCTCTACTCCCGGCCCGATCCGCGCTGCACGCCTGGCGCGCTCGACCCGGCGGTCACGCAGGCGAGCATCGGCTCGACCATCTGCCGCAGCGGTTGGACCACGACCGTGCGACCCCCCGAGTCGGTCACCGAGCCCGAGAAGCTCGCGAGCATGGCCGCCTACTCAAGCCGCGGACGGGCCTCGTCGTATGAGTACGACCACGATGTGCCACTCGAGCTGGGCGGCGCGCTAAACGATCCGCGCAACCTGTGGCCAGAGCCCGACTACGCGGTGCACTCGGGCTTCTACGAGAATCCCAAGGATCATGTCGAGCGGGCACTCAATCGGCTCGTGTGCGACGGTGAGATGAAGCTCTCAGAGGCGCAGCGGCTGATCGCCGCCGACTGGGTCTCCGCATACCAGCGCTACGGCTAGCGACGGGGCTTCGCGCCGGGGCTCAGACGTCCAGATAGCGAAGCACGACACGGCCGAGCACGAGCACGTCGCCGCTTGTCAGATCCGCCTCGGTGACGCAACGGCCGTTCACATGCGTGCCGTTGGAGCTGCGGTCGTCGAGCACCCTCACGCCCGAGCGGCGGTTCAGCAGGATCGCGTGACGCCGCGAGACGGAGGCCTCGTCGAGATGCAGGTCCGCGGCGAGGCCGCGGCCGATGTGGGTCACGCCCTCGGCCAGCGGTATCAGCAGCGTCTCATCCGGCCCCTCGACCTCGATGTAACGGCCCGGTGCTTCGGGCTGGGCCGATGTCGCACGACGTCTCATGCCCTCATCCAAGCAGGCGGTCGGATCGAACCTCTCGGTGGCGCCCTCGGCCACCGCCGGGCGTGTCGGTGCTTGCGCGGACATGCTCACAGCAAACCCTACCCAGTTCAGGCGAACCTCAACCAATTCTAAAGACTTCCGAAGTCTGCGCCCCGCGGGGCCCGGCGCCTATGCCGGGCGCGTCTTGGCCGAATCCTTGCGCCTGGCCATGCGCTTGGAGCTCCACCAGCCCCAGCCGCCGACCGCAAGGACCGGGACAACGTAGAGCATCGACTCATACCAATGCATCAGGCAGGCAAGCGGCGCCACGTCGCGAAACGCTATCACGTCATCACCATGCCTCTCCCTGTGGCCGTCCGGGTCCGTCAGCCCCCGCACCGGTCGTCCCAGCCGGCGCGCCGCGCGCGCGGCGGCGGCGGCGGATGAACAGCACGAACAGCAGCCCGAACAGGGCGATGAGCGCCCCCAGCACGATCACGGCCACCGGCGCCTTCGAGTTCTCCGGCGTCCAGAACAGCTGCCCGTCGACCGTGACCTTGCGCGTCCCGACTTCAAGCGGGACCTGCCAGTTGAAGATGAATGTCAGCTTGCTCTTGTTCCTGACCTCGGGCGGCACCACCGGCGACATCCAATGGATGCGATGGTCGTGCCATTCGAACTGCCCCGTGCGGTCGACCACTTCCCATCGCGGCGGGGCGCTCGGGTTCGCGATCGCCGGCACCGTCACGTTGCCGTAGAAGTTGGTGTTCAGATAGGTCGCCGGGGAGCGCACGTTCTGCTCGGCGGTGCCGTTCGCGAGCACACGCGCGTAGGGCTCCCCCTGATATCCGTAGATGGTGACCGTCTGGCCGGTGTGATTGGTCAGCAGCAGTCGGTCTGCGAACTCGAGCACCTGCAGGCTCAGGCCGGGAACGCTCGGCGTGATCGAGGTGATGTTCGAGCGGTAGTTGTAGTTGCTGCCCTGATCGCTGAACGGGTTCTGGCTCTCGCTGGAAGTGCTAGCCGCCGCAGCGCCCGCCGGGGCGCCGGCGAGGCTCGTCGGCGCGACCACGGCCGCGGCGAGCAGGGCGAGAATCGGGCGGCGTCTCACGCCATCGGAACCGTAGCGCAGTCGATCCCGGCTCATGTCCCCACCGATGACAGCAGCCACAGCCCGAAGCTCGTGAAGGCGACCATCACGGCGAGCATCCAATACTGGCTGCGGACCGCCTCTTCGGGATCGCGGTAGAGCACCAGCGCGCGATCGTGCGCTAGCGCGAGGCCGGCGACGTGACCGCTGAGCAGCGCGGCCACCTGCACGTACCAGATCGCCGCGTAGGAGATGATGTGGTAATCGATTTCATAGCCGCTCGTGCCGAACAGATTCGCGCCGTTGCCGAGCGGATCGGAGATCAGGTAGACCATCGCCTGGCTCTGCCACAACAGCAGCGAGAAGTAGTGGGCCAGCACGTAGGCGAACGCGATCGGGACGAGCGTGTGTGCGAACGCCCGCGTCAGCATGGCCGAGTCGTAGCGGTCGCTGACGTGGTGTACCCCGATGATTCCCACCCGGTAGACGCCGACTATCAGGGCGATGCAGAACACGAGGCCGACCGAGTAGGCGAGCTCCTGCGCCGGAGTCGCCCCGAGGCCCAGGTCCGCGAACAGGCTCTGCAGGCTCGGCTCGTTGTTGCGCCAGATCCCGCCGTTGCTGAATCCGTCGAACGTCGTGGTTCCGATCTGCGTGCAGATCAGCGCAACCGTGCCGGCGCGTATCTGGAGGCTGGGCAGCCCGCTGAGCGGCCGCCTGAGATACACCACGCCGTCCTCTCCGCGCACGATCGCCGACAGCTTGGAGAGCAGGTTGAAGTACACCCCGAAGCCGTCCGCCTGTCCGGACCACTCCTCCACTCCGAACAGCGCCATCCCGGCCAGCATTACCAGGAAGTACCCAAGTGAGAGCGCCGCCAGCGTCGAGGGACGATCGCGTTCGATGTAGATCAGCTCGAGCCATGCGAAGCCCACGATCGCCGCGATCGCGGGCCATACGCCAAGCCACTCGGGATAGCGAAGCGGCGGGTCTGCACGACCCCGCCGCAGCAGGCGGACGAGCGCCGCGAACACCCGCCCGCACGTCCGCCACGGGCTGAGAGCCCGAAAGACGTCACCGAACAGCACGCTCGCGACCGGTATGCCGACCCAGAAGATCACGTAGATGAAGGTGACCGAGAAGTTCGCCTGCGTGACCTGCGCACCGGCGAAGCCGCTGTAGACGACGAGGGCGAACAGGCACACGCCGAGCAGGCTCGCGAGCCATTCGATCGGCGGCGGCAGCCTGAACAGCCTGCGCCGGTGCTGCTCCTGCAGCTGCGGGCTCGTCCACATCGTCGACAGAGCTACGAACGACACCACCAGCACGATCGCCGCGGCCCAGCTGAACAGCCACACGGGAATCGGCAGATCGGCCTTGCCCACGATGCCGTGCGCCTCGGCGCTCGCCGGGAGCAGAAGAGCCGCGAGGCCCAGACCGGCGAAGAGCGATGAAAGCAGCCGACCGCGCGAGACCTTCATGCCCGCGGCAGTCTATGGAAACGCCTCGTGGCACTCGCCGATCGCCCCCGCGCTCGCGTACCCTGCAACTGGATGTTTCAATCAACGCTCGCGGTCTCCACCGGCACCTCGGCGGCCCTGCAGCTGGGGCCGCTCGCGCTCCTGGGGCTGCTCTACGCGCGCCGTGTGCGCACCCTCGCGCTGAGCCCCCACCCGGTCCCCGGCTGGCGCCAGGCGTGCTTCTACTCCGGCTTCGTCGTGATCGGCGTGGCGCTCACGTCGCTCGGCAAGGCCAGCCAGGATCTGCTGTACGTGCACATGATCGAGCACCTTCTGCTCGGCGACATCGCCTCGCTGTTGATCGTGCTCGGCCTGACCGGCCCGCTGCTCGTGCCCGTCCTGCGCATTCGCGTGTTCGATCGCCTGCGCGTGCTGTCACACCCGCTCGTGGCATTCCCGCTGTGGGCCATTGACCTGTACGCCTGGCACCTGCCCATCTTCTACCAGGCCGCCCTTCGCCACTCCGGCGTGCACGCGCTCGAGCACGCCATGTTCCTCGGCTTCGGGATCAACATGTGGATGTGCCTGTTCGGCCCGCTGCCCACGCCCAGCTGGTTCGGCAACCTCGGAAAGCTCATCTACATCGTCGCGGTACGCCTCACCGGCACCGTCCTCGGAAACATCTTCCTGTGGTCGGGGACCGTCTTCTATCCCTACTACATCCGCGGCGACGCCGCGTACCACATCTCCCCGCTCGCCGACCAGAACATCGCCGGCGCGATCATGATGGTCGAGGAGTCGATCCTTACCCTCGGCCTGTTCTGCTGGCTGTTCCTGCGCACCGCGCGCGAGAGCGAGGAGCGCCAGGACCTGCTCGACTTCGCCCACGCCCACGGACAGGAGCTGACCGAGGCTCGTGCCGCGCGTGCGGTGGCCGCGGGCCGCGGGGCGGAGCTTCGCAGGCGCCTGGGAGAGGGCCCGGAAGCAAACTGAGCCGCGCGGTCGCGCGAAATCCTTGCGCCGAGCCGGGCGCGAGCGCCGGGCCGAGCCTGCGCATGCGCAGGGAATCGGGGCTATCCTCGGGGACATGTGCGTCGGTTGTGCCATGTGCGCCGCCTCGGCCGCGACCGGATTCCGGACCTGGCTTCAGACCCATCACTTCGGCTGGCTTACCCCGCGCCGCATGCGGGCGCTGACGATCGGCGCGATGTGCGCGGCGGGCCTGGTCTCGACGGTCGGCTTCAGCGGCTCGACGACCGCTCCGCCGCAGAGCGCCCAGTCCGCACCGGCGGCCCAGCACGCGGCGACACGCTAGCCCGCCGGCTCGGGGCCGGCTCGGGGGCGGGCGGGTCAGCCACCCGCCACGGCGGGCAGGATCGTCAACTCCGCGCCGTCGGCGACCGGCGTCTGCAGGCCGTCCAGGAAGCGGATGTCCTCGCCCGCGAGATACACGTTGACGAAACGCCTCAGCGAGCCGTCGTCGTCTGAGATGCGCGCTCGCAGCTCGTCGTAGCGGTCGAACAGGCCGTCCAAGACCTCCTGGACCGTCGCGCCGTCGACCTCCGTCTCGGTCGTCGCCGCCGGTGGCGGCGCGCAGCTGCGTGGGGATCTTCACGACCGACGGTCATCAGACCGAGACCGGCTCGGGCACGCCCGCCTCGAAGGCCTCGAGCGTCGCGGCGATCGTGTGCGTCTCGAATGTGTCGCGCACGGCGTCGAGCGTCTTCAGGCCCTCGCCGGTGATCACCAGCACCACGCGCTCCTCGGGGTCGATGTCCCCGCGCGCGGCGAGCTTGGCGAGCACGGCGGTCGTGACGCCGCCCGCCGTCTCGGTGAAGATGCCGGTGGTCTGGGCCAGCAGGGCGATGCCCGCGCGGATCTCCTCGTCGCTGACGGCGTCCACCGAGCCGCCCGTGCGACGGGCGAGATCGAGCGCGTAGGGGCCGTCGGCGGGGTTGCCGATCGCCAGCGACTTGGCGATCGTGTTCGGCTTCACCGGGCGGCAGACCTCGTTGCCGGCGGCGAACGCGCTCGCCACCGGCGAGCAGCCCTCGGCCTGGGCGCCGTTCATCCGTGGCAGCGCGCCCCTCGAGCAGCCCGAGCTCGCTGCCACTCCTGAAAGCCCTTGGCGATTTTGGTGAACAGCGATCCCGAGGCGACCGGGACCACGCAGCGGTCGGGCAGCTCCCAGCCCAGCTGCTCGGCGATCTCGAATGCCAGCGTCTTTGAGCCCTCGGCGTAGTAGGGGCGCAGGTTGACGTTCACAAACGCCCAGTCGCGCTCGGCCGAGAGCTCGGTGCAGAGGCGGTTGACGTCGTCGTAGGTGCCCTCAACGGCGACCAGTTTGGTCCCGTAGACGCCGGTGGCGAGAATCTTCTGCTCCTCGAGGTCGGCGGGGATGAAGACGTAGGACTCAAGGCCCAGTGCCGCACCGTGTGCCGCGACCGAGTTGGCGAGGTTGCCCGTCGAAGCGCAGGCGATCGTCTCGAATGCCCAGCTCGCGCGCCCGCGCGACGGCGACCGAGACGACGCGGTCCTTGAACGAGTGCGTCGGGTTGGCGGCGTCGTTCTTGACCCACACCTCGCGCAGGCCCAGCTGCTGAGCCAGGCGGTCGGCGCGGATCAGCGGCGTGCAGCCCGCGGGCAGGCCGACGCGGGAGGCCAGCCGCCCGGACGGGCCGGGGGGACCGCCCGCGAGCGGCAGGAAGTCCGCGTAGCGCCAGATGTTCTGCGGACCGCCCTGGATCCGGCGGCGCAGCTCGCCCACATCGCGCTCCGTGCGGCTGTGGTCGTAGGCCGACCTCGAGCGGCCCGAAACAGCGGTCGCACACGTACAGCGCCTCCAGCGGGTACTCAGCCTTGCACTCCTTGCACTCCAGATGACTCACAGCCATTGAGGGCTCCTTCGCTCTAGTCTTCGCCGTGTCACGGTGTGGCGAAGAGCACGAAGGCCCGCCACACATCTCTCTGGAATTGGCACCGTTCCCGCTGTGACGTTACGGTGGTTGCCGGGGTTTCGTAGGGCCAGTCCCTCCACCCCTCTGGATGTGTCCAGCTATGTCTAAGGCGGCAGTCTAGCAACCATCCAGGCGAACGCAACCGAAACGCAACCGCCGCGCGCACGGGTAACGCCCGCCCGCAGGCGGTGTAGGCCTTGGCGATGAGCACCTCCGCCCGCGCCCAGGGCAACCCAGGCGCCGAGACCTCCGCGGTCCTCGAGTCTCCGCGGCCGACGCTCAAGCGGCGCATGCTGCTGATCGTCAACCCCCACGCGACGACCGTCTCGGGGCCCCTGCGCGAGATGGTCGTCTTCGCCCTTCAGAACCGCTTTGAGGTGGAGGCCGTCGACACGCAGGCCCGCGGCCACGCCACCGAGCTCTGCCGCCAGGCCGCCCACGAGGGCTACGAGGTCATCGTCGCCTTCGGCGGCGACGGCACCGTCAACGAAGCCGCCAACGGCCTGATCGGCTCCCCCACCCCGCTGTGCTGCCTGCCCGGGGGCTCGGCGAACGTGTTCGCCAAGATGCTCGGCCTTCCCTCCGATCTCATCGACGCGACCGAGCGCCTGCTCGCGATGGCCGATGACTGGCGCCCGCGGAAGGTCGATCTGGGGAGCGTCAACGGCCGCTGCTTCACCTTCAACTCGGGCGTCGGCCTGGATGCCAGCGTGGTCGAGCGCGTCGACTCGAATCCGCACCTGAAGTCCCGCCTGGGCCCCTACTACTTCGCATGGGTGGCGCTCTCGACCTTCACTCGGCGCTATCTGTTCAAACCGCCGCGCATGAGGATCCACGCCGGACAGGCGACGCTCGACGGCGTCACCACGATCGTCCAGAACGGCTCGCCCTTCACCTACTTCAACGACCGCCCGATCGAGGTCGCCGAGGGGGTGTCCCTCGACTCGGGTGCGCTCGCCTGCTGCGTGCTGCATCGCGCGACGCCGCTCGACATGCCGCTGATCGGCTGGCGTGCCCTGTCCCGGCGCGCACGGGTCGTGCGCCATCGGCAGGTGACCGGGCTCTCGGAGCTGACAGAGCTGACGGTCAGGACGGCCGACGGCCGTCCGCTTCCCCTGCAGGTCGACGGCGACTATCTCGGCCACGTCGCCGAGGCGCGCTACTCGATCCTTCCTCCTGCCTGAACATCGTCGTCTGAGCGCAGGCGGTGGTGCCCGGAGCGGGCGCGGAGGTGCCTCAGGCGCCGGCGCCCGGCGTCACGCGGTAGGCGTCGAAGACCGACTCGATGTTGCGCATGCGGGTGATGGCCCCCTTCAGCGTGTGCGTATCGGCCACCTCCACCACGAACCTGTTCTTGACCATCGGCGGAGTGGACAGGCAACGCGCTTCGAGGATGTTGGCGCCCGACTCCGAGAACACCCGCGAGAGGTCCTCAAGCAGCCGGTGGCGATCCCAGGCGTCGATCTGGATTTCAACGACGAACGCCGTCGAGCGGTCGCCTTCCCAGGCGACGTTCGTGAAGCGCTCGGGGGCCTTGCGCAGAAGCAGCGCGTTGGGGCAGTCCTCGCGGTGGATCGTGATCCCGCGGCCGAGCGAGATGTAGCCGACGATCTCATCGCCGGGGACCGGGCGACAGCACTTGGCCAGGCGCAGCATGACGTCCTCGACGCCCTCCACCTTGATCCCGTACTGGCCGGATGGCTTCGTCGGGCGCCGTCGCGGCCGCCCCACGCGGAGGAGCTCTGAGGCGCTCGCTTCGCCGTCGGCGGCCTCGCCCTGCTTCAGGCGCTGCATCACCTTGTTGACCACGAGCTTGGGCGAGACCTTGGCGCCGCCCAGCGCGATGTAGAAGTCGTCCGCCTTGCGGTAGCCGACCTCGCGGATCACGTCGGCGAGCAGCGCCGATCCGGTGATCTTCTGCGCCGGCAGGCCCTGCTTGCGCAGGTGCTCCTGCAGCAGATCGCGCCCGATGTGCTCGGTGTCCTGGCGCGACTCCGCCTTGAACCACTGCTTGATCTTGTTGCGCGCGCGGGTCGTCTTGACCATCGCCAGCCAGTCGCGCGAGGGACCGCGCTCGCGCTTGGCGGTGAGGATCTCGACGATGTCCCCCGAGCACAGCTCGTAGTGCAGCGGCACGATCTTGCCGTTCACGCGCGCCCCGACGCAGCGGTGGCCGATCTCGGTGTGCACCTCGTATGCGAAGTCGAGCGGCGTCGCGCCGGCCGCCAGCGACTTGACCTCGCCCTTGGGCGTGAACACGTAGACCTCTTCCTCGAACAGGTCGGTGCGCAGCGTCTCCATGAACTCGCGCGGGTCCGAGAGGTCTTTCTGCCAGTCGAGCATCGAGCGCAGCCACGTCAGCTTGGTGTCCTCGCTCGGCACCGAGAAGGCGCCCTGCTCCTCGGCGGAGCCCGGGCGGCGCTTGTACACCCAGTGGGCGGCGACGCCGAACTCCGCCATTTCGTGCATCTCCTGGGTGCGGATCTGGATCTCCAGCGGCCGGCCCTCGGGCCCGATGATCGTCGTGTGAAGCGACTGGTACATGTTGAACTTGGGCATCGCGATGAAGTCCTTGAAGCGGCCCGGGAGCGGCTTCCACAGCGAATGGATCACCCCGACCGTCCCGTAGCAGTCCTTCACCGAGTCCACGATCACGCGCATCGCCGTGAGGTCGTAGATCTCGTTGAACTCGCGGCCCTTCTTGGTCATCTTCGAATAGATCGAGTAGAAGTGCTTGGCGCGGCCGGCTATCTGCGCGCGGATCCCGAGCTCCTGCAGCTCGCGCGCGCAGGTACTCGCCTGCCTCGTTGACGTAGCGCTCGCGATCGTCGCGCTGCTGGGCGACGAGTCCCTTGATCTCCTGGTACTTGCGCGGATGCAGGGTCGCGAAGGCGAGGTCCTCGAGCTCCCACTTGATCGCGTGGATGCCCAGCCGGTGGGCGAGCGGCGCGTAGATCTCGAGCGTCTCGCGTGCCTTGTCCATCTGCTTCTGCTTGGGCATCGCATCGATCGTGCGCATGTTGTGCAGCCGGTCGGCGAGCTTGATCAGGATGACCCGCACGTCCGTGGCCATCGCCACCATCATCTTGCGGTAGTTCTCGGCCTGCGCCTCGTCGTGGGACTGGAAGGTGATGCCGGTCAGCTTGGTCACGCCGTCGACGACGCTCGATATCTCCTCGCCGAAGCGCTCGCGCACCTCCTCGATCGACGCCGAGGTGTCCTCGACGGTGTCGTGCAGCAGCGCCGCGCACAGCGTCTCGGTGTCCAGGCGCATGCCCGCGCAGATCCGGGCCACGCCGACCGGATGCACGATGAAGTCCTCGCCGGACTTGCGCCGCTGGGCGGCGTGGTGCTCGCAGGCGAACACGAACGCGTCCTGGACCGCTGCCACGGTCGATCTCGACGGCGGAGTCGGCCGCGTGCTCGGAGACGATCGCGAACAGGTCGCCGAGCAGCCGCCGCTGCGTCTCGTCGAGGTCCAGCTGCGCCTGCGCGGCGCTGCCGCGGTGGGCCTCGATACCGGTCTGCTCGACGGGCGCGGCGGCCTGGCCCTGAGCACCCTCGCGGGCCGGGCTGTCCTCGACCTCGGGCCTCGGCGGGCTTTGAGGATCCTTTGCGATCGCCATGTCCATAGGGTAGGGGACCATCCACCCGGATTGAAGCGATTCTTGATCGGAGCGTTCGCTCCGCCGGCATCGATCCACGAACAGGACGAGCTCGCCGTCCGCCTGCGGCGGCTGCAGCTGCGGCGCGTGCCCCGCCTCGAGCCGCGACGGGGGTTCCTCCTCGGCTGCCGGACTCGGTGCCGGACGTGCCTGGCGAAGGACCAGGCGCGGCTCGCTCACGCCGCTTCCACTCGTTGATCTCGAGCGTGAACGTCGCCTCGGCCGGGCGCGCCGTCGTCGACGGGCAGCCGCCCGCCGGTGCCGAACGCCACCGCGCGGGCGCGCGCGCCGCGGGATTCGACGGTGAAGCGCACGTGCTTGCCCTCGCCCATCGGCCGCCCGTCGCGGAACGTGGCGTCGGCGACGAGCAGCGACACGCCGGGGTTGCCGCGCCCGAACGGCGCCAGCCTCTGCAGCTCCTCGGCCAGCGCCATGCCCAGCTCATCGCCCCCGACGACCGCGTCCACCCGCTCGACCGAGACCATGTCCTCGGGCTCGAGCACCCGCTCGGCGTGAGCGCACAGCGCCTGGCGTGAACGCCTGCACGCTGCGCGCGGTCGATCTCGAGGCCGGCGGCGGCGCGGTGGCCGCCGTGGCTGCGCAGGTGCTCGGCGCAGGCGCTCAGCCCGCCGAGCAGGTCGAAGGCCTCGATGCTGCGCCCCGACCCCCTGCCCGTCTCACCGTCGAGCGCGATCATCACGACCGGCCGCCGGTGGCGCTCGACCAGCCGCGAGGCGACGATCCCGATCACCCCGGGATGCCAGTCCTCGCCGCGCAGCACGTAGCAGGAGCGCTCGCCCGAGGGCGGCGATCTGCGCCTCGGCCTCGAAGCGTGATGCGCCTCTCCACGTGGCGGCGCTCGGAGTTGGCGCGGTCGAGCTCCTCGGCGATCTCCCTCCGCGCGCCCGGGGTCCTCGGTCAGGATCAGCTCGAGCCCCGCGTCGGCTCGGTACAGGCGCCCCGCCGCGTTCAGGCGCGGGGCGAGCGCGAAGGCGACGGAGCGCTCGTCGATCTTGCCGGGGTCCACCCGCGCGACCGCCATCAGCGCACGCAGCCCGGGCTTGGCCGTGCTCGCCAGCGCGCGCAGCCCGCGGCGGACGAGCGTGCGGTTCTCGCCCACCAGCGGCACGACGTCGGCGATCGTCGCCAGCGCCACGAGGTCGAGGTCGTGCTCGAGCTCGCGATCCTCGCCGCTGCCGGCGGCGAGCAGCAGCGCCTGCGCGAGCTTGTAGGCGACCGCGGTCGCGCACAGCTCCGGGCAGGGGTAGCCGCACAGCGAGGGGTGCACGATCGGGGCATCGCGGCAGCCCGCCGTCAGCGCGCGGCGCGTGGTGGTCGGTGACGACCACCCCCATGCCGAGCGCTCGGCCAGCGGCGACCTCCTCGACGGCCGTGATCGCGCAGTCCACCGTCACCAGCAGCCGCGTGCCGCGCGCGGCGAGCCGCTCCACGGTGCCCCGTTCAGGCCATAGCCGTCGTTCGCGCGATCGGGCAGATACCAGTCGACGTCCGCCCCCAGCCTGCGCAGCGCCCGCACGAGCACCGCCGTCGAGCAGATCCCGTCGACGTCGTAGTCGCCGTGCACCGTGATCCGCTCGGCCCTGGCCACGCATGCGAGGATCGACTCGACCGCCTCGCCGATGCCGGCGAACGCCTGTGGCGGGTGCTCATCCTCGGCCGCCAGGAACGCGCGCGCACCGGCCGGCTCGCCGAACCCCCGGCGCACGAGCACCTGCGCGATCGGCCCGCTCACGCCGAGCTCGCGCTCGCAGGCGCCCCACGTCGCGCCGCGGCGCACGCGGGGATCTCAAAGCGGGCGCTCGGCACCGCATCAACCCTACGGCCGGGTCGAGACGGAACCGCCGGGCGCCGGCCGGCGGGCGGCTGTCAGTAGCCGGCGAGCGGAGGCGGCTGGGTGCCCGCGCGTTCGCGGCGCATGCCCTCCAGGTACACCAGGGCGATCCCGATCAGCGCGCCCGGGACGGCGTACAGCACGACCGCGATGTCGGTCGCCTTCTCGCCGGGGATCTTCAGCGCGGAGACCTGCACGCCGTAGATGATCAGCCCGACGAGCACCGACGCCGATCAGCGAGCCCACGAACGCGCCCACGATGCCGCCCCAGAAGCGGTCGGGCAGGAAGATCGTGAAGTGCCAGATCGCGAGACCCATCATCACCCAGCCGAGCATCCCCATCAGCGTCTCCCCCGTTCATGTGCGCGAGCATGCCCTCATCATCGCGACCTTCCGTGGCGGCGGTTGCGCGGGCGCCTGCGCTTCTCGCGTTTGGGCTGGTCCTTGAGCACGAGGTCCTCGGGGGTCAGGTCGGCCGCCGGATCGACGGCTCGGCCCGGTTGCGATGCTCCTCGGCATCCGTCTCGGGCTCCGCCGCGGGTGCCCGCTGCGCGACGCCGGTGCCCGCGCGGTGCGGCGGCCGATCTCTTGGCGCGAGCCCTTGCTCCGCGGTCGCGACCGGCGCCGGCCTCGCCCTCGACGTCGAGGTCGCGCACGAGTTCCTGGAACTCGTCTCTTGAGATCTGCTCGCCGGGCTCCTCCGGGGCGACGAGGCTCCCGCGGCGGGTGCGCTTGCGCTTCTGCTCGGGCTCCACGTCCTCGGGCGCGCCCGCGGCCGCGTCGCGTAGGCCGGCACCTGGCCGAGTTCGCGCACGATCCGCGCGCGCCGGTTGGCGGTAGGCCGGCTCGCGCTCCTTCCAGTGCGTCAGCACCGGGCGAGGCGATGAAGATCGAGGAGTACGCGCCCGAGGCGATGCCGACCATCAGCGCGAACGCGAAGTCCTTGAGCGTTTCGCCGCCGAAGAACAGCAGCGCGAGCACCGGCAGCAGCGTGCAGAAGCTCGTCGCCAGCGATCGGGTGAGCACCTCCGACATCGAGCGGTTGACGATCTGCGAGAAGGCGGCGCGCGGCATTCGCGGCACGTTCTCGCGCACACGATCGAACACGATGATCGTGTCGTAGAGCGAATAGCCGAGGATCGTCAGCAGCGCGGCGACCGTCGCGGTCGTGACTTCGCGGCCGGTCAGCGAGTACACGCCGGCCGTGATCAGCAGATCGTGCATCAGGGCGATCAGCACGGGGACCGCGTACTTCCACTCGAAGCGCAGCGCGATGTAGGCCGAGATCACCAGCAGCGAGGCGATGATCGCGATGACCGCGCTGTTGGCGACCGTCTTGCCGAAGGTCGGCCCGATCGAGGTCGAGGAGAAGTTCCTGGTGCCCGGCACGCTGGGGCCGTTCGCCGAACTTCGTATCGAGGCCGGCGTGGACTCTTCGCGACCTCTTCCGGTCCCAGCGTCTTGGTGCGAGATCTGATAGCCGGTGCCGCCGACGCTCTTGTTGACGAACTTCTGGACCTCGGCGTCCGGATAGCCGGCGGCGCTCATCACCGAGGCGACTTCGTTCTCGGTGACCGGCCTGATGAACGCCGTCTGGATGCGCGTGCCCGACTTGAAGTCGATGCCGAAGTTCAGCCCTTTGCCGCCGATCGCGAGCGCGCCGATCAACAGGATCGTGCCCGACAGCGAGAAGAACCACTTCGAGGCGCCCATGAAGTCGAACGTCCAGCCGCTGCCGCGCCGCGCGGCGCCGAGCGCCGCCGGGTGGGAGACGAAGCGCGAGCGGCCCATCGTGCCGAGCGCGGCCTGCGTGGCGAGCACGGCCGTGAACAGCGTCAGAAGCGTGCCGATGCCGAGCGTGAACGCGAACCCCTTGACTTCGGCGGTCGCCAGCGCGAACAGGATGAACGCGGTCATGAACGTGACGACGTTCGCGTCGACGATCGCCGCGAAGCCGCGTTTGTAGCCCGTGGCGATGCCTGCGACGATCGATCTCCCGCCGCGGATCTCCTCCTTGACGCGCTCGAAGATCACGATGTTCGCGTCGGCCGCGATGCCGATCGTGAGGATCAGCCCGGCGATGCCGGGCAGCGTCAGCGTGATCGGGATGAGCTTGATCAGCGCGAAGAAGTAGATCGCCGTAGATCACGAGGCCGCCGATCGCGATCGCGCCGAGGACGCGGTAGAACAGCAGCAGGAACAGGCACACGACCAGCGAAGCCGGCCAGACCCGCGATGAGGCCCTGTTTCGAGCGCCGTTTTGCCGAGTGTCGCCGAGACCTGCGAGTTGGAGATCAGTTCCAGCTTGATCGGCAGCGCGCCGGACTGCAGCTCGTTGGCGAGGTTCTGCGCCGAGGTGATCGTGAATCCGCCCGTGATCTCAGAGCCGGTGGTGGTGTCGATCCCTTCCGGGTACTTGGTGTAGTCGATCGACGGCGTCGTGATCAGCTGGCCGTCGAGCACGACCGCGAAGTGCTGCTCGGCCGCTTCCTTGCTGACGCCGGGAAGCTGGGCGTCCTGGCCGCGCTGGGCGATTTCCTTGGTCACCTTCTGGAAGACGCTCTGCCCGTGGGAGGTGAAGCCGAAGGTGACGTCCGGGGCACCGGTGCCGCCGCCGCCTTCGTCGAAGCTCTGCTGCGGGTTCTTGACGTCAGAGCCGGTCAGCACCGGATTGTCGTTCGAGCACATACCAGCTGTTCGGCGTTGCGTTGGTGACCTTGCCTTTGGCGCTTTCCACCGGTCGGGCCTGCACGAGCACCGTCCCGGGGTTGACGCGCACGGCCTCGACCTTGGCCCCGGCGGGCGGTTTGTAGTTGTCGGCATACAGGTTCTGTTCGGTTTCCTCGGGACCGCGCAGCACCGTTTCGTTCTTCGTGTCGAGCAGATACCAGCTGCCATAGATGCACCCGTTCACCTGCTGGGGGGTGCAGCCGGGAGTGAGCGTCGTGTCGCTCTTGCGAATGATCGCCGGGCGTTTGGCGGCGCGCAGAACGGCCTGGTACTCGACGAGCCCGAACTCGGCGGCCCCGGCGTTGGCCCCGCCGGTGGCGGTGGCTTCGCGTGGGCGCCGGCTTGCCGTCGGGGCCGATGACGTTCGGCTCCCAGTCGTAGAAGAACAGCTGTGCGGTCTTGCCGACCTCGTCTTCGGCTCGCTTGGCGTTGCTCGACGTCGGGCAGCGCCACGTCGATTTCGCTCGCGCCGGTGCGCTGGATTTCCGGCTGCGCGACCCCCAGCTGGTCGACTCGCGTGCGCATGATGTCGATCGCGCGGTTCAGCGATTCCGGGTTCACCTTCGACTGGGCCGTGGGCTTGCCCTGGTAGACGAGCTCGACGCCGCCCTTGAGGTCGAGGCCCAGGCGCGTCTTTGGCCTTGACCACCCCCGGGATCGCCGTGATCACGGCAAACGACAGCACGACCAGGCCGGCGACGATCAGCAGAACGAAGTTGTTGCGACGGCGGTCGGTCATCGGTTGCTCATCAGCCGGTCAGCCTACTTCTCGGGAGTGAGCACGAGCAAAAGCCCGCCGTCGTCGTCATAGGCCGGGAACATGTCGGCTTTGGCGCTCGCCATGACGTCCCGTTCGCCGCTCACCTTGACCGGCACCTCGAGCGCTCGTACTCCCCACTCCAGCACCTTGGTCACCGGGTTCTCGCCGTTGGTGAACGCCAGCCCGAGCACATCCTCGACGCGCTGGCCGATCACCTCTTCCTCCTCGAGGCCGGTGAAGGCGAACGAGTTCTTGCCGCATCCGATCACGCGGCCCTCACCATCGCACACGAAGAAGGCCGCGTCGGGCGCGGGATAGTAGTCGTCAAGCAGTTCGAACAGGAACGCGAATCCGCACTTCGCGCAGCCCTTCGGCTGGCGGGTGAAGCCGAGGTTGCGGTCGAGCTCGGTGGTGCGGTGACCACAGTTTGGGCATATGAACGGGTGGGCCATGGCCAACTACAGAGTACGCAAGCGTGGCGGCGAGGGGGTCGGATGGCGCTGGGGCCGGCGGGCTGTGGTCATCGCGCGCGTCCTGCTCAGAACAGCGAGGGTCCATCCGGGGATGGCGGATCCAGTCCCAGGTGCTCGAATGCCGCAGAGGTTGCGGCCCGTCCCCGCGGGGTCCGCTTGATCAGTCCCTCCCTGCAGCAGGAAGGGCTCATACACGTCCTCGATCGTGTCCTGCTCCTCGCCCACGGCGACGGCGAGCGTCGAGAGGCCGACCGGCCCGCCGTCGAACTTCGCGCAGATCGCTCGCAGGATCTCGCGATCGAGACGGTCAAGCCCCCGCTCATCCACCTCGAGCATCTCGAGGGCCGCCGCGGCGGCCCGTGCGCTGACCACGCCCTCCATGCGCACCTCCGCGAAGTCGCGCACGCGCTTGAGCAGGCGGTTCGCCACGCGCGGCGTGCCTCTGCTGCGCGCGGCGATCGCCGCCGCGCCCTCGTCCTCGAGGTCGATCTGAAGGATGTTCGCCGAGCGGTGCACGATGATCGCGAGCTCGGCGACCGAATACGGCTCCAGCGCGCGCCTGGATGCCGAAGCGGTCGCGCAGCGGCGTGCTCAGCAGGCCGGTGCGGGTCGTGGCGCCGATCAGCGTGAACGGCGGCAGCTCGAGCGTGACCACCCGCGCGCCGGCGCCCTGCCCGACGGTGATCGGCAGCCGGTGATCCTCCATCGCCGGATAGAAGGTCTCCTCGAGCGTGCGCGGCAGCCGGTGGATCTCATCCACGAAGAAGACGCTGCGCGGCTCGAGCGCGGTCAGGAACGCCGCGATGTCTCCCTTGCGCTCGAGCGCCGGCCCGGCGGTCTGCACGAACGGCACATCGAGCTCGGCGGCGACGATCTGGGCCAGCGAGGTCTTGCCCGAGGCCCGGCGGGCCGGCCAGCAGCAGATGGTCGAGTGCGTCGCCGCGCGCGCTCGACGGCCTCGATCGCGACGGCCAGCTGCTCGCACAGCGTCTCCTGGCCGACGAACTCCTCCAGCCGGCGCGGGCGCAGCGAGCGGTCGAGCTCGTCCTCTGCCACGAGATAGGGCGTCTGGATGCGGGCGGTCTCGGCCATCAGCGAGGCCCGCGCGAGGCGGAGCGCGTGCGGCGAGCAGCTCCTCCGCGCTGTCTCCCTCGGCGTCCCGCAGCAGCTCCTCGGCCTCGCGCCGGAACGTATCCCAGCTCGAGCAGCCCGTCGCGGGCGAGCGTCCGCGGATGGTCCTGCTCGCCGCGCCGGGCCCTGACCGGCTCATCGGCGCCCGCGCCGGCGCCGCTCTTCACCTCCACCTTCTCGCGCAGCTCGACGATGATCCGCTCGGCCGTCCGCTTGCCGATGCCCGGTACCGCCTGGAAGCGAGCCGCGTCCCCGGCCGCCAGCGCGGAGATCAGCTCGCGCGGGGTGCCGCCGGAGAGCACGGCGAGCGCGACCTTCGGGCCGACCGCCTGCACCGACAGAAGCATCAGGAACAGATCGCGCTCCTGCTCGGAGTGGAAGCCGTACAGCGCGAGCGCGTCGTCGCGCACGATCAGGTGTGCGTGCAGGGTGACCTCATCGCCCGACCGCGGGAACGTGGCGCAGCGTCTCAGCCGACACGGCGGCGCGATAGCCGACGCTGCCGCACAGGATCACCACGTGATCGGCGCGGCGCACCGCCACCTCGCCGCGCAGCAGCGCGATCATGCGGTGGCCTCGGCGAGCGCCATCGACAACGGCGCGCAGTTGGCATGGCAGATCGCCACCGCCAGCGCGTCCGCCGCGTGGTCGGGGCGGGGCTCCTCGGCCAGGCCGAGCAGCATCTTGACCATGCGGGCGACCTGATCCTTCTCGGCCCGCCCGTTGCCGCAGACGGCGGCCTTGACCTTCTGGGGCGTGTAGCTGGAACAGGGCAGCTGATGGCGCCCGGCCGCCAGCATCACGACGCCGCGGGCGTGCCCGACGGCGAACGCCGTGCGCACGTTCTGGCCGAAGTAGAGCTCCTCGAGGGCGACCGCGCCGGGGGCGTGGGTGGCCAGCAGCTGCTCGACCTGCTCGTAGATGTCGGCCAGCCTGCGCTCGCGCGGGATCCGCGCGGGCGTCTCGATCACGCCCCCGTCGAGAGCCCTCAGGCGACCCTCCTTCAGCGCCACGACGCCGTAGCCGGTGCTGGCGAGGCCCGGATCTATGCCGAGGATGATCATGCCCAGTGATTCTGCGCCCGCCACCGGACGCCTGCCTGGCGTACGCTGCGGCGTGATGGCCGCAGAGCGCATCGACTTCGACGCCGAGGGCCTGCTCGAGGGCCTCGAGGGAGAGGAGCGGGCCGAGCGGCTGACGCTGCTGGAAGAGCTGACCGCCGAGGGAATCCCGCTGTCAGAGCTCCGCCGCACGACGGCCAGCGGAACGATCCTGTTCCTGCAGGCGGACCGCGTGATCGTCGGCTCCGAGCGCTACACGGCGGCGCAGGTGTCGCAGCTGCAGCGGCATCGATCTGGACTTCATGGTTCGCATCCGCCGCGCGATGGGCCTGCCGGTACCCGAGCCCGACGATGCCGTCTACACCGAGGCGGATCTCGAGCAGACGCGCAGGATCCACGTCGGACGCGCGGAGCGGAATCTCAGACGAGGACCTGCTCGAGCTCATGCGGGTGCTCGGCCGTGGGCTCTCGCAGGCTGCCGAGAGCCTGAGGGCCCTGCCCCTCAAACTGGTTCTCAAGCCGGGTATGACCGAGGCCGAGCTCGCGCGGCAGTATGGGGAGGCGGCGGCCAGGCTGTACCCGCTGCTCGATCCGCTGGTCAGCAACCTGCTGGCCCAGCACCTGCGGCAGTCGACCCAGAGCGAGGTCATCAGCGCGCTCGAGCGAAGCGGCGGAAGCCTGCCCGGCTCGCGTCTGGTGTCCGTGTGCTTCGCGGACCTCGTCGGCTTCACGCGCCTCGGCGAGGAAGTCGCGCCGGATGAGCTCGGACGCCTGGCCGTGCGCCTGGAAACGCTCGCCAGGGATGCAATCGAGCCGCCCGTGCGGCTGGTCAAGACGATCGGCGACGCCGCCATGCTGGCCTCGGCGGAGGCCGAGCCGCTGCTGGACGCCGCGCTGAGGCTGCTCGACGCCGCGGACGCCGAGGGCGAGGACTTCCCGCAGCTGCGCGCGGGCGCCGCCTGTGGGCCGGCCGTACCGCGGGCGGGTGACTGGTTCGGCCGCCCGGTCAACCTCGCCAGCCGCATCACGCAGGTGGCTCGTCCCGGCAGCCTGCTGGCCGAGCGCGAGCTGCGCGAATCGGCGCCCGAGACCTACCGCTGGTCGTTCGCGGGTGAGCGTCGCCTGCGTGGGATACGCGAACCGGTGCGGCTGTTCCGTGCCCGGCACGTGGCCGGCTGAGCGCTCCGCCGGCGCCTATCCGGCGACGCGCTCGAGCACCTCGGCGGGCACGTCGAAGTTGGCGTGCACCGCCTCGACGTCGTCGTTCTCCTCGAGCGACTCGATCAGCCGCATCAGGTTGCCCGCCTGCGCCTCGTCGATCGGCACGAGGCTCGACGGCCGGTAGGCCATCTCGGCGCTCTCCATCTCGACGCCGGACTCCTCGAGCGCCTTGCGCACGGGGCCGAAGTCCGCGGGCTCTGCGATCACCTCGAAGACACCCTCGTCGGTTGAGATGTCCTCGGCGCCCGCCTCCACCGCGACCATCAGCTCGTCTTCGGAGTAGCGCTCGGCGTCGATCACGATGGTGCCCTTCTTGTCGAACAGGTATGACACCGAGCCCGGCTCGCCGAGGCTGCCGCCGTGCTTTGAGAACGCATGCCTGACGTCCGCACCCGTGCGGTTGCGGTTCTCGGTCAGGGCCTCCACGAGCACCGCCACGCCGCCGGGACCGTACCCCTCATACAGCACGGTCTCGATCGCATCCGCCTCGCCGCCCGCGCCGCTGCCCTTGGCGATCGCGCGCTCGATGTTGTCCTTGGGCATCGACGCTTCCTTGGCCTTGCGGATGGCGTTCTCGAGCGTCGCGTTCGTGTCGGGATCGCCGCCGCCGTCGCGCGCCGCGACCATGATCGCCCGCGCGAGCTTTGAGAAGTGCGCGCCGCGCCGGGAGTCGACGATCGCCTTCTTGTGCTTGATGCTGGCCCACTTGGAGTGTCCGGACATAACCGCAAGTCTACGAATCCCCCTGCGATCGCCGCAGCCCGCCGGTGTGCGGGCTGCACCTCCGCACCCGTAGGATTGACGGGCGCATGAGCCGCCTGCCCCCAGCGGAGATCTTCAAGGCCTATGACATACGCGGCCTGTACGGCGAGGAGATCGACGGCGACACCGCCGAGCTGATCGGCCGGGCGTTCGCGCGCGTGCTGTCCGGGCTCAGCGGCAAGCCGCTGAGCGAGCTGCGCATCGGGGCCGGGCACGACATGCGCCTGAGCGCCCCGGAGCTGGCGGCCCGTTACTGCGAGGGCGTGCTCGCAGAGGGCGCCCACGTGATCGACATCGGCCAGGTGGGCTCGGAGATGCTCTACTACCTCGTCGGCTCGCGCGAGCTGGACGGAGGGCTGATGTGCACCGCCTCGCACAACCCCAAGGCCTACACCGGCGTGAAGCTCGTGCGCGAGGGGGCGATCGCGCTGTCCGGCGACTCCGGCATCCAGGATGTCCGCCGCATGGTCGAGGGCGAGCTGCAGGGCGACACGGACTCCTCCGATCCCGTGCTCGCGCCGCCGCGGGGGACGATCGAGCAAGTCGACATCTATGAGGAGTTTCAGGCGGCCGCGCTGCGCTTCATCGACGCGGACGCCGTCCGCTCGGTCTTCGCCGGCAGGCCGCTGAAGGTGATTGTTGACGGCGGCAACGGCATGGCCGGCCCGATGGTCGGCCCGCTGCTCGAGCTCTTGGATCTCGATCTGATCGAGACCTACTGGACCCCGGACGGCAATTTCCCCGACCACGAGCCCAACCCGCTGCTGCCCGAGAATCGCCGGCTCATCATCGAGCGGGTGCTCGACAGCGGCGCGGACCTCGGCATCGCCTGGGACGGCGACGGCGATCGCTGCTTCTTCATCGACGACACCGGCGCCTTCGTGGACGGCGACTTCCTCACCGCGCTGCTGGCCGAGTCGCTGCTGCGCAAGAGACCGGACCCGAGCCGCCCCGAGGCGATCCTGTATGACGTGCGCGCCTCGCGCGCCGTCGCGGACACGGTCACCCGGGCCGGGGGCATCGCCTACGTCAATCGCGTCGGTCACGCTTTCTTCAAGACGCGCATGCGCGCCGAGGGCTCGCTGTTCGGCGGGGAGGTGTCCGGGCACTATTACTTCCGCGACTTCTATTGCGCGGACTCGGGGACGATCCCGGCGCTGCTCGTGCTGGAGCTGCTGGCGCGCGAGGGCAGGCTCATGTCCGAGCTGCTCGCCCCCTATCACGAGCGCTACTTCATCTCCGGGGAGATCAACTCCGAGGTCTCCGATCCACAGGCCAAGATGGAGGAGATCGCCGAGCGCTACTCCGACGCCCGCCAGAAACGACTCGACGGCATCTCGATCGACTACGAGGACTGGCATTTCAACGTGCGCTCCTCCAACACCGAGCCGTTGCTGCGGCTGTGCCTGGAGTCCCTCGTCTCCCCCGCGGACATGGAACGCCGCCGCGACGAGGTACTCGCGCTGATCCGGTCGTCCACGACGGCGGGGTCGTGAGCGCCGATGAGGATGCACTGGCCGTCGCCGCCGGCGCGGGTATCCACCGCCTGGCAATTCCCACGCCGTTTCAGGTCGGGCGGATCAACGCCTACCTGATCGAGGACTCGCCGCTGACGCTCGTGGACTCGGGCCCGAACTCGGCCAAGGCGCTGGATGAGCTCGAGCAGGCCCTGGCTGCGCGAGGCCACGCCGTCGAGGACATCGAACTCCTGGTCATCACCCATCAGCACATCGACCACTTCGGGCTGGCCGGCATCCTCGCGCGGCGCTCCGGCGCCGAGGTTGCCGCGCTCGACCGCCTCGCCCCGCTGCTCGCGCGCTACGGCGAGCAGGCCGAGCTCGACGACCGCTTCGCCGAGCAGCTGATGCTCCGCCACGGCATTCCCGCCGACATCGTGACGGCGCTACGAGCCGTCTCGGCGAGCTTCCGCGCCTGGGGCTCGGCGGTGGAGATCTCCAGACCGCTCAGCGACGGCGAGGAGCTGCGCCTGCGCGATCGCACGCTGCGCGTGCTGCATCGCCCGGGACACAGCCCGTCGGACACGGTCTTCCTGGACGAGTCTCGCTCGATCCTGCTGGCCGCCGATCACCTGATCAAGCACATCTCCTCGAACCCCCTGCTGGCCCGGCCCCTGCAGACGCCGGGCGACGATACCCCGGCAGCGGACCCGCGCACCCCGCCGGGGTCCCTCGACGAGCGCCCGCGGGCGCTCCTGACCTACATAGCGTCGTTGAAGGAAACGCGCGCGATGCCCCTGTCGCTCGTCCTGCCCGGCCACGGTGAGGCGATCACCGATCATGTGTCGCTGATCGATGAGCGCTTCCGCCTGCACCGCCGGCGCGCCGAGAAGATCCACCGCCTGATCGTCTCCCAGCCGCGCACCGCCCACGAGATCGCCCAGGAGCTGTGGGGAAACGTCGCGGTCACGCAGGCCTTCCTGACCCTCTCGGAGGTGCTCGGGCACATCGACATGCTGCTCTCCGAGGAACGCGTGAGCGAGCGGCTCAGCGAGGGCGTGGTCCGATTCCAGGCGAGCTGAGCGCCGAGCGCTCGATATCGCTCAGGTGATCGACGTTCGCCCGCTCCCCGGGATCGTCGCTGGGCTCGGTTTCAAACCAGGCGTCGAGGATCTCGGAGAGCTCGGCCTGCGAGGTCGCCCGCAGGCTCAGCGCGAGCACGTTGGCGTCGTTCCAGCGACGCGCCCCCGCGGCGCTGGCGGCGTCGAGGCACAGCGCGGCCCGCACGCGCTCGACCTTGTTCGCGGCGATCGAGGCTCCGGTGCCGGTCCAGCAGCAGACGATGCCCTGCTCGGCGCGGCCCTCGGCCACGTCGCGCGCCGCCGCCTCTGAGGCCCAGGCCCAGTCGCTGCGCTCGGAGTCCTCGAGTGCCCCGTGTCTGAGGGTCGAATGCCCGCGGCGCTCGAGCTCGTCCGCCAACAGGCCCGCGATGCCCGTCAACTCATCGGCTGCGAGCGAGATGCGCATGTCGGGCCAGTATCGCCGATCGCCCTGCTGGCGATACGGTTCGCGTGTGGTCGACGGGCCTCCAGGCACGCAGCCGCCACGGCGCCGGGCCCCCCGGCTGCACTGGGAGCTCGCGGTCTGCGCCACCCGCGGGCACGAGCTCGTGGGCACCGATGCGGCCGAGCTGCGCCCGCACGATGCGCTCTTCGCGCGCGAGGACCCGGGCGGGACGCGCTGGTACCGCTGCCTGCGCTGTGACAGCTGGCTGGCGCTCGGGGCGCCGAGCCGCCCCGCTCGCCCGGTTCCGCCCGAGCGTGAGGAGATCGAGTTGCCGCTGAGGGGCAAGCCCCTGCGCGACAAGATCGTGCTGCGGCTGATCGCCATCGACCGCGCCTTCCATTTCCTCGTGCTCAGCGCGCTCGGGGTGCTGGTGCTCCTGTTCGCCGCCGACCGCAGCACGCTGCGCGGCACCTTTTACAGGGTCGTCGCTGACCTGCAGGGAGGCGTGTCCTCCGGTCAGAGCCACCCGGCGGGCGCGCTTCTGCGCAAACTCGACGAGGCGTTCACCACCTCCTCATCGCATCTGCACCTGCTCGGCGCGGTGCTGCTCGCCTACGGAGCGGTCGAGGGGATCGAGGCCGCCGGCCTGTGGTACCAGCGCCGGTGGGCGGAGTATCTGACATTCCTCGTGACCGCATCGCTGCTGCCGCTCGAGGTCTATGAGATCGTAAACCGCCCGACCGTATTCAAGGTCCTCGCCTTCATCGTCAACGCGGCGGTGGTCATCTATCTGCTGCGTGCCAAGCGGCTGTTCGGCATCCGCGGCGGAATAGCGGCCGAACGGGCCGAGGCTCGACGATCTCTGGGCTGGGGTGCCCTGGAGCGCGCCGGGCCGCCGGCGCCCGCCGGCTGAAGCCTCAGGAGGCCGGTACCCGGGCCGCCGGTGCTCCTGCGAACTCGCGCGCCCACCGAAGGAACAGGCGGTGGATGCGGTCGTCCTCACCCAGCTCGGTGTGAAACGCGACCGCCAGCCTGCGGCCTTCACGAGCGGCGACCGGGTGGCCGTCCAGCTCCGCGAGAATCTCGACATCGGGTCCGTACTCGGCAATCCAGGGGGCCCGGATGAACACGCCCCGCAGCGGCACCTCCCCGAGGCCCCTGAAGTCGAGGTCCGCCTCAAAGCTCCTGATCTGGCGACCGAACGCGTTTCGCCTGGCGCTGATGTCCATCACGCCGAGGTGCTGTCGGTCGAGCATGATCAACCCCGCGCACGAGCCCAGCAGGGGCAGCCCCGCGCGTGCAAGCTCTCGCACCGGATCAAGCAGGTTCTCACGCCGCACCCCCAACATCATCGTGGTGGACTCGCCACCGGGAATCACGAGGCCATCGATGCCATCGAGCTCGGATCCGAGACGCACCTCGCGCACCCGCGCTCCGAGACGCTCGAGGACCCGCGCGTGTGCCTGGAAGTCGCCCTGAAGCGCCAGCACGCCGATCAGCGGCTCACGCCCTCCGTCAGGCGCCGCGCTGCGCGAGAAGCTGCTCATCCTCGAGCTTCGAGCTCTCCAGGCTGACCATCGGCGTTCCCAGGCCGCGTGAGGCCTGGGCCACGCGCTCGGGGTCCTGCCAGTGCGTCGTGGCCTCCACGATCGCCCGCGCGCGCGCCGCCGGGTCCTCGGACTTGAAGATGCCCGAGCCGACGAACACGCCTTCGGCCCCGAGGGCCATCATCAGCGCCGCATCGGCTGGCGTGGCGATGCCGCCCGCACAGAACAGCACGACCGGCAGGCGCCCCTCGCGGGCAACCTCGCGCACGATCTCAAGCGGAGCGGCAAGCTCCTTGGCAGCGGTCGCCGTCTCGTCGGGGCCGAGCGTCGCCAGGCGGCGGATCTCGCCGGTGATGGCGCGCATGTGGCGCACCGCCTCGACGATGTCGCCGGTGCCGGCCTCGCCCTTGGAGCGGATCATCGCGGCCCCCTCGCCGATCCGCCTGAGCGCCTCGCCGAGGTTCGTGGCGCCGCACACGAATGGGACGCTGAACGCCCACTTGTCGATGTGGTTGCTCTCATCGGCGGGGGTGAGCACCTCGGACTCGTCCACGTAGTCGACCTCGAGCGCCTGCAGCACCTGAGCCTCGAGGAAATGCCCGATGCGCGCCTTGGCCATCACGGGAATGCTCACGGCCTGCTGAATACCGACGATCATCTCCGGGTCGGACATCCGCGCCACGCCACCGTCGCGGCGAATGTCCGCCGGCACCCGCTCGAGCGCCATCACCGCGGCGGCGCCCGCGTCCTCGGCGATCTGTGCCTGGTCCGGGGTGACCACGTCCATGATCACGCCGCCCTTCAGCATCTCGGCAAGGCCGCTCTTGACCCTGAACGTGGCCTCGTCGCGCATGCGCCTAAGTCTAGCCTGAGGGCGGGGCGCTACTTCAGGCGAAAGGCCTTGATGCGGTCGTCGTACTGCGCGCTGTCCTGGGCATAAACGCCATAGGCCAGGGCCTGGATGAGGCTCAGAAGCGCCGTGTGCGAACGGACGAATGCCGGGCTGTTGGAGGAGTAGTAGAGCTTGATCTTCGCGAGCTTTGCGACCTCCGAGAGCGTCGCGTCGGTGATCGCGGCCGTCTGCGCCTTGCGATGACGCGCGAGCTTCATCGCCCGCACCACGAGCGGGTGCGGGCGGCCGGCGGAGAGCCCTATGACGAGCGTGCCCGCATCGATCCGCCCGAGACGGCTGAGCGCCTCCTGGGAGGGGCTCGCAACCACATCGACGCGCAGGTCGAGGAGCATCAGCAGGTGGCGCAGGTAGCTGGCGAAGAAGGCCATCTGATCGGTGCCCGCAACGAGCACCTTCTCGGCGCCGACGATCGCCTCGATGAGCGCCTCGACAGAGCTTCTGGAGACCTTGCGGGCGGTCTCCTCGACGTTCAGGTGATCGGCCGTCAGGGCGGTCTCGAACTCGTTCTGGTCGAGCGAGAACAGCGGCGTGGAGGCCGTCGAGGTGCCGCTCGGCGAGCTCTTGGCGTGGACGCGCCTGTATTCCTCACGGGCCGCGGCCTGCAGCTCGGGGAAGCCCTCGAAGCCGAGCGCCTGGGAGAAGCGCACGACCGTCGAGCTCGAGGTGTTGGCGCGGCGGGCAAGCTCCTCGGCTGTCTGGAAGGCGGCCTCGTCGAGGTGGTCGACGATGTACTGGGCCACGTCCTTCTGCGAGCGCGAGCACTCCTCGAAGCGCGCCTGAATGTACTTGGAGAGGCTCTGGTGGTCGCTCGTGCCGTTCGCCGGGGAAGCCGGCGGACGATCGGTCGTGGGAGTTGCCGAACGCTTCATCGGCGCTCTGTTCGACGCGGGCGCCCCGCAATCCTGCCCGGCATCGGCTCTCGCCAGGCCACCGGGTCATGATCCAACCGCCGTCCCGTCGCGTAAACAGGGTTGAAGATGCCTGTGAACGAGCGTCGTGGAAAGCGAGCAGAGCCGTGAGGATCGCGATCGTGGGTGCGGGGATCTCAGGCCTTGCCGCTGCGCACCTGCTCCAGCGCGAGCACGAGATCGTCGTGTATGAGGCCAACTCCTACGCCGGCGGGCACTCGAACACGGTGCGGGTGGACACCGAGCACGACACCCACCACGTGGACACGGGCTTCATCGTGATGAACGACCGCAACTACCCCAACTTCACGCGCCTGCTCGAACGCCTCGGCGTGGCCACCCAGCCCACGCACATGAGCTTCTCGGTGAAGGGCGAGGAGGAGGACTTCGAGTACAGCGGCACCCCCAGGGGGCTGTTCTGCCAGTCGCGGAACCTCCTCAGCCCGCGCTTTCAGCGGATGATCGTGGATCTGCTGCGCTTCAACCGCCAGATGCGCCGGCTGCTGCACCACGAGGAGACGGGGCAGTCGCTCGGCGAGCTGCTCTCGCGCCACCACTTCTCCCGCTCGTTCATCGAGCGGCTGATCGTGCCCCAGGTCTCGGCCGTGTGGTCGGCCGACCCGCGCCAGATGCGCTCGTTCCCGGCGCGCTTCATGGCCGAGTTCTTCGCCAACCATGGCATGCTCGGCTTTCGCGACCGGCCCCGCTGGTCGACCGTGACCGGCGGCTCGGCGCGCTACGTCGATGCGCTCACCGCGCCGTTCGCCGACCGCATCAGGCTGAACACGCCCGTGCGATCGATCGCGCGCTCAAGCGAGCGGGTGGAGATCACCGTCGCCGGCGAGGAGCCCGCATCGCTTCGATCAGGTCATCATCGCGACGCACTCAGACCAGGCCCTCGCGATGCTGCGCGACCCCTCAGAGCAGGAGGCGGAGCTTCTGCGTGCGATCCCCTACCAGCGAAACGAGGCGGTGCTCCACACCGACAGCACGATGCTCCCGCGCCGTCGCGCGGCGCGGGCGGCCTGGAACTTCCATCTGCTGCGCGAGCCCAAGCCGCTGAGCACGGTGACCTACTACATGAACCATCTGCAGCGGCTCGAGGCCGACCGCGACTTCTGCGTGACCCTCAACCGCAGCGAGGCGATCGACCCGGAGACGGTGATCCGCAGGATCTCCTACTCCCACCCGGTCTACACGCCGGCTGGCGTAGCCGCGCAGGCGCGGCACGCGAGCATCGGGGGCCTGGCCGCCCGCACGCACTTCTGCGGCGCCTACTGGGGATGGGGCTTCCACGAGGACGGTGTGGTGAGCGCCCTGCGCGCCTGCGCGCCGTTCGGGGTGACGCTGTGAGGAGCTCTGAGGCGTGGGCCTCCTGCCTGTATGAGGGCTCGGTGCGCCACCGGCGGATGGCGCCGCTTCAGGGCGAGTTTTCTTACCCGCTGTTCATGGCATATCTCGACCTCGACGAGCTGCCGCGGCTGTTCGACCGCGCATGGCTGTGGTCGGCGCGGCGCCCGGCGGTGGCCTGGTTCCGTCGCGCCGACTACCTGGGCGACCCATCGGTGGCGCTGCGCGACGCGGTCGGCGAGCTCGTGTGGAGGCGGACGGGCACACGCGCGGAGGGGCCGATCCGCCTGCTCACGCATCTGCGCTACTTCGGCTACTGCTTCAACCCTGTGAGCTTCTACTACTGCTACGACGCCGCCGGCGAGAATGTGACGGCCGTCGTCGCGCACGTCACGAACACGCCATGGGGGGAGCACCATCCGTATGTGCTGCCGGTCGACGTCGCCGCAGACCACGGCAGCGCCGCGCTGATGCGGGGCCGGTTCGAGAAGCGGCTGCACGTATCGCCGCTGATGGGCATGGATCAGGTGTACGACTGGCGACTGACCGAGCCCTCCGGGCGGCTGTCGGTTCACATCGAGTCGCGCGCCTCCGATGGAGAGCGGACATTCGATGCGACGCTGTCGCTCGCGCGCCGGGAGATCACGCCGGCGACGCTGCGCCGGGCGCTCGTGCGCTATCCGTTTCTGACGGCTCGGATCACCGCGCGCATCTACGCTCAGGCGCTGCGGATGAGGCTCGGCGGAGCGAGGTACTTCCCGCACCCCCGGAGCGGAGCGACGGCGACATGAGGTGCTCACGCGACCCCCGGCAGCGGGCTGCGGGCGGCGAGCCACGGCGGAGCCGCTGGCATTGGGGCCTGCGCGACCGCGCGGCGCGGCGGATCGTGCTCGGCCTGCTCTCGCGAACACGCGGCGGTGAGCTCGAGGTCGTGGAGGGCGAGACGCGGCTTCGCTTCGGCGAGCGCGTCCCGGGGCGTCCGCTGCGCGCGAGCGTCGAGGTTCGCTCCGCGCGCTTCTACCGCCGCCTGCTCGGCGGCAGCGTCGGCCTGTGCGAGTCCTACATGGACGGGCTGTGGGAGTGCGACGATCTCGTCGCACTGACGCGCATCGCGGCGCTGAACGTGCGCGCGCTCGACACCCTGCGCCGGGCTCTCGCGCCGGTGCTGATCCCCGTGCAGCGCTGGGGACGCTGGCTGGCGCGCAACACGCCCGGGCGCTCGCGCAGGCGCATCGCCGCTCACTACGACCTCGGCAACGAGCTGTTCTCGCTGTTCCTCGACCCCACGATGATGTATTCCTGCGCGCTGTTCGACTCGCCCGGGGTGACGCTCGAAGAGGCGTCGCTGGCGAAGCTCGAGCTCGTATGCGCGAAGCTCGAGCTCTGCCCGGAGGACCACCTGCTGGAGATCGGAACAGGCTGGGGCGGGCTGGCGGTGTACGCGGCCGGACAGCACGGATGCCGCGTCACGACCACGACGATCTCACGTGAGCAGTACGACTACGCCCGCGAACGGGTGCGCGAGGCGGGGCCTCGAGACCGCGTGACGGTGCTGCTCGAGGACTACCGCGAACTGAGCGGGCGCTACGACAAGCTCGTATCGATCGAGATGATCGAGGCCGTCGGCTGGCAGTACTTCCCGACGTTCTTCCGCCGCTGCTCGGAGCTCGTCGCGAAGGACGGCGCGATGCTGCTGCAGGCGATCGTGATCGACGACCGCGCCTACCACGTCGAGAAGGCCGGCAGGAGCTTCATCAACACATACATCTTCCCCGGCGGCTGCCTTCCCTCGCTGGAGATCATCGCCCGCTCGGTGGCGCGCGTGACGGACTTCCGCGAGGTTCACCGCGAGGACATCACCGCCCACTACGCGACCACGCTCGAGCGCTGGCGCGAGCGCTTCACGGGAGCGGGCGAGCGCCTGTCGGAGCTGGGCTACGACGAGCGCTTCCGCAGACTGTGGGAGCTGTATCTGAGCTACTGCGAGGCCGGCTTCCGCGAGCGGCGAATCCAGGATGTGCAGCTGCTGCTGGCAAAGCCCGGATACCGGCTGAAGCCGCCATCGGCGCCCGAGCCGGACGAGCACCTCGACCTGATGGCGGCCTGAGCGGCGACGGGCGGGCGCCCGGCGCGGGACGGTAGGGTGCCCGCGATATGCGGCGCACGCTGTTCGAGGACGTACACGAAGACTTCCGGGCGAGCTTTCACACGTTCCTCGAGCGCGAGGTGATCGGCGATGAGGGACGCTACGGGGAGTGGGAGCGCGCCGGGATCGTGCCGCGCGAGGTCTTCGCGCTGGCCGGCCGCGGCGGCTTCCTCGGCATGGCGGTACCGGAGCGCTACGGCGGCGCCGGCGCGGAGGACTTCCGCTTCAACCTGATCATCGGCGAGGAGACCCAGCGCGCCGGCGTCGGCAGCTTCGGCCTCGGGATCACCCTGCACAACGACATCTGCCTGCCCTACTTCCTGAGCTACTGCGACGAGGCAGCAGCGCGAGCGCTGGCTGCAGGGCATCGCCACCGGCGAGCTGATCACGGCGCTTGCGATGACCGAGCCGGGCATCGGCTCAGACCTCGCCGGCATGTCCACGCGGGCGCGGCGCGAGGGCGATCACTACGTCGTCAACGGCGACCAAGACGTTCATCACCAACGGCATCAACGCAGACCTCGTGATCGTGGCCGTGAAGACCGACCCCTCCGAGCGCCACCGCGGCATCAGCCTGCTCGTGCTCGAGCGCGGGATGGAGGGCTTCTCCAGCGGGGCGCAACCTCGAGAAGATCGGCCAGCACGCGCAGGACACGGCCGAGCTGTCGTTCGCGGAGGTGCGCGTGCCGGTCGAGAACCTGCTCGGCGAGGAGGGCGAGGGCTTCCGCTACCTGGTCTCGAACCTGCCCCAGGAGCGCCTGTCGATCGCCGCCTCGGCCGTGGCGGCCGCCGAGGTCGCGCTCGCCTGGACGCTCGAGTACGTGCGCGAGCGCGAGGCGTTCGGCCAGCCGATCGGCAGCTTTCAGAGCTCGCGCTTCACGCTCGCCGAGCTGCGCACGGAAACCGAGATCGGGCGCGCGTTCGTCGACCGCTGCGTGCAGGCGCTCAACGAGGGGGAGCTCACGCCGGAGGACGCCGCGATGGCCAAGTGGTGGTGCACGGAGCTTCAGGGCCGCGTGGTCGACCGCTGCCTGCAGCTGCACGGCGGCTACGGCTACATGCTCGAGTACCCGATCGCCCGCGCGTTCGCCGACGCCCGCGTGACCAGGATCTACGGCGGCGCCAACGAGATCATGAAGGAGATCGTCGGACGCTCGATGGGGCTGTAATGGGAGGCAAGCTCGCGCGCGCCCCGCATGGCCGCGAGCCTCGCCGGCCTCGGCGCGCGTGCGACGGGCAACGGGCGGGCGGGTCCGAATCAGAGGCTCTTGGCGAGCTCAGCGAAGTAGTCGAGCGAGCCGGGGTTGGCGAGCGAGTCGACGCTCGCGGCCTCGCTGCGGCGGCGACGCCCATGAGGATGCGCTTGACGGGCACCTCGAGCACCTTGCCCGACAGCGTCCGCGGCACCTCGTCGATCTGGAGGATCTCGTTGGGCACGTGCCGCGGCGAGCAGTCCTCGCGGATGCGCCGCTTGATCTGCGCCACGAGGTCGTCGTCGAGGTCGGCGCCCTCGCGCAGCACGACGAACATCACCATCCACAGCTCGCTCGTCGCCCGCCCGCGCCGGGATGTCCACGACGAGCGCGTCGAGCACCTCATCCACGCCGGCGCCGCCCGGTAGATCTCGCTCGTGCCCATGCGCACGCCCTGGCGGTTGATCGTGGAGTCCGAGCGGCCGTAGATGACGGCGCCGCCGCGCGGCGTGATGCGGATCCAGTCGCCGTGGCGCCAGACGCCGGGGTACATCGAGAAGTAGCTCTCGCGCAGGCGCTCGCCGTCCTCGTCGCCCCAGAAGAACAGCGGCATCGAGGGCATCGGCTCGGTGATGACGAGCTCGCCGACCTCGTCGGTGAGGCTGCGGCCCTGCTCGTCCCAGGCCTCCACCGCGCAGCCGAGCGCGCGGCACTGCAGTTCGCCCTCGTAGACGGGCAGCAGCGGGCAGCCGGCGACGAACGCCGTGCAGACGTCCGTGCCGCCGCTGGTGGAGAACAGCCAGATGTCGAGCTCACGTGCTCATAGACCCAGCGGAAGCTCTCCGGCGCCAGCGGCGAGCCGGTCGGCGCCGATCGCGCGCAGCGCGCGCAGGTCGTGGTCGCGGCCGGGCTCGATGCCGGCCTTCTCGCAGCTCGCCAGCAGGCCGGCGCTGACGCCCATGCAGGTGATGCCGGCGCGCTCGGCGAGCTCCCACAGCACGCCGAGGTCGGGGTGGCCGGGGCTGCCGTCGTAGAGCACGATCGCGGCCTCGGCTGAGCAGGCAGCCGACGAGGAAGTTCCACATCATCCAGCCGGTGGTCGTGAACCAGAACATGCGGTCGCCGGGCCGCAGGTCGAGGTGCAGGCTCTTCTTCAGCTGCTCGAGCAGGATGCCGCCGTGGCCCTGCACGATCGCCTTCGGCAGGCCGGTGGTGCCCGAGGAGTAGAGCACCCACAGCGGGTGCTCGAAGGGAACCTGCTCGAAGCGCAGCTGCGCGCCCGCGCCGCGTCGCAGCAGCTCGCCCCAGCGAGCGCGCCGGCGCCGCCGGCGGCGCGCGGCGGGCCGCGTCGTCCTCGCCGCCCGATCCGCCGGCCGGCCGCAGATAGGGCAGCACGACCGACGTGCTCCACCGTCGGCAGCTCCTCGAGGATGCCCTGCGACGACGGCCGTGCGGTCGAAGTCCTTGCCGCCATGGCGGTAGCCGTCGACGGCCAGCAGCACCTTCGGCTCGATCTGCGCGAAGCGGTCGATCACGCTGCGCGCGCCGAACTCGGGCGCGGCGCTCGACCAGATCGCGCCGATGATGGCGACCGCGAGAAAGGCGATCGAGCGTCTCGGGGATGTTCGGCATGTAGGCGACCACGCGATCGCCGCGGCCCACGCCGAGCGCGCGCAGGCCGCCGGCCGCCGCGGCGACCTGCGCTGCGAGCTCGCCCCAGCGTCAGCTCGTCCGAGCGCGCGCAGCTCGGAGGTGTGCAGCACGGCGACGGCGTCCGGGTCGCGGCCCTCGGCGCAGGCCGTGAGCATGTTCTCGGCGTAGTTGAGCTCGGCGCCCTCGAACCAGCTCGCGCCGGGCATCTCGCGCGAGTCGAGCACCCGCTCGTAGGGCTCGTGACGCGCGCACGCCGAAGAACTCCCAGATGCTCGCCCAGAAGTCCTCGAGCTCATCGACCGACCATCGCCACAGCTCGTCGTAGTCGGCGAACGCGCTGCCCGCGGCGCTCTGCCGGCCCAGCGCATGAAGCGCGCCATCTCCGTGCGCTGCGGAATGCTCGCGGCGACGGCCCCACAGCGGCGCCTGCTGGTCTGCGCCGGACATGCGGGTATTCTCGCGGTTTGTGGATGACCTCTGGACTGCGCGCCGAGTTCCCCGTCCTTCGACCGGCTCGCCTACCTGAACGCGGGCACCGACGGGCCGCTGCCCGCGCGCGCGGTCGCGGCCGCCGCGGCGGAGCTCGCGCGCGAGCTGGCCGACGGGCGCACGCATGGCCCACTTCGAACGCCGCTCCGAGCTCAACGGCGAGCTGCGCGCGCGCCTATGCCGGCGCTGCTCGGCTGCGACAGCGCGGACCTCGCGCTGACCACCTCCACGACGCGAGGGCATCGCCCAGGTGGTCGGCGGGCTGGCGCTGGCCGCGGGAGATGAGATCCTCACCAGCGACGAGGAGCACCCGGGGCTGCTGGGCGCGCTGGCGGCCGCGCGGGATCTGCGCGGCGCTGCGTCCGCGAAGTGCCGCTGCCCTCGATCGCCGAGGCCGTCGGCGCCGAGCACGCGCCTCGTCGCCTGCTCGCACGTCGGCTGGGTCAGCGGGCTGCTGGCGCCCGCCGAGCTCGCCGAGCGTGGATGTCCCGGTCCTGCTCGACGGCGCCCAGGGCGTCGGCGCGGTCGCCGTGGACGTGCACGCGCTCGGCTGCGACGCCTACGCCGGCGCCGGGCAGAAGTGGCTGTGCGGCCCGGACGGGACGGGCATGCTGTACGTGAGCCCCGGCCTGCGCGAGCGCCTGGCGGTGTCGCGGCGCGGCTACGCGAACCTGGCCGACCCCGACGCCGGGCTGGATGCCGGCCTGCACGAGGACGCGCGGCGCTTTGACTCGATGTCGCTGAGCGCCGAGACGGTGGCCTGTGCGCTCGCTGCCATCGGCGTGCTCGAGTCGGCCGGCTGGCCGGCCGTGCACGCGCGCGCACGCGCGCTGGCCGCGCGGCTGGCCGAGCTGCTCGCCGAGCGCGGGCGCGAGCCGGCGCCGCGGGGGACACGACGCTCGTCTCCTTCTCCAGCCCCGACCCGCCGGCCGAGCGCGCGCGCCTGGCGGAGAGCGGCGTCGTGCGTGCGTAACATCCCCGGGCGGCCCTGGCTGCGGGCGTCGGTCGGCGCGTGGAACGACGAGGACGACCTCGATCGGCTGCTGGGGGCGCTCGCCGGCTGAGGACACCTGGCAAGATCCAGCGCCGGGCAGGAACCCGACGAGCACCGGTCGAACGCCAAACCAATTGCCATATGGACTTCGTCCGCAGACCGCCACGCCCGCCAGCGACGGTCGCGCCTCCACCACCGGCGCGCCGCGGCAGACGCTGTCCGAGCGCGGCGGCCGCCTGCTGAGCGACGCGGCCCTGGTTGCGCCACCTGCCGGTGATCGTCCCCGTGGCGATCTCGGCGGTGCTGAACACGCAAAAGCTCTCCCAGAACGGCTACGCCAACATCTTCTACTCGGCCGGCGTCAAGTCGATGCTGCGCTCGCTGCACAACTTCCTGTTCGTGTCGTTCGACCCTGGCGGGCTGATCACGCGTGGACAAGCCGCCGCTCGCCCTGTGGGTGCAGGCCGCCGAGCGCCAAGGCTGTTCGGCTTCTCGCCGCTCAGCCTGCTGCTGCCCGAGGCGATCGCCGGAGTGCTGGCGGTGGCGCTGCTCTACTTCCTGCTGGAGCGGCGCCTCGGCACGGTGGCCGCCTTCGCCGGGCCCTCGCGCTGGCCGTGTTCCCATCGTTCGTGGCCGTCTCGCGCGACAACGGCGTCGACCCCGTGCTGATCCTGCTGATGGTGCTCGCCTGCGCGCCGGCGCTGCGGGCGGCCGAAACGGGCGCTGGCGGACGCTCGTGTGCTGCGGCGTGGTCGTGGGGCTCGCCTTCAACACGAAGACGCTGGCGGCCTATCTCGTCGTCCCCGGCATCGCGCTCGGCCTACCTCGTGTGCGCGCCCGGCTCGCTGGCGCCGCCGCGTGGCCCAGCTGCTGGTGGCCGGCCTCGCGATGGTGGCGGTGTCGTTCGCCTGGATCGCCTTCGTCGATCTCACGCCGGCGTCGAAGCGGCCCTACGTGGGCAGCTCCACCAACAACTCCGAGCTCGGGCTGACGTTCGAATACAACGGCCTCGGGCGCGTGGAAGGCCAGGCGGGCGGGCCCGAACGACGTGGCCGTTCGCGCCGGGCGCGCTACGTGCCGCGCCGCCGCGCCAGCGCGGCGGTCGACGACGCCGCGCGCGTGGCCGCCGCCGCACGCAGCCGCGGGCCGCCGCCGCACCGGCCGAGCCGCGCCGCACGGCCCCGCACCGCCACGCCGCGAGCCCGCGCCCGGCGCCCAAGGGCGTCCACGGGCAGGGAAAAGAACCCGATCCCGTTCGGCGGACCCCCCGGCCCGCTGCGCCTGTTCGGCGTGGGCCTCGGCGATCAGGCCGGCTGGATGCTGCCGTTCGCGCTGTTCGGCCTGCTCGGCGCGGCGCTGCTCGCTGCTGCTCGACCGCAGGGCGAAACCGTCCACGAGCCGAAGCGTCCTCGCCGGCGGCGCTCGCGCCGTCGCGACCCGCGGCTCGCGACCGCTGCTGGTACTCGGCGGGTGGTTCGTCGTGGAGGCGGCGGTGCTGAGCCTGTCCAAGGGAATCGTGCATCCCTACTACGTCTCGGCGCTCGAGCCCGGCACCGCGGCGATGGCGGGGGCCGGCGCCGTCGCGTTCGTGACGCTCGCCCGCGGACAGCGCCGCAGGCTGTGAGCCTCGTGCTCGTGGCCGGCGCGGTGGCAGCGACCGTGCTCGCGCAGATCGTGCTGATGCACCGCGAGCACTACATGCTGTGGTTCGTCCCGGTGCTCCTCGTGGGAGCCGCCGTCGGGGTCGGTGCGTTCTCGCCGCTGCGCCGGCTCGCGGCGCCGGCGGTCGCGCTGACGCTTCCTGCTGCTGCTCGTGGCCCCGGCGGCCTACGCCACCACCACCTGGCTCGCGCCGGTCGAGGGCACATTCCCGGTCGGCGGGGCCAAGGCACTTCGCCGGCTCCGGGCGGATACGGCGTCAACGCGCACGACCTCGCGATCGATCGCGCGCTGCGCGGGCTACGTCGAGCAGCCACCACCCCGGCTCGCGCTGGGCGCTGCTGACGGTCGCCTCGGACACGGCCTCCCCGATGATCCTGTTCGGCCTGGACGCGGGCGCGCTGGGCGGCTACAGCGGCACCGACCCGGCGCTTGACGGACCGGGACTCGCGCGCCTGGTCGCTCGCGGCGAGGCGCGCTACGTGCTCCTCGGCGGCGAGTACTCGCTGCGCGGAGGCAACCGCGCGACGAAGGCGGTGCTTCGCGCGTGCACCGAGCTGGCGCCGTCCGCATGGAACAGCCCCGTCGGCTATCCGTTCGGCCTCGTGCTGTTCGACTGCGCCGGGCACGCGGCCGCTCTCGCGGCGAGCTGAGGCCGGCGCGAAGGCGTCGCGCCGGGACGGCCGCGACATCGACGCGGCCTGCGGCCAGCTCGCCGCGCGGACGGGCTGAGCGTACGGAGGTCGCTAGTGTAGTTCCTAGGAGTGTTGGTCAGTCGTGTGCCGGGTGGCTTGTGGCTGAGGGCGCCGTGTGGTCGTGTGAAGTTGTAGTGGGTTAGCCAGGGCTCGAGCGCTGCGGTGCGGTGCGCGCTTGTCTGGAACACGCGTCCGTAGGCCCACTCGCGTTGCAGGGTTTGGATGAACCGCTCCGCCTTGCCGTTGGTGCGTGGGCGGTAAGGGCGTGTGCGTAGGTGGCGCAGCTGCAGCTCGCGGCAGGCCGTGGCGTGTACGTGAGAGACATATGGGGAGCCGTTGTCGGTCATCACGCGTTCGACGGTGACGCCGTAGCCGGCGTAGAACTCGACAGCTCGCTTGAGGAACCCGACCGCGGTGGGTCCCTTCTCGTCGGTGAGCACCTCGGCGTAGGCCAGGCGGCTGTGATCGTCGATCGCGACATGCACGAACTCCCAGCCAGCCAACCTGACCGTTTTGCCGCCGCGACTCGTCGAAGCTTTTCCCCGACGATCGCCAGTGACGCGATGGCCTGGCTTGAGGATCCTCCCGAGCTTCTTGATGTCGATATGGATCAGCTCACCGGGGCGGCGGCGTTCGTAGCGGTTGGGTGGCTCGGGCGGATCAAGGCGCGAGCGCTTGCCCAACCCGACGCGTTTGAGGACGGCAGAGACCGTCGAGAGCGCCATCTGCAGCGCTGTCGCGATCTGCGCCGCGGTCATCCTCAGCCTTCTGAGCCTGACGATCTCCTGGACGTGCTCGGGCGGCGTCTTGTGCGGGATCCGCTTAGGCGCCGAGGACCGATCGAACAGGCCACCAGGCCCCTCGGCCCGCCAGCGCGCCATCCAGCGACGAGCCGTGCGATCGGTGATCCCCGCGGCCTCGGCAGCATCGATCACCGACCAGCCAGCATCGATTCGTTCAACGAGCAGCCGCCTGCTCTTCGGACAGGTCCGAGCGTTAGCGTGCAACTTCATCCGGTGCCTCCTTGGGACTGTTGGCGTTAGACACCTCCAGCCTCCAAGGAGACCCGGATGACTAAACCGGACGAACCTGCCTAGGAACTACAGCTAGGCCGCGACGGACAGGCGGGTGTGGAAGGCGCGGGCGAACAGCTCGGTCTCCCGTCCGGCCGCCCAGCGCGGCACGGCCGACTCCCCCTCGGCGATCAGGTGCAGCTCGATCTCGCCGACGGGGCCCGCGCCGCCGTTGTGCGCGCCCTGTGAGCGCCCGTCGACGGCGCTGGCGGACGGGGTCATGACGGTGAAGCGCGTTCCGCGCACGAGCTGATCGCGCGAGCGCTCGAGATCCTCGGCCAGGCGCAGGAGCACCGCGCAGCGGTCGAGCGCGGCCACGTCACCGGGCCCGAACAGCGGCTCGAGCGGCCCGGGCTCGGGCATGCCCTTGCGGTGGTAGCGGGCAGCCTGCGCCACGATCGCCACCTCGACCGGGGAGAACCCGGGCAGACCGCCGTTCAAGATCAGATAGCGCGAGTGCTTGTGGTGATCGTCGTAGTCGACTGACATGCCGATGTCGTGCAGCATGCTGGCCGCCCACAGGAGTTCGCGCTCGCGCGGGTCGCCGTCGTGCACACCGAGCCGTGCCAGCTCGTCGAACATGCCGAGCGCCAGCGCAGCGACGTGGCGAGTGTGGGTCAGGTCGGGGTGGTAGCGGGCCGCCAGGTTCAGCACACTCGTGCGGCGCACATCCTCGAAAAGCGGCGAGCGATCGCCGGCATCGCCGGCGGCGACCATGGCGGGCCAATGGTCGGCCAGCAGGCGCTCGAAGAAGACGCCCTCGCGCAGTCCCGCCTCGGTGGTCTCGAGCCCGTCGAAGCCACCGGCCCGGAGCACCCCCTGCACGACGACCGCCCCGGCCAGGATCAGGTCGGCGCGCGCCGGCTTGATGCCCGGGATGCTGCTGCGCTCGGTGGCCGGAAGCGAGGCGAGCCGCTGCGTCAGCTCATCGAGCTCCTTGCGCTCGATGAACATTCCCTGCACCCCGTTGGACGGCAGCCCGGCGGCGCGCTGAGCCGCCGCGGCGAGGTTGCGCACGGTGCCGCCGATGCCGACCAGGCGCCGAGAGCCCTCCGAGCGCCCGGCATCGGACAGCCAGGCGGCCTGCTCGAGCTCTGAGGCGACGTGATCGCGGAGCTCCTCGATCTGCCGGCGCTTGGCGGGGCCGTTGGCGGGCAGGAAGCGCTCGGTCATCCGCACCGTGCCCACCGGCCAGGAGCCGAACTCGCGAGCGAGGCGCTCGGCGACGTGCACGAGCTGCATAGAACCGCCCCCGAGGTCCAGCACGTAGCCGTCGCTGAGGGTCGTCGAGTTGACCGCCGCGATATAGGCGTAGCGCGCCTCCTGCTCGCGGCTCAGGACGCGGATCGGAAGCCCAGAGCGCTGACGCGCCACAGCCAGGAAGCTGTCTGCGTTCTCGGCGTCGCGGATCGCGCTGGTCGCCACGGCGTCGACGGAGTCGGCGCCCAGCCCGCTGGCGCGGCAGAAATGGGCGAATACGTCGAGCGTCGAGAGCGCCCGCGCGATCGGGGCCTCGCCGAGGCGCCCGGTGGCGGCCAGGCCCTCGCCGATGCGCACCGGCTCGTAGATCTCATCGGTGCGCTTCCACCAGCCGTCGTGAGCCATGAACACGACCAGGCGGAACGAGTTCGAGCCCAGATCGATCACCGCAAGTCGCTCGTGCGGTTGCATTATCTGAGCGTAATCACCGAACCGGAGGGCTCTAAACACCGAAGCCGGAGGTTGCGTGCGGGAACGGCGCCGGGCGCCGCCGTGACCCGGCTCAGCGGCGCGGCGGCAGCGCGCCGGGCGGCGACGCCGGGGCCCTGCCCCGCTTGGCGGCGTACATCGAGCGGTCGGCCTCGGCGAGAACCTGCTCGGCGCTTTCGGTGTGCTGATCGATGACCGCGAAGCCGACGCTGGCGGAGCAGTGAAGGACGGCATCGCCGGCGTCGATGCTCCACTCGGGCATGGCGCGGCTGAGACTGCTGACGACGGTGCCGAGCCCGTCCCTGTCGATGTGGGGCAGCAGCACCGCGAACTCGTCTCCACCGAGTCGGGCGAGCAGGTCGGTTTCGCGCAGGCGGCGCGTGAGCGCCCTGGCCACAGCCTTGAGCGTCTCGTCGCCGACCCTGTGACCGTGGCGGTCGTTGACGCGCTTGAACTCGTCGAGGTCGATCACCAACACGGCCGCCTCCTCGCCATAGCGCCGGGAGCGAGCCACCTGGAGCCTCAGATCGTGCTCGAACAGCCTGCGGTTGCGAAGGCCGGTGAGCGGATCGTGGTCGGCCAGATGGCGCAGGTGCTCCTCCATCCGCTTGCGATCGGAGATGTCCTGCAGCTGGGCGATGTAGTGAAGCGGGGCGCCGTCGCGGTCGCGCACCAGCGAGACCGAGAAGATCGCCGAGTTGAGCTCGCCGGCGGCGTCGAAATAGCGCTTCTCGATCTGAAACGCGGGGATCTCGCCGGCCAGCAGCTGTTCGCGCTGGACCGTGTCGTTGTGCACGTCATCGGGGTGCACGATGTCCTCGAAGCGCTCGCCGAGGAGCTCGTCGAGCGTGTAGCCGGTCATCTCGCTCAGCGCGCGGTTGGCGAGCAGCCAGCGGCCGCCGGGATCGAGCAGCCCGGTCGCCATCGGAGCCCGCTCGAAGACCTCCTCGAAGTCGTCGTGGGAGCGCGCGGTGAACGCGTCCATCTGCCTTCGGGCGGTGATGTCGAGCACGACCGCGACGCCGCCGGCGACCGGCCCCTGCCCGTCCGGGACGGGGTCGTGCCCGGGCAGCGGCCCCATATCGACCATCAGGCAGTGCCCTTGCTCGGCGGTCCAGACCTCGCGAGAGCGGGTCTCTCCGGCCAGCGCCGAATGACACAGCGGCTCGATCTGCCTCCACACGTCCATCGGAAAGGCCTCCCTGAGGAACTGCCCCTTGCGGTATGCGGGGGGATCGCCGTGGCGCGCCAGAGCCTGACCCGCCGCCAGGACGAAGCGGAGCTCGCGGTCGAAGACGAGGACCAGGGCCCCGGGCAGCTCGCGCAGCGCCGCCGCGGCGTCGGCATCGACGCCTCTCACGATCGGATCTGCCGGGACATTCCGCCGTATCGACACCCTCTTCTATCGGTCGCCGAAGCCGGCTACTTGACAGGCAGGATCTCGCGCTCGACCTCCGCATCGAGTGCGACGAGCGTCCACATGATGCCGGCGGCGTGCCTGATCTGCGCGCCTGCCGGCGCGGTCTCGGCGCAGGCCGCCCGCTCGCGCATCTCGGCCTCGATGAGCTCGGCGAGCGAGGCCCCAACCCGGCCCGCGATGCCCAGGCCGACGGCGACCGTCGAGCATCCTCGCTCGAGCTCGGCTTCGAGCGCAAGCGCTTCGTCGATATGCCGCTTGCATTCGGGCCGGTGAAAGCCGCATTCGTGGCTCGAGGCGCTCCCGGCCCCCTCTGCTGAGTCGAGCACGCGCTCACACGCGTACATGAGCGCATGACGTTGCGCGGCCGAGTTGACCGCCAGCATCGCAGCCCTGAATGCACCGGCATCCATGGCAGCGGAGTCGGCGCCCGGCTCCGGAGCCTGCACTCCTGCAAGGCTCCCATCACGTCCGGCCTGCAGCGAGCGGGAGCGATGCCGGGGTGCGACCGCGGATGCCCGGGTGCGGCCGCCTCGCGCCTGCTTTCCGCCGCTGCGTCTGGCAGTCTGACAGCGGTATCACTGCATCGGGGAGGATGCGCATGTCCAACGCCCACGCGCTCACGAAGCGCCAGATTGACTGCCTTGAGAAACTCACTCAGCGGCAGATCCAGCGCCTGGAAAGGCTCCCGCGCGAATACGAGGTGGTGAGCATCGACGATGGCCCGCTGATCGTACGCGGGCCGAAGGGAAAGCTCCTGCGGGTCAAGGCAAACGGGCGTCTGGTGGCCCTGGTGGCGAGGTTCCGCTCCTACCTGAGTGTCAACGGGTAGGTACGGGCAGCTATCCGGCTGCGCCTCAGTGCAAAGGTACGATCCCTCCGAGGCGCAGCCACCACCAAGGCTAACGCAGAACATGCGCCGGTTGCTCGCCGGACCACCCACCCGGCTGCGCGATACTCACCACACGATGTCACAGGAAAACGTCGAGGTCGTGCGCGAGGTCATAGGCCTCATGAACGGCGGCGCCGACGGCGAGCTCGAGCCGCGGCTGCTCGATCTGTTCGCGGCCGATGTGCAGATCGACATGTCCCGCAGGCTGGTTCGGCCCGACGTCTACCGTGGACATCCCGGATTGGAGCGCCTGCGCCGGGAGGTTCCCGAGGTGTGGGAGGGGTTTCTGCTCACGCCCGAGCGAATCATGGACGCCGGTGAGAGCGTGATGGTGATCGAGACACAGACCGTCCGCAGAACGGCGGGCGGCGGGTTCCGCGAGCGTCGGCTGGCCGTGATCTGGACCGTTCGAAACGGCCTGGTCATTCGCATGGAGGTGGGCCTTGAACCACAGGAGGCCCTCGAACTCGTGCGGCTGCGGGAGTTTCTCTAGCGTGGGCGGCCTCTGGAGGGGGAGGCGATGGACGACACGCTGAGGGCGATCCTCGAGGAGTTGCATCGTGACGGCGCCGAGCACGACGCCGCGAGGGTTGACCGGCTGGAGCGGCTGCGCAACGTCGAGCCCGACAGCGCCCAGCTGCTGGGCGCCCTCGTGCGGGCGATGGGCGCACGGCGTCTGCTCGAGCTCGGGACCTCCAACGGCTACTCGACGCTGTGGCTGGCCGACGCGGTGCGCAGCGTCGGCGGCCGCCTGGTGAGCGTCGATGTCGACGCTGCGCGCAGCGCCCTGGCGGCGCAGAACCTCGATCGTGCCGGCCTGCGCGAGCTGGTCGAGCTGCGGGTGCAGGACGCCGCCGTGAGCCTGCGCGAGGCTCGCGACGGCAGCTTGGACATGATCTTCCTGGATGCCGAACGACCGGCGTATGCCGGCTACTGGCCGGACGTCGTGCGAGCGTTGCGACCCGGGGGCCTGCTGGCCGTGGACAACGTGCTCTCGCACGCCGATGAGGTGAGCGACTTCCGCGCGCTTGTCGCCTCCGATGAGCGCGTCAGCGAAGCCCTCGCGCCGACCGGCGCCGGCCTGCTCCTCGTGGTGCGCGATCCCCCCCCGGGTGAGCGCTCGGCGGACGGGCGCGCTTGAGCACTAGACTCGCGTCGGTGGAGTTCGGCATCGGCTATTTCGCGACCGACGACGGCGTCGATCCCGGGGCGCTCGCGCGCCTGGTCGAGCAGCGCGGACACGAGTCGCTGTTCTTCCCCGAGCACACGCATATCCCCGCGAGTCGCGAGACCCCCTACCCCGCCGGTGGGGAGCTGCCGAGCAAATACTTCCACTCCTATGACCTGTTCGTGGCGCTGACCGCCGCCGCGGCGAGCACGAGCAGGCTGCGTGTCGGCAGCGGCATCTGCCTCGTCATCGAGCGTGACCCGATCACGACCGCCAAGGAGGTGGCGAGCGTCGACCAGCTCTCCGGTGGGCGCCTGGAGTTCGGTGTCGGGGCGGGCTGGAACCGGGAGGAGATGCTCAACCATGGCACCGACCCGCGCGTGCGCATGGCGATCATGGCCGAGCGGGTCGAGGCCATGAAGGCGATCTGGACCCAGGATGAGGCGAGCTACCACGGCGAGCACGTCAACTTCGAGCGCATCTGGTCGTGGCCGAAGCCCGCCCAGCGACCGCATCCGCCCGTGCTCGTCGGCGGCAACGGCCCGACGGGTGCTCGACCGCGTCCTGCGCTTCGGTGACGCGTGGCTGCCCAACTATGTCGGCGACGACCTGCTCGACCGGGCGCGCGAGCTGTGGGCGCGAGCCGAGCGCCCGATCGACGTGATGGTGATGGGCGCGCCGGCCAAACCGGCGGTGCTGGAGGAGTTCGAGAAGGCCGGCGTGCGACGTGCGGTGCGCTGGATCCCCTCGGCGCCGCTCGGGCCGGTCGAACGCGCGCTGGAGCGCTGGGAGAGCGCGATCGCCGAGCTCCACGGAGAGTGACCCCGGCCGAGGCGCGACGCCGCTTTGCGGCGGCGCGCGTGGCGCGGCTTGCGACGGTCGGCGCCGACGGGCGCCCGCATCTCGTGCCGATCGTCTTCGCGCTCGCCGGCGAGACCGTCTACAGCGTGGTGGACGCGAAGCCGAAGCGCACCACGGCGTTGCGACGGCTTCAGAACGTCAGGTCAAACCCCGCGGTGTCGGTGCTGGTCGATCACTACGACGACGCCGACTGGAGCGCTCTATGGTGGGCACGCGCGGACGGAGCCGCGAGGGTGCTCGATCCGGCGGAGCCGGAGGCCCACGCCGGCGTCGAGCTGTTGGCCGAGCGCTACCCGCAGCAGCGCGCCGCCGGCCCCGTGCTGGCGATCGACGTGCAGCGCTGGTCGGGCTGGTCGGCGCGAGCCGGGACCTGAGCGCGAGGCATCGCGCTAGGGAAGCCGTATCCCGGACACGCGCCAGACGGGCTCGCGAAGCAGCACGCAGTAGGCCAGATCCGTCACTACCAATGCCTTGATCACCGCTTCGCTGGCGGCAGCGTTGGCCGCCTTGGTCGTGATCTTGACCGGGCTCAGCACGGTGCCCGGTGCCGTCACCTTCCGGACCTGATCAACGACCAGCACGGTCCCGAAGAGTAGAACGCGGCCCGGACGGCGCGCGCTGGCGGGAGCGCCCAAGCTCCAGGCGAACGCTCCCGCTGCTGACGGGCCGTGCACGCTCCCACGGCTGACGGGCAGTTTCACGGCGGTGGCGTGCGGGTAGCACCTCGATCGGGCCTCAGCACCCAGGGGCCTCCCGGTCGGAGGGGGAACGCTCCGGCGCCTCCTCGGTGGCGTCCACCGTCAGGGCGTTGAGTGGAGCGCCGGAGCGGCACCGGGTTTCGAGCGCGTTTAGGACGCGCTCTGACGGGTAAACAGACATCAGCAGTAGGGTCCTCCCCTCCTTGGACCCTGGTTGGGTGCGGCGTGCTCTCGGGGGCGACCCCCCTCCCCCGGGGGCGCGTTGCGCACGCTCGGCTCGCGGACTCGCCGCAAACTCCGGCCGGAGACACGCGTTTGCACACGCTCGGTCGACCCCGGTCGCCAGAAATGGGCCTTTGCACCCAGCGCTTCGGCGCGCGGGAGAGTCGATGCTACGCTCGGATTGTCAATCCGGATGGGCGCACGGCACTCACCGAGGGTCAGCGCTTAGCCACCAGGGGAGCCACATGGCCGACTCACTGTCGCCGATCCGTCAGATGCAGACGGCAGAACAGCGAATCAAGGAGGACGCGCTGACACGCCTGCGCGAGGCGACGCCTAAGGAGATGGCGGTGTTCGCCGAGAAAATGCGCAGAGAAGCGGTGGAGGCCGGAGCCACAGAGCACGATCTCCGCCGCGCCGAAGAGCAGGCTCGTCAGCTGCTCGACGCATAGAGACCGAGACGCTCGATCTGCCTGGCGGCCGGCCCGCGAGCCGCCCAAACCAAATCTTGCGCTCCTAGCGGAAGTCGGCCGAGACGCCGCCCGATGCGCCTGCGATAGTGTCGATCCGTGCCCGTAGCGCTCACTCAACGGTGGTGCCCGACTTGCGACACCACCTATCACGGGACCGTGCTGACCGAGCGGCGCGAAGAGACGGTCCAGTCGGTCAGCTATTCGCCCTGCCCCAAGTGCGGGACGGTCTCCGACTCGAGCGTGGAGCCCGCCCCGTCCTTCTGGCCCGCCTTCGCGAGCGCCTGAGCGCACGCCCGGTGCAGGCTCGCCGAATGGTGGGCCGACGGGGTGGCGGGCGAACCGTCAGGTCGTCTTGATCAGCCCCCGTCGATGACCCAGTTGGCGCCGGTGACGTTTGCGGTGCGCGGCGAGGCGAGCAGCACGACGAGCGTCGCGACCTCGCGCGGCGTCGAGAACCTGCCGGTCGCGATGCCGCCCTGGCCAGTCTGGTCGCGGACGGCGTCGGCGCCGGCGCCGGTGGCGCCATCCGACGGTGTCGGCGACGCCGTCGTCGCCGAGCCACAGGTCGGTCTCGACGGGCCCCGGCGAGACGCTGTTGATGCGGATGCCCGTGCGGGCCGAACTCCTGTGAGAGCGACTTGGCGAAGTTGACCAGGGCGGCCTTTGCTGCGCCGTAGTCGATGACGCCGCCGTCGGGCTCGAAGAAGGCGTTGATCGGACGCGACGTTGACGATCGCCCCGCTCGCCGCGCTTGCGCCATATCGGCACAGCGCGGCGCGCGTCGCGCGCAGGGCGGCGAAGAAGTTCATCTGCAGCGATGCCTCGAAGTCGGCGTCTGTGAGCGCTCAGGAAACCGTCGAGCGCGGACGTGCACGGCGCCGACGTTGTTGACGAGCACGTCGACCCGCCCGTGCGTCCGCACGGCCTCGGCGACCAGCTTGGCCGGCCCGTCGGGGTCGGCGAGATCGACGGTCGACCGGCGGTGACGCGCTCGAGCCCCTCCAGCGGCTCGACGTGCCGCGCGCCCGCCACGACCTGCGCGCCCTCGCTCGCAAGCTCCCGCGTCACCGCCAGGCCGATGCCCTTGCTCGCCCCGGTGACCACTGCGACCTGTGTCGGTGAGCTCCAGATCCATGCCGTGGTGCCTCTTGCTGGAGCGTTGAGTTGCGGCGCCTCGGCGGCGACGCTCGACGCAAACTACCGTCTCGCCGGCAGCGACGGAAGCGCCGGCCGTCGCTGTTCAGCAGTTGACGTGCAGCGCCGGAAGGCGCTCGGGGCTGATGCCCTGCTCTATGCACGCCAAGTATGCGATGCCGCGGTGAATGCCATCGATCACGAGCATGGTGCCGTCGAACACGCCGATCCGGATCGACCACGTCGGAGCTCCACCGCTCGCTGGCCATGTCGCGCATGAAACGCTCGACGCGCAGGTCGTCCGCGTGGTCGTCCGCCGGCGCAAGCGCCCTGCTGCGTTCTCGATAGATCGCAAGCAGCTGAGCGAACGTCTTGTGGCTCCTGTCCACATAGCCCATGAAGCCGGCGAAAAGCGTCGGCGTGTCGGCCAGCTCCGTCGCGGTTAACGGTTCGAGAGCCATCGCGGGCATCGTCGCGCGGCGGCGGGCTCAGCCATATGGTCGGGCGGCCAAGAATGGCCATGCCGGGTTCATACAAACGTCGGTGCCCGTGGCGCCGGCGCGGGCCGGGGTCAGGCCTCTAGAAACGCGTGGATGTCGTCGATCACGCTCTCCGGCTCATCCAGGAGGAACAGGTGGCCGCCACCCTCGACGACGCGCAACTGCGCCGCCGGCATCAACCGGGCCATGATTCTCGGGTTGGCGAGCGGGATGATGGGGTCATCGTCGCCGGCGATGATGAGCGTCGGCTGGGTGACGCTCCGCAGCCAGGGGACGCTCGTCCATCCCGATGCGGCGTACAGCTGGTAGCCGTAGCCCACGAGCTGCGGCGGCCGCGCGAGCCGCGCCGCGGCCTGGCGGTCCAGTTGGCTGGGGTCCCGGCGGGTGCGCCCACCCGCGATGTGCGGGATCATGAGCTTGAACAGGCGCGGGTCGTAGTAGCGCGCCGGCGTCATCAGCATGAGCATCGGCAGCGGGTTCGGCGGGATCACTGGGAGACCCTGCGCGGTCGCGCACAGGATCAGGCGCCGCACCCTATCCGGAGCGCGATGCGCGAGCTCGAGCGCGAGCAGGCCGCCGAAGGAGTAGCCGAGCACGTCGGCCTGCTCGACATCCAGCTCATCGAGGAGCGCGGCGATCACGCGGGCGAGCCCCCTCATCCGCAGCGGGTAGCGCGGCCGCTCGGAGAGCCCCGTTCCGGGTGCGTCGACAGCGATCACCTCGCGGTCTCGCACGAGGCGCTCGAACGGGCGCCACATGTCGAGGTTCGCCCCGATTCCCGTGAGCAGCAGCAGAGGCGGGCCGCTGCCGCGCCGAGCCACACGCAGGTTGATGCCGGCGGCGCGAACGCGCTCGGTGCGCCGGCGCCCCGAGCGCTTGGGCGGGCTCACCATGGCCTAAGCGGCGCGAACGTAGGAGCCGGGCGCCTTGGCGGTCGGCCGGTGTGCGCGACTGCCGAGCGATTTGGGCGCGGCCTTCAGAGCCCCCGACCTGTCTGCGAGCCATTGCACATAGTCCGGCCACCAGCTGCCCTGTCTCATGTCCGCCCGGGTCAGCCAATCCTGCGGATCCCCGGGCGCTTCATCGACGGCTCTGTAGGTCGAGCGGCTGGATGGCCCAGGCGGGTTGACCAGCGCCTGGATGTGCCCGCTCGTGGACAGCACGAAGCGCGAGGGGCCGCCGAGCAGCTGCGTGCTGCGGTACGCGTTCTCCCAGGGGACGATGTGGTCTTTGACGCCGGCGACGATGTAGTTGTCGACGTCGATCGCCGCCAGATCCACCGGGGTGCCGAGCGTCTCCAGGGCGCCGGGCTGGGTCAGCGCGTTCTCCAGGGCCAGATGGACGAAGTCCCGGTGAAGGCCCGCGGCGAGGCGCACCGAGTCCTGATTCCAGTAGAGGATGTCGAACGCCGGGGGATCCTTGCCGAGCAGGTAGTTGTTGACGACGTAGTTCCAGATCAGATCGTTCGGACGAAGCCACGCGAAGACCCCGGCGAGGGCGCGACCGTCCAGGTAGCCCTTGCGCGCGGACTCGGCGACCGCGGCGGCAGCGAGCTCCCGGCTCGCGAGGGCTGCGGTCGTGCCCGCACGGCGCATTGTCCAGCGCACACACCCACAGCGTCAGGCTCGCGACCTCATCCATTCTTGCCGTGGCCGCCAGGTGTGCGAGGGCGGCGGCCGTGATGATTCCTCCCGAGCAGGCCGCGTTCACGTGAACCGCCTGCTGCTTGGCGATCTCGGCCACCGCGTCGCGCGCCTCGAGCACCGAGCGCGCGTAGGTGTCGAGGTCGAAGTGGCCCTCCTCGGCGCCCGGGTTGCACCAGGAGATCAGGAACACCTGCTGCCCGGCGGCGACGAGGTGCTCGACGAGGCTGCGTCCGGCGGCGATGTCGAGGATGTAGAAGCGGTTGATCGTCGGCGGCACGAACAGCAGCGGGACCTCGAGCACCTTCTCGGTGCTCGGCCGATAGTGGATCAGCTCGAAGACGTCGGTCCGCAGCACGACCGACCCGGGTGACAGGGCGAGGTTCTCGCCGAGCTCGAACTTGCTCGTGTCGACGCTCGCGGGCAGGCGCGGCGCTTTGGACATGTCATGCGCGAACTGCCGCCCGCCGCGTGATCAGATTCGCCCCGCCCTTGTCCATGATCTCGCGCAGCACCACGGGATTCGACCATGGGAAGTTGGTCGGGGCGAGGGCGTCGAGGATGTTGCCGGCGGCGAAGCGGGCCTGACGTTCGCTGCGCCAGTCAAGCTGCGCGTCGTCGATCAGCTCGTCAACAACCTCGACTGCCGCAAGGTATGACTGCAGCAGCCGGCGAAGCAGCCAGTTCTCACTCCACGCCGGATCGGCGAAACGGCGATCGCCCTTTGCCGGCGCCTGGGCGGAGCGCCCCGCGGCCGCGCGGGCGACCTCCTGCCCGAGCTCGCCCACGCGGCTCGCCAGCCGGCCCGGTCGGCGGGCGAGCGCCGCGGCGACCTTCAGCGCAGTCGTCGGCTTGACGAACCGCCGCACTCCTCCGTCGTCGATCGCCGCATCGGTGAGCATGACGTCCAGCGCCGATCGGGCGGCGGCACGAGCGCCGATCGAGTCGCCCTGGCCGTCGCCGCCGGCAGCGCCATCCGCATCGTCGGACTTCGAGGTCGATGTGCGTGTCATCGCTCTTTCGCGTGGCGGTCCTGGGGCTGGTCGCTTGCGATCATAGTCCGCACGAGGCCGAGCGGGGATCGGGCCCCGGGGCCCGCGGGCCTGGTTAGATTGCTCGGATCATGAACTCGGCGCACGCTGTCGTCTGCTCGTCCGGCTGGTGGGAGAGGACCGTCGAGCGCGAGCTGCTCCCCTGGGGCCTTGCCGGGGTCGATCTCGGCGATGAGGTGCTCGAGATCGGCCCGGGGTTCGGCGCCACGACGCGCGTGCTCGCTCGCCGGCCCGGCTCGCTGACCGTCATCGAGCTCGCGCGGGGCTACTGCGAGCGACTGCGGCGCAAGCTCGACGGCAACGTCGAGATCGTGCAGGCCGACGCGACAGCGATGCCGTTCGGAGACGGTCGCTTCTCGGGCGTCGTGTGCTTCACGATGCTCCACCATGTGCCTTCACTGGAGCTTCAGAATCGGCTTCTTGGCGAGGTGGCCAGGGTTCTGCGCGCGGGCGGCACATTCGCGGGCACTGACAGCCTCGGCACGGGCCGCCTGTTCAAGCTGCTCCACGTCGGCGATACCCTGATTCCCGTTGCTCCGGATGGATTGCCCGCGCGCCTGGAACACGCGGGCCTCGTCGAGCCGCATGTCGATGCGGGCGGCCGCTCGTTTCGCTTTCGCGCGAGCAAGCCCCGTCAGTAGCGGATTCTCACCCGCCACTGTTTGTCATTGCAGTTCGAGCCGCTGGAGCTGACCCTCACCTCGATGTTCTCGCCGGGTGCAACGGTCCACGATTCTTTGCTGTTCGAGCAGCTGTGATTGCTCGTCGAGGTGACCGTGCACGAGAGCAGCGTTTCGCCCGTGGTGTTGTCGATCACCGAGACGAGCGCGCTTTCCCTGCTGCCCAGCGTCGCGTTCGTGTCGGCATACAGGTTGGTGACCGTCTCCCCGCTGGCAGGCGCTGGGCCTGCCAGCAGACTGCTGGGCGAGTAGCCGCTAGTTTTCGAGGGACATGGGCCGTTGCCCTCACCGGCGAGGTCTGCGTAGTTCAGGCAATTGCCGTTTGGCACGCCCTGGGAGCTTGCGAAGGTCGCGATCGCTGCGTTGCCGTCCGGACCGGTGGCGCCGGGCGAGCCCGCCGAGCCGCTCGCTCCGGTCGCGCCCTTGGCCCCTTCTCTTCCGCCGGGGCCTGTTGCTCCTGTTGCTCCCGCCGCCCCGGTTGCCCCCGTCGCGCCCGTGGCACCGGTGGCGCCGTTCTTACCGGTGGCGCCTCCCGCGCCGCTTGCCCCCCCGGCCCCGGTTGCTCCGGTGGGGCCGGCTGCCCCCATCGCTCCCGTCGCTCCGCCTGCTCCGTTTCTGCCGCTCGCTCCGGTCGCCCCCTGGGCTCCGGTAGCTCCGGTCACTCCCTGGGGCCCGGTTTCACCGGTGGCTCCTGTTTCGCCGGCGCTCCCGGTCGGTCCCGTTGCACCGGTCAATCCGGTTGCTCCGGTGGCACCGGTTGCTCCCGTCGGACCCTGCGGTCCGGTGGCCCCCGTGGGACCGGTCGCTCCAGCGGGCCCGGCCGGGCCGGTGGCGGCGTAGGTGATCACGACCTCCTGAGGTTCGCCCTTACCCGAGGCGAAGCTTCCGCTGGCACCCGCGGTTTCATCGATGAAGCTCGAGCCCGCTCCGCCGCCGCCTCCGGCTGCTCCGGCGGAGCCGCCGCCGCCACCGCCGTAGTAGCCGCCCCCCCCACCGCCACCACCCTCATAGGAAGCGGGTGAGCTGCCCGCTCCGCCTTCGCCCAGGCCACCTTCGGCCCCCGAGGTGAAGGGGCCTGTGCCGGGAGGGCCGCCCTTTCCCCCGCCGCCTTCACCGCCGCCTTCACCCCCGCCCGCTGTGAAGGATGAGCCCGAGCTGCTGGATCCTGGGTTGCCGTTGCCGCCAACCGTGCCACTGGCGTTGCCACCGGCGCCCCCAGTTGAGATTTCCCCGGGGATCCGTCCTTCCCCCACCCCGTTTCCGCCGCCACCGCCGCCGCCTGCCACAAGCAGCCGCGACGCAAGTGAGCCCTGTTCGGTACGCACGTCGGAGGCGCCACCCCCGGCACCGCCCGGCTCGAACCCGCAGGTGTCCTTTGCGCCGCTGCCGCCTCCGCCGAAGTCGACGTACAGCGTCTGGCCTTCGCTCACCGGCAGCTGGACGATGAGCTTTGCGGCCGAGCCGCCTGGACCGGCCCCTCCGGGGGCGCATGTCGAGCCTGGCCCGCCGGCGCCGCCGATGGCGGTCACCTGAAGTTGCGTGACGCCCGCGGGGACCTTGAATTCGTGTGTCTTTTCAGGACTTTCGGGCTTGAATTCGACGGTTTCGGCAAACGCGCTCGCGCTGAAGCAAAGCGCCCCGGCAGCGACCAGCGCCAGGGCAGCACCCCCATGCAAGCGGCTATGTGACCGTCTCATCAGGACTCCCTTCCTCCGGCGCTTCAAGGCCCTCCAGCCGTCGACGCCGATCCGCCATGCACCCATCCGGCGGCGCGGCGATCTGAATATCTTTGCACGTGCATCAGTGCGCTGCACAGCAGGGTCTGGGTCGCGGGCGCGTGCATCACGGGCCGCTTATTCGCCCGCGCAAGATGCGCGCTGTTTAGAACGGCTCCGACTGGGTAGAGCGTCATCGAGCGCGGCCCCGGACTACAGGGCTCGGGGCCGGGCTGTAGTAAGTCGGGATGCAAAAGGAACCAGTGGTAGTCGCCCGCAGCCTTCAACCCCTCCGAAGGCTGCGGGCGGCCGTCCGTCCCGGCTGACCCCTAGCCCGGGAACGTCTCCGGGCGGGTGCTGCGGGACGCGACACGCTTTGTGGACTCGAAAGCCATGGCTCTCGGTCGCCCAGGGGAGGCCCCCCGTTCGTCGTCGCGGTCGCGAGACCGGTTATGGACGGGTCCCTGCAGGGCGCTGGGCGCTCACACCCCGCGCGACGCGGAACTCCGCGGCGACCTCACGGGTAGCCGCCTCAGCTCCCAGCGGAAATACGTGAAGCGCATCTACGCGCGAGATACTGGCAAGGCCGGCCGCCAGTTCGCCCGCCAGGTCGATGCCGCCGCCCCGACGGATCTGTGCCACGGCCCCCTGGGGAATCGCGACGCCCGGCAGTGCGCGGGCGCGCTCTGCCATGCGCTCGTTGCGCAGCAGCGCAACGCTTGCGTAGAACCGCACGCCCGCGAGGGTGTCCTCAGCGGCCGAGAGGAACGCTTCGAGGCGCGCAAGATCGAAGACCATCTGCGACTGCACGAACGTTGCTCCAGCGGCAATCTTGCGCTGAAGAAGTCGCAGCTCACGGTCGGCCTCCTCGGCGAAGGGATTGACGACCGCCCCGATCGCCAGTGGGTGCGGGGCGCTCCATACCGACGCGCTCGCGATGAGCTGGGTGGCGGTCATGTCGGCCACATGTTCGATTCCAGGCACCGGATCGCCCTGCATGCAGAGGACCGCCTCGGCGCCCAGCGCCGCCGCGCCCACGACCTGGGAATGAAGGCCAAGCCGGTTGCGATCGCGGCAGGAAACGTGGACGATCGTCCCCACGCCCTGCTCGCGCGCGAGCGCGACCGCAGCGAGCGGCGACATCCGCGGCTGGCCGGCGTGATTGTCGGTCAACCCGACGACGTCGACGGTGTCGGCAAGAACAGCGATCCGGTCGCTGACGCGCGCGCCATCGGCCTCGGTCGGTAGCGAGATCTCCGCGGAGGTCAGGGCGGTCAGCGACACGACCGCTGAGCCTAGCCCGTCGGTCCGTCAGGCCGACCCATGCCTCGTTAGATGATCGGCCGTTAGGCCTCGCCAGTTCCGAACGGCGGCTATACGCTTGACCTCCAAAGAAGGGCGGCGCCGTGTCAGCCCAATGAGAGGAGCGCTGGTCTCGCCATGGCCCACACTCCCAGGCTGCGCTATGTGGATCCGTATCAGCGAAGGGGTCGACTGTATCTAGCGGTGGCTCGCTTGTCCGCCACCAGGGTAGGTGCGTGGTTCTCCGTCAACATCGCCTGGAAGGTCGACCCGCATCTGCTGAAGCTGACCCGGGGTCGGTTCAGCACCGCGGGGCCGCTTGCGACTGCGCTGCTCGAGTCGCGTGGGGCACGAACAGGACTGTCGCGTCGAAATGCCACGCTCTACTTCCACGACGGCGATCGCGTGACGATCATCGCGTCGAAGCGGGGATTGCCGACGAACCCAGCCTGGTACTACAACCTCCGCAAGCATCCCGGCGTCGTTTTCGGGGGTCTCCCATTCCGCGCCGAACTCGTGGAGGACGAGGCCGAGCGGCAGCGACTGTGGGATCTTGCTGACCGCGTATTCCCTGAATACGCGGAGTACCGTGAGCGGGCCGGAAAGGCCGGACGGGTCATCCCGATTCTTCAGCTGGTTCCTAGATAGCTCACGGGACTCCGCTCCATGGCCTGGCGCCGCCACCGTCAGCGAGACACCGCTGCTCCCGGGCCACGAGCGAGCGCTCTTCCAAGGCGCTCGCAGACGACCGCTGCGAGATGCGCATGCGACATCGGTGGGAGATTCCGAGGCACCTTTGTCACACGCGCGTACGCAATGGGCCCGCCTGGACTCGAACCAGGGACCTACCGATTATGAGCCCCACCTGGGCGTGTCTGTGATTGTCGTCTAGGCCGGTGTGGCCAGCAACGACGGGGCGTCTGCCGGATCGGTTGTCGTGGAGGAGGTGTCGTTTGACGTGCCCCCAGTTGCCACTTTGTTGCCACCCTCGGGCGTGTCCAAGTCCAAGGGCGCGGGAACGTCGTCCGGCAGCAGGTGAACGTACACGGCGAGCGTGAACGCGGGCGAATGGTGGCCGAGCCACCGCTGCACCCGTTTCTACCTCCGTAGCGGGTGCGGAGAGATGCTGAGGCCGAAGCCGGGCGATTGCTGCGTGTTCTGCTCATACGCCGATACCGTGTGCCCGCCCAAGCAAGAGGTTCACGGCGCCTCGGCGTAGTCCAGCGCAACCTGCCGGTCCGCGCAGCCCTTCATCTCGACGAGAAGACCATCGCGCTCGGTGAGAACCACGTAGCGGATGCCGTTGTCGAGCGGCCACTGGTCGCGCTCGCGGTCTGGACGAAACGCGACGACCGTACGGTCACCCACCTCTTTGACATTCTCTACTCTGCCAGCCAGGCCGGACTCGACCAGGTTCTGCCGCAGCACTTTGACGATCATCTCGCGGTTCTCGCAGTTCCAGGGTCCATCCTCCACGGCTCGCCACTTCGCATCTGGCGCCAAGAGCTCCTCAACTGGCGCCAGATTCCCGAGCGATATGGCCTCCCAGGTCTGGCGCACCTGCTCCTCATCCATGCGCCGAAGGGTACAGCCGTGGGTGCGCTTGCGTCACCTGGGCCGCGGGCGTAATGTCCTCGATATGCCTGGTTGACGTTGACCGCTGCCGTATGCCGCCTACCCTCGTCCACCGCCCTGGCGGTGTATTGGTTTGTGCGTTGTTGGCAGTGCGTTGAGCAGTATGTCGCGAGGATCAGGTGTGCGGGGCTCGGTACTGGATTTGCGCGGAAAGCGAGCGTGAGCTCGGCACCAGCGCGGACGCCTGCAGCTCGTCTCTCGCGATCGTCTGCGTCTCAACGACAGAAACGCTCGCAAACCACGGGCGGCGCAAGCCTGAGGTCGTTGTCACCCTAATGGCGAACCGCGAGCGCTGAGCCGGGCCTCGGGACGCGTGGGCTCGAACAGCTCGATCGGGTTCCCGGAGGGGTCCTCGAGCAGGATCTGCTTGCCGCCGAAGCCCGTGACGATGTCGTTGCGGAAGCGCGCTCCAGACTTGCGCAACAGCTCGACGGCGCTGTCGAGGTCGTCTACCTCGAGCATCAGGCGGTTCCAGCCGCCCGGTGCCGGCTTGGTTCCATCCGCCATCGCCTGCCCTCCGCCGCCGGCTCCGCTCGGCGCGCTCAGCGCGAGCCGAAGGTCGCCGCGGGTGAGCATCGCGAACGTGGGGGCAGGGTGCATGATCTCCTCGAAGTCGAGCTGCCGGCAGTAGAAGGCGATCGCGGCATCGACGTCGTCGACGATGTAGCGGACACTGACGGTAGTCATGCGGGTTCCTCCTGATCGGTCGTTGCCCTCGGGGGTCACGTGTACAGCTCTGGGTCCTGTTCGTCGATCTGGATTACCGTCCCGTCGGGGGCGTGGACGAACAGCGAGCGTCCCCACTCCTGGTCGACAACGGTGCCCTGAGGAGGGAAGCCAGCCGCCCGCAGGCGCCGCTCCAGCGCCTCGAGGGGCTCCTCGGCGATGAAGTTGACGAGCATGCCCTCTCTCCCCTGGCCGTCGGCGGCCGTATTGCTGTCGTGCAGGGCGAGCTCACCGCCGGTCGCCGTGAGCTCGATCCAATGCCCGGTTCGCGCCCGCGCCTGCACCTTGAGGCCGAGCGCCTCGTAGAAGCGCATCGCCTCCTCCACGTTGGGCACGAAGTGGATCGGACGCACCCTCATCGCGCCTCCTCTTCGAGCGAGTCGAGGTGCTCGGTGAGCCCCACCTCGACGAGCTTGGACAGCGAGGTGGCGTGATCGATCGCGGCGTGCTTGGCACGCCGGATCAGCGTTGGCGGGAGGTAGACGTTGAACTGCTGCTTGTCGGTATCCCGCTCGCGCGAGGATGCCTTTGGCTCAGGCCCAGCCACGCAATGATGCTAGCAAGCTAGCCAATCCCGCGGCCCTGCAATTGCCTCTCCTATGTCAAGTCTGGTTCGCTATTTGCGGGATTTCAGGAAGTGCATGGCATCAAGGCTGGGGCGCCGACGTCAAGGGTGTTGGTGGGTTTCGTGCGTGGTTGCGGAGCCGCTGGCTGGGTCGTGTGGAGCAGCCGCCAGATACGTCGCGCGAGGTGGCGCTTGAGACAGCGGAGCGCTTCCTTCTTGGTCGACAGGCGAAAAGTGAGTGGGCCCGCCGCCGTCCGAGAGCCAAACCGACGAGCCGGACGACACCCGACCGTCGGGCCGTCAGGTTCTCACTGAGGCGAAAAGCGGGTCCGGCGGTGCCATCCGAGGCGGCATGATCGCCATGTCAGTTAGCCCCGAATCGTCGCGACACGATTGCGGATGGGCTCCTCCATCAGTCGGATTCGGAGTGGATCCACGCGCGGCGCTGGTACTCCATCAGGCCGAGCAGCGTGCCGACGGCGAGAATGCCTGCGGCGATGAGCGCCGCTGCGAGCGAGCGCGAGGTGACGACGGCGACGAGCAGCGCCACGCTCGCGCCGGCCAGGACCGCCGTTATCACGGCGACCATCCCGGCGACCGTGCGGTAGCCCTGGCGCCGTGACAATTCCTTAGCGTGGAGTCGGTCTTGAAGGGTCGACCTGGGCATGTATTGGGCGATCTCGGGCGCCGCATCGAAGTAGAACGCGCGCAGCCGGCCGATGCGCAGGGCGTAGTCGTGATCCTCAATCCCGGACTGCAGGGCTCGCTCGAACGTGACGAGGCCGACGAACGTGAGCGTCGGGAGCAGAGTTAGCCCCAATGCGTAGAACGCGGTTCCGACGCGCGTCGCGGTCGCGAGCAGGCCGAGAGCAACGAGCCCCCCGGAGACGACACCGAAGAACATTGTCGCGCGGCCTGTAGACTCGGAGATCGTGGCGGCTCTCGCGCCCTGAAGGGTGAAGTGCTCCGTTGTCACGAACGACGACGCGTGTGAGGACGGGTGCTCGGCCGGCTCGACAGAACCCATGTCAGTCTCATCGGTCATTCGGTCCGTCTCCCCCGAACGTGGCGTTGTCGTCGATCAGAACAGGTGAGTCTGCGTCGTCGCTCCATCCGCTCCTCGGTCGCGGGCGGATGGAGCGACAGCTCACCTGCAGCGTGGATGTGGGCACCCGAGGCCTCACTCGCCCGGCGGACGCCGGACGGTCAGTGTCAGCGAATGTGCGGTAATCGCCGATCAGCTCCGGCTCCGTGAAGGTGGCCGGTCGCTCGTGGAGATCCTGCAGCGCGGCTATGAACGCTTGGAACGCCGGCAGCTGTTGCAGCGCGCCGCCTGGGGCGCCTTCATTGGTGTACAGGTGTACGAACTGTCGAGGCTGCGACTGCTGGAAGACCGCGTAACGGAATCCGGTCGGTCGGGTCTGCGCCAGTTCCGCAAAGACGGCGCGCACGAGCGCAGCATTCTTCTGCTCACGTCCCGGCTTCACAGTGTAGGTGACCATCGTGTGGCTCATTGTCGACTCCTGGTTCGTCGTTTCGGTTGTCGTTGTTGCTTCGACGGTGGACATGCGTGTGTCTCCCTTTGTTTGGGGTCTGTGGTGGTTTGGTTTGGTCAGTTCGCGCCGGCCAGCGCGGGCTGCGGCTCGCGAACCGTGGTCTTTGCGATGGCCTCGGAGAGCTCGTTGCGGCGGACGAGCGCGAAGATCGCCGGGACCGCGAGCAGCCCGATCGCGCCGAGTACCCAGAGCGCCTGCTGGAAGCCGCCGGTGAGGGCCGCGGGTGCGGCCGTGCCGGCGTGAAGCAGCGCCTGGGTGTGGCTGGCGGCGACGCTTGAAGCGATCGCAATGCCGATCGCCCCGCCGAGCTGCTGGCTGGTGTTCAGAAGTCCCGACGCCAGCCCCGCGCGATGCTGCTCCACGCCCGCCAGAGCGGCGATCGAGATCGGGATGAACGCAAACGCGGTCCCCGCGCCGGCGAGCACGAATGGTCCGAGCAGGTTCCCAACGAAGCGACCGTGGACGGGGACCTGCGTCGCCCAGAGCACCCCGGCGCCGATCAGCGTCATGCCGACCGCCATCACGACCTTGGCGCCGCCACGGGTGACCAGCGCCTGCGAGAGGCCGGCGAGGGCGATCGAGGTCAGCGACGCGGCCAGCCATGCGAGACCGGTCTGCAGGGCGCTGTATCCCAGCACCTCCTGCATGTACAGGGTGCCGACGAAGATGAACGCGAAGAAGCTGCCGCCCAACAGCAGCCCGGCGACGTTCGCGCCGGAGAGCGTCCGCAGCCGGAAGATGGACAGCGGCAGGACTGGGTCCTTCGCCCGGCTCTCGATTACCACGAACGCCACCAGCAGCGCCACGGACGCCGCTAGCACCGCGATCGTCCTCGTCGCGCCCCAACCGTACTGTGGGGCCTGGGAGATCGCGTCGACGAGCAGCACCAGCCCGCCCGTGCCGGCGAGCGCACCGGCAGCGTCAAACCGCCGACACACGGTAGCGAGCCGGCTCTCGGGCACGATCCGCGGCGCCAGGAGCAGCGCGGCCGTCCCGATCGGGACATTCAGATAGAAGATGTACTGCCAGCCGGCATACCGGGTGAGCAGACCACCGAGGATCATCCCGACGGTCGCACCGCCCGCACCGAGCCCGCCCCAAATCCCGAGAGCCTTGTTGCGTTCGGCCCCCTCGGCGAACATGTTCATCACGATCGACAGGGCGGCCGGCAGCATGATCGCTGCGCCGATCCCCTCCACCGCCCGGCTCCCGATCAGTAACGCGCTGTCGCTCGCCAGGCCGCACGCCAGCGAGGCTGCGGTGAACAGCGCCAAGCCAGCCATTAGGACCCGGCGGCGGCCGAGGAGGTCCGCCGCGCGGCCGCCCAGCAGCAGAAAGCCACCGAACGTGAGCGCGTATGCCGTCGCGACCCATTGCAGGTTGGTCTCCGAGAAGTGCAGCGCGCGGCCGATCGCCGGCAGCGAGACGTTGACGATCGTCAAGTCGACGATCGTCATGAAGTACGCCACCGCCAGCAGCGAGAACGCGTGCCAGCGGTTGATATTCGGGGATGTGGACGGCATCGGACCTCCAGCCGTCGAGACAGGGACAGAAGGTTGGGTGTTGATGTGGTGTTTCATCGCTGCCTCCTTTTTGGGTTGTTGTCGCTACGACGAATGGGAGGCCGCGATGGGGACACGCCGATGCCGTGGCCGCTCCGCGTACGCGTGGGCGATGGGACACCTCGAGCGCGTGCTCGCCCTCGCGCACCGGAAGCTCGAACGCATCGCCGGTCTTCTTGTCGATGACCGCCACCGTCCCGCGGCCATCGTTCTGACACCACAGCAGCCGGACCTCGATCCCGTCGCCGGTGCGCCTGTCGAGCTCGCGTGTGATCTGGGTGCGTGGCTGGGTCATTTCGCCGTCCTCCCGGGTCGTGTGATCGCTACGCAATGACGACGGACGAGCGGGCGCCGAGGGGGCGCCACGGTGCGGCGGCCCGCTGTGGCCCGCAGAAGGTCTACAGCTCGGCGATCCGGCCCGCGAGGAAGCGCCGCTCGGGCTCTGAGCGGGCGAGCTCGAGCGCACGCTCATACGCCGCGCGGGCTTCGGCGCTCCGGCCGAGGCGGCCGAGCAGCTCGCCGCGCGTGGAGTGCAGGTACTGGTAGTCCTCGAGATCGAGGCCGTCGACGATCTCGAGCGCATGCTCGGTTGAGCCGGCCTGGGCTACTGCTACCGCGCGGTTCAGTTCCACTACTGGCGAGTGCGTGATCTGCGCGAGCTGGCCATATAGCGCGGCGACCTCGTTCCAGTCGATCCGCTCCTCGGCCTGGAGCGAGGCGATCGCGGCTTGGAGCACGTACTGCCCGCGGCCGCGCAGGGCGAGCGCGCGCTCGAGCGCGGTGCGCCCGGCGGCGATCTCCTCCGCGTCCCACAGCGACCGGTCCTGGTCCTCGAGCAACACCAGCTCGTCGCCGGAGAACCGCGCCTCACGCCGCGCGTGCTGGATCTGCATAAGCGCCAGCAGTCCGTGCACCTCCGGCTCGTCGGGCATCAGCGCGGCCAGCACACGGCCCAGCCTGATCGCCTCGCCGGCCAGATCGATGCGGCCCGAGTAGCCCTCGTTGTAGATCAGGTACACGACCGCCAGCACCGCATCCAGGCGGTCGGGTAGCTGGTGCTCGGCCGGGACGGCGAACGGAATCCCGGTCGCCTTGATCTTCGCCTTCGCACGCGATAGGCGCCGCTTCATCGCCTCCTCAGAGGCCAAGAACGCCCGCGCGATCTCCTCTGTCGTGAGCCCACCGAGCGCCCGCAGCGTGAGCGCAACCTGCGCCTCGAGCGCCAGCGCGGGATGGCAGCAGGTGAAGATCAGCTCGAGCCGCTCGTCCTCGATCGCCGTGTCGTCAAGTTCGTCCATGGTCACTTCGGGCACCTCCAGCTGCCGGGCCTTTTCGGCCAGCGTGCGCTCGCGTCGAATCCGGTCGATCGCCCGGTTGCGCGCGGTGATAGTCAGCCAGGCGCCGCGGTTGGCCGGGACTCCGTCGCGGGGCCAGCGCTCCGCGGCGACCGCGAACGCCTCCTGGGCGGCCTCCTCGGCGAGATCGAAATCGCCGAGGAAGCCGACCAACGAGGCGAGCACACGGCCCCACTCGTCGCGGAAAGCGTCTTCCAGCAGGGCTAGCGCTCCACCACCGGCCGGACCTCGATCGCGCCGCCGAGACGGGCCGCCGGGATCCTCGCCGCCAGCTCGATCGCCTCGTCGAGGTCGTCTGCCTCGAACACGTAGTAGCCGCCGAACACCTCCTTGGTGTCGGCGTACGGGCCGTCGGTGGTGAGGGTCTCGCCGTCCTGCACGCGCACGGTCGTGGCGGTCTCGATCGGCTGCAGCTGCGCACCGCCCTGGGCGCGCGGGTCCTCCGACAGCGCCATGTACTCGGCGAACACAGCCTTCTGCTCGTCCTCGGCCAGCGCCTGGACGTAACCGGGCTTCTCGTGGATCAGCATCGCGTACTTCATCTGAAACCTCCTAGGAAGGTGAGTGGATTGTCGCCCTAACGACGAACGGGCACACGCTTAGGGGACAGCGTTCATGCGAATCGGAAATAGGCGAACCTCCGTCAAGCGCGGGCGACGAAAGGAAATCGGGTCAGTCGGCCACGCCGTGCGGCCCAGGCGCCTCCCGCCGACCCTACCGCCACGCGGTCCCCAGTGGCGCCGCTGGCTCGGAGCGAACTCGGCGATCTCGCGGCCCGTCGCTACGGCCTGCGAGAGCAAAGCGGCCACGGCGCCGGCGTGGCCCCGCCAGGTGCGGAGCAGCCACGCTCGGGCCGGCGCATACGACCAGCCCCGGACCTGCCTTCGTGGTCGGACGCGCATCTCGCCGGCGACGTCACGCATCCTACTCGGCACGCTTGCGTGGAAGAGCGCGTCAGGCGAGGCCCATCGCCGTCGTCGTGCCGGCCGTCGGACTCGCTCGTGGCGAGGAGCGCCGCAGCGGCGACGGGCCGGCTGGTCCTGCTTCGTTGATCGAGCAGAATCAGCCGACATGCGTCACGACCTGGAGGTTTGTCCCCTGCGGCGGTGTCTGTTCGTCGTAGGGTTGATAACGATCCTCAAGGAGGGCGTATGCAGTTCGCGGTGTTGGTCTACGAGAAGCCAGGTACCTATGAGACGCTGAGCGCTGGGGAGCTGGAGCAGATGACGGCGGAGTATTTGGCGATCGCTGAGCTCCCGGGTTACGTTGGGGGTGCTCAGCTGCAGTCGATCGAGACTGCGAGCGCAGTGCGCGTCGAGGGCGGCGAGATGTTGATCACCGACGGCCCCTTTGCGAATACCAAGGAGGTCTTTGGCGGCTTCTACCTGTTCGAGGCGGAGAGTCTCGACTCGGTGCTCGAGATTGCTGCTCGCTGCCCGGCGGCTAGGCTCGGCGGGGTGGTAGAGGTCCGTCCGTTGGTGCATGTCCACGGCTTGGAGGGTCCTGTTTGATTGAGCGTGTCTTTCGCGAGCGGTGGCGGCGCGTGCTGGCCAGCCTGGTCGGCTACGTCCGCGACTTCGATCTTGCTGAGGAGTCGACCAGGAGACGTTCGCGATTGCGCTGAGGCTGCCCGGGACGACCGCGACGATCAGCGGATGGGTCTTCTCGGTGGCCCAGGTCCCGATCGGGGCGTCGAACGCCCGCTCCGGCACGGATACCGGCTCAACATGCCGACCCACCGCGGGGCCCGCCGAGCACGAGTTGCCATAGCAGCCGACCCCGGCCGCGTTCCGGTCATCGCCGTCGCGACCGTGCTATGAGACGTCCGCCCCCTCGCCCGTCAACAGACCTCCTTTTGCGGTTGCGTCTGGCATCTTGGCGGCGGAGATCGTGCACCCGCGTTGCGCGGGATGCAGGGGCGAGCCCCGCGAGCCCGCTGCTGGCGATGACGTCGCCCCACCGCGGAAACGCCTCACCGCGCCCAATGTGGGCGACGGCGAGTATGGGGCGGCTTCCTTGCTTTCAGGCGCTCGTCTGAGCGTCCCTGGAGGTCTTTAGCGACGGCCGTTGTGTGGTCGCGTCGATTTGCTTCGCGTCGAGGGATGTTGAGGGGAAAGTGGCTTCGACAGTCAGCCCGCCGTGCGTTCTCCCTGAAAGCCCCTAACCCGGTCAGCCGACCCTAATACGATCGGCCGCCAACAGCAGCCTTCAAGCCCGCATTTTCATGCCCCGAATCTGGAGCGTGTCGACGGAGCGTGGGCAGACGCCCGCTACGCCGCGCAAAGCAGTCAGCAGGTCGTGCGCGGCGATGTCTGCACGCCACCCAGCCATCCACGTGTTGCCACTTTCGTTGCCACCCCGGCCAGGTTGAAGGGTCGGCACCCTCCGGGCAAGGGGAAAGGCCCCGGGTTTCTGGGGCCTTTCGTGATGGGCCCGCCTGGACTCGAACCAGGGACCTACCGATTATGAGTCGGCAGCTCTAACCAACTGAGCTACGGGCCCGCCTCGCGCGACAGGGCCGCGCGATCCGCCAGACGCTACCAGCGAGATGTGGAATGCTCCCGCTCGCCGCCTCCGTCGAGTGTCGGCCTGGATTCCAATCACCGAGCCGAGGGAGAGCAGATGGCAGAGCGAGCAGCGATCGTCACAGGGGCATCGTCCGGCATAGGGCTGGCCACCGCCCGGGTGCTTGCCGAGGAGGGCTTCGCCCTGACCATGGCGGCCAGGCGGCCCGAGAAGCTCGAGAGCGCCGTCGCCGGCCTTGCAGCAGACGGGTTCGACGTCCAGGCCGTCGCCGCCAACGTCTCCGATGAGGCCGCCATCGCCGGGGTAGTCGAGGCTCACCGCGATCGCTACGGCCGGCTGGACGTGCTCGTCAACAACGCCGGCGTGGGGATCGGCGCGCAGGTCGGCGAGATCCAGACCAAGCACCTGGACATGCAGCTCGACATCAACCTTCGCTCGATCGTGCTCTTCTACCGCGAATGCCTGGCGATGCTGAAGGCCGCCGCCGAGGAGCATCACAACGCGCTCGTCGTCAACACCTCCTCGATCTCCGGCAAGCACGGCGAGCCCTGGCTGGCGGTCTACTCCGCCGCCAAGCACGGCGTGGTCGGCTGGACAGAAGCGATGAACAAGGAACTCGGCTCCCAGGGCATCAAGTCGACCGCCCTCTGCCCCGCCTTCGTCGATACGCCGATGACCGATTTCGTCAAGGAGCAGGTCCCCGCGGATGAGATGATCCAGGCGCAGGACATCGCCGAGGCCGTGCGCTTTCTGCTCAAGGTCTCCCCCGCCTGCGTCATCCCGGAGATGATGTTCGTGCGCCCGGGAGACTCTCTCTAGCGACGCCCCGCGGGTCGGGGTGGCCGACGGTGAAGCCGGTTCCAGGCTCGCTCAGCCGCGCGAGGAGACCGGCGAGGGCGAGCGTCGATCGGTGGCCTTCGCCGAGTTGTCTCCCGAGGGGATCCGCCTCTTCGGCAAGCGCAGCCGTCTGGCCCGGATCTCACCGGCGGGGTCCGCTCCCTCCAGCAACCTGCGCAGCGAGCGGATGCGCCTGCCGCGTCAGCTCGCGGTGCTCGGCGATCGCCCGGTCGAGCTCCAGGCCGCTCGAGCTTTCCAGGCTGTCCTTCAGCTGTCCGATCAGGATGTCCAGCTCTCGCCGGCTGGCGCGCCGCGCGCGGCGAGGAGCACGCGTGAACCGGTCCCAGGCCCTTGCGAAGGACAGCAAGTCCGTGCGTCCTCCACAGCGATGCGCCGCCAGCATCGGGCAGACCCCGCCCGCGCGATCCACGTAAGCGCCCACGATGATCCGCTCGTTCATCTGAACCCCATCGAGCATCGCCCGGCGCGTTGCAACGGGCATGCAGTCGATCGTGAGGCGAAGGTCCTCGACGAGCCGGCCGCGGGATTGACGACGATTTGCCATAGGCTGTCACCCGCCGCCCGCTCTTCTCGAGGTCCGGCCGGATGCGCGCCGAAGCCTAGGACTCGCGTCCCTCTCATACAACGATTCCCTCTCGCTGAAAGGAAACTTGCACATGAAGCTCGGCGTGCACATCGGCTACTGGGGTATGGGCCTCGGCTCGCAGGACCAGCTCGAGATCGTCCAGGAGGCCGAGCGGCTGGGCTACGACTCGGTGTGGGCTGCGGAGGCCTACGGCTCGGACACGGCGACCGTGCTCGGCTGGCTTGCGGGGCAGACCACGCGTATCCGGCTCGGCGCCGGCATCTTTCAGATGCCCGCCCGCTCGCCCGCGATGACCGCGATGACCGCCGCCACGATCGACCAGCTCTCGGACGGGCGCATGATCCTGGGCATCGGCTCCTCCGGGCCGCAGGTGGCCGAGGGCTGGCACGGCCAGCGCTTTGCCAAACAGCTGCAGCGCACGCGCGAGTACGTCGCCGTCCTGCGCATGGCGCTCGCCCGCGAGCGCGTCGAGTTCCACGGCGAGACGCTCGAGCTGCCGCTCCCCGACGGGCCCGGCAAGGCTCTCAAGCTCACCATCTCCCCCGTCCAGGAGAGCATTCCCATCTACCTCGCCGCCATCGGCCCGAAGAACACCGCGCTGGCGGGCGAGATCGCCGACGGCTGGATCCCCACGCTGTTCTCCCCCCAGCATGTCTCCGAGCTGCGACCGTTGCTGCAGGAGGGGGCCGACCGCGCCGGGCGCTCGCTCGAGGGCTTCGACATCGCACCCACGGTGCAGGTGTTCGTCACCGATGACCTGCAGGGCGCACGCGATGCCATGCGGCCCTTCATCGCCCTCTACGTCGGCGGCATGGGCTCACGCAAGCAGAACTTCTACAACCAGCTCGTCAGCCGCTACGGCTTTGAGGCGCAGGCCAAACAGGTCCAGGACCTCTATCTGGAAGGCAAGCGCGAGGAGGCGATGGCGGCGATCCCCGACGAGCTGATCGACACCGTCTCCCTGTGCGGGCCTCCCGATGTCGTTCGCGAGCGCCTGGCGATCTACCGCGACGCGGGCGTCGGCACGCTCGGAGTCACCCCCATCGCATTCACCAAGCCCGAGCGTCTGGAGCAGCTGCGGCTCGTGGCCGAGCTCGCATCGGCCTAGCCAATGCGGGTGCTGCTGGGCGCCTTCGGCGATCCCGGCCACGCCTTCCCGATGATCGCCCTCGGGCGCGCGCTCGCCGCGCGTGGCAACGACGTCACCCTCCAGACGTGGACGCGCTGGCGCGAGGATGTCGAGGCCGAGGGTCTCGCTTTCGCCGCCGCGCCGGAGTACGAGGTCTTCCCATCGGGCTCTGAGCCGCTCGCCTTCTATGAGGCCGTCGTCCAGGCCACCGCCGACACGCTCCCGCTCGTCCGCGAGCTGCGACCGGAGGTCATCGTCGCGGACATCCTCACGCTTGCACCTGCGCTGGCGGCCGAGCTCGAGAATGTTCCCCGCGCGACGCTCGTCCCCCACATCTACCCGCCCGGCGAGCCGCACTTTCCCGTCTACTCGCTCGGCGCGCGCCTTCCCCGCAGCGCCCTCGGGCGAGCCATCTGGCGCCGCGCCCAGGCTCCGCTCGCTCGGGGCTTCGAGCGCGGGCGGGTGGAACTCAACGACACGCGCGCCCGCCTCGGCCTCGGGCCGCTCGAGCACGTTCACGGCGGCATCAGCAGCGAACTTGCGATTGTGGCCACCTTCCCGCAGCTCGAGTATCCGCGCGCGTGGCCCGAGCACGTGCACGTGGTCGGTCCGCTCATGTGGGAGCCGCCGGCGAACGACGTCGAGGCGCCGCCGGGCGAGGGCCCGCTCGTGCTGGTTGCGCCCTCGACGGCACAGGACCGTGACCAGCGCATGCTCGCGGCCGCCCTGCGAGGTCTCGCCGATCTCCCCGTGCGTGTGCTCGCGACCTGGAACCGCCGCCTGCCGCCCCGTCCGCTGCCTGTGCCCGAGAACGCCCGCGTGGTCGACTGGGTCTCCTACTCGCGAACCATGCCCCACTGCGACGTCGTCGTCTGCCACGCCGGCCACGGCACCATGGTGCGGGCGCTGGCCTCGGGCTGTGCCGTCGTCGCCTGCCCCGCCGTCGGCGACATGAACGAGAACGCCGCCCGCCTCGACTGGGCCGGAGCCGGCGTGCGCGTGCCGCGGCGGTTCGTGTCACCGCGCATTCTTCGCCTCGCGGTCCAGCGGGCTCTCGATGAACCGTCCATCCGGGGGCGCGCGCGCGAGCTGGCGGAATGGGCCGCATCGCACGACGCCGGGGCCGCCGCCTCGGCCCTCGTCGAAGAACTGGCGGCCTAGAAGCAAGCTCCGGGGGTGGGACTCGAACCCACAACCCTTCGGTTAACAGCCGAATACTCTGCCAATTGAGCTACCCCGGATCGCCAACGTGCTACGCCGGAAGGTGCCCGCCCAGCGCGCTCGCTGGTATGGACGCCGTTCCGTCCTCCACCTCGGCATGGCAATTAGAGCACAGAAGCACGCACTTCTGTGCCTCAGCACGGAGCGTTTCGAGAGACAGAGAGATTCCCTTCGCGTTGAGTTCAAGTCGCTTATCCGCAGGGACGACGTGATGAAAATGCAACGCACGCATGCTGCTTTGGTATCCGCAGATGCTGCAGGCTCCGCCCGCCTCCTGCACGAGGATCGTCTTCATCTTCCGCCGTCTTCTTGTAACGGCGGCCGATCGGCACCGCCTGCAGCGATAACGGCCGCGGCCGTCCGAGCAGAACTCCGTCTCACCGTGGCGCGGCCACTCCGCCGTCATAGATGTAAGCCCGGCGGCCTTGGCGGCTCTGGCCTCACGAGTCGGCCTACGCCCGGGACGCCTGCTCGTCTTCAGACCGAACCTGGTCAGCCAGTGCCGGACCGTCGCCTTGCTGCGATCGACCGCCTTGGCGATCTCAGCAATGGACGCTCCTGACTGCACAAGCTGCTCCAGGTCCTCCTTGCGCAGCGCGCCACGAGCTAGATGTCGATTGCAGTTGGCCGCCTCGAGTCCATGTTTCGCAACCCAGTAGGCAACCGTGGATTCGTGCCGTCCCAATCGGCGCCCGATCGCCTGTAGCGACAGACCCTGGCTCAAAAGGCGCTCGAGCGAGGCACGATCCATGCACTCGAATCCTCCTCAGCGCTTGGGACGAAACTTACGAACGTACGTTCGTAATCCTCACCCCGCCCGATCCCCCGTCTGCTCGAGCACCGTTTCGTTGGCGCGGTCGAACTCGCGCTTGACCTCGGCGCGGCGCTGCGCCAGCCCGCTGACGTCGCCGTCGTGCTGGCCGCGAGCCTGATGGATCTTGCGGTCCATGCGCGCCATCTCGAGCTGCAGGCGCTGCACCTCGAGCATCGCCGGACGGGTCTCTTCGCGACCGGCCTGCACGGTCAGCTCGGCCAGCAGCTCCTTCAGCTCGGGGTCGTCGTCCAGACCCGCCTCGCGCCCGGAGGAGTCCCCCATCGGCTCGCGCAGGCTGCCTTCGCGCAGGTGCCTGGCCGCGCGGCGCAGGAGCTCGCTGGCGAAGTGCTCATCCACGTCGATGCTCTGCAGGGCGACAGCGCCCTCCTCGGGGGAGGCTATGCACAGCGCGAGGAACGCCCGCTCGGTGTCCTCCCTCCGCGGACAGCCCGCGCGAGCGGGCTACCGCCGGATCGGGCGCCCGGGCCTCTGGGGTTCCCTGGGCCGGCTTCTCGCGCCGCGCGCCCCCTCCGTGCCGTCCCTGCGAGGACAGCCGCTGCTCGAGGATGCTCCCCTTGACTGCCAGGCGGCTTGAGACGAGTTCGGTCAGCTCCATCCGCATCGCGCTCGGCTCGAGCTGGGCGAACAGCGGGCCCAGTTCATCGATCATGCGGTCCTGGCCCTCGGGGCTCGAGTGATCGCCGTTTGCGAGCACCCGCTCGACGCGAAAGCGCAGGAAGTGAACCGAGTCCTTCACCGCCTCGTTCATCGCCTCCGGGCCCTCGCGCTGCACGAGCTCGGCCGGGTCGGTGCCCTCGGGAAGCGCCACCACGCGCAGCTCGAGCTTGCGCTTCGCCGCCAGCGTGGACGCGCGCAGCATCGCCTCCTGGCCCGCGCTGTCGGCATCCAGGGCGAGCAGCACCGTCTGGGCCATGCGCGCGAGCTCCCCGACCTGCTCGCCCGTCAGGGCCGTGCCCATCAGGCCCACCGTGTTGCGCATGCCCGCCTGGTGCAGGGCGATCGTGTCGGTGTAGCCCTCGCACAGGATCACGTGCCCTGCGCGCGCCGCGAAGGGGCGAGCGAGGTTGGCGCCATACAGGTGAAGGCCCTTGTGGTAGACGTCGTTATCGGAGGTGTTCAGGTACTTCGGTGAGCCACCCCCGCCGCTCCCAGCGGCCTGGCTCGTGGCCGGCGGATCCTCGCGCATCGCGCGCGCGCCGAACCCCAGCACGCGCCCGCGGATGTCGGTGAGCGGGAACATGATGCGCGCGCGGAAGCGGTCGTAGGGCTGCCCGTTCTGCTTGGAGCGCTGCGCCAATCCGGTGGCGTAGAGCTCCTGCTCTGAGAAGCCGCCCCTGCGCGAGGCCAGCAGCACCCGGTCCCAGGCACTCGGCGCGTAGCCGACCGCGAACTCCCTCAGGATCTCCTCGCCAAGGCCCCTGCCCGCGAGATACTCCCGCCCGCGCTTGGCCTCGGTGGACTCCCACAGATAGCGCTCGTAGTAGGCGCTCGTGCGGGCGAGCAGCTCGAGCAGCCGCTCCCGGCGCTTTCGGCGCTCGGCCTCGCGCGGATCCTCCTGCTCGCGCTCGAGCTCGACCCCGTAGCGTTCGGCCAAGAGCTCGAGCGCAGCCTTGAAGTCAACGCCCTCAGTCTCCTGCACGAACGTGAAGACGTCGCCGGAAGCCTGGCAGCCGAAGCAGTGGTAGACCTTCTGGCTCGGGTCGATCCCGAACGACGGCGTCCGCTCATCGTGAAACGGGCACAGCCCCTCGAAGCGGGCCGGCCCGGCGCGCCGCAGCTCGGTGCGGGCGGAGACCAGCTCCACGAAGTCGACCGCGTCGCGGACGCGGTCCTTGGACTCGTTCGTGTACAGCGCCACGACCGCCACGCTAGCGGGCGAAGGCCTGGGGCACCTCGAGCTCGGTGTACTCCCTGATGCAGTAGCGGTCGGTCATGCCCGCGAGGTAGTCGGTCACGCGGCCCGCCAGATCGCCCTCGCCGCCGGCGGGCGCCGCAGGCAACAGCTCGGGGCACTCGACGTAGTGCTCGAACAGCGTTCTGATGACGCCGGCGATCTTCGTGTGCTCGGCGCGCACCGCGGGGCCGAGGTAGACGCGCTCGAACATGAACTCTCGCAGCGCATCCATCGCAGCCGCGGCCTGCTGTCCCTGCACGATGTCCCCGGCCGGCGCGGAGTGCTCGACCATGTCGTGCACGAGCGCGTCGATCCGCTCAGAGCCGCTTGAGCCGAGCACGGCGATCGGCCGCTCGGGCAGCTCCTCCTCGCGCAGAAGGCCCGCCCGCACAGCGTCGTCGATGTCGTGGTTGATGTAGGCCACGCGATCGATCACCCTGACGATCCGTCCCTCGAGAGTCTCCGGCAGAGGAGCGCGGCTCGAGTGGCGCGCAATGCCGTCGCGCACCTGCGCGGTGAGGTTGAGGCCCTCTCCGTCGCGCTCGAGGTGATCAACCACACGCAGCGAGTGCTCGTAGTGGCGAAAGCCCTCTCCGAAGTGCTCTTTCAGGCAGCGGTCGAGCACGTCCTCGCCAATGTGGCCGAAGGGCGGATGCCCGAGGTCATGGCCGAGGCCGATCGCCTCGACGAGGTCCTCGTTCAGGCGCAGGGCCCTCGCGACGGTCCGTGAGATCGTGGTGACCTCCAGCGTGTGCGTGAGCCGGGTGCGGTAGTGATCGCCCCGCGGCGCCACGAACACCTGCGTCTTGTGGGTCAGCCGGCGGAACGCCTTGCAGTGGACGATCCGGTCGCGATCGCGCTGGAACGGCGTGCGCAGGCCACAGTCATCCTCCGCACGCGCCCTCAGCGCCGGATAGGAGCGCGCGGCCAGCGGCGAGAGGGTCTCCTCCTCGTGCTCGCGCCGGCGCTCGGCGAAGCCGGCGGCGACCGTGTCCTTCCCTGTGGCGATGCTCACAGTCGCTCAGGGCTCGCGGTGCCAGTCGCCGCGCATGCCGAGCTTATGCGCCCAGTGATGCCAGCCCTTCATCTCGCCCGGATCCTCGTCGTAGACCGGAGCCCCACCACCCGGCTCGGGCAGGCTCTGTGCGGCGGAGGAGTCGATCTTCAGATCCGCGCCGCGTTCGTGCAGGCTCGCCACATCGGCGGCCTCCACGAATCGCCGTCCCTGTGCGGTCGTGATGACCAGACCGTGGAAGATGTCCTTCTCCGGCGCGGCCACCACATGGTGAACCGTGCCCACCTGCTGGCCGTCGGATGCCAGCACCGGCACGCCCTTTTCGAGCACCTCATATGCGATCGGAAAGCCCTCGTCCACAGCCTCCCACGATACAGCCACCGACCCGCGGAGCCGGCGCGAGGAGGCGCGCCGCGGAAATCGGCTCAGCCGGCCGGCAACTCAGCGCGAACTGCCGGCTGCCGGCATCAGGCGCACGTGCGCGTGGTGCTCGAGCGTCGCCGCGATCGCTCGCTCGACCTGCGAAAGCGCCGGCTCGGGCGCCTCGGGCGCCTCCCCCAGGGGACGACCGAGCGCATCGGCCATGAAGCGATGGGCCCGCTCTTCCAGCGGAAACGACGCCGCCTCGCATGCTCCGCAGACCACTCCCCCCGCCGCCCCGGAGAACCCCACGAGGTGCTCGCGCTCGCCGCAGGCCGCACACGCGCCCAGCTCGGGCGCGAGGCCCGCCGCGATCAGCAGCTTGAGGCGAAACGCGAGTGTGGCCGACCGGCCGATCGCAGAGCGCCCGGCGCCCGCGGCCTGAGCGTCGAGCAGCGACAGCTTGCGGCAGAGGAGGTTGAACACGCCCGGATGCGGCTCGGATGTCTCGAACAGCCGGCCCACCGCATCGCACGCCCGCGCGGCTGCGTCCAGCGCGCCGGCGTCGCCGCGCAGGCTCGCGTGACCGTCGACGGTCTGGGCGCCCGTGACGGTCAAGAGCTCGCTGCGTCCTTCGTGCAGCTCGATGCGCAGCCGGAAGAACGGCTCGAGACGCCCGCCGAAGCGGCTGCGGGCGCGGCGGACGCCCTTGGCGATAGCGCTCACGCGGCCACGATCCGGCGTGTACAGGTGCAGGATGCGGTCGGCCTCCCCATAGCGCATGGAGCGCAGCACCACCGCCTCGGTCTTGACAGCTCTACCGGCCATGCCGCTCATGTTGATCCATGCGTCAGACGACCGGCGCCCGCGGACGTACGCAGGGCTCCGGGGAGTGGCGCTCACCCTTTGGCCGTCGAGATTCACAGTGATGATGATTTTCGAAGAGACGGACCCGCGCCCGGCCAGAGGCCGATGCGCGTGCGGTCTCTTCATGGCGGTGGCCTGCGCGCTGGGGTTCGTTGGGGCAGTTGGCATGACCACGGGCCTCGCGATCGGCCAGGCGGCCCCCACGCGACCGTGCCGCACCGCGGCGTTCACGGGGCGGGTCGGAAGCGCCCGCCCACCCCTCTGCCAAACACGATCGGGAGCTTCGGGACCCGCGCGAGCCGCGGGGGCCGCGGGGGCCGCGCGGGCACGCCGGTGCGCGAGGCCGCGCCGGCTCCGCGGGGCTACCGGGGGCGGGCGGGTCGGCTGGCTCTCGTGGTGAATCTGGCGCCGCCGGCTCGGGCCGATCGCCCGGACCAGCCGGCGCCACCGACCCGGTTGGGCCGTCCGGAGGTGTGACTGGGGCGAACGGCGTGACGGGCGCGGGCGGCCCGACAGGGGCGGGCGGGGCGACGGGCGCGGGCGGCACGACAGGCGCGACGGGCACTACAGGTGCGGGCGGCGCGACCGGCGCCGGCGGCGCGACAGGGCCCGCGGGCGCGACCGGGTCGGCAGGACCGACAGGGTCTTCGGGAGCGACGGGCTCCAGTGGCGCGAGCGGCCCCGAAGGCGCGAGCGGGCCCCCCGGGCCCACCGGAAACGAAGGCGCGAAAGGGTCTGACGGAGCAACCGGCCCGGTGGGCCCACCCGGATCCTCGCCGTACGCCGAGTTCTACGCCCTGATGCCACCGGACAACGGATCGGCCGTGGAACCCGGTTTCACCGTCGAATTCCCCGAAGACGGCCCGGCGGCGGGGCCGATCGCCAGGGCCAGCCCGAGCGAATTGATGCTTGGAGAAATCGGCACATACAGGGTGGCCTTCTCGGTGCCGGTGAGCGAGCCCGGCCAGCTTCTGCTCGCCCTCGATAGGCGGTGGCCCCATGGTTGAACTGCCCTACACCCTGAGCGGGCGAGCGACGGCGGACACCACGATCACCGGCGAAGCGCTCGTCGCGACCACCGTCACCGACTCGGTGATCGAGCTTCGCAGCCCGGAAGCCAACGCCGTGGCGCTCACGATCACGCCCAACGCCGGCGAGACGCAGCCCAGCATCGCCTCGCTCGTCATCCAGCGGCTGAACTGAACTTCAGCCCGCCGGGCGGCCTGAAGGCGCTCGCCGATCACCTCACCGTGACCGATGCCGTGGGGCAGCTCGAAGCCTAGGCCGAGCGCACGGGCGTGTTCGTCCAGGAGGCTGCCAGGCGATGGGTGGGTGCGTGAGCGCCCACTCCGGGAGCCCCGGACACGGGGTGCGCCGCCGCAAGCACCCCGCAGTCCCCCTTCCCGGGGCGTGGGCACTGTGGTGGTGCCCTACGGGTCGCCGGTTCCATGACACTCGGATGACCTCCGCCTTGCCTTTGAGAGCACTCACCCATTGCACCAATCCCCTGGCGGTCTGTGGTGCGCCAATGTGGCACGCGGGGTTGTCCAAAACGCGCCGTACCGTCCCGTGGGCTCATACGGCGATAGTGCCCCCGCGCCGGGGGGATGGCCGGGGGCGTGGCACCCAAAGAGTCATTTCTCGTGGCGCAATGAACACGTTAGAACGATGCCAGCGACTTCGCGCCGGTTCGCAGGATCGCTCGCGGTGGTGTCATGAGTTTGCGAGGTGTGAGCGAGTCCACCCCCAGGGTGCCTTTCCAGCGGGCTTGGACGGAGTGAGGATGGTCTTACAAACCAACTTCGCCCTAGGAGGCAAACGAAATGTTCAGCACCAAGATCCACACCACCATCACAGTCCTCGTCGCATCGGCCGGCTTCGTGCTCGCGTCGAGTGGCGTGGCATCAGCGATCATGCCGGTTCAACAGCCCGTCGCCGTGCAGGTCGTGACCAGCCAGCCGACGACCGTCGCCCAGAACATCGACCCGAGCAAGGTCGGCTCGGCCAACGACAACTACAGCGACCAGGATTGCGAAACCCTGGCGAAAGAACACAATGAAGACGAAACCATCTCAAAAAGGGCAGGTCGTGCCGGTAATTCCCAAACCGCGGACGACTTCGCGGATATGGCGGCCGAGACCCAGAGCACCTTGGAGGACAACTGCTTCGTGATCGACTGAGCGGTCGCCGCAGCCCGGCGCTCCGACAGCGCGACGGTCTGATCCCGAGTCGCGAGAGCCCCCGCCCTGGGCGGGGGCTCTCGGTCGTTCCGAGGTGCCTCTCTGCGAGATACTGGCCCAGTCATGTCCGAGGAATCCACGACCCCCGACTCAGTCGAGATCAGGCGCTTCATTGACGCTGCGAGCCGTGGGAACATCGACGTGCTGATGGGAGCAATACCTTCGCTGACTCGTCGTCTTGCTAATGCCGAGTTCCTTCAGGGTCAAGCTTCTGGCTGGGCTGGCGCGCGCCTCGTTGCGGAGGTTACGGACCGTCTTGCGTCCCCGACCGGCGTCGCGGCGTTGTGCCGATCGATAAGCTCTCGGTAGACCGGAATAGCCTCTTCAAGCGTCGAGGGCAGGTGCGTCGTGCGGCTCCGGTCTCCGCACGATTTGCTCGAAGCCAAAACCGAATTGCTGAGTATTCCTCATGCCTGGCCCCTGTCATCGGAGAATCGACCGCTCTCCATGGATCGCGTGGATGGTCCCTGGCTTGCAAATGGCGCAGTAGCGAGCCGTTGCCTTGGATTGACCGGCCTTCCGTCGATCATCCCGGTGTCATCGACGAACATAATCGTCTGGCGCTGCGGTCGATGGTTACTGTGTCGAGACCGTCGCAACCGATAAGGCGGCGTATCTCATCGAAGGATGGCCTGTGGTCGAGTATAGTTTCGGTGCCGTCTATGCGGATGAGGCGGTGTTGTTTCATAGAAGGCTCATCTGGCGCTGGTCGATGATAGGTAGGTCGGCTGAAACCATAGCGGCCGGACACCTTTGGAGGAAGCCCAAATCCATCGCGAGCTGGTCGCGAGCCGGATGGATGAGCGTCGAGCCGAAGCGGACCTTATGCCCAGATGGACGTTTAGAGCCGCAGAAGTGCCCTATCTGACTGTTGCATATTGGACATTCGACCTCAAGGGCAGGGTCGCGAGGCCATTCCTGACCGCATGCTGAACACGAGACGGTCATGCTACGCCCTCCGTTGCGAAAAGCGTCAGCTGCCTGTCGGCAAGAGATTCTGGATCTCCCCACTGGTCAGCCATTGCTCTGCCGATGCCGCGAAAAAATCGTGACCGTTCACGCCATCTGTCGGGTGACGGCGGCATATGGTGAACGCGCGGCGTGCGGCCCTCAACGATATTTGTCGGGCGAAGCGGTGGAAGATTCTTCAGCCAAAAGCAGGTGCGCTTGGTTTCGGGATGTCCGAATTGCCATGGCTGGACGCTCTGCGAAAACTCGACATAATTCCGTATCAGCTTCTTCGCATGGGAATGCATGACGGGGTTTTCGACGCAGATATGCGGGATAGGCGCATTCCAGAGGTCCGAGAACAGTTCGGCGCCATCGCGCAGTTCCTTCCACATCTGGTCGATGGTTTTGCCGGCCGGGGGCTTGTGCAGCCATCGCACGCCGCTATTGCAGAGGCGGGTGCAGGGTGGATGTGCGACGATCAGGAAATCCCAGCCATCATTCAGGATGTCTCGCACGTCGCCTTGAATATGACGGTTGCTGTTGTGCTCGGCGGGCAGCAGGTCGCATGACCACGCGTCATGGCCTTTTTCCAGAAACGCGTCGCGGACGATTCCGGAGAATTCGCAGGCGACAAGGACTCTCAGGACCCTCGTTGGATGGGGCTCACTTGCGGCATTCGAGACGGTTGAAGGTGGTGGCGGTGGGTTCGGTTGGTCATTGAATGATTGCATTATGCGCTCCTTCGTTATTGACGGTTTCCCGGAGCGGAAACCGGTGCCGCGTCAAGCTGGTTTTCGGTCCCTTGGTGCGGAACTTGCTTGACGCGATAGGCAGTGCGTTTCTGCTCGGGATGAGAGGCGTAACAACGGAGGAAGCGACGATGCGCTTGAAGGAAGAGCCTTGAGAGGCTATATCGGGGTCAACCATTCGGCAGTACTACATCTGTTCGGGTGGCCAGGGGGCGGCATCGTCCGGCAAAGTTCGATGTCGCTCCCGCCTTTATGGCAGATTCAGCGAGAATTGCAAGCGTGATTGCGGGGGCTGGGGGCGGCCGGGAAGATGTTTGTGATTGTCATTGACGATGGCTCACGATGACCGGACAATATCATCGTGAACTGGTTTCGATATTTCGCACTGCTCTTTACGATTGTTTCCCGTTTCTTCATCGCCCATGGTTACTTGTGTTTGCCATCGTTGCAGCCAGTTGTGGGCTGCTTTCGGCGCTTATCCGTTACTGGTCATTCATTGAAAAGATAACATCGTCATTCCTTGCTAAAGTAGTGATCGCGATCGTCGCTGCAAGTGCGTTGGTCATCTCGCCTTGGCTCGCTAATACTCTAATCTCGGAAGTAACGCTTCTTAGGCCGTCTGCTTTTCCGGCCGCATACCGCAGTACAAGCAATTGCCGTCTTACTGATCTGGGCAGTCCTTGTCTACTGTGGAATCTTCATCGCGACCACTTATCACTTCCTGCGCAGTCTACGCGGACCATCGGCAGAAGACCGACGAAAGCTCGCCGGTACGAGGGAGTTTTTCGCATGGCTGGGGCGGGTGGGCGGCTTGGCCGTCCTACTTGTTTTTCTCGCGCCTCGTTTTATCAGAGCCGCAAACTACGATTCTGGTGAGACATATGCTCGCCTAATAACTGCAACTAGCTTCGTGCCAAATATCGGCCAGGAAGTCATATATGCTTCGGGGTTCTCTGAACCGAGTGATTGTCGCCGGCTTGCGATTGAGTCTAAGCTTGATTTGTCGAGAGGGTATACGTGTCGGGCGCGTACAATCCGCTGCTCCAACCTTAGTCCTGACGCTAAGATCGCTTATTTGACAGACAAAGATGTTGTTGTTGCGACTGATGTGGCGCGCGACACACCCTTGTTCGAGCTGAGCCCGGTCCGTTTTGATGTTACAACTTGCGACCAGACAGCGCGTTATCAATATTACGTCAAACAGGTTCCCCAACAACCATGATCGGTTACGGCTCAAGTTTCGAAGAATGCACACTGAGCGTGGCCTTTTGCAAAACGTCGCGAGCCCTTTCCCATAGCCTTCTATCCCCATGCTTGAGCACCTGCAGGAGCTCCTCGGCCTCCCGCAGATAAACAGGCGCAAACCCTTTGTCATGGGCGGCAATACTGACGCAGTTGTCGATTAGGTCCGCCAGCTTGATGGTCGCTCCGCCGGCGGATGACTTGGCGAGATGCTCCTTGTCCTTCTCCTTTCGCACCTTGCGCATGCCGTCGCTGGGCCGGGACACGTCCGTTACTTCCAGCACGAGGTCCGTGATCTTGTCGCCGAACACCCGGCGCATCTCCTCGGCCGTTACGTCGGTATCCTCCAGCACGTCATGCATCATCGCCGCGGCGATGACGTTGGCGTCGTCGGTGTACTCCGCGACGATATGCGCCACGCGGATGGGATGGACGATGTAAGGCGCATTCTCGTGCTTACGCGGCTGGTTGCGGTGCGCGCACATGGCGAAGCCTTGGGCGAGGAGGGCGATTTCGGGGAGAGCATCGGTCATAACAAATCCATGTATCTTTCCGTATTAGGCATAGTTTAAATTGACAGAAACGATCGACAAAGTCCTTCATAAATGCTGCCTGACTTCCCAAAATCCCGCAAAGAGCTGCGCGAACGACTGCTTTATTTCGTCAAGATGAGAGTCCAAGAGGGCAGCGTCTTCGCTTCCTTAGGGCAGCAGTTTACTCAGCACGAGGGGCGTGGATTTACGTATGAGCAAGTGACGGACGAGGGCAAGAGAACGGTTGAGTCAGGATTTGAGGAGCTTCGCACGCCAATGGAATTTCGGTTGGTGGATGTTCCCAAGTTCGTTGGCGAAGTCCGCCTGGCGAAGCTCAGCGAATATGCCGATGATATCGCGCGACAACAAAGCAAGCTTGCCTACAAGGTGCTGGACGAATCGTCCGAGCGCGCGGGCACTGCGATAGATGCTGGAGGTCAACCCATGACGAAGGAACTTTTCCTTAAGTCAGAGGAGGTTCGGGAGATGGATTTCGACCCCGTCACTGGCAAGGTCGAGGGTGTCTACATCGCTCACCCCACTATGGCGGAAGCAATGCATCGTTTGTGGCAGGAATGGGAGCAGGACAAAGCCTTTATGAAAAAGGTTAACGAGATCAGGGCCAGAAAATACGAGGAATGGCGTGATCGAGAGAGTCGTCGAAAACTGGTTGACTAGCGCCAACGAGCGGCAATACCAAATACCATTCTGCCAGGTGCTCGCCTCCGAAGGGGAGACGGTGCTGTACATTTCCTCGCATGGAGCTTTGGAGCAAGGCAAGGATATAGTCACCCTCGGACCCGACAAAGTACCGCGCGCTTATCAACTCAAGGGCGGCAACCTCAAACTGCCAGAGTGGCAGCGGTTCAAGGGTGAAATCGACGAGCTTGTTGAACTTCCTATCTCGACGGCAATTGTCCGGTCGCGCCAACATCATCGTCCATATTTCGTCACGAACGGCCGCATAGGCGAGACGGTCTTGAACCGTATTGAAACCGCAAATAAGGTATGGAAGAGGCACAATCCAAGGCCGCTAGAGGCGGTTCAAGGGCATGAGCTGGTTTCCAGATTTATCAGGGCGCACGGCTCGTTTCTTCCGCGCGAAACAGAAGCGTTTAGCAATCTTCTTGAACTGATCGTCAATAGCGGGACAGGCCCGTTCGAAAAGGAGCGATTCTCTGCATTTCTAGAATCGACCCTTCGGCTGAGCGAATTCAGCATTCCGCCCCGCGACGCCGGACGCTCCATCGCGAGCGCTGTGCTGCTTACCAGCTACATCGTGCAGAACTGCGAACGAGTTGGAAACCATTGGGCACTGTTTGAAGCGTGGATAGTAACCTCCTCATACATTCTGTGCATGGCGTCGAAGTATCGGATGGCTGCTAAATGGTGGAATAACTCCTTCGAGCTTTGCTCCGTTGCTGCGGTTCGCGCACTCGATGCGCTGTGCCAGGAATGTGCTGAGAATCAAACAGCTTTCGTGCAAGGCGATCCGGTCACCGATGGCGACTTTTACCCGATGCGAATGACGATTTTGGCTGGCGTGCTCAGTGCACTAAGCCTGTATCACCGGCTGAAGCTAGAGGAATGGGAGCGGCAGGAGTATGTTCACAGCTTTTTGTCCGAGCATATTAAGCATGTGTGGCCATGGGGCGAATCTGCGACGCCGTATATGGTAGCTGCAGCATTAGAGCTTGAGCAGTATGGCGCACACCGCCAGGCCGAACAACTATTTATGCGGCTGATGCACACCATTCTCGTGCGCAACACGCAGAAGGGGCGGGGATTCGCGAATCCTTATTATGGTCCCGAGCAGGTTTTCAGGCTGTTCTCCGGGATGGACCCGATGAATTCGGAGGTCTTCGTCGGTCTTTCCTACCATTTGGAAGCCCTAACCGAAGTGCTTGCCCGAAGGCTACTTCGAAGCACCCTTGCGCACTTTTGGGAAAAGATAACGCGCCTGCATTTTGCCTGGTTCAAGCCGGCGGAAGATTATCAGTGGTTTCGCTGGCATACTTATGACGGGATTATGGAACAAAAGACGCCCAACACCCCGCAGAGCTGGTCGGGTTTGTTGGAGGTTTCAGAAAACGGGCCAATAGAGGTTCCGGCGCTGCTAGAGATCGCCCGGAATTCGCCGTGCTCTTCTCATTGGTATTTCCGCATCGATTCGGCGTGGGATTGATGCGCTTAATAGATCACTCTCTCGGGCGTATTTGAAGGAGTCATCTTGGCAATCTTCATAAGTTACTCGCACTCAGACGAGGCATTTGTCGCGAAACTCAGCATGGAGCTTGTAAAGCACGATGTTCATGTGTGGATAGACAAGTGGGAACTGAACGTCGGTGACTCGATTCTGCAACTGGGTGCAGCGGGCCATCAAGGAATCCGGCGCGCTTCTGGTCGTGCTTTCTAAGGCGTCCGTTGCCTCCAACTGGTGCAATAAGGAGCTGAACGCTGGTCTGATGAGGGAGCTGGAGGAGAGTCGTGTGTTGGTGCTTCCCGCGCTGATTGAAGATTGCGACATCCCGATGTTCCTTCGAGAAAAGCTGTATGCCGATTTCAGAACCGACTTTGAAGCTGGCATGAAGGCGCTTCTTGAGTCGCTAGCCAAGGTTACAAACCTTGACCAGGGCCGCATGAAATCAGGCAATACCACCACGGATTGGGCGGAGACATGGAGCTACGAAGAGGATCTCTTCTTGGTCGAATACACACTGATTGAATTTTCGTCGGAGACGCCATTTACACTGCTGACGATGATATCGGTGTGGTGCAATGAAGTGATTACACGGAGAAACCGGGCTTACGAGCAAGCCGGGCTGGGGTGGTTATACCGGATCATCATCGCCGAGGCCCTTTAGACCTTGCTGCCGAGCATGACGTCAAGGTTCTCATTGAGGATCAGAGGCCGGTCATGGACAAATATAAGATTCTTGTGACCCCAAGCTGGGAGCGGAATACAAAGTTCATATTCGGTGTCAGCGCTTGGGTGAGGATAACGGCCGCGATCAGCTGGTGAATGTCGGAAACTATCTTCGGCAAATTCGCGACCACGTGAGGAAGCTCGCTCGCAAGCCTACAGCGGAAGAGAAGGCAGCGTTGGAAAAGATTCTGGCTTCGGCATGGTGATGACGCATGCAGCGGGAAGCGGGTTAGTCGGAAGCCGTCGGCATCCCACAGCTTGAAGCGGCGACTGAAGCCGGTCTTGCGCAGGTAGCAACGGACTTCTCGCAGCCGCGAAAGCATCAGCGCGGCGGTTGCGGACACCGCGGCGACGGCCCTCGTGACGCTGGGGACGGATGCCAAAGCAGACATCAACGCGCTCTACACCTACATCGGCATGCAGATCGCCAAATCTGCAGGTGCAGCTAATGAGCGTCTGGCTCGTCTCTGTCCATAGCCTGCAGGCTCTTCGGCCCGCCACATGGGCAGAAACGTTCCTGAAAAAGCACGAGCAGGTAATCGCAGCACAAGGACAAGCCAATGATCCCGTCACGAATGAAGAAGAGATTGGCGGCTTTGGCGACGATTGGTAGCTTCGCTGCCTGCACGCCGAATCAGCACCCGGTCCTCTGCGATGAATGGAGCGCGTCGGAAAAGGCCGAGGTTAGGCCGCCCTGGAGCCTCCCCAGAAAGGCGGCGAGCTTCCCGCCGATTCTCCGATTCATCCGGTCATCCGCGACTACGAGCGAGTCTGCGGCGATCTCGCCCGCCTGATTCCTCCATCCTCAACTTTAACTCCACGGTATTTCCATGCAGTACAGGCTCGGGCGTCAACCGCGTACGTTCAATCCAGCTATCCCGCATATGAGCGCCTTGGTGGGACGGAAGAAGTCCCCCCTCCTCCTGTATCCGTGGATTACAGCCACGGAATGCCGGTGGACCTCGGGGAAATGCTCAATTCAGATTTGGGAGACTGCACCTGTGCGGCGTTTTTTCACGCCCGCCAGGTGTGGACCTTCAACGCCGGCGGGGCGGAAATCACGGAGCCGGACGCGGACGTGCTGGAGCTCTCGTATTCTGAGGCCTGCGGATACGTCCAGGGCGACGACTCGACCGACCAGGGCGGAAACGAGCAGGCTGTCCTGACCTACTGCTTAAAACCGGCGCTCCGATTGGCAAAGACGGCCGGGACAAGATTCTCGCGTTTCTCGAAGTTGATTACCGTAACCTCGATGACCTGAAACGGACCATCGCAGACTGTGGCGTGGCCTACATCGGCATCGACGTTCCGCAAAGCGTCATGGACAATGCCGACGACCCGCGGAAGGTCTGGGATACAGGCGGCGATGAAACCATTGTCGGCGGCCACGCTGTGGTGCTTGTGGCCTATGACCTGGACACCTTCACCTGTATTTCATGGGGTACGCGGTACAAGATTACACACCGATTCCTAGGCAAGTTCCTCGATGAGGCCTATGCGATTGCTGCTCACGAGTGGATTAAGACGACCGGCAAGACTCCGCTGGATATGACGCTGGAGCTGCTGGAAGAACAGATGAGTGCCTTAAAGCAGGCCTGAGGCCGCCCCAGCGGGTAAACAATTCTTTGTGGAGAGATTATGCTAAGCACAATTTTAGTGATAGCCGCTTTCATCTTATTCGTAATAGCGGCATTCCCGGTCTCGAGCCGAATCAATCTGGTGGCCGCGGGTTTGGCGTGCTGGGTCCTGAGCACGCTGGTTGGTACCGGACTTCTGCATTAGCGTGCGATATTTTCCGCTTCATTGGCTGGTGATTCTGCTTTTATCGATAGTGGGGTTACACAGCTAACAGTTTGACGTGACGTGATTATTCCATTGTTTGGTTCACTTGCCCTCACCCCTTAGGGGTGGGGGCTTTTTTTGTGTCTTGATTTCGTTATTTCGTTCTTTCGCGCTTAAACGCAGCGAAGCACTCGTAAAACAATTCGACCATATCCATGTCGAGCGCTGCAGCAATGATCTTGAAGTCCTTCTTGATGGGCTTTGCCACTTTGAAGTTCAGCGCGACTAGTTCTTCGGCTTCGGGCTTATCGAGGTTCCCCATCGTGTTGCTTGTGACCGGCGGCGGCCCCTTGCCGCTTCGAGGTGGAACCTTTGCCATCAGGCAGCTTTCTTCTGAAGGGCTGATATGAAATTGATGATGCTCTGCGCAACTTTGTCTGCCCGGCCATTGAGTGAAGGAAAACGGGTCTCCGTAAGTGCATATCCTGCGTCAGAAGCGCGGCGGTAGGCAATCTTTTCTGGAATAGAACCAGACAGGACGCGGTAACCTGCATCTGTGATGTAGGTCTGCGCCTCGATGATTTCCTTGTGGCTGTCGCCGACGCGGCAGAGGGTAAACGCGAGCTTGGCCTTGGCAACGCCCTTCTTCACAAGCTCGTGCGCGAGCAGCACGGCGGGGTGCATGTCATCGAGGGATAGGCCTGTCGGCAGGATAACGGCATCAGAGACTTGGGCTATGCGGAGCGTGCCTGCGTTTGCATTTGGTGGCGCGTCAATGACAACGAGATCTAGCCCACCGATCAGCTTGAGTGCCTGCTCAACCGTTCCGAAGCGCTCGACCGGGATGACGGGCTGAATGTCATTTTGCAGGCGCCTTCCCTGCCAGTGAAAGCTCGTACCCTGGCCGACATCGAGGTCGGCAATCTTTACAGCCCATCCAGCGTTCGCATATTCACGCGCGACGAGGCGGGCAAGGGTGCTTTTGGAGACCCCCCCTTTTTGGCTGGCGAAACTGATGACAAGCGGCATCAGTCAGAAATAGCGAAGTCGTTAGAAAGCGCAATCGGTATTTAGCGGAAGGACGACAAGACGATTTCGTTACTGCATCATTTTGTTAGGGAGATCGGGGATGTCGGTGGCGGGGCAATCAAAGCCCTCCTTCACAGCTTCCTTTTCCGCGTCTTGCCTGCGAACGCCTGTGCGCTGTTCGGTAGCTCGGCGGAGTTCATCCTTCTTGTCCTGTATCTGCCTGTGCACGTCCTGAAAGACATTGGTATACGGTTTGTTATCCATGGGCTCAGTGTACGCTCTTGGCACAAGCTATCCGCTTCAGAGTGCTAAGATTGCCTGATGAATCTCTTCGAAATAGTTGGACAACTCAGGGATGAACGCAGCAAGCTCGACGCTGCGATACAGGCCTTGGAAGGCTTGAGCGGTGGATCAGATTATGCAAAGCGCCGGGGAAGGCCTCCGGGAAGTTCCAACAAACCAGCAGGCGCTCCGAGAAAGAAACGGGGGATGTCGGCCGCCGGCCGTAAGCGTCTCGCAGAAGCGATGCGGAGACGCTGGGCCGCAGCGAAGAGGTCGGGCAAGAAGCGGTTGTAGTTTCGGGCCACGGAAAGATTTGCTCCAGCAGGCTGACGAGAGTCGGCCTGTTTTGTTTGGGGGCAGCGCTGCACCGATAAGCTACAGACTGGGGAACGGCGATAAGTTTACATGCCTCAAGATAAGATCGAAGGCATCCAGGTCTCCGTTGCGCTGTTCAAGGGCCGTTATGACTTCCGCGAGCCAGCCGTCGTCTGCCCGCTCCTTATAGGCGTTTAGCGTCTCCTTCATCTGCGAGAGAGTATTCGCCGCGCTATACGCGCTGATGACGGCCTTTACCCAACTGTCAGTGCTCAGGTAGTTTCCGATTTCATCTCCGGGGTGCGTCAGAAAGCCCATCCCGCGAATCTTTCTTCCATCGATTGCATAGGTTTCCCAGCGTCCGTTCTTGTAAACCTCCTCATGGATCTTGTCCCGGCGCTCCTTGAAGTGTTCGACTGCCTTAGACAGAAACTCCTCGATTGCCGCAATGTTGGGTGGGTTCTTGACGGCGTAGTCGAGGGTGAGCGTGATGTCGTCTCGAAGCTGCCACGAGCGTTGCTTTCGTTCATGGGGGTCTTTGGGCATGATGTCGATTTTATCTGAAGGCGGCCTAGGTCAAATGGTTGGAAAAAAGAAGACTTCCAATCTTTCGGTGGAGGCGTTACCCACCCCCGCCTTAGCCTGCGCGCTGGGACGCGCTACGGCGGGCGTGGATTCGATTCGGCATTGGAAGTATTGGGACTCGGCTTTAGGGGTATTTGGATTCGGCAGTGAAGGTATCGATCCGGCACCAGAAGTAGGGATTTGTCAGCACCAGAGGTAAGCGAAGATCGGCATCGGAGGTAGCGAAACCAGTCGGGTTAGGGTTAGATCAGCATTCGATTTCAAGATGTCGCACGAATTGTGCCCATGCCGCTAATATCTTCTTAATCTTCTTTTAAAAAGTCTAGAACGCGCAGATACTCCGAATGCCGTTCAGGCTCGCGGCGAGATATCTCTGCTGTGAAGGCGACGGGGTACGCTCCACGTGGACATTCCCGCGCTCATCGATGTACCAGGTATTAACCGCCCCCACCGTCTCAAGCTCACCGAGGGCTGCTTTTATCATCTGCTTGAACTTAGCCAGAGATTTTGTCGAACTTCCTGATTTCTCGCGGAGAAACCCAAGCGAAACGTCCAGTGGCTTTGCGTGGCTGGAATAGTAGAGTTGCAGCCATTGCGCGAGCGGCTTACGCCGGAGGTAGCGGCGCTGCTCCCAATCGATTCTGGTGAATCCGCGATAAAAAAGCTCAATAAGTTCCCGGTTTATCTCCATCACGTATTTCTTACCGTCAAAGGCCCCCTTGGGCAGGAGCGAGCCCCAAAATACCTTAACGCCATCCTTATACACGGCAACAGAAGTAGCGGTGATGTGGTTGAACGTGCGTGTCAGCCACTTGTACTGAGAGGAGCCTGCGTCGCATCGATCAGTGTTAACAGCTGATGAGCCGTGAACTCTATACGGTTACCTTCTGGTAAGCCCCTTGCCAGATGCATTATGCCCTCAAATACGTCGAGGTGAATCTGATTCAAGCGTCTTCCGGTATACGTTATCGAGAAACCCTCTTGAGAAGCGATCTGCTCGTTATCAAGGTATCGTTTATCAGTAGCTTGTACGGCCGCGAATAAGGCCGACCGGCTGAATTCATTGGGAACCCCGCGCTCGGGTTCAGGCCATAAAGGAAACTGAAGGATCTTGGTGTCTTCATACTCTCTGATGCCGTTTCATCATTGCCTGGAACGGCCGATCCATCGCAAACTTTCCGCCATATCCCGCTCCGAACATTTTCTTGACGGATATTCCTGCGCGGATGAAAGTGGTCAAGCATTTTCGGTTGACAGTGTCGATCTTTGGCTAATGTCTGTGGGCACCTGAGCGCTGTTACGCCCAGATGCCCTGCCACCGCAATTCGGTTTCAGGAGAACTGCAATGACATCTGCCGATATAGCGCCGCCCGATTTTTCGGGCAATAGTGATTCCCGAAAAGCTTACGTGTATGCGATCGGCGCTGGCGCAGGTGTGATTAAGATTGGCAAGGCAACAAATCCCGCAAATCGGCTGAAAGAACTACAAACATCTCATCATCTGAGTTTGGTGCTTTTATACAGCCTAGAGTGCATGACAGTGGAAGCTGCTGCCGTGGAACGCGAGGCGCATTACCTGCTACGAAGGTATCGGCTTGAAGGTGAATGGTTCCAAGTATCAGGAGAGGACGCGCAGAGAGCAATATGCCGAGCCTTAGACGTAGTGCGGATCAGAGAGAACCTTGGTGAGGCGGGCAAGACTCCCAGAACGGATGCTGCCGAGAGGCTTGTCAGAAAAATTCCTGAGCACGCAAGAGAGGATTGCGCATGGAAAACTGCACGCCAATTTGAGTGCGAACTGCGAGAGTTGCAACGCAAGCTGAAGGAACAAGCCGCATGACCGACCAGGACCGCGAGGCGTTTGAGAACTGGTACCAAGAAAACGTATCTGTAGTGATGGGCGAAGATCTCGGCAAATATCATGACGCACATGCGGTATTTGGCGAAGATGTGAAGGCCGCATGGCAAGGCGCCCGCGGCCACTACGCGCCGAGGCTAACGGAAGATGAATTCAAGGACATTCTTAGGGACGCCATTGCTGATGAGACGCCAGTACTGGAGGCAATGGAAACCTTCCGCGCCGCCGGCGTGCGGTTTAAGGAGGGGGCATGAAACGACTTCTCCTTACCCTCATTCTCCTCCCCACTGCCCTCCCTCGCCTGCGACATCCAAGTCGCCTTCTCCCCTGACCGCGGCGCAACGGGACTTGCTGTCCGCATAATCGAATCTGCGAATGAGAGGGTCGCCGCTCGTGGCCTATCTGAATAGGTGCAGCGTTTGAGAGTTGTCCAAGGAGTCGAAGTTACTTCTTGGATGGATGTAAAAGAGGAGACCTAAAGCCCAGCACGAGAGCAGCGGCAACGAGGCCGGAACTAGTCGCGACAGAAACGACCGGAGTATTAGCGGCCCCACCGGAAAGCCAGTACCCAGCCAACAATAATGCCGCAATAAATCCGACCTTTCCTTGGTCCGCCCAGCGGGTCTGACGCACAAACAATACGGAGGGAATGACAAAAACAATCCAAGCCACAGCCTTGAGACATGCAGGAACATAGCGACGGGATAAAGTAGGTGCCGAGTTCGCTATCACAGATGCAATCCTGTCGCCCGCAAACCATATTAGAAGACCGCAAATGAGACCTGCCGTCATCAGAAATACCCGGCGCATCCAGTCTTGCCGTTCCATGGTATGGCGAAATCGGCCGAATTCTTCTAGGGCAGACCTGGTGTCGCTCAGTTCACCTTTCAAAGCCTCAATCGTGCGAGATTTGTCCTGATCTCTATCACGCAGATCCTCTATTTCTTCGGACTGCTGCCGGAGCTGTCTGGGCCTCTATGCGTTGTCGGCGCTCATCTTCAGCGGCAGCCTTTTCTTGGTCAGCAGCAAACGCCGCCCTTGCTCTTTCTGACTCAAGTTCTTTTTCTGCGGTCATCGGAGCTAGATGCAAGGAACGATTTGAGTCCTAGCGATACTCCGGCATATTCTTCGAGGCGATAAGGCTGCCCGCGCAGGATGGAGCTTTTTACATAATCTACCGCCTGCACCAATTGGTCCGGGGGCGTGCTCAACATTCGTCTTCATGCATTTGGACGAGGAGAACCAACTCTTTGGGGCTAAGCATCCTTTCCCGAGGAAAGAGTTGATCGTTGAAAAGCGCTGTTAGCACGTCCGCAAAACAGGTTTCTTCAGCGTGCGCTACAACAAATGGAGAAACGGTTTGGAGAAAACCCAATAGCGCATAAGTAAACTGCCGTTGGCCATTTCCCTTCAACCTTGTAGCGGCCAGAGGCAGGCTGCGGTCTCGGGTCAGGAACCATCTCTTGGGGTTCTCGGCGCGATCATCGCAAACAAGCGCGTAATGGGCAACATCGTGTTTTAGAACATCCTCATTCTTATCATATCCACGCGATGCAAGAGCTGTTTCTTGGAAGACGGATTCCACGGAGGAGAAATTACGCCCCGCAATGATCTCATCTTCCGTGCGATCTACGAGTTCTATTCCCAAATCCGCCACAATATCTGTCAATTTATTGAAGCGCGCGAAGAAATCCGACGGCGTAATCGATTTGTCTAATCTGCTGGCGCTGAGGAACGCCATGACGATTTGATCGTAAGTCTTTTCGATCCCCGTT